>CAVPOU010000015.1:0-577893 GCA_963707125.1 uncultured delta proteobacterium | reverse complement strand
CAAAAGGCTTGGTTCAATTGCGCTAATCCATTGGTCTCGACCCGGGATTTGTCTCTAGGATGGCTCAAGAACTTGAAAAAAGGAACTGTGTATCCCGTATCGACACCAAGATAAAACTGCGCGAACCGAAAAGTCTTCTCGATGACTGGGTCCGGGAATATGACTACAAAAGGAATCAAGAAATAGGATACTTCTGTTTGTCAAAAGGCCCGGAGGAGATCATAGAAAAGGTTGCCGCCGCCCGGATCCCGGATGACGTTACTTACGCCCTCGGGCTTCATGCGGGAGCTAATTTCATAGACCCATACTCCGTCTACAAAGAGGTCCACATCTACGCCGAGAACAAAGAGGTTATCAACTGGTTCATGGAAAAGATGAAGTTGAGGGAGGCCGAAGAAGGCGCCAATCTCATATTCCTTTTGCCCTATTACAAACATTCGGTTTTTTGTGGTAAGCAAAGAATTAGGGGCGTATGGGTGGTTTCAGACCTCCAGCTGTATCTTGACCTGCACAACTACCCTATCCGAGGTCTTGAGCAGGCCGAGCATCTCTATGAAAGACGACTGAGATCCATCGTCGAAGGTTGAAAATTTTCCATGCTTGAAGATTTCATGATTTCCAGCCAACGGCCAGCAGGTGCCTTTCCCAAATTGACTGATGAACAGTTCAGACAGTATGTCCTAGGCATTTTTCAGGAACTCATAGAGGAACTCTAAAGAGGAGATTGGGTATGCCAAGGGGCGACCAACTGGCAAGGCAATGGAAGATCATCCAGACCCTCATCACGTCCCGAAGGGGGAAATCGGCGGCCGAACTCGCTGAGGATCTCGAATGCCATCCCCGAACGCTGTACCGGGATCTCGAAGCACTCCAAAGAAGTCCATCGAGATGGTCTACTACAGCATGAGCCGCAAGAAAGAGGGCAAGCGAAAAGTGGATCCTTACAGGATCTGGTTCTTCAACGGCACATTCTACCTGATCGGCTACTGTCACCTGAGGAATGAGGTCCGCGTTTTCGCCCTGGACCGGATCAAGATGCTCCACCAGACAAAGGAGTCCTTCGAGGTCGCGGAGGACTTCGATTTCGAGGAATTTATGAGGCCGAGTTTCGGAGTGTATCAGGGAAAGCCGGTAAAGGTTCGGATTTGGTTTAGCCCTGAAGCTGCCGGCTACATCAAAGAAAAAATCTGGCACGAAACCCAGAAAATTATCTCACAAAAGGACGGCTCCATCGTCTTCGAAGCCGAGGTGGCTGGAACGGAGGAGATCAAGTTCTGGGTCATGAGCTGGGGCTCAAAAACCATGGTCATCGAACCTTCTTTTCTGAGGCAAGAGATCAGGGCGGAAGCCGAGGCAATGGCCGAGAAGTACGGCAAGGCTGTCGAGCCAGAGGAAGAATCCGCAATAGCCTAAGCTGATCCAATGCGCTGATTCTCGATGAAGACCTACCGAAACCGCCTCGACTCGGTTTCCCGAATCGCGTGCTCGTTGATGGGAGTAGTGTTGGGAGTTATAAAAAGTGAACAACAAGAAAGGGCTTAGGATTGCTCCTAAGCCCTTGTTTTCACCTTGGTAGCGGGGAGAGGATTCGAACCTCTGACCTTCGGGTTATGAGGGTGTTCAGACAAAAATAACCCAACTACCTGTTATCCCATTAATTATCCGTAATTCCAGGCGATTTATTCACTTTCCGAGTCATTCAATAACCGCAATATCCGCAATAATATCACCCAACATTGAAAAAAAGTAGCCCAAAAGTAGCCCACATCGATAATGCCGGTTTGGCCGGTCTGGACGATGCAGAACGGGTATCGCCCTACAATTCGCTCTATCGATCTGTCTCAACAATCCCGGCAATTACAACAGGTTGGACGATGGGACGATGTGGACGATCCTTTTCCGCATCAAGGATATTTTCTGCTTTGTCTCGTCCACCATCAAAAAGGGGGACAATAGTGGGTTCAACTTTCTCTATTTTATCCCTACCCCGAAACCCGTCACACACATACACGGATGGCAAGGCGTGTGTGTGAAAGGATCCGATATGATGGTTCAAGAACGAAATCCCGGCATCTTATGGCCCCGCCAACTACTGGATCGCGACCAATGGCGAAATTCTCTCTCGAATCGATTCGAGTTTTTCACAACAGCGAGTATATGTATCTGGCTCCCGGTGACCTGCCTTCATGCCAGAGGCTGTCAAAGTGCTGGGGGGTCGTTTGAAGGGGTAAAATGGTACCCTAGTGATTTTTTTGGAGCGGGGATTTCTGGTTGTCTTGAGGGCCGGAATTGATGAGGGTAAGCCAGGCAAGATACATGCTCGCCGTAACCACTGGACGGCCCGTAGGAGTGCGTAGAATGGGCATTCCCATGCGGAAGTGGTAGGCGCGGGCCGTCTTGATACAGACGCCGATGAAGCCGGCGATCTCCTTCCATCCGGCGTAGATTTCGGGCATTAGGGCTTCTGTCTCCTACGTATCAGTTTTTTCATGGCCTTGCCATGGGCATGGTCTTGGGGGTCTTAGGGGCATAGGATCACCATTGACTTACTGACACAAACGTCATTCCATCCCTCACGACCTTATAAGTGCCCTCAATGCAAGTTACCTTGAAAATGCTACTCTCTTTGATTCCATAGATATCCGTAACATCAGAGCACTTAAACCCATTGCCATAGATGACGCGCTGGTAGAGCGCCTCCATGCTCTGCGAAATGGGATCTGCGGTTTTAACGATGCTAAACCATTGGCCGTCCCTTGTTGTTGTGATTTTGTAAATCTGCCCGTCACATTGTGCCTTTGTGATTATAGCATTCTTTTCCAGTGCAACGTCTCCCAAGTCCGTCACCCTCGCGCAGTCAAGGCCGTATTGGTTGATCAGGCTCTTAAACATCCCCTGCATTGATTCCGTCATGGGTATGGGAATATTTTGAGTTGATCTCATGCCCTCAGGCGGTTGACTTGTCGTCGCACACCCCGCCAACATCATCACTACTGCCAACACAATCAGTTTTTTCATGGCTCAGGCTCCTTTCGTTTTTGGGAAAGAGTAGCATAAGGACGGGGAAAACGCACTTTTGTCTTGGGTTACACGCTTCAAGTGGCTCGCAATGTCAGACTGGGTTTCAGCACAGCATTGGCTCGCAGCGAAGCGCTGGGTTTCAGCATCTAACTGGCTCGCGCCCCGGCCCTGGTTTCCATACGCGAAGTGGCTCTTCCCCTTTCTACTGCGCCTACATCATCGGCATCACCGCCTCTTTCATAGCGAGGAACGCTTTGACCGGCGCTTTTTGCTTCTCAATCTGCGCTTCCAGTTTGACTATCTGTTTTTCGTACTCTGCCTTTTCCTTCATCCTCAGCGCATGCTCGTCCTCGTACTTCTTGCGCCAGTAGGATTTCGTGTCCAGGTCCGGAGTGAGCTTCGGTGCCACCTTTGGCGCATGCTTGTCGATCACGGCATAGATCGCCTCGCGCTTCTTGCCGGGGTCCACGATGTTTGCCATCTTGGTCACCATGCCTTGACGTGAAACGTCTTCTCCCGAATCGATTCGAGTCCCCGTTCAAACGGAGTGAGTCCGAGCGCTCGGACTTCCAAAATCCGTGAGTGTGTGTATCCGGCACCTTGGCATCACCTGCCCCACTGCCGGGCAACACATCTCAGAAATGCCGAAACCCATGCCCATCCTATGCCCCCGGTGCCCCCAGTTCCGGGCACTCTGTCCAAATTCACACGCACAGTGAGTCCAATAAATCACAGAAAATGGTCTGGATACCAATCACGAGAAGGACCATTCCTAAAAGCCGGATACGATGAGAGCATCCCATGATGGTCATCCCCTCTCCCCATCCTCGCAGTGTGTAATGGGGTCCCCACAGTCATCCGAACACATTTACATTCTTGGGTTATTATAGCCGCCCGTCACTCAAGCCATTCCGATTGCCTATCCATGAGATCACCGAAAGAGCAATCCATTCATAACCGCCAGAGCAAGTAAGCCAGCGGTTCCAGTCCTCGGAGAGATGGGCCTACTGAATGGAGTGGGATTGGTATGAATACATAAATAAGTACTTGTATCCATACACATACCCATACCCCATCTACCCCACCTAGCCACAGAAAAAGGGCAGATACTTGATACACTGTGCGTGTATTGATACCCTATACTGTATTTCTATTTATGTACCCGTAAGTCCCTACCCCAGCCACTCCACATTTTTGATCAGCGCTGATCAAAAAGGCTCGAAGTCCAATTCCACATGCTACTGGAAGCAACAGGCCGGACGATGGCAGAGATTAGATCAGGAGAAGTCTGTGCCAAGTGTAAGGACGACAGCACATGTGAGGAGTGCGCATTTCAACCCCCCGCCAAAAACGAACCCACCCCAACTCCCAGCAAGTAAATCCGATCACAATCACCAGCAGTAATCAGAAGAGAAAGCCCAGGTAGCAGCGAGGCGGGTAATACTTAATGGGATAAATCTAGGCGTTAGAATTGCCATTCCCTTGTGATGGCAGGTAGTTATGACGATTTTGGGGTTCACAACCTATGAAATGCGAACTTTGACATAGGGTTTCCAAATCGATTTGGAAATCACCATCCGAGGGCTGGAGTTCTGACATCGGCAATGAGTTTCCATACGTCTGGAAATCTCATCCAGACACATCTGAAAACGGCATCAGACGTGATGTCGCCGATAACAAACCCCAAAGCACGTGCCCCCATCCATTAACCCCTAACCCACCGGCAAAAGTTATTACGAACCCCCATCGAGGCGGTAGGTCCCGGCAAGGATTTACCGCCTTTTTTCATGGAGGCGGCCAGATGAACTTCCAAACATTGAGCCAGCTTTACAATGAACGACTTACAGAAATGAGAAAATCATCGACATCGAATCCGACGGCAACCCGGATCTCAGACAGGAAGGACTGTTGGGCGCATACAGGCGCTTCAAACAGACCCTCATGCCACCAAACGGTTTCTCTTGAACAAGGCGACATGGGAAATGGTCTCTTCCCTGCGCAAAGGGAAATCCGTTGATACCGGATTCTATAAACGCAAAAACCTCAAGATTATCCACTATGACCAATTACCGCTTGCAGACGGCATTATTGCCGAAGCCGTTTCCAGCAATGGCAAAGATCCAGTCGATGAGCAAGCGATTTTCCGAGTTGATCTGGAAAGGTTTTTTGACCGGCTCACTCCCAATGAAACCCTCTACGTCCGTTACAAGACGATGGACGGCATGCCAGATGTCTCGATCAGGAAGAAGTTACAAATCACATTCCCCCAGCTCTACGAAATGAAGCGGAACATCCGTGCGCAGATAGAAGCTGCGTTTGCAGCGTGATTAAGGTGGGGATCTCATGACTGCATCAACGGGTGGTGAGATCCTCCTCTTCACCAAAAAAATGTGTAAGTATCTACCAGTAAATGGGAATTTTTTTCATAGTTTGACGAACCTTTGTTTCCCACTGATCTTACGCAGGCCCGTTGGGATTCTATAGGTATCTGAAATAGTTGGGGATGATTTTCCTTGCTTTTTCAGCATGAATTTTGCATATTGAGAAGGCACGGATAAGTTTGTCTTGACTCACCTTTAGCCTCCGACATGGATTGTGGACAGGTTTCCGTTCTCCCACACTTAACCGCAAAAAAGGAGGTGTCTCATGGAGTATCCTCTCAAATTTGGCCTGCATCAGGGCATCATAACTCCCTGTCACAGGTAGTAGCAGAATTATTGAGTTCTGGCGGTATCCTTTCAAAACCTTTCAAAAGACAACGGCGGGAGGCTTGAGATGAAGCGACCTTTGTACGTCATCATGACTATGGTTTTGGCTCTTCTTCTTTCGGGGCCAGCGTATGCCAATCTTACTGATGGTTTGGTGGCGTACTATCCATTCAATGGAGACGCCAACGATTATAGCGGCTTCAACAACGATCCAATTTACGTTGGAGCTACCCTGACAGATGACAAACTTGGCAACCACAACAGCGCCTACAGCTTTGCCGGGGGAGCAAGTAATTATATACAGGTGCAAAACTCGTCCTCAATAAATGTGAACAAATTTACCATCAGTGCCTGGGTGAGTTTGAATGACCTCGAAACAAGCAGGACGATCCTGGATAAAAGAAACGGCCAGTGGTGGCGAAATTTCTCCTTCAACTATTACTGTGCAAGTGATATTCAGCCCCCAGACCCTCCCCAAGACTATCTTGCAGTGATTATTGGCGACGGCACCTTCGCCCCGACAAGTTTTTCTAATGCCGCTTATGCCCCAGTAGAATTCGTCCCCAACACGTTCTATCATTTGGCTGCAACTTACGACCAAACAACTCTGCGCCTCTTCCTGAACGGAACCCTTATAGGGACAAAACTGATAACGATGCCCAACATCATTGGCAATGGGGATCTTTACATTGGCGCTCATGGGGATGCGCCGGGCTATCCCGGCAGATTATACGGAGTGCTCGACGAGGTGCGCATCTATAACCGTGCCCTCTCGGATTCGGAGATACAACAACTTTACAATCTCGATATCAGTCCTGTCCCCGAACCCGTCTCCATCGACATCATGCCGAGAAAGCATCATGAGAACATCAACTTGCATAGCCACGGGGAAATCACCGTTGCCATCCTCTCCACCTCCGAATTCTACGCTTCCGATATTGTGGATAAAGATTCACTCACCTTTGGGCGAACAGGGGATGAAGATAGCCTGGCTTTTTGCTACTACAGGCCAGAAGACATTCACGGAGATGGATTAAAAAAGATCTGGTCTGCCATTTCTATACGGAGGACACTGGGTTCCAATGTGGTGATACGGTGGGAATTCTTAAGGGAACTACGAAGGATGGCACCCCCATTCAGGGGAGTGATTCAGTTAAGATCCTTCCATGTAAGAAGCCACCTAAGAAGTAAGGGAGCCACCTTTTTGGATCTTTAGGGGCAGGGTCAGAAATGGCCCTGCCTATTGCCGTCCCCGAACCTGCCACCATGCTCCTTCTCGCTTCTAGACTGGTGGGGCTTGTGGGGGTGAGGAGGAAAATTCGTAGGAGCTGATTCGGAATAGAGGCTAAAGGCGAAAGGAGGAGCGAGAGCCACCACTCCGCCTTTTCTATTTCAATCGAAGCCATGGCTCGTGATTCAGGGTTCCTAGCTGAATCCGGCTCTGATTTTGATTTGCGATTGTAACCCCTGCCGGCAAAGGGATTCCCTGATCTGATTCTCCCTCAAGACGCTGTGCTACTGCCAATCTCCCCTTCTGATCCCCCTGCACACGATGAAAACAGAAAGACCGGCCTGATCGTCCGGATCGTCCAAGTAGTCAAAATGAATGATATTTCCGCAGGACGAAAATCGCAATTTAGGCGATCGATCTAAAATCCGAATGGCAGAGTAAGGGTGTAAACAGGAACTCTTCCCCTCAACCCTGTGGCACCCCCTGACGGCTATGCCAGCTCAATATCGCCACCTTGATTACAAATCCCATTTTACCAAAGAAATCCCTCCCATCCCATAAACCTCAACACCATGACTCTCACCCTATTTATCTAACCGCATAAGGGTAGGGGGACAGGAATGCTCTCCCCCGCACCAAACATATGGGAGGTCAAAACGATGGAGAAAAAAACATTCAGTATCTCATCGGTCTCTGAAATGGCCGGTGTCAGCAAGAACCGCATCAGGGAATGGCACGGCAAGGGGTTATTGGCTCAAGTTGAGTGGATACCTGTCGGCACCCGCAATCACCGCAGATTTACCCAGGACGACATCAAACTGATCACGAAAATAGATGAATATCAAAAACAGGGTTTCGTCCTGAAAGTGGCGGCAGAGAAGGCAATGGAGAAATAAACGAGGATTAACAAAAGCAAAAGGGGCGGAGATAGGAGCCCGTTTCTCTGAAATTCAATAAAGGAGTCGTTATCAGCTCACTCTCACCTATGTCCCAGTATCTTGTAAGAGCTCAATTTTCAGCGGAATACCCACTGCCAAACTGGCACGCGCCAGCGTAGCCAAGGTAACGCTGGTGTCCTCTTCGTCTAGCTGCCGATTTACAACAGCACGACTCGTATGCATGCGAGCTGCCATTTCAGTCCTTGTGATGTGCATTCTCTTCATGGCCTCAGCCAACTGCCATGCGATAACACGCTTAATAGCTGCTGCCGTGACTTCTTCCCGGATGCCTTCTTCTTTCACGAAATCATCAAAATCGCTGCCAATGTGAGGATGGCTCATACATCCCTCCTATAACTGGCTCTTGCGAGCCTTTGCGATCTCTAAATCGGATTGGGGTGTCTTGCGGGACTTCATGTATTAGGTTAGCTTGGGTCTGGCCTGGCCCAAGATCTTCGAATCCGTATCTTTTGTTCAGAGGCGACGACGAAGTTGCCGTGGAGCTTGTCACCGCATGACTGTAACACTTCTCTAATCATGCGAACTCTGTTGGCTGCCGTTTCATCTCGAAGCCGGAAGAGCAAGACGCCGGCATGTGGCAAACGGGAACGATAGATAAGCTCGCCGAAGTCTTTATCATTCGTAATCACGATGCGGTTTTCATTGACGGCAATATCGAGGATCCGAGAATCATCGATGCCAGGAAAGATCTCCTGAATGAATATCACATCGTGGCCGAGCCGGCGCAATTCGCTGACAACGGCCTGGCCAGTGCTTTCATCGACTATGAATTTCACAAGGGCGGCTCGGTTTCAACCAGTGAGATAACTTCTTCGTTGCTGAGAATAGCCGAGGCATAAGCCAACGCAGCTCTGATGTCCTCTAGCTCCAGTCGAGGATATTCGTCCAGAATTTCGTTCTCCGGAACCCCTTGGGCGAGCATCTTGACGATCAATTCAACCGGAATGCGCGTACCGCGAATAACAGGCTTCCCCACCATCACTTTGGGATTGACCGAAATTCGCTCCAACAATTGATCAATGGAACGAGTTTGTTTCTTCATAACAGACGCTCCTTTGATTCAGGCAGGAATTCCCACACCGGCTCATTCCCACTGTCTGTCCGGAAGGATTTTACTAAGAGAATCGGTTGATTCATAAGCTTACTGTATCAAAGAAGATCCATTCAAGCAAGTCCTTATGATTCCTAGGGCATCTGTTGACACGGTGTGGTTGATGCCCTATACGTGTTTTTGTCGGCAGCCAGGTATTGCGCGTCACGGCAGCATGAGCCGTCATATATAATGCTAGACAGAGCCGTTAATCACCATTCTCCGCCTGAAGCCAAAATCGCATTGTTTCGCAGCCTCTTTCGCGGACGTGATGACGTCTATGCCCGCCGTTTTGAAAGCAAAAAAACAGGCAAAGTCGGTTATCAGCCCGCTTGTGGCAATGAATGGGACAGGGTTCTCTGTGATAAAAGACGGGTCAAGTGTCCCGTGTGCCAGAACCGTCGTTTTCTACCCTTAACAGACGAGGTGATCCGCCGGCATCTCTCCGGACGAGATGAAACCGGCAAAGATTTTGTGGTTGGTGTCTACCCGATGCTCCAGGACGAGACGTGCTTTTTCCTGGCAGTGGATTTCGACAAGAAAAGTTGGAGCGAGGACGCGGGGGCATACCTGGAAACATGTCGCCAACTGGGCCTTACCGCTTGTCTCGAGCGTTCGCGCTCCGGCCGCGGCGGCCACATCTGGCTATTTTTCCAGGAGCCAATCCCTGCCGCGCTGGCACGGAAGCTTGGTTCCCATATCCTGACTGAGATCATGGAGCGCCGGCCGGATATCGGCCTGGATTCCTATGATCGCTTATTTCCCAACCAGGACACATTACCCACAGGAGGATTTGGCAACCTTATCGCGCTACCGATGCAGAAACAAGCACGGGAGCGTGGGCAACACCTTATTTCTGGACGATCAGTGCATTCCTTATCCGGACCAGTGGGCATTCTTGTCGACGATTCAAAAGATCGGTCGTCAAGAGTTGGAGACGATAGTTCAGAAGGCCGAAGGCAGAGGTCGAGTTGTCGGGGTGCGGCTTGCGCCAAGGGATGAGGATGATGATACCCCTTGGACCTCACCGCCTTCGCGCCGCAGAAAAGAGCCTCCCCTCGCGGGGCCGGTGCCCGAGAGTATGGAGCTGGTTCTCGGTAACCAGATCTATGTCGCTAAAGAAGCTTTGTCCCCGGGACTAAGGAATCGTTTGATACGCCTCGCAGCGTTTCAGAACCCGGAGTTCTACAGGTTACAGGCGATGAGGCAGTCGACCTATGGGGAGGACCGCATCATTGCCTGCGCGGAGGATTACCCTAACCACATCGGTTTACCTCGCGGCTGTCTGGAAGACGTTCAAGTGCTTCTGTCGGACTTAAAGATTAAGCCGCTGGTCCGGGACGAGCGCTGCGAAGGGAAGCCATTGGAGGTTTCTTTTCACGGAGCTCTCCGCCCAGAACAGAAGGCGGCAGCCGAAACGATGAACCGCCATGATACAGGGGTACTGTCCGCCGCCACGGCCTTCGGAAAAACCGTGATAGCCGCGTGGCTTATCGCGCAACGACGTGTCAACACCCTCGTCCTCGTTCACCGTCGTCAACTGATGGAACAGTGGGTGGATCGATTATCCGCGTTTCTTGGGTTGCCCATGAAAGCCATCGGAAGAATCGGCGGCGGCAAGAAGAAGCCGACAGGCATGGTGGATGTAGCCCTCATTCAGAGTCTGGTTCGAAAAGGGGTGGTGGATGACGTGGTCGGTGAATACGGCCATCTTGTTGTGGATGAATGTCACAGGATTTCCGCCCCCAGCTTCGAGCAGGTGGCCCGGAGAGCAAAGGCAAAGTTCGTAACAGGCCTTTCCGCTACTGTCACCCGGAAGGACGGCCGCCACCCGATCATCTTCATGCAGTGCGGACCGGTTCGATATCGCGTGGATGCAAAGAAACAGGCATATCTGCACCCCTTTGCCCACACAGTCGTTGTTCGTCCGACCGGCTTTTATCCTACGCGGCCGGCCGAATCCGACCCTCGAAGCCAGTTCCGTCAGCTTTATGAAGAATTGGTTGAGGATGCACCGCGAAATCGACTCATCTGCGACAATGTCATTCAAACAGTGCGCGAAGGGCGGTCGCCCCTTGTCCTGACGGAACGAACGAACCACCTGGAACGGCTGGCAGAGATGCTCGCCACTGAGGTCCGCCACCTGATCATTTTACGAGGAGGTATGGACCGGAAGGAACTTGCTACCGTGATGGCCCACCTGTCCACCATCCCTGATAATGAAGAAAGGGTTTTGCTGGCGACAGGGCGCTACATCGGAGAAGGTTTTGATGAAGCCAGGCTGGACACCCTGTTCCTGACACTGCCGGTTTCCTGGAGAGGGACCATTGCTCAGTATGCGGGCCGATTGCATCGACTCCATGATCGAAAGCGCGAAGTCCGCATTTACGATTACGCGGATCTCAATGTGCCCATGCTTGCAAGGATGTTCGACCGGCGGTGCCGAGGCTATGAGGCGGTCGGGTACACGATCGTGCTACCGGCGAGCGCCATAGCGGGATGGCCTGCCGACGTAGCGCTTCCAGTGGATCCTCAATGGAAGAAGGATTACGCTGCCAGCGTCCGGAGGCTGGTTCGCGACGGGGTAGACACGCCTCTGGCGACCTTGTTTGTCCATGTGGCCCGTTCATTTCCTTCCGATTTGGAAGGCGTGGGCCGTGCGCGAAGCGCCAGCGAGGCATTCCTGTATCGCCGACTGGAGACGCTGCCTGAAACCGCCGGCAAGTTTCGCTTGAATGTTGAGTTGCCGATCCCTTTTGACGGTTGGGGCAGAATGGAAGTCGATCTTCTTTGCGCCGATGCGCGGTTGGCAATCGAACTGGATGGTGCTCAGCATCTATCAGACCCTGACGCTTACCGACGCGACCGCCGAAAGGACTGCTTGCTCCAGCAAAATGGCTACTTCGTGCTGCGGTTCCTTGCAGAGGATATAGGTATACGCCTTGAGGAGGTCTTGGACACGATCCTGCAGATCCTGGCGAGGGTGCGCCCGCGTCGGCCCTAATTCATAAAAACCTCAATAATCCAGTCAATTACAATAGGTTGGACGACAGGGCGATGTGGACGATCCTTTAGGTCCTCAGGCTCTAGTGCCAGAACTTTTCTCGAATCTGTTCGAGTTCATAACAGAACCCAGTGCATGTGCAGCCTAATGTGGGTCGGAGGTCAGAGGGTGGAAAATCTCTTGATACCTGGGTAGCCATCAAATCCGGAGTCAAAGCTCATAATCGTCGTCACCTGATGTTTTTCCATGGTGGCTATATGGATGGCATCCCTTGCTGAAAGTCGTTGCGTCGTGAGAAGGACATCCTTGGCCCTTTCAATGTCGCGAAGTTCGATCGGGAAGACTTCATCCACTAAGCCGAGCACAGCTTGTAGAGCCGGCATGATGGCTTCTTTTCTATCAATTGCGACATAGCGATGAAGGATCTCCTGAAGGACCTCCGCATCAGTGACGAGCCGTTCATTATCGGAAATGCATCTTTCCAGAAGGCGCTGAGCGTCAATTTTGTGCGGGTGCTCCGCACCGACCAAATACATGGGTATATTGGAGTCGATGAAGATCATTGGACATTGTCAGTGAGATACCCGCGTTCGATTTCTGCCAACATCTGCTGGATATCGCCTGAGGGAAACGTATGACGGACAGCAGAATGAAGAACATCGAGCTTTCGACGCGGGTCTGAAGTCGGTTCCTCGCGCCGGGCTGAGCGAAGAACCTGGCGCACCCATTCTGCGACGGTCATGCGACGCCGTTTAGCAATGGTGCGAATTGCCCGCATATCTCCATCATCCAGTATGACCTGTAGCCGTTTGCTCATGAGGTAAGTATAGGGAACTCGCGGGAGATAGTCAAAGAGGAAAACAAACTTCGGATTTCTCTCGAATCGATTCGAGTTCTCATTCACACGGAGCGAGTCGGAGCGCTCGGAGTTCGAAAATCTGTGGCTGTGTGTATCAGGCACCCCGGCGACATCTGCCCCACTGCCCCACAAAACACATCAAGAATGCCCAAACCTGCGCCAATTCTATGCCCCCGATGCCCTCCGTTCCGGGCATGATGTCTCACCGCACCACGGGAACGACGCCAGCACGACACGAAAAATGAGGTAAAAAGAAGGGATTATTGCCCGGAATTCACCGTCACTCATCGTGGATGAGAGGTTTATTAACGCCTGATTTTGTGGCTGGCCCCCAATAGCCCTCTGACCCAACAAACATTCCTCAAGTTATTATAGCCCCTGTCACTCCTACGCCATCTATTCCGCCTTCTTGATAAGCGCAGACCAAGACCGACCCACTCGAACACCCGGCAAGTAAATCTCATGAGAAACAACAGCAGTAATCAGAACAGTAGGCACAGGCAGCGGCGAGGCGAGTAATACTTACTGGGAAAAATCGAGACAACAAAATCGCCATTTCCTTGTGATGGCATGCGGTTAGGACGATTTCGGCGTTCTTAACCTCTGAAGTGCAGATTTAGGACAACGTTGTCAGAAAGGTTCCGACCGATGAAGAGAAAAGCGGAGTTAGAAGTTGTTTCTTGGCCGATCAAGTACTGGTTATCAAAAGAAGCGGCCAATGTCCAGCCTGATCCAATGCGCTGATTCTCGATGAAGACCTGCCGACACCGCCTCGACTCGATTTCCCGAATCGCGTGCTTGTTGATGGGAGTAGTGTTGGGAGTTATAGAAAGTGAACAAAAAGAAATGGCTTGGGATTTCTCCTAAGCCATTGTTTTTACCTTGGTAGCGGGGAGAGGATTCGAACCTCTGACCTTCGGGTTATGAGCCCGACGAGCTACCTGACTGCTCCACCCCGCGCCGAATTTTTAAACTAACACCCATTATTTCATCAGTCAATATAAATCTAGGCAGCCCCTTTTCAACCTCGCTATGAGGCCTACCCTTGATCTCACGCTTTCTTCGGTACGTCCCATCCGGTTCCTCTGCCAGGAATGTAAAAGACATATTCCAGGGAAAGGATGTCAAACATGTCGTCGGTTTGCTCCCTGATGACATGGTAGAGTTCTTTCATGTTGGTTGCCCGGGAGATTCGGCCCCTGTATTCCCCGTCATCGTAGAACTGGGCGTCGAGCGGAAAAAGGACCTGGTCGAGGGATCCGTACCAGTTCGCAGACAGAAGGGTTTTGAGGGTTACGATCTTCTTGTACATGTCTCCGATGTTCTCTGTTCTCAGGAGGGGATGAACCCTGTTGATCATGCAGTCCATGAGTCCGGCCAGGTAGTAGACCTCCCTCATTTTCTCTTCATTCGATCGGTATAAGAAAATGGACCGGATGGTGTAGGCCATACTGCCGCCCAGCACATAATGAGGGGGCAGGTGCTGGACTCCTGCATCTCCTTTTTCATAGAGCTCCTTGCGGTGTTTCTCCAGGGCAGCGGACTGAGACCTCAGCATTTGAATGAAGTGCCCGCTTTCCCAATCCGCAGCCCGAAACTCAAAAGGCTTTGCCGTGAGGAGATTGTTCGGAGGAACGCCGCCTTTATCCTTGAAGTGGATGACCTTTCCCATGGGAAATGCCTAAAGGGAGCTAAAGTACCTAAAATGCCTAAAGTTGAAAAACCAAAACCTCACCACGAAAATACGAAAGAGAGAAAACACGAAAGAAGAGGGAGTGTCTAAAGTCGAAAGCCTCCCTCCCCTAGCCCCTCCCATCAAGGGAGGGGGGAGAGGAGGCTAGGGTCTCGGATGATATTTCTCATGTATCTGTTTCAGGCGCTCCCTCGTCACATGGGTGTAAATCTGAGTCGTGGATATGTCTGAGTGGCCGAGCATGATCTGCACAGACCTCAAGTCTGCTCCATGTTCGAGCAGGTGACTTGCAAAGGAATGCCTCAGGGAGTGGGGGGAGATCTCTTTGCTAATCCCCGCCAGCCTGGTGCATCGCTTGATGATCTTCCAGAAGGCTTGTCGGCTCATGGGTTTTGCCCGCGAAGTCACAAAGAGATAGGAAGAACTTCTCTTCTTCAGCAGGCTCGGACGGCTGTAGGCAAGGTACTCTTTGAGAGATTGCTGCGCCTTTGACCCCATGGGGACCATTCGTTCCTTCGATCCCTTGCCGAGCGTTCTCACCCAGCCTGCTTCGAGATTGATGCCGGCAACCCTCAGCCCCACGAGTTCGGAAACCCTTAATCCGGAGGCGTACAGAAGCTCCAGCATGGCCCTGTCCCTCATCCCGCGGGTTGTCTGGGCGTCCGGCGCAGCAAGGAGCCGCTCCACTTCTTCACCGCTCAGGACTCCGGGAAGCCTCCTTGGCAGTTTCGGGTTGCTGATGAGCCTTGCGGGGTTTGTTTGAATCTTCCCATCAGACATGAGAAACCGATAGAAGACTTTGAGGCTGGATAAATTCCTCGCAATGCTCCTGATGGACAGAGACCCTGCAAGGGAAGAAACATACTCCATGATGTCGATTTGCGATGCCTTCAGAGGAAGAAGACAGCTTTTTTCCAGAAAGGCAAAGTACCTTAAGAGGTCTCTGCTGTATGATTCGATGGTATTCTTGGCCAGACCCTTTTCGACCCTCAGATGGTGGATGAACTGATCGGCAAGAACATCGGAGTTATCAGGTTGGGCCATGGAAAGATGTTTCTCTCAAAAATCGTAAAAGTGACTATCTCGGGTCAGGATTCTGGGCCCGTCTTTCTCGATGACCAGCATCTCTTCAAGCCTGACCCCTCCTTGCCCGGGGATATAAATCCCCGGTTCGTCCGTCACAACCATCCCTTCTTTGAGTTCAACCGGTTTTTCCGGGCCAAGCCTTGGGCCTTCGTGGGTTGCAAGACCAACTCCGTGTCCGAGGGAGTGGCCAAAGTAATCGCCAAATCCGGCATCCCGAATGATTTGTCGGGCTATTGAATCCGGAACCGTGCTCTTGATGCCGGGCCGAATCTGTTTCAGAGCGGCAAGCTGAGCCTTTCGAACGGTCTTGTAGATCTTTCTGAATTTGGATGTCGCGCCGTCCAGAAAAATGGTTCTCGTCATGTCGCAGGAATACCCGTCGATCTTTACGCCCACATCAAAGGTGATCGGTTCTTTTGGCCGGATCTTGCGATCGGTCGGCACGGCGTGAGGAAGAGCGCTGTTCGGGCCTGAAGCCACGATGGACGGGAAAGCAATGCCGTCCGCGCCTCCTTCTCGGGCGAGGCCTTCGATTTCCCATGCGATCTCTTTTTCCGTCTTGCCCGGCTTGAGTTTCTTGATGACGGCGGAGAGGATTTCCGACATGAGATCCGCGGCCGCTGTCATTGCTCTGATCTCAGCCAGGTCTTTAACCTCTCGCATCCCTTCCACCAGTCCCTTGACCGGGGCAAGGCGAACAGGCGGCGAGAGCCTTCTCAGCTTCTTAGCGAGGTCGCGATGAACGCCCCAGGTCACATGGTTTTCATCAAAACCTAAAACGCTTGTGCCAAGCCTGGAAACTACTTCGGGAAAGCTTTCCGCGAAGCTTTTCTTCAAGGTGATCACGTCGAAATCAACGGCTTCGTTTTCCGCCTCGGTCGTGTAACGGGAGTCGGTCACAAGGATCAGGGAGTCCTTGTTGATAAGAAGTGAACCTGAGGATTCCGTCAGTTGCCCATCGGTCGCTTTAAATCCTGAAAGGTATCTCCTGTTCTCGGGCTGAAGTACCCATAGCGTGTCGAAAGGCAAATGGTGCAGTTTTTCTCGAACCATGAAGAGGCGCTGATGAAAAGAGGATTTCTTCTTCATTCGTATTCAATCTCCGAGACGCAGCGGCATTAGCTGGCGACATTACCAGAGAGAACAAGAATTTGCAATTTGCATGGGCTCTAAGGAGATAACAGATTGAAGATTTCATGCATAGGCACTATATTATTTCTACACATGACGTTGAATCCTTCCTATACCCATCATTCAATGAAACCCCGATTGAGAAAAGGCGCCCTCCTTTGGGCTACGTTATTCATGCTGGTGGTCTTTGGGGAAGAGGCTCATTGCGCCGTCTTAGATGCTCAGCTCCGTGGTGAAAGGCTTAGCCTGAATGCGGAAAAGGCGCCTCTTCAGGAGATTCTGCTGCGGCTGTCGAATTCCGGAATCAGGGTCCAAATCGATCCTCAGATCAATCCCGCCATCACCGCTTCGTTTGAAAACAGGGAGGTACAAAAAGCCCTTGAGTCCATCCTAAAAGGCCTGGATCACGTCCTGATCTGGGAATCCAGTCAAGGGCCGTCAGGGCCTCTGCCCAAGCTCGCCGAAATCCAGGTGTTCAGGCCCGGACAGAAGGATCTCATGAAGCCTCTGCGCAAAGCTTCTACCCTATCCATTGCCAGAAATCCCAAGGATGGATCCTTCTATGTCAAAGATGAAATTCTGATTAGACTCAAGCCGGGGGCTGACGCCTCGGAACTCATCAAGCTCCTGAAGGAGATTGGGGGAGTTCTTGTTGGCAGCTACCCGGCCGTGGGGATTTATAAGGTTCGCCTTCCTGATGGCTCAGATGTGCCGGGCCTGGTGGAAGAGATTCAGAAGCGAGGCGGCGTAGGTAGCGCCGAGCCCAATTACGCTTATCCGGTCCCTCCATCTCCGAGAGACCTCGATTTGAGCACCTTGCGATTATCCTATGCGGATGCCTATCTACAGCCCAAAGGGACTCCTATTGCGGTCATCGATTCAGGGCTAAGGGCTGATTCCGGGCTGGACAAATTCGTTCTCGCCTCCCTCGACGCGCTGGATCCGGACAAGCCCATTTCCGACACAGGAGGGCACGGAACCCAGATGGCCTTGATCGCTGCCGGGGTTGTCAAGCCCATGGGAGTCAAGGGGGACAGCGTAGCGCAAACGCCCATCATAGCCATCAAGGCGTTTGATGAAAACGGGTTTACGTCCAACTTTCTCCTCATGCAAAGCATGGATTTTGCGCTAAAGCATGGCGCTCGTGTGATGAGCTTGAGCTGGGGATCAGAGACTAAGAGCGATTTTCTTTCTGAGGCGCTTGAGTTAGCAGACTCAAAGGGTCTCATCATTGTCGGCTCGGCAGGAAATGAGCCGACCGGGGAACCGCACTACCCTGCCGCTTATCCTGCGGTCATCGGAGTGGGAGCCCTTGCTCCGGACGGGAAAGCGTGGGAGAAATCTAATCGTGGGGATTTCGTGGACCTGTATGCGCCGGGGTTTGCTTCGCTGCCTGTAGGCTACAAGGGGGAGCCCGGGATCTATGCCGGAACGTCCATTTCCACGGCCTTTACCGCGAACCAGATTGCTAACATCCTCTCTAAGAATCCCAAGGCCACAAAAGAACAGATTCTGGAAGCCCTTCGCCGAAAACCATAGTGAAAATCCTAACGTAGGCCATTTGCCGCAACCAAAGCGGATCAGTGGGCCATTGGCATCTTTTCTTTCGTTCTCCCGCCAGTCACTTCAGATAAGACACCAATGCCCCGCCAAGAGCGCCTCGGTATGATAAAAAGAAGTTGCAGGCTAAAATTCTAGCCTTTTGATTCCGTTCGTGTGTTCTCTGTGAGCCCTGTGAGAGAAGAAGTCAGAAGGTGAATTTCAAGGCAAGGCCGATGTGGCCTTCTTTGGTGGCGAAGAAACTAAGATCAATGGCATCAGGCAATCCCAGAAGGAAATCATCTTTGACTTTCCGGTTGTGCTTGTGAGCGGAGTTGACCGAACTGTAAATGGTGCCGGTGTAAAAGCCCAGCGCGACAAACCCCAGAACCGCTCCGAGCACTTCTTGATCCTGGCGGAAGGCCTCGACGGTGGCCCCGATGAAAAGCCCGTTGATAAGAAAGGCCACCGCTCCGTCTTTGTAGCGCTCGCAGTAAGCGTGCCCGAGCCCAGGCACAACGGACAATACGCCGGCTGTTGTCGGGTCCTTGTAAGGCAAAAGCTCTCCGCCCAGGCTCTTGGTGGACAGATCCTGAGCGCTCGGAAACAGAGGGCTGCCTGCCCCAACCGCTTTGAACGTCTCTGAAGCTTCGTGCCATTTCCCTGTCTGCATTTGAATCCAGCCGAGCCGGTAAACCGCGCTGTTTCTCAGCTCAGGTTCAGGGTACGTTGCGATAACCCCCTTGAAGTAGCGCTCCGCTTCGTCATACAGCCCCTGTTCAAAGTAGGATTCCCCCATTAGAAAAAGAGCCTTCCCGGCCACGAGCGTACCCTTATAGCCATTCAGGACCTCATTGAGAATCTTCCGCGCGGATTCGTAATCCTTGGCTTTCATGTAGCACTGGGCAATGAGCAGCCTTGCTTTCGGTACTTTCTTGTCTTCGGGAAAAAACTGAAGGAAGCGCTCGAACTCGACCACGGCCCGAAGATAATCGCCTTTTTCCATGGTCTGCTCGGCAAAACGGAACTGCTCCTCGCTGTCGATGGTGATTTGGGCGGAAAAGACATTGCCCGGCATCAAGAGCAGAGCCAGGAGAAGGGCAACAAGCACCAAGAGGCTCTTGACCCCAGTCACCGTTCTCCTCTTCCCCATGGGAAGAGAGGGATGAGGTGAGAGGGAGGTAAGCTGACGTCTATTGGATGCGCTCATGTCGTTTGTCGTTTTCGGCAGCCGGATGATACCACCAGAAGTCATTGTTCCGAACAGGATCAAAGATTCTCCAGTTCCCCTCAAAGTAAATCACGGGAGAGACTCTCGTTTCTTCTTTGCCTTCATGAAGGAGTCGATCCACGGTCATCATCCACCCAAGGAAGAAGCCATGCTTTTCCATGGCCTGAAGGCTGTAGGAAGAACAGGTGGGAAGGCTCGGGCATCGGTCCCCATCGATAGAGGAAATATGTTCTCTGTAAAGATTCACCAACCAAAGGGCTGGATTGAAGCTGCCTGTCTCATCATGAGGGGAGGATGGTTCAGCAGGGGCTTTGCCGTAAGAACCGAAGATCAAAAGCCCAAGAACAAGAAGGATAAAGGTCAGGCGTTTTGCCGCTCCCATGGACGCATCCCTGACACAAGCAGAAGTTTTGGAAAACTCTAAGATAATGGTTGTGGAGGATAATGGAGAGGGGTGGATAAGTCAAGGTGATAAAAGCGTTTTGTTGACACCCGGGCTTTCTGCTGTTAGGAGAGATGTCACGTATGAATCAGGGAAAGATTGTCGAATACATAGATCATGGAGACTTTATCATCGGCCTCTGCCTTCAGGACGACGGGAGTCGTCTGCACCTCTTGACCCCCACCAATCGAGAGATGAATCTCTCTCCCAAGCGAGCCATCTTCATTTCGACTTCTTCCATCAATGTCCAAAGCCCCCGGGAGGAGCTCTTGCGCAAACTGAAAAAGGCTGAAGAAGTGCGAAACAGGCTGAAGGAAAAGGTCCATGTTCGAGAGCTCTGGGATCTCGTTAAGGATGAGGCAGAGAGCTATGATCACGCCTACCTGGCGCAACTGTGTTTCGGCGAAGAGGCCACCGAGGATCACATTTCCGGCCTTGTGAGGGCGCTGTTCGAGGACAAGCTCCATTTCAAAATGAAGGATGACCGCTTTCTTCCCAATTCAGAGGAGAAAATTGCCAACTCCCTGGAGCAAGTGGCGCAAGAGGCTTCAAAAGAAGAAAAACTCAGAGAGGGAAGCGAGTGGCTTCGAGGAGTGCTTGAAAAGAAGCCGGTTCAAGAGCCCAAATGCAGAGGAGAAATTGCGAAGGTTCTTGTTGACCTGGCTCTCTACGGAGAGGAGGCGCCCACCCTGAAATTCGGAAAGGACCTCCTCCAGCGCTCCGGCGTGTCGGATATTCGCGAAGCAAGACGCATCCTCGTGAGCCTTGGAATCTGGAGCGAGGATCAGAACCTCGACCTCCTCCGTTTAGAAATTCGGGACTCCTTCAGCGATGAGCAGCTCAGAGAATCCGAGCAGATCTGCCGGGCGGAAATCCCTCCGGGAAAGCGAGAGGACCTGCGGGATCTGAGGGTGTGGACGATTGATGGTCCCATGACCAGGGATTTTGACGACGCCCTGAGCCTGCACCTGGAGGAAGGCAAAATCCATCTTGGCATCCATATTGCGGACGTGGCCAGTGTCATTGAACCCGACAGCCTTCTGGATGCAGAAGCGTGTCACCGAGGAACGTCTCTTTACCTTCCCAGGCATCAAATTCCGATGATTCCGGCTGCGCTTTCGCAAGAAGCCCTGAGCCTCAAGCAAGGGTGTGATCGGCCGGCCATCTCTCTGATCGCCGCGCTGGACAGGGATGGAAACTTGCTGGAGTCCCGCTTTGTGCCGAGCCTTATCCGGGTGGAAAAGCAGTGGACCTACGACGAGGTGAACCGGAGTCTCGATGAGGAGCCTTTTTTTCGGGAAATGCGACGATTGAGCCAGAACATGCGGCAGAGGCGATTGGAACAGGGGGCTCTCGTTCTTTCTCTGCCGGAAATCGCCGTGGAGGTGACCGCCCAAGGGTCCATCCTGCTGCACAAGGTCGAGCAGGACACCCCATCACGGGGGATGGTGGCGGAATTCATGATTTTCTACAACTGGCTGGCCGCAAGATTTTGTAAAGAGCGCCAAATCCCTGCGATTTACAGGTGCCAGGAGACTCCAGTCGAAAGACTATCGCCTGAAGAAACCAGCTACGTCTATTACGTTTTCAAGCAGCGCCGCAAGCTCAGCCCTCTTTCCATCCATACGGAGCCCAAGCCTCACAGCAGCCTGGGAGTGGATATGTACACCACGGTGACTTCACCGATCCGGAGATATTATGATCTTCTGGTGCAGCGCCAGATCGGAAATTACCTCTATCACGGAGCGCCTCGCTACACGAAGGAGGACATGGAGAAAAAGAGACTGCTTCTTGACCCCCTTGTGAAGAGCATCGAATTGCTCACGAGGAAAAGCACAAGGTACTGGATTCAGAAATATCTGGCCCAGCATATCGGGGAAAAATTTCCGGCCCTGGTGCTTGACGTGATCAGGAATAAATACCGCGTGCTCTTGTCCGATGTTCTGCTCATCGCGGAAGTGAAAAAAGAAAACGGCCAGAATTTGCATGAAGGCCAAGAGATCATGGTGAAGATCCGGAAGTCGGATCCCTGGGAGGATTACCTGAAAGTGGATATTGAAAAGCGATGACCTGCCGATGCCTGACAGGCTTCTTTCACGACTTCCCCTGCAGCAAGAGCTCCATGAGGAGCCTTTTGAGAAAAGACCCTATCGCACATTCAGAGTGATCATGCCGAGCACAAGAGATCCCTTTTCAACTTTAAGCTGTGGATCCGAATTCTTGGCCGCAGGATAAAGCTCCTTGATGGTCTTCTCCTCTCCCGGCAACACCGTTTGACCGTTTATCTTCAAATTGATTCCGTCGCTGCTGGAAAGGTTCGTCCGGATCTCTTCAATGCAGATGGTATCTTCCCTGGATACGGAAAAGGCGGACTTCGGCTTCAGGATGTGATGGCCGTGACCGTTCACCCGGAGCACCAGGAAATCCACCTTCGGAGAGGCGAGTTTGACGACGCCTCGGCCAAGGATCGTCTCCCCCTGATTGACGACGATTTCGTAAGCCTCTCCTTTTCCATCCAGAGAGAAACGCTCCATAAGATCAGAGCCCGTATTGATGGTAAACCCTCGATCCTCTCCCGTGTTATTGCTGGGGTCTCCCACAAAACCTTTGAAGTTGACTTTCACGCCGGATGAGGAGGAAGCGGCAGGGAGAACGTCGACGATCTTCAGCTCGTCGCCGCGCACAAGATGGAGAGTTTCTCCATTGGCCAGAAGGAGTCGATGGCCCTTTGCTTCAATCACAAAATAGTCCATTCTCTTGGTCAAGGAAGTGGTCCTGCTCTCCTCCCCTGCGACTTTTTCGGTAATCGTGACAGGGATCTCCGCAACTTTCTGATTGTCCTTTCGCACGAGGATAGAGGTATCCCTGAAGATCGCATAATCCTTTCCTAGGTCGTTCACACCGCCGTATCCCACGATATCAAGGCTGAGGCCTCGCTCGTAGTTGGATTCGATGTGAGTGACGCTGATCATATCCCCTGCCCGGAGTTCAAGGGTCTGGGTCCCCTCAACCACGATGGGGGTTTGACCGTTGATGGCGACCACCAGATATTTAAGAACAGGCGGATCCAGATTGAGGCCCGGAGATTCGGGGATGATTCCGAACTGCTTCATGAAGGCATTGATGATCATGTTGTGGTACAGGACTTTCAGGTCAATGGACGGGAGAAACTTGGAGGTTTCCACGCCGAACGCGGGGATGTTGTGTTTGGTGAGCGCGTAGTAGGTCGCAGAGCCTCGCTGTTCGCGGTGAGGACTGTCTTCTGCATCCGTCCTCGTGTCCATGAAGTGAAACTTATAAAGCTCCCCATTGATGCGGGGGTTGACTTCCTTAAGGATTCTTCTCGCCATTTCCCCCAGCTTGATGGATTTGGTTGGTCCGGGGATGCGGTATTCCTCAAAGTCTGCGACGATGGACTGGCCAAAGAGCGTAGGATTGCGCCATTTATCAATGTACGTGGGGTGATAGTATCCTGCACCATCATGAAGATTGAGAAGATAGTCGCTCTCGCTGATCAGTTTTTTTAGAATGGTCACAATCTGGTCTTCCATGGTGGAAGCGTTGTCTTCAAGGTTGAATTTGCGGTTCATGTCACCGTTCGGCCCTCTCTGGTTGGTGATGATGGAATAGAAATTCGCGCGAGGCACGACAATGAGGTTTCCTTTTTCCAGCTTCATGTCTGCATAGAGATCCGCGGAGAGGAACCCGCCCGGTTCATTGCCCTGGATGCCTCCGATGAGCATCAAGCTTTTGCCCGGTTTCTTTCCCTTGATTTTGTAAATGTTCAGCTCATAGGCCGTGTTGGGAAAGTAAACAAGGTGCTCTCTCTTTGAAAAAGCCTGGGATGGAAACAGAGACCAGGTCGAAATCATCACACCAACCAGAGATAAGAAGACCTTTCTGAGGGTCGAGAATCTCAGGTTCATCAGCTACTCACCTCGAAGTCTTTCTGCAGGATGATCGCACCGGCCTGGTCATAGATCAGCACCCTTACCGATGAAGGAGATTCCAAGCTCTGACCCAAATTGAAACGACCCTGAATGGGCTTGAATCTCTGGATCGTGAACACCTGTCCAGTGCGGTAATTCTCCGGGAAACCGTTGACCACTTTCCCTTGAGGGTATGCCCATTCTTTTGGAGGATCCGATTGTATTCCTCGTGCCAGGATGTGGAGGTACCCTCCCACGGTGCTGTCCCCTGGCTGCATGTTCATCAGCCTGAAGCGCACCAGCATCCTGGATCCTTGTTTTTGAATTTCCAACTCCTCGATACTGACCAAGTTTTGTCCTTTTGGAGTCTTATCAACAGGGCCGCTCTCGGCGCGCTTTGTCGCGGGCTTTTCCGACTTTGAAGATTCCATAGCTTGGTCGCTTGCCTCCTCAAGATGACGGATATAGTCTTGCAGGAAGGCCATGTGCTGATTGGATCGAACAAGCACTTTTCGATGGTCCTCGAGGTCCTTTTCAAGGAGGGTCACCGTGTCCGACTGAACCGAGTGGCTGCGGCGAAGCTCCAGATAGCGGTTGATCGCCAAAACGGACAAGGGAAGGTAGGCCAGAAGAAATAAAGCGGCCCAAAAAAGAAGACGGCGAGAAATGCCAAAGGATCGGACCTTCCCCGTTTTGCCCATCACCATAATGGTGAAGGGGAGAGGGCGTCGAGGCTTTTTTCTTACGGGCGGGACTCCTGGTCCAGAGGTTTCCATTCTTCTTCTTTGATCTTCCAATCCTTGCCTCTCTTAACGAGCAAGAGGCTCTTCAGTCCTTCATCCTCATAGTCGTCCGCCTCATATTTCTGCGTGAAGCTGACGGTCGCCATGACAGCCGAAGTCCGCTCGATCTTCAACGCGCTGATGTCCACGGTAATCGAGCGGTACTTCTGGTTCAGTTTCACTCTGTTTTTTTTCCACGCCTTGAAATCCATGCCTCTTGACTGAAAACCGGAATCGTAGAAAGACATGTAGACGGCGAGGTCCTTTCGCTCCCAGGCCTTTTTCCAGGCCCCAACAACTCTTCTAAGTTCTTTATGCTCATCCCCCCCGGCGGGACGCTGTTCTTTCTTGAGCACGTCCGGCGTTGCTTCCTCTTCTGTTCTGAGCGCGTGCTCTTTCTTCGCCATCACCGGTTTGACTTCTTCCGGCGCCGGTGCTTCTTTCTTGATGGAGGGTTTGAGCTCAGCTCCTTCGAAGTGCTCCCCGACGATTCTCCATCGGCTGCTGTGCTTGAGATAGATCGTTTTCCTTCCTGCGCTGCTGAAATACTCATTGCCGTATTTCTGGATGAAAGATGCAAGGACAAGCCCGTCGTTCTGTAAAATTCGCAAGTTCTGAACATCGACTTTGATCTTGTTGTATTGTTTGGCCAGACGAGCCTTGTGTTCCTTCCATTGCTGCCAGTTCTTGCCGGAAGCACTGAAATCGGCGCTGTACAAGGACATGTACTTGTCGACATCTTTTCTTTCCCAGGACGTTCGCCAGGTTTCGATTATTCGGACCACCTCATCCCGCTCTTTTTCCATCTCCGAAGGGTCCACCATTTCGATCTTTTCGCTGACAATGACAGGGGTATCCTCGATGCGGATGAAATTGGCCAGGTCATCGATGTCCGGGTTTTCCAGAGCCACGCAGCCATTCGTATCCCTGGGCTTCAGCGGTTTGTTCAAACCATGGAACCAAATCCCGTGACCGTTCTTGCCCTCTCGCCGGTCTATTGCATTCGGATAATCCAGGGCGAAGGCCCTTGACCCGTAGATGGGAAGAAGCTCTTTCTTATCAAAGGCCCGGGTGAAAAAATACACCCCTTCCGGTGTCTTGCGATCGTTTTCCCGGAGTTTAGGTCCTTCGTTTTCACCGGTGGAGCAGGTGTAGGTCCTGTGAGGTTCATAGGGATTGTCCTTGTGGTATACAAAGACCTTCTGCAGCGATTTATCCACAAGGACTGCAAACTCTGAGCCTTTCTCAGGCCATTTCAAAAGGGGACCGGGAACCTTATCTCTCGGCGGTTTCGTGGCCAGAGCGTTTGAAACATCATCCCAGCGGGTTGCCAGAAGGGAATAGAAGGAGAAAAACAAAATCAAACCGAACAGGCAAAAGAGCGTTTTTTTCATAGCGGATCTCTTGGGATCCTCCCCGGCACCTTCATTCGCCTTCGCCAGGATACTCCGCAGCTTGCTGCGGGGTATCTTGAGCGTTGGAACACGGACTACCCGAAAACCCTTTGGAAAATATTATCCACATGTTTCAGATGATAGTCCAGACTGAAGATCTCTTCGATCTCCTTTTCACTCAAGTGCTTTCGGATCTCTTTATCTTCAAGGAGAAGGGACTCGAAATCTCTCCCGGTGTCCCAGACCTTTAAGGCATTTCTCTGAACCATCTCATAGGCTTCTTGCCGGCCCAAGCCAAGATCAGCGAGTTTGAGGAGCACCTGCTGGGAGTAAATCAGGCCCTTCATCCTGTTCAGGTTCTCCGTCATGTGATCCGGATAAACCACAAGGTTCTTGACGATTCGGCTGAGACGGTGAAGCATATAGTCGATCAAGATCGTGCTGTCAGGGCCAATGACCCTTTCCACAGAGGAATGACTGATATCCCTTTCATGCCACAGCGCCATATTTTCCATGGCAGCCGTCGCATTGGACCGCACAAGGCGCGCAAGGCCTGTAATGTTTTCACATCCAATGGGATTCTTCTTGTGGGGCATGGCCGAAGAACCTTTTTGCCCCTTTTCAAAGGGCTCTTCAGCTTCGAGCACTTCTGTTCTCTGGAGATGGCGGATCTCCACGGCGATCTTCTCCATGGTGCCTGCCAGAATGGCGAGAGCGGCGAAGTACTCGGCGTGGCGGTCCCGCTGAAGGATCTGGGTGGAGATCTCAGCCGGTTTGAGACCAAGTTTCTTGCAGGCAGAGGCCTCGACCCCAGGAGACACATTGGCAAAGGTCCCGACGGCGCCGGAGAGCTTTCCGTAACTGATCGTGTCCAGGGCGGCTTCAAGGCGTTTCAGGTTCCGTTTCATTTCCGCGTACCACACCGCCAGCTTGAGACCAAAGGTGATCGGCTCCGCGTGGATGCCGTGAGAACGACCAATCATCACGGTGTTCTTGTGCTCAAAGGCCCTTTCCCTGAGGACGGACATGAACCCTTTCACATCCTCGATGATCAAGGTCATGGCTTCTTTCAGGAGCATGGCGAAACTTGTATCCAGAATGTCTGAAGAGGTGAGACCCATGTGGATGAAACGAGCATCGGGGCCAACATACTCGGCGACGTTGGTCAGGAAGGCGATGACGTCATGTTTTGTCTTTTCCTCGATTTCGAGGATTCGATCCACGTCAAAGCGGGCCTTTTCCTTGATGTTCTTCACCGCTTGCTTCGGAACGAGGCCTTCTTCGGCCATGGCTTCGCACGCGGCGATCTCGACATCCAGCCATTTGGCGAAACGATTCTCCGTTTCCCAAATACGCCCCATCTGGGGCCTTGTATAACGACTGATCATGGCAATACGACCTACTCGTCAAAGTTTAATCGCGGATGGAGAGGCAATGCCTTCATGGAATCTAATTATGCTTAAGTTTACATCAATTGTTAGTAATTGATGCTTATAAAAATGTCAAGGGCATAAATACTAATCAATTTAAAAAAGGAGGATGTTTTTTGATTCAATCCATCTTATTGTGAATCGGTTTGCCCTAGCTTACCTCGATGTTAGACTCAAGAGTTGTCCTTTGCCTGGGAAATCTAACCTGTGTTCAAGCGGATATCAAGACGGAATTTACTAATGCAGGCCTTTGACGGCGCCCCTTTTGTTTTGACAGCAGAAGTCATTTCCCCTATAGTCCAATGCCATCCCCTTTTCTTGGAGAGCAGCCTTGGGCGGTCATTTAATTTGGCTTGATTTGGAGATGACGGGTCTTAACCTCGAAACATCGGTGATCCTGGAAATTGCTGCCGTGGTCACGGACGGTTCACTTCTTACTGTGGCCGAAGGCCCTGACATTGCCATCCATTACCCGGAGAAAACTCTTCAGAGAATGGAGAGCTGGAGCAAGACACAGCATCAAGCCTCCGGGTTGCTGGAGCGAGTCAAAGCCTCTTCAATGGATTGCCGCAAGGCAGAACAGGAAGTGCTCGGCTTCCTTTCCAAGAACTGCAAAAAGGGGGAATCCCCTCTGTGCGGGAATTCCATCTGGCAGGACCGCCGATTCCTTATCAAGTATATGCCCAAGCTGGAAGCGTTCTTCCACTATCGCAACATCGATGTGAGTTCCATCAAGGAACTGGTGAAGCGGTGGTATCCTTCACTGCCCGCCTACAGGAAGAAGAAAGCCCACCTTTCCTTGAGCGACATCAAAGAATCCATCAACGAGTTGAAGTATTACCGCGACAGGGTGTTCCTCCCCGGGGGAAAATGAGAAAACCCGCCGGGATTAGACTTCCACGGCGGGTTCTGTGAGCTCAAGGGAGGATTATTTCTTCTCTTCTTTTTCTTCCTTAACCGGCTTTGTCACTTTTCCGGTCATGATAAATTCATGCATGCTGGCAGCCGCCTTTTTCCCGGCTCCCATGGCGGAAATCACGGTCGCCGCACCGGTGACGATGTCTCCTCCGGCAAACACGCCTTTCATGGACGTTTCCATGGTGTCAGGATCTGCTTCAAGCGTGCCCCAGCGCGTGGTCTTGAGATCCGGTGTCGTCATGGGAATCAGAGGATTGGGCCGGTTTCCGAGAGACGGAATGACGGTATCGCACTCAATGAGGAACTCGCTTCCCTTGACAGGGATCGGTCTTCTTCGACCCGACGCATCCGGTTCGCCAAGCTCCATTTTGATACATTCAATCGCTTTCACTCTTCCTTCTTCGTCGCCGATGACACGCACAGGGTTCGTCAGAATCATGAGCTTGATGCCCTCCTGCTCGGCATGGTGAATCTCCTCTGCCCGGGCAGGCATTTCATCGCGGCTCCGCCTGTAGACAATGATGGACTCCGCACCAAGCCTCTGGGCTGTCCTGGCTGAGTCCATCGCCACATTTCCGCCGCCCACCGTGATCACCCTTTTGCTCCGGATAGGCGCCGTGCCATATTCGGGGAACCGGAAGGCCTTCATGAGATTCGATCTCGTGAGGTACTCGTTCGCGGAGTAGACGCCCACAAGGTTTTCACCCGGGATGCCCATAAACATGGGAAGACCGGCTCCTGTGCCGACAAACACGGCGTCATACCCGCCCTTGAAGAGCTCCTCCACAGTGCGGGCTTTGCCGACGACGTAATCCGTGAGGACCTCAACCCCGAGTTTTCTCAGGTAATCCACTTCATATTTGACGATTTCTTTGGGAAGGCGGAACTCGGGGATGCCGTAAACAAGAACGCCTCCGGGCTCCTGGAGCGCTTCAAAAACAGTGATCTTGTGCCCCAGCTTCACCAGATCTCCCGCCACGGTGAGACCAGCAGGCCCGGCGCCGATGATGGCCACCTTCTTTCCGGAAGGAGGAGGGAGTTCGGGCAGTTTGGGTTTTCCGGCTCTTCGTTCAAAATCCGCCGCAAACCGCTCCAGCCGGCCGATAGCCACCGGTTCGCCTTTCTTCCCCAGGATGCACTTGGCCTCACACTGGGACTCCTGCGGGCAGACGCGGCCGGTCACGGCGGGAAGAGTGTTCTGCTCCTTGAGTTTCCAGGCGGCTTCAATGAATTTTCCTTCTTCAATCAGCTTGATGAAATCCGGTATTCGAATGTTCACCGGACAACCGCTCACGCAGAGAGGCTTCTTGCATTTGAGGCAACGGCTCGCCTCTGTCGTTGCAAGCTCATTGGTGTAACCGTAAGGCACTTCTTCATAGTTGTGCCTTCGTCGTCTCGGATCCTGCTCGGGCATAGACTGCCTGGGGATCTTCGGCTTCTTCTCTTTTTCTTTTGGTTCCATATCTTTTCGCAACCTCAAGTTAATCCGGGGATAACAAATCCATCAACCAAGGACGATGAGATCATGCTCTCATGCACACATGGCCGAGTTCATGGGCGTCCACAGGGTGCGGCTCCTGCGGTATGGCCTGCACCTCTTCCTTCTTGAAGGCCGCCTGTCTCTGAATCAATTCGATCCAGTCGATCTGCAGCCCATCGAGGAAGGGGCCATCGACACAGGCAAACTTCGTGGTGCTCCCCACGGATACGCGACAGGCGCCGCACATCCCTGTCCCATCGAGCATCAGAGGGTTCATGGCGGTCTGTGTCGGTATGCCCAGGGTCTTGGTCACATCGCAAACGAGCATCATCATGAAGGTGCAGCCGATGATGTAGGCCTGGTTGATCTTCTCTCCTCGATCCACCAGCATAGTGATCGCCTCTTGTACCCCGCCCTTGATGCCTGCGGAGCCATCCTTGGTGACGATGACCAGTTCGTCACACGCGGCGGACAGCTTGTCCTGCCAGTGGAGAAGGTAGTGGCTCGAGGCTTCTTCAATGCAGATCACCCTGTTCCCCGCCTCTTTCATCACTCGGGCGATGGGCAGAATGGCTCCCACCCCAAAGCAGCCGCCGGCGCAGACCACGGTTCCGTATTTCTTCACTTCCACAGGCAGGCCTAAAGGCCCGGCGAAGTGGGCGAGATGTTCGCCTGATCGGGTGTTCGCCATCTCTCGGCTGGAGCGTCCCACCTCAAGGGTCACCATGGTGACCGTTCCTTTTTCCCGGTCAAAGTCTGAGATGGTGTAGGGAATGCGCTCGGAAGTTTCCTCCACCATGGCGATCACGAACTGACCGGGCTGGCATTTCTCCGCAATCACCGGAGCATGCACCGTCACCATGTGCGTGTTCGGAACGAGCTCGATTTTTTCCACGATCTTGAAAGGTTTTCCTTCTTCCACCGCCACGGGAACCGCTTTCTTCTCCTCAGCGCCAAAGAAGCTGCGCATGGCGCAGACAATGTCGCTCATTGCGTGGCCCCTGTAGATGCGGGGGACCGCAGACACGTCATCGAGCGGGGAAGGCTGCGGAGCAACAGGTGCTTTTTCCGTGAGCTTCCGGGTCGCCATCTCTCTGGCGATATCCTCAGATGTCTTAAAATCGAATCCGCCGGCGCCCATCTTCTTGGCGATATCGCAAGCGACCTTCCAGTCAGGGAGCAGAGCATTCGGTGGCGTGGCCGCAGCGGTGAGAGCCTTGATTTGACCGGAGGCATTGAGGAACGTTCCATCGGTTTCCGCGAGCCCGGCAACAGCAAAAACCACGTCCGCTGACTTCTCCGTTCTGGAAGGGAACATGTCGGACACAATCAGGACCTCAAGCCCTTTGGGCCTGGTGACTCCGAGGTAGTCGCCCAGAGAGTAAAGCGCCTTCGCGATCCTGACCGCCTCAGGAACAGAAGACGGCTCCACCACGAAGAGATCAGACTTCATGACGTCTTTAGCAAACTTCCTGAGCACGTAAAGCTCTTCCCGCGTTGCCGAAGCCGGAGCAACCATGGCGAACTGACTGCCTGAGTAACTTTTGAGGCTGTTCGCCGCCTGATCAAGGGCATCCTCGTAGGCCGCCCTGATGAGACCATCGGCCACCCGGATCTGGTGCGAAACGAGCCTTGACGGGTTGTCGAGAAGCTGGGGTAAAGTGAAGCGGCCCACGGCGCAGATGCGAGCTTCTCGCGTGAAATCCGTCATTCCCGAGCTGATCGCTTTTCCGTCCTTGATCTTGAGCCGGACCGAACACCCGAGGGGACAGAGAATGCAGGTGGAATCCTGCACCCGGTCCGGCGCGCCATACCACTTGGCAAAGCGGTCGGTCATGGCGCCGGTGGGACAGATGTCCACGCAGGCGCCGCAGAACCGGCAGTTGGTTTGTGTATGGGGCCGATCAAAGGCGGTGGCAATGCGGGATTCTTTTCCGCGCTTCACAAAATCAATGGTCCCTGTGGTATGGATCTTTTCACAGATCCGAGCGCACCGTCCGCACAGAATGCACAGGTTGTAGTCCCTGTCCATGAAGGGGTCCATGTGCTCCAGGGGCAGGTGCTTGTAAATGATGGGCACGTCAAGGTCACTGACCTTGTACTGGGTCGCAAGGGCCTGGAGTTCGCACTGGTCCCGGTTGCTGCAGAAGACACAGCGCGTCGCTTTCCCTGTCTTGAAAGGCCGCGGCCGATACTTTTCGCAAGGCTCTCGGTGGAGGCAGACCAGGCAAGGGCTGGTGTGGCCGCTCAGCATGAGCTTGAGCACATTCTTGCGGAGATCGATGATTTCCGGCGAAGCGGTCTTCACGACCATGCTTTGAGCGGCAGGGGTGGTGCAAGACGGCGGGTATCCCCGCATGCCTTCAATCTCCACGATACAGAGCCTGCAGGCGCCGTAAGGGTCCAGCGCAGGGTGATCGCAAAGGGTGGGGATTTCGATTCCGGCCTTTCGCGCGGCCTGAAGAACCGTGTCCCCTTGCGCCGCGTTCACTTGATTCCCGTCAATCGTAAGGGTTATTTCACTCATTCTTGAATTCGCTCCTACTTGTTCCCTTCGCCGTTGTTCCCTCCCCTTTTGTACAGGGGAGGCGGAGGGGATTTCACTTTTATGCCGCCATGGCGACCTTGTCCCCAGACGTCTTCAGGATCGCGTCAAAGGGACAGACGCTGAAGCACATGCCGCAGCGGATGCACTTTTCCTGATGAACGACAAAAGGCTCAGGGGGTTTCTTGGATCCTGTGATCGCTTCCACAGGGCAGTCCTTCTTGCACAGACCGCAGAGCTTGCACGGCTCGGCATCCACACTGTACTGGATCATGGATTTGCACACGCGGGCCGGGCAGCGTTTTTCAAAGATGTGCGCTTCGTACTCGCCTCTGAAATACTTGAGGGTTGTGAGAATCGGATTGGGCGCTGTCTGTCCGAGCCCGCACAGGGACGTGGCCTGAACCGTCCTGCCCATCTTTTCAAGAAGGGTGAGGTATTCGGGTTTTCCTCTTCCTTCCGTGATCTCGGTCAGGAGGTGGAGCAGGTGCTGGGTGCCCATCCTGCAGGGAGTGCACTTGCCGCACGATTCGTTTTCCGTGAAGCTGAGGAAGTACCGCGCGATGTCCACCATGCAGGAGTCCTCATCCATGACGATCATTCCACCGGAACCCATGATAGAGCCGACCTTCGCCAGCTCGTCATAGTCCACGGGCATATCGAGGAACTGGGCCGGGATGCAGCCGCCGGAAGGTCCTCCGGTCTGAACCGCCTTGAATTGCTTGTCATCCAGAATCCCTCCGCCCACATCAAAAATGACATCCCGGAGCGTAATGCCCATGGGCACTTCGATCAGGCCTGTGCGGTTGATCTTCCCGGCAAGAGCAAAGGTCTTCGTGCCCCTGCTCTTTGCGGTTCCGTAAGAGGCGAACCAGGCCGCCCCGCGGTTCATGATCTCAGACACATTGGCCAGGGTCTCCACATTGTTGATGTTCGTCGGCTTACCGTGAAGCCCTGCCTGCGCAGGGAACGGCGGCCTGGGTCTCGGCATTCCGCGCCTTCCCTCAATGGAGGCCATGAGGGCGGTCTCTTCGCCGCAGACAAAAGCACCGGCGCCCTGTTTGACCTTGATCGTCAGGTTAAATCCGGATCCAAGGATATTTTTCCCGAGGAAGCCATGCTCCTCCATCTGCCGAATCGCCCCTTCAAGGCGCCGGATCGCAAGAGGATACTCGGCCCGAGCGTAAACATAAGCATAGTTGGCACCGATGGCGTAAGCGCCGATGGCAAGACCTTCGAGAACCGCATGGGGGTCGCTTTCAAGGGCAGCCCGGTCCATGAAGGCGCCCGGGTCCCCTTCGTCGGCGTTGCAGATGATGTATTTGACGTCGCTCTTGTTTCCCCTTGCCAGCCCCCACTTCACGCCTGCCGAGAACCCGGCTCCTCCTCGTCCACGCAACCCGGAGCTTTTGATCTCCTCGATCACCTTCTCCGGGTCCATTTGAACGGCCTTGGCAAGACCGGAGTACCCTCCTCTGGCAATGTAGTGGTAGAGGTTGCTCGGGTCGATGATGCCGCTGTTCCTGAGGACCACGCGGACCTGTTTTCTCACCATGGGCAGTTCTTCAAAGGCGGGGATGCCCTCGACCGTCTTTTGACCGAAGGTGCACAAGGCCAGATCCGGCCTGGGATTCCCTTTTAGGATGAAGTCCTCAACAAGTTCCGGCACGGTCTTCTCTGTGACCTGTCCGTAAAGGACCCGGCGTCCGTCCGGAAGGGCGATCTCGATGCACGGTTCGGCATAACACAGGCCGAGGTCTCCGACTTCCACAATGTTTGCCTCAAGAGACCGGCCGGCCAGTTCCTGCTTGAACTTCTCCCAGACTTCCAGCGCTCCGGCTGCGCGGCCGCACGTTGCCGCTCCCACAAGGATTCGCGGTTTTTCAAAGAGGTTGAAAGCTTCCCATTCCTGTTGGGCCTTTTTCTTGATAGCTTCGAACTTCATTAGTACTCCTTTACAATAGTCTTTACCTTCTTGGGGGTCATTCTCCCGTAAACCTTGTCGTCCACAACCACCACCGGCGACAGAGCGCAGGAGCCGAAGCAGGCGACGCGCTCAAGGCTGAACTTGTAATCCGGCGTGGTCTCGCCTGCCTGGATTCTCAGGTGGCGGCTGACTTCGTCCATGATCTGCGAGCCGCCCCTCACATGGCAGGCGGTTCCAAGGCACACCTTCACCATGTGATCGCCCGACCTTGCGAACTTGAACTGGGTGTAGAAGGTGGCCACTCCGTAAATGCTGCTTTCAGAAACGCTCAGGTAGTCTGCAATGCCTTCCACGGCTTCCGGAGAGACATAGCCGAACTTGCCCTGCACCGCCTGAAGAACAGGGATGAGGCTGTCACGGTTCTGCTCAAAACTCCCAAGTACGTCCTCTAGTTCTTTTGTCATAGTCGTGTCCGTCCCCTATTTTTTCCGATGGCTCTTTTCCTGCGAAGAGCCAGTCTTCTCATATCTCGTTATGGGAAGGGTTGGCGATCTGAAGTGTTCACCGCCGGGAAGGCCTGAGGATAAATCTGCCTCTCGGCCTTGATCAAAGGCGGGAAGGATATCTAGATCGTTGAGTGATAACGGAAATTTATAAAGGGGCGCCCCGCAGATTGTCAAGCAAAAAAGCCTTATCCGGCTCCTGTGACAGCCGGTTTCTGCTGTCATTTCGACCCCGAACTTCCCTTCGCTCCGAGCTCTATGCTCCTGGCTCCTTGCCATCCTGCTTCCTGACGAACACTATGAGGAGGAGCCCCACCAGCGCCATTACCCCATTCGTCAGGAAAGCGGTATTGTAAACCCCCGTGGAGTCCCTGAGCAGGCCGGTCACCCAGTGGGACAGGATGGCCCCAATCCCATAGAAAGGGGTCCATGCGCCGATGACTGTGCCCATGACACTTCTTGGAAAGTAGTCTCCTGCACAGGCGCCGTAGATGGGGAAGGTGGGACCGTAGAAAACGGCAAACAGCCCGACAAAGATACAGAGCGCGCCCCATGAACTTCCCAAGAGCACAATGCAGAAGAGGGAAGCAGCAATGAAGCAGTTGGAGATGATGATCGTTTTCTTGCGACCCAGATAGTCGGAGAGCGGCAAGAGGGTAAGAACGCCGATCACCTGGGCGAAGCCATGGACGGTGGCGAGAAGGCTGGCTTTTTCAATGGGAATGCCCAACTGGGTTTTGGCGTAATCCACCATGAAGGTGGTGACACCGTAAAGGCTATAGGCGGTGGCGAAATAAGAAAAACCAATGATCCAGAAGTTCCGGCTCCTGAAGACGGCGGATAAGGATATCTTTGCGGGTGATTCCAGAGCTGCAGCAGCATGGGCTGAAGGCTCTTCGCCCCAGGGGCGATAGCCGGAGCTCTCAGGATCGCTTTTGAGAAGAAGGGCATTACCCAGAACCATGGCCAGAGCCCCGGCTCCGAGAAAGTACCAGGCATGCCGCCAGCTATAGGTATGCACAATCCATGGGAAGGCTGCGCCCATGGCTGCAAATCCGAGCCCATATCCAGGGGATATAATGCCGAGAGCAAGTCCCCGTTTTCTCGGGGTGAACCACCGCTGAACCACGGTCAGGACAGGGGTCCACATGCCTGTGGCTCCAACGCCCACAACGGCATAGAAGAGGCAGGCTGTCCAGAGCTCGTGGATGGTCCCCATGAGGATGACCCCGATCCCGAGAATCAGGGCGCATGTGGTAATGACACGCCGGGCGCCCAGTCTGTCTGTGAGGTAGCCGCTGAAGGGTGTAACGGCGATATAGGCAAAGAGATAGGAATTGTAGATGGAGGCGGTGTCTGTTCGGGTGAATCCCAGGTTGCTGATCATCTCCGGCAAGACAACGCCGTAGCCTATGCGAACGGAGTAACTGATGAAGAGATTGACGAAGACGGTTGCGAGAATGACCCAGGCCCAGTGAAAACTTCTTCGATCTTCAGGCGGCATATCGCATCTCCTTGTGCACCAGCCCCGACACGGGCGGGAAAGGACTCATCCTTTCCCTCGGTGCGGCAGCAGGGGACAAGAAAGAAGGAATGGAAAAAGAAATCCGAGCGACAAGAATCTTGTTTTCTTCCAAGCCGTTGTTGGGCAGAGTCTACTCTGATAAAACCACAAAAGCAAATCTCATCCGGCACAATACCCCAGCCAGCAAATCCTTACTTGTCAGCCGACTCCGGGATTTCAGCGGCAAGCCGTTGCCAAGTTTCCGGAAGACAGAGGTCCTTGTTGACGGAGGTAAATAAGTAAGGTAGGAGCAGGGAGGAGAAACCTGCCGTCAGCAGGAATACTCCCAGGGCACTCGAGCCATGAGGCTCCGATGGTCTTGCATGCTGTGACTGGGCCGGAGTGAACAACGATAAATCCGCCCCGGCAGGACATGAGTAACCGTACGACCTTGAGAGGAGGGAAATAACATGGCAAAGGCGATGAAGATGAAACAGCTGAGCTTTTCACTGCCCAACAGGATCGGAATGCTTTCGGAGCTATCCTCTTTCCTGACCGCGGCAAAGATCAACATCGAGGCGATATGCGCCTATGGTATGGGTGACGAGGGTTATTTCATGATCGTGACCGACAACAACACCAAAGCAAAGAAAGTGATCTCTCAGATGGGAGCGGAGGTGAAGGTAGAAGATGTCATTGCGGCCGAGGTGCCAAACAAGGTGGGACAATTGCGGCAAGTGGCAAAGCAAATCTCGGATGCTGGTGTCGACATCCACTATGTCTACGGAAGCCCGGTAAAAGGGAAAATGACGCTGATCTTCCAAACAGCGGATGACAAGAAAGCCCTAAAAGCATTGTCCAAATAAAACATTGGAATTTAGTCTGTAACTCCTTCGCAACCTGCGGAGAAGTTTGTTGTGGGGCATTGGTGGTTTTTCTGAAGTGAGCAGGCCGGGAGCCCTTGGAACGGAAGAAAAGAAACCAATGCCCCACTACCTAGTTTGGTTGCGGCCAAAGGCCTGATTGGTTTAAAGGCTGTGCGGATAAGGGTTTAAGCCTCATCCATTTCAGCTTGCCAGGTGCACTGGATGCAATTCCTGACGGACTGATAGGCCGGGCATTTGTCCGCATAAACAGTGAGAGCTCGCTCGGCTTTGTCCCGGGAGCCGGCTGGAATCTTGAGTTTGTAAGTCAGGCGGATTTTGGTGATCTTGAGAACCCCGTCCACGTCTTCGATGTCCCCTTCCACAAAAGACACGAGGTTGTCTGCGGCCTTGATTTCCCGCGCTTCCAGCGCGGCGGCGAAGGTGCCGGTGAGTCACCCACCGATGCCGGCAATCATGTGATCCAGGGTCGCAGGATATTCAGGGCCTGTGATCTCACGGCCGTATTTCTGCTTGTAGAAGTTCTTGATCCCGCCGTGCATGCCGAAATGAACAGGCTCGGTGAAGTTCTCGATGTAGGCCGTGCGGTGAGGGCCTTCATGCTTCAGGATGCGGATGTGGCTTGTGTGGGCTACTGTCATGAGCGACCTCCTGATGGAAAGGATCAGTAATGAGTGACAAGGAACGATGTGTCCATCCAGAAATCGAAAATCTCTGGATGGAGCTGTCAGCGCGATTCCGGAAAGGGCTGTTTCCGGATGAGCACTAGTGTAATGTCTCAACCATAGCTTGTCATCTCGACCGAAGGGAGAGATCTTAATAACCTATGAAAAACGCAAGATTTCTCGCATTCGCTCGAAATGACACACCTGCAAAGGGATCACTGAGACACTACACTAGTTTACTTCAAAGGTGACATGGACCTCGACTTGAACAGGGATCTCGCCCACGGCGATCGGTGTTCTCGCGGCTGCAGGGGCTGCTTCACGCATCACAATCGTGGGATACTCTCTAGAATCATAGGTGATCTTCAAGATTCGCTTAATGGTCATCCCTGACGCTTTTGCAAGGACCTCCGCGTCCCTCATGGCACGCTTCAGGGCCTCGAGGCCGGCTTCCTTTCTCAGTTCTTCTTCTTTATCATTGCTGAAGCTCAGGTTCCCGATGCGGCTCACTCCTGCCTCGGCAGCGTCGTCAATGAAAGAGCCTGTTTTATCGAGGTCTTTTGATTCAAGGACAACGCTGTTTCTCACCCTGTATCCGATCACACGCTCGGTCTTTTCGTAGACAGGAGAGAGGGCAAAACCGGTGGTTCTTAATTTGGTGTCCTTGTCTGAAATCTTCTTGAGCGCGGCCAGCACTTTCTCGGTTCGTTCAGCATTATCTCTGACCGCGGTCTGGGCTTTGGGTGAATCACTTTCTACGGCGAAAGAGATCGTCACCGTGGTTGGCAGGGCCATCACGGCAGCCCTGCCGGTAATTTCTATGGTGGAAGGCTTATCCTCTGCGAAGGCAGGGACGGCAAAGCCCAGAAGCAGAAAAAGAAACAAAAAAAGGAGAGTGGATTTTCTGATCATCGCAGAACTCCATGATGAATGGTTAAGCAGAGCAGCAGGTCAATAAGACGTCTGTATTACGTATGCCAAATAACCCCGTCCCTCTACCGAGGGGGGAGGGGCTTTCACTTGGGATGGGTGAAATCTGTGGCCTTGTTTCATAAACCGAATACTTGGAAGTGTCAACCAGTAAAAGTACATGCCGATGTAGAAGGCGAGGTTGTGATGAATAAAGGGGCACAGCCTGTCTAACTGTTCACAAGGATGTCGTGCGCTTTAGGGCCGCAGTTTAGGACGAGATCGAAGACGGATAGATTCGCGATGAAGTCTCCCCACAACTGAGGATAAATCGGGGCAGGAGGGTTGAAGAAACTGAGCTCTACTCCGGCGTCCTGGAAGAGCTTCTCGTCAATGAATTTCTTCGCCGGCGTCTGGGCAATGAATTGGCTGGCACCGAGTTTCTTGCAGACGTCCACAAGGCGCCGGCTCCCGCTGGATGGGACGTTCAGGTCGGAGAGAAGGACCGTTCTTGTATGAGTATCGAGTGCCTTCATCAGGTAATGGATCAGCGCGAGATTCAGGTCTATAAGCTTTTCATTCTTCTCTGAGAACATCACCTCCAGGAATCCCAGATGTTCCGACAAGTAGGGGGCTTTTGAGTAGGCAGTTTTGAGGCTCTCCAGGTGCTTTTTTGCCCATCGACCCTCATGGCAAATCCTGACCTCGCTGATTTTTTGAAGACCCATTCCTTTTTTCCAAACCGGGACAGTCAGCCACAAGGCTCCCTGATGGCTCTTGAACCGATTCCTGGAAATCCAGGTGGTTCCCTGCGGGAACTGAACATCGTCAAGGATGACGAGCAGGTCGGAAAGGTAGGCCTTGTAGAAAAACCCGGAGAAAGGCGCGAAGTAAGGCTGATTGGCGGAAAGGATCATAAGAAATGCCCAAAGTGAATAAAGTCAGTGACGAGTAATGAGTGACGAGTGATGAGTATAGAGAATCGGAGGACAGAATTCAGCAGTCAGAAGAAAAACCGGAACAAACCAAAAACAACATACCATGTAGAACAGACAACGGTCAACGCATGACGGGGTCTCTCCTCTCATGAGATCCATCAAGGCCTTTGACATATAGTCTGCCGCATCGGCGAAGCCGTCAAGAGGCATGAGAGAATATTAAGATGGGGGAAGAAGATCAGAGGTATGAACGAACTGGAGCTCCGCGTCCTTAAGCTGTCTCAGGAAGTGGCGAATAGCGCGGGCGGTTTCGATGAAGGGATGTCCGATGCCGACGGCTTGGCCTTGTCTCAGGGCAATCCCCTTAAGCTGGTGAAGTTGGCGCACAATGGCGCTCTCTTCCACCCTGTTGTCTAGGAAGACGTCCCTTGAGGTCGCTGGCAGGTGGAGGGTCTTCGCGGTCTTGTAACCCTTTGAGTCGCCGGCCGTGAGGCTGTCCACGAAAAAAAGCCCTCTGTCTTTGACAACCTGGAGGGTTTCCAACATTTCTTTGGGGGATGCGGTGAAACGCGAACCCATGTGGTTGTTCATCCCTATGGCAAAAGGGACGGAGGAGATGTTCTCTTCCATGGTGTGTGAAATCTTGGTCGGTTCATCTCCGACGTAGAGTGCGCCAGGACCTGGGCTCAGGCCGCGATCGCGCGGCTCCATGGGTTGGTGGAGCATGATTTCATGACCCTCATCGTGGATCAATGACGCAGACTCCTCGGACTTTGGGAGACGAGGCAGAATGGCAAAAGTCATGGGAACGTTGAGTTCGAGGAAGGGTTTTGCATGGGAAAGGCTTGCACCAATATCATCAATAATTAGGGCAAGACGAGGCTTTGTTCGTGGATTTTGGTCAAGATGATCGAGGGCAAAGGCTTTTGAAAGAGAATTAAGCCCGAGGAGGTTTCCTAAAACAAATGAGGAGCTAGTAACCAGGAATGTTCTTCTATCCATTTCCTTTCACTGACTTGAGTCATAGATTGTGATCCTGAGTAAAATTAAGTTGAACTCTGCCTACAACCAATTGGGGTTCATGTCAAGAAAAAATACAACATGTAGTGCTTTTTTCTCAATTAAGCGGCAAGAAGATAAGAGAGGAAGTCCAAACGCAAAAATCCCAGATGATTTATTCAGAAGGATTTCATAGTATGGTCGGCACGATAAAAGGTTAGGGCCAACGGGTAAGCTCTATGGATGAAAACGGAAAGATGCCCTTTACAGAGCATCTGGGCGAGTTGCGGAAGCGGTTGATCATTTGCTTTGTCGGCGTAGGTGCGGGCTTTGCGATTGCTTACTCTTTCAGGGAGAGCCTTTTTTTCCTGCTGATGCAGCCCTTGAAGGGCGCCATGTCTCCGGGCCAGAAGCTTATTTTCACGGGGCTTCCTGAAGCCTTTTTCGTTTACATTGAAGTCTCTTTTTTCGGAGGAATCCTTCTCGCAGCGCCGCTCATTCTCTTCGAGATGTGGCTGTTCATTGCCCCGGGGCTTTACAAAAATGAAAGGCGGTTTCTTTTCCCTCTGCTCGTTCTGTCCTGTTTCTTTTTCGCGGGAGGAGTTCTTTTCGGATACTCGCTCGTCTTTCCCTATGCGTTCAAGTATCTGCTGGGCTTTGAGTCGGATCTTGTCCAGGCTCTCCCCTCCATGAGAGAGTACTTGAGTCTTGCCACCACGCTTCTCATTGCCTTTGGCTTTATCTTTCAGCTTCCTCTAGTCATGACCATGCTCTCCCGGTTCGGGATCGTGACCCCGCGCTTTCTCAGTAAGAACCGGAAATATGCCTTCCTGCTGAGCTTCGTGGTTGCAGCTATCGTCACGCCGACACCGGACGTGGTGAATCAGCTTTTGATGGCAGGCCCTCTCATTGTTCTTTATGAGGTGAGCATCATCGGCGCGAAGATTTTTGGAAAAAAGCGAATGAAGCAGGAGGATGAAGATGCCGAGAAACCCGATAATGAGTAAGCAGTATGCAGTAGACAGAAAGGATAACTGCCTACTCCTTACTGAAACTTAGCGGCTCTAAAGAGACCACACCCCCCGGTCCGGGCTCAAGCAGTCTTTGATTGAGGCCATCGGCCTCTCGCCGCGCTGCAGAATTTCATACAAGAGGAATTGAAAATGGAAGCTGAGTCAATGGATCTCCTGAGCAAGATGCGATCCCAAGCTCAGGAGCTCTTTCGCGCTTCTTTGAGAAGGGTCGATCCCTATGAAGCGGTAGGGCGCTTTGTCCGGCTCGAAGGAAAAAACCTTCTCCTCGATCAGGAAGGTGAGTCGGAAACCGTGCTGGACCTTCAGGCCTTTGCTCGTGTTTTCGTGGTAGGTGGCGGCAAGGCCACGGCACCCATGGCGCGAGCCGTGGAAGACATTCTCGGCGAACGAATCAGAAAAGGCATCATCAATGTGAAGTATGGTTTTGCGGAGGAGCTGCTCCGTACGGAGCTCATTGAGGCGGGTCATCCCCTTCCTGATCAGAAAGGGGTGGAGGGGGCCAGGAAGATCGTGGATCTCTTGCAGTCTGCAGGGGAAGGGGATCTGATTTTTTCTCTCATCTCGGGAGGCGGCTCTGCCCTGCTTCCCCTGCCGGCGGGAACCATTACGCTGGCCGAGAAGCAGGCTTTAACCAAGAAGCTCCTTGAGTGCGGAGCCGGCATAGAGGAAATCAACGCGATTCGAAAGCACATCTCCCTTTCCAAGGGAGGACAGCTGGCAAGGGCTGCTTTTCCCGCAACCACCGTGAACCTGATGCTTTCCGATGTGGTGGGAGACAAAATGGACGTCATCGCATCGGGTCCCTTTGTTCCGGATCAGAGTACTTTCAAAGAAGCCTGGGCGATCATCGAGAAATATGAACTCACGGACATCCCTGAATCCATAAGGGTCCATCTCCAGAAAGGTCTGGAAGGCAAGATACCGGAAACACCCAAGGCAGGGGACGTCGTTTTCAGCCGTGTCCGCAATCGCATCATTGGGAGCAACCTCCTTGCTCTTGAAGCTGCAAAAGAGGAGGCTGAGCGCATGGGCTATAGGACCCTGATCCTTTCCTCGATGGTCGAAGGGGAAACCAAAGAGGTCGCGAGAGTGCATACCGCAATTGCAAGGGAGATTCTCGCATCGGGGCAACCCATTCGAGCGCCTGCGTGCGTTATTTCAGGTGGAGAAACGACCGTCACCATACGGGGCAATGGCCTCGGCGGAAGAAATCAGGAGTTCTGCTTAGCGGCAGCGCTTGATCTCATGGATCTGTCGCCTAGGGTGGTCGTACTCAGTGGAGGAACTGACGGGAACGATGGGCCGACAGCGGCGGCCGGGGCGATTGTTGATAAACAAACCGTTCAGCGCGGGATTCAGGCAGGGATGAAAGCGGCTGAATATCTTCGCAACAATGATTCCTACCGCTTTTTCGAGAAGACAGGAGAACTTCTTGTCACCGGCCCGACGAAAACCAACGTGATGGATGTGAGGATTGTCCTCGTTCGCTAAACCAGTGACCAGTAATCAGTGAACAGTAAACAGTGGGAAGCAGGGGTGGATCCTACGATTCCTAAGGCTTTAACCCTCCTGCCGGGGAAAAGAAATAGGTTGCGGACGACCTCAAAGACTGCTTACTGCATACTGCCTACTGATCACTGGGTTTACCCAGCCATCTCTCGACCAAATAAGGTTTGGTCATTTCGAAAACAGTGCAATCCTCTTCGATGGCTTCTTCAGCTTGGCGTGCAGACATTCGGTTCGCCTTCTTGATAAAGGCAAAGGTCTTGCCGAAGTAAAGAGGGAGAAGAGAGTCGATCATCAGGTCCAAATCGCAGACCCTGTCCCTGTGACTGACCGCTGAGTCAAAAAGGATTCGTGCCCAGAGATCCGTGGGGAAATCAAAAACAGGTTTTTCCATTCCAAAGATCTCGAGGAGGTTGCTGAAGACGTCCCGGCTGAAAACTTGTTCCCAAACCTCGCCATAGGATGGCAGGCCTTCGCGAAACCTGGAGAAGAGCCTTTCCCCGTCCACCGTGACATTGGGAGGCGCCTCTGGTTCCCCGGGTTGAAAGCCGAACACGGGCGTGGGTCTGGAGTGTTTTACTCGGAGCCATGAGGCATTCAGCTGCGGGACCAGGGAAAGGAGTGTGCCCACGACCTGGCGGAACACGGGACCTGCCGGATCCCTAGGCCTGTGAATTTTGGGCTTTCCCACAAAGGACTGGCAGACCTGAGCCCCGCGATTCAGAGCCAGAGTGGTCATCCAGATCCCGATGCCGAAACCAGCGACCGCGTCATCCCATAAATCGCTTTCCAGATAGAACCGGGCGAGTTCTCCGCTCATTCCGAAATCCCCTCCGATGGGCTGGCGAACCCTTCTCCCGAAAAGGGCCCGTGACAGGGGATAGGCGACGGCGTTGTTCACCGGGTTGTCATACTTGTGCTGAACATAGAGCGGCGCCACGTAGGAAAAACCCTTGAAAACCGGTTCCCCGAGGTGCTTAATCCATTCCGGCGTGAGAGCCTGGACATCCGCATCGACGACGACGACTGCTTTTGCTTGGAGCTCAACCGCCTTGCGAAACAGGTTTCTCAGGTTGTTCCCTCTCCCTCGGATTCCCGGAGAGGTGGAGATATAGATCTTCGGCACTTTCGCAGGAGTATCGAGAAAAGCTTCTTTGGTGTGGTCAGGAGAATTATTGTCACAGTTGATGAGAACGGGCCTGCGGTCAGGAAAGTAACGGATCAGTCCTTCACTCGCCTGAAGAGCGGCATAGGCAATGGTGTCCGCCTCGTTATAGGAAGGGATGCAGGCTACCAGCTCAGCCTTGTCGATTCCTGAAGGATTAACTTCCGCTTCAAACATGCTTCTCAGCCTTCGCCTAGAACAGCTTTTTCTGAGGTTGATCCCTGTCATCCATGGGAATTCCAAAGTGACTGTAGGCGAGTTTCGTGGCCACTCTTCCCCGGGGAGTTCTGTTGATGTACCCCATCTGGATCAGGAAAGGTTCATAAACATCTTCCAGTGTGTCTTTCTCTTCGCTCACCGCAGCGGACAAGGTATCCAGGCCGATAGGGCCTCCGTTGAATTTCTGGATGATGGTGAGCATGATGTGGCGGTCCATTTTGTCCAGGCCCCGGCCGTCCACGCCGAGCATATCCAGTGCTTCTTTAGCCACTTCCTGCGTAATCACCCCCTGAGCCTCGACCTGGGCGTAATCCCGGACTCTCCGGAGAAGTCGGTTGGCCACTCTGGGGGTCCCTCTGGATCTTCCCGAGAGCTCGAAAGCGCCGTCGTCGCTGATGGGGATGTCCAGCAGTTTTGCGGATCGTTGAACGATCTTCCTGAGATCTTCCGGGCTGTAGAATTCGACCCGGAGGACCACACCGAAGCGCTCCCTCAGGGGAGGGGTGAGAAGCCCGACACGGGTTGTCGCACCGACCAGAGTGAAAGGGGGCAAGGGAATTTTCATGGTTCTGGCTGAAGGCCCCTGGCCGATGATAATGTCGAGCTGGAAATCTTCCATGGCCGGATAAAGGATTTCTTCGACAACGTGGTTCAGTCGATGCACCTCATCAATGAAAAGGACGTCTCTCGGCTGCAGGCTTGTGAGGATGGCGGCAAGATCCCCGGGTCGGTCGATCACGGGGCCGGAGGTGCTGTTGATGTTCACCTTGAGTTCATTGGCGAGGATATGAGCGAGCGATGTTTTCCCGAGGCCCGGGCTTCCATGGAAGAGCACGTGGTCCAGCGCCTCAGAACGAGCCTTGGCCGCCTCAATGAAGACCCGGAGATTTCGTTTGAGTTCGTCCTGCCCCACATATTCCTCCAGGGTCTTCGGCCTCAGGCTGACTTCGGATGGAAGTTCGTCGATATTCGGTTCTGGATCGATAATGGTGTTTTTCATGTCAACACTAGGCCAGGACTCTCAGCGCCTCTTTGATCAAAGATTGAAGGTTAAAGGTTTCCAGGCGGGTCCGGGCCTTTTCCACGGCGTCCCTCGCCGATTTGGCTGAATATCCGAGGTTCACCAGCGCGGAAGCCGCATCGTCAAGCATGCCCTTCTCTTCCGGGAGAAGCACCTGAGAGGCCAAGGGTTCAAGCGTCCCCTTCAGTTTCATGGCCTTGTCTCGCAGTTCAAGGGCGATTCTCTCTGACATCTTTTTTCCTATCCCTGGGATGGATTGCATTCGAGCCGTGTCTCCCCGGGCCATGGCCGCCAGAAGTTCCTCAGGCCCAATCCCTGAGAGAATGTTGGTCGCGAGCTTCGGGCCGATGCCGGAAACAGAGATCAGCATTGTGAAGATCTCTTTTTCCAGGGGCGTGTAAAACCCGAAGAGCATCAGGGCGTCTTCTCTCACGTGGGTGTAAATGTGAAGACTCACTTTGCCGTCTTTCTCAGGCAAGGTGTAAAAGGTCGAAAGAGGGACGGTCACTTCATACCCAATGCCCCCAATATCAATAATCACGGATTGAGGAGCTTTTGCGAGCAAGGTGCCGCTCAGATGTGCGATCATAGGACAAGTGCCCCTTCGACGTGCTCAGGGACTACGTCTAAAATGCCTAAAGTGAGCTAAAGTGTCTAAAGTTAAAAAACTCCCTCGAACGCGTTGCGAAGAACGAGGGACGAGTAACGAGTGACAAAGTAATGCCCAATGTCAAAGCTCAAAGGCCAAGAAAAAACGGTTAAAGCCCTTTGGTTAACGGGCGATGAAATCGCGTCCAGTTCAGATGACAGATCGCAGCTGCAAGAGCGTCGGAAGCATCGAGGGGCGGCAGGCTTTTCATTTTCAAGATGACCTGGGTCATCGATCTCACCTGCTCCTTTGATGCACGCCCGTAACCCACCACGGATTTCTTGATCTCCAGCGGGGAATACTCAAAAATCTTGACCCTGTTCTGAACGGCTGCAATGAGGACCGCGCCTCTCGCGTGTCCGATCTTCATGGCGCTTTGAAGGTTTTTGTGGAAAAAAAGATCTTCGATGGCCATCTCCTCGGGCCGGAAGCGGCTCATGATCTCGGTCATGGACTGGAAGATCTCGTAGATTCTTTCAAAGAACGGACGGTTCAGCGAGGTTCCGAAGGTGCCGGCATGGAGACAGGTCATCTGAAGGGCGTTTTTCTCCACCAGTCCATATCCGGTCACTCTGGAGCCAGGATCAACGCCCAGAACAATCATCAGTGCACAGCCTCGATGACCTCATCCGGGATATCGAAATTGGCGTACACGTTGTTGATATCGTCGTTGTCTTCCAGAGCTTCCATGAGGTTCAGCATCTGCTCGGCTTTTTTCCCTGCAAGCTTTATCGTGTTCTGGGGGATCATGGTGACCTCTGAGAGGCTGTAAGGAAGCTTCGCGGCGTCAAAGGCTTTCTTCACTTTCTCGAAATCGGCCGTCCCCATAACGACCTCGAACTGGGATCCGCTTTGCTTCACGTCCTCAGCTCCGGCATCGAGGGCGATCTCCATAATCTTTTCTTCCTCAGCCTTGTCCTGATCAAAGACGATCAAGCCTTTCTTGACAAAGATCCAGGAAACGGATCCAGGTTCTCCGAGGTTTCCGCCGTGACGGTCGAAGATGTGCTTGAGGTCTGCGACGGTTCTGTTCTTGTTGTCCGTGAGACAACTGATCAGAATCGCCACGCCTCCAGGCCCATAGGCTTCGTAACTCACCTCTTCGTAGTTGACCCCTTCAAGCTCGCCCGTCCCCTTCTTGATCGCCCTATCGATATTGTCCCTGGGCATGTTCTCTGATTTTGCCGATGCGATCGCTGATCTCAGGCGGGCATTGCCATTGGGATCGCCGCCGCCGATGCGGGCAGCAACGGTGAGCTCTTTGATCAGTTTTGTGAAAATCTTGCCCCTTTTGGCATCGATGGCCCCTTTCTTGTGCTTGATGGAAGCCCATTTCGAATGACCGGACATAAGACTACCTCCTCAATCTGCTTGGTCAAGCCATGTCAAAAAAGTTTAAAACAGGCACACCGGCGGAGAACGGGTATTCTCACGGTGTGCGGGACGAAGCGGCCTTGGGACTCCGGTTCAGTGCAAGCACATAGACTTCCTTGCTTGCTTTGCGCACGGCAGATGGCCTGAGCGTCTGCACCCTAGCAAAATGCCTGGCCAGTTCGGTCCGGAAGGCTTTCACGTCAGGGCCCTCAAAGACCTTGCACAGGAAATGCCCTCCCTTTTTCAGCACGGCCAGGGCAACGTCTAATGCTCTCAGGGCCAATCCCATGGAGCGGCTTGTGTCGGTGACACGAATTCCGCTTGTTGCAGGGGCTAAATCGCTGATCACGAGTTCTCTCGGACCGACTTGTTTCCTCAGCCACTCCACATCCAGCGAAAGCACGTCCGCCTGTATGAACTTGAATCTGGGAGAGGAGAATCGATCGGGTTTTTGCAAATCCACCCCGACCACTTCCCCTTTTGGTCCGACCTTCACAACGGTGTATTGAGACCATGATCCAGGATAACATCCCAGGTCAAGAACGCGGTCGCCGGCGCGAATGAGATGATGTCTCCTGTCGATTTCCTCAAGCTTGTAAACCGATCGCGCAAGCCACTGTTCCTCTCTGGCTCGACGGGTATAATGATCCTCCCACCTGTTCGTTTTTCCCATTGACACGATGCGTGATCTCTGTGCCGGTAGATCAAGAAATCACTTTTCACGTCTATCATATCGCTGATTCCTTTGCAAAAAAGAAATGATTTTTTCTTGACACCTCAGGGCAATTTTTCTATAAATCAACGCCCAAGTGATACCGCCTGTTAACGCTATGAAACTGGAAGATCTTCTGCAGCAGAAGGCCCCACACATCCGAAAGAGATGGCTCAACCTCATTATCGAAACTTACCCGACGGATTCGCAAAGATTTTTCAGAGAGCAGAAGGATCCGTTCGCCAACCCTGTGGGAAGTACTTTATCCAGGGAAGTGGAGAGCCTATATCACGAAATGCTTCATGGGATGAATGCTGAAAGGCTCGACGCCTCTCTTGACGCAATCGTCAGAATCAGGGCTATTCAGGATTTCACGCCTGCCAAGGCCATGGCTTTCATTTTTCTCTTGAAAAAAGTCCTGAGAGAGGAGTTGAATCAGGAAATTAAAGAGAGCCCGGCCGCTTTCCAAGAAATTCTCACCCTAGAATCCAGGCTGGATGAGATGGCCCTTCGGGGGTTTGACCTGTATGTGAAGTGCAGGGAGAAGATCTACGAGATCAGAGCAAAGGAAGCGAAGAACCAGGTCTCAAGGCTTCTACAAAGAGCCGGATTGCTCTGTGAGATCCCAAGCTGGGATTCTGAGAAGAAAAAAGATGATATCGTTGTGTGAACACCGGATGACTCCATCATTAGCGCGAGGTAGCAGTCTATGAACTTCATTCTCAGCATTGTGCTTTCCTCCATTGCGGTCCTCATCCTCGTTTTGATCCCGTGGGTGGGGGTGGGGGCGCTTAACCTGAGTGGCTTTTTTGGTGTTTTTCTTCCCTACGTGGCGCTGATCGTTTTTTTCGTGGGACTGGTTTATCGGGTCTTTGACTGGGCCTGTTCCCCCACCCCTTTCCGGATTCCCACGACCGCAGGCCAGCAGTGGAGCCTGCCCTGGATCAAGCCCAGCCGAATCGACAACCCCAAAGGCACGATGGGTGTGCTGATCAGGATGGCGTTCGAAGTACTCACTTTTCGGTCTTTGTTCAGGAACACCAAGATGCAGTTCAGGTCCGGTCCCAAGATCGGCTACGAATGGGAAAAATGGTTGTGGCTCGCGGCTCTTGCTTTCCACTACGCGTTCCTGACCGTGGTCATCAGGCACCTACGGTTTTTCACGGAACCGATTCCTTTTTTTGTCCAGATGATTGAGCGCCTGGACGGATTCATTCAAGCCGGCATTGCGCCGATCCCAGGGTTCATGTTACCCAGTGTATTGATCAGCGGCTTTGTTCTGCTGGCTGCAGTAACCTTTCTCTTTCTCAGAAGAATCTTCATCCCCCAGGTGAGTTATATCTCTCTTCCGGCGGATTATTTCCCTCTTTTCCTGATCAGCGCGGTCGCCATCACCGGGATTCTCATGAGGTATGTGCTGAAAGTGGACATTGTGAGCGTCAAGAACCTGACTCTTGGGCTGGTCACGTTCAGCCCCAAAGTCCCGGACGGCATCGGCGTTCTCTTTTATATCCATCTCTTTCTTGTCTGTGTTCTCCTGGCCTATATCCCCTTCAGCAAAATTCTCCACATGGCCGGAATTTTCCTCAGCCCCACGCGAAATCTCTCCAACAACAGCCGTTTTGTGAGGCACCTCAACCCATGGAACTATCCGGTGAAAGTGCATACCTATGACGAATATGAAGAGGAGTTCAGAGACAAGATGATCGAGGCAGGGCTTCCCGTGGAGAAGGAGGAGTCTGCTGGATAAGAGGAGTCCAAGTAAAGAAGGAGAAAAGGAGTCCCTATGGCTGAAAAGGTAAAACCAGAGCAAATGGCGCAGATCAACCATCAACCCCCTCTGTTCAAAGGGTGGATGGATTCTCCTGTGGAAATAAAATCCGGGATTTTCTGTTATGCAGGAAAGCCTCAGAATCTCAAATACCTCGATCTCCCGAATCCAAGAGAGTGGTCGCCCGCCGATGAAGACTGGAAGCTCCCTTCAAACTGGAAAGAGATCGTCCTGGAGGGCCTCAGAGAAAGACTGGAGCGGTTCCGGTCTTTGAAGATCTTTATGGATATTTGCGTGCGGTGCGGTGCCTGCGCGGACAAATGCCATTTCTTCATCGGGGGAGGGGACCCGAGGAACATGCCGGTTCTCAGGGCAGAGCTTTTGAGATCGGTTTACCGCAGAGAATTCACCAAAGCAGGCAAAATTCTGGGAAAGTTCGCCGGAGCAAGAGACCTGGATTACCGGGTGCTTAAGGAGTGGTGGTGCTACTTTTTCCAGTGCACCGAGTGCCGGCGCTGCTCCCTTTTTCTGCCCCTATGGCATCGACACTGCGGAGATCACGATTATCGCCAGGGAACTCCTCAATCTCCTGGGCCTGAACACCGACTGGATCTCCGCGCCTGCCGCGAACTGCTACAGAACAGGAAACCATCTGGGCATTCAACCCCACGCCTACAAAGACATGATGGACTTTTTTCTGGACGACATCGAGGGAATCACCGGGATACGGCCTGAACCCTCCTTTAACAGAAAAGGGGCGGAGGTGCTTTTCATCACCCCATCGGGCGATGTCTTTGCCGACCCCGGCACGTACACCTGCATGGGGTATCTGATCCTTTTCCACTACCTGAAGAATCTCGGCCTGGACCTCACCTGGAGCACCTTTTCATCGGAGGGAGGCAACTTCGGGTATTTCACCTCCCACGAAATGGCCAAGCGGCTCAATGCCAAGATGTACGCGGAAGCCAAGCGCCTGGGAGTGAAGTGGATCCTCGGTGGAGAGTGCGGCCACATGTGGCGCGTGCTCAACCAGTACATGGACACCTTCAACGGGCCTGCGGACTTTCTGGAAGAGCCGGTCTCCCCTATCACGGGAACGAAATTCGAGAATTCAAAGACCACCAAAATGGTGCACATCGCGGAGTTTACGGCGGATTTGATTAAACACAACAAGCTGAAACTGGACCCGAGCCGGAATGACAACCTGAAGGTCACTTTCCATGATTCGTGCAATACCGCGAGAGGAATGGGCCTTTTTGAGGAACCGAGGTACGTGATCAAGAACACCTGCAACTCCTTCTACGAGATGCCGGAAAACACGATCCGCGAGCAGACCTTCTGCTGCGGAAGCGGTTCAGGGTTGAACGCGGGTGAGAATATGGAATTGAGGCTCCGGGGAGGCTTGCCTAGGGCCAACGCCGTCAAGTATGTGCATGAGAAACACGGGGTGAACATGGTCGCGTGCGTCTGCGCAATTGATCGGGCGGCTCTGCCGACCGCGCTGGACTACTGGGTTCCCGGTATGGGGGTCACCGGAGTCCATGAACTCGTAGGAAATGCCTTAATTCTGGAAGGGGAGAAGGAGCGGGAAACGAACCTGAGAGGAGATCCTCTCCCGGGAATGGAGGAAGAAGAGGATGTATGATCGAGGGAAAATCGTCACGGGCATTGTGATCGGCCTTTTGTTGTTTTTGTTCCCGGTGTTCTACAACGTGGGACGGGCTGCAAAGGAGCCGGATCCTGTGCTCACGGACAAGGCGAAGCAGGCCAAGGAGTGCGTCGAGCCCAAAGCCTTCATGAAAACCGAGCACATGAAAATGCTGGACGAATGGCGGCAGGAAGTGGTGCGCGACGATTCACGCACCTACAAGAGCACCAGCGGGAAGATGTACAACAAGAGCCTTCAGAACACCTGCATGGACTGCCATTCCAACAAGAGCAAGTTCTGTGATCAGTGCCATAACTATATGGCGGTCGCCCCCTATTGCTGGGATTGCCATATTGCGCCCAAGGAGAACGGATGATGGCCATGGACAGAAGACAGTTTCTCAAGATCACCGGATTGTCAGCCCTCCTGGGGCTTGGCGGGAAGACCGCTTTTCAACTGCTCGCGCCGGGACAGGCCGAAGCGGCGATCCAGCAAGCCACCAAGATAGCGGGGAAGAAATGGGGCATGGCGCTGGATGTGACCCTTCTGGATGAGGAGATCATGAGCAAGTGCATCCAGGCCTGTCACACCTACTACAATGTGCCCAACATCGGAAACGCCAAGGAGGAACTCAAGTGGCTCTGGAAAGAAACCTATGACCATTCTTTTCCCGGCCAGGAGAACGAGTACCTCGGGGATAAATTCAAAAGGAAGAACTTTCTGCTCCTCTGCAATCACTGCACCAATCCTCCCTGCTGCAGGGCTTGCCCCACCAAAGCCACGTGGAAGAGGGAAGACGGCATCGTCATGATGGACATGCACCGGTGCATCGGGTGCCGGTTCTGCATGGCCGCCTGCCCCTACGGCGCAAGAAGCTTCAACTGGGGAGACCCGCGGCTCGCGTCCAAGGCGCTGAACCCGAACTTCCCCGCGAACCCTGAGATTCCCACGCGATCCAAGGGCGTTGTGGAAAAATGCCAGTTCTGTGCGGAGCGGCTGGCCAAGGGGCAGATGCCCGCCTGCGTCGAAGCGGCGAACAAGATCAAGCCGAATGCCATGGTCTTCGGCGACCTGGATGTCCCCGACTCCGACATCCGAAAGGCACTTCGTTCCCGATACTCGATGCGACGGAAACCTGAACTGGGCACCGGGCCCAATGTTTATTACATGATATGAGGTCATTATGCTGGACAAAGCACTGAAGGGCAGTCCGATTTACTGGGGTTGGCTGATCGTGCTCCTTGGCTTCATCGGCACAGGCTTCCTGGTTTACCTGTATCAGTTCCAGGAAGGGTTGAAAATTACGGGCATGAGCCGGGACGTGTCGTGGGGATTCTATATCGGCCAGTTCACCTATCTCGTCGGCGTTGCCGCATCCGGGGTCATGGTCGTTCTGCCCTATTACCTCCATGACTACAAGGCCTTCGGCCGGGTGACGATCCTGGGCGAGTTCCTGGCGGTGGCAGCGATCACCATGTGCCTTCTCTTCATCATGGTGGACCTCGGAAACCTTCCCCGGCTTCTGAACGTGATCATTTATCCCAATCCCACTTCCATTCTCTTCTGGGACATGATCGTGCTCAATGTGTATCTCTTTCTCAACATCGTGATCGGCTGGAATGTCCTCAGCTCGGAGCGCAAGGGCATCCACTATCCGGCATGGGTCACCCCGCTGATTTATCTTTCCATTCCCTGGGCCTTCAGCATCCACACGGTCACCGCGTTTCTGTACGCCGGGCTTCCGGGCAGGCACTACTGGCTGACGGCCATCATGGCGGCTCGCTTTCTGTCCTCTGCTTTCTGTTCCGGCCCGGCCATCCTCATCCTCCTGTGCTTCATCGTGAGACGGTTCACCAAGTTTGACCCTGGCAAGGAGCAAATTAGAACGCTCGCCGTCATCGTCACCTATGCCATGATTTTGAATGTTTTCTTCTTCCTCCTGGAGATCTTCACCGCCTTTTACAGCCAGATTCCTGGGCACATGCATCCCATTGTGTATCTGTTCTCCGGCCTTGAGGGCCACTCGAAGCTGGTTCCCTTTATGTGGACCGCCGCCGGCTTCGCCATTCTCGCCCTGCTGTTGCTGATTGTGCCGGCGAGCAGGAGAAATGAAAACACCCTGATTCTGGGCTGCATATCGGTTTTTATCTCCACCTGGATCGACAAGGGACTGGGTCTTGTCATCGGCGGGTTTATTCCCAATCCCTTTGATAGGGTGTTCGAGTACTGGCCGACTTTCCTGGAAGTCATCATCACTCTGGGAGTTTGGGCGGCAGGGTTTTTTGTCCTCACCGTGCTTTACAAGATTGCCGTGTCGGTCAAAGAGGAGGCCGCCGCGTGAGGGTGGGGCTTAGTTGTGAGCGCTGCATGCACTTGACACAGGGGACATTTGTTCCTTGGCTGGAACTGGTTGAAAACATAGAATGTCGAATGTCGAACAAGGAACCGCAGAAGGATGAAGTATTCACTTCGACATTCGATATTCCTTGTTCGGCATTCTGCGGTTCAAGAGCGTTTCACCATAATTCGGTAGCCCTCTATTGAAGGCCGCGGACAGGTTCAACCGATCAGAGGTGCAAAAAAGCTTGACACGTCTGATTTCCTTTGTTAGACGTTTGGCGTTTTCGCCCCAGACCATCTAAATGTTTTTTTCAGAATAATATACAGAGGAGGGAAAGTCAGATGCCTTACGAAGTCACAGTGGATCACGACAAGTGTGAAGGATGCGAGGAATGCGTGGAGGTCTGTCCTGTAGATGTTTATGAAATGCAGGAAGGTAAATCCGTTGCAGTCAACGCCGAAGAATGCCTTGGCTGCGAGAGCTGCGTAGAGGTCTGCGACCAGGAAGCCATCACGGTCACGGAAGTCTAGGTTTCTGTCCCGTAGCGATAAGAACGCCGCTCCTGTAATGGGAAAGCGGCGTTTTCTTTTGGAAAAAAAAGAGGCCGCTCATGCAAGCGGCCTCTTCCGTTTCGTGTCAGGCAGGATCACTTCTTTTCAGCGTGGCAGTCCGCGCATTTTTTCCAGGGAGCTTCCTTGCCCTTGAGCTCTTTGTGGCAGGTCTGGCAGTTCTTGTGATAGGCAAGCTGAAGCTTGTCCGCGTTCCCTTGCTTCTTCTCCGGGTCATGGCACGCTGAACATTTTTTCACGGGCATCTTGTCGTTCCAGACATTTTTCCCGTCCTTGTACTCATGGTGGCACTCGGTACAGGCAACCTTGTAATCCACAGAGTGCTTCTTGTGCGAGAGCTTAACAGGGCCTTTTTTGTCGTCTTTGTACTTGTTCTCAATCATGATATCGTCGGCAACATCAGCAGCGGTGAGAACGCCGACGCTCAGAAACATAAGGCCGGCAAAAAGCACCAGAGTCAACGCCAGAAATCCCTTTTTCATATGATCCTTTGCCTCCTTCATTGAAATGAACTTCCTATCTTAGCCGACAAAAATATCTTTATGCCTTTTAGACGGATGAAACGGCAATATAGTTTACGGCCGTCGGGCTTGTCAAGACAGAAAATATCCCCATAGAATCAGCATGGTAAGCGTTTTTGCCGGGCCGACGGGGCGATGGAGCATTTCACCTTGATGATTGGTTACTCAATAGTGATAGACTCGTAAGATGTCCAAAAAGCCTTTTCTCCGTCATTCCGGCGAAAGCCGGGAACCGGAGTGACGGCTTCTTACGAACCCATCAAAATTACGCGCTGAAGATGGATCATTGGTTTTGGAACAATGAGCAATGCTAAATGATTCGGTTGCGGCCGAAGGCCTGCGTCAGGTCTTGTCATAGTGGCTGAACTGCATGGTGAACGTTCCTCGACCCTGGGAGACGGAACGCAGGGCTGTAGAGTATCCGAACATCTTGGAAAGAGGAACGCTGGCGGTCAGCACCTGAACCGGGCCCTTGCTGGTGATCTGTTCGATCTTGCCCCCCCTTGCATTGAGGTCGCCGATGACCTCTCCCAGGAATTCTTCGGGAATCAGAATCTCCGCTTTCATGATCGGTTCAAGCAGAATCGGATCTGCCTGGAGACACGCGTTTCGGAAAGCCATAGAGGCAGCGACCCGAAAGGCCATGGCGTCGGAGTGAAGCTCATGGATCTTGACATCCAACACCGCGGCTTCCACATCGATGACCGGATATCCCAGGAGGACGCCGGTGCTTGTCGCCTCCTCAAGGCCCTCCTTGATCGCGTTCATGAACTCCTCGGTCAGGTTGGGATTCCGGCAGCGGTCCGCGACGCGGTTGCCGGTCCCACGGGGCAGGGGGATCAGTTCGATTTTGACGCCGGCAAAGTGCTGCTGACCGGCCAGTTCTCTCTGAAAGACCTCTTCGTGTTCGACCCTTTTCGAAAGGGCTTCTCTGTAAACGACCTGGGGCTTGCCCTGATTGGTGTCCACAAAGAACTCTCGTCTCAGGCGGTTCACGATAATCTCGAGGTGAAGTTCCCCCATCCCTGAAATCACCGTCTGGCCTGTTTCATCATCAATCCGGTACTTGAAAGTCGGATCTTCATCCGAGAGCTTAGCCAGAGCGTCGAGGAGCTTGTCGTGGTCCTGAAGGCCTTTCGGCTCTACCGCCACGGAGATCACCGGAGTGTTGAAACTCATGGGCTCCAGCAGGATGGGGTGATCTTCGCTGCAAAGCGTGTCGCCCGTTGTGGAGACCTTCAGGCCCATGACCGCCAGGATGTCGCCGGCGGAAGCCTCTTCGATCCGCTCCCTTTTGTTGGCGTGCATCTTCAGAAGCCGGGCGAGCTTTTCCTTGACCTTTCGCCCCGGGTTGAAGATCGTATCCCCGGCCTTGACCGTGCCTGAATAGATGCGGATATACGTAAGTTTTCTCCCCTGGTCCATTTGCACCTTGAACGCAAGAGCGGAAAAGGGGCCCTTGGCAGTGGCGGACCTGGAGTCGATATCGGAAGTGTCCGGCACCTGCCCGACGATGGGCGGGATGTCGGTCGGAGCCGGAAGATAGTCTGTGATCGCGTCGAGAAGCGGCTGTATTCCCTTGTTTCGGAGGGCCGCCCCGCATAGAATGGGAACGAGTTTCAGGTCGACGGTTGCTGAACGGATGGCGCGTCTCAGTTCGGGCAGGTCAATTTCTTCTTCTGCGAGGTATTTGCTCATGATGCCATCGTCTTTATCCGCCAGTGTCTCCACAAGCATTTCATGATACTTCGTCGCTTCCTCCATAAGATCCTCTGGAATCGGCTGTTCCCTGAAAGCAGCCCCCAGGGTTTCATCCTGCCACTCGATGGCCTGCATTCTGAGAAGGTCAATGACCCCACGAAAGCGATCCTCCGAACCCCAAGGCAACTGAAGAAGCAGAGGATTGGCTCCAAGGCGGTCCTTGATCATCTGAACAGCCCGGAAGAAGTCCGCTCCGATGCGATCCATCTTGTTGATGTAAGCGATCTTCGGAACCTTGTATCGGTCCGCCTGATGCCAGACCGTCTCGGATTGCGGTTCGACGCCGCCAACCGCGCAAAAGACGCCGATCGCACCATCGAGAACCCTCAGGGATCTTTCCACTTCGATGGTGAAATCCACGTGGCCGGGAGTGTCGATGATATTGATGGTATGGTTGCGCCAGTTACAGGACGTCACGGCCGAGGTGATGGTGATGCCCCTTTCCTTTTCATCGAGCATCCAGTCCATGGTGGCTTCTCCATCATGGACTTCTCCCATCTTGTGCACACGGCCGGTGTAGTAAAGAATCCGCTCAGTGATGGTCGTCTTTCCGGCATCGATGTGGGCGATGATCCCGATGTTGCGTGTTCTAGTGAGTTGAGAATCTGATGACATGGTTCAAGTCTTTAACCGAAATCCTTGTGAAGGTTTCTTAGTGTCCGCACAGGCGCGGGTGAAAACCGGGCCGGCGGACATGAAGGGTCACTGTAAGGTATCTAGGGTCTCCCTGTCAAGAGCCTGAACAAGCCTTCTTTGGTTGACTCTTCGACGGCGCTCAGGGTCAACCCCGAGCATGCCCCGTGCCGGGGTGGCCGAAGGGTTGACTAACGTTATCTCGAAGGCTAGAGTGACGCCAAAGAGGGATAGCGACCATGGTGAACATCACGCGAACTAGACTCGTTTTCATCTGCATCGGTCTTTTCTTCCTTGTGGTCGTGTTTCTCTCTTTCGGTTTTGGTCTTTTCCTCCTGAGCCCTGCGGACAAGGAGGGGGCGGAGCAGGTTTTCATTGTGAAAGAGGGCTCCTCTCTCAAGGAGGTGGCCGGCGATCTTGAAAAAAGAGGGCTCATTACAAACAAAACCCTTTTTGTCCTGTGGACGAGAGTGAAGGGATTCGGCAAGGAGATCCGGGCAGGGGAGTATTCCCTCCGTCCGACCATGCCTCCGGTCCAACTGCTGGAGATCCTCAGAAAAGGTCTCGTCATCCTCCACCCTGTCACGATCCCGGAAGGATTCACCAGGGATCAGATTGCCGATGTACTAGCGGCCAAAAGCCTTGCAGACAGAAAACGGTTTTTGGAACTCACTGAAGACAAAGCGCTGCTGAGACAGCACGGAATCTCAGGTCCCAACCTTGAAGGATATCTCTTCCCTGACACCTATCATTTCAGCAGGGGAACGCCGACCTTGGCCATCATCGACACGATGGTTAAGCGCTTCCGGCAAGTGGCAGCACCCCTCATGGAGAAAACGCAAGGGATGGGAATGAAGTTCGAGGAAGTGGTAACGCTTGCTTCCATTGTCGAAAAGGAAACAGGCCGGCCGGAAGAACGACCGCTCATCGCCTCCGTGTTTTTGAACCGCCTCAGACTGGGCATGCGCCTCGAGAGCGACCCGACTGTCATCTACGGCATAGAAAACTTTGACGGCGACCTGAAAAAAAAGGACTTGGCCCAAAAGACACCCTACAACACGTATGTCATTTCCGGCCTGACTCCCGGGCCTATCGCAAACCCCGGCCTTGAATCCATAAAAGCGGTGGTTGATCCTGCCAAGACCGATTACCTGTATTTTGTTTCCAGGAATGACGGATCCCACCACTTTTCCAAAACCCTGGCTGAGCACAATCGGGCTGTAGAAATTTATCAGAAGAAAAAGGGAAAAACGCCAGAAAAAACCTCTTGACGGCGTCACGTGTATACCGTATACAAAAAGCTGCCATGTAACTAATATGTAGCTACGCCACATTGATCCTTGGCTTTCTTCCCTCGACCCCATTGGCGAGGATTTACCCTTCTCTCATCAACCCTTTTCTTTTGTCGGAGGACTCCCATGGATGTATTCAAGAACATCACCGTGTTATCCCTGGAACAAGCAACTGTGTTGCCCTATTTGACCTTCAGACTGGCCCAGGACGGGATGCAGGTCTACAAACTCGAACACCCAGTTTACGGGGATCCCAACCGGCTCATCGGAGAGAACGTCCTTAAAGAGGATCGGATGTATGCCTACTTCCTGTGCATCAATGCAGGTAAAAAGGCGCTCAGCCTTGATTTGGCGGATCCGGAAGGGCTGAAGATCTTTCACGGCCTCATCAAGACGCTCAAGGTCGACATTTTTGCGACCAACCAGCTTCCCAGGAACTACAAGAAGCTGGGCATTGATTATGAAACCATGAAAGCCTTGAAGCCGGACATGATCTGGCTGGGGTTGACCGGGTTTGGGCCCGACAGCAACGAGGCGGCCTATGATCCCATTCTGCAGGCAAGATCAGGTCTCATGGAAGTGACCGGCGAGGCCAAGGGAGATCCGCAGGTGCTCGGCATTCCCCTTCCGGACATGGGGACCAGCGTCCACGGCTACGGGGAGGTCATGAAAGCGCTCTATAAGCGGCAGGCGACGGGTGAAGGCTCCTGCATTAATATCTCCATGTTTGAATCCTCTGTGTCCTGGCTCACCGTGCCGATCACCATGACGGCCACGCTCAAGAAAAAGATCACACGGAGAGGCAATACCCATGAGTTCTTCTGCCCGGTCTCCGTTTACAGGACCAAAGACGGCTTTGCGTACGTCGCCGTCGGCAACGACCGGCAATGGAAGTCCTTGGTGAGCGAGGAGATGTTCAAATCGCTGGACAAGCCGGAGTACGAAAAGAATGCGGGGAGGATCAAAGATGTTGAGAACCTCAACAAGGCGATCAATGCGATTACGGAGAAGCAGACCACCGATGAGCTGATTGCCCTGTTCAATCGCATCACCCTTCCCATCAGCAAGATCAAGACAATCCCCGAAGTGGTGGTGGATCCCCTTGTGGAGCGAAGGCTCGTTTACTCCACGGATCCAAAGACAGGATTGAAACTCACTCTGGCTCCTCCTCCCACCATGACCCCCTACCTGGAGGAAATCCATCGCCAGATGTCGTTCCCGCCCAGGTTTGGAGAGCACAACCAGCAGATTTACGGAAAGCTTCTGGGTTACTCTGATGCGGACCTGGCCCGTCTCAAGGAGAAAAAGGTTATCTAAGTCTCAGAGGAGAAACGCGGATGAAGATCATCGTACTTGTGAAGCAGGTTCCCAACACGGCCGAGGTCAAGCTGGACCCCAAAACAGGGAACCTGATCCGAGAGGGCATTGAGAGCATCATCAACCCGGACGATCGCCATGCGCTGGAAGCAGCAGCTCGCCTGAAAGAGGTTGCCGGAGGTAAAGTGACTGTCCTGTCCATGGGACCTCCCCAGGCCATTGACGCGGTGTCCGAGGCCATGGGCATGGGCGCCGACGAGGGAATCCTTTTGACGGACAGGGCTTTTGCCGGCGCAGACACCTGGGCGACTTCGTCTACTCTAGGGAAGGCCGTTGAAACGATAGGCGCCTTTGACGTGATCCTGTGCGGCCGCCAGGCCATTGACGGGGACACAGCACAGATCGGTCCCCAGGTGGCGGACTATCTCAAGATTCCGCAGGTGACTTACGTGTTCGGCATCGAGGAGATCAAGGAGAAGAGCCTTGTGGTCAAGAGGCGACTCGAGGACGGGTTTGAGAGGGTGGAATGTGATCTTCCGGCTCTCCTCACCGTCATCGGCGAGATGAATACTCCCCGGTATCCCCTGGTGAATCGCCTGATCGATGCCTGCAGGGAAAAGGCTCCCATCAAGATCTGGAATGCAGCAGACATAGGCGTTCAGACTCGGGATATCGGTCTCGAAGGATCCTTGACTCATGTCATCAAGACCTTTGCCCCCAAGCTTCAGCGGCAGATCGAGATGATCCAGGGGGATGCGAAGACGGCGGTGAAAACGTTGGCCGGGAAGCTGAAAGAGAAGAAATTGCTCTGAACATTCGGAATTCAGGAATTGCGAATTGAGAAAGAGGAGAGTGACCAATGACCGTTTGGGTGGAAGGGGATCTTTGCAGTGGTTGCAAGCGCTGTGTGAGAGAGTGTCCCTATGGTGCCGTTGAAATGAAGGAGGGAAAGGCCCAGGTTCAAGATCGCTGCACCTCCTGCGGAGCGTGCCTCCAGGTGTGCAAGGAGAAAGCGCTGCAGACAGACGTGAAGCCGAGGGAGATCCCTGATTTCAGCGACCGGAAAGGGGTCTGGGTTTTTGCGGAGCAAAGAGAAGCCCAGCTGAACAAAGTCTCTCTGGAGCTTCTCGGAAAGGCCCAGGAACTGGGAGCGGCCCTCAACCAGAGCGTGGCCGCCTTGCTTCTGGGCGACGGAGTCGCAGGCCTGGCCGGGACTCTCATGGAGTACGGGGCAGAGACGGTTTATCTGGTGGAGCACAAGGGGCTGAAGGATTTTCGAACCAATTCCTACACCAAGGCGATTGAAGACCTGGTGAAAAAATACAAGCCCAATATCCTGCTCATGGGCGCGACTCATGTGGGCCGGGACTTGGCTCCCAGAGTCTCCCGCCGGGTGGAAGTGGGACTCACGGCAGACTGCACGGAGCTGAGCATCGATCCCGCAGAGGGGATTTTACTCCAGACCAGGCCGGCCTTTGGGGGCAACGTCATGGCCACCATCGCCAACCGATACTCGCGTCCCCAGATGGCGACCGTGCGTCCTGGAGTGATGGAAGCCGCCCGAAAGCCCGGCGCAAAGGGAAAGGTAATCAAACAGGAGGCTTCCCTCACGGAAGATGAAATCGGAACAAGAGTTCTTGAACTGGTCAAAGAAAGAAAGAAGAGGGCCAACCTGTCTGAGGCGAAGGTGATTGTGGCCGGGGGCAGGGGGGTGGGAGATGCCGGGGGATTCAAAATCCTGGAAGAACTGGCCTCTGCTCTAGGTGGAGAGCTGGCGGGAACCAGGGTTGCTGTGGAAGAGGGCTGGATTCCGCCGGACCGCCAGGTCGGGCAGACAGGGCAATCCGTAAGGCCTGAGGTGTATATCGCCTGCGGGATTTCCGGCGCGATCCAGCACAGGGCCGGAATGATGAACGCCAGGTACATCATCGCCGTCAACAAAGACCCTCGGGCGCCCATCTTTCAGGTCGCCGACTGGGGGATTGTGGGAGATCTCCATGAAGTGGTCCCGGAGATGATCCAACAATTCAAGAAAGCTTAGAGGAGCGACTGGTCTTTGGAGGGGATACGAAATGAGGTCGAATGCGGAGCAGTTGATTAGAAAGACGATGGCCAATTTTGTGGACAATGAGCTTGTTCCCAAAGCTCAAGAGATCGACGAGAAGGGCGAGTTTCCCATGGAAATATTCCAGGAGATGGGCAGGATGGGTGTGTTTGGAATCCGATACCCCAAAGACAAAGGGGGATCAGGCGGAAACACCACGCTCTACTGCATCATCTGTGAAGAGCTCGCCCGAGGCCTGGTGAGCGCTGCGGCCACCACCGCCATGCAGTGCCTGATGGGGACAAACTTTCTCTTCCACTATGGAACCCCTGAAATGCATGAGAAGTATTTTCTGCCTGCCATGAGAGGCGAGAAGATCGCCTGCTTTTGCCTGACAGAGCCGGAGGCAGGAGGGGATCTTGGAAATGTGAGCACTCTGGCGACCAAGACGGCTGACGGGTATGTTCTGAACGGGTTGAAGACCTGGGTGACCAATGGTCCTGTCGCCTCTTTCTACACGGTCCTGTGCCAGACCGATCCTGCAAAGAAGCTGAGAGGGCTCAATTTCTTCTTTGTGCCGAGGGATACGCCCGGGGTTTCCGTGAGCAAACCGTTCAACCTCCTGGGCACAAGGACAACGCCTATCTGTGAACTGGCCCTGACCGAGGTGAGGATTCCCCTTCATCACAAACTGTGCCCGGACGGCCAGGGTACGGACAATCTCTTGTCCATCCTCGCAGAGATCAGGAGTATGACGGCTGCGCTGGGCATTGGACTTGTCCGGGCGGCGCTTCACGACTGCATCCAGTATGCTCACGAACGAATGGCGTTTGGGAAGACGATCAGCAGCTATCAACTCATTCAGGCCAAGGTTGCAGAGCTGTACGTTGATCTGCAGGCGGCAAAGCTTCTCACTTACAGAGCCACGCATTTGGTCGATGATAAGATCCCGTGTCTTCCCGAAGCGACCATGGCGAAATATTTTGCTACCGAGGCGGCATGCAAAGCCGGCGATTATGCCACCCGGATATTCGGCGCCTACGGTTATTCTATGGAGTACAGTGCTCAGCGCTATTACAGGGACAACCGTTTCCTTCTCTATGGAGGAGGAACTCACGAAGTTCTCCTGCCCAACATTGCTCGTTGGGCCGGGCTCTGATGCCATGGCCGCAAGAAAAGAAATAGAGATGAGAGAGCCGGACCTGACCCCACTGGGGGCCATTCCCGACAGGAAATCTCTCGGGGACCATGTGTTCGAGAACCTGAGGCAGGCGATCATTCGAGGGGATGTGGCGCCTGGGGACCGCCTGGTGGAGAGCCGCATCGCCGGGGTTCTGGATATCAGCAGAACTCCGGTGAGGGAAGCCATTCACAAGCTGGAAAGGGAGAGCCTTCTCCGCAAGCTTCCTCACGGCGGATTCACGGTCGTTCATTTGAGCCGGGAAGACATCGAGGAGACCTTCGGAATACGGTGCGTTCTGGAAAGCTACGCGGCGAGGCTGGCGGCTCTTAATCACCAAGAAGAGGACCTGATTCCGCTGGAGGAGAAGATCGGGGAGTTCCAGATGTGCCTGGCAAAAGGCCGGTTTGAGGAACTCCCGAGGATCAATACGGAGTTTCACAATTTTTTCTATGCCCTCAGCCGGAGCCCCAAGTTGATCAAGCTGATCAACGATCTTCGGGACCAGATCTACCGTTTCAGAAGAATTCTCTTGAAGATGGACAACATGGCCAAGATGAGCAATGAAGACCACCGAAACATGCTGGAGGCTATCAGGCAGAGGGATGTCAACCGGGTGGAGAAACTGGTGAAGGAGCACATTGCAAGGGGAAAGCGGATTGTTTTGAAAGCACTGGAAGACAGACCGAATGAACTGTAAAAGATCAGGGAGCTAGGGTCCTATGATGACGGAGAGAAAAATCAGAGTTCTTTTGGCAAAGCCGGGGCTGGACGGCCATGATCGAGGAGCGAAGGTCGTTGCCCTTGCCCTCAAAGAAGCTGGGATGGAAGTGATTTATACGGGTCTTCATCAGACTGTGCCAAGCATTGTCAAGCAGGCGGTCCAGGAAGGCGTGGACGTCATCGGCCTTTCGATCATGTCGGGAGCTCATATCCCGATCTGCCGAAAGCTGATGGACCTGGTCAAGAAAGAGGATATAGGCGACGTTCTTGTTGTCGTGGGGGGGGTTATTCCCGGCAAGGATGTTCCTGTCTTGCAGGGTCTCGGCGTCAAGGGTGTCTTCCCCGGAGGGACGCGGTTTGAGGAGATCAGCCAGTTCATCAAGGGGAACGTGAGACATTGATCATTGAGCATTTAGCATCGAACATTGAATATTGAACATTTGAAATCGAACGTTGGGCCTTGAGCATTGTTAAATGATAAATGTTAAATGACCAATGCCCAATGTTAAATGAAAGAGGGTTGCCATGGGTGTCGCCACATACAATAAAGACGAAAAGGATGCCATTAAGGAAGTGATTCTCCAGTCCGGGATCAAGGTGAAGCCCGTTTACACGCCTGCGGACCTTGAAAGGGTGGGCTTTGATTACACGAAGGATCTGGGAGAGCCAGGGGAATTCCCTTTTACGCGAAGCATTCATCCCCTGGGCTTCAGGAGCCGAAACTGGACCACTCGCCAGTACACGGGATTCGGAACTCCCCAGCAGACCAATGAGCGTTTCAAACTGATGATTGCTCATGGCCAGACAGGCCTCAATGTGGCTTTTGATCTTCCCACGCAGATGGGGTATGACTCCGACGACCCTATAGCCGAGGGGGAGGTGGGCCGAGTCGGCATGGCGGTCGACTCTTTGCAGGATTTTGAGATCGCCTTCAAAGATATCAAGTTGAACAAGATCGGATCGGGGCTGACCATCAATGCCGTTGCTTCCATCATGCTCGCCATGTATCAATCGGTGGCGGAGAAATTCGGATATAAAAAAGAGGAGATCTCTGCCACGCCCCAGAACGACATCCTCAAGGAGATGGTGGGAAGAGGCGCGTGGATCTACCCGGTAGAGCCTGCGGTGCGACTGATCGGAGACACCATTGAGTATTCGATGAAGGAACTCCCCAGGTGCAACCCGGTGTCCGTGTGCGGCTATCACATCCGGGAGTCCGGGTGCACGCCGGTCCAGGAGATCTCCTACGCCTTTGAGATCGCCTTTGCCTACATCGATGAAGTGGTGAAGCGGGGGTACACGGCCGAGGAATGCGTGGGAGGATTCACGTTCAACCTCAATATCTTCGGCAACCTCTGGGAAACCGTGGCCAAGTTCAGAGCGGCCAGAAAGCTCTGGGCCAAACTCCTCAGGGAACGATACGGGGTGCAGGACAAGAAAGCCCTCTTTCTGAGGGGCATCTTCGGAGGAGGCGGCTCAGGCATGACCAAGCAGCAGCCTGAGAACAACATTATGAGAGGCGCTTACTATGCCCTTGCAGCCGCCCTTTCAGGGGCACAGACCACGGCCCTTTGCTCTTTTGATGAAGCCTACACGATTCCCACGGAAAGGGCGGCGCTCCTTTCCCTCAGGACGTTCCAGATTCTCATGGACGAGATCGGCCTGAGAGACACCGTGGACCCGTTAGCCGGCTCCTATTTCATCGAGACCCTGACAAAGGAAATGGAAGGGAAAATTCTCGAAGAAATGGAAAAGGTGGAAAAAATAGGCGGCATGGTCAAGGCGGTTGCCTCAGGGTACGTCCAGAGAGAGGTGGCCCGTCAAGCCTACGAGTACGAGAAAAGGCTCCAGGAAGGAAAAGTTATCAAGGTGGGAGTCAACAAATACACGGAGGGTGTGGACATGGAGGTGGAACTCCATGAACACAATGAGTCGTGGGCGCAGGAGCAAATCGCACGGCTCAAAGAACTCAAGCGGACCAGGGACAACAAGGCGGTCAAGGAAACTCTGAAGGCCCTTGAAAAGGCCGCTTCAGAGAAAAAGAACGTGATGCCCTATCTGGTGGACTGCTGTAAGGCCTATGCAACGGTCGGCGAGATGGCCAATGTGTTCCGGCAGGTTTTCGGAGAACACAAGGAACCCAGCATTTTCTAACACGTCCGTTGTCAGTGGTCAGTCGTCCGGGGCGTCTTTGCATCGGAGACCTTGTTGGAGTTGTGGCTCAAGGATTCTGATTGTTAAATGCAACAACTGACCAAGGACAACTGACAATGGACAATTTTCAACTTGCTATGATGAGAAAGGAGGTGAGGGAAAGAGCAGTTTACGGTCGGGGACGGATGAACCAAGCCTTTAACCCATAAGGAGGTGTTCAGATGACACGAAAGATAGCGCTTTTGATGGTTGGATTCTTCGTTGCAACGTTGTTTGCAGTTGTATCACCGCCGGTCACATTTGGACAGGAAATCAAGCTCACCTATGCCAACTTCCCGCCTGCACCCACTTTCCCGTGCGTTCAGATGGAGCGATGGGCCAAAGAGGTGGGAGACAGAACCAAAGGAAAAGTGAAAGTGCAAACCTTCCCGGGCGGAACCCTGCTGCCTGCCAAGAACATTTTCGACGGGGTCATAGCAGGGACGGCGGACATCGGCAACTTTGCCATGAGCTATCAGCCGGGTCGGTTTCCCGTCTCCGAAGCGATTGATCTACCGCTCGGGTTTTCAAACGCACGGGCGGCCAGCATGGCCCTTTACGACCTCATCGACAAGTACAAACCTAAGGAATTTGAGCAGGTCAAAATCATAACACTTTTCACCTGTCCGCCTGCGAACATCATGACCAAGACCCCGGTCAAAACCCTTGCAGATATGAAGGGAATGGAGCTGAGAGTCGGAGGAACCCAGGCGGACATCATCAAGCTCCTGGGCGGAATACCCGTCGCCATGCCCCAGTCCGACACCCCGGAAGCGCTCCAGAAGGGGGTGGTCAAAGGCCACGTCTCTTCCATGGAAGTGCTCAAGGACTTCAACTACGCAGCCTACACCCCCAACGCCACCATCGCCAACCTGTGGGTGGTGACCTTTGCCGTGGTCATGAACAAGCAGAAATGGGAATCCTTGCCTGCGGATGTGAAGAAGGTTTTCGATGATATGCGGACCGAGCAGGCCCTGTGGACCGGCACGTATGTGGACAACCATGTGCTGGAGGCGGTGAAATGGTCCAAAGAGAAATACAACCTCCAAATCTTTGAACTCCCGGCCAACGAGAAAGCAGAAATCCCCAAAATACTGGCGCCCATTATTTCTGATTACGTGAAGAGGGTGACTGCAGCGGGGCTGCCGGGCGATCAAATTGTCAAAGACGCGCTCGCTCTGAAGGACAAGCACGAGAAGGAGTTCAAGTAACGGCGCAACGGATCTCCTGCTCAAGCATCCCCATCCCCCTATCCCCTCCTCTCTCGAAGATCGCGCTTGCGAGGGACGAAGGGGATAGGTGAGGGGGAGAGCGGGTGACCGTGGGAAGAGGAACAGTGGATGGAAATCTTGGAAAAAATTCGGAACCTGTTCGATAAGGCCTTTCTTTTTCTGGGTGGAGTGGCTGTTCTGGCCCTCATGACGCTGGCGACAGGGAATGTGTGCTTGAGAATCTTCGGCATGCCCTACCGCGGAGCCTATGAACTCGTCTCTTTCCTGGGGGCCGTGGTCACAGCGTTTGCTCTGGGCTACACCCAGAGGAGGAAAAGCCACATTGTCGTGGATATCCTGACAGAGACCTTTTCTGAAGGGAGGAAGAGAATCCTCGACGGGATTAGTTACCTCATGGGAGTCCTGTTCTTTGCGATCATCTCTTGGGTCATTTTTAGGTGGGGCATGAGGATCGCTGCCTCGGGGGAGGTGTCTGAGACTCTGAAGATTGCCTACTATCCCTTTATCTACTGTGTGGCCCTGGGCTTTGCTTTCCTCTGCCTGACCCTCATTATGGATTTTCTCAGTGCACTGCTGAAGAAAGGAGGTAACCCAGCATCATGAGCGGGCCCATTGTTGGAGTCATCGGTATTTTTGTCATGTTCGCGGTGTTGTTCCTGCTCAGGATCCCCGCAGCCTTTACCATGATGCTGGTCGGTTTTCTGGGGGTGACGTATGTGACGTCTTTCAAGGCGGCCCTTGGAATGATCGGCCCTGACCTTTGGAACATTTTCTCAAACTACGGCCTCACCGTGATCCCTATGTTTATTCTGGTAGGGGAGTTTGTGCACTATGGAGGCTATAACAATAGCCTCTACTACGCGACCTACCGCTGGTTTGGTCATTACAAGGGCGGACTGGCCATTACAACCATCATGGCGTGTGCGGCTTTTTCCGCCATCAGCGGATCGAATACGGCGACGGCAGCCACGATGAGCAGCGTCGCCATCCCGGAAATGAAAAAGTACAAATACCATCCTATGCTGAATGCCGGGTCGGTCGCTGCGGGCGCCACGCTCGGCGTCCTGATCCCTCCCAGCATTGTTCTGGTGGTCTACGGTCTGTACACAGGACAATCGATCGGCAAGCTCTTTTTCGGAAATGTCATCCCCAGTGCCATTCTCACGGTGCTCATCGCAGCAACCGTGTTCTACATCTGTTTTCGCCATCCGGAGTGGGGGCCAAAAGGTCCCAAGAGCACGTGGCGAGAAAGAATGAAGGCCCTTCCCGAGATTATCGATATCCTGATTCTCTTTGCCATTATCATGTATGCGCTTTTTACCGGCGTGGTGACAGCAACTGAGGCGGCGGCAGCAAGCTGTGCTCTCGGTCTCGCGATTTGCTTGATCAGGAAAAAGCTCACCTGGAAAGGGTTCATCGCATCCATTTCGGACACCCTCCGCATCTCGTGCCTGGTCTTTATGATTGTAGCGGGGGCCACCATCTTCGGACGATTTCTTGCCCTCACGCGATTGCCTTTTGAAGCAGCATCCTGGATCAGCACCCTGGATCTGCCGAACTGGGTTCTCCTGTGGATCGTCCTGATATGCTATATCATCGGTGGATGCGTGATGGACGCCCTTGCCTTTCTCCTGATTTCGCTGCCTATCTTTTTCCCTCTCGTCATGGCCATGGGCTATGACCCGATCTGGTTCGGCCAGGTGGTCTGCATCGTCACCACCATGGGGGCCATCATGCCGCCCATCGGCATCTGTTGTTATATTGTTGCGGGAATGGCAAAGGACATCCCTTTGGGGACGGTGTTCCGGGGAAGCATGTATTATATTCCCGCTTACCTTATCTCGATGGCGATCTTGATGCTTTCGCCCTATTGGACTGTTCTGGTTCTTTCGAACCTTGTAAAATGACAAGGCGTTCATACGGACGAGTTTGATGGACAAGGAGGCGGCGACCAGCATGTCAAAAAGTTTCATGCCTAATATCAAGACGAAAAAGGAACTGGCGGATCTTCAACTGAAAGGCCTGAAATGGACAGTGAACCATGCCTATCGGGGATCGCCAGCTTATCGGAAAAGACTGGATGAAGCGGGTATGAAGCCCAAGGATATCCGTAGCCTCAAAGACCTTCAAAAACTCCCTTTTACCACATCCAAGGATCTCCAGGAGGGTTATCCTTTCCCCCTTCTTTCAGTTCCCTTTGAGAAGGTGGTGAGGATTCACGCCTCCTCTGGAACGACCGGGAAGAGGAAGGTCCTCGCTTACACCCAGAAAGACATTAATGACTGGGCCAACTTTTTTGCCCGCTGTTACGAAATGGCAGGTCTGACGCAGGAAGACAGGGTTCAGATTGCGGTTGGGTATGGCGTCTGGACCGCAGGGGTGGGCTTCCAGCTGGGATGCGAACGTTTCGGCGCCATGGCCATTCCTGCAGGTCCCGGGAATGTCGACATGCAGTGCCAGTTCCTGGTCGATATGAAGACTACAGCTATGTGCTGTACGGCGTCCATGGGCCTTCTCATGGCCGAGGAGGTCCACAAACGGGGCATCAAGGATCAGATTCATCTCAAGAAAATGATCTTCGGCTCTGAAAGGTCAAGCGATGCCATGAAAAACCGAATCAAGGAAATCCTCAACCTGGAGCACTTATTTGACATCCCCGGGATGACTGAGCTTTATGGTCCAGGAACAGGGCTGGATTGCATTTATCACACAGGGATTCATTACTGGGCGGACTACTACATCCTGGAGATCCTGGATCCTGAGACGCTTAAGCCTGTTCCTGAAGGAGAGATCGGTGAGATGGTGGTGACCACCCTCAGGAAAGAAGCTGCTCCGCTGATCCGTTACAGAACCCGGGACCTCACAAGACTCATTTCAGGGAAGTGTCCGTGCGGGTCCATTCTTCCGAGGCATGACCGGCTGCTGGGCCGGTCCGATGACATGATCATCTTCCGGGCGGTGAACATCTACCCCGGGCAGATTGACCACATCCTGTCCGGGATGCCGGGGATTGGAAGCGAGTACCAGATCATCATCGACCGAAAAGAGGATGGGAAAGACTACATGACCATCAAGGTGGAGCGAGATCAGCGGGTCGACAAGGAAAAGGATCCGGAGCTGAGCAAGAAAGTCGGCGAGGAAGTCAAGAAACAAATCCTGGTGAGTGCCGGCGTGGAGATCGTGGACTACGGGGCTTTGCCAAGATCAGAAAGGAAAAGCAAGAGGGTTTTTGATAACCGAGAATTTTAAAAGGCAAAGCACGAAATCCTAAGCACGAAATTCGAAACAATTTCAAATGACCAAAATTCAAATGACAGAAACAGACCCGGACTGCTCCGGTTTCACCGAGTTCTTGGTGTTTTGAAAATTTGAATTTTGGATTTGTTTCGGATTTCGATATTCGGATTTCGGATTTGATAAGCTTTCGTCATTACCGAAGCGCGCGACCAAGTTTTGAGCGGATGCCAGTCACTGAATCTTTTTGTAAAGGAGAAGAACCGTGAGCAAGTTTGAATACCTGATGCCTTCAACCATTGACGAGGCCATTTCCCTCCTGGTCAGCCGTGGAGAGAGGGCGAAATTCATTGCGGGAGGGACGGATGTGATGGTCAAGATCAAGGAGGGGAAGATCACCCCTCATTACCTGGTCTCCCTGAGGCGAGTCCAGGGCCTTGATCAGATCACCTACAAGGATGGTGAGCTGCGGATCGGCGCTCTGGCGACCCACCGGATGCTGGAGCTCTCTCCCGTCATCCGGAAAGAGTTCCCAATTCTCATCGACGCGGTGACCAATATCGGTTCCGTGCAGATCAGGAATGTAGCAACCATCGGCGGCAACATCGTGAATGCGGTCCCTTCGGCCGATGGTGCTATTCCGTTGATCACCCTCGGGGCTCAGGTTCGGATCCGGGGGCCAAAAAGGGGAAAGGAGTATGGCCCTTGAAGACCTCTACATCGGTCCGGGGCAGACCCTGCTGGAACCCGGCGAGATTCTTCTCGAATTCGTGATTCCAAAACTTCCTCCGCGCACAGGAGCCGCGTATGTGAAACATACGCGACGGGAAGCCATGGAGCTGCCCCTCCTAGGAGTGGCTGTCCTGATGTCCCTTGCCGAGGACATGACCACCTGCACCGCAGCGAGAATCGGCCTGGGCGTTTTGGCTCCCACCCCCATGCGCGCCAGAAATGGAGAGGCGATTCTCAAAGGCCAGAAGGTCACGGAGGAAGTCCTCCACAAGGCAGGGAAGGCCGCGGCTGAGGAGTGCAAGGCGAGAGACAGTATTCGCGGAGAGGCTTGGTATCGCAGGGAAATGGTGGAAGTCCTTGTCCCGCGAATGGCACGCCTCGCCATGGAAAGAGCAAGATAGGAGGAGATCCGATGAAGAAGGAGATTTCTTTTGTGTTGAACGGAAACAGAATGGAGATGGAGGTTGACCCCTTCTGGACACTCCTTGAGCTGCTCAGGGAAGAGCTGGAGATGACCGGAACCAAATACGGCTGTGGAAGCGGGGAATGCGGAGCCTGCACGGTGCTGGTGAACGGGAAAGCAGTGAATGCGTGTCTTTTCCCGGCCGTGGAAATCGACGGAGCCTCCGTGACAACCATCGAGGGCCTGGCCAAAGGCTCGGGCGAGCTCCATCCTCTGCAGACCGCCTTCATTGAGCAAGGGGCGGTTCAGTGCGGATATTGCACGCCGGGCATGATCATGTCGGCCAAGGCCCTTCTGGATGAAAACCCCAACCCAACGGAAGATGAAATCCGCCATGCCCTGGCAGGCAACTTCTGCCGCTGCACGGGCTATGTCCAGATTATCGATGCGGTCAAAGCGGCAAGCCATGCCATCACCACCAAGGGTGAGATGAGACCGAGAAAGGCGGAATAGAGAATGACGGAGGTCACCATGGAGACATTGAGCAGTGTTGGAAAGAGAATTCCGAAGAGAGATGCCGTTGACAAAGTTACCGGGAGGGCCGCTTATATCCAGGACCTGAAAGTGCCTGGAATGCTTTACGGCAAGATCCTCCGGAGCAAATATCCTCACGCCAGAATCGTTCGCATTGACACCTCGAAGGCGAAGAAGCTTCTGGGGGTGCGAGCGGTCATCACAGCGGAAGATGTTCCTCAGATTCGCTATGGATTCATCAAGGACCAGCCGGTCCTGAAGTCCGGCAAAGTGAGATCCTACAGGGATGAGCTCGCGGCCGTGGCGGCGATTGATCCGGAGATCGCGGAAGAAGCACTCCATCTCATCGAGGTGGAGTATGAGGCTCTTCCGGGTGTTTTTGATCCGATCGAGGCGATGAAGCCGGACGCTCCGCTGATTCATGAGGAGAACAAGGGCAATATCCTGAAAATCCCCTGGAAGCTCGTGGCAGGGGACGTGGAAGAAGCCAGGAAGAACTCGGCCTTTGTGGCGGAGGATCGGTTCGAGGTGACCTGGGTCACCCACTGCTGCCTGGGGACAGAGGGCATCATTGCGGATTTTGACCTCCGGAACAACCTCACCACGTATCGGAACACCCAGATTCCTTCCCTTGCCCAGAGGGACTACAAGGACGCGTTGAAGGTGATGGGGCTTCCGGATGCCAAAGTCAGGATCATCAAGCCCACTATCGGCGGCGGGTTCGGCAGCAAGCTGGATACCTATGGTTTTGAGTACATCGCCATCCTGCTCGCCTACGTGACTCGAAAGCCGGTCAAGATCCAGAAGACCAGGGAGGAGGAGTTCCGTTACACGTCCACAAGGCAGCCTGCGATTGTCCAGATTGCCCAGGGGTGTGACAAGGAGGGAAAGCTCACCTTCAGGGACATCTCCATGATTCTGGACAACGGCGCCTACACCTCCTGGGGAGCGACGACTCCCTCCGTCATGATGATGCCCATATCGTCTCTCTACAAGGTTCCCAATGTCCGTTACGAGGCGAAATGCGTTTACACCAACAATACCTGGTCCCAGGCCATGCGAGGCTACGGGAACCCTCAGGCCACGTTTGCCATTGAATCCAACATGGAGCAGCTGGCTGAAGCCTCAGGGATCGATCCCCTGGAGTTCAGGATGCGCAATGCCAATGAGCCGGGCGAGGTCACCCCGCAGCGTTTCAAGATAACGACGTGCGGTCTCAAGGAGTGCATCCAGGAAGTGTCCAAGCGGCTCGACTGGGCAAACAAGAAGAAGGGGCCGAAAGTTGAGGGAAGGGGCATCGGCATGGCCTGCCTTATCCATGTGGGCGGTGGCGCGAGAGTCTACAAGTCCGATGGTTGCGGCACCATTGTGAAGGTAGATGACTTCGGCGCTGTGGACGTGTTCACCGGATCCACGGACATGGGTCAGGGCGCGGATACGGTCATCGCCCAGATGGTTGCCGAGGAGATGGGAGTCCTTTGTGAAGATGTGAACATCCTTGACAGGGACACGGACGTTTGTCCCTGGGATGTGGGCGCTCACGCAAGCCGGACCACGTTCGTGGCGGGAAACTCCGCGGTCTTGGCTGCCAGGAGGGTCAAGGAGAGGATCCTCAATATCGCTGCGGGATTTGTGGATCGGTGGAAAGACAAGCAGGGGAACAAGCACGAGATCAAGCTGGACACTGATCCCAAGAACCTCACGATCAAAGAGAGGATGGTTTATTCCGTCAAGGAACCAGAAAAGAAGATTGCCCTCTCGAAAATTCTGCGAGGTGCTCATTACGAGAAGGACGGGACCATGATCATGGCCGAGGCCTTCTATGATCCGGACAACGAAAACCTGGACAGGGAATTTAAGGGAAATCTCTCCAAGGCCTACGCTTACGGTGCTCATGGTGTGGAAATCCAGGTGGATAAAGAGACGGGAAAAATCAAGATCCTCAAATACGTGGCGGCCCACGATGTAGGCCGGGCCATCAACCCCATGCTTCTGGAGGGACAGGTCTACGGCGGAACTGCCATGGGTGTCGGCTACGCGCTAACCGAGCGCCTGATCCTTGAAAAGGGTGAGGTGATGAACCCGAACTTCAGAGACTACAAGATGCTCACCGCCAAGGACGTGATTCCCATTGAGGCGGTCATCATCGAGACCAATGATGAGGCCGGTCCTTTCGGAGCCAAAGGAATCGGAGAACCTGGCCTTGTGCCTTCCGCCCCTGCGATCGCGAACGCCCTGTACGACGCGATCGGGGTGAGGATCAAAGAACTGCCCATGACCCCGGAACGGGTGCTCAAGGCGATAAAGGAGAAGGAGAAAAAATAAACTTAAAGTTCAAAGTTCAAAAGCCAAAGGAATGTCAAAGTTCAAATCTAAACGTTCCTCTACTCCACCCCAATTCCCCTCCCCTGGTGGGAGGGGCAAGGGGAGGGGGAACTGATTAAACAGCATACTAAGACTTGCAGACGTGGAGCTATTTATGGCTGAGAAATATTTCCGCTTAGGCTGCGATATCGGCGGAACCTTTACCGACTTTGTGTTGCTCAATGATCAAACCGGTGAATTGACGATCAACAAGTGCCTCACCACTCCCAAAGACCCGTCGGATGCCGTGGAGCAGGGGATCCGGGAGCTGGAGGTTAAAGTTCCCGGTTTTGTGGAGAAGATGGATGAAGTGATTCATGGCACGACCCTGGTCATCAACTCCATCATCGAGAGGAAGGGCGCAAGAACGGGACTCATTACCACCAAGGGCTTCAGGGATGTCCTGGAGCTCGGTCGAGAGATCCGGTATGCCCCGTATGACATCTTTTCGGAATATCCGAAACCCCTGGTCCCGCGTCAGTACCGTCTGGAAGTGGACGAAAGGATCCGCAGCGACGGGACCATCCTGAAACCCCTGGACCCGGAAGAAGCGAAGCAGGTGGTGCGGTCCCTTGTGAGCATGGGGGTGGAATCGATTGCGGTTTGCCTCCTCAACTCTTTTGAAAACCCGGCCCACGAGCTGATGATCAAGGAGATCATTGAAAAGGAGGCGCCCCATGTCTCCATCTCCATCTCCTATCACGTGCTTCCTCAGATCCGGGAATACGAACGGACGAGCACCACGGTCACCAATGCCTATGTCAAACCCTTGACCGGAAGCTATCTTGCCAAGCTCTCCGGCAGGCTGGAGTCTATCGGGTGCAAGGGCAAGCTTTTTATCATGCTTTCCAGCGGTGGCATTACTTCGGTGGATACGGCTGCCCAGTATCCCGTGAGAATCATCGAGTCTGGGCCGACCGCCGCAGTCATTGCAGGCCAATATTACGGCAAGATGTTCAACCTACCGGACATGTTTTGCTTTGACATGGGCGGCACCACAGCCAAGTCCTGCCTGATTCAGCGGGGAGTGGCGGGTGTCGTGCCCACGTTCGAGGTGGGACGGGTCCAGCGGTTCATGAAGGGGAGCGGCCTCACCATCCAGGTGCCTGTGGTGGACTTGATGGAGATCGGAGCGGGCGGCGGGAGCATTGCCAAGGCGAGCAAATTGGGAACGCTTCAGGTGGGGCCTGAAAGTTCAAGCGCAGACCCTGGTCCGATCTGCTATGCGAGGGGAGGACAAGATCCCTGCGTGACCGATGCTGATCTTCTGCTTGGATACCTCGATGAGAACTACTTCCTCGGCGGCGAGATGAAGCTCGACAAGGAGGCTGCAAGGCGGGGCGTGATGGAGAAGATTGCCAAGCCGCTGGGCGTCACCTTTATCCAGGCCATCTGGGGAATTCATGATCTCATCAATGAGACCATGGCGGCTGCCGCCAAAACGCACATTGCAGAAAAGGGCGGGAACCCCAAGATCGTCACGGTTGCTGCGTTCGGCGGTGCAGGGCCGGTTCATGCTTATGGCCTTGCCAAAAAACTGGGTGCCCCAAGGCTCATCGTTCCGCCCAATGCGGGGGTCGGATCCGCTCTCGGCTTTTTCACGGCGCCCAGAGCGTTTGATCTTGTGAGGAGCCACAAGGTGTCCCTGGCGGATGCGAATTTTATAGAAATCGAAAAGATCTTTTGGGAACTGGAAGCGGATGGAGAGAAAACTCTCAAAAAAGCCGGCAAGGACGAAGCGGTTCGATTTGAGAGATCCCTGGACATGCGGTTTGTGGGACAGGGATCCGAGACCAACGTGCCCCTTCCTGAAAAAGATTTCACCAGGCTGAAGAGGGATGGAATCAGGAAGAGGTTTGATCAGATTTATGAGAAGCTCTACGGAAGAACCTATCCTGATTCCGTAGTGGAATTCATCAACTTCAAAGTGAGAGCAAGTCTTCCCGAAAGGCTTTTTAAGTTCTCCAAGCTCGAGAAGAAAGGCCAGTCGCTCAAGGCGGCGGTCAAAGGCCGGCGCCCTGCCTATTCAGGGATCGCAAAGGATTTTATTTCCTACACGGTATACGACCGATACAAGCTTTTCCCGAGTGCGAAGTTCAAGGGCCCCGCGATTATTGAAGAAAAGGAGTCCACATTGATCGTCGGAGAGGACACGACAGTCGCTGTCGATGAGTATGGATTTCTCTGGGTGGATTTGCGCGCGGTGCACGGCGCACGCAAGACGGTGCACGGTACACGGCGCAGGGTGCAGGGCGAAAAGACTCAGACAAAAGCCTTCAACCCAAAGACAATAGCAGCGAAACCCAAGCTTCGAGAAATAAAGCGCAAAGCCAAACCTGCCAAAACAAAGGGTCAGGCTGCGAAGCGAAAGTTGCCGGCCGCGAAGTCAAAGGCGAAGAGTGCAAAACCCAAGCCCAAAGTCAAAATTTCAAAGCGCAAAGCTCAAAGCCCAAAAGGAAAGGTAAAGAGAGCAACACGCAAGGCCAAATAAAGGTATATGGCGCAGGGTTCAGGGCGCAAGGAAGAGGGAAGGTTTCCCGTGTACCGTGCACCTTGCACCGCGCATCCTGCACCGTTCCCATAGACGGAGGAATGTATGGCTAGGAAGTTTGACCCCATAACCCTTGAAATACTCTGGCGCAGATTGATCTCCGTGGTGGACGAGGCAGACAGCACGGTGGCGAGGACCGCGTTTTCGAGCCTCTTGAGGGACGCTCACGATTACACGTGCATGTTTACGGACCGCAAAGGCCGGGAGCTGGCACAGGGCACCTTTGCCACGCCGGGGCAGTCCGGAGCAATGGCTCTTGGGATCAAGAACCTTGTGAATAAACTTCCCTCGACCAGCTACAAGCCCGGCGATGTTTTCATCACCAACGATCCCTGGGCTCTGGCCGGGCATCTCAATGATGTGTGCATCATGAGCCCCATCTTTTACAAGGGAAAGATTGTAGCCTTCACGGCGTGTGTGTTCCATCATTCGGATATTGGCGGTCGTGTTTCTTCAGACAATCACGAGGTCTTTGAAGAAGGTTTGTTCATCCCCTTGGTCAAGCTCTATGATGCCGGCGTGCTCAATGAGTCGGTTCTGGACATGATCCGGTGGAACGTGCGGACACCCGACGAGGTGATCGGGGACATCCGATCTCAGATCGCGGCCAACCATGTGTGTGCCGAGAAAATAGTCCAGATGCTCGAAGATAACCATCTGGAGAACCTGGATGACCTGGCGGACGAGGTCATCGGCCGAACAGAAAAGAGCATGAGAGAGGCTATAGGGAAGACGCCGGACGGCATTTATCGAGCAGAGGGTATAGTGGAACAGATGGAAGGCCGCGCAGACATCGTCATCAAGGCTGCCATCGAGGTGAAGGGAAGTGACGTCATCGTCGACCTGGAAGGATCTTCTCCTCAGGTGGACTGGGGAGGAAACGTGGTCTACAACTTCACCTATGCCTATGTCCACATGGCCGTGAAGAGCATGTTTGACCCGTATATCCCCAACAACGACGGTTGCGCGAGACCCATTACGTTGAACATACCGGAAGGAACGGTGGTGAACTGCAAGTTTCCTGCGGCTGTGGCAGCGCGCATGCAGATCGGCCACTTCATGACCGAGATCATCTACCGGGCTCTGGCCAAGGCGGTTCCCAATCAGGTGCTCGCGGCAAGCGGAGGCACGCCGGCAACGATGAATGTTTTCTACGGGAGAAGGAAGGACGGGAAGCCCTGGCATTCCGTGATCATTAGAGGGGGGGGCATGGGTGCGAGTTCCGGTGCGGATGGTCACTATGTGTCCATATTTCCGGCCAATGGTGCGAACACCCCTGTGGAAATATTCGAAAGCGATACCCCTCTCATTGTGGAAAAACGAGAACTCCTCACCGACTCGGGAGGCGCCGGCAAGATGAAAGGGGGCTTGGGCCGCCGGGTCGTTTTCAGAATTCCCGATGACGAGTATGCTCCCATGCCGCCGGTGAATCTTGGAATCCAGTCCGGAAGATACCGGTACCCTCCGGAAGGCCTGTTCGGCGGCAAGCACGGAGCAAAAGCCCAGTTCCTGGTCAGCGGCCAGCCTGGAAATCCTTTTGGACTGACTCGGATGAAACCGGGTGACGTGATCATTATGGACGCTGCAGGCGGAGGGGGATACGGAGATCCGCTGGAACGGGACCCGGAGATGGTGCAGGATGATGTGATCCAGGGATATGTGAGCCTGGAGAAAGCGAGACAAGATTACGGCGTGGTCATCGACACCGGTACTCTGATGGTGGACACTGCGGCGACAGAAGAACTCCGCAGATCCATGCGAGCGTAATTGACGATCGGTACGATGCAGGCACAAAGTTGCAAAGGCACATAGGCACAGAGCAGAAAACAACACAAAGAGTGAAATAACTTTGTGCCTTTGCGACTCTGCCCTTTTGTCCCTCAAGCTGTCGGCTCAAGCCGACAGCAGTTCACTTATACAAGGAGAACAAACTATGGATCAGGAGAACAAACTCTATCCCACCGGGCACAACCCGCTGTTCATCAAACCTTCCCGTCCCATGCCGAAGGAAGTGGCCATGATCGGCGCTGGAACCATCGGCCCTGACATCGGCTACTACATCAAGACGGCGCTCCCGAACATCAAACTCTATCTCGTGGATGTGGTGGAGGAACCGCTCAAGAATGCACAAAAGCGGTTCGAGGGTTATTCGAAGAAGGCGGTGGAGAACAAGAAGATGAAAGAGGACAAGGCCAAGGAGGTCCTCGCAAACATCGTCTACACCATGGACTACAACCAGATCAAGAACTGCGACTTGGTGATCGAAGCGGCCACAGAAAACATTCCTCTCAAGCAGAAGATCTTTGAGACGGTGGAAAACATCGTTCGTCCTGAAACGATCATCACTTCGAACACGAGTTCCATCCCTGCGGACAGGATTTTCAACAAGATGAAAATACCGGAGAGAACGACCATCACCCACTTCTTCGCTCCCGCGTGGCGCTCCCTGCCCGTGGAGGTGATTCGGTGGCAGAAGTCGAGTCAGAAGACGGTGGACTATCTTTTCTGGTTCTTCGGCCAGACAGGGAAGGTGCCTATCATCACGGACAACGTCATCTGCTTCATGCTGGACAGGGTCTTTGACAACTGGTGCAACGATGCCGCCTATCTCCTGCCCGACGCCACGGCGAGCCAGATTGACAAGGTGACTGAAGAGTTTGTAGGCGGGGGCCCTTTCTTTGTTTTGAACATGGCCAACGGCAATCCGATCATCACCGAAACCAACACGCTCCAGATGGAAGAAGGGTCTCACTATAAACCGGCTCCCATCTTTCCAATCCGTGGACCGGTGGCTCACAAAGCGCCCCGGATCCAAAGTGGATGTGCCTGAGGACATCAAAAAGAAGGTGAGGGATCGGATGCTCGGGATCCTCTTTTCCCAGTCCTTCGACATCATTGACCGGGGGATCGGAACACATGGCGACCTGAACTATGGGTGCCAGATCGCACTCGGCTTCAAGAAAGGCCCGCTCGACATCATGAGAGACCTGGGGGACACTGAGGTCAACCGGATCATGAAGAAATTCGAAGAAGACAGGCCCGGTTATCCGCAGCCGAAAAAGTCTTTTTCGTTCTACCAGGATTTCAATCGATTCCTTCTGGTCGATGAGATCGACGGCGTTGTCGTGATCACCCTGAGGCGACCTGAGGCCCTCAATGCGATCAGCGACGAGATCAACAACGAGATTTTGGGCGTTCTCAAGAAGGTTGCGGACGATCCGGCCGTTAAAGGGTTTGTCATTACAGGTTACGGGAACAGAGCCTTCTCGGCCGGTGCGGACATCGGGAAATTCCCGCAAACCCTCGGCAACTTCAATGCAGCGGCTCAGTATGCGAAGGACTGTGCCGAAGTTCAGCTTTTCATGGACAAGATCAAGAAGCCCATCGTGGCCGCGATCAATGGCATGGCACTGGGCGGGGGTTTCGAGGTTGCGCTTCGCTGCCACGGCATGGTGGCCACCAAAAGCGCCTTCTTCCAGTTCCCTGAAATCACACTCGGGATTCTCCCGGGAATTGGCGGGTGCATTGTTCCCTACCGCAAGTGGCCCCAGGGAGCGAAGCTCTTCCATGAGATGATTTGCGTGGCCAGGCCGATCAATGCCAAGGAAGCCCTGGAGATCGGCATGGTGGCAAAGCTCGTGGACGATATTCCTGAGCTCATCAAGGCGGCAGTGGATGAAGTCAAGAACCTCCAGGGGAAGATGAAGAGAATTCCGGATGGGAAAATAGAGATTCCGGAGTTCACGATTCCTGATCCTCCCGTGGCGGGAAAGCAGGTGCTGAGCAAAGAAGCGGTCGCCATCACCATGAAGACCATCAAGGCAGGGGCGGCAGCGGCCACCTTCGCGGAAGCCCTTGAAATCGGCTACAAGGGGTCTGCCGAGATCGCTTGTACTGACGCCGCGAAGGAAGGCATCACCGCGTTCCTGGAAAAGCGAAGACCGGATTTCAAGAAGTAGGAATCTTTTCTTTGTCCCAGGCGCTTGAATTCTAACTAGGCCTCGATATTTGCACTAACAACGGATGCCATTTGCATCATGTCGATAGTTTGACCAAGTTGTATTCCGGAAAGATCGGTAAGTTTTCCTGCCTTACTAGTAACTTTTGTATTCTTAAATATTGGCAATAGTTTTTCATCTGCCACAATGAATTTGCCTGCATTTTCAGGTTTTCCATTTTGGGTTTTTGTCTGTAGCTTTTTCGACTTAACATATTCCCAGATCTTTTGAGTTATCTCTGTGCGAGGTAATTCCGTTGCGCCTAAAAATTCAGCTAGATCCTTTTTCAACTTTACCGGCTTGCTTAAACCTTTTTCTGCCATATGAAAGCTCCTTTTATTAGATAAGAAATCCCTTTTTCGGATTCGGACTATACGGGATTCACCCTTGTGAGTCAAGGATAAAGCCAGTCCATGATGTTGTGGATGTTTATCTTCCGCCTGAAGGGGTCGGTGATGGCTGCAGGCAGACGGTTTGGTTTTGAGTTTAAATATGCGGATGCTCCGGGTCGGAGTTCTCAAAGAGACAGAGAAAGGATCCGCCGTTTCTAAGAACGGCACACAGGGCATTTTGCGTCGCAACGCGAACAGAGCGCATGATGGCGGGCACAGAAGGAGACGATCGCGGTGCTGCTGCCGCAGCCTTCGCAGGCAAAAGGATCTAGGGCCTTGGTCACAGGATTATAGGTCAGGGAAATCGGTCGCTTCTCCCTCCCTATATGGACGTCACAGAGGATCCTGACCGCCGGGGTCCGGATGAAAAGAGCAGCACAAGGGATCACCTTCACCCGGATGCTGTATTTCATAAGGAGATCTTCTTTCTTTTTGGCAAGCTCTTCAGGGACCAAGGCGATCTTTTCCTTTCGGTCTTGAACCAGGCGGTTCGAGAGGCCGGCCCTTCCGAGGCTTAATTCCATCTCCTTCTTCAGAGTCTCATAATACTCTTCGAGATTGTTTACATCCCTTCTGAGTCTCCTGTTCATGCTGTCTTTAAAATCCCGAATCTCTGCTGCTATCAGGCCCTGTGACTCCCGTGAGACGGCCTTGATGATCCTGTTCCACTTGGTGGTGTCCTTTGAAGACTCAGGCAGAGGGGCAGTTTCTGTGGCAGCGTTGGCAGAGATATCCATTCCTCGCGGAATAAAGGCACCGGTATCAAAATGGAAGAAAAAGGAGATGAGCCCCTCTTTCTGTTCATCGCTTCGAGCCACATAGCGGCAGGCGAGGACAAGATAATCTGTTTTGATGGGCGCCGTGGATATCACCCCGCAAAGGGACTTGCGAAAACTGAATTGATCCTGGATCAGGCGATCAAAGCCCTGGCTTTTCAAATAATGAAAAGAAAGCTGACATGAAGCCAGAGGAAGAGGGCTGCAAGTCAGGTCGACCATCTTTTCCAGCAAAGGCGAACCGTAGTTAATCCCGTAGGCCCCTTCGCTTTCAGCGGGCACTCCGTCCTTGATGCGCACATAGTCCGGGAGTTCAAGTCTCTCTGCAAGTTCTTGAGGGAGAAGGGCATCGAAGCCTATCAAGCTCGCCTCGACCACAGCCCCTTGCCTTTCAAGGAAACGCCGCGCAAAGAAAACAGGCATTGCGATGGTCTCAGAGTTCAAAGTTTGCTCCAAAGAGCTTCTCGTCCAGGGCTTTTGTGCTCTCATAGCCTGTCTTTGCCCGTTTCAGCTTTGTGGCCAGTTGGGAAAAGCCTTTTTCGACCATCTCCTCTGTCGGAGAGTTGACCCAAATATCAAAGATCATATCGGAAAAATCCTGCTCTCCCATGATCCTGCCCAGGACCATGTCGATCTCGCCGATCACCATTTCAAACATGTTGATCTTCTTGTCCAGGATGTCCAATATCTTTCCCTCGATGGTTCCATCAGCACACAGGTTGTATATCATGACCTCCTTTTCCTGTCCGATCCTGTGGATGCGGCCGATGCGCTGTTCAATCCTCATAGGATTCCACGGGAGATCATAGTTGACCATCTGGTTGCAGAACTGAAGATTTCTGCCTTCACCTCCGATCTCCGTTGCCACCAGGATTCCCGCCTTCCCCTTGAACCGCCCGATTTGTTCGTCCTTTTCGTGGCTGTTCATCCTGCCATGAAAAAGGGCGTAAGGGATTTGCTGCCGCTCCAGGAACTCAGCAATGTGTTGCAGGGTGCCGAGGTATTTCACGAACACGATCATCTTGTCCCTGGAGCTCTCGATCAATTTCAAGAGGACCCGGTGCTTGCTATTATCCTCCAGAGAACGGCAGAGATCATAAGCGTCGCGCATCTCCTTTTCATACCGAGAGAGGTCTTCGCTTTTTTCAAGCAGCCGGGAAAGGCTCAACGCAACGGCACGGGGCGAAGAACCGGCTTCTTCGAGGAGATTCTGGAGCAGCAGCCTTCTGGATGCTCCGTCGTCCCTTTTGATCATCCTGACAAGGCCGGAGATCTTCTCATAGAGCGCCTTTTCCGAATCGAGACTCTCCACCTTCACCGTTTGAGCGAATCTTGGTGGGATCCCGATCTTGGCCAGTGCCCGGGTATTTCGGACCATGATCTCGGCCAGAAGTTCCTTGAGACCCTCTCGATTGCGGGGGTCTGTAGGGTCCCCGGATGTCATGAACTCCCGTTTGAATTCAGCGGCGGTCTTCAACTGACCAGGCTTTAGGAGAGTGACCAGATTATGAAGCTCCATGAGATTGTTTTCCACTGGAGTCGCGGTGAGTAGAAGGAGGAATCGCTTTTTCAGACTGTTCACGATCTTCCAGTTGAGGGTGTTGCGGTTTTTCAGGTGATGGGCTTCATCCACAATCACCAGATCCCATTCCTTTTGTGTGACCAGAGGGAAGTTCTTTGGCGATTTTGCCACGTTGATGGAAGCCAGCACGTAGGGCCGATGCCAGAAAGACGGTTCGCCCGAACGAAAAGCCGTTTCTTCTGTAGAGAAGAAGTTGAGCTGGAATTTCGAGGCCAACTCTTCGCTCCACTGGCTGACCAGAGGCGAAGGGACAAGGATGAGAGCGGATTTGACCAGGCCCCTCAAAATGTACTCTTTGAGGATCATGAGCGCCTCAACCGTCTTGCCGAGACCGACTTCATCGGCCAAGAGGGCGCGGCCCCGGAAGCTTTTCATCACCTTTCTGACCGTTTCCTCCTGGTACCAGAATGAACGGACTCCCTGAAGCCGGCTGATGCAGATCAGATTTTCAAAAGCCTCGCTGAACCGGATTCGATACCCGTCTAGGGCAAGTTCGTAATCCTCCTGTGATGCCCATCTCCCCTCTGTCACGGCATGCTCGAGGGGGGAAGGGTCGACTTCCACATGAATCTGAATTTCAGGGGGAGGAGAGCTGATGACGGCCTTTGGCAGGACCTCCTTTTCTGCAGGGGTGTGTCTAACGGCGGGTTCTTCAACCCTTGGCTGCGACTTGACCGGCTTCTTCTCTTTTGCGATCATGGCCTCGCAGTAGAGCTTCTGGTGCTCGAAAGACCTGAGAAGCGTTTTCTTGTTTTTTACCCTGATCCGAGGAAGAAAGCGAAGAGTGGCATCAATGAGATTTAGGGCTTGAGTATACTGGCGTGCGCTCGTGAGAAGGCTGCACAAAGACAAGGTCCCCTGGAGATCGAGGGCTTCCATCTCCTGGAGCCGCAGAAGCACTTTGAATTCGATGTCCTGCCTTCCGGCGGTATGCCCGAGACGGCCCAGTTCAAAAAGGTACTCTTCGTCTTTTGGATCTCGCTGAACAGCCTTCTCCATTTGATGGAGCGCCTTTTCAGGGTTGCCCTGCTCTTCGCTCCGCAGCGCTTCCAAGAAGAAAAACTCGGCCTTTTCAATCTGTCCGGAACGAACAGACCTCTGTCTCTTTTCTTTTAGTTTTTCTTTTCTACGTGCTCTTTTTCGGTCAGCTTTGTTCGCGGTCACGCCTATCCCTCGATAGGAGAGCGTATTTAATTTTTCTTGTCATGAATTTTCACGGCCATTTCTGCGGGTGAGGAAGTCCCAGGAGGCAGACTCAAGCCTCAATGATCGGTATTCGATATTGGTGAAACACGCTGTCATGGGTAACAATGGTGAGGCCCTCTACCGTTGCCTGTGCGATGAGCATTCTGTCAAAGGGGTCGCGATGGTGAGAGGGCAGATTTCCAACAGCGTGAGCATGGTCCACAGTGATTGGAATCATTTCAAAAGGTTGCCGCTCCAATACCTGGCGGAAACTGGCGGGGATCTTAAGCTTGCCCAGACCTTGTTTTATCCGGATCTCCCAGATGACTGCGGCACTGACGAAAGCAATGTTGCGGACATCGGATATCTTCTTCCTGGCGATGTCTGATAACGACGGAGAAGCATCCAGCCACCACAGAAGTACGTGTGTATCCAACAATAGATTCATGGTTTTGTCACCCCGAAGGCTTCGGCAATATCTTCAGGCAGTTCATCGAAATCCTTTTCAATTTTTATTTTTCCCTTGAGAGCGCCCGGACGTCGCGGTTCTGTGCTGCGTTCATACCGGACCAGTTTGGCAACGGGCTTGCCGGCCTTACCAATGATCACTTCTTCCCCGGCCACAACCTTCTCTATGAGGGCTGAGAGATGGGTCTTGGCGTCTGAAATATTGGTGACATGCATATGGATCACCTCCGTGCCTTACAGTCTGACCAGACCAGACCAGATTGTCAAGATCTTTCAATTGCGCTGTGATACGCTGTCCGGCCAAGGTGGGACAGCGCGGAGCTTCACTTCTCAAGAGGAATATGGGCGTTAATGCCGCTAATTTTTTGCACAAAATGGCGGCATGAAATCCGGAGCTCAGAAAGTCTTCTGCAGCTTGGGTGCTTTTGAGAACCGTGCGATTGTTCCCGTTCGGGAACAACCGGCCTGAGTGAATGGCAAAATAAGCAAGAGATTACCGTACGGGAATATATCGCTTGACGGCAAGATCGGCCGTTGCTGTAAATCTGCAGGTCGACTGGGGAGTTCGAGCACCTGGAAGAGGGTCCCGTCAACGGCAATCAGATCCTTCTTAATCAGGCCGTCTCTGGCCTCAACGTACTGATCCACGGAAAGCTGCAGGAAAGAGCAAATCGCATCATAGGAGTAAAAAGACAGACCATGGCGATCGGAGGCCAGCACAAGGAAGAAGTACAACAGGATCTCTTTTTGGCTGAGAGAGGCCAGAAAGCCATCCGTGAGGAAACGGTGAGATATATAGCTGAATCCGCCCTGGAGGGTTCTGATTCGGTGAGGATCGATGACTTTCTTGATGATCATGGCCGCTCCTCCATCTTGTGAGGACCGACCACCGGATTATCACGATTCGATGCACCCTTCTAACGGGTCCACCTTTGCAATCAGAGATTCTTCCATCCTTGCGCTTGACCCTGGAGATCTGGCCCGTCGATTCCGAAGCGCTTGAAGAATACGGTTTCTTTCCGCTTTCTGGGGGTTTCTCTTGCGGTATTGAGTCCAATATCCCGGATGGGATTCGGCCCATTGCTTCTGGTTCAGCTTCTGGGTGACCGATAATCCGCATCCGTTTTCATTTTGTGTCTTTGCCATGCCGCTCTCTTGGCTCTCTGACATGGGACTTTCCTGCACGCAGTCTGATTCTTGTGCCTTGGGCTGGGTTCAAAGACATCACCGCAGTAAAAGCCAAACGGCTTTTCCATAACCATCTTCTCCTGGTCAGAGAAAATGGCTCAAAGATAGAGTATCTGTGTGACCCTGGGAATAAGAGGAATGAGAAGGACTCTTATACCATCTCACAAAGACAACAAGACAATGGGACAGGGGAATAATAGGAATGAAATGAAGAGTCAAAACACTCACAACATAAACAAACTAACAACACAAGATACCACAATAGAAACCTGTCAGAGCGGGGTTTGCCCGGACTCCGGTCGCGGAATGGCTGATCACCCCCGACCTTCCCCTAGTCTGAAGGGTAAAAAAATTTTCGTTGCTGGGACCCGTGCGGAGTGTAATTTCAAAGGAGTCCGTCACATATGCTTTAGTCGCCCATGCTTGTTGGGTTATGCCGAAAAATCCTAAAACAACCACAAGCATCATCCAGAGTGTCTTCATTCTTCTCTCTCGATTGCGGATTCCCTCTTTTGGGATGTTCTCTTTTGCCAATCTGTTTTTTCCCTTACACCGATCCTAGCTCCTTTTCATATTACCCAGGTTTGCCACGGCAATACTCTTCTGAATGAGTTACGGTTTGTGTATGGTGACAGAAAACGGCACCATTTGTAAACAAGAACTTATCACGTCACGTGATCAGTGGAGGATCGGGCGCACAAGAAAATGCTAAAGGAGCATTGCGCTTAGTGTCCCTATCGGGGATGTTGGAAACCCCTCGTCTTACAGACGAGGGTAGTTTAGTTCTGAAGAGGGGGTGGAGCCTAACCGTATTGCTCAGTCACCCGCTTGCGCTTTTCATCTGGTAGGGATTTCAAATAGGATTTCCACCCTGGGCACCAGCCGATATGCCACTTCCACATACGGCCCAGAATGGAGCGGGGGTGCTTGTCGTACCTTGCCCTGAAGCTGCATTTCTCACAACGATTCACTGCCGCATCTCCAATTTTTTTGGGGACAGTTATCCGGAACCAGGTCGTTGGCCCGCACAACGTGCAGTTCCTTGCCGCGCTTTTTCCTGGTGCCTGGGACCGGAATCGAACCGGTACGATGCTATGCACCGAGGGGTTTTCAGTCCCAGGACCGCCTCCCGCGAGCCGCGCCAGTCAAGGGTTTCAGACGCTGAGATCCAAGACTGGTGCGGTTCTCCATTTTTCTATCGCTCACCGTTGGTGCTTCTGTGGTCAGAGTCTCAAAACTCATTTGCTACGTTTTTGTTACATTCCATGTCAAGGATCACGGGCAGGGCCCTCAAACTTATCGTTTTCTTGGGTCAATCGTATCTGGAAGACAATAGAAAATGTTGGAAACGAGGATTGGTTCTAAGGTCGATCGTGTAGTTATAGCTTTGTAAGGAGTTGTCCAGATTTCCATCCAAGGCTTGGAACCCTTTAAGACTGTATACTCGTTTTTCCTTACCTCGAATACTCCTCTTTGGGCTTCTATGCACTGTTCATATGTTGGAGCAGCCTCTAAAAGGGTCCACTGCGAATTTTCGCTAAGGGTTCCGTTCTTAATCTCCATTACCTGCACCATCTCCCACAATACCCTGGGAGATTGGGCACTTGCTGTATTACTCATAAGAAGACAAAAAAATAATGCCAACAAAACTCGTTTCATTTTTTCATCCTTCTTTGCCATCTCAAGCCCCCTTTCTTTTCCCCAAAGGTTATTCATGGGCAGGGTATCCGGGTCATATCAGACGGTTGCAAACCCCTTGATAAAGCACTCCACGAAAGTGCACTCATCCTGCGATAGCTGACGTTGCCTCCAATCGAAGATCCTCTGCACATGAAGGGCCGCCGGTTTGAGACCCCAGCCAGAAGAATCTGGAAGTAGGGGCCTGACGAAACCATTTGAGACCCGTAGCTTTCGGTCCCCATCTCTCAATGGGTTTAGCTTTATCGAAGATTGGAAATAATTTTGTGGGCCTCCCCTCAGGCATTAGCCCTAGGGAGGCATAGATCAAGATACTTGACATGGGCCCGCTTCATAGCTTCCTCGAAAAAGGGTCGGAGTGAACCTAGTTCGGCAGGATAACTTGAGAATGATACTGATTAGAAATGCTCCAAAAGTCAAGAAGATTCACTTTGGATAACCTGTCGATTACGATACGCTAGCTTCCATTCGGACGGTTAGCGTGAAGATTCAGCTTTCTACATCATTCTCAGGTTTCGATTCAAATTGAAGTAGTAATCTGACGATTTCCTGCCCGCATAATGGGCTGAAACGCAAGTTATAATAGGACGAGAGCTATTCATGATGATTCGCCTCGCTAAACCTACCTAAATCGGCGAGTGCCTATTTCCATGACCTGGGCTATCAGCCACTTTAAGATAGACGGAGCTGTAGTGGTATTTTTTGTGGCCCAAATAGGCATTTTGCCGGGACCATGTTAATCAGCTCGTTGAGGGATAGGAGATGCTGAAATGTTCCCGAGACAGAAAAGGTCTTGTTGTCCGGCAAACGGATATTGTATGTTAAATTTATATGCTATCAAGTGATTCAGACGGCTTTTTAAGGATTGCATCCGTTTGAGAACGTTGTGCCGCACCCGTTGCTCTAAAACCTGGGCATCGATTGGGGCGCAACGGATCGCAACAGATAGGGAAGGATGTCACAGGGGAAGTCGTGCCCCCTGGCGAGAAGATCTTCGACGTTAGAAGGACAAGGGATTATGAAGAAAGCTCTTACGTGCACCCTTTTGCTTTTCTTCCTCCTCCTCGGAGCTTTCCAGGCCGCTGAGGTTGAAGCCAGTCTCTTCACCCCCTACGAAGGACCTTTACAGCTGGATCCTCAATCCGTGAATCCGGCCATTGCTCTTCGCCAGCGCCTTGTCTACATTCGGTTTGAACTCCTGTCGAGGACGGAGGGGCAGGAAGTTGTCCTCAACCTTTTTGACGACGTTTTGGTGCGGGCGACCTGGGACCGTGTGGAAACGAATGCCTCCGGCGGGTTTGTCTGGATGGGCCACGCTCAAGACAAGGAAGGGGGTCTAGTCACCCTCGCCGTTGAGGATCAATCGCTGGCCGGCACGGTGGTGATGCCCGTGTTGATATACCACATCCGTCCTTTCCAGGACCAGGTGTATGTCATCCGGGAGATTCGGCCTCCCGTCGCACGAAGCGCACGCTCTTTGGCAGAGAGTGCGCCGTCTTCTGTGGAAAATGAGGTTGCTGAACTGGTGAACCTGGAGCGGGAGATTGAAAATCTACACCCGCTGGTGTGGGATGATGCGCTTGGCGCCGCAGCGAGCGACCACTCTGCCGACATGGCGCAGAAAAATTACTTCAGCCACACGAGTCTCGACGGACGCTTGTTCTATCAGCGCATCACCGCCGCCGGCTACGCTTACAGCACCTGCGGTGAGAACATTGCCGCAGGATACTCGACACCAGAGGCTGTGATGAGCGGCTGGATGAACAGCTCCGGCCATCGCGCCAACATTCTCAACACCGCCTTCTGCGACATCGGCGTGGGCTACGCCTTCGGATCCTCCAGCACTTATGGGCACTACTGGACCCAGGATTTTGGCCGCCGGCAGGGGGTGAGCGTCTGCTCCTCGGCTGGAGTGGAATATACCATCACTGCCACGGCCGGGCCGCACGGGACCATTGCCCCCTCCGGCTCCGTGAAAGTGCCAAGCGGTGCCAACCAGACGTTTCAGATATACCCCGATGCAGGGTACTCCATTCTTGATGTGAAGATTGATGGTGTGTCGATCGGAGCGGTCGCGACCTACACCTTCAATTCGGTATCCCAGAATCACTCAATCGAGGTGAACTTCAATGAAATGGCCAAGGCCGGCAAGCCCATGCCCTGGATACCGCTTCTGCTCCTCGGCGAGTGATCCGCAACACCGTTGAGGGATTCGGCGGATGGAGCATAGCGGCAATTTTGCAGCCGCAGCTTGATCTCAGAGGAAGTGTGCAAGCTAATCAGAGCGTGGCGGCACTCCGGCTTCAATGTTCATTGCGGCCTCAGAATTCAACCAGGCGACGAAAAGGCCATGGAGAATCTGGCTCAGTATGTTGTCCGGGCATCCTTTTCCCAGGAGAGGATGAATTACATCCCTAAAGAATCCAAGGTGGTCTACAGGTCCAAGGACTGGAAGAGCGAGAAGACCTTTGATGCGCTGGAGTTTCTGGCAGCTATGTGTTCCCAACAAGGGAAAACAGATGGTGCGCTACTGTAGCCATTACGGTAATGTCTCTTGGGTAAGTCGAAAGAAGTCGGACCAGGATGGGTTAGCGCCTTGTATCTTGCAGCCCGACGAACCATACAAGGGGTACTGCAAAAACTGTGCAGGGATCATCCTATCGATTTCTGCCCGCGCGATAGACTTCAACAACCAATCGCTTGCCGAGGACGGCCGCTAGAACGAGGTCCTGCTTGTGACTACGATCGGTAATCGCTCGTTTTGAGCGGTCTAAGAGGCAATAGACTGGCAACTCAAGTCAAAAGGCAGAGCGCAGGGAAGCCCACCTCTGCCGTTTCTTCGTTCATGATTTATTTTATTGATTGGTCAGTGCTCCGTACCCGGTCTTCTATGGGTGAAGACATCTGCCCCGGATAGGGCTGCTTCAAAAGAAATCGATTTATCGGTTTTCCAACCCTTTTAGGATCTTCAAATCGTCTAACGCTTTTCCTGCCCCAATAACCACAGCAGTCATTGGGTCTTCTGCGATGCTTACAGGGATTCTTATGACTGATTTCAAGAACAAATCTATATTCTTGAGCAAAGCCCCGCCACCAGCCAGCATAATTCCTTTCTCCAAAAGATCAGATGCAAGTTCCGGGGGTGTTCGTTCCAGGGTCGTCAACACAGCTCCAGAAATTGCGTTCAATTGCTCTGAAATCGCTTCCCTGACCTCGCCAGAATCTATCGTCAGAGCCTTCGGGACACCGGTAGCTAGATCTCTTCCTTTTACTTCTATCCTTTCCAAATTCTCATCAGGGTAGGCGTTACCAATAGTCATTTTCACAGTTTCAGCTGTGCTCAAACCTATCACCAAGCGGTATTTCCTTTTAATGTATTCCAGGATTGATTCATCCATTTTGTCTCCGGCAACCCGTAAAGAAATGCTGTCAACAATGCCACCAAGTGAGAGGACAGCGACTTCAGTAGTGCCACCACCGATATCCACTATCATGCTACCCTTGGGTTCAGATATCGAGAGTCCTGCTCCTATCGCCGCAGCCATCGGCTCTTCGATAAAGTGCACTTCTCTAGCTCCAGCCAACCCGGCTGATTCCAGAACCGCCCTCTTCTCCACTTGAGTGATACCACTGGGCACCCCGATGATTGTTCGAGGTCTTACAAGCCTGCGCCTGGCGTGTGCCTTCCTGATAAAATAACCGAGCATCGCTTCCGCTACTTCAAAATCAGCGATCACTCCGTCCATCATAGGACGGATCGCAGTGATATTTTCAGGCGTTCTGCCTAGCATCAATTTGGCTTCTTTGCCTACTGCAAGGACTTTCTTCCCGTTTCCATTACCGTTCTTCATGGCCACTACAGACGGTTCGTTCAGCACAATACCTTTTCCCTTCATGTAAACGAGGGTGTTGGCGGTACCTAGATCAATGGCTAGATCTTGGGAGAAGAGCCCTAATATAGAACGTAAAACCATAGTCCTTCCTTTCTTCGTCAGTGGAGTTATGGTGCTTCGATAGGGCGAGTCCTTCCGCCATCTATCCTATCGCTCAGGAAAAGAAACCTTCTCATTGTTCCGCCAAGGGTTGAACCCTAGGGCTTTCACTATTTTCCTTTTCGTGTCGAGCCGACATGGTTTCCCCTTTTCGATTCTCTGTAGAGTCATCACCGATAGACTAGCTTTTCTGGCCAGTTCAGACCTGCTGATCAACAGTCTTTCTCGCTGCACTTTAAGTGGGTTCCCTATGGAAATTTTGACCACCCCCTTCCCATTGTTATATATAATTATATTTACTTTGTCTGATTTTTGCAATAATATAAGCTCAATTATATCATTTTATCGAGAGCACAAGGGGTTGGGGAGAAATAAAAGGACCCACCACAAAATGCAGACCGCTGTGTCAAAATTGATACCGCTGTGCCTATGGGGCATCCGATGGACCATCTCTTGAACTCCAATAAGAACCCGTCCCTGGCATCACTACACGAGAGAAGGAAGCATCCCAGGGATGACTGTTTCGTTGAAGCGAACTACATGACCGTTGGTGCAGAGGGACCATCCGAAATATCAGTGACGGTGGTGATTACATCCGAGCCTTTCAGGCCAGGAGGTTTTCCCCTGGAGAGAATATCTTTCTGATTGCTCGAATCAGGGTTTTGCGTGAGCAACTCAGGGGTAAGATCGCTTGGGTGGGACCACATGGCATGGGGGTAGAGTTCCAGACCACAGAACTCATTAGCTTCGTCGGGGGCCTTTGACCCGTGCTAATGTTGCCAGGAGCGTTGGTTACCAGGGTTCAAGGGGAAGGCGAGAAAGTGGAATTTACACGTTGTTGCTAGCGTAGTCATAAGCGGGAGCCAGTGCTGAAGGAATTCCTCGACAAACGATTAACAAATGCATTCTTTAGCCAGCGAGCTGAGCCGTTCGGGGGACAGCCTTTCCATCGACCGTAGGGATTGCCGTTCGGCTCTAGCGAATTATTCTGCTAACTTCGTTTTCCGCTTGAAAGTATTAACTCCCCGACGCCAACTCCTCGTGAGGCCTGAATCTCAATTGTATTTGACAGATGGATCTCGGTCAAGTAAAGCGACTTTGCCTCCTCATTCGACGTTGGAAAGAACGGTGCGCCAGGCTCAGAATGGAGAAAAAAATCACCATATATCACATGGCACTTCGGGCATGTGTTTGCAAAATATCTGGATCCTGCCATGAGGGATGACCTCCACTGGAATGTGGGGACTCTTTTCTGGATGAACTGGAGAATCCCGCTCGGCATTTCTTCTATGTTGGACAGCAGACAGATCTGACCGTCGCTATCTGCCACATGTGGTGCAAGAAGGGCAACCACAGGCATTCGTGAATTGCAGCGCCAACAGGGAACCTTCTTTCCAATCAAGTATAAGGGAGCACTCACTTTGAGTTTCATTGCGTTCTTTTTAGAGCAGAACGGTGCAGGTTACCGGGAGCCTGATTCCCGAGCGATCCGGTGGAACGGCTAGTTATCTTTTCTTTGCACCCGCCGAGTCTATCTCGAAGACTGATCCCACACCGCAGTTCCGGGTCCCGCCGCTCAGGCGGCCGATCACATCAAATTTAATCAGATCGACAATTTTACCCGCCTTCAAGACTTCGTCTTTGACATGCATTAGGAGGATTGGGTAGGGCTGGCAATTTGGGCGTCGCTTAAGGTTTTCTTGAAGGCATGGCTGATTGCTGCAGTTTTCCGCACTCCGCAAGAATTAAGGCCATATCTTGCTCCATTTGCTTAGCAGTTCTGAAATGCAACAGCGTAAACAGTGTCACTAAGCATACCCCGACTCCAATGATAATCCAGAACATCTCACTCCACCTCTTCCTGATAAATTTGGCTTCCCGTGATGCCGTTGTTTTCTCTTCGGTGCAAACTCTTTAGATCTAACGTACATGAGCATGACCGAGTGAAAAGATGCACGCACATCCGAGAAGTTTCAAAAGTGCCACCTCACGCTCCCTTTTCTAACGATAACCTTTGGAGGCTTTCGGCCGTCTCATGGTTCGTTCTTTGGTGTTGAAGTTGAGTGGCACTCATCAAACTCGTGTTCCTGAAAATATTCAAAGACCGGTCACGAGGACATCACTCAAGCTCGCAGCTCTCTTGAATATCTATATAGTGTTCCCGAGAAGAAGGTGAAAATGGCCCGTTCGTAGAACCTCGCTATTGAGATCGCGACGCTTTTTGGGAAACCCAGATTCCGCAAGCGGCAGTAAATATGGAGAGGGTTCAGGGAGTGTTGTAGGGTTTTGCGCATAATGTTCAAGTCACCGTCTCGATCTTTTTTTATTTCAGTTTGGCGAATCTTTAGTAGATGCTTAATGCGAAGGTCATGCCAAAAGAGAAGGGAAGGAGTTTCAATGAGGTTTCATATAGATAGGATACGCCCGAAGGACGCATCGGAAAGATATGCAATGAAATACCCTTTTTTGTGAGTAACAGGATGCCAATTATTGGCAGACTTTTACACACTATTGACGTGCTAGAAGGGACAAGGCAGGCTGATCAAGCTCGATTCGTCGTGGAGTAGGGATAATCGCTGGGGGATTAGGGTATTCAGAAACAAAGGTCATTCGAGATGAGAATCGCTCTCAGGTTCTCACCTGCGAACTTCCTCAACATGGTGCGACTCAAGATAGTAGTCTTGCATATTAGTCGATTGACCAGATTCGTGTAGGCTCGAATTTCTAATCAGCCAAAAGTGTAAATCATCAACAAGCACAGAAGCCTTGGTGGGCGGTTCCCATCCTTCTTCCCCCGGCCGTAGCAGACCTGCTGGGACTCCTTGAACGGGAGAATCGAAGTTAACAGTGAATCTGACCATATCGGATTCGTTTCCTTCGCGGTTAACTGCCGTAATGCCGAGAGCGACTTCCCCGCGAACATGCTGAAGTGACGGCACTTGGTCAGGCAGCGCAAACTCCGTACGATCGCCGATGTCGATGAATTCTGAATCATAGCTCACTTCTCCAACAACCGCCCAATAGAGCCTGTAGCCTAACACACCGGGAGAAGGAGAACGATTCCAGCAGATCCTTTTTTTCTTGGTTTTCAATCTGGTTTTACAACCCTTATTCGTGAGCATCGGCAAACGTTCCAATGTAAGTTGAGCTCTTTACTCCGTTACTACATTTTATGTGAACTGGGCTTCGAATCATATCCAATAATCTTGTCTTTGAGAAGCACTTAATCAGCTCATCTCCAAAAGACGCTGCCAGTTCCGTCCGTTGTCCTCCCTGCTATGTATCGTTATGTTGCTCGTTCTGTGTGGCGTTGTAAACGATAGGTTAGCAAAAGGAATCGTTAACGGAGGCGGGCACCTGAGCGGATTTATATCAATGACATTGGAGTGTTTTTCTTCGACTCTGCCTCATGTTGAAGGATTTGAAGGATTTCATTGATTTGCGAAACCGAAAGATAGCCCAGATCCTTCAATATCATTTCCCATCGGCCTTCTCTCTGCCCCTCCAGTCTCTTGTGCTCTCTGTCTCATGAGGGCTTCATAGAGCCGATGGAACTGATGATGTGGTCTTTGATGAGGGTCATGGAGGCGCACTCCCCGAAGAAGAGAGGTTCGTATTAAAGGAGCCCGTTCACTTTACTTATGCCATGAAGGTCTACCATTGGAAGTCTATTTTGTCCAGAAGTGTAGGTGCTCCGAAAAGGAATTCTGAGGGCACGGGTATCTCTAAAAAGGGTGGTAGTTGCACCCTCGGAACATCCAGGGATAAAGATAACCCATTGAATTCGGGCCGGAAGCCATGGTTTATTGACAAAAACAGTCCAATTCGATAAAATATAAGGACTTTCTTTCCCCCACAAATAATTAGCTCACATCTCCGATCAGGAATTATTCTGCAGGAGCACCTCTTGGACTCTTCGCTAAGGACACTCACTGGGCCGTCTCTGGAGCCCTCTTTTTCGAGCGATGGAAGGATTGGAGGCTTTTTATGAAATTAGCAAGGTTCGAAAGGAAAGGGTTCCTTGCTTTCCTATTCATATTCCTTATGTCCCCCTCGCTAGCTGGTGCAGATGCTATCGTTCTAAAAAACGGAAACAGAATTGAAGCACAAAGGGTTTGGGAGGAAGATGGCTACATCAAGTGTGATCATTATGGGGGTGTAGTCGGCTTTCCAAAACGAGAGGTCTTACACATTGAGCGGCAACAGAGTGATGAGGAGCTAGATGGAGTCCAAAAGAACGCGCTTTCTACCGAGAAAATCAACGTGAATTCTGAAAAAGCGATTCTCTCCGAGGTGCGCAAGCTTTATCTTGAGCTCATGAGTTTCAAGGACGATTCACTGTTCCATAAAGTAGGCTTCGCTTCTAAGAATAGGTACTCCAACTGGCTGGATAGAGTTGGCAAACTCAACGAAGATTCCCGTTCCAAAGGTTTGCTCAAGAAAGGGATTCCCCTCGAAGATCTCCGGGATCTGGGCCTTGAGTATTTCAAAAGCGGTGGAAAGGAAACCGCGTTCTCGAGATTTGCAAACGGGCAATTTCGCAAAGCCTTTGACCTGTGACAGAAGAGCCCAGTGTTCCGTTTTAAGACGAAAGATGGGGGCGGGAGGTGTCGAACCCACTAACAGGGCCGTCTGATAGTCTTCTGAGCGAGTTATGGCAAAAATCCATAGATCACATCAGGTCAGTGAATTCCCCTCCGTGGTGGTATTGGCAAGATATCACAGCTTTGGCGAGAGCGGGATGGCATCTCCGACTGAATCCCAGGAGTTCTGGCTGGCGTACGTTATATTCCGCCTGGACGGCACCTTACGTATCGCTAGTCAATAGTGTGCGCACGGTGCTCCAGGCAAGCGATTAGCAATTCAAATCATAACATCGCTTGGAACAATAAAGGCGGAGCATCGAACCACTCAGTCGAAAAAATAGATTCGCTGGTTTATGAGGTATTTTGATGCTGTTAATCCTCGAGAATCAGCGGCATCCAGGGCATGGCCCTGCTCTTCTCGCGTTCATTATAAACCGTGTAAGCTATTAGCTTTTGACTGATCGTAACACTGCTCCAATTGGTTAAATACTTTTCATAGACAATCGGCCCCACCTTTGGTGCAAACCAAATCCTTCGGTAGGCTGTATCTGGAACGGAATTCTTCGTAACCTCGTCCAGCATACGGACTCTGACGCAATTACCGAAGGTACCTGCTGGAACAGTCATGGAGTCATTTACGGATTCTACATAAAAGGTCGCCGTAAAATGCGCAGAACCAATATCTGCCTCCCACTTCCAGGTATCACCGACTTTTGGCTCCAACGCAATTACTATCAAGGGAGGATTCAGCATTATTGCCGGGTCCAGGCCTTCATTGCTCCATACCTTACAAAACTTTACGTAAGCGCTATCTTTGAAAATCCATCTCTTCTCGTTGTAATTGTCATCGGGAGCTTCCTGTCGATTCAATATGTAGGTTAGAGTATCGTTGATAGTTTCTTCCCCGATAATGCTATCAACTCTGTCTCCCTTATCTCCGTATGATGGGCTGTAAACCCAGCGATTCCCCACTGAAAGGGGGAAATAATCAGCTGATTCTGCATTTAGGGCACCAAGAAGGGTCAGCAACAAAAAGAGCATTATGCTGCCAGTGAAAGCTTTGCGCTGAATGGACATTCCAAGATCCTCCTCCGCGATTCAATACGTTATCCAATGCAATATCAAAAGGCGTTTCTTGCAGTATACTGGAACCGGCTTTGTGCGTCAAGGATATAGCCAGTCCAGCTGCGGGTTTGGATCGGTAGTTGAAGAAAAAATGGGTCTTAAAATTAGCACCCCAAGTCGATTGGCGTAAGAGAAAAGCGCCAGGTTACGACTTGCCCAATTGAGTCGTAACCTGAGGATACCCTCTAAAGTTCGGGTTTCAGATCAACCGCCTGATTGGAGGTTTCGTATCGCAATTATGATCTGCGGATCATGGGGGAAGCGAATAGACTCGCAAAACAAATCGTTACTTGGGAATCAGCCGAGCGGTTTTTTTGCGGCGACTAAATTTATTGGTTGGGCTGTCATTTCATCACTCACTCACGCTCCCAAGCTCTTTGCTGCTGCTACAAGTTGTCCGTGCGCATCGAACTTGAGGCCCATCTTTCCAACCCAGATGAATCCATGCTTCTCAAAGGCGTCAACTGCGTCGCCTTGCAAGCGCGCCGCAGCAAGACTTTCCTCTCGTGGTATGCCTGGGCGGAATCGGGGTCTTGTCAAAGGACATTTGCTCTAATCCGCAAGAAACGGGTGCCGTGGCACATCAAGAGCTGTTCGGGCAAAGCAACGGATGAATGTCCTAAGTCAAGACCCCCCTCACTTTCCTAATCACTTCTGAAGAATTCCCTGATATCCCTTCCCACCTGCTTGAATGCTTCGCCAGTCTTTTTGCCCATGTCCTTGAACCACCCGCCGATGGACTTGCCCGTCTCCTTTGCCTGTTGGCCCGTATGCTTTCCCATCTTACTCAAGCCCTGACCGACTTCTGTTCCTCCTTTCTTGAAGGCTTTACCAACTTCTTTGCCCCCTTCTTTTATGGCTTGGCCGGTGTCTTCCCCCATTTGCTTGAAACCCTGGCCGACATTTTGCGCACCTTCTTTGAAGGCATCGTCAGCCCAGCATGGGAACACTAGAGAAAGGGCCATCACCACGGCGATCACCATAGCTCGCATATTTCCCTCCCGGAAAAACGTGTCAAGGATCGGGACCCTCCTAGAATCTAAGAGAGTCATTCAATCTAATATAACTTGTAACCGTTCTCACGTGCGATAATTCCGCCCCTCTCTACCAAATATCCAATCCCGGGAACACTCAGCTCAAGATGTCTGTTTAGGGGACATCATTTTATCACTTTCCTGGTTGGACCGAGTATCGTCTCACGGCATGTCGCGGGCTGCGCCTCGGCTAGTCAACTGTATTTGACCCATTCTAACACTTGCTGTGAGAATTTGAAACCATATTGACCTTCTGCAGATTCCGCAACCTGATTCAGCATATCCTCATTCGATTATGATTAGGTGTTGTAGCCTATAGCATTGTCAGATGAGACATAGGTTATGACTTCCCAAATGAAGCCTATCGAGCGGGCAGATGCAAGGTCGATCGCGGGTTCACTGTGGAGAATCGCAGGATGGAGGGCAGCTACGCCGCCACAGCGGATCGGGCCAGAGAGGAGATTGTAGCCATGATCCCCAAGGGGGCCACGGTGTTTCGTTGCGGCTTGATGACGGCAGCAGGTATGTTGCTGTGGGACGCGATAGCCCAATTGCCCGGAGTTGAGCTCATCGACCCATATCATCCGGGAATCTCCAAGGAAGAGGGCCTGGAGCGAAGGCGCCGAGGAATGACGGCTGACGTGATAATCGCCAGTGCTAATGCTATCACCTTAGACGGCAAGCTGGTCAACCTTGATGGTATGGGGAACAGGGTAGCATCTATGGCGTTCGGGCCCAAGAAGGTCATCCTGGTGGTCGGGACGAACAAGGTCGCTCCGGATTTAGACTCAGCCATCGCGAGGGTCAAACACTACGCTGCACCGGTCAATGCCATTCGCCTGGGTCTCCCTACCCCTTGCGTGGAGACAGGCTTGTGCGCGGACTGCAAATCACCCCAGAGGATCTGTAACATTTGGACTATCATTGAAGGCCACATGGTTAAAGACCGTATTCACGTGAAGCTGGTGGGTGAGAATCTGGGATATTAAAGCACTACACAGGAACTTCTTCGCCCGATGGCGAAAGTAGAAGGACTCATATTGATTGAAATTTCTTTAAAAAAGCGTTGACTTGGTCAAGTATTGAGTTTACTATTGAACCATGATTAGGCTCAACATTCACGAAGTGAAAACCCACCTGTCCAGATACCTTGACAGGGTCATCAAAGGGGAACGGATTCTTATCTGCAGACGGAATGTCCCCGTGGCAGAGATCCGGCCCGTCACCACGGAACGGAAATCCCGGCGCCCTATGGGTCTTGCAAAAGGGCAGTTCCATGTGTCACCTGCGTTTTTTGAGCCTTTGCCTCCTGAAGTCATCGCCTCCTTTTATGGCGAGAATCCATGAGAATTCTTCTCGACACCTGCACTTTCCTTTGGATCATCGGAGATGCCCCCGAGCTTTCCAAGCGTGCTGGCGAATTGTTTGTTGATCCTGCAAACGAGGTGTTCCTCAGCGCTGTCTCCGCATGGGAAATCTCCGTGAAACATAGCCTCGGGAAGTTGCCTCTGCCGGAGCCGCCTGAGAAGTTCATTCCCTTTCAGAGAGAAAGGCACGGTATTGAGGCCCTGCCGCTCGAAGAAGAGGCCACACTCTATTTGAACCGCCTACCTTCATCCCACCGAGACCCGTTCGACCGAATGCTCATCTGCCAAGCTATTGTTCATGGCCTGGTGATACTAACCCCGGACGAACTTGTCACCCAATATCCTGTTCGGTCCCTGTGGTAGGGCTTTGCCCGGAAGAGGTTAGGGCTGGTGGGAGGCCTTGTCTGGTTCTGACTGCATGTCCCATCCGCCGCCGAGGGCCTTGTACAGGGCAACCAGGTTCGTCGATATGGTGCGAGTGCTCTGGGCTAATGCTTCTTCAGTGACGAAGAGAGACCGCTGGGCCTGAAGCACGTTGAGAAAATCAGTCTGGCCCTCGGTGTAGAGTTTGATCGACAGATCAACGGCTTTCTGGTTAAAGGCGACGGCATCCACCAGCGCTTTTCGGTGTTCCTGCTCCTTGCTCAAGGAGATCAACGCGCCTTCCACTTCCTGCAACGCAGTGAGAACCGTCTTCTGAAAGGTGATCAGCGACTGCTCCTGCAGGGCCTCTCTCTGTGCGATATCGGACCGGACACGGCCCGTGTCGAACACCCGCCAACTCACTGATGGACCAATGCTCCACAGCCGGCTGGTCCAGTCCACCCACGAGCCAAATTCGTTCGCCCTGAGACCGACCGAACCGGAGATCATGAACCTGGGAAAGAGGTCGGCCTCGGCCACACCGATCCGGGCGGTGGCTGCATGAACCCCTGCCTCGGCCTGCCGGATGTCAGGGCGCCTGCGAAGCAGGTCCGATGGGACGCCCACCGGCGCTGAAGGAGGAGCCGTTGGAATGGCCAATGCGGGCGCCAATTCCTGAACCAGCGCGGCCGGCTCCCGGCCCAGCAAAACGCTGAGGCTGTAAATGGACTGCCGGGCAGAAGCCTCCAGCAGGGGGATCAGCGCCGCTGTGGTTGCCACCTGGGCCTCGGCGTTGGCCACATCCAAACCGCTTGCGAATCCGCCTTCGAACCGCTGGCGGGTCAGCCTGGCGCTGTGTTTCTGGGCCTCGAGGTTCTGCAGGGCAATGGAGATTCTCTGCTGAAAGGCGCGAAGGTCAATGTAGTTGCTTGCCACCTCCGCCGTCAACGTCACGAGCACGTCGCGGCGCGCTTCCACGCTGGCCTGGAGATCGGCATCCGCAGCCTCGATGCTGCGCCGGACGCCTCCAAAGATGTCCAGTTCCCAGGCCGCATCAAAACCGACAAAGTACTGGTTGGTGGTCACACGCTCGGTGCGGCCACCCAACCTGCCTGTATCGGTCGTCGGGGAGATGGACGTTTCACTGCGCTGGAAGGATGCTGTGGCGTCAACCGTCGGGCCAAGGAACGATTGGGCAATTCCCCTCACGGCGCGGGCTTGGCGAACGCGCGCTTCAGCGAGCCTGAGGTCAAGATTGGACTCCACAGCCTGTTCTACTAGGGTTGCCAGCATGTTGTCGTCGAAGACCGTCCACCAGCGGGTCAGGTCTTTCTCTGCAGGGGTGATGGCGGGCAAAGGGGGTGGGCCGGCCCATCCGGCAGGGACCTGCACCTCCGGCGGCTTGAAGTCCGGGCCGACCGCGCATCCCAAGGATGTAGCAAAACAAAGTAAAATAATCAGTGCCAGGATGTATCTGAACCGCTGCTTTCGAGAGAATGAATAGAGCATATTACAGATCCTATGGCCGCATCCAAATTCGAATATCGAAATCCGAAACTCGAAACAAATTCGAAAAATCAATCATCCAATGTTCAAAACACAATTCCAGCGGCCTATGGTTTATGTCATTTGAATTTGGATCATTGGTCATTGTTTCGGATTTCGTGCTTCGAATTTCGAATTTTCAACCTCTCCACATACAGTTCATAAGTCACAGTCTAAGACAGTAACTCCAACGTAAGGACGACTTTCCACCCAATTCCTTATCATTCATATCGCAGGGCCTCGATGGGGTCTAGGCGTGAGGCTTTCCAGGCCGGGTAGAATCCGAAGGCAATGCCCACGCCGGCCGATACCAGCACGGCTGCGGCGATCGCAGCGGGCGAAGTCTCCACCGGCCAGCGCAGGAAAAGCCACACGAGATAGGAGCCGCCATGACCCAGCAGAATGCCCACGGCCCCACCGACCATGCAGAGCGCGACCGCCTCGACCAGGAACTGGCGCAGGATATCGCGAGCCCGAGCGCCGACGGCCATGCGCAAGCCGATCTCCCTCGTTCGCTCGGTGACCGAGACGAGCATGATGTTCATGATCCCCACACCGCCGACCACGAGCGAGATCATGGCCACGCACAGCAGCAGGTTGGTCATCAAGGTTGTGGTGGAAGTGAGGGTCCTGGTCATCTCAGTCATATCGCGAATGGTGAAATCTTCGGGTTCCCCCGGCCGGATACGATGGCGCTCGCGTAGCACCTCGGTGATTTGCTGAATGGCCGCGGGAATCTCCTCCGCGCTGCGGGCGGCAACCAGAATCTGGTCAATGTTGGCAAAGCGCACGGGCATCGGGCTATCGGCAGCCTGTACGGCAGAGCGCTCCGGATAAAGCTCCGGTTGTCCGCCAGGATAGACGTTGCTCAGGGTGTTCACGGAATCGCTGGAACCGCTGCTGGTGCTCTGATTGGCCGTGGTGAGAGTGGAACCTGTGACGCGGTACTTGACGGTGGTCCAAGGCGCCAGGAGGATGTCGTCCTGGTCGCTGCCCATCATGTTGGCTCCCTTGGCGCTCAACACCCCGACCACCCTAAACAACACGTTTTTGATGCGGATTTCCTTTCCGACGGGAGATTCTCCTTGGAACAGCTCCCTGACCAGTGTTTGCCCCAGCAGGCAGACCTTGTTGACATTGAGCACGTCCCGGTCGGTGAAGACCTCGCCTTCAGCAAGTTCGTTCCAGTCTCTCACGTCCAGGAACGCAGCCGTGGTGCCGAGCATGGTCGATGGAACCCAGTTGCGGTTACCGTAGACGACTTGGGTGCGAGCCCTTACAATGGGCGCCGCGGTAAGAACAGCCGGGCAATCCCGGAGAATGGCCTCGCCGTCTTCAGGAGTCAAAGTCGTTCGGCTGCCCACACCGAAGGTCACTCCGCCGCTGGTGGCTGTGCCCGGCACGACGAGAAGCACATTGGCACCCATGCTGGTGATGCTCTTTTGGATGGCCGAGGAAGAACCTTCGCCGATTTCCATCATGGCGATGACCGCCCCGACACCGATAACGATCCCAAGGGTTGTCAGCATAGCCCGCATGGGGTTTCGCCGCAGGCCGGTCATGGCGGTTTTGATGGCGCGGTAGGCCTTCATGGGTTGTCTCCGCTTTCTGACGTCGAAAGGGCCGTCTCTGAGTGGGCTTCAGCAAATTTCCCGGCAATCACAGAAACGTCGTCCACGATGACCCCGTCGTGGATCTGGATAATACGGTGGGCATGCCTGGCCACTTGGGCGTCGTGGGTAACCAGGATGATGGTGATGCCGTCTTCCTCGTTCAGTTGCTGGAACATGCGCAGGACGTCTTCGCTCGTATGAGAGTCGAGGTTGCCTGTGGGCTCGTCCGCAAAAACAAGAGAAGGCCGGTTGATGAGAGCCCGAGCAATGGCCACCCGTTGCTGCTCGCCTCCCGAGAGCTGGGAGGGTTCGTGATGCAGTCGGTCGCCGAGACCCACCCGGGAGAGCATCTCCACGGCGCGCCGCCGAGCTTCGCGATCGGACAAATGGTCGAAAGTGTAGGAGAGAGGCATGGCCACGTTCTCGAGAGCATTCGTGCGAGGGAGAAGGTTGAAGTTCTGAAAAACAAACCCGAGCTTTTGGTTTCGAAGCAAAGCACGTTGGTCGGCAGACAGATGCGACACCTCCCGGCCCTCCAGCCAGTACTCTCCGGAAGTGGGCCGATCCAGACACCCCAAAATGTTCATCAGGGTGCTCTTGCCGGAGCCGGATGCGCCCATAAGGGCGACCAGTTCCCCCTTCGCCACCTTGAGCGACACCCCCTTGAGCACAGGAACAGCAATTTCGCCGAGGTAGTAGGTCTTGCAGATATCATTTAGCTCGATCAATTCCATGAGCGTGTTTGCACCTTGAGCGAACCCGTTCGTCGATTACTTAGGTCGCGCAGCCCCTCCTCGTGGCGGAAACTTCGGCGTGAAGGGATTGGTGGCAACATCCTCTTTGTTGTTGCTTTGGGCTTGGATCCCAATGACGATGCTCATCTCTTCAGTCAAGCCTTCACCTTGAACTTCGGTATGGATACCGTCGGACAGTCCCTGTTGCACGCGGATCGGCTTCACATAGTTCCCTTCCGGAATCCAGAGGGCCGTGCGGTTCGTGCTTGCAGCGGAACCGGCCCCGGTTTTTGATGGAGACACCGATCCCCCTTCCGGGTTTCCCTTTCGGCCGGCCAATTTCTCGAAGGTTTCGCGGGCTTCCGGAGCAACCTGTTCGGCGGACGGCCTCCAACGAAGGGCGGCGTTCGGCACCATCAGCACGTTGGTGCGGCGATCCAGTTCGAATTGCACGTTAGCGGTCAAATAAGGAAGTAACCGGCCGCTCGAGTTGTCGGTCACGATTTCAACCGTATAGGTCACGACATTCTGGGTCATCGATGCATTCAGCCGCACCTTGCCCACCTCGCCCTGGAAAGTCTCACCGGGGAAAGCGTCCACAGTGAAAGTCACAGGCAGCCCCTGGTGAATCTTGCCGATGTCCGCCTCATTCACCGCCACCCACACTTGCATGCGTTTGAGGTCCTTGGCGATCAGGAACAGACTGGGCGCGTTCAGGCTCGCCACCACGGTCTGCCCTATGTTCACCCTGCGGTCGATAATGACTCCCTTGACCGGTGACTTGATGGTGCAGTAACCGAGGTTCCGCTGGGCGCGACGGAGAACTGCCTCTGCCTGGGCCAGGCTCGCCTTGGCCTGCAAGATGGCTGCCCTGCCAACCGCGACATTGGCCACGGCCGTATCATAAGCGGATCGGTAGGCATCGTAGGTCGATTGCGCCAGTGCTTCAGACGGCCCGAGCTTCTGCGCTCTCTGCCAGTCTCTCTCGGCCTGGTTGAGTTTGGCTTTCAACTGCTCCATGTCGGCTTCCGCGCGCTGGACAGCCGCAGTGGCCGACTGGACTTGCGCCTGGGCTTGAGCCTCTTCGGCGGTGTAGAGCGAATCGTCGATTTTTGCCAGCACGGTCTCGCCCTCCACTGGGGACCCGTAGTCCACAGTCTTGCCGTTGGCATCCTTCCCGAAATAGAGAATCTGGCCGGCGACCTGGGCGCCCACGTTGATGACCTCTTCGGGCTGTACCGTCCCCGTGGCTCGTATGGAAACGAGGAGGTCTCCACGGGTCACCTGGTCCGTTCGAAAAGTCGCGGTCTGAGCATTTCCGCGCTGCAAATACCAGATGATTCCTAGGGCGACGATACCCAACACCACCACGGCTATAAAGATTCTTTTAATCAGGCGTTTTCGGTGGCCCGAAGAAGGATCCAGCGCCCGGGTCCGGGCAATGTCTGTTTCAGGTGCTTGTTCTATATTCATTGGGAATGTCCTATTGAACTGGCTTCTGGTTTATACCCTCTCCTCTTTGGAGTCGTTTGCCTCGCAGGAAAGGTTACAGAAAACTTTTTGTAACCTTTTCAGGGTCCATGACGACTTCAAAAGTAAAGGCTGAACTTCGAAAGGGCAAAAGTAGCATAACAGGAAAAGGGAAAGCAATGAAGTCAAAAGGCGGATGAACATTCCGGCCGTCACGGGAGGTTGAGCATTCCATGCAGGCAAGAAAAAGCTTCTTCTGTGCAGTCGTACTGACCGTTGTCGCCATCGCGATTCCGCACCTCCTCTTTGCTGATCATGAGGAACGCCGCAACAGGCAGCGTGAAAGACACCGTGACGGTGATCATCGCACAGGAGATCTGAAACCAGTGACCAATCTGGCGTACAAAGAACACTGTGGCGCCTGTCATTTTACCTATCAACCGGAACTGTTGCCCTCTGCCTCCTGGAAGAAAATCTTAGATGAACTCGAGGATCATTTCGGACTGTCTTTTGAACTGGATCAGGAGGCTCAGAAGGCGGTCCTGGCTTATCTGGAGACCAACGCCTCAGAGCACTCCACGTCTAAGCGCGCGGTCAGGATTACGAAAAGCGTGGGGAGCAGTACACCCGTGAGAATCACCGAGATCCCTTACATCAGGGACAAACACCGCAAGGTTTCTGAGTCGGTCCTCAATCGGCCGTCCATCGGCTCCCTGTCCAATTGTACGGCGTGTCACAGAAGGGCTGAAGAGGGGAACTATGACGATGACTTTGTCGTTATTCCTGAGTAGGGCCGTGACACGGCCCGTTGCATCCCTTGGCCCTGCGATAGCTGCCCAGGCCGGTTCTTCCGCGTCAGGATTCGCTTCTTGCAGATGGTTTTCTGTGGTAGAAAGTCACCCATCGCTTAGTCGGGTGACCATGAAAAATGCAGGATGACTCGTTCAGGCCCAGCAATGCGGAAATCGTTCGCCAGGTTCTTGATGGTAAGGTCAATGCCTTTGAGTCTATTCTTACGAGGTACAAGGTTCAGGTGTTGAAGATTGTGAAAAAGCATGTGCCCAATGATGCTGTTGAAGAAACAACCCAGGAGGCTTTTGTGAGGACGTACGAGTCCTTGCCAACATTCAAAGGAACAGGCGATTTCAGTCAATGGCTTTCTTCAATCGCAGTGAGGACCTGCTACGACTACTGGCGTAAGGCCTATCGATCTCGGGAAATTCCTCTGAGTGCACTGACCGAGAAGCATCCACAATGGCTGGAACAGGTGATTTCACAAGGACCCGAGGAGTCCCTTGATGAACTTGAGTCTCAGATGGAGACGAAAGAAATTCTGAACTGGGCGCTCGGGAAGCTCTCGGCCGAGAACAGGATGGTTCTGGAACTTGTGTACCTGGAGGGACTCTCTGTGCAGGAAGCGGCGGAGCTTCTGGGATGGAGCAAAGCCAATGTCAAGGTGCGTTCGTTCAGGGCCCGAATGAAACTGGAAAAGCTCCTCAGGATAGTGAAAGAGCAGGGGAGGAAGGCATTATGAGATCGAGGGTTTCTGAAAACGAGTGTTTGAAAAAGGCATTTCGTGAAGCCTACTCGGCAAAGGAAACGGAGGAGACCGGGGATGGGTGGCAGTCTGCGGTCATGAAGCGCGTCCGCCGGATAGGACCCTTGACACCCGCTTCGAACTTCTTGCCTGCCTTCGAGCACTTCGTGTGGAGGCTTGCGCCGGTGAGCTGCCTCCTGGTGATTGCGCTGACCCTGCTTCTTATGAACATCGACTTTGGCGGCGGCAACGACTATCTCGGCACGGTCACGGTGGACTTGGAACAACCGACTTTGGTGGAAATCTTTGGCCTAGAGGGTTAGCGATGAAAAAATGGAGACTGATCGTCGGGGTTATCCTCGTGTTTATCCTGGGCTTGCTGGTTGGTTCTCTGGGAACCCGGTTCTATCACAGGGACTGGTGGTCGGAGCCTTTCGGGAAGGACTCCTCCGCAAGAAGGGTTGTGGTCCTGAAGAAATTGACTAAAGAACTTCGCCTGACCGAAGCGCAGCAGAAGGAGTTCAAGGGCATTGTTGAAGAGACGGATAAGAAGCTTGAGGCGTTCGGTTTGGAGAGGCGGGCTGAGATCAAGACGATTCTTGATGAGAGCTTCTCCCGCATGAAAGAGAAGCTGGACCCCGAGCAACAGAAAAAGCTGGAGGAATTAAAGGCCAGGCACGAAGCGCGCTTGAAAGATAAGAAGAGCAGACACCACTTCCCGTGAATCCCTTGGGGTGCATTCCCCGCTGCTTGCGGCGGGGTCGTTCATGTAGGTTAAGCCTAAGCCTTTTTGAGGAATCAAAAGGGCTTTTTTCTATTTTTTTCTTGACACGTATTTTACCTAATGCTATTAAGTAAATCACAATATTTACTGCTGCAGATAATAAATATAACAGAATAACAGAAAGATAAAACACCTAATGCTAATAGGAAAAAATAGGAACTTACTGATGTCAGTGCGGTATTTAATCGGTTTAAGCTCCTTTTTATTGCCTGGCCTGGCAAGTTCTGGGGCTGATGTCAGCGGTGTTAAGATCTAATTACAATATGATTTCAGAGCGTTAATGAAATACATCCAGATATATTTGTTAGCTGCCTAATGGTTTTAGGATAACCTGAAATGGCCAACCGAAGCACCAAAGAAGATACAAAGAACCGGATCATCGATTCTGCGAAGAAGCTTTTTGCAGAGCAAGGCTACCAGAAGACCACCGTGGTGGATATTTCCAGACAAGCAGGTCTTTCCGAGGCGGCTCTATACGAATATTTTCAAGGCAAAGAGGATCTTCTTCTTGCGATTCCTGATCTGTGGGTTTCGGATTTGCTCACCGACGTTCAAGAACAGCTCTTCGGCATCAAAGGGACAATTAACAAACTCAGAAAATATCTGTGGTGGAATATGCGACGCATCGAGCAGGCGCCGCTGGATGCCAAGATCGTCTATCTCTTCCTCAAGACAAACGCGAATTTCATGAACACTCCGGTCTATGCCAATGTGAGGAAGCTCTATGCTCATCTGGTGGACATCTTCGAAGAAGGGAAAAAAGCAGGCGAGATGAAACCCGAAATGAACCCCTACGCGGCCAGAGACATCTTTGTAGGGACCATGGATCACATGGTGACGCGCTGGCTCCTGAAAGACATGTCCTATTCTTTGTTTGACAACCTTGAAGAGGTCTTTGCTCTTATGGTGAATGCTTTCAAGGCCATTGACTCCGGAGCAACCGTTTCAGCCCCGTCTGTTGATAAAGCGAATGGTTCTCAGGAAAGCGGCGGCGCGAAAGTGGAAAATGCTTCAGGGGAAGTGAGGCCCGAAGCTCCGAAAAATCAGGCATTGGCGTTGAACGAATCAACTTTACAACCTTAAGCTCGAACCGTTTAGTCATTAGTCATTCGTGGTGAATTTTTTAAGGAGGGTGAAACATGGCAAAGGTATTGTTTGAATGGGATTACTCGAAGTACCCGGGGGCGAAGAAGTTTCCCCACCTGTTCAAGCCCATTCAGGTTGGAAATCTGATGGTTCCGAACAGGATTGTGTATGCGGCAACGGAAGACAACCTCAACACTCACGACGGGTTTGTGACGGATGCGGATGTGGCCTACATGCGCAGCCGAGCAGAGGGAGTTGTGGGCGGCATGTGCTTCATGCAGGGCGTTTACATGGATCCTGATCGCAAGGGCCAGGGCTACGTCGGCCAAGCCGCTTGCTGGGATGACAAGTTCATCCCGGGCCTTAAACGCCTGGCGGATGCGATTCATTCGGAGAGAGCAGTCGCAGGCTTCCAGCTCATGGACTGCGGCCGCGTGGGCGCCGTCGAGGTGGACCATGGCAAAGGCCCGTCCACGGTTCCGCAGCGTCTGAGAATCTTTCGGCCCATGTATGAGATGAGCAAAGACGATATCAAGCTGATGATCAAGCAGCATTTGGATTCGGCGAAAAGAGGCCTTGAAGCCGGATTCGACGTGATGGAGATCTCGGGAATCGTCGGCTATCTCATTTCCAACTTCGTCTCCAGCTACACGAACAGAAGGAAAGACGAATATGGCGGAGACATCCGGGGCAGAATGAAGGCCGTGGTGGAAATCATCGAGGGATTGAAGAAAATTTGCCCCAAAGAGGTCCCCGTGGGAATCCGACTCTGCGCCGAAGAGCTTCTTGATGACGTGCGCGGCAACACGCCGGAAGAATCCATGATGTCCTACAAGATCGCCGAAGAGGCAGGAATCGACTACTTCAGCGTGACCGCCGGATGGCAGGAGTCCATCGTGCCGGTCATCAGCCGCGATGTGCCGCAGGGAAGCTGGCTTCACCTGGCCAAGCGCTCGAAGGAGAATGTCAAAGTGCCTATCATGATGGCTTACAGGCTCTTTGATCCGTCCATTCCGCACAAGGCCATTGAGAAAGGCGATCTGGATATCTGGGAGATGTGCCGCCCCATGATCGCCGATCCTCTTATGCCCAAAAAAGTCCTAGAGGGACGGGAGGAGGATATCCGCTGGTGCGTGGCGTGCAATCTGTGCCTTGCAAGGTTGTTCCGGGATGCACCCATGACTTGCTACATTAATCCCCTGTGTGCCCATGAGCACGATCCGAGATACACGAATCCGCCGCCTGCGGACCCAAAGAAAAACATCATGATCGTGGGAGCAGGTCCCGCCGGTCTGGAGTGCGCTTACATGGCGGCCCAGAGAGGGCATGAAGTGCATGTCTACGACAAGCGGAAGGAGTTGGGGGGCACCATCCTCGAAGCATCAAGGGCTCCTTACGGTGACGACGAGCTCATGACCTGCATCAAGTACCAAAAGGTTCAGTGCGAAAGGGCAGGGGTCCAGTTCCACCTGGGGACCGAGGTGACGGAAGAGCTGATCAAAGACGAACTGCCCGACAGTGTGGTTCTTGCCACAGGCCCCGTGTATCCAAAAAGCAAGGCGCCGGGTTTTGACAGCGCGAATGTGGTCAATGTGCTCGACGTCTTGAGAGGCAATGCCAAGGTTGGAGAGAACATCATTGTTTGGGGTAACAGGAAACCGGGCATTGGCGTGGGGCTTTTGCTTGCCAAGCAAGGTAAGAAGGTGACCCTTGTCGGAAAAGAGAAGTCAGCAGGCTTTGACATCAACCCGTCCTTCAAATGGCGTTATATGATCTATCTCAGGCAGAACGGGATCAAGGCTTACAACGACTGTGAGATCGATGAGGTGAAGCCCGGCGAGATCATCGTGAAAACCTATGATGGATACCGTTTACCAGTGAAGTGCGACACGATCGTCGTGACAGAGCGAGTGCCGAACGAGAACCTGAAGAACGTGGTTCAGGCAGAGGGTATCGAGCTCTTTGTGATCGGCGATGCCCTCGTACCCCGCAATCTGTCCAGCGCGGTACATGACGGATTTCACATTGGTGTCAGGATTTAAGGAGGTCAACCATGGCATTCGACGCAGAAAAAGAAATATCCAAATTGTGGGGTGACTTGCACGGCGCCCAGAGTGAAATCGGCCGCACCTACTTCAGGTGGCGGCAGGCGGCGCTGGCAGTTGCAGGGCCAAACGCGAACCCTCTGGAGGTCAGCCTGAAGGCGGCTGAAATCATCGGCAAAGAACTCGGCAAGCAGTCCCTGCCGCGGCTCAACTTCCTGAAAGGGGAAGAGACCTGGCTGAGGAGCCTTGCAGGAGGCATGGCGATTCAATGGATTATGCAGGGCGCCATCGTGAAGATCGACAAAGGGGAGAACCCCTCTGAGATTTTCATCAAATGGGAAAGATGCCCCTGGCCGTCCTTTCACAAAGAGTACGGCGTCAAGATGGAAGAGGACGTGCTTTGTTGCGACAGGATCCTCCAGAGCATCCTTCCGGATGTGAACACGTTTTTTAATGTCAATTACAAGATTGAGACATTAAAGGCCATTCCGAGAGGACAGGGCGTTTGCTTGAGAAGACTTTATAAAGCTTAAGACATAGGAGAATAGAAATGGCTGCACAAATAGATCCCAAGAAATGCACCATGTGCGGAGGGCTTATTCAGCCTCTTTGTATAGAGATATGTCCGGATTTGGCCATCAGGGTGCAGGACGGCCGCGCCGTCGTTACGGAGTTTCTGTGTGAGGACTGCAATGAATGCGGTGTGGCCTGCCCTGACAAGGCGATCAAATGCACGGTGGACAAGGTAACCTTCTAACAAAACTTGTTGCGGAAAGGGGTCTTGCCATTTCAGCAACCTGCGGAAATGGCAAGACACTCCTTTCGCTGGAGGCGCGATACCATGAAAGTGAATAAGATCGATCACATTTGCATCGCGGTCAAGAACCTGGACCAGGCCAAGAAGGTCTGGGAACCGATTATGGGTAAATCCAAGGCGGATGATGAATACATTGATGAGCCGGAGAAGATCAAGGTCGCCCGGTACTGGGTCGGAGAAGTCGGCTTTGAGCTGATGGAGTCCACCACCCCGGATGGGGATGTGGCCAAGTACATCGAGAAGAACGGAGAGGGTGTGATGCTCATCAGCTTCAACGTGGACAACGCCCGCAAGTCGATCGACGAACTCAAGGGCAAGGGGTATCCTTTCATTCCCGACAAAAAAGGCGAGATCGCAAGGCCTTTCAGGGATTGTGAGTTTGCCTTCATTCATCCCAAGAAGGTCAACGGGGTGCTCCTCGAAATCATCGACTACAAGTGGAATGAGCTCAAGAAGAAGTAGGTAAATCCCCGCCCGGTAGCCTGTCGGATAACCCCATAAATCCCTCCCCCTTGATGGGGGAGGGTAAGGGTGGGGGTGGAAAAGACGGTGAACATTCATCAACTTCAATGTTTCCCCCTCCCCTTCATCCCCTCCCACAAGGGGAGGGGAAAGTGGTTGTGGGACTGGCTCGGGGAGGGGATTTTGGCCGGGAAGGCTGAACAGGACCGCTTCCATGGGAAAACAGTACATTGATTATGAAGTCTATCTTGTAAATGTCGACCCAGAGAAGTGTGACGGGTGCGAGAAGTGCATCATCTACTGTCCGGTGGATGTGTTTGATTTTACGATCAAGGCCTACCCGACAAGGCCTCAGAACTGTCTGGGGTGTCGAACCTGCGAAGCGGTCTGCAAATCAAAAGCAATCATCATTACGGAAATATAGGATTTCACCACCCGTCCCCGCGCTTCGCCGCGGGGACTAGAGACGCAGAGTGCACGGAGAAAACCTCGGAGCAAGCCAGTGTTCGCTCAAGGCCCCCTGACGGGGGCTCCCGACGCTGGGCGTCGAGAGGTTTGGAGTCGGCGAATGAAAGAAACAAGCCAGCTTGACTCTTTTATTCGCCGACTCCAAACCCCGTCTTGAGCGAACACCGCTTCATTAACCCGCTCAAGTGCTCTGCGATCTCTGTGCCTCGAACGAGCCTGAGCCCCGAAAGGCAGGGTGAAAGGCGAGTGGGCGGTGAGAAAGATTCATGCTGAGGTGAGTTTATGACTGATGCAATCATGATTATCGGTGCAGGCGTAGCCGGCATCAACTGCGCGTTGAATGCCGCCAAGTATGGCAACAAAGTTTATCTTGTGGATGACACCGCGAGCATCGGCGGCATGATGGCAAGGCTGGACAAGACGTTCCCGACCAATGACTGCTCCATCTGTATTGAAGCGCCGCAAATGTACGAGGTGGACAACCATCCCAACATCGAGATCATGACCAACACGGAAGTGAGAAAGGTAAGCGCTGCGAACGGGGGCTTCAAGGTGAGGCTCGTCAAGAAAGCGAAATTCATTGACGAGGAAAAATGCACGGGATGCGGGGAATGCATGAAAGCATGTCCTGTAACCGTTCCCCACGAAATGGACGGCAAGGTGGGAGGGACAAGGAAGTTGATTTACATGCCCTTCCCTCAGGCGGTTCCCAATGTGGCGGTCATTGATCCGGAGTGCCGCTCCGGAAAAATGCGGGCCAACGGAGCGTGTGTTGGAGGATGCGTGGTCGATTGCAGCCAGTGCCGGGAGTGTCCGATTGCCTTGTGTGTGGCCGCATGCAAAAAAGAGGGCAAGGATGCCGTCCGCCTGTGGCAAGCGAGCAAGAATATTGATCTCGACGTCAAGAGTATTGTGGTCGCCACCGGGATCATGGACGCAAAGCCACCCAAGGGCCTCCACGGCTACGATGTTTACGACAACGTGATCACCTACACCCAGTTTGAAAGGCTGATGAACGCCGGAGGACCTACGGCGGGACAAATCATCAGGCCGTCGGACAAGAAGCACGTTCACAAAATCGCGTGGATTCAGTGCGCAGGTCGGGGACTGGATCATGGCACGCCCTATTGCTCCAAGGTGTGCTGCATGGTCGCCACCAAGCAGGTGATCATCACGAAAGAGCATGATGCGTCCGTGGAGACGATCATCTACTACAACGACCTCAAGGCCTATGGAAAGGGGTTCTGGGGCTTTCACCGGAAAGCAAAGGAGCAGGGAACCCGATATGTCCGGGCCAGACCCTACGATGTCTTTGAGGTGCCGGAAACCAAGAATCTTATGGTCCGTTACGAAGACCTCGAGAGCGGGGAACTGAAGAAAGAAGAAGTCGAGCTCCTGGTCCTTTCTACGGGGCTCATTCCGAGTGAACGAAACGAAAGGCTCGCAAAGGTGCTGAAGATTCAGCTCGACAAGCTGGGATACTTCAAGGAGAAGGATCCCTTCATGGCCCAGCTGGAGACCGATGTGCCCGGTATCTATCTGTGCGGAGGAGCAACAGGGCCGATCGACATCTCTGAATCGGTCGTTCAGGCCACGGCCGCGAGCATGAAAGCGATCATCAGGAAGGGGGCGAAGGAGCGTGCTGGCGCAATTGAGGATCGGCCCGGAGGGCCTTGAGGAGCGTGCCGGACGGCCCTCAAGGGAAGAGGCAAACGCAAAAGATAGAAACGATTTTGCCTCCAACCTCAAGCGAAGCGCTCCTCAAGCGTAGCGGTCCTTCAACGGTTTTTGCGAGCGCTCCTCGAACGAAGTGCTCCTCGATCAGAGCGATCGATGTTGAGCGCGGCGCTCCTCTTGCACTCTGCGGTTTGCCTGAGGAGGTTATTCTGTATTCTGAATTCTGTCTGCTGACTAATACAAACGCAGTTTTTTTGACATCTGGGAGTTCCCCCTCACCCTTCCCCTCTCCCCCAGCTTGGGGGAGAGGGCGGGGTGAGGGGGCTGAAGGGCAGACACTTAAAGGCGTTCGTATTAGTTTTGTTTGAGGGATTTTCAATGAATGATGAACTAAGAATTGGCGTGTTCGTCTGTGACTGCGGTTCAAACATCGCAGGGGTGGTCAAAGTGCCTGACGTGGTGGAGTATGCCAAGACGCTCAAGGATGTGGCCTTTGTCGATGAAGGGAAGTGGTCCTGCTCGGTGGATGCTTTGGGCTCTATGCAAAGGGCCATCAAAGAAAACAATTTGAACCGGGTGGTTATTGCCTCCTGCACCCCCAGGACCCACGAACCTCTGTTCAAGGCAACGGTCAGGGAGGCGGGGCTCAATCCCTATTTGCTGGAGTTCGTGAGCATTAGAGAGCAGGTTTCCTGGGTTCACATGAACGAGCCTGACGCGGCCACTCAGAAGGCGAAGGACCTCGTCAAGATGGGGGTGGCCAAAGCCGCCCTCCTCGAGGAGGGACAGGAGATCAGGCTTCCGGTGGGCAGGGAGTGCATGATCATCGGCGGCGGAGCGGCCGGCATGAATGCCGCGCTCAACGTGGCGGAGCAGGGGTTTAAGGCGATCATCGTCGAAAAACAGCCGCAGCTCGGCGGGCTCTTGAACAAGATCGGCACCATTGCCCATGAGCATGGCGCGATGCCTGCCGAAGAAATCCTCAAGGCCACCAAGGCGGCCGTAGAAGCTCATCCCAACATCAAAGTGTACACTGGTGCGGAGATCGAAGAGGTCAAAGGCTACATCGGCAACTACAAGGTGAAGATCAAGGTCAATGGGGGCAGCGAGAGCTTTGACGCGTCCACCATCATCGTGGCGACCGGCATGAGGGAGATCCTGCCCGAGGGTCAGTACTTGTACGGGACCGATCCCAGGGTGGTCACCCAGCTTCAACTCGAAGGCATGCTCAAGAGCGAGAAGGTGGGCGATCCAAAAGACGTGGTCATGATCAACTGCGTGGGCTCGAAAAACGATAAAAGGGGATGCTGCAGTGTGGGCTGCCCTGTGTCCGTCAAAAATGCCCTGGCTCTGAAGAACCACAGCAAAGACAGAAAGGTCTATGTGCTTTACAGGGATCTCAGCATGGTGAGGGAAGAGCACTTTCATCTCGATGCCGCCAAAGCAGCAGGGGTGAAGTTCATTCGTTTCCCTGACGACCAATACCCTGAAGTGATCAAAGAGAACGGAAACCTGAAGGTGAGAGTTTACGACATCCTGAGCGGAAGAGAGTTCACGGTGCCTGCCGATCTCCTCGTCCTGACCGTGGGATTTGAAGGGGATGAGACCATGGAAGCCCTCAGGGGCCACTTGAAGGTTTCGAGCAATGCGGAAGGCTTTTTCCAGGAGCGGCACATCAAGCTCGGGCCGCTCGATTTTCCGACAGACGGGATTGCTCTTTGCGGTTGTGCCAAGAACCCGAAGATCTACAAGGAGAGCTGCGAGGAAGGCATCGGCGCGGCCATGAGAGTTTCGATCCCCATGAAGAACGAGCACATCGAGGCGGAAGGGATCGTGGCGGACATTGACCTAACGAACTGCAACGCCTGCGGGCTTTGTTCCAAGAGGTGTCCTTACAGCGCCATCCTGGTCAATGAAGACAAAATGCCCTCGGTGATGAAAGCCCTGTGCAAGGGGTGCGGCCTTTGCGCTGCAGACTGCCCGAAGGAGTGCATCACGATCGTCCATTACTCGGATGATCAGCTTCTTGCCCAGTTGGATGCGGCGCTGGAAGAGAACCCGGAAAAGAAGATTCTCGGTTTTGTGTGTCACTGGTGCGCACTGGGCGGCGTGGACATGGCCGGGGTGAGCAGGCTCCAGTACCCGACGAATGCTCGGCTCATCCGGGTGATGTGTTCGGCCCGGGTCCCGATCAAGCTCATAGAGCGGGCCTTTGAGAAGGGCGCTGCCGGGGTGCTGGTTGCGGGATGCGAGTTTCCGACCTGTCACTACATTACAGGAAACTATGCGTGTGAAACCAGGATCAAACGGGCCAAGAAGATCATCGCCAAGAAAGGACATGATCCTGACAAACTCTGGAACGTCTGGTGCTCTGCAGCAGATGGACCCAAGTTTGCGAATACCATGAGAGACATGGTGAAGGATCTGAAGCTTCAATAAGGGATAAACCTCCGCCGAAGGCTTTGTTGCGAGGATTAGAATGATGGATGCGAAGACAGCATTAGCGGAAAAGTTCGGCGATGTTCGGATGTTCAGGACCTGCGAGCAGTGCGGGTGTTGCAGTTCGGCCTGTCCCATTACGGGAGTCAAGAATTTCAATGTGAGAAGGATCGTCAGGCACGTTGAGCTTGAGCTTCCGGAGGATGTTGCGGCCACCTCGCTTCCCTGGCAGTGCACGACCTGCGGCCGGTGTGAAACCGTGTGTCCGAACGGCATCGCGATTCTGAATATTATGCGGCCTCTGCGCGCCATGACTCCCGAGGAGTTCGTGCCGGATGAAATCCCTCCGTGCGCAGCCGCGTGTCCTGCCGGAATTGATGTTCCCGGATACGTGAGACTCATTGGCCAGGGAAAACCAGAGGAAGCATACAAGTTGATCCTGGAGAAAGTTCCTTTCCCCGCGATTCTGGGAAGGGTTTGCATGCATCCCTGTGAGACCCAGTGCCGAAGGGGTGAAGTGAACCAGCCGATCTCCATCTGCGCCCTGAAAAGATACGCGGCGGACAAGGCCGACGGGGCCTTCCAAGCGGCCGCTCAGGTCAAAGGGAACACAGGGCGAAAGGTGGCTGTGATCGGGTCAGGGCCTGCAGGTCTTACCGCAGCCTTTTATCTGAGGAAGAAAGGTCATGACGTGACCGTGTTTGAATCAAAATCAAAACCGGGCGGCATGATGAGATATGGCATTCCTTTCTACAGACTGCCCGAGGATGTCCTTGACAAAGAGATCAACCAGGTTCTGAGCACGGGCATCAAACTCGAAACGAACAAGAAAGCAGGCAAGGACTTTACGCTCGATCAGTTGAAGAAAGATGGTTTTGAGGCGGTCTTCATTGCCACCGGTCTTCAGGAGAGCCGAAAGATCGACCTTGAAGGCGCGGGCATGCCGGATGTGTTCTGGGGGGTGGATTTCCTGAGAGACGTCACGGATGGGAAAGATATCCGTCTTAAAGACAGGGTTCTGGTGATCGGCGGCGGCAATGTGGCGGTGGACGTAGCGCTCACCGCATTGCGGGTCGGCGCAAAGGAAGTGACCATGGCCTGCCTGGAGAGCAGGGAAGAGATGCCTGCAAGCTCGTGGGAGATTGACCAAGCCGTCCAAGAAGGCGTGAAGCTCATGCCCTCCTGGGGCCCGCATCGGATCATTGGGGACGATGGGAAGATCAAGGCGGTTGAACTGGTCACATGCACCTGTGTCTTTGATGAAAAAGGAGCCTTCTGCCCGGCCTTCGGAGAGGCAAAGGAAACCGTGGAAGCAGACCAGGTCATCCTGGCCATCGGCCAGGCTGCGGACCTTTCCTTTCTGTCGGGCGACCGTCAGATCAAGTGTGAAAGGGGCCTGATCACGGTCAATCCTGAAACCCAGGAGACCGGTATGACCGGCGTTTTTGCAGGTGGAGATGCGGGAAAAGGCCCGGGGGCCATTATCGATGCGATCGCAGCCGGAAGGCGAGCCGCCACGGCCATAGAAAAATTCCTGGGCGGCGACGGCGCCATTTCAGAGAGGTACGCGGACAAGGCGGATACCGGGTCCTACGCAGGCGCAAGGGATCGCGGGTTTGCCGACCTCGTCAGGGGAACGGCTCCTCACCTGACGTTGGAAGAGAGGAAGAGCAACTTCAAAGAGGTGGACCTTTGCTTCAGTGACGAGCAGGCAGTGAGCGAAGCAAAGCGCTGCCTCCAGTGTGACCTGGAGATAAGGCTTGCCAAAGCCATGCGGTCTTAGCAGAATGAAAGGACTGAGTGATGAGTAGTGAGGACTGAGCCGAGTGCAACAGAAATTCGCTTTCTTGTTTTGCTCAGTCCTCAGTCCTGAAGACTCATTACTCTTTTCCCATCAAGAAGCTCATGAACAAAATCCCGAGACCCAGGGCCACCACAAAATACCCTCCAGCCAGAAATCCACCGGTCCAATCAAATAGCATTCCCAGCAGAAAAGGGCTCGACTGAGGGTCATCTGCTCTCCCATTGAAGGAAAATCTTCCCTGCTTCATAAAAGCGTTTCATCCTTGATCGAACAACAGATCGAAAAGCCGCATTCATAGCAGTATCCTTTAATACATTCAAGGGTCGCGGCCCTTAAAAGCCCTCAGCTTAATTCCAAGTATCTTAAGCGCTTTTGCTGACAGCTCCTAAGCAACTGGCTCCAGCGGTCATTTGAAATCCCCTCTGTCTCCCCTTTACAAAGGGGAGGACTCGTATCGGTTTCCCCCTTTTGAAAAGGGGGAGTAAGGGGGATTTGGCCTACCGGACGCAAGAGAAAGATTCTTTCATTAATGACCCCGAAGCCGAAGCCTCGGAGTCGGTTGCGTTGCTGATAGCGCGACATGAGCACTCGGTAACTTCTTGAATTGATGGCGGAGGCTGGAGTAGGATAGTTGTCTCAATTTGGCAGATTTCATCGGAGGGGTAGTTGAAATGAAAACGAGAAGGCTTGGAAAGAACGGTCCCACTGTGTCGGCCCTGGGGCTGGGGTGCATGGGGATGTCGGAGTTCTACGGTCCCCGTGAGGAAGCTGAGTCCATCGCCACGATACACCGTGCCCTTGATCTGGGAATCACTTATCTCGACACGGCGGATGTGTACGGCCCATTCACAAACGAAGAACTGGTGGGCGGAGCGATCCGAGGCAGGCGAAATCAGGTGTTTCTCGCCACCAAATTCGGGATCCTGAGGAGTGCAGATCCTCAGTACCGCGGAGTCAGCGGCAGGCCGGACTATGTCCGGCAGGCCTGCGAGGCGAGCCTCAGGCGCCTTGGGGTCGATGACATCGATCTCTATTACCAGCACCGCATCGACCCGAATGTGCCGGTGGAAGAGACCGTGGGCACCATGGCGCGGCTCGTGAAGGAGGGAAAGGTCCGTTACCTCGGCCTTTCCGAGGCCGGGCCGAAGACGATCCGCAGGGCCCACGCCGAGCACCCCATCACGGCCCTTCAGAACGAGTATTCGCTCTGGACTCGGGACCCTGAAGACGGCGTGCTTGCCGTCTGCAGTGAACTGGGGATCGGCTTCGTGCCCTACAGCCCGCTTGGCCGGGGCGTTCTGACAGGGAAGATCACCAAACTCGAAGATCTGGCTCAGGATGATTTCAGGAGAACAAATCCTCGTTTCGAGGAGGGCAATTTCAAAAAGAACCTGGAATTAGCCAATCGTGTTTCGCAAATGGCAGCAGAAAAAGGATGTACCCCTGGACAGCTGGCGCTGGCGTGGGTTCTGGCTCAGGGTGAATATATCGTACCCATATTCGGAACAAAGAGAAGGATCTACCTGGAGGAAAACATCGGAGCGCTTGATGTGGAGCCTGACCGCTGAGGATCTGAAACGACTGGATGAATTGATTCCCAAAGGCGCTGCTGCGGGCGCCCGTTACGGGGAAGCGATGATGACCCTTATCGGCAAGGCACCGTGATTTTAATATAAGAGTTTGTTGGGAAAAGTAGAAGGTTCTATTACCGGCCGGCTAGTCCTCATAAGGGCTAACCTTTGCTTTGATTTTCCCTGAGCATTATGTTATAAATATTTCGAGAGATTGAGAGAAGTTAAAGGGAGAAACAAAAATGCCTGGACATGCCTTGAGGAGAGAAAGCACGAACCACCCCTTTATTGTGAAGAATAAGGACATATGCGGTGGCAGTCCCATCATCGAGGGAACAAGGACTCGTGTCATCGACATAGCGATCGAATATGAAATGCTTGGCCACTCGCCTGATGAGATCATCAGTTCACACCCCCATTTGAATCTGCCCCAGGTCCATGACGCCCTATCTTTCTACTACGAAAACAGGGATGAGCTTGATCAGAAGGCTGATAAAGATCAAGAGTTCATCGCCGTGCTGAAGAAGAAAATCCCCTCAAAAATCTCGTAGGGTTATGGGCAAGATCAGAATCTACACGAACGAAAGCGTCGATGTCGCCATTGCAGAGGGCCTGAAAAGAAGAGGGGTGGATGCCTTTTCCGCCAGAAATACGGGCAACCTGGGATTGACGGATGAAGAACAGTTGGACTACGCTGGCAATGAAGGGGCGGCCGTTTTCACTCACGACAGCGATTTTCTCAAAATCGCGGGAAGATGGATGGAGAATGGGAGGACCCATCACGGCATCATTTACTGCCACCAGAAGAGCTATTCGATCGGCGAATGCGTGCGGAAATTGAGAGCGCTGACATCTGTGCTCACTTCCGCAGACATGATCAACCACATAGAGTTTCTGTGAGATGGCCTGAAGTAATTTTATCCCTTCTTTTCTCCCACCAGTGCTCTGAGTAAAATCAGATCAATCTGACTTTACTCATGAGTAAAATCGTGCTTTAAACGACTTTCAAGGAAAAGAAAAAGGCTAGCCGAATCCGGCTAACCCTTTGATATTGCTGGTGGGCCTGGAAGGACTCGAACCTTCGGCCAATTGATTAAGAGTCAACTGCTCTACCAACTGAGCTACAGGCCCAAGAAACCAGGGGAATAACGGAATATTGGAACAATGGAATGATGGGGCAAAGCGAACAAGGGGCATAACTCCAATATTCCAATATTCCATTCGCCCCATAGATCCAATGGCGCGCCCGGCAGGATTCGAACCTGCGGCCTACGGGTTCGAAGCCCGGCGCTCTATCCAGCTGAGCTACGGGCGCCAAAGATGGAAGGTTTGTAACAGCCCTTCCCGCCTTTGTCAACAGGAAATAAAAATTTCTTGACATCCGGACCAAGGACCTTTAAATATTATAGTTTCGATTTTCGATTAAAAGGACCCATTCCCATGAAGACATTTTCTGCAAAAGAAGCGGATGTTGACCGAAAGTGGTACGTGGTGGATGCCCAGAGCAAAATCCTTGGAAGGCTCGCGAGCGAGATTGCCAACCGCCTGAGGGGAAAGCACAAGCCCATTTTCACCCCTCATGCTGATACCGGGGATTTTATTGTCGTTGTCAACGCAGACAAAGTCACCCTGACAGGCACCAAGGGGCCCAAAAAAATATACTACCGCCACACTGGGTACCTGGGCGGCCTCAAACAGATTACGGCCGCAAAGCTGTTTCAGAAGAGGCCGGAAGACGTGCTCCGCTTTGCGGTCAAAGGAATGCTGCCTAAAACCAGCTTGGGCCGGCGGCAGTTGAAAAAGCTCAAGATTTACACTGGGCCTGAACATCCTCACCAAGCGCAAAAACCCGAGACATTGGAGATTTAGATGGCTGAAGAAAGATTGCACTCTGTAGGCAAAAGAAAATCGGCAGTGGCCCGAGTCTGGATGAAACCCGGGACAGGAACGATCACGGTCAACAGGAAGCCCATCGAAGAGTACCTCAAGAGGGAAACGGACAGGATCCTGATCAGGCAACCTCTGGCGATTACGGAGACCCTCGAGAAATTCGATATCTCCGTAACCGTGAGAGGCGGCGGCATATCCGGCCAGGCAGGGGCTATCCGGCATGCCATCAGCCGGGCTCTGGCCAATCTCAATCCGGATCTCCGATTGCCCCTGAAAAAAGCGGCTCTTCTGACCAGGGATGCCCGAGTCAGGGAACGCAAAAAATACGGGCTGAGAGGAGCGCGGGCACGATACCAGTATTCGAAACGTTAAGAGTCTGGTGGAGACATTGAAAGAGAAGGGAAGCCATCAAAGGCTTCCCTTTTTATTTCAGGAAAAGAAGATGATCTCGTGACAAGTCGTCACCCCGGCTCCCGGCTTTCGCCGGGACAGGGTCGCCGGGGTCCAGAATGATTTTAAGAATTTCATTTCACTGGATTCCGGCTTTCGCCGGAATGACGGAAAATGGCGTTTTCCGACTTCTTGCAAAGCGATCAAAGAAGGGTGGACAGAAAAAACATCAAAATGGTCCTGGAATACGACGGTTCCCAGTACCATGGCTGGCAGTGGCAGAAGAATGCCCTCACCATTCAGGCCATTGTGGAGGAGAAAACTCAAGTCATCACGCAGGAGAGCGTCAGAGTCATCGCGTCCGGGAGAACCGACGCAGGAGTGCACGCTCTTCACCAGGTCTGCCACTTCTTCACCCGCTCCGAACTCGACCCCGAGTCGATCCGGAGGGGGCTCAACAGCCTGCTTCCGGAGGATATCTTCGTCCGCCATGCTGAGCAAGTGCCCCTCGACTTCCACGCCAGGTACAGCGTGAAAAGCAAGACCTATGAATACCGAATTCTGAACAGGGAGCAGCCGGATCTCTTTGTTCGCCATTACACCTGGCACGTAGCTCGAAAACTGGACCTGGCCGGCATGGAAAGATGTGTTTCCCTGCTGAAAGGCCGCCACGACTTCTCTTCTTTCAGGTCCTCGGGCAGTGAGAATCTCAACCCGGTAAGAGAGATGATCCGGTCAGAGCTTCATGGGTCACCTGAGCAAGGGCTGATTCGCTTTATTTTCGAGGCGGACGGCTTTCTCAGGCACATGGTCAGGAACATCGTGGGCACTGTCATAGAGGCTGGATCAGGAAAGATCACTTCCGGTGAATTCCTGCAGATCTTTGAAGCCAGGGACAGGAAAAGGGCAGGGCTCAAAGCCCCGCCTCAGGGTCTTTTTTTGACGATGGTCCGATATGACGATCAGACGTAAGCACCTCTTTCACCCTCCCCTTCCCCCTCCCATCAAGGGAGGGGAATCTTGTGGGGTTTCTACTTCCAGATGCCGGGGATTTCAGCGCTGCACTTGGGGCAGCGGCTGTTGGCGATCACGTTCTTTCTCACAGAGAATCCGTACCGGTCAATGAGGAGTTCCTTGCACCGGTGGCAAAAGGTTTTCTCTCCTTCATCTCCAGGGAGGTTCCCGGTGTAGACGTACTTGAGCCCTGCCTCGTATCCAATGTCTTTCGCCTTTCGAATGCTTTCAGGAGGCGTGGAGCGGATATTCATGAGCCGATAGGTGGGATGAAATCGGCTGATGTGCCAGGGGATGTCAGGATCCAGATTCACCAGGAACTTAGCGAGTTGCTCCAGCTCCTCTTTGGAGTCATTGAGCCCAGGGACAAGCAAGGTTGTCACTTCCACCCATACGCCCATCTTTCTCATGAGCTCAAGGGTCTTGAGCACGGGCTCTAGCTTTGCGCCGCAGACGTCTTTGTAATACTTGTCGGAGAACCCTTTGAGATCGACATTGGCTCCATGAAGGTTGGGATAGATTTCCTTGAGACACTCCTCTGTCATGTATCCGTTCGACACAAAAATGTTCCTGAGCCCCCGGCTCGAAGCCGGTCCGGCGATGTCCAGGGCAAATTCGAAGAAGATCGTCGGCTCGGTGTAGGTATAGGAGATGGTGGCGGACCGGCTCCTCACCGCCTCCTCCAGGACGATTTCGGGTGTCATCTCTTCGCCCCGGATCTGTCTGCTGTCATGGGGCATTTGCGAGATGTCCGCATTCTGGCAGAAGAGACACTTGAAGTTACATCCCACGGTGGCGATGGAATAGGAGCTTGTACCGGGCAGAAAATGAAAGAGGGGTTTCTTTTCGATAGGATCGACATGGCGGGCAATGACTTGACCATATACGAGACTGAAAAGCGTGCCCCCGCGGTTTTCCCTGACCCCACAGATCCCTTTTAATCCGTCTTTGATCAGACACCTGTGGTTGCACAGGTAACACCGGACCTTCCGGTCCTCCAGCTTTTCATACAAGTAGGCTTCTTTCATCTCCTGATGCACTCCTGATGCGGTGGACATTTTCCATGGCCACGCCCTCAACGACGGAGGGCTTCGCCTTGCCCAGGCCGACGGTCAACGGCTGCTGGACGGTCCGCAGCGTGTAGCGCAGGGGCACGCAAAGGCCCAGAAAAGAACCGAAAGGACAGCGCTCAAGATACCACTGCTCTGAGACAAGGTTCCCGATTCTTTCAAGCAGTGGAGTAGGGATCTGTGAAGAACGCCACTGCACAGGGACAGCACCGTAAGCTGCCTGGATATAGGACTTCAGCTGCCAGAGATTGAAAAAGACAAAATGATCAAAGAAAGGCTTGCGAAGCAGGCGCTGTAATTTGGCGCAAAGAGAGTACCATGAAAGACTGTTGGTGACTCCAATGAATACACTTCGCTTGGCCACTCTTCCGGCTTCCTTCAGAGCAGCCAGAGGATCATCGAGGAACTCGAGCGTGTTGATGAAAAGAATAATATCGAATTCATTGTCTTCGAAGGGAAGATCTTCCGCCATTCCTGCTTTCAGAACAGCTCGATTTCCGAGCCTCTCCCTGGCTCTCCGGATCATGAGTGGGGAAGCATCGAGACCGTAGCGGCTGTAAAGGGAAGGGTTGAAAAAAGAGAGATGATTCCCTTCTCCGCACCCGACATCCAGGATCCTCTCCCCTGGCTGTGGTTCAAGAAGGGCGGGAATGGACTCGGTCACCAGCGTTTCCATCGCCCGACCCTGCGGAGAATGGTACCAGGCCTCATAGAGCCTGGCGGATCTGGCGTCAAAGATAAGGCCCATGGCCACAACCAAACTGGGTCAGTGGGTCATTCGTGTCTTTTCTTTCGTTCCAAGGGCTCCCGGCCTGCTCATTTCAAGGAGTTACGGACGGGTGATGCCCGCCCGCTTCGCCTCACGGCTCGCGATTCGGCGGGCACTGCCTCCCCCCTCGCTGTTCCCCTCGCCTTCGCTCGGGGCCATCGGGTCCCCCATTCCGTAACTCCATGAAATGAGGAAGGCCTCCCGCCAGTCACTTCAGAAAAGACACCAATGCCCCATTAGAAACTTCTCCGCATCTTTCGAAGAAGTTACAGATTAAGATTCTAACGAGTCCTTGATGAAACGAGAATATAGGATGTGCAGGGGGATGTCAACCCGTCCTGGCCCGAGTCAAAAGCCAGGAGAGGTTCTTTTGAATCCACTCCCTGGCCCCGGCGCTGTGGGGAAAGGCCTTTTCCATGGCCTTGAATGCCCTGTGGTGAGAAAGAATCCGGCCGTTTCCCCGCACCATACCCAGCTCGTGATGGAGCATTTCGTGGTAAATGACCTCTTCGATCACATAAGCGGGAACCGCAAGGCTGTCCAGCACAGGATGAATCCTTATGATTCTTTTGTTCGGGCAATAGCTTCCGAGGCGGATGGTCCTGGGGCGACGTCCCCTTTTGAGCATTCCCCAGGTGATGGCGCAACCGAGTCTGCCTCCGAAATAGACCTCGTTGAGTTTCTGGAAATAGCCTCTCAGATCCACATGGTTTCCCTCTGGATTCAGACGAAGGTTTCTTGGCTTTGCAGGACCCCTGGAAACCCTGATCCTCTCTTCGTGATTCTTGATGAAGGCCCTCAAAGTGCTTCTCTGTCGGGCGGAAGGCCGCCGAATGAATCCGGCAAGCGCTCGCAGCACATCTTCCGCTGCATCAAGAAACATCTGATGAAGGCGGACCGCGCAGGCCCCGTTTCTCCATCTCACGGTGATCATGGATCTCGTGTTGTCCGTGATCGTCAAAGACAGTTGGATGTTGAGAATCTCCTGGAGCCTTGACTCCATAAGGGGGTTGGTAAGTGAAGACCGACTCATTGCATTTTGTCCCGACTTTTGTTAGTTCTCTTCATAGTAGAAACCCCTGTGTCACTCAAGAGAAACTTGGAGTCCTGAAAAGAGGTCATCCTCGTATGAAATGCCGTTTTCACGATGATCGAGATGCTTACGTGAAATGCCAGAAAATGGAAATCGGCTATTGCCAGGAATGCCTGGAGAACTGCGAGGCTTGCACGGATCCCTGTGGATATTGCAAATTTCGCATCCAGTGCATCATATGGGAACTGTGCAAGAAGAGCGACAAAAGGTCCCGACTGGAGAAAGAAGCCCAAGGGGAAGCCTGATGCACGGAAAGAGAATCAAAGGAGTCCTTTTTGATTTTGACGGGACCCTCACGTTTCCAGGCGCACTCGATTTCCCTGCCATCAAGAGAGAGATGAACTGTCCACTGGACATTCCTATCCTGGAGTATCTTGAAACGGTGCCGGCTGAGCTAAAACCTTCCCTGATGAAAATCCTGGAATCAAGGGAAGAAAAGGCCGCGGAAGAGTCTCTTCCCAACGTCGGCGCCGAGAAGTGTCTTTTGGCTCTCAGGGACAAAGGCGTTCTTCTGGGCATCCTCACCCGAAACAGTTTTCCGTCCGTAAGACTCGCGCTGGAGAGATTTGAAACAGTCGGGCTTCATGATTTTGCAGCGGTGATTACAAGAGACGATTCCCTCCCAAAGCCTCATCCGGACGGCGTTCACAAAGCGTCCGAGCGAATGGGTTTGGCCATCTCGGAGTTAATGGTGGTTGGAGATTTTCGCTTTGACGTCATGGCCGGTAAAGCGGCGGGGGCTTGCACCGTCCTCCTCACCAACGGGCGCCGGTCACTCATGGTTCCTGGAGACCCGGAGCCCGACTACACCGTGGCCTGTCTTGAAGAAATCCTTCAGCTTGTATAAGACCACTCCCTCACCGGTGCAAATAAGATGACCGCCGACCGCTGACGGCCGATAAAAATGCCAGGTAACTACTCAGGTAGATAGACTGAAGGCTGAAGACTGAAGGCTTTTAGGGACAAATCATGCGTGATCACACAAAACTTCGGGCATTTGAGTTGGCTGATGAAGTAGCCATGTTGGTTTATCGGGTAACCGCAGGGTTTCCGAAAGAAGAGTTGTTTGGTCTGACTTCTCAAATACGGCGGGCAGCAGTTTCAGTTTCTTCTAACATCGTTGAGGGTTGCGCTCGTGACAGCGAGGCAGAATATCTCAGATTTCTCAATATAGCCTTCAGCCTTCAGCCTAAACACCTGAGCAGTTACAATGCTAGTTCGCTTTCACGAGGACTGTCTGGCCGGGAAAGATCGTAGTGTGGGGAGTGAGATTGTTGATCTTCAAGAAGTCGCCGAGCTCCATGTCGTGTTTCTTGGCAATCATGAAAGGTGTCTCTCCACCCTTCACCGTGTAATTTTTGGTCTGCGCGACAGCGCAAGCCGCCTGGCTGGGAGCAATGAGTAAAACCTGTCCTGTGTGGATGCCTGGGCCCTTGAGACGGTTGAAAGCCTGAATCTCTTTAGCGGTGGTATTGTGCTGGCTGGCGATCTGCCAGATCGAGTCTCCTTTCTTGACCACGTACTTCACCGGTTTTTCCTCTTTGGCAGCGACCGGTGCGGACGCTTTGGGTCCTTTGGCCTGGACGCTGCCGGCCTTGGCCGGCACCTTGATCTTCCAGCCTGCCACCAGGGTCTCGTTCCTCTTGAAGCCATTGACGTCCATGATCAGTTCCGGAGAGGTGCGATATTTTCTGCTGATGCTTGCAATGGTTTCCCCTTTGCGGACCTTGTGGATGATGTAGCCCGATGAGGAAGCCACGCCGGCAGGAGGGCAGTAGGCAGGAAGATCGTTCACCTTGACGAGAAGGACTTGCCCTTTGCCTTCAGGGACCTTGAGAGGATAGGGACTGTCAGGGGTTATGTTCAGCCTCAGTTCCGCGTTCAGCTCTTCAAGAAGGTCGTCGTCGATGTGGAGAGCGACTGCAATGGTCTTGAGCTGCACCTGTTTGTTGATCATGACTTCTTCTGTCTGAATTTCAGGATCGAGCGGAGGAAGAGTCATTCCATAGGCTTTGGGATCATTGACGATATGGAGGACCGCCAGGAGCCTCGGTACGTAAGCCGCGGTCTCCTGAGGCAGCTTGACATAGAGATCCCAGAAATTGTCCAGATAGTTGATTTTCTGTGTTTTGATCCGGTTCATCACCGCCCACTCGCCGCAATTATAACCGGCCAGGGCTGTTGTCCAATCCCCGAACATCTGGTGGAGATCCTTGAGATAAGCAATCGCGGCGAGGGTTGATTTTTCCAGATCCATTCTTTCATCGATCCACTGATCTCTTTTCAGCCCGTAACGGTACCCTGTGGAAGCGATGAATTGCCAGGGGCCCAAAGCTCTGGCCCGCGAAAGGGCCCTCACCTTGAATCCGCTCTCGATCAGGGGCAGCCACGACAGTTCCTTGGGCATGCCGGCTTCCTTGAACGCTTTGAGGATGGCGGGGCGGTATTTCCCGGAGCGGCGATAAGCGGCCATGAAGAAATCCCTTTCCGAACCTTTGAAGGATTCGATCTCCTTGCGCACATGCTGATTCATGACCAGGGGGATGGCGTTGCGATCCCCTGCCGCCACCATAAACCGTGATGCGTGAATCTCGACAATTCGCTTGGAGATGGTGAACCGGAGATCATCCTTTTGCTGGAGAAGGTCGGGGTCTTCGTCTGTCTTGACGTTGAGAATCAGGGAGTAAGCTGTGTCGAGGGCATCCAACGCATCGTCCATGTCTCCACGGTCCCAATAATCATTTGCAGCCTGAGCATACTCTAGAGCGGAATCCAGCAAGTCCTGGTTGGTCATTCCCTCTGAAATGAGAGTCTCTTCTCTCAGGTCTTTCGCCCCTTCGGCCTTTTCCTTGGTTTCCGCGGGCAGTATGACTTTTGGAGGAGATTTCTTCTCCACGGCCCTTTCTTCCTTTTCATGAGGAGTCAGGGTGCTGCAACCGACGAGGAACACAAGAATCAAGGCCGGGAAGAGCTTTACTAAGCGGCTGATGGTGCTCATAGCATGCCCTCTTGGTGGATCAGACGAAAATGATTCAAAAGATTTCCCGGAAATATAGAGAAACGATTCCAAATGGTCAATAAAATAAGCTCGCCCTGATCCACCATCAAGGCATCATCTGCCATTCGACAGGCTCATGGCCCTGAGCAAAGTCGAAGGGCTGCGATGCCTTTCCGCCACAGGCGGACTCCTCCTTGGGGCGTATCGGCTAATACGCCTTGTCGTCGCTCCTCGGCGCGTTGCATCACGGAGCTCCGTTTACCCGTTCTTCTGAACTTGATTATACAGAGACGAGAGAGTATAGTGCTTCTGATTGCGCTCTCCTGGCGGGAGCGCTGTGTAATTTTTATTCCCTGATGGCGTCCCATGACAGAGACAGGTCTCATTAAATCCAAAGCCCTCCGAGGCAAGAAGCAATGTCTTGCCTGCGGCAGCAGCAGCATGAGAACCGGGAGACGTTATTGCTCCGCAGAATGCCGGGATCAGATGCTGTGGGTTCTTTCTCTGTCCAAAGGGCTTCTCATCGCCTTCAATGCAAGGTATGCGGCTTTCTCTTTTGACCCGAATTTCGTTGTCCTCGACATCCTGCCTGTTTGGTCACAAGATATCTCCCGATTTCTTTACAAAAGACCGGGCGGGAAAAAGCCTGCCGAAGATTTAAAGCACTTGATCCTTCAGTCCGGGAGCGAGTGGTATCACCTCGTTCACAACAGAACCTCCAGAAGCTATGCCTCTTTAGTCCTTCTCAAGAAGAACCACAAGAAAGAGCTCAATCCGAAATCCATTAGACCGGACAAGAGACTCAAGCCCAGGCTCAGCCGGTTTGAGAGAGAATGCCTGAAGCTGCTCGAACTCCCAACAGAGGAGCTTTTCTCAGAAAGCCACGTCGCGAAGATACGATCTGCTTACAAAAGACTGGCCAAGGTCTATCATCCGGACATGGGTGGGGATGCAGAGAAATTCAAGAAACTGAACGCCGCTCACCAGCAAATGCTTATGTGGGCGGAGAATCCGCATTTCACCCTTAGGAGAGCGCTTCTGGACTGCTGGTCCTATGAAGGTTCGACCAACAAATGGTCGCCGCCCCTATGATCACAGCGCGGCCTAGCCGCAACCAAATTCGAAGCACGAAATCCCTGGCCCCGACCTGGCGTGGCCCGTTGCTTCTAGATTGCACGAACCGATGCCAGTGTGAAGCGGCAACATTTGCTGACTAGGTCGCGCCAGGGCAGGCCGAAATCCGAAACAAATTCAAGTGACAAAAATTCAAATGATTCAACCAGGCGGGAAACCGGGCTACAAAAGATCGCAACACAATTCGTGAAACCTACCTGTGTGTAATACAGATATGTTTTATTTGGGAGTCTTTCCCTCTCTATGTCTTCATCCGCAAGAAGGGTACTCAAAAACCGCGGGATAGAGGCTTCCGCTCCATGCCGTGTGGATTCCGGCGGAACCTGGGATATCCGATCCATGGCTCTGCCCATGGAAACCATCGAACCGGTCACCCTGAACATTGCTCTCAGTTTAAGGACCCGGGTGGCACTCCTTCCCTTTGAGGACGGGCTGGTCAAGATTTCATCAGAAGGGTTCCCGGACGCAGAAGCCCATGACTTCAGGACCCTTCCCTTTGATTCGTCCTTCGGCCTCTTCTTCGCAGCCATCTCTTATTTTGGTTTCCATGGGATTGAAGTCCGGATTGTCTCGGATTCCCCTTCCAAGGCTGCGCTCGGGGGATCCAGCACAGCACTCGTGGCTCTCATCAAGGCTCTCTCCAAATTGGCCGCTCTAACCGGTAGAGCCCCCTTGCCTCGAAAGGACATCCTCCATCTGGCTTACCATCTGGAGGATGCTGTAAGCTCAGGCAAGTGCGGCATCCAGGATCAGGCTGCTGCCGTGTTTGGAGGAGTACACCTTTGGTTATGGCATTTCAGCGACAGGCATGCGCCTTATGAGCGGACAGCGCTCTTTGATCGGAGGGGGCAGGCGGAGTTGTCTGAACATCTCCTGGTGGCTTTCAGCGGGAAGAGCCACGTGTCTGCCCGGATCAATCAGCAGTGGCTTGAGGGGTTTCTCTCGGGTAGAACGAGAGCGGGGTGGGTTGAGGCGAATCGGATCGTACGCCGTCTTTCCCAAGCCCTGGTCGGCCGCAGGTGGGATCGTGCTGCAGGCCTCCTCAGGGAAGAAACGGCGGTTCGCAGGGCCATCACTCCGGACGCTTTGATCCCTGTGACGCACCAGCTGATCCAACAGGCTGAAGAGGAAGGATGCGGCGCGAGGTTCTCAGGGGCCGGCGCCGGCGGATCCGTGTGGGCCCTTGGAGAAAAGAAGATGATCCAGGAACTGAAGGGTATCTGGAGATCCACTCTTGCGCCGATTCGAGGAGCAGGAATTCTTGAGTGTCGGGTAGATCCTGGGGGCGTTCGCTAATGGCTGGGCCATTCATAGACAGGACCATAGTCGCCGCTTTCGAAAACCGGTGTGAACTCGCAGAGCAACGCGTTGGTCGCCTGCTCCACCAGGACCACATCCCGCTCAGAGACTTGGGTCATGTCCATGTCGTTGACGGCTCTTCTCAGTTGCTCAAATTGGGTGAGAAGCTTTTCGTTTTCAAATGAGAACTGGATCCTCTTGTGCACGTCGATGATCGTACCGATGCACATTTCCACTCTCAACCGGTATGTATACCTCTGTTCCATGGGCGAGCGAACCTACGCTTTTCCGGTCTCCACAAGGGTATCCACGAATATCTTGTAGAATCGTTCGTTCTCCGAAACCGCCTTCTTCAGGATCAGATGCAGTTTTTCGATGTCTTTGGAATTGACCACCACGTTCGCACTCATGGCAAAAGCCATCATGTTGTCCATGGTTTTGTAGTTGTCCGAGATGAGGGCGAGGAAAATCTTACGGCGAACCGGCATGGAAAGCCTGTTCAGGTAGTTGACGATGACACTTTGATCGAGAGGCTGGTTGTCAAACCCGTCGGCGAGGATAATGAGATCAAAATGGTGGAATCGCAATTTCCCGATCGCATCCCTGGTATTCGGCGTGGGGATGCACTTGTACCCGATGATTTCAATCCCGGCTCTTAGTCGATCCTCGTTCATGGAGCTGTTGGTCATTATCAGGGCAAGCTTTATCCCCTCTTCAAAAAAATCCAGAGCCTGATCACCGGCGTAATCTTCATACCCGTAAGATTCCTCAGGAGTTTTCCGGCCCTCCGTCGGATCAATAAACTTCATGCGGAACTCTCCGGACTCATCCGCCTTGGCAGGCTGCTCCGGCGCTTTGCCCCCAAGCGAAATCTTGCCCTTGCACTTCGGGCAATTGAGCTTGAGGACCTTGTCCTTGGGAACTTTGTCGTCAGGAATGTTGAACCTGGACTTGCACTGCCCGCAGGTAACTTCCATGGTCTCTGCTCCTCTTTACATTTTTCCGTATTTCTTTGTGTAATCCTGGTCAATACTCAGGTCTTCGATGGACGTGGTCTTTTCGCCTCTTGCTGACTTGACCGCGTCAATGGCTCTTCCCACCATCGCTTTGCGGGAGGCATAACTCAAGGCGGTCTCCTCCGTGATGAATCCTTTTTGATAAAGCTCTGTGATGCTCTGATCAAAGGTCATCATGCCGAAGGGCTGCCCTGCCTCAATGATGTCGTAGAACGTTTTCCCTTCCGCTTCGCCGTGCAGGATCGCGTCTTTCACTCGCAGATTCGTGCACATGATTTCGAAGGCGGCCACACGACCCCCTCCGACCTTGGGAAGCAGTCGCTGGCAGGCGATCCATCGAACCGAATCCGCCAGGCGGATACGGATTTGCCTCTCATCTTCCTGCTCAAACATGCCGACGATTCTGTTAACGGTTTGGCCTGCATCCACCGTGTGGAGCGTGGTCAGCAGAAGGTGACCGGTCTCAGCCGCAGAGAGCCCGATCTCCACGGTTTCCCTATCCCTCATCTCGCCGACCAGGACCACCTTGGGCGCTTGCCGAAGGGCGGCCCTCAGACCATTGGCGAAGTTGTCGAAATCGATTCCCAGCTCCCGCTGATTGAAGGTGGCCTTTTTCTGAGCATGGACATACTCCACAGGATCTTCCAGGGTCACCACATGAACCGATTTCTTCTCGTTGATCTCATTGAGGACCGCGGCAAGAGATGTGGACTTGCCGCTTCCCGTGGCGCCCGTTACCAGGATCATCCCGTTCCGATCTTCCGCCATTCTTCGAAACGCCGGGGGGAGCAGCATCTCGTCCACCGTCGGCACCCGGGCTGACAGCTGCCTCATCACGGTAGAGATATAGCCCTTCTGCGAAAAAATGTTCACCCTGAATCGGGCTTTGCCCGCGAGCTGATAGGACGTGTCACAGGAGCCTTCCGACAGTAGAAATCTGGTGAGCCGGCGGTCTCCGTTAATGAGGTTGAGAGCGAGGACTTCGGCCTGAAAAGGGGTGATCTTTGAAATAGGAGGATTGAGGGACACAGGCACCAGCTGTCCTGACGATTCAACCTGACAGGCCTTGTCCACCGTAAAATTGAGGTCCGAGACATTGTCGTAGGACTCCAGCATGGCGGTTAAAATATGGTCAATCTCTTGTCGTCTCATCTCTTCTACTCCCTCCCTTTCGGGGTCCAAGGGTTCCGTTCAACCATCGGCCGCAAAGCGCCTGGATTTCCCCTCACAAGATCAGCTCCTACACCTCTGTGAAGTCAGAAGGAGGATGCTTCAAGAAGGGGAGGAACTTACCCTTGTCATTGCACTTGGTATAGGCATCATCAGGACTGATGATCTTTTTCATCAGAAGTTCCAGAATGGCGTCATCCATCGATTGCATTCCGTATTTCTTTCCCGTCTGGATCATCGAAGGGATCTGATAGGTTTTTCCTTCTCGGATCAGGTTTCTCACCGCCGGGTTGGCGATCATGATTTCAAGGGCCGCCACCCGGCCCTTCTTGTCCCTTCTCTTGAAAAGGGTCTGGGAAATCACGGCCCGGATTCCATCGGCCAGGGTATTCCTGATCTGCTCCTGCTGGTTCACCGGGAAAACTTCAATGATGCGATCCACGGTCTTTGCAGCGCTGTTCGTATGAAGGGTAGCAAAAACAAGGTGCCCTGTTTCCGAAGCTTCAATGGCGAGGGCAATGGTTTCCAGGTCTCTCATCTCACCAACCATAATAATGTCAGGGTCTTCTCTGAGAGCACCCCTCAGCGCTGCAGCAAACGATTTGGTGTGAAGGCCCACTTCCCGGTGATTGATGATGGCCTTCTCACTTCTATGAACAAACTCCAGGGGATCTTCAACGGTGATAATGTGATCTTTTCGGCTCATGTTGGCTTCGTGGACCACGGCGGCAAGGGTGGTCGACTTCCCGCTTCCCGTCGGCCCGGTCACCAGCACAAGACCTCGGGGCAAGCTGGCCAGCCTTTGCAGCACCTTGGGGAGACCCAGCTCATCGCAGCTCAAGATCTTCGAGGGAATTTCTCGAAAAACAGCGCCAATACCTTGCTTTTGCTGAAAAAAATTGGCTCGGTACCTGGCAAGCCCTGGGATTTCATAAGCAAAGTCCACGTCGCCTGTTTCTTCAAACTCCTTGATCTTGTGTTCAGGAGCGATTTCATAGAGCATGGCCTTGAGAGGATCATTCTCAAGAAGTTGATACTTGACCCGCTCGAGTTCACCGCCAATCCGGAGAACAGGCTGCTGCCCAGAGACCATGTGGAGATCCGAAGCCCCTTGATCGTGCATGAGTTTGAAGAATGCATCTATTTGCGCCATAAGTGCCCTCCAGAGGAAATCGGCCTATCATTATACATGGGTCAGATTCATTTATTCAAGCCCCAAAATCCTGTACCAGGTTTTATCGAAAATCCCATTTTGATTCTAACTATAAGTGATTTCGATATTTTCAGAGCTCATTCACCATCATGAGAGCATCCTGGCCAGAGGGACAAAAGCCATAAATGCTGAAAATTTCTCCGCTCAACCTGGCGAGGGAATCCTTGTCGGACTGTTTTGCGGGACGGATGGTGGTCTTGCCTTTCAGGGGAGAAAAGGGGGTTTTAGAACGCCGGTAGCCCGACTGTCTCAGACGGGCAAAGCGTTTGGTTTCGCCGTATTTACCGAATCGACCGCCCCTGCTCACAGGTAGAAGACGTTTCAAATAAGAGTGATGAGGGTCTTAGTCCATAACTTGTCCGCAAGCTACAGAGAGGTTGAAAATCCGAAATCCGAATTCGAATCTAGTGGCGGCTATAGGCTGCCATGGCAAGATGATTTCACAGGTTCTTCCAGTATTGACCGTGAACACTTTTGACCCGTGCAACCACGTTATCCACCATCTCCTGCATGACAGAACCCGTCAGCTCTGTCGGGTTGGTTTTGGTTAAGCCCGCCAGTTCCTTGAGCACCTCTTTCACAGAGTCACGTTCCCCGTAGAGATCATATCCCCCTTCGAGGGTGAGGACCACCTTTCCTGCGCAGCACTGGTCTGCAATATCCATGATGGCGCGGGTCAGCGCGGCAAACCCTCTGGGCGTCACGTTCATCCCTCCCAGAGGATCGTCGATATAGATGTCAAATCCGGCTGAGACGAGGATCAGTTCGGGTTTGAACTCAAGAGCAATCGGCTGCAGCACTCTCTGAAAGAGGCTCACATACTCCGCGTCTCCGTATCCAATGGTGAGGGGGACATTGACGGTGAATCCCCGCCCTTTCCCTGTTCCGGCTTCACTGTAAGCCCCGGTGCCGGGATAATAGGGGAACTGATGGGTGGAGAAGTAAAGGATCGTCGGATCTTCCTCAAAGGAGTGCTGTGTGCCGTTGCCGTGATGAAGGTCCCAGTCCACAATCAGAATGCGTCCAATGCCCAGGGATTCCTGGGCATAGCGGGCGCCCACGGCAACGTTGTTAAACAGGCAGAACCCTTTTGCCTGAGCCCTTTCCGCATGATGCCCGGGAGGTCTGACCAGGGCAAACGCGTTTTTCAGCTTCCCAGCGCAAACCCTGGAAATCGCCTCGCACAGGCCTCCGGCTGCCAGGACCGCGGCTTCGTAAGATGCCGCACACGTCTGGGTGTCAGCATCCAGATAAGTGTATTCAATCCCTGACGTGGCTGCAAGAGTATCAATGTAGTAACCGGCATGAACGAGAAGAAGCTCTTTTTTCTCCGCAAGCCTCGGTGGAATCTCTTGAAACTTGCCTGCCATATCGGGCTCCTCCAGCATGGCATAAATGACTTCAAGCCTCTGGGGGCATTCCGGATGGTAATCCCCCATCCAGTGGTCCATGTATCGCCCGTCCTTAACAATTCCTGAGGATGCCACCGGTTTCACCTCTGAACTGATCTTGCCCGTATGCTTACGCATCGTCTCTCAGCCGCTTGAATTTTCATATCATAATTATCGCTCCGTTAAAAGCAATTCCCTATTGACAACAGGAAAGAAAATACAAGAGACTCGGCAAGAAGGGGAACCCGTTCTTGGAATGCCAGCGGTGTGCCGGCGTTTTCACTGAATCAGGGCAAAACCATTCCTCTTTGCTTCGTGCTCCGAGCTGTGAGAGGAGGATACTTGCTTGGATGAACGTTCGCTTCTCGGTCAACTCGAAGAACTAGCGCGCAGCCTTGGCATCGAGGTGCGATACGAGATGCTCAAGAGGGAGGGTGCCTCTACTCAGGGGGGATTGTGCCGGCTGAAGGGGCAGTATCTGTTGCTCGTCAATTCAAAGGCACCGAACAGAGACAAAATCGAAGCCCTGGCCCTGGCCGTAAACCGCTTTGATCTTAGTCAGCTTTTCATGAAGCCGGGGCTGAGAGACTTCTTGGCCCGATTTCCCAAAGACGAAACCGCGTCTCTAGAAACCATTCCGCAATTCCTCTCTCAAGAACCACCCGAGCAATCTCCTTAGTGTCCTCAATGGCCGGTCTGTTCCGTGGTCTTCTCCTGACCATTCTCGGGTGCCGGAAGCTTTCTTAAGCCGTCCGAAATATCTTCAAAAAGCTTGACGGGTGAGAGAAACAGCCTCTTCAGGACACCGGTAACTCCGTTTCCCAGGTTTTTGAAGGGGACATCCTCGACTTGCGGATTGAGAATGGGGCCGCTGACTTCGAAATAATAGGTGATCAGAGACTTGTTATCCCCTGTCAGGATATGGCCCAGGATAGGAATGTTGCTCACGACCGTATCGATTGTCCCTAGAGGTTGAACCCCGAGATCGAAATCGACCAGGCCTTGTCCCAGGTCAACCTTTCCTGCGCCAACCGCATTCAGGACAGGACTCTTCATTTGCGTGTTCTCGGTGCGCAGAACCCCCTGTTCAATCTTCCCGTGCCCTCCCAGGCTCTCAAAGTAAAGACCCTCTTTTGAGATGTCAGGCGGCCTTTTCGTGAATATGTTCTGAAGACTCAAGAAATCAAGGACCTTCAAAAAAACATTGGATTTCCTTATGATCCCTTTGTTGATCAGGACATTGGTGCCTCCATCAAGATGGGAAACCAGATCCCTAAAATCTTTACCCTCGGTATAGAGCTGGGCCTCCATGGTCAAACTGCCTTCATAGATTTCTTCTATCCCGATGCGTTTGAGCAAGGCTTCCACGGGCTGATCTTTGAACTCCACATGACCGGAGAATGCCATTGTATCCTCTTTCACATAGCCAATGATCTCAAGAACGCCCCGGTCTATATGAACTTCTGAGCGGGTGATGTGGAAGGCTCCTTTCCTGAACTGAAGATCCGCCGCTAGTCTCTCCGACTCTATTTTCTTCCACCGTGCCGGCTGAGCATCCAAGCTCACCCGGAGATGTGTATTTTCCACGAAAGAAGAACGCTGCTTCTTTTCCTGACTTTCTTTGCCGGGACGAATGAAGTCCGAGAGATTCAGAGGACTCGAAGTCACAGTCAAGTCTCCTTTGAGCCCATTCCATCCTCTGAGCTCCCCCTTACCGATGAGAGAGCTTTCTCCCGTCATCATGGCGAATGAAGGGATCATGATCTTTTCGCCTGAAAACAGGACCCTGAAATTGCACTCGCGGATCGGAGAGGGGAGAGAGGTCATGCTGAAAGACAGCTTCTCGCCTTTCATTTCTCCGGACACTGATGCTTTGGAAAGATCGTTTTTCAGGATCTTAGCTTGAATCGTGCCTTTTAAACCTCCCCGGGCGACAAAATCTCCCGGCTTTAAATGAATCCCGAGATCTTCAAGGGAAAGGGCCGCGGCTGAACACGCCAGCGTACTGATGCTCTCAGGCGACAGATCATAGTCGCCGGAGAGGTTAAAAGAAGACCTTCCGAATTCGAAGAACACCTGCTTGAACCGAATGTGTTCCCTTGGAATGAGGTCAAACTCAAAAGTGACCCGGTCCCCTTTGCCGGGAGGATCCATGAGAAACAGCTCATGATCAACCGTCACGGAACCGATATCGGCCGTCCCCTTGATGGACCACTGATCCTTATCTTTTTTTAGTGAACCCCGACAAAGAGCCGGGCCTTTGAATTCCGCAGGGCTCCAACCAGGAGATATCAGAGACCAAACCTGACTTGAATCGAGATCGGCAACAACCTCCATCCATTGAGGTTCAACGCTTAGTCCCTTCATCAAAAAGGCCCCTTCTGCCTCAAATGAAGACGTGCCCCAGGAACCGGATCCCTCGAAACGACCCCTCGACTCGGGCCACGGCCTCTGGCCGTTGGCCCTCGCTCGGGATGGGGTCCCATTTTCCTCCCCGATCCGGAGAAGACCTTCTTTTAAGACCAGAGAGAAGGGCCAGTGTTTCTGTTTGAGGGCACAATCCCTGAAGAGGAGGTCCGCTTGCGTTATCTCCGGTGACTCCATGGATGTTTCGTACTTGAATCGGGCTTGTCCTTCGATGGTTCCTGACACGGACTCCGTGTTCTCAATCACCTCCTTGAATTGGTGAGAGAGGAAATCAGCTTCAAATTGGTGCCGCACATCCTCCAAATCAAAAGAGCCTCGCACCCAGGGTTCAAAGACGGGATGGGGGTGGAAAATGTCCCTAACCTTAAGGAGGCCTTCCTGGATCTGCGACTTCCCGGAAACTCCCTTCAATTCAGAGACAAGGAGCACGCCATCCTTTAATGTGACCTTTGCAGACACGTCCTTCAAAGGCTCCCGGAGTCGACTCCCCTGCACCGTGAAGTTCCTGCAATCGAACCCCATGGCGAGTGCGCCCTGGTTCTCCGGTAATTCCAGTTTTTTGAATTGCTGGACTTTTCCATCCAGCAGAAAAGACTCCAGCCGGACATCTCCGGAGCGCAGGAGCGGAAACAGGTCTCTTTCCACCCAGGACGCGACGAGCGGAGCGGGAAACAAAGCCTCTACGGTGGAATAGGTCATCAAGAGGCTTTGCCCTTCGAGCCGAAGATAGGGGTTCTCCTTTTCTTGTAGATCAAGCCTCAGGTTCAAAGAAAAACTGGCATCCGGCGTTCTTAGCTTCAGATAGGGGACATGGATCTTCCCCCTCTCAACAAAGGACCGAAGCTCAAAAGTCATGTGCTTGATGGAGTAATCCTTTGTTCGTCCTTTTTCTCTGACCGAAAACCGGGCAGATTCGACGAGGATCTTACCGCTGACTTTCGCAGCCTCATTGCTTTTTGCCTCTATTCTCAGCTGGGCCTCGCAGGCTCCGTCTTTTACAGGAACTTCATCCGGAAACGGGATCCACCGGAGAGGCATTTTTCCCGTCTCGACGGATAAATCAACAGAAGGTCTCTTCTCTTCTTTTTGGCCCTGAGTGATTGTACCCTGGAGACGAAAGGGGGTGCTCTCCCTTCTGAGCCTGGCCTCACCCTGGCACTTCACGGTCAGGGGCTGGGCCTCTGTTCTCTTCATTTCAAGGCTGAGATTCACAAATCGAATCGGAAAGTGTTTAATGAACAAATAAGCTTTCTCAATGGTCAGGGAGTCAAGGCCGGGCAGGACAACAAGAGAAAAAAGGCTCTCTTCAATTTTGTCTTCCCCGCGGCCGGACTCCTCCGAAGGAGCGAGATCGATGATGGGTCGCTCCACATGGAGTCTCTTGGGCACGATGCGGCCTCTCAGAAGCTGCAACGTGTCCACGAAGACAATGGCCTGCGGCGCACTGATTTTTCCGAATCCTTCCTTTTGGTGTGCCTCGAAATCGTGAACCCTTATGCCAAGGCCTTTCCACAGATAGAGTTCGATTTCATCGGCACGGATCTTGTACCCTGTCAACTCGGACAGGCCGTCCAGAAAAGCCTTCTGCACAGAGGGCTTTTGAATGAGAGAATTGGCTAAAAGGACGAGGGAAACGAACAAGAGAAACAGGAGGACGGGCAGGACAACAAAGGGCCTCAGCTTCTTGGAATCCATCTCTCGAAGTAGTCCTGCAGGATCTTTTCGTGGGGGCATGGGATTTGCGTCTTCACTTGGCCTGATCGTCGCGGCGCATGCGGTTCTTAATGAACAGGATCCTGTATGCGGCCGTGAGATTGGTGGATACAGCGAGGGCGAGCAGGGTCAATTTAATGAGAACGATACCCACAACAGGAATGGAGCCCAGCAGAGATCCAATAACCAAAAGGGTTATTCGTTCAGGCCGCTGCATCATGCCTGCCTTGCATTCCATCCCGAGCCCCTCTGCCCTGGCCCTTGTGTAGCTCACCATGAAGGATCCTGCGATGGCAAAGATGATCGCGATCACGGTCCACGGACTGGCTTCGAGGTTCCCTCCGCTCTGAGGAGCCATCAAAAAGGCCCGGCCGCCTGCAAAGTAGTAAGCCAGTCCGATGAAAACAAACATATCACTGTAGCGATCCAGGGTGCTGTCGAAAAAAGCGCCAAAATCGCTCTTCTTGTTTGTCTGTCTTGCGATTTGTCCATCCAGAGTATCACAGATACCCGCCAGAACGACCACCCATGCAGCCCAGAAAAAGCTCCCATGGCAGTATATCACCCCTGCCGCAACACTCAGGAGAAGTCCGGCAATGGATAGAATGTTGGGGTGGATTCCCGCGCGCGCAAACAAGTCGGCAACAGGGCCCACAATCTTGAAGTATCTTTCACGGTTTCTTTGGCTGATCAACTCGAATTGAGCCATTGGGCAAATCTCTCAACCATTTGGCGTTGTTAAAGCATTCAGATGCAGCCACCTTACCAAAGGCCCAAGGCTTTGTCAAAAGTCTCTTTCAGATGGGATTGGTGATGAGCTTGGTGGCTCTTATGGCCTCGCCCACTTCACCTGTGATCAGCTCGAAAAGGGGTAGATTCCAATCCGGGTGGTCGTGCGGCCGGTTCTCGGTTCTTCGCCGCTTTTCTTTCTTGGCCAGGACCTTCAGAAGAAGAAGGTCATTGGAACCGTAGCGCGGCTCCTGGCTTTTCCCTGCAAGTTGGTAAGCGAAGGTGATCAGCGCGATTGCAGTCACGGCATTCCGGTCGCGACTGTAGTCCCGGATCGTGATGTCCACAGAGCTCGCTCGATCAAGGATCTCTTCCGGAAGGTCTTTAAGCCCTGTGCCCAGGCTGAATCCCGTGGCAAGCCACTGAAGGTTCTCCTTGCCGATCATAGCAACAATGTCTACGGTATCCCCTGATTCATTCATCACTTCAACATAAAGGATGGGCCGTCAGAAATCAACCTCCAAGCGATTTTCCTGGCCTCCAGGCTGAAGGAGGCCGGAGTTTTTGCCATTGACTTAAGCGCGGTTTTATTCTATGATTCCTTTGAAATTAAAAGGGCCTATCGTAGGAGGGCCCTTTTTTTGTGCTCAAGCTTCGGCTCGAAAGGTGAGCCGTAATCCAAAGGGGGAACTAAGGATGGGCAAAGACAATGTGATCTTTCTTGAGGTCATCGAATGGTTTGACGAGACAGGCAAAGAACTCGTTCACCGGATACCGGAAAAAGGTTCAGGAGAGATCAAGTACGGCGCACAGCTCACGGTCAGGGAAAGCCAGGCCGGGGTGTTTTTCTATAAAGGGAAAGCGATCGAGGCGTTTGGGCCCGGGCGGCACACGCTGAAAACCGCCAACATCCCGGTGCTGACCAAGATTGTCAGCATCCCATGGGGCATGACGAGTCCCCTCAGGGCAGAAGTCTACTTGGTGAACATGAAGGTGTTCCCTAATCTCAAGTGGGGAACCAGGGACCCTGTCGCCTTCAAGGACGCCGAACTTGGCCTGATCCGGCTTCGTGCCTTCGGGGTTTTCAACATTCAGATCCTGCAGCCCGTTCTCTTCATCAATCGCCTGGTCGGCACTCAGGGGGTCTACACCACCGAGGAGATCGAAGAGTACCTCAACCGGGTCATTGTCTCCAGATTCAATGACTACATGGGCGAAACCATCGACACGATCCTGAACCTTCCATCCAAGTATGATCAGCTCGCTCAGGCTCTCGTCAAAAGGCTCAAGGAGGATTTCAGTCATTTTGGGCTGGGTCTGACCCACCTCTACGTGAACGCCATCACGCCCCCGGCTGAGGTGCAGCAGGCCATTGATGATCGCTCGCGCATGGGTGTTTTCAACGACATGAACAAGCTTTTGCAGATGAAGGCGGCCATGGCCATGGAAAAAGCTTCGGAGGCTGAGGGAGCAGGTTCGGGCATGGGCATGGGAATGGGCATGATGATGCCTGCCATGTTTGCTCAGTATTTGGGGGGGTCAGGAGCCCCGCAGGGACAAGCGCCGCAAACGGTCCTGTGCCCAGAGTGCCGGAATTCCATCGCGGCGGATTCGAAGTTTTGTCCCCAGTGCGGGCACCAGCAGCTCATTTACGAGCAGTGCACGAAGTGCGGCAAGAACCTTCCCCCCACAGCCAAGTTCTGCCCCCGCTGCGCGCACCCGGCAGAGGAAAAGCCGGGACCAAGGGCCTGCTCCAAGTGCGGATACCAGAACCTGCCGGAATCCATGTTCTGCAACCAGTGCGGAGAGAAACTGTGATAAAAAGGTGCACGGTGCACGGCTGATAAAGAAAAATGCTCAGGATATTCTGAACGGGTGACCTTGCACCTTGTCCCGTGGGCCGTGCGCCGTGGACCTGCCTGCAGAAGGGACCGGTTCGGCATACATACTACCGATCATGCTAAATCATCCGAAGCTGCTCATCGACCACCAATGTCCCCAGTGCGGCGCTCCTGCCATACTGGAGGAGACGGAGCGCCTCTTCACATGCCCCTTTTGCCGCGTGAAGTCCTACCTGGTGACCAGGGACTATTTTCGATACATGCTCCCTCATGCCGCACCTGTGGGCAAGCCCCTTGTCTTTCTCCCCTACTGGCGTTTCAAGGGAAGCTTTTTTGTCTCCCTTCCAGGGGGCATAAAACCCAGAATTGTTGACGTGAGCCAGCAGGCGGCGCCCTCCCCCTTGTTCCCTGTTTCCCTGGGCCTTCGGAGCCAGACCTTGAAGCTCCGTTTTGTCTCACCTGAAAGCGACGGAGTCTTTCTGAAACCAAAGGTTTCGTCCAAAGATCTCCTGCACCTTGCTGAAGTGACGTTCACCTCTTCCATGCCTGAGCCCATCTTCGCTAAAGCTTTTATCGGCGAAACCCTGAGTCAGATCTATTCTCCCTTTTATGTAACCGACAAAGTGTTCGACGCCGTCCTCAACCGGCCGGTTTCACCCGCTCTGCCCGAAGACTTTGACATCTCAAAGATGGAGGGAGGCAAGCCGGACTGGCGAATCGAGTTCATTCCAACCCTTTGCCCGAACTGCGGCTGGGATCTTCAAGGAGAAAAAAACGCCCTTGCCCTTTCCTGCAGGAACTGCAATTCCCTATGGATGAACAAAGGAAAAGGCTTCGCCAAGATGGAGTTCGGCGTGTTTCCTTCGGAGACACAGGATTCCATTTACTTCCCTTTCTACCGCATCCGGGCGGATGTTTCGGGGATCAAGCTCAGCTCCTACGCCGATCTCGTGAAAACAGCCAATATGGCCAAAGTCGTTCAGGAGGGCTGGGAGGAGAAGCCCTTCCGCTTCTGGACCCCTGCCTTCAAAATAAGACCTCAAGATTTCCTTCTCTTTTCCCGCAACCTGACGCTCTCTCAACCTCCGAAGGACTATGTGCCTCAACTCCCCCAGGGGGACATCCTTCCGGTGACCATGTCTGTTGAGGGCGCGGTGGAAAGCCTGAAAATCAATCTGGCGAGTTTCATCAAACCACCCAGGATGTTGCGCGTGCTCAATACGATTGAAATCAAGGCAAAAAGCATTGTTCTTGTCTATGTTCCCTTCCAGAAATCAGGCAATGAGCTCTTTCAACCCACCTTTAATCTCCGAACCACCAAAGCGCTTTTGGAATATGCCAAGCACCTTTAGCACAAACGGCGTATTGGAGCCTCGCTTCCCCACCCTGACTGGATCTACAAATCCGAAATTCGAAGCACGAAACTCGAAACAATAGGAAATGACCAAAAGTTCAATGTCCTAAGCATGAAACCTGAGATCTCGGTTGATTTTTTGGGACTTTGGATATTTGAATTTGGAATTTGTTTCGGATTTCGAATTTTGATATTCGAATTTTTTTCTGTGTCCTCTTGCAAATCCTGCCAAGAGATGTCACTATTCCCATCGTCCTAAGAACCCATGAGTTTACCTCTCTCGAAGTTCCCCTCCCTAGGTGCCCGTCCTCCGTAGTCCCGCAACAGGCGGGACGGAGGATGGAGGAGGGGTTAGGGGAGGGGGAAGACAAGGAAAAGCTTCGCCCATGAGACTCGGCATTGATTTTGGTACGACCAGCACGGTGGTAGCCGCCCAGGAGAACGGTAACTACCCTGTGTGCACCTTTTCGTTGGAAGGAGAGGTGAAGGATTACATCCCGACCCTGGCGGCGGTCAAAGACGGAATCCTTTACTTTGGCTGGGATGCCGTGTATCGCCTCAACCAGCCCGATACGCACATCCTTCGCTCCATGAAACGCCTGGCAGGGCAACTCCGGCCTGAAGATCCTGTGGAGCTTGGACCTGATTTTTCAGTCACCATGCTTGAACTGGTCACTCTCTTTTTGACTCACGTGAGGCAAATGATCCTCAAGCATGGAAACATCACCTTGAAAAAGAAGGATGCCATCGAGGTGATGGTGGCCAGCCCGGCCAATGCCAACAGCAATCAGCGCTACATTACCCTGGAAGCTTTCAGACGAGCGGGCTTCACCGTGCTCGGAGCGATGAACGAACCTTCGGCTGCTGCGGTGGAGTTCCTCCATCGATATCCGCGGGATTTGGGCCCCAGGAGCCCCAAGCGATATGTCGCTGTTTACGATCTTGGCGGAGGGACTTTTGACACTTCTGTCGTGGGTATTGCCGACAGGAATCATGACGTCGTTGCCCATGAAGGCATTGGGAAACTTGGAGGAGATGACTTCGATGAGATCATCCTGAGCCTTGCGCTTGAGCAGATGGGCCTTGAACAAGAGAATTTTACCCCGAGCAACACAGCGCGGCTCCTGGAGGAATGCAGGGAACGAAAGGAAGGCTTGAAATCGAACACAAAGAAGATGGTCGTGGACCCTGGCGCGGTCCTTCAGGATCAGAAACCTGTGGTCCTTGACACGGGGCTGGTTTATGAACGATGCGGGCCGCTCATAGAACGAAGCCTGAGCACCCTCCAGAATCTCCTGCGAGGCATCGATCAGAATCCGGAATACAGCCGGAGCCTCGCCGCCGTTTATCTCGTGGGAGGATCTGTTTCTTTTCCTCCTGTGTCGCGCAAGCTCCGGGAGACGTACCCGAGCAAGGTGAAGGTTTCCCCATTTCCCCATGCGTCAACCGCCATAGGGTTGAGCATTGCAGTTGATCCGAAAGCGAACATCAAAGTGCGGGAATCCGTCTCCCGCCATTTCGGCATCTGGCGGGAGAGGGGCAAAGACAAGATCTTCGATCCCATCTTCCTCAAAGACCGGCAGCTGGATTCAGACACCGGCCGGCTCAGGGTCACCAGAACGTACAACCCGGTGCACAACATCGGTCTCCTTCGATACCTGGAATGCAGTTCCCTCGGAAAGGCTGAAGAACCAGAGGGAGATATTGCGTTGTGGCAGGATGTCTTTTTCCCGTATAATCCGAAACTCCAGGACCAGGGATGATCTCCCCAAAATCCCGATAGAGAGATACTCGGGCGTTTCTCCGCAGGAAGTTACAGAAGCATACGAATACAGCGAAGAGGGAATCATCCGGGTCGAAATCGAGAACAAAACCTCCGGCTACAAAAAACTCTTCACCCTCGGCCCCAAGTCGGCGGTTTGACCGCCTGTTCGTAGCGAAGATCACCATTCCGGTTCATTCCAGTCACCCCGTTGCTATTCTGGTTGTAACGATTATATTATTTGCAAATCCTTAGTCTTCCCCTCTCCACCAACCTGGGGGAGAGGTTTACCCGCCTTTGGCGGCGCCGAAGTTTACCTGCCTTCGGCAGCGCCAGAGGCGACCAGGGGCGACCAGGGGCGGGGTGAGGGGGATGAATGAGAGAATTCAAAACACGTTTGCCGCAAGCTATCTGGAGAACCAAAATGACCAAAATCATCCACTGCCATCCCAGCAAGGGAACGAACGATTACCACATTTTTACGAACCTGGACTTCTGGGATGCAAGGCTCATTTTGAAAGACCTTGCTACGGTCAAGAGAAACTTCGGCAATGATCCTCCAGGGGATGAGTATCCCACGCAGGTCGTTGGCGACGACCTGAGCCGCTCTTCAAAGGCCATGATAGAGAAGAGACTGAAGAAGGCTGTTGTTTCCCCGCCGCGCCACGTCCTTGTCGATGGCATCCTCAAAGACGGGTACTTCGAGTTCGATCCTCTGGCTTATTACCCCAAGCGCTGGTCACGGGAAAGAATGTTCAATTTCACGTACCGCCGCCTGCCGCTGGATAGCGCTATTCTCAATTCTCCTTATCGGACGGTTCATGTTTCGTGGAAGGATGGGAAAATCCGCATCGAGCGGGTTCAGAGAGACAAGAAGCACGATCCTGTCATTCAAACGAGGCAGCAAGCCCTCCGCCGCCGCAACGCCCCCTCCTGTTTCTAAATGGCATTCTAAGCTTATTTCTTGGCACCTACAATCTAACGGGCTGTTGCCGAGATGCTCATGGATTCATTGTGTACTGTCCCTTCAGTGCATAAACATGATTCTCCCAGATTCTTTCAAAGCGTTTCTCATTGGGCACCGGAGGCTGGATGATCTTGAGTGAGAGGGACCTCTGTCTCTCGCTGTTGCTCGGTTTCATGTGGAGGCTCAGAGCGTATTTAGAAAAATCGCGCACCATCACGTCGAATATCTCATCCACGAGATCATCTTCCACATCGTAAAAGTTCCGGCTTTCGATGATGAGCTGGCCATAGGCGACAAGGGTGAGAATCTCTCCCAAGGCAAGCAGGTAGTCGATGTCATTCACCTGGAGTTCATTCGGCGGGGCCTGCATGAGAAAGTCCTTGAACAGCTTGATCTGCTCTTTGAAAACCCGTACGTTGGGGAGGTCCACACGGTTGTAGGCGATGTTGTAATCGTGGAACTGGATTTTGCCAAGCCCGCGCGTCGGCCCCTGCCTGAAGAGAAATTCGTCGTTTGCAGGATCGTCTCTCCTCGGAACCTCCGGGTAGGTCTTGGGATTGAAGAAGTAATTGGCCATGAACTTCACGATGAGGGCCATGTTCACGTGCACCGTTCCTTCGAGCTTCGGCAGCATGGGGAGTTCATGTTTCGCAATCTCGAAAAAGGGATCGCTTTCGAATCCCTTGGCGGCGATCACGTCGTGAAGCAGGTTCATCACTTCCTCACCCTCGCGAGTGACCTTCATTTTCACCATGGGGTTGTAGAGGAGATAGCGGCGGTCGTTCTCATTTGCCGACCTCATGTAGTCGCTGGCCCGCTCCGAGAAGAGCTTCATGGAGACCAGGCGGCAGTAGGCGTCCGTGGAGAGCCTCCTGACGTGCGAAAAATCAGTTACGGATTTCCCGTAAACCTTGCGGTTTGCCGCATGGTCCATGGCCTCGTAGAAGGCATGGGTGCACAGCCCGATCGCTCCCCACCCGAGATTAAACTTGCAGATGTTGATGGTGTTCAGCATGTCGTCCCAGGCTTTGGGCCCTCTTTCCAGGATGTCCTCGTCGGTGATCGGGTAATCGTGGAGCGCGATTTCAGCCACGTAGTTCTGTTCATGGACCACATTGCGGACGCACTCGTAGCCGGGGTGCTTTGAGTTGACCACAAAGAAAACATAGTCGCGGGTGTCTGCCATTTTGGCGAAATTCGACACAAGGGCCGCTTCATTGCCGTTGCCGATGTAGTACTTGCCTCCTCGGGCAAGATACTTGCCTCCACCCTGCGGATAGAGCATCATCTCCGTGGAGTAAATGTCCGCGCCGTGGTCTTTTTCGGAAAGGCCGAAAGCGAAGATTCCTCCCTCCTGAAGAAGTTTTGCGGTTTTGTGCTTCGCCGTTTCGTTGCTCCCAAGCCATATAGGCGCAAGCCCCAGCATGGAGACCTGCCAGGTGTACCAGTAGGTGATGCCATAGAAAGCCGTGATTTCTGAAAATTCGCAGTTGCGATAGTTGTCCCACCTTGAATCCTTAGCCCCATAGCCGGAGGGCGTCATCAGGGTTGCAAAAACCTGGCTGTCCTTCAGGAACTTGACGAAATCATAGTTCCAGTTCTTCTGATGCCAGTCCTGTTTGATTTTTTTGAGCCCCTTGTTCTCGAAAAACTCGATCGTTTTGAGCATGATCTGCCGGGACTTGTCGTCAGGGTACTTGCGAACATGGTTTTTGGGATTCAAAAGGATCATGGGGTCACCTCGCGTCAAGCCAATCAGTTTCGACTGCTGGAGTGTAGCAGATTTTATGGAATGAGTCTTCAAATCCCTGATGGGGCGCTGAGACAGAGCACGCTCCTAGCATATGCTGAAAAAGTCTCTCCTCGCAGGTTGCTCAAAAACGCTCAGATACAAGGCGCCCGAAATCCCGAGGAGTGAGACGTACATCGCAGTACGTCGCAACGACGAGGGGTGAGGGCAACGCCGTAGATGGGCGTTTTTCAGCAACCTGCTAGAGGCCGAAGTAGGCAGACTTAACGTCAGGGTTGTCGATGAGTTCTTGAGAGGTGCCTTCGAGGACAGCGCCTCCGTTTTCAAGCACGTAACCGTAGTTGATGATCGGCAGGATAGGTCTTGCGTATTGCTCTGAGATCAACGTGGTGATCCCGGTTTCCTGATTGATGCTCATGATCGCGTTGGCCAGCAATTCCTCCATCAGGGGGCTCAGGCCGAGAAGAGGCTCATCCAGAAGAAGGAGTTTGGGCTGGGCCATGAGGGCTCTTCCAATGGCGAGCATTTGCTGCTCCCCGCCGCTCAGAAAACCCCCTTCTCTCTTCTTGAGAGTTTTCAGATGAGGGAACAGGGCAAAGACATACTCCATGGTTTTCTTTGCCTGCGCTTTGGTGGCTAGGATGCCGCCGATTTTCAGGTTCTCCAGGACGGTGCTTTCCTGGAAGATCCTGCGCCGCTCAGGGCAGAGCACGATGCCCATCCTGGCTCTGTCGCTTGGCTCCACCTTGGTGATATCCTTGCCTTCATAGAGGACACTGCCGAGGATGGTGATGCGTTCCCCGCCTTTCATGGCTTGTTTTCGTTTCACGTCAAGGATAATGCCGGAGATGGTGTACATGAGGGTGGACTTGCCTGCGCTGTTGGCACCGAAGATGCCGGTCACCAGCCCCTTCTCGCATTTCATCTGCACGTTGTTGATGGCGATCGCGTTCTCGTAGAAGACCATGAGGTCTTTGACTTCGAGGATGTTCACTTCTTCGTCTCCGTCCCCAGGTAAGCATCCCTGACCTGCTGGTTGCTCATGACTTCTTCCGCAGTTCCCTCCGCGATCTTCTGTCCGAAAGTCAGCACCACCACGCGGTTCGTGAGCCTGAAAAGTTCCCTCAACCGGTGCTCGATCATGATCATGGTGATTCCCTCCATGCGCAACTTCTCCAGGAGAGGGATCAGGGAAGAAATCTCCGACATGCTGAGGCCGGAGAACACTTCGTCGCAGATGATCACCTCGGGCCGCAAGGCAATGCACCGGCCCAGCTCCAGGCGCTTGAGATACCCGAGGGGAAGGGAGCCTGCGGTTTTGTAAGGAACACGGGCGTCCCGCTCAAAGCCGACCTCTTCCAGAATGTCGATCGCCACAGCGTCGATGTCTCCGAGCGTACCCCCGGCTGTTTTTCGGACGCGGGGGGAATTGAGCGGAACGATCAGATTCTTGTATGCAGAAAGGCTGTGGTAGGGCCTCATGACCTGAAAGGTCCGCGTGAGTCCCATGTTCGCCAGCTTGTGGGGCGGGAAGCCTGTGATGTCCATGCCTTTGAACGAAATCACCCCGGTGTTGGGTTTCACAAATCCGGTGATCAGGTTCACCAGGGTCGTTTTTCCAGAGCCGTTGGGCCCTATAACCCCCAGGATTTCTCCCTTGGCCAGTTCAAAGCTCACGTTCATGATGGCCTGAACGCCGCCGAAGGACTTAGAGAGCCTGGTGACTTGAAGAAGAGGTTCGCCGGCCATGGTCACACCTCTTCCCAGACTTCGAACTGGTGGTATTTCCTCTGAAGGTAATTCATGATTCCTTCCGGCTTGTAGACCATGAACCCGATGAGGATGAGGCAGTAGAGCACGACTCGCAGCTGACCGAAGCCGCGCAGCGCTTCGGACATGGGAGTGAGGATGAAGGCGCCCAGCACAGGACCGACCAGTGTCCCCATTCCTCCCATGACACAGGCGGCGATGGGAAGAATGGAGAAGTCCATGGCAAAGAGGGAAAGTCCGAGCCAGCCGTAAAGATGACTGAGATAGGCTCCCCCGAAGCAGCCGAGGAGCGCTGCGATGAAAACCGCCTTGGTTTTGTACGCAGTGATGTTGATTCCCGAAGCCCTGACCGCCTGGTCATTGTCCATGATCCCGCGCAGGATTATTCCCATGTCCTCGTTGACGAGTCGCCGCAAGGCGAAGAGAGCAACGATCACCGCCGCGAGGATGAGATACAGCTCGACCCAGGAATTGGGAAAGGTGTCGAGAGCGGTGATCCCTTCTGTGCCGCCAAAGACATTGAGGGCGATAATGATGAAAACGGCAAAGAGGGGAAGCATGAAGCTGACAATGGCAAAGTAAATGCCTCGCAACCGGAGACAGGGAAGAAGAACAAGGGTGCTGATGCCGGCGCCTAACACCGTCGCAATGGGGATAGTGACGAAAGGAGACCAGTGAAAATACTCATTCAAAAGCCCTGCGATGTAGCCCCCTGCCCCAATGAACAAGGCGCCGCCCAGGCAGACCAGCCCCACGTACTCGGCAAGGAAATCAAAGCCGATGGCGAGAAGGGCGTAGATCCCAGCCGAGCAGAGAACCCTCTGCCAGTAAGGATCCATGATTAGGGGAAGCAGGAGAAGGCCCACAACAAGAATCACTCTGGGCATGAAAAGGTAACCCATCTCCGCCCAGGAGGTGACGGCGTAAAGGCCCTCGGTGCGCACCTTGATGCTCCTGTCCAGCCGTTTCTTTCGTTTTGTTTTGCTCTCCAACTCTACACTCTCTCTTCCAATTCTTTCTGCTTCCCGAGAAGGCCGGAAGGCCTGAACAAAAGAATGAGGATGATGGTCCCCACCAGCACGACCGATTCCCACAGCGCTCCGAAAAAAGAGGTGCTGATCTTCATGGCAAAAGCGAGCACAAAGGAAGCCAGCACGGCCCCTCCCCAGCTTCCAAGACCTCCGATGATGCACACGGCAAGGGCATAAATGAGAACCCGGTACCCTTCCTCGGCCCGGACACTGCCGAGGGGAAGGATGGTCACGGCGGCAATGCCGGCCAGGGCAGACCCGATGGAAAGAGAGATCATGGCGGTTCTGTCGGAGTTGACGCCGAGCATCATGGCTGCCCGCTCATCCTGAGCAATGGCTCGGAGCGAGAGGCCTATCTTGGTGTGGTGGGTGAAAAGCCAAAGCAGGATGACCAACCCGAGGCCGGCCCCGATGATGATCAACCGCTGATAATCCAAAAAGACGCCGGCAATGATGATCTTGCCTTCCACGAACGGTTTGAGCGTGTAGAAGGGGCCGATGAACCCTTTGAAACCGGCAATCCCCTGCATTCTCAACCCTTCAAGAATGATCAGGCTCACGGCAAAGGAAGCAATGATTTCGGACGTAGGCATTCCCCGCAAACGGATGAGGACGAGACGGTAAATGAGGAGCCCGACAATCGAAGCGATGACAAGGGCAAGGATGATCGCAAGGGCGTAGTTCATCTTGAGATCATTTACAAAACTCCAGGTCAGAAACCCGACAAGAACGTAGATGGATCCGTGGGCGAAGTTGGGAACCCGGGCCACCCCGTAAACCAGGGTGAACCCCACAGCAATGAGGGAAAAGACGACGCTATTGACGGTGCCGTAGATGAGGATGTCCATAAGCCAGGCTCTATATCATCTCAATGCGGGCTTTTGGCTGCAAGCAAATCCGAATATCGAAATCCGAAGCACGAAACAAATTCGAATGACAAAAATTCAAAAGGAGGAAACAGTGTTGTCCCAGAGGTTTTGGTCATTGAGACATTTGAATCTTGGAGTTGTTTCGAATTTCGGAATTCGAATTTCGGATTTTTCAGGACCCTATTCTCAGATGAGCAAGCCTCTTTCATGAAAGAGGCTTGCTCAAACATGAGTCTCTTTACTTCTTGATCCATGGCGGCATCTGGATTTTGCCGGTGGCTGCCGCTTCGGGGAAGATGGCGACCCGCTCCCCATTCTGCCACTGAACCCAGCAGCCCAGGACGCTCGTCTTGGGATCATAGCCGTAGACAATCTGGTGGTTCTGATCAAACCGAATCGTCCCACGAACAGCCGGAAGATTCGTTTTGGCCAGGGCGGCGACCAGGGCGTCTTTGTCAATGGTGCCGGCCCTCTCAATCGCATCCTTCAGAACATACATGGCTTCATAAGCACTTACGCACCCGGTGCTGCGGGGAGGCACTCCCCACTTCTTCTTGAAGTTGTCATAGAACTTCATGTGAAGAGGAGTCACATTGCCGGGAACATTCCCAGCTTCAGAGAGGGTCACGATCGTGTAAGCGCCTTTGCCGTTTGAGGCTTGCCAGAACCCGGGGTCTTCAGCGGCCCCGATGAAACCGATGGGCAGAGCCGGTATTTCCATGTCCGCCCACTGCTTCAGGAGAATCGAGGTCTCGGGCGAGTAAGCCCATATAAAGAGGATCTGGGCTCCTGACTTCTTGCAGTCATTCAACGCCGCAGAGTAATCCGTTGTGCCAATGGGATGCTTGTCCTGCCCCACAATCTGCCAGCCGTCCTTGACGGCCAGATCGCTGACGATCTGGGCTGCACCGCGGCACATGGCGCTGTCATCGATGGAGATGAACATCTTGTTGAACCCATAGTCGGCTTTGATCTTGTGAAGAAGGTCTATGGCCTCTTTTATGTACCATGCCACGCTGCCGCTCTCCCTCCAGGAGAACTTGTATTTCTCGATGTCCGTTGCCACCTTCTTGTCCCAGCCGGGCGTGTAGCAGCCGATGGAAACGATATCCAGGGTTTTGTACTTGGCGTAAAGATCCAGGGCAGCCAGGCCGCACTCGGACATGCAGGGCCCGCCCGCTATCATGTCCACCTTTTTCTGAAGAATGAGCTTCTCTAAGGAGAGGAGGACTTCGCTGGTGGGGACTCCGGGCTCTTCATCACGGGTATCTATGAGTTCCAGCTGGAAAGGCCGCAGCTCGTTCCCGACTTTGACGCCGCCGGCAGCATTGATCTCTTCGGTAGCGAGAATCATGCCCCGCTCACCGTTCTGGCCGTAGGCGCTCGCTCTTGGGATCGGTGCTCCCACCACAATGGGCTTACCTTTCTGCTGGGCCAACACAGGCCCCAATCCGAGAAACGCGAAAACCAGGGTGAAGAGAAAAACAAAGGTGAGAACTTTCTTAACCATGCCGCAGCCTCCTTTCGGTCAATGAGGTTAACGAACCTGACGCACGAGACCCGCAAAGGGTTGTCGTGAAGCATCTACAGAGAAAGGAACAGCGTTCTGCTGATCTTTAGCAACATGCCGAAACGAATAATCAAAAGCCAGTTTAGCGAATGCCAGGACGCAACGATACTAGAAAAAGGTCAAAGAGGTGTCAAGGAAAAAGCCGTTGAGAACTCATGGCATTAGCGGGGGAAATAATCCTTGAAAGCCTGGATCACAGTACGGACATCTACGGTACTGATGTCAAGATGGGTCACGAGCCGGACTTTCTCTCTTCCGCTGATCAGGATGCCGCGCTCTTTCAGATGAGCCTGAAGGGCTTTGAACCGGGAAGGCTCCATGGGGAAGAAGACCATGTTGGTCTGAACCCTTGAAGGAACGAGGTGGAGTTCTTCAATCTGAGCCAAACCCTCCGCAAGATTTCTGGCGTTTTCATGGTCCTGGGCGAGTCTGTCCACGTGGCGGGAGAGAGCATGCAGGCCTGCAGCAGCCAGAATGCCGGCCTGCCTCATGCCGCCGCCCAGGACCTTGCGCCACCGCCTCGCCTTGTCGATAATGTCCCGGGGCCCGCAAAGAACCGAGCCCACAGGCGCGCCAAGACCCTTTGAGAGGCAGAAAGAAATGGTGTCGAAATGGTGCGCGATCTCGCGAACGGGCACCTTGAGTTTCACTGCGGCATTGAACACTCGCGCTCCATCCAGGTGGATGGAGAGCCCGTTTTGCCTGGCAAGAGCAGAAGCCTTGGCCAGATAATCCAGGGGAAGGACTTTGCCCTCCTGGGTGTTCTCCAGGCAGAGAAGCCGGGTCTTAGCAAAGTGAAAGTCGTTCGGCTTGATGTTTCGGGCCACCTCGCCAAGATCCAGGGTCCCGTCCTCCTGAAAATCGATGGGCTGGGGCTGGATGCTTCCCAGCACGGCCGCGCCTCCTCCCTCAAACCGGTAGGTGTGAGCCCGCTGGCCCACGATGTACTCATCGCCCCTCTCGCACTGGCTCATGACGCCCAGAAGGTTGCTCTGCGTGCCGCTCGTCGCAAAAAGGGCAGCCTCTGTGCTGAGCATCTCAGCGGCAAGGGACTGGAGCCGATTGACCGTGGGATCTTCGCCATACACGTCGTCGCCCACCTCGGCCTGAGCCATGGCTGCCCGCATGGCCGGCGTGGGTTTGGTGACCGTGTCGCTCCGCAAGTCTATCACTTTTGTCCTCCTAGAACTTGATGCAGGCCTTTGGCCGCAAACAAACAATGACAAATGTCAAAGTCCAAAGATCAAATCAAATCCTAATGACAAATGTCCAAAGAAAAACCCAGATGCCTCGAAGCAGTATCTGGGAAAGGGGTCTGTTCGCTTCTAGGGTTTGTCCGCCGAGGCGGATGGGCATTTTGGTTTTGGCATTCCTTGGACCTTTGAGCTTTGGCATTTGGCATTGAGAATGATGCGCTCTTCGCCAGTGACCTTAAGGCAAAAGTTCTGTGCAAAAAGCCCAGATCTCCGACGACTGAGACCCTAGCGTCTCGAAAGAATGATCCGGGCATCTGCGACGACGCAACCTTCTCCTTCGGGATAAAGGATCAGAGGGTTGATGTCCAGCTCGGCAATCTCAGGGTGGTTGGCGACCATGGCCGATAGTCTCAGGATGGAAAGCTTGGCCGCCTTGATATCCGCCGCCGGCTTTCCCCGGATGCCTTGAAGCACTCTGTATGCGCGGATGGAACGAACCATGATTTCTGCGCTCGTCTCCCACATGGGAGCGAGCCGGAAAGTCACGTCCTTCAGGGCTTCAACAAAGATGCCTCCAAGTCCGAACATACAGATAGGGCCGAATCTGGGATCTCTTGTGGAGCCGAGGATGACTTCCACTCCCTCCCGCGCCATCTGTTGAAGGAGGATGCCTCTGATCAACGCGGAAGGCCTGTATCTTTTGGCGCTTGCAATGATTTCATGGAAGGCTTTTTCCGCCTGCTCCTGAGACTTAATTCCCAGGCGAACGCCTCCGGCATCTGATTTGTGAAGAATGTCCGGGGAGTCAAGCTTCATGACCGCAGGGAATCCCACCTCCTCAATAGCACTCGCAAGCTCGGACGGATCTCTGACCAGGCGGCTTTTGAGGAGGGGGAAGCCGTAACACATGAGAAGCTCATGGGCCTCCTTTTCCGTCATGAAGTATTCCTTCCGTCCGGAAAGCTTTGCGGCAATGACGGCGGCCGCCTTCTCCTGATCCTCCAGCAGGCGGAAGATTTCCCGTCGTCTCCCCTCGTGGGGCTTCATATTTTCGCTGTACTGGATCATAGCCGCCATGGTTCTGGAGGCCTCTTCGGGGAACACGTAATTCGGAATTCCATTCTGCTCGAGATATCGTACACCCTCGGAAACGTCCACCAGGCCCATGAAGGAACTGAGAATGGGTTTATCGATGTCCTTGGCAACACGGGGCACGATCTTCGCGGTTTCCATGATCTCAGTGGTCGCCGCAGGGGCAAGGATGACGATAGCCCCGTCCACATTTTCATCTTCCAAAGTGTAACGGATGGCGGCTTCGTAACGCTTCGCATCTGCATCACCGATGACATCCACCGGATTGTTTACGCTCGCGGTAGGCGGTAGTTTTTCTCTGAGCTTTTTTTTCGTTTCTTCGGAAAGCTGGGCCATGGTGATTCCCGGCCGGATGAGCGCATCCGTGGCCATGATGCCTGGCCCTCCGGAATTGGTCACAATGGCGATCCGGCTGCCTTTAGGCAAGGGCTGGGTCGAGAAAGCCAGAGCATAGTTGAAAAGCTCGCTCACCCCTTCCACGCGTTGGATTCCCCCCTGCATGAAAATGGCGTCATAAGCCGTGTCTGATCCGGCCATGGACCCGGTATGGGAAGCGGCGGCCCTGGCTCCTTCAGGCGAACGCCCCGCTTTCAGGGCCAGGATCGGCTTGCCTGCTCCCAGCGTGATTTCCCTTGCCACATCGATAAAGGCATGGCCGTCCGTGATATCCTCCAGGTACATGATGATGACCTTTGTATCCGGGTCATCCCGGAGATAGCGAAGAAGATCGACCTCGTTGACATCCGCTTTGTTCCCGATGCTCACGAATTTGGAGAAACCCATGTTGCGGCCTTCAGCAAAATCCAGGATGGCCACGCACATGGCCCCGGACTGGGAAACAAGAGCGATGTTGCCGGGCTTGGGCATGAGCCTCGAGAAGGTGGCGTTCATGCGAACGTCTTTGTTGGTATTGATGACTCCAAGGCAGTTAGGGCCCAACATCCGGATCCCGTGCGCTTTGGCCATGGCCTGAACCTTCTTCTCCAGTTCCACGCCGTGGCCGCCAATCTCTTTGAAACCGGCGGTGATCACGATGACGCCTTTGATTCCTTTCCGGGCGGCGAGTTCAATCACGCTCTCCACCTGCTCGGAGGGAACGATGAGAACGGCCATGTCCACCTCATCAGGGATATCCACAAGGTTGGGGTAAGCTTTCACCCCCTGAATAGACTTGGCCTTGGGATTAACAGGATAAAGGATGCCCTGATAAGCCGCGTCAAGGAGATTCCTAAAGATAGCAAGCCCCAGGCTGCCCGGGCGATTGGAAGCTCCGACGACGGCAATCGATTGGGGGCTCAATAGATACTCGATACCTTCCATGTCTGACCCCTTTCGCTACCCAAGAAAATTAACAGGCTTCAAGAGGAGCAAAGCCGGACACAAAAAAATATTATAGATTAAAATGAGGGAAAGTGAAACCTCTATCAAGGCGCGATCCGTTTACTATCAGAGGGTCATGTGCTAGCATTCTGAAGACAGTTGAATTAAGTTCAGAGAGGCTTCGAAGTGAGGACGTGGAGCGAATCTTCGGGTAGGAACCTCCCGAGTCACGGGCACTTTGTGCCGGAAGCAGTTGTGGAAAATAGGCGTGACCAGAGGCTCTTGAATGCGGCCGCCCTTTTCAGTCCGGTTCTCCCGGCGCGGGTTGGGAGGCGGCCTTGAACCCTTCTGACCTGGATGCCGTCCTGAAAAAGGCTACTGTGCCGGAACACTCCGCCCTGTTCATGCAGGCCATGTCGGGCGGGAAGCCGTTTCTGATAGGGACCTACCTGTTCCTCGCCGCCGAGGACTGGCTCTTGGCTGTGGGCTATCCGCTTTCAGGCGAGTACAGCGCTACGGGCTTTGATCAGGCCCTTGCAGAGGCGGTGCGCCGTTCAAGGGCGAGGGATTGCTGGGCCATCGGCCCTTCGCTGCCTGATCGGCTGAAGGCCTACCGCCGAGACCAGGATGACTACTACGTTCTTTCCGCTGACGCTAAGGTGCCTCACCGCCTTGAGCGGTTGGCGGAGAGGGCGGCGGCGGTCCTGCGGGTGGAGGAGGGGAACACCTTCACTGCAGCCCACCGGCGCCTTTGGGCTGAGTTCGTGGGTCGGGTGGCTTTGCCTTCCAATGTGCGCGAGCTCTTTGCCAAAACCGAGGCGGTTCTCCAAAAGGCCCCAGGACTTGTTCTGCTCAATGCGTGGGACCCACACGGACAGCTCGCCGCCTGCCTGCTGCTGGAGACGGCTCCTCGCGCTTTCTTGACGTATCTGATCGGCGCCCATTCCCGCACCCACTACACCCCATACGCCTCAGATCTTCTTTTCCGGGAAATGATCAGGATGGCTCGGCGGCAGGGAAAAGAGTTTCTCCATTTGGGTCTCGGAGTAAACGACGGCATCCGCCGCTTCAAGACCAAGTGGGGAGGCGCTCCCGCGTTGCCTTATGAGATGGCCGCCTGGCAGGAAAAGGAGACCGTCCGATCCGGCGTGAACGAGCTCATGAGAGTGTTGGCTTCCTCGTCCGGGGAGTCCATGTCCAAAGCGCAGTTTCTGGCCAGCCTCCCCCGGCAGCGGCGCTTCGCCATGCTCTGGGAATTAGAGAAGGCGGGCCGCAGATCCTGGATTGGTGGCACGGCACACTTCTTCTGCTACAGCTTCGAGTCCTCCTTACGCAAGCTTTTCGACCAGGTTGACACGGTGCTTTTCGAAGGCCCTCTGGATCAGGCAAGCCTCGACCAGGTCTCCGAGATCGGCCGGAGCCCCGAATCCGGCAGCCCGCGTCTTATCGACGCCCTTACAGAGGAAGAAGTTCGCCGGCTGGAGAGGGTTGTGATTGGACCGAGGGGCCTCTGGGCGCGACTGCTGGGCCTTGAGCGGCCTGACCCGCCGGATGTGCGTTTTCTTCTCTCTGAAACCCGCCATTGGATGGCGTTTTTCTCCCTCTGGACCAGCTATCTGAAACGCCATGGGTGGTATCAGTCTGTGGACCTGGAAGCATGGCATCTGGCTCAGGGCATGGGAAAGGCCGTGGCCGGCATGGAGACCATTGCGGAGCAGATCGAAATCCTTGAGAGCATTCCCTTCTCGCGCGTCGTCAATTTCTTCCGCCTCTGCGATCGGTGGGACGGTTACATCAGACGCAACGTGCGTGCCTACCTCAAGGGTGACCTGGAAGGGATGATGGGCACCAGCACCGAATTCCCCACGCGCACCGAGCGGGTCATCCACCGCCGCGACGCCATCTTCCTGGAGCGCATGAAGCCGTTCCTGGAAGGGGGCCGCTGCGCGGTCTTGGTAGGCACGGCGCACATGCTCAACCTGCGGCACCTGCTCGCCGGAGCGGGCTTCAGGGTCAGGTGGCGCCGATGATCCTGCCCGACCAGCTCGCCAGGGTCACCGCCCAAGCCGAGACGCCTGAGCAGGTGATCCCTTACGTCTGCGCCGTGTCCGAATTGAAGCCCCGGATGCTGGGGTCCTGCGTGGGCTATGAAGGGGAAGGTGAAGTGGTGCTTGTGGGATATCCGCTGCATGATCCCAAAGACACAGGGGCCATGGCGGAAGCAATCAGCCTGGCGCTTCGCCTTCCAGGGCTCCGCCGGATCACGGTCATCGGTCCGGCCCGTCCGCCCCAGGCGCCAGAGAGCGCTGCGGTAGAAGAGGACTGGTACTATACCCTCCCTGTGCCGGCGCCGCGGCCGGGCCAGAAACTGAGAAACCTTCTCCGCCGCGCCGGCCGTGATCTCGCCATCGAACGCGGGGGTTCATGCGGAGAGGATCACATGGCCCTTGTCGGGCGCTACCTAGACGAACGCCCGCTAGCGGCCGGCACCCGGCACATTTACAGAAAACTTCCCCGCTACCTGGCTGAGTCCTCAGGCAGCTTGCTTTTCTCCGCTCGTCTGGCCGATGGACGATTGGCTGCCTTCTCCGTGGGGGAGTACGCCGGTCTGAGCACCGCCTTTTACATGTTCGCCTTCAGAGATGCTCGGATGGCCCCGCCCGGCGCGACAGATCTTCTTCTCTGCCGGCTTCTGGATGAGGCGCGTGAGCGCGGGCAGACCCGGATGAATCTGGGGCTTGGGGTCAACGAGGGGGTCGGCTTTTTCAAACGCAAATGGGGGGCGGTTCCTTTCCTGCCCTACGTGCAGGCGACGTGGGAAATAACCTCACCGGGGGTTTTCTCGATCCTGCGCGGCCTCTTCGGCCGCCATTTCTGAAAAATCCTTCTCAATGGCTACCACGCGGCATGGGCTTCCGCTGAAACCGCTGAATAGAGGCGGGAGCACGATCAGCTCACATTCATTCCCATTGATAAGATGAAGGTTCGTGAGGCCTTCGAGAAGGACAATCCCTGCCCCCAGGAGGGTTTTGTGGATGCTTTGCTCTGGATCATCGATCGGGCTAGGGGAGGGGGTATCCATACCCAGAAGCGCAATGCCACGCTCTGCGAAGATCTGGGCAGCCTCCAGTGTTAAGCAGGGGAAATCCCGAAAAAAAGAAGAGGACCCGTATTGGGAGTCCCAGCCCGTTCTTATGAGAACCCTCGCTCCCTGGTAAAGAATGTCACCATGGGGTTGAAGTTGTTCTCTCGTGATCCTTTCGTTTTTACCTTTGCCGGTGAAATCGAGGATTGCGGCTTTGCCGATCAGGGTTTCCAGGGGAACCCGGTCCAGGGTTATCCCGCCTTTGATGACATGGGAGGGAGCGTCCAAGTGGGTTCCCAGGTGGTTGCTGAAGCAAATCGTCTGAACCGCATACCCGTCCTGCTCCAGACTCGTAACCTCTCTGAACTCTGGCCCCTGATCTCCCGGCCAGACAGGCATACCCTCCTCAATAGGAAGGGTCAGGTCAATGTACCGGACCATCCGCTTGCTTTAGGAGGAAAAGGCTTTGCAGTTACGCTGGTCCTGAAAGGGGAGAGACCTTGCCGGCCTTCTTCTGCTTCTTCTCTTCTCTTTTTTCCTTGAGGGATTTGGCGGGTTTCTTTCTTGCATCCTTTTTTGTGTCTCTGCTTTTTGCCATAATGTGTTCTCCTTCTTGTTGACCCTTGAAACATTAGTCCGAAATTTATCCGCCCAGTCCAACGGACTGAAACGACATGGGCTGTATTCTATAGCATCCCGGCCGGAGACGTCAATCCTCATCATCAATGAAATCTGCCAAGGCAGATTTCATACATCGCCCCTTCGGGGCGGCCATCCCGCCGCGGGACCTTTCTGAAATCCGATGAAGCTAGATTTCAGGAAGACAGCCCCTTGGCAAGGGCATCCGCCCCAGTTAAAGTTGTGCGCATGTGTTTCCTTTGTTAATTGCTTCCACTCAAAAATGCTTTTTGGGATTCTTCTCAGTCGAGAAATCCTCCTCCCGTCCCCACCTTCGGCGAGCTCAGGTCGAGCCGCTTTAAAAAGGAGGAAGCGCTGTTAGGCGCTGCCTTACCCCTCTTTCGTAAAGAGGGGCCAGGGGAGATTTGTCTTGTTTGACCTGATATCACATTTTCACGCTTTCAGATTGCCCCGTCCTGTCAAGGCATGACGGATTGCGGTGCGGAATGACTCCCTCACTGCTCGCTGTTGAGAATGGTCAGTTGATCGTTCAGGGTCCAGAAATCATAAATGTATCCGATGAAGAAAAGACCTCCGGTGAGGAGGTAGAGGAGGCCCGTGAACCATTTGCCCATGTAAAACCGATGAACCCCGAATACGCCGAGAAAGGTAAGCAGAACCCATGCCAAATTATAATCGTATCTTCCTGTTCTGAAGCGAAGGTCGGCTTGGCGATCCATAGATGGAATGAGAAAGAGATCCACAATCCAGCCGATGAGAAGCAACCCCAGAGTGAAAAAGTAGATGGTTCCTGTCACGGGTTTGCCATAATAAAACCTGTGGGAACCCGTGAAACCAAAGATCCAAAGAATGTAGCCGATCACCTTGCTGTGCGTGTCGCCTTCGATATTTCTCATTTCATATCCTCCTGCTATCCCTTAATCACGCCAATAGGTTTGAGCCGCGCAACTTTCTTGCCGATCCCGGCTCCATGCACCACGTTGACCACGTCGTTCACGTCCTTGTATGCCTCAGGGATCTCCTCCATCAGCGTTGCCTTGCTCGCTCCTCTTACGATGATTCCCTTGTCTTCCAGTTCACGGGCAATGGCCCTGCCCTTGGCGGCTTTGATCGCCTGATGCCTGCTCATGACGCGACCGGCTCCATGACAGGCGGAGCCGAAAGTCTCCTCATATCCCTGTTCCGTCCCCGCCAGGACATAGGAGCATCGCCCCATGTCCCCGGGAATGAGAACCGGCTGTCCCACTTTTTGATAGTCGGAGGGGATCTCCGGATGACCGGGAGGAAAGGCGCGGGTGGCTCCTTTTCGGTGGACGCAGAGGCGCTTTTTCTCCCCTTGGACCTCGTGGGTTTCCATCTTGGCCATGTTGTGGCACACGTCATAGAGCAGCTCTAGCCCTAGGTCTCTCGGCCCGAGCTGGAAGACCTGCTCGAAGGTCTCCCGCACCCAGTGAGTGATCATCTGGCGGTTGACAAACGCGAAATTCGCAGCGCAGGCCATGGCGGCGAGATAGTTCTTTCCTTCCTTAGAGTCAACAGGAGCACAACAGAGTTGAGGATCAGGCAGCTCAATGCCGTATTTTCTGGAAGCTTCAAGCATCACCTTGATGTAGTCGTCACAGACCTGGTGCCCAAGCCCGCGCGAACCGGTGTGCACCAGGACGGTCATCTGGTCCTCGTGAAGCCCCATGGCGTGAGCGGCTCCTTCATCAAAGACCTCCTCCACGTATCCGACCTCAACGAAGTGATTGCCTGAGCCGAGAGTGCCCAGCTGAGCCTTGCCCCTCTCCAGCGCACGTGAACTCACATAACCGGGGTCGGCACCGGGGATGCAGCCCTGGGCTTCAATGTGGTCGGCATCCCTTTCTGAGCCGTACCCCTCTTCAAGGGTCCACCTGGCCCCCTTCTCCAGAACTTTTGAGAGTTCCTTGGGCGCAAGCCTCAAATCCTTTCTGGTCGAACCGACTCCTGAAGGAATGTTGCGGAAAAGAGAGTGCACAATGTCATGGATTTTCTTTCTCGCATCGTCCGCGCTCAAACTTGAGCGAAGGAGTCGCACGCCTCAGTTAATGTCATAACCTACGCCGCCCGGCGAGATGATGCCCGTGCTCACGTCGAAAGCCGCCACACCTCCAATCGGAAATCCGTAACCCCAGTGGATGTCCGGCATGGCCATGGAGTTTCCCACGATGCCGGGCAGGGTGGCCACGTTAACGATCTGAGAAAGGCTCTGATCGGTGCGGATGTCCTTCATCATCTTCTCATCCGCATAGACCAAGCCTTCGGTGCGCATCTTTCCTTCTCTGGGAATACGCCATCGCCATTCGTCGATTTTCTGGATCTTGATGTCAGCCACGATGCATCTCCTCTATTGTCCCCCTCGGCGAATGGGAGAAAACCCCCCGCCCTCACGCGAAGACTTCAGTTTGGTTTTTGCACCACGATGCAGGCACAAAATTACAAGGAAAGGGACAAAGGCACAAAGGAACAGAGGGACAGAGGGAAACGGGAAAATGATTTTTCTGCTTTGTGCCTTTGTGCCTCTGTGCCTTTGTCCCTTATGCAGCCGGCTTCAGCCGGCTGCTGATTAAAGATCGAAAATCACCTGTGCGGTCCAGACTCCCTGATGATGCGAGATTTTCAGTTGATGATAGGTTGCCGCCTTCACAGCGGTCTTAATCTCATGACGGCCTTCAACGTAGATCTCTCCTTGGGCCAGAGCTTCAAGGTGTTGATCATGAACGGAGAGAACCTCGAACGCCTTGAAAAGAAGCCCCTCTGTGTCGAAGAGATAAACCAGTTCGTTGAGCCAGGTGATCAGGAGCTCTTCGTCCGTCTTTGCTTCCAACAAGATCTTTCGGGTTTCCTTGATCCGGATCGTCTCAGGGTCCGTGATGATGAAAGTCAGCGCTTCAGCCGCCTGCTGAAAAAGCTCGGGTAAGGTCTGCCCGAACACCCGGACCCCGATGTCCCCCGTATGGTCAACGAATTCATATTGGCGTGCCATACCGCACCTCAGAAAAAACCCCTTCTCATTGCGGGAGAGGGGGGCGCAAGGGAACAGCAAGCGAACAGTGAGAAGCTGATCCTTTATAGCAGATCTCTTTTTAGACCGTCAATGCGAATGAACAGGCCCCGAGGTTCCATGAATCCAAGGCTGGCCTTTGGCTGCAACCAAAGCATTTTGGATTTCTGATTGTTCACTCGGCAGTTTCATAGGGGGCTCAAGGGATCCTGCGCGAATGAGCTGGACGAATGTCGAAAAAGGAATTTCGAATGATGAAGTTTAATGACTTTGATTGTTTCCTTCGGCGTTCTTTATTCGGTGTTCGATATTCTGCGGTTCGGTTTTAAATTTCTCCGCAAGGTGCAGAGAGAGTTCTTGTCTAAGACCCTAAATCCTATCCTTCTCCGTGGAGGGCACGGACTTTGTCTACCATGCCGTAGCGATTCAGGAAGTCGCGGGGGTCTGCGTCGGGGATGGCGAGAATCTTTTTCAGGTATTCCTTCTGCCTTTCAATGGCCTCCGTATAAAGGTTGGTGGTCACGCCCCAACGTGCCGTGAGATGGGAAATCATAAACGTGTTCACCTGATCCATGATCGGCTGGAGACGCTGTTCAATGTATTCATAGAAGCCGATGGTTTTTCTCAGGAGATCGACTTCGCTCTCATAGTTCCCGGTGTGACCTTCCTTGTACTCATGGTAGAGGAAGAGGAGCTTTTCAAGATAGATTCTGTCTGCCATCTGGGCGAGCAGATCGGCAGCGTTGAGAACCCTTCCAAGCAGTTCCACGGTGGCCGAGGAGAACAGGGAAGCTGTGATGTTAATCTTAATGTCCGTACACAGGATCATCGCGCTGCCTTCGGAAATCTCCTCTTCGGAGAGGCGGCACTCTCCGCCATGGTGGTGCATGAACTCCATGCTTCTCCTGACATGATTCGCCGTGTATTTGGCTCCGGTTCCTTCCGTATCCTCCTTCTCCTGAATATGACCGGTGTCGTGAAACAGGGCAGAGATGAGGGCCGTAATGATTCTCCCTTCACTGAGGTCTTCACCGGTCAGCTTTGCTCCGTGAACGAGCCTCGCTGTTGCAAGGAAGGCGTCCATGGTGTGACGCAAGTCATGGTAATGGGTGTTGCAGGCACGGTAGAGGGGGTGATCGCCGGCATAAACTCTGCGGACCATGTGAAAAGCGGAGAGCACAGGCTCGATTTCGAAGTCGGGAGATATGAGGCCAAGAATGACAAGGACCTCATCGAGCACTGCGTCAGGGGATTCCATCTCCAGAAGGTCATAGAGGTGGATGTCTTTTGAGATTCCGTTGATCAGGGGGCGAATCGTTTCCATAGAAAGCGAATGAAGGAATCCCTTCTGTATCCGCAAGATGGTTCTTCGCTGCAGCAGGATAAAGGGGCACGAAGAACTTGATTATTGAGAGAGCTGGAAAGGCTTACCGCTTTTATGGGGATTCTAGCAGATGAAGCAGGAGAGGGTCAAGGAATTTCACGGGATCAGAAAGGGTGTTGAAAGTGCAACCTGCGGAAAAGATTGCGATTTGACACGCGCGGGCGATTGACCTATCATCCCTCGCGAGCGGAGAGGAAGGTGGGAAGCCTCATGAGCGACTATCATGTCATAGGGAAGAGACTGCCAAGGATCGATGCAAAGGAGAAGGTAAGGGGACAGGCCCATTACACAGATGATCTGAAAATGCCCGGAATGCTTTGCGGCATGATTCTCCGCAGCCCTTTTGCCCACGCCAGAATTCTGAAGATTGACGCTTCCAGAGCCCTCAAAGTGCCGGGCGTCAAGGCGGTCATCACAGGAGACGATACGGTTAAGGTCAAATATGGGGTCATTTCAAGATCCCCCAAGTTTGTGGACGAATACCCTCTTGCTGTGGACAGGGTCCGGTTCATCGGAGAGGAAGTCGCCGCAGTGGCGGCCACCGAGGCAGACGCTGCACTGGAGGCGATGGAACTCATACAGGTCGATTACGAGGTGCTTTCTGCGGTGTTCGACCCGGAAGCGGCCCTGCAGCCGAATGCTCCGCAGCTCCATGATCATGCGCCGGGCAACATCAGCCGGGAATTCCATTTGAAGCAGGGAGATGTGGAGAGAGGCTTCCTCGATAGCGATCTTGTGCGCGAAGACACCTTCACCACCCAGTCCGCCATTCATGCCTATCTTGAACCGCACGCGGCCCTTGCCACATGGGACATGACCGGAAGGCTCACCCTTTACACCTCCACCCAGACTCCCTACTACGTGCAGCAGCACCTGGCCCTGACGCTCGGAATCAATCCCGACCGTGTTCGGGTCATCAAGCCTTACGTGGGAGGAGGGTTTGGAGGGAAATCAGACGGCATGGCGGCTCTTGATTTTTGCGCGGCCCTTCTCTCCAGGAAAACGGGCAAACCGGTCAAGATCGTGTACTCAAGGGACGAAGAGTTCACGGCAGCAAGGCGGAAGCACCCTGTGACGATCACGATGAAGACGGGAGTGAAAAAGGACGGAACCATTGTGGCCCGGCAGTGCAAAGCCCTCCTTGACGGGGGCGCCTACTGCAGCCTAGGGCCTCTGACGACCATCCTGGTGGGGACCTTTCAGACTCTTCCCTATCGCATCCCCAACTTTCAATACGATGGTTACCGGGTTTACACCAATAAGCCTCCGTGCGGGGCCATGAGAGGTCATGGAGGTCCACAAGCTCACTTTGCCCAGGATGTCCAGATGGACATGATTGCAGAAGAACTCGGGATCGATCCGGTGGAAATGGCTCTCAGGAACGGGCTGCGAACAGGGGAGCGGTCTGCGGCAGGGTTCAACATTATCAGCTCCGGCTTCACAGAATGCGTGCAGAAAGTCTCCGAAGAAACGAATTTCAGAGCCAAGAGATCCTTGAAACAGGTCGACCGTAGCAAGGCCTATGGCATCGGCCTCGGATGCGGCGGATTTCCGTCAGGAGCCGGATTTTATTTTACGAACACCACATCCGCTCACTCATCCGTCATTATCAGAGCAGGGGAAGGGGGAGGGGTGAGCGTGCTCACCGGTGCGTCAGACATCGGTCAGGGATCGGACAGCATCATTTGCCAGATCGTGGCTGAAGTGCTCGGTCTATCCCTTGAGGACATCCGCATCACGAGTGCAGACACGGCCATGACTCCTCCTGACATGGGGACTTACTCCAGCCGTGTGACGGTCGCTGCAGGCAACGCGGCTTTGAAAGCAGCGCGTGCGGCAAAGCAAGAGATCTTCAGGGCTGTCGCCAAAAAGATGGAAGCCAATCCCGATGACCTTGTCGCGGCCCATCGAAGGATCTTCGTCAAAGGGAGCCCTGATGCGTTCATGCCCTTTGATGAAGCCGTCAACCTGTATCAGCAGGAAAATGAAGGGGCTCCCCTCGTGGTGAAAGGCTCTTACAATTCTCCTGACAAGATGTCGCCCACCTACAGTTTCGGAGCCTATGTGGCGGAGGTTGAAGTGGACCTGAGAACCGGGGAAGTCCAGGTGCTCAGAATGACCGCAGGTCATGACTGCGGGCAGCCGCTCAATCCTATGTCTGTGGAAGGCCAGGTGGAAGGATGCATTGTCATGGGCATGGGTTATGCCCTCTCAGAAAACTTGAGCTTCGAGGGTGGGCAGACCCTGAATCCCTCGTTCCTGGGTTACAGGGCACCAGCGGCCAACCAGGCTCCCGAAATCATCATTCACCATGTGATCAGCCGGGACCCTGAGGGACCCTTTGGTGCAAAAGAGACGGGTGAAGGCTCGCTCGATCCTACGACTCCCGCAATTGCCAATGCGATCTACAATGCCATCGGGGTAAGGATTAAGGATCTTCCTATCACACCGGAGAAGATCCTGAGAGAACTGAGGAAGAAAGAAAAAGGCCATGAAAAAGAAACTCATTGAACTCCAGGTGAACGGTGAAGACTATTCAGTTGCAGTGAAACCGAATGACACTCTATTGGATGCGTTGCGGGATCACCTTGGTCTTGTGGGGACTAAGGAGGGGTGCAGCGTCGGTGAGTGCGGAGCATGCACTGTGCTCCTGAACGGAAGGGCGGTTCTTTCGTGCCTGACTCTTGCGCTGGATGCAGTCGGCATGGAGATCACCACCATTGAAGGGGTGTCTCAGGGAGAATCGTTGGACCCGATCCAGCAAGCATTCGTGGACCATGGCGCCGTGCAGTGCGGATTCTGCACGCCCGGCATGATTCTTACGGCAAAAGAACTTCTGGAGATGCAAAAGCATCCTTCGGTTGATGAAATAAAGCATGCTATCTCCGGCAATTTCTGCCGGTGCACGGGTTACACGAAGATCGTTGAGGCGATTGAGGCTGCAATCAAGGTGCAAGGCACAGGGCGCAGAGGATAGAGCGGAGAGCGGGCAGGTTAGACCTAGGCGCTCCGGCGCTGTTTCACCCACCCCCCCTCGCCTCCCCCATTGAGGGGGAGGGAAGGACTGGTCACCGCTCAGAATTCCCCTCCCCTGGCGGGAGGGGTAAGGGGAGGGGGGAAAGGACTTAAACACCATGAATTCCATGCGATTACCGAAATTCTCTTATCACGAACCCACGCGCCTGGGGGAGCTTCTGTCCATCAAGCAGGAGTTGAAAGGAACTTGCGCTCTCCTAGCAGGGGGCACAGACCTCATCCCCATGCTCAAACGCCGGAACAGAATTGCACCGCACATCCTCAATATCAAAAGGATTCCCGACCTGAACCGGATTTCCTATAGCGAGGATACAGGGCTTCACATCGGCTGTGCCGCCACTCTTCGCGATATTATCGATCACATGGTTGTCTCAAAGACATATCCTCTTCTTACTCAGGCAGCAGGAGCCGTGGGCTTCAACCAGCTTCGAAACATGGCCACTCTCGGCGGCAATGTCTGTCTCGACAACAAGTGCTCCTACTTCAACCAGTCCGCCTTCTGGTGGAAATCGCGACCTGATTGCTTCAAGCGCGGTGGAGACCGGTGTTACGTGGTGAAGGGAGGGAAGGAGTGCTTTTCCCTTTCCGCTGCGGACACGGTTTCGGCTCTCATGGTTCTGGATGCGGAGTTGATCATCCGGGGCCCTGAACACGAACGGCGCATCCCAATAGCGGACTTTTACACCGGCAACGGCCGGAAGCCTCATGTTCTCCGAGAAGATGAAATCGTTTCAGCCATTCTGATTCCTCCTGATAGCAGGGGATGGAAAGATGGTTTCCTCAAGAAGAGCGCGAGAGGCGCTGTGGACTTCGCCATCGCCAGCCTGTCGGTTCGCCTCAAAATGAAGGGGCCTTTCGTGGAGGATGCGAGGATCGCACTGAACGGCGTCTCAACAAAACCTGTCTGGCCGACCGAGGCGGAGAATTTCCTGAAGGGAAAAAAGGTTAGTGATGAAACAGTGGGACATGCCGCCGAGACTGTACTCAAAGAGATCAAGCCTCTGTCCCTTGTCGGCTGTTCCGCCTTCCTCAGACGCAACGTCATTCGCGCCATGTTTCAGGATCTCATGACATCGGTTGCAACCGCTTGACCTTTCGAGTGGATAGGAGTATTCTCTGGGCGTTTGACATCGCTGAAATGCTCCCTGGAGCCATGATTGCCATGATCAACGGCTTCTGCGAAAAGAACCCATGCCTCATTTCCCTTGCCTGGAGATGAGGCTTTTTCTTTTCTCGTTTGACCGGATTTGACAAGAACAGTCCGTAAGATCCCCTTGCTTGGCACATCGGAGAAAATCGCTCTAGGCCGGTCGGCTCGACAGCGGCAGATGGGAAAAACCTCAAGGAGTCGGGGTATGGCGAACAAGAGAGCTAAATCGAAGTCAGCTGAAAAAGCTCCATCAAAGAAGACACGAATTTCCCGTGGGCCCTTAGAGTCGGTAGCTGAAGTGCGATCTTCAGAAGGGCTGGCAACCCAGGCTAGCAAAATGGATTTTGAATTTCTAGTCCAGGCCATCACCCAAGTGCATGAACGGATGCTTGTCCAAGCAGCCAAGGCTGTCAACGTCAGTTTGACCCTCCGCAATTGGCTGATCGGATGTTATATCCGGGAATATGAACTTGGCGGCACCGATAGGGCAGCTTACGGGGAGCGCCTTTAAGAGAAGTTGGCCGAGCGGCTGCGAGGACGGGGGGTGAGGCGAGCAGACGAGCGAGAGCTTCGTCGTTATCGTCAGCTCTACGTTGCTTATCCACAAATTCGGGAGGCATTGCCTCCCGAATTCTCGCGCTCACTCACGGGTTTGAGCAAAGACCAGATTCGGGAGGCGGCGACTCCCGAATCCAGTTTGCGCGGGCAAGAAATTGTGACGCGTCTTTCCTTTTCCCACCTGTCAGAGTTGCTTCAAGTGGATGAAAGGGCGAAACGTGCCTTTTATGAGCATGAGTGTATCCGAGGCAACTGGTCCGCGAGGGAATTGAAACGCCAGATCAGCAGCCTCTACTATGAGCGCTCCGGTCTCTCGAAGAACAAGGAGAAATTGGCTGCGGTGATACGTGAAAAGGCAGAGACAGTTTCCCCATCCCTCGCCGTACGCGACCCGTATGTCTTCGAATTCCTCGGCCTTAAATCCAAGGAGGTCATGAGTGAATCGGACCTTGAAGACGCACTCCTGGATAGACTACAGGATTTCCTGCTTGAATTGGGTTATGGCTTCTGCTTCGAGGCGCGCCAGAAGCGCATTCTTATAGGCAAAACCCATGGTTTCGTAGATCTCGTCTTTTATCATCGCATTCTAAAATGCCATGTGCTGGTTGAACTGAAGGTGGATGAGTTCAGCCACCAACACTTGGGGCAGCTCAATACCTATGTGAGCTGGTACAGGAAGAATATGATGGCTGAGGGTGACAACCCTCCGGTGGGCATCTTGCTCTGCACAGAGAAGGATCATTTGCTGGTGGAGTATGCCCTGGCCGGCATTGACAACAAGCTTTTTGTCTCAAAGTATCAGCTAGAACTGCCCAAGAAGGAACAGATCATAAAGTTCCTAGAAGCAGAGTTGCAGATCTCCAGTCGAGGAGAGTAAAAGTGAAGCTGGGTGAGAAGGATGGATACGTTAAAGCAGGATGTATCGTTTTAACCAAAGTCTCTGCTTTGGAAAAATGCCAGTTGAAGAAAGAAGAAAGAGCGAGAAGGGAAGTCGCCCTGCGGTCTTTGAAACCAAGCCCCAAGGATTTCCCTTGAATATAAGGCGACGAATGGTGTAATTTTTTGTAATTCGATACAAGAGCTTCAGTTGCATCGAGATGACCGTCCTTGTTTTCGGCCAAGAGGCCCTCGCAGTTAGATGAGGGCAAATTGAGTTAATGCCTCCACGAAACCTTGGTTAGAATGGCCGCTACAGCATACAGAGACATCAAAGATTCCCTGACTCACCTTTATGCAGAGGACGAACGTCCTTGGCTGGTGGGCTTTAGCGGCGGCAAAGACAGCACGATGCTCGCATCCCTTATCTTTGATGCAGTCCTCTCTATCCCAGCCGGGCAAAGAAAAAAGCCGGTATCGATCCTGTGCACAGACACGCGAGTGGAAATTCCCGCCATCGTTGAGATGGTCGAGGGGACGCTGGCGCGGATGCAGAAGTTTTCCCAACATAACGACCTCAATATAGAGGTCAACCTGCTTAGGCCACCTCCCGAGCAATCCTTCTGGGTGAACATCATCGGTCGCGGGTACCCGCCGCCTAATCGCACCTTCAGGTGGTGCACGCAGCGACTCAAAATCGACCCCGTAAATGTGATCGTGAACCAGCGGCTAGGCCACTGGGGTGAGGCGATACTGCACCTGGGGGCACGCCGGGCAGAAAGCTCCAGCCGTGCTCAGACCATGGCGGGTCGTGCGACCCGAAACGGCTTACGCCGACATCCCGATCTGCCGCGCGTCTGGGTGTCGAATCCGATCGAGTTCCTTACCACCGAGGAAGTCTGGGCCTACCTGCTGCAAAAACCCAACCCATGGGGCGGCGTCAACCGTGCGCTATATAAGCTCTACGCCAACGCCTCTAACGGTGAATGCCCCATCCAGATTGACACCAGCACCCCAGCCTGCGGTAACTCGCGCTTCGGCTGCTGGACCTGCACCGTCGTCGACCGCGACAAAGCGAGCGAAGGGCTCTTAGCAGCCGGAGATGAACGCATGGAACATCTCATCGAGTTCCGTGAAACGCTCCTTGAGTTCCGTGACCCCGAAAGCGGTTATCGTGACAGCCGGCGCATGAACGGAAACAAAGGCCCGGGACCGCTCGTCATCAAAGGCCGCCGGGAACTTTTGAAACGTTTGCTCAAGCTGCAGGAAGAAACCGGCCTGCCCCTTATCACACCTGAAGAGCTTCTCCTGATCCAACAGTTGTGGAAAGCGGCGCGCGACCCAGACGACGGTCGGGGAGTCGCCCGCATCATCAACCAACAGCGGGGGATCATCATGAATGCCAACCTGACCGAGTTAAACCGCCTTCGAGAACAGGAAGAGGAAGTTGCCCAGGAATTCGGCGTGCGCGCGGACACCCTGCGACGCATGCTCGCCAAGGTCGAAGAGTACAGCGAAAGCCACCGCGCCCACGGCCTGCCCGACGACCTTCTAAACATTCTTAAAGACGATCTCTCTCGGCGCGAGGCTGTTGAAGAGACCCCCACAATTCACTGAATCGATGGTCAAAGATCAAAACTACTGGTTACAGAAACTCGCCACGCTGCGGATTGACCGTGCATACGGAAAACCTGCCCCTCACAAGCCGCTTCTTCTGTTGGTCATCATGGAGATGGTGGAGAAGGGTGAGATCGAAAGCGCTGAAGTAACACTGTCTCCAGATATTGCGTTTAGGTTCAGCGTGTTTTGGTCCGTTGTAGCCCCAAGGCGCAAACAGCGGCCTGAAGTCCGGTTGCCGTTCCACTATCTCAGGTCATCCGGGATCTGGCAACCCCTGACGGCACAAGGTGAACTTTCGCCAGATAAGAAACTGACAAGCATGATCAGGACTGATCCGAGCTTCTTTGAGTGCCTTTCAAATGAGGGATTTCGTGACAAGGCGCGAAGAGTGTTGATAGAAACCGAACCCTACTTCCTGCCCGAGGAAAGGGTTGCGCTGTACAGTATGCTAAAGCTAAAACCATCGGCACCCGAAATCCGAGAGGATGAAGCAACCTATAAAACGAGTGTCAAAACTGGGCGCGATGCACGCTTTCGCATCGAGGTAGTGCTTCTCGCATACAGACATACCTGCGCTCTCACGGGGTACCGGATGACCACGCTCGGCATGGAGAGTATTGTAGATGCAGCTCATATTCAGGAATTTCGTGACTCCCGCAATAACGACCCCAGGAATGGGATAGCGCTCTCAAAGAATGCTCATTGGCAATTTGATCGGGGCCTCTGGTCGTTGAATGATGATTATAAGGTGATCGTGAACAAAGAGAAATTCATAGAAGAAGGAGTGCCGGGTCAGCGTCTTGCGGACTTTGAGGGGAGAAGGATTTTTCTGCCAAGCGAACCTAAGTACTGGCCTGAACGTGACTTCCTCGGCTGGCATCGCAAGCGGCACGGACTCTCCGGTGAGGAGATGGTGCAGCCTAGATCTCGTCCTTAAGGATTATAGCCCTTCAACTTGGTGTTCGGAAGTAATCGCCCAAATTTATTTTCGATATCGGTCTCAGGACGCATCTCCATTTCGTGATCGGACATTTGCTTTTTTACCGGTTTCGCAGTTTTGCCGATTCCATCATTACATGAGCTTCCCGCTCATTCATATGATGAAAATTGTTCAGCGAGATCAAGAAAGGGACTTTTCGTTCAATGCGAAAGCAGAAAAGGGCGATCCTGTTGAGGGGATAGTGCAACGACGATGTCCGAAAACAACTTGACAGAAACTGCTGAGGACTCGCAGCCCCTCCGGTTCTTCGTCCAAGAGCATTTCGCCCGTACTCATCATTTCGACTTCCGGCTGGAGAGGAACGGCGTGTTCAAGAGTTGGGCAGTGCCGAAAGGCATACCGACGAAAACGGGTGTAAAGCGCTTGGCCGTGCAGGTGGAGGATCATCCATTGGAGTGGGGGGAATTCGAGGGTGAGATTCCCCCCGGGGAATACGGTGCAGGTACGGTGCACGTCTGGGATCGAGGAACCTACGAGTCACAAGAGTGGAAGCCCAATGGCATTGGCTTCGTATTGCACGGCGCGAAGTTGCAGGGAGGTTATGAACTGGTTCGGTTCAAACGGGCGGGTGAGCGTGTATGGCTGATCTTCAAGCTGCCCGATTAGCAGCACAGCGCGGCTACTGCCTTGCCCACGGCCGCAACAGTTTTTGTGAGTCCCTCTTGTCTATTTTCTGGTCCGAGGGAGAAACGGATCATCTGCCGCGATGCAGCCGATTCCGGCTTCATAGCCCTTATCACGTGCGACGGTTCGTCGGAATCAGCGAGGCATGCTGAACCTGTTGAAGCACATGTCCCCTCTTTATCGAGCAAAATAAGCAGCGCTTCAGACTCAATGCCACGGAAGGATATATTCGACGTATTGGCCAGCCGATTTGCTCTATGGCCATTCAGCTCGGCATTCAGGATGGAGTCTAAAATGCCATCCTCCAGCGCGTCGCGGAGCGGTCGCACTTTATTGTCATAACTCGGCAGGTGTTTCCGGGCCAGTTCCGCGGCTTTGCCCATGCCAACGATCAGTGGTACGCTCTCCGTACCCCCCCGAAAGCCGCGTTCCTGATGACCTCCGTGAACGAAAGGGGAGAACGGCGCCTTGCGTCGGACATACAGGGCTCCTATGCCTTTGGGAGCATGAATTTTATGGCCAGTCAGCGATAGATAATCGGCCTGAATTTTTTTCACATCAATCTCGACCTTCCCCGCCGCCTGAACTGCGTCGCAATGGAATAGCACGCCCCGAGACCGGCAAATCTCTCCGATTTCTTTCACAGGGAACAGCACCCCCGTCTCATTGTTCGCCCACATCAGAGAAACGATTGCTGTATCGTCTGTGATTGCGTTTTCCAAATCGGCTAGCTTCAGCAGACCCTCTCTGTCAACAGGCAGATGCGTTACCCGGTAGCTCTCCTTTTCCAGAGCCTTGCAGTAGTTCAGCACCGAGGAATGCTCCACTGCGGATGTGACGATGTGGCGTTTGAGCGGATGGGCCTTGAGCGCTGCGTGAATTGCCGCGTTGTTGCTCTCCGTCGCGCACGAAGTAAAGATCACCTCCATCGGATGGGCTCCGATTAGTTCTGCCACCTGGGCGCGCGCTGTCTCAATGATTGTCTTTAGCTTTGAGCCGAACTTGTAAGAACTGGAAGGATTGCCCCATTCCGAGGTCAGGTAGGGCATCATCGCTTCCAGAACCTCAGGCAAGATGGGTATTGTAGCATTGTAATCAAGGTAAATCATACTGCGATATCAGTTGTCTTTTTGATGTAAACGATCTAGCCGAATGTTGAGTCTTTGGCGCATTGATGCCGGCTAAATACCTTTTAGACAATCTTGATTCTTGTTGCAACGTCCAAGAAGAACTCGCGCGACCAAATGGAGAGATTTTCAGGGTTTTTGATAAAAGGGTATACCCCGTTATGGGGATTCTATTTGTCTTTCTTTTGCGGAAGGACGGTACGGACGGCATCGGAAAGCTCTTTTGCCGTTGGTAACTTGCCCCTCATACTGCTAGGTAATCTTGATTGCAGTTGATAAGCCGCCACCCCGATGGGATTGCGCTTGGTTCTCAGCGCGTATTCCACCTCCACATCGTCCTTTTCAGCGCACAGGATGATGCCGATGGAGGGGTTGTCGCCGGCTGCGCGCTCCTTATCGTTTAGTAGGTTCAAGTAGAAGTCCATTTTGCCAGCGAATTCCGGCTCAAACGGCCCGACCTTCAGCTCGAACGCCACCAGCGCCTTGAGGAACCGATGGTAGAAAAGCAGGTCAATGAAATACTCCTTCTGGCCCAGAGTCAGCCGGTACTGGCGGCCGACAAAGCAGAAGCCGTAGCCCAGCTCCAGAATGAACTCCCTCAGCCTTTCAATAAGCCGGTCTTCCAGCTCACGCTCTTTGATGTGGCGCTGTATCCCAAGGAACTCCAGGCAATATGAACTCTTGAGCGTCTCCTCCGCCTGTTCCGCGATGTCGTCCGGCAAGACGGCCGGGAAGTTGTGCGCTTTCTTTCCGGTCACCGCCCGTTCATACGCCTCGGCTTTGATCTGGTTCAGCAAAACATTCCGGGTCCAACCGAACTGCGCTGTAGCGCGGAGGTAGTAAAAGCGGGCGGCAGGGGCTTTGACCTTTTTGAGCAACTCCACATGATGCCCCCACGGGCTGGTGGCCAATAATTCTGGCACAGCTTGTGCCAGAATTTGGTGTTGCTGTCCTGCCCCTGTTAGGATTTTCTTGCCTAATCCCACCTGCTCTACGAATGGAGTTCCACCAGCTTTCTTCAATTCTGGCACAAGCTGTGCCAGAAATTCGGGAGTAGAGTATTCCGAATAAAGCTGCCGCATTCGCCAAAGGTTCGACGAGGAGAACCCGGTCATTCCAGGGAATGCTTTCTGCAGGTCCTTCGCCAGCGTTTCCACAACAGATTTGCCCCAACCCAGCGCCTTCTGCTTTTCTACGATCCCCCGGCCAATGTCCCAGTAAAGGATAATAACGTCGCGATTCACTGCACGAGTTGCCGAGATACGGGCGGACAACACGCGTGCCTTCAACTCCGCAATGAACTGTCTATATTCCGGCGACGCGACGAATTGATCTTTCATGTTCATCACCGTAATTAAGTATTTGATTTTCCGTTCGTCGTAAAGCCTGTCAAACAACCTTAACTCTTGAGGCAACGTCCAAGAAGAACTCGCGGGACCAGATGGAGAGGTTTTGCGGGCCGGCTTCACATCTTACTTGTAGACTGCATTAACCAGTAGATCCTTGAATTTTTCCGGCGTCAGAGGTTCTTCGCCTTTCCAGTGGCCCGGTTGGCGCATGCTATTCTCACAGATTCCTGCATAGTATGTCGACAAAATTCCGACATACTATGCAGAAGTCATAGCAAATCGAGACAAGAGAGTTGGGGCTGATGTTCACTTTAGAATCCTCGCCCTATTGTAAAGTCAACAGCAAATTACCTCGTCGACTTTAAGTGGCAAAGATGATGGAAGCGATCTGAATGCCCGCAAGGATCGTTGAAAAGGAAGTCGGCTATTGACATGTGTTTCGTCATTTGGGATGATAAATGACGATGAAACAGTCAATGAAATCGGACGCCACGGATATCCCATGGGTTGAGCGGATCCTTGACCTGCCCGCCCTCCTGGAGAAAAAGTCTTATTTCCTTTTTGGGCCGAGGCAAACAGGCAAGACCTTCCTGATTCGCCATTCCCTCATCAGCGCCCGAGTCTATGATCTTCTCGACAGTTCGATTTATCTGGCTCTGAGTCAGGATCCCGGCCGTATTGGCCAGGAACTGACAGCGCAGGATCGCATCGTCGTCATTGACGAGATTCAGCGCCTGCCGCACCTGCTGAACGAGGTTCACCGGCTCATCGAAACGCAGGGGGTGCATTTTCTCCTTACAGGCTCAAGTGCCAGGAAGCTCCGCCGCGGGGGCGTTAACCTTCTGGGAGGACGCGCCCGAACGAAATACTTGCGGCCCTTGACCTATAAAGAATTGGGTGACCGATTTGACCTGCATCGAGCCATAGAGCGGGGGCTCCTTCCTTCTATCTATTTCTCCAATGATGCACGAGCCGATCTTGAGGCCTATGCGGGCCTTTATCTGCAGCAGGAAATTGTCGCCGAGGGCGCGACCCGTAACATCCCTGCCTTCAGCCGTTTTCTCAGAGCGGCTGCCTTTTGTAATGGGACGATTGTAAACTTCACCAATGTGGCCAACGATGCCCAGGTGGCCCGCACTACAATCTATGAGTATTTCGAGATTCTCAAGGATACCCTGGTCCTTCATGAACTGCCCGCGTGGAGAAAGACAAAGAAAAGGAAACCGCTGGCTTCCTCGAAGTACTACTTTTTCGATGTGGGTGTGGTCTCATCGCTCCAGGGCAGAGCCTTCCGCCCGGGCACACCTGAATTCGGCGAGGCCTTTGAAACCTATCTCATGCATGAACTCAAGAGCTACAGCGACTATGTCTCCGGAGAGACGCTCAGCTACTGGCGATCGACCACGGGGTTTGAGGTGGATTTCATTATCGGCGATCATACCGCGGTAGAAGTCAAAGCAAAGGAAAACATCTCACAACAAGACCTGAAGTCACTGCGGGCACTTGCGGAAGAAAAAGAGGCTGAAGCGATACCTGTGTGTATGCCTTGAGCCCCGGTTGCGAAAGGTTGAGGGGGGCGTGCTTGTTATTCCTTTCGAGCAATTCTTGGAGGCATTGTGGAACGGCGAGTATGCATGAAAAGGGATGGCAAAACCGGATCGTATTGATTCAAAGGGTTTGCTTGATGTCGTAGCCGGCCTCTCTGAGTTTGTTTACGACCTCTTTGGCGTGGTCATGGCCGCGCGTTTCGAGGTTGAGCTTGACACGGCGACCTGGATGGGGTTTTCAAGGTTCAGGCGATCATGGAAGATTGGAAAGAAAAAGCTTTTTTGGAGGTTGCCTTACCCATCACTCCATCGCTCCAATACTCCAACACTCCGGATTTAGGAGAACGTTCCCAACTGGCAAGGGCCAATCTTGATTCCAAGGGTCTCGCAGGCGGAGGAGATCTCCATTTTTTTTGATTGCCGCTTCTCGGCTAGAGCCCAGGCAGAGGAGCAGGGCAGGCGGTCGTTCACCAGGGCCTTCCGTATGGCTTTTTCGAGATCCGGAGGAACCCTCTCAGCCGGTTTGACCAGCCTCTTGGCAGGACCATATCCGAAGAGGCCGAGCTGGCATTTGACAACCTTGACCTCCAGTGAATCGAGAGTGAATCCCACCTCTTCTGCGGGAACACCCAGGCTCTCTGCGATTTCAAAGGCGACAGCACAGGCCATGGCTCCGCCAGTCACTTTAGTCGTGATGTGGGTGCTCACCCGTGCATTGACTTTCCGGTCCGGGGAATGCTTTTTGCTGAAGTGCCCTTTATTTTCGTGCGTCATTTTTGTTCTCCTGCAAGAGGTCTGTTTGTGAAAGTTTCTATCTTTTTTTTCATTCTGCCGTGGCGTTTGAAATGCTGTTCCGCCTGGTACATGAAGGTCCTGATGGCGGCTTCCCGGCCAGGCGGAATGCTGGAATCATAGGGCGCATCCAGGTAGGGGATGCCCAGTTCGCTCATCAGGGGCTTGACCACCGCAGAGGTGGTTGTGCTCGGCATGCAGGTGAAGGGGTAGACATTCACCATGCCGTTGTATCCCGCGCGGCCGCAAGAAACAATCGATGCAATGCTGAGGCAGGCCTCCGTTGCCACATCAAAGGAAAAGAGGTCGTTCTCTTTCAGAATTTCTTCGAGATGAGAAATCTTGTGATCCCCGATGAGGTCGAGGACGGGTTCAATCCGTTTGTAGGCCTGATTCTGCCGGTACTCCTTGTAGTAAAGGTCTATTCCGAAGCCGAGCATTTCTTTGAGTTTTGACCACGTGGGACTGAAACGCAGTTGCTTCAAGTTCAAGCGAACTTGCGCCTTTGCGGTCCTCAAGCCGTCGTAGCTCACATAGTTCGCCCATTCGGCAACAGAGGCATTGACAACTTCGGCTCCATATCTCTCAAGCAGCCGAATGATGTCCTGGTTGGATTGGACGTGGGTCCTCAGGAAAATCTCTCCCACAATACCCACCAGCGGCTTGGGAGGGATGCTCGGATTAATAAGAGCCTTCCCCTCTTCAATGATCCTTACGACGTGATCCAGAATTTTTTCAAAATCCTTGGTCGGCCCATGTTTCTCAAAAATTTTCTCCAGCTCGCGGAGTGATCTTTCTATGAATTCATCGGCCGTGCCCCGCTTTTTTTCATAAGGCCTGACTCGCCAGAGGAGCCTGTCCATGATGTCGGCAACGACCACGGCGAAGTATCCGGACTTCTGAAAGTCCAGCACCTTGTCCTTTTCCAGGATTCCTGAGAAAGAATACCCATCTCTTGTCGTAATGGAGCTGATCTTCAAACGGTTCAGCCCGGGGAAGGAATCGAGCACGATTCTTTGAAATCGGTTGTAAAGCCCGAAACGGCAAGGGCCGTCAGACTCGGGCAAGAAATACACGTACTGCCCGGGGTCAAAGGCTGGACCCAGGCTTTCTTTTTCCTTTTGAACGAAATAGAGGATGTCACCCAATGTCACCTGGCATGGATAACATTCTTTTCCGGAGGTATACTCTTTTCCGAGATCAAGACCCTTGTAAGTTTCAAGAGCCCTGGCCTCCACACCAAATCCCCTGAAGGTCGCGGCAAGGAGAAGGGCGACAGCGCGGTTCATCTCCGGGATGAGGACCGTCTTTTTGCCGAGCCTGATTTTTCCCAGATTGCCGGAAGCTCGTTCTTTCTGGTTTTGTTTTCTCGCTTCCATGGGTGAGGGACTAGTTCGCCAGTTTCAACTCCGTTTTTTGATTCCACTCCGACTTCTGCATGGTGTTCTCGATCACATTTCTGAAAGCCTCCAGCCTGGTCATGACTCCAGCCACAGCGCTGTGCTCGTCGAGCTCGAGGATAAGATAAGGTTTCGGTCCCATGATGTGCCGATAAAAATGTTCGATAAAGGAGTCTGCTCCACATCCAAAGTTTGTCAGGTGAAGGCCGAAGGTGTTCGGCGACCGGCTGATCCGCTTCGCCGTCCTGAGGATCTGGGCCCCGAGCCCCCAGTACATGGCGGAGAATTCTCCAAGATCCATGTCCGAGACGTCCATGAAATCCATGGGCAACGCGGTAAGCCCGATTTTGGACAAATTCTGGCCGATTCTCAGATTGACCCTTTCATCGTAGAGGTTGTAAGGCCGGCCCGTGACGACCACCAGCGGCTCATGAGTTTCCATGTTCTCCAGGATGTCGCGCCCTTTGCGCCGGAGCTCTTTCAGATACTGATGCTGCCTCTCCAGCGCATAATAAAGGGCTTTCTTCACATCGGCTTTTGTCACCCTGAGTTTTTCGCAGACCTGCTCCGAGAGTTCCGTGGCCAGCAGCTCACGGTCGTATTTCAGGTGAAGGGAAGGGCTCAGCAGGGCTGCGCGATCCAACTTGAGAGCGGATCGCACCATGTAAGCGTTGCTCTGAATCATGGGGCAATAGTAGCCCACCTCCGAGGGGTGTGGCACAGGCATGTCGATCAAGGTCGGGATAAAGAGGAACCGGGTCTTTCCCTCGAGTTCCCTCACGTGGCCGAAGGAGACCTTGACCGGATAGCAAGTTTCCGCCACCATGGATTCGATTCCGATCTTGGAGATCTGCTGGGTGGTCGCGGGAGTGAGCACGAGCCGGAAGCCGAGATGATCGAAGAAGTGAGCCCATAGGACCGACGTGTGAATGCCGTAAAGGGCCCGCTGCATGCCCACCGTCGGCCGGCCTGCCGCTTCCATCAGCGGGGCTCCCTTTAACTCCTCGAACACCCCCGCCATGTAGGTCTGCCACACATGGTCACGCAGTTCAAAGAGATTTTCCTTCTTGGTCCCTTTGCCTCTGGTCACTTCATATCGGCCGCACTCCCCTCCCCACACGCTGCGCCTGCCGTCAAAATCATAGATCTTCAACTTGCATTCATTGTGACATTGTGGATCTGCGTGGCAGATTTTTTCGCTGTAGGCCATCCGATCGCTGATCGCGCTCTCGACCCCTCTGAAGAGGCTTATCTGTTTATCTTCCAGATGCATCTTTTCCTGCAGGCTGATCGCTGCACCATAGGCGCCGAGAACTTCCCGATTGGCCGGGATCAGGATTTCCCTGCCGAGCACATTCTCAAAACCGGCCACCACGCCCTGGTTCAGAGAAGGCCCGCCCAGAAACATGATCCTCTGTCCGATTTTTCGTTTTCCCACCACCCGATTGAGGTAGTTGTGGACGATGGCGTAACAGAGACCCGCAATGAGATCTTTTCTTTCCACTCCCTTCTGGTGATAGGCCACAAGGTCCGACTCCATGAACACGGTGCACCGTTCGGCGAGCTTCACGGGCGTCTCGGAGGAAAGAGCCACCTCCTGGAACTCGCCCACGATGCGGATGCCGTGCTTGTTGGCCAGCTCATGGAGAAAGCTGCCGGTCCCGGCGGCACAGACTTTGTTCATGTCAAAGTCGAGGGGGTGTGTGTTCAAGATGGAAATGTATTTTGAATCCTGCCCCCCGATCTCAAAGATCGTGTCCACCTCGGGATCGATTTGCACGGCGCCCCTTGCGTGGGCCGTAATTTCGTCAATGATCAGGTCTGCATTGAGAAAATCGCCCACCACGTTTCTGCCCGAGCCGGTAGTGGCGACTCCGATGATTTCAACCCGGTTCCCGAGATCGCTGTGCATGTGGTGGAGAAGGCTCTGCGTGACCTCGATTGGTTTTCCCTGGGTGGGGACATACCTTTTTTGAATGATCTCGCGTTTTTCGTTCATCAAAGCATACTTTGTCGTGGTTGATCCGATGTCGATTCCAAGATAAGCCCGCGTCTTCGGAGTCACGAGGAGCCGCTCGATTACGCCCGTGTCCTGCCAGCGGGTCTTCTTTAATTCAAGCCTTGGCGCGACGGGAACCGAAAGCTCCCGGTCGAGGTGAACGGTCTGCAACGCTTCAAGATTCACCCCATCCGCTCGCCCCAGCTCGAGGACCTTGAGGGCGACGCCGAGGGCTCCTGTAGACGTATTGTAAGAAGGAACGGTGAGCGAGGGAAAATAGGTTTGGAAAGCGTTCACCTGCAACGCATTCATCGACAGACCGCCCACAAAGACGATGGGGTCCTCAAGCACCCGTCTCGACACAATGGTGCTGAGGTAGTTTCTGGCATTTCCGAGGTGCAGGCCGTAGATGATGTCTTCCAGTCGCTCCCCCTTGTTCTGGAGATGAATCATGTCGGACTTGGTAAAGACCGTGCAGCGGCACGCCACATTGGCAGGCTTTGTGCTTTTGAGCCCAAGGGTGATGAAGTCGGACAGGATCCGGTCAATGTGGACCTGCGAACTCCCTTTTTCATTTTCATAGAGGGCCGTGGCGAGGCGCTCGGCTTGCTGGTCAATAAAGGATCCTGTTCCGGAGGCGCAGGGCCCATTGGTGGCGAAATAGTCGAGTTCCCAGGCTCCGTCATGATGCTTGATCTGGAAGAGCGCCGTGTCCTGTCCGCCCATGCTGATGATGGTTTTCGTGTCCGGCTTCAGGAAGAGGACACCAAGCACCTGGCTGATGGTTTCAAACTCGTAGAAGAGTCCCAGTTTATCGCTCAGGTTCTTGCCGTGGTTTCCGGTGAAGGCGATGGAGCGAATGCTCTCCTTACCGAACCTCTCGCAAAGATGCTGGATAAGGGAAAGGGTTTCTTCTTCTACTTTTCCGAAATGGCGCTTGTAGGGAAGTTCGTAAACGATCGCTTTGGCCTCGTTGATGACCAAAGCGTTCAGGCTCACAGATCCTGCATCAATGCCCACAACGTATCTGTTTGTCTCCGCTCTTTTGGTCATCGCGTGACGCCTTCGCCTGCTCTATGCTCCAGGCCAATGCCCCATGAGGATCTCCACTCTCTTTTTAAGCACACCTGTTTTTCATTTGCAATAGGGATGCAGAGAAAAAAGGGTGCAGGGTGGGAGACACCGGATCATTGCGCATTGAATTGGGAAAACGCTGGAGAGGGGAGAACCAGAAAAAGTGAAAACGGCTAGTTTCTCTGAAACACAAGGTCTGCGAAAAAGCTCTCACCCGAGGTCGCTGTGTGCTGAGAATTGATCTGAATTCGGATCCCTGCAAGGACAGGAGGTTCATCACCGAACAGACTCCTGTAATCTTCCGCCACGTTGCGTGTTTCAGTGATCCACCTTCCGGCATCGTCCGGGCCCGAACGGACCACGACGGTCTTGATGTTCACGAAAGGAATTCCTGAGGCATTTTCTACCGACCCGGCCGGAGCGGTTGTATCCCAGATGTAGGCAATCGTTTTTCGGTTGGAAAAGGCAAGGAAGAGCTGGGCGGCCTGATCATCGGTGTTTGACTTTCGGAAGTCGCCCCCATCAGGCAACTTGGTTACCTTCCATTTCCAGGAAAGCACCGGGTACAACTGAGGATTAATGTCTACGGCCTTCTGAAGCGCAAAAGAAGTCTCCTCGCTTCGAAGTCGCAAGGCAGGGACACCGCTGTCCCGGATGATCGTATAATCCGCTTTTCCCTTTTTCTCCTTCAGCTGCCATCCCGAAGGTTGGCCGCCATTCCCGAGATCACTGGAAAAGTCGGCAATGATGACTCGCTCGGATGCCCAGGCAGTGGAAAGAAAACCAAATAGGAACAAAAATAGCACGACCCTTTTCAGACCCCTCATGATCACCTCCGTTCCCAGCGCGAGACCACATCCAAGTCTGCAGGGAGCGTGATCGGGCTCCGTGTGAATCAACTTGAGCAAGCGAGGCCTGACAAGGAACCAATTTTATTTATCGAGTGACATAGTATAAAATGGGTACCGATCGATTGTCAAGGTAGCAATTGCTCACCGGACCGCTCTTTTCGTATTTTCATGGTTCAGTAGCCACTCTTTGCGCCATAGCCCGCTGCCATAGCCGACCAGCTTGCCGTCCGAGCCGATGACTCTGTGGCAAGGGATGATGATGGCAATGGGATTCTTATTATTGGCGTTTCCCACAGCACGATAGGCATTCGGTTTGCCGATGGCTCTTGCCACGTCTCCGTAGGAGGCCAACTTGCCGTGAGGGATCTTTTTCAGCCGCTCCCAGACGAGTTTCTGAAAGGGCGTTCCCTGCAGAAGGAGCTTCAGGGAGAAGTTCATGCGGGCTCCTTTGAAATACTCATCGAGTTGTCGAATCCCCTCCTTCACGCTTTCAGGGAGATTCCGGTCATTGGCAGGCCGTCTCTTCACAAAAGTCACGGACACGATGCCCTCCGAGGTCCCGGAGACCTCCAGGGGGCCGATAGGCGACAGATAATAGGCCTTGAATTCGCTCATGGTGATCCTCCTTTCTCTAGCAGGCTGCTGAAAAACGCCCATCTACGGCGTTGCCCTCACCCCTCGCCCTGTTAAATTCTCGCTCTGCGAGACGGCAAAGCCGATTTAACAGGGCAAATCGCTGCGACGTCATATTAGAGTAAGGACTGAGCGATGAGTAATGAGGACTGAGTGGATTTCCAAAGAGATTCATTTCGTTATCTTACTCAGTCCTCAGTCCTCATGACTCATTACTTCTTTCGGGCGCCTTGTATCTGAGCGGTTTTGAGCAACCTGCGAGCATGGTCTTTTTCAGAATCCTGCTGGAGCATTTCATTCCCGGTGACGCGCTTTCAAAACCCTTTCCCATCTTTTTTAATAAAAATGGTCTTCCAGAAGCCTTTCTGCCGCTGCGATCCATGACCGCGGGTAACGGCCGGAAGGTTTTAGGAGAACAAAGACCCGCCTTGACGCAATGCGGCTCCACCCTGCAACGGAAGCGAAACGATCCGTCCAGTGATTCGGCCATTTCTTCAGCTCCGCGATCATGTCATCCAGGAGATCGAGCGGTTCCTCATGATCAGGCTGGAGAACGAATTGCCAGAGCATGTTCGGCTCTGAAGAGATCGCCTTCTTCAGTATGACCGTCAGTCTTTTTTGATAAGCGAAGAGGGATGGAGCCTTGAAGATCAGAGCTCGGCGCGATGTGATTCCCGGAATCCTATCGGAGCTGTCTTCTTTGCTCAGATCCATCGTGATGCGCTCGCCGAAAAGGTCAGGCAGGTTTGTGCCCACGAACTTCTCCGTCATACAGTCCAGCGGCGACTTCCTGTGCATGAATTCCTCAATGGCATGGATGTCATCTTGCGATAGGGTGCTCGTTGACCGGACTCCGTAAGGTGGCCGGTCAACGCTTTCAATTCTCCAGCGCCTCCGCTCAGTGCGAAGATCAGTCCCCGGGAGGAGGAGGGTCTGAAGACACTGAACATTGGCACCTTTGAACTGCCAGGCCCAGCGCAGGGAATGCTTTACCTCTTGCAGCGTCTGACCCGGGAGACCATACATCAAGTCAATCGTCACTCGTATCCCCTCATCGGCCATGAGGCGCAGGTTTTTTTCGAGAGGTTCAAGCCTTACAGGACGGCGAATCAGACGCAGGACCAGGGGATCAAGGCTCTGAACTCCTGCTTCAAGCTCTGAAAAGCCGGCCTCAGCCAGACCACGGATCTGATCAGGGGTCAGGAGATCGGCCTGGACCTCGGCAAAGAACTTGAGTTTGCCTTTTCGATTCAGTTTGCGGAGGACGTCCAGAATTCCCCGGAACGCCGGATTGGCATTGAACACGGGGTCCACGAACCGAATTTCAGCGGCTCCCCGATCCATGAGAATGCCGACGCGCTTGTTCACCTCCGCCGCATTGAGGAAAGTCGTTTTTTTTCTCAGGTGACTGTAGCGGCAGTAGCTGCAACGCAAAGGGCAGCCTCGCCCGGTTTCAAGATAAGCCATGCCGTGCGGATCCGGCTTCCAACTCGAATGATGGGCCGGGGGCAGACCCTCATGAAGGGTAAGACTGGGTGCTGAAAGTTTTCCCCACGAGTAACGTCGGCCAGTTTTCCACGCCACCTGGCTGAAATTCGTCTGAGTTCCTTTTTGCAGCGCAGCGAGAATCTCAGGAAGAACCCTTTCCCCCTCTCCCACAACCGCCACATCCGGGATGCCGGTTCTGAAAAGAAAGGGATGGTGATAGGCCACTTCAGGGCCGCCGGTGATGATCTTCACCCGGGGAAAATTCTGCCGGACCCGCCTCAGGAGATGAAGGGTGCGCTCAATGTTCCATAGATAAAGAGTGCAGCAGATGATGTCGGGTTGCCGGTCGAAGATCTTTTCGAGCAAATGCCGATCATCGAGTTTCTCCTCTTCAGGGGTTAGCCACCTTGGTTCACAGTTGAAGGCAAGACCGGCTCGCTCCACAGCGTGGAACAAATAAAAGGCTGCCATGGGGAGATTTTCTCCTGCTGCCGCGTCGTTCTCAAGGCGCGGCAACTGGAGGAAGAGGAGCTTTTGCAGCGACTTCCTGTGTATCATAGAGGATGCTTCACTTTTGGATGTTCCCAAGGTTTGCTTTGGCCTTGCTTCGCCCGTAAATCTTATACAGCACGAAGGCAAGAATGGCGGCCCCCAAGACCAAGACAGCAACACCTATCGGAAATCCGGAACGGCCCTCTTGGACGGCCTTTGGCGAGGCATCTGCATGGATGGTCGCTCCCGCTTGCTTGCTGATGATTTTTCCAATCGCCACGACTCCGTTGAGCAGGCCGTCATCATAGTTGTTCTGCTTGAGAAAGGGTGCCATGAAGCGGTCCTGGATCTCCTGCACAAGGCTCTCAGTAAGAAAAGCCTTAAGGCCGGCTCCTGTCTCAATGCGCATCTTGCGCTGCCTGACGATCACTAAAATTAAAACTCCTTTGTCCTCTCCTTTCTTGCCTATGCCCCAGGCGTTGTAAAGGCGGGTGGCGTATTCGTTGTGGTCATCACCTCCAAGATCGTGCATCGTGACAACAACGAGAGCGACGCCTGTTTTGTCGAACAGCTCTTTGGCGAGGTTTCCAATCCTTTTTTCATAGGGTGGAGTAATCACGTCGGCGAAATCATTGACAGGTCCAGCGGGATTAGGGAGAGGTTTTTGTGGAGAGACCCGCACAAGGCTGGCCACCACAAATAGGAAGAGGAGTAAGAAGGCAACAATTCTGGGAAGTCGTCTCATGAAACCAGAAACCATGCAGGAGAAGAAGGTCCTTTGATAATTTCGATCAGACGCCATGATAGCACAGAATGAAGATTTGCGCGATTCCGGGTTTGAGCCAAAAAAAATGGGAACAGGCTCTCGCTACTGTTCCCATACCCCGAAGGTTAAGAGCTTCGTTCTAATAGCCCCCAGGCGGCAGAATGCCGATATCGTCTTTAACCTTGGAGACTCCAGCCATTTTCTTGACTGCTGCGATCATCTGGTTCTTTTTTTCTTCGTTCACCGCAAAACCGAAAAGGTGAACAATCCCCTTTTCCGGCACGTCTACATTGAACTGGGCAGATCCAAAGTGCTCTTTGAGGAGTGCAGCCTGAACTTTTTTCAGCAGGGCCATTCGCTCCATGGTTTCCAGAGCGTTCAAACTGCATTCCTTCACAGCCTGAGATCGAAGGGCTTCCAGAATAAGCTGGCCGGCACCTTCAATGCCCAGCTTCTCAGGGTTAATAGCCAGGTCGTACAAGGACATATCATCCAAATCCATCTTAAAGGCGAATCGCATGAAGCCCCGCCGCTCACTATCGCTCTTGGAGATCATCTTTCCGGCCGCCTTCTCGCTCAGCCCATGGTTCGTCATGACCTGTTTAATGCGATAGTCTTCTGACGCGTGGATGAGCAAGTGAAGCGCGCACCCGAAGTCTCTGAGGAGCAACTGGCTCCCATGACCGAGGATGACACCATTGCCTGACCGCGAGACTTCGTAAATCACAGACTCCATGAGGTCAATATAGAGTTCAGGATTGTATCCTCTGAGAGAATCAAAAAACCCTGGGGCTTTCTCATCAAAACCCTTTAAATCTTGAGAGCGAAGCCCCAGATTGATAGCTTCTATCTGGAGCTTTTGGTCGTCATAAAGCGTCAGCTTGGCTTTTTCTGCTACAAACCGCGCGACTTTATCAGCGCCGCAACCCATACCCCCGGATACTGTTATAAGTGCCATGACCCAACCCCCCTTTCATGGACCTAACCTTGCATTCTACCCCAAGTTAGGGAGTGGCGAGTCGCTTGTCAATCCAAGCAAACCTGGCAAAAGACTTCTCAGGCTAATTGGAGTCTTAGACAAAAACTTCTTCGCAAGGTGCGTAGATGTATTTGAGCCCAGACCGGGGGGTGTGGTCTCTTTAGAGCCGCAATCATTTCCTCAGTACCGTTTACCGGCGCCTGATAATCGAACATTTAACATTGATGGGTTCGTAAAAAGTCGTCACTCCGGTGAAAACCGGAGTCCAGAGATTTGATAACTCATCTGAATAACTGGATTCCGGCTTTCGCCGGAATGACGGAAAAATATGTTTTTCGACTTTTTACGAGGCCGTCAACATTGAACGCCGAAGATTGGGAATCAAGGATTGATATTTTGGTTTTGAGCCAATGAACAATGATAAATGTTAAATGAGAAATGATAGATGAACAGGGGCTGAAGGCCCGCATTGGGAGGATATTGACAAGATCAACCGCAGTCGGCTTGCTAAGGGCCGTCGGCAGCCTTTAGAGCGCCTACGTACCTTTTCAGCGTTTCTCTGTCCTCTTTGTTCATGTGGGTAAACTGCACTCCGGCACAGTAACGATATTCTTCCGTGCGGGGTGCCTGGTGAACCACGCGGCCTCTCAGCCTGACCATGTCTTCCTTCAGGCCAAGAGTGATCAGAACTTCTTCTCCCTCTTTCAAAGCGCGATGGGTTTCGAGAAGAAGACCTCCTTCACTCACGTTGCGAGTTCGTCCCATTCCCCGGCTGAGAAATGCCCCATCTTCTCCCAAAAGGACGTAGTCTACAAGATTCAGAGTCTCTTTCCTGTCCCACTTACGCCGCTGTGCCTCTGCCATACGCTCACCCCTGTTCCGAGGATTTTCTCCGGTACTTTATGTGGCGATAATATCTCATAAATCGCGATGAAAGTCCATCGTTTTTGAGGGAGTGGGAGAGGTCAATAAAGGAGGTTGTATTTTCCGCGCAGGGATTCGGAGAGGTGACGGATCACTTTGAAAGCTTTTTCCACGGTCTTTTCCCCGTCCGGATTCACCAGGCAGCAAGTGGCCGGAGAAAGCAGACTCCTGGACAGGAGGAACTCGCGATCAATGCCCTTGTCATGAAGCCTGGTCCAAACCTCTTCAAGCCTTTTCTCAAGGGAGATAATATTCTCCTTTTCAAAAGGCTCGAAATTGGTGGGGACAATGCCCCACACGATAACCCCACCTCGATCCAGAAACTTGCGTATGGAGCCTGAGTAGGAGGCAAAGACCTCACCGTTGGAGTAAATATCCATGGACAGGATATCGAGATCCTGGCCCAGAAGGAAATCCCAATCCGGATTGCCGCACAGGTGCACGCCGCGGGGTCTTTCGATCATGGAGAAAAAGGTCTCCATGTCTTGCCGGCCGGCCCGGTCGCTGTATCCTGCCATGGCACTGAATAAAAACTGGAGACCCGGCTCATCGATAAACATGAAGGCATTAGGGTTGAGGGCCTTGAGTCGCTTGAGCTGGACGTTGACCCTTTTGGCCATGAACTCCACCATGAAAGGCCGAACGGTGTCGTCGAAGAGAATGGGGCGGTTGTCCTGATCATGGACGTTAAGTCCGAAGCTGATAGGGCCTTCCAGCTGACCACGGATCGCAGGGCGGCTGGAAAAATCCATCTGCAGGAACTTCTTGTAAACAACCGAATAAGTGTCGCTGATGTCAAAGTACTCAGGCTCCTCAAAATGAGACATGGCCTCCTCCAGCTCATGCATGAACTTCTCTAATGAGAAGCGAAGAGTCCTTTTTTCGAGATCCAGCACGATCCCTGGAAAGTGCTCGGATGCCTGAACGTACATGTCCTCGTAGTAATTGTGCCTGGGAAGCTGCGGCCAGAATGGGATGTCGAGGGAAAGGGCGACTTCCAGGGCTCTGTCCACGTCTGTGTGAGGCATCACCGCCATCGCCGTTGTCAGAAGATTACCCGGAATAGGCATGCTTTTCCCTTTCAGGAAGCCTTCCAATGTTGACGGCTTCGTAAGAAGTCAGGGAACCGCATTCCGTTCACCCTTCGATACCTCACCACGAACGGAAAATCAGATGGTTAGTGCCCATCCCATCCGTTCGCCCTGAGGTATCGAAGGGTGAACGGGACTTCTTACGAGAACATCCATGTTCATCGCAGGATTATAGACGTGGAAGTGGCGGATTCTTCAGTCCCAGTGGATGCAGGAAACAGGGCATGCTTCCATGGCTTCCTCAATGCATTCCACAGAACCGCCCTCCGGTTTAACGACTTCCGATTTCTCTCTGTCTTTGTCCAGCTTAAACACCTCGGGGCAGACCTCTTCACAGTTGCCGCAACCGATGCATTCCTCTTCGTCAATGACCGCTTTCTTAGCCATGGAAGACTCCGTTCATATGGGTGGCGCAATGGTGACCAAGGCTCGCAACTCGCTTTTTGCTCTCAGACCGTGGGGCTCTGCGATATCGCAAATAAGCACATCTCCTGTTCGAGCTGGAAGAGTGGCGCCGTCTTTCCCAAGAAACTCCCCGACCCCTTCGATAATGACAATGCTCACCTGGCCTTCAATGTCGTGGGAGTGAATGGGAAGTTCCTGGCCCGGCCGGAAATTGAAATTGATGATTTTGAAATAGGGGGAATCATGCACCATGAACCTCTTGATGGCTGCATCCTCGAACCCACTTGATTCATAGAGACTCACTTTCTTCATGGCGGGGCCTCCTTTCTCCCGGTTACATCTCCTTAAGGTAGATCTTCTCGTAAAGCTCTTCCAGACGGGCAAGGTGCCCTTCTTCATCTTCGGCAAGCTTCTTATACATGCCTGCCATGGGAGCAGCTCCGCACTGCTCTGCCGAGTTCCTATAAAAATCTACGGCCCGTTTTTCTTCATGAATCGCGTAGATCATCACCTCTTGTTCAGAGGCAATTGGGCTCAGGGGTTTTTCCTCGAATAGGAGAGAGAATTTCATGCTCGGGCCTGCTTTCGCCCCTGAACCATGAAGGAGAACCGTCTCTTCGAAGAAAGCTTTTTCCAGAGTGTATTTGTGCCTCAGTTCATCAAGGGCAAGGTCTCTCAACAGGTCTTTGGCGAGCGGTTCTTTTGCCTTCAGATAGGTGTTCTTGTAGACCTCGAAACTACCTGCTTCCATCTCAATGGCTCTCTCCAGCGCCGCTTCTCTCGTGTAGCAAACTTCTTCCATGGGAACCTCCTCTCATTTGTTCACTATCGTCTTAGCCTAACTGCTGCCCCCATTGCAAGGGGTTCAATCCCATTTCCCCCTTCTGTCTGCCGGCCTTCATATTCCTGATGGCACAAAAGCTAGTCATCCATCGGGTTTTCAACAAGGGCGGAGTCCTCATCATGGGTTTCATTCTATCTTCTGTATTCTGCCTTCTGTATTCTTCTTCAAGTGAACGATGGTTGCTCCCCATCCTGACCCCTCGGTGTCCAGTTTGAAATTCAGAACAAGAGGATGTTTTTCAAGGAGAGCGTGGACTGTCCGGAGGAGAACCCCCCTCCCCTTGCCATGAATAACTTTCACTTCAAGAATACCTTTTTCCCGGCAAACCCTCAGATACTCATCCACAACCGATGCGGCCTCTTTCGGTTGAAACGTGTGGAGATCAAGGATGCCGTCAACGGGCTGTTCAATAACCTCTGGTTCATCCATGTTGACTTCGCCTTTTTTCAAGGGGCAGCAGGTCAAATCTTTTCCAGGTTCACCTGGTCGGCAAATTTGGCCTCAAGATCGCGCGTCAGGTTGTCGTAATCCTTTTGGGACTCCAGTTCCACCGCGAGATCGCGATCATCGAGCACTTTCAGGAAGCCATGTTTTTTGACGACATCCACCACTTCTTTGACGTCCGTTGTTACCCAACCCTTCATTCTCATGACGAGTTCATCGCCTTTGAAAGCGCGATCAATGGTGAGGTCCACTCTTCTCTTCTTGGCCTCCCAACCGATCACGGCAGGTTGCACAAGGATAGGGGTCACAGGGTCATGCATGGCCGCACAGCGGAACCAGAGTTTTGCTCGAATCATGGGGTTGTCTCCTCAAAAGAATCTGTGGTGGAGCAGGCTTCCTTTCCTCTCTCGGGTTGAATCTCCGGAGCCAAGAGGCGTAAGGCACACGGCACACGGGTCAAGAGAGATTACCAACCTATTTTGCCTACCCTACCATGTTTGAGCTGATCCCGCCACATCATCAGCGAAGCCCACGTGTCACGGCGGCAGAAGAAACACTTGACACCTATTCTCAATGTGCAATCCTAAAAGAAGAAATCATCGCCCGTCAAGAGCAGGGTAATTGAGGGAAGAGAAGACCTACCAGGAAAGGAGGGAAGGAAGTATGCATTTTTGTAAGGTCACAAGCGTTTTTGTTCTGTTTCTGGCTCTCAGCCTGGGAATTCTTGGAGAGGCGAACGCCCAATTTGGCGGATCGCCAACCCAAGTAACTATGGATAAGGGCAAAGTCCTTTCCGCTGCAGGAGGGAGATTCGTCTTCGGTCAGATTTCAGACTCCGGAAAAGACCAGTTCATGCTGGACACACTGACCGGGAGGTTGTGGCGGATCGGCGAAAGCAGCGATGTGGGCATGCACTTGCGGCCAATTCCCTATCGAAATGAAGACGGCAAGTACTCTCCTGTGCCGGACGGGGCACAAGAGTTGAAGCTGAAAGAACCGGCAAAGAAGTGAGATCAGGGTCGAGAGGTTGTCCGTTGATTAGTTGTCCCCTCCCCTGGTGGGAGGGGATAAAGGGGAGGGGGAAAGAACAGGGCTTGGGATCTTTAGACCTTCTTCCACCCCCACCCCAACCCTCCCCCATCAAGGGGGAGGGTTTTCTTAGGTTGCAGGACGGGCTCTCATGCGATGTTCATCTCACGTTTGGGGGTTCTTTTGTCCCAGCAGGGCCATCAACTCTTTGACCTCTGTGGTCGGGGTCTTGCACGCGTGGCCTGAACAGACGTAAGCCGTGGCTCTGCCGTTTACAGGATTGTAGTTCTTCGCAAAGGCAGCCACTGCATCAATCGCTGCGCTTTCTCCTCCTGCCGGACGAAAAAGAACGACCTGATTGGGGGAAAAGCGGGATCTCAGGGCGTCGAGCATTTCTTTCGCGCCCAAAGAGCCGGAGACGACCACCTCGTGAGAAGGCCCCAGGCTGAAATCAGCAGCACTCAGAAACTGGGTGTACCCAGACGGGAACTGCCGGACCTGCTCTGAAAAAACCCTCTGAATTCCGGAGGCTCGTTCCTCCAGTTCAGCATCGCCTGTGAACCGGCCGAGGCGAAGCAAATTGAGCATGGCAACGGCATTTCCAGAGGGAAGTGCCCCATCGTACACTTCTTTCTTGCGCACAATCAGGTTCTCTGCGTCATCGGAAGTAAAGAACAGCCCTCCACGCTGGTGATCCCAGAAGTGTTGGATCATGACTTTGCTGAGTTCAAGAGCGGTCTTGAGAAATCCGGCGTCAAAGGTCGCCTCGTACGTCTCAATGAGACCCCACACAAGGAACGCATAGTCATCCAGGTGCGCGGTGATGCTTGCCTCGCCTTCGCGATACCGGTGGAGAAGGCGGCCATCCGGTTTTCGCATCTTTTTCAGGATGAACTCCACCGCGTCTCCTGCGGCATCGGAGTATGCCCTCTCTCCGAGTACCTGCGCCCCTTTTGCAAGGGCGGCGATCAGGAGACCGTTCCAGTCGGTGAGAATCTTGTCATCCTTGTGAGGGTGAATACGCCTTTCCCTGACTTCAAACAGCCTGGATCGGGCTAGATCGATCTTTTTCTTAAGTTCTTCCGCGGGAAGATTCATTTCAGAGGCAATATCGGCAAGGGACTTGCCGGTGTACAGAATGTTGGCGCCCAGGCTTTTTCCGCTCGCCTCTTCTCTGAAGTTCCCATTCTTTTCAACGTGGAAAGCCCGGACGATCAAGTCCGCTTCATCCGGGGGAAGGATCTCGCGAATCTCCTTTTCAGTCCATAGGTAAAATTTCCCTTCAACCCCTTCACTGTCGGCATCTTCAGCAGAGTAGAAGCCGCCCTCAGGGGATCTCATGTCCCTGAGAACATAGGTGAAGATCTCTCTTGCTGTGTCCGAATAATCAGTGCTCCCAGTCGCCTGATAGGTTTCCAGGTAAGCGAGGGCGAGCATGGCCTGGTCGTAAAGCATCTTCTCGAAATGGGGGACAAGCCATTCTTTGTCGGTCGAATAGCGGTGAAAGCCGAACCCGACCTGATCAAAGATCCCACCCCAACGGATTTCCTGAAGGGTTTTCTCCACCATGTTCAACGCTTCTTGATGGCCTGTTCTCTTCCAGTAGCGGAGCATGAAGAAGAAGTTGTGGGGGGTCGGGAACTTGGGAGAGCCGCTGAATCCTCCATAGGTTTTATCGAAGCGCTGAGCGAGTTCCTGATAGGCCTTGTCCAGAACACCGTGGTCCAAGGGTTCTCCGGGGTTTTCTTTTTCAATGGACTGGAGTGCTGCGGTCATGTTTTCCGCAGAGTCCAGAACGTCTTTGTGACGGTTTTTCCACACCTCCCTGATTCGGGGGATGAGCTCCATCATCCCCGTGCGCCCGAATCGGCTCCCTTTCGGAATATAGGTGGCCGCGAAGAAAGGTTTCTTGTCCGGAGTCATCACAATCGTGAGGGGCCAGCCGCCGCTGCCGGTCATCATCTGGCAAACGGTCATGTAGACGTGGTCCACGTCCGGCCTTTCCTCACGATCCACCTTGATCGAAACAAAGGCTTCATTCATGAGTTGAGCGACTTCAGAATCCTCGAAGGATTCTTTTTCCATCACGTGGCACCAGTGGCAAGTTGAGTAGCCAATGGACAGAAAGATCGGCTTGTTCTCGGAGCGGGCCCTATCAAACGCCTCCTCGTTCCAGGCATGCCAATCCACCGGATTGTAGGCATGTTGAAGCAGGTAGGGGCTTTTTTCTTTAATGAGCCGATTAGAGGGATGGCTGGAAACGTTCATTGCTGTTTTCCTCCGCAAAGAGCGAATTTTGTAAGCAAAAATTAATCATGAATGGTGTCGGCACAACCTCACGGGTCATGAAGCCGTGAAAGGCCAACTCGCTGAAATCGCCGTCGGCCCTTGATGACACAATATTCGACATTATCTTGGCTAAAATTCTTTTTCCCCGCGGCCCTTTGGGCCCAAGACTATTAAAGATGTTCGGAATCCAAAAAGTACTCCCAGAAATTGAGGCTCCTTTTGAGAGGGGCCGGCGGAGATCGGAAAGACCTTAACCCAAAACAAAAAGAAAGGAGATCAGAGTATGACTAAGACAGAACAGAATTTGAGTGATGCCTTTGCAGGCGAATCACAGGCCAACCGGAAGTATCTTGCGTTTGCCAAGCAGGCGGAGCAGGAAGGGTTCAAGCCGGTCGCAAAACTCTTCAGAGCCGCTGCTGAGGCTGAAACGGTTCATGCCCATGCCCATCTCAGGACCCTGGGTGGGGTAGGAAAAACGGCGGACAACCTGAAAACCGCCATTGCCGGCGAAACCCACGAGTTCAAGAATATGTATCCGGAATTCATTGAGGTCGCCAAGAAGGAAAGCAACAAAGCTGCAGAGCGATCGTTCAACTTTGCCAATGAAGTAGAGAAAATTCATGCGGGCCTTTACCAGAAGGCGCTGGACAACCTCGGCAAGAATGTCGACGTGGACTACTACGTGTGTTCCGTGTGCGGCATGACCGTAGAGAAAGAAGCCCCGGAAAAGTGCCCTGTATGTGGTGCTGCAAAGAAGGCCTTTTTCAAGGTTGCTTAGTGAATTGACTTCCCCCTCCCCAACCGCTCCTGCGAGGGGAGGGGAAATCCCATGAGAGGTGAATCATGGCATGCCCTTTTTGTGGATGCGAGCATTTCTATATCAAGGACCCCGAAGACGAGTACGAAACCTACGAGTTTGACCTCAAAGGGAATCAAGTTGTTTTTGCTTCAGGGGAGGGTGAGACGCAGACACCCCAAGTTGCCGAAGACACGGAGGCGTACTGCGATAACTGTGCGTGGCACGGCAAAATGAATGAACTCAGGAAGTGAAGAGGAATCGGATTGGATATGGACATGTTTGGTAGGATGGGGAATGAAAATTATGGAGTAGTTCAGGGGTTTATGCTGTAATCTGAGATCACTGAAGGAGACTAACCCATGGCAAACCCAGAAGAAATGTGGCAGTGCCAGACAACAAACTGCGGCTATATCTACGACCCGGACCGGGGTGACAGGAAAGGGAAGGTCCCCAAGGGAACCCGCTTTGAAGAGCTGCCTGAGGAATGGAAATGTCCTATCTGCGGGGCGGGGAAAAAAATGTTCCGGCCTCTGGCCGGGCCTGGGTCTGTGGCGGATGAGTCCAAGCAGGGTTGAGAGCCGGAGCATTGGACAGGGGTTCGCAAAGATTTCTCATGTGACTTGACATGTCCAGTCCCGTGAATAAATTAGGAATCATTCCTATTAATTTTTGTGAAGGCTTCTTTGAACTCTGATCAAAAATACAGAATGACCCATCAGCGCCAAGTGATCCTCGAAGAGATTAATAAGGATCAGACTCATCCCACGGCAGATGAGATTTATGAGCGGGTCAGAAAAAAGCTCCCAAGAATCAGCATGGGTACGGTGTACCGCAATCTTGAAATTCTTTCCTCGTGCGGAATTATCCACAGGCTGGAACCGGGGCTGCCCCAGATGCGGTTTGACTGTGTGACAAAGGATCACTATCACATCACCTGCATGCAATGCGGAAAGATTGAAGATGCTCCTATCGGAACCTCTGATAATGCCCTTGAAAACCTGGAAAATGCCCTTGGCCTGCTGACCAAGCACGGTATCTTCGGGCACAAGCTCGAGTTCGTAGGACTCTGCAAGGAGTGCATGCAGAAGGAAAGTGAAGGCTCAAACAAAGATAAGAGGATTCAGGAAGAATCGTGAAGGAGGTATAAAATGGAGGAGCGCAAAGGCGTGATTACGTTTATGGGGAACCCTCTGACCTTAGTGGGCCCTTCCCTAAAAGTCGGAGACAAAGCGCCTGATTTCGTTGTTCTGGACAACAATCTCAATCCCGTCCGTTTGTCATCCTACAAAGGGAAGGTCTGTGTCCTGTCTTCTGTCCCGTCGCTCGACACCCCTGTGTGTGATCTGGAAACGCGCAGATTTAACCAGGAGGCGGCGACCCTTGGACCGGACGTCGTGATTCTGACGATCAGCATGGATCTGCCCTTTGCCCAGAAGCGATGGTGCGGCGCAGCAGGAGTCGACAAGGTCACAACCCTGTCCGACCACCGTGATGCGTCATTTGGAACAGGCTATGGGGCGCTGATCAAGGAACTACGTCTGCTGGCGCGATGCGTGTTTGTCGTTGATCGGGACGGAGTCATCCGCTATGTTCAGGTGGTAAAGGAACAGACCCAAGAGCCTGATTACGGTGCGGTTCTGGATGCAGTCAGGAAGCTTCTGAAGAAATGACAACCGGGGCGATCCAGGGGGAGTTCATTCGTCACTCAGGAAGGGTGATCTGAAGACGCCTCGAAATGGTCGCTTTGCAATGAGTTCACCAATAACCAACAACGGATAACCATTAACTCTCATATTTTTAGAAAGAAGGAGGAATAACCATGGCAGAAAGGCTGGAGGTTTACAAGTGTGAGCTGTGCGGCAATATCGTTGAGGTATTGCACGGAGGAAAAGGGGAGCTCGTGTGCTGCGGTCAACCCATGAAACTCATGAAAGAGAACACCGTGGACGCTGCAAAGGAAAAACATGTTCCCGTGATCGAGAAAGTGCCCGGGGGCTACAAGGTGAAAGTTGGCGCCGTGGCGCATCCCATGGAGGAAAAGCATCACATCGAGTGGATCGAATTGATCGCTGATGGCGAAGCCTACCGTTATTTCCTGAAGCCCGGAATGGCGCCTGAGGCGACCTTCAAGATTGATGCGGCCAAAGTGACTGCCCGCGAATACTGCAACCTTCATGGTCTCTGGAAGGCCTAGTCGCCGCTAAACGCTTTGCCCTGCTTCACTTCCCCTCCCCTTGTGGGAGGGGTTAGGGGAGGGGGCCTCTTGAGGCCGCCCGCTCTGCGGGCGGTGTCTCACCAATAACGGGAGGAAAAACAATGGCCGATTGGAAATGCAACAAGTGCGGCTACACCTTGAAGGCGGACAAACCGCCTGAGACTTGCCCATCCTGCAAGCAGAAGTGCGAGTTCCTGGATGTGTCCTGCTACATTCCGGAGTGTGGCCTGTCAGGCACGGATCAAAGGTTGAGATAATCCGAACCAGGAGGGGAAGGAATGTCCAAGAGAAAATACCGGGTGCGGGCTGAATGCCCTTCTTGTGCCTGCGGAGATGTCACCTTTCTCGGCCCCGACAAGCTGAGAGAGAAATTCATCGGGGATGAAAAAGAAATCGAGATCCTCTGCCCCATGTGTGGAACCAAGCATAAAGGGAAGGTGGAGGAAGAGAAGGAGTAAACAGCACGGAGGATGAAAATGGGAAAAGCGGTTGTAGTGTATTCCACGAGAACAGGAGAGACAAAACAGATAGCCGATCTGATTGCTGAGGGAATCCGAATGCAGGGTGCCGAAGCGAACGTGGTCAATGTCACCGCTGTAAAGAAAGATGCCGATCTTAAAGGTTACGATGCTTATGTCTTTGGGTCCGCCACCTATCATGGAGAGATGATGCTGCCCATGAAAACGATGCTCTTCACTGGCCGAGAAGGCCGGACTTGAGGGCAAGATAGGCGGTGCTTTCGGAGCCTTTGGCTGGAGCGGCGAGGCGCCGGACCGAATTTTCGACACCATGAAAAACATTTTCAAAATGGACATGGTCAGTGGTCCGCTCAGGCTCAAGTCCGCTTCACTTGGAGGCGGCGTTCAAATGGCCCAGGACTATGGCAAGCAAATCGGAAAGAAGCTCAGCTAATGTCCGTCCACCCTCCCCCTCGAAAGGCATAGGCGCTAACTTAGAAGGGACAGGTGCGACACTTGTTGTTTCGTCATTCCGGCGGAAGCCGGAATCCAGGGGTTTCAGACATTTCTGGACCCCGGTTTTCACCGGGGTGACGGCCTAAGTTAGCGCCTATGCCTTTCGAGGGGAAAAACAAAGGGAGAGGGAAAGTCTTGACACAAGACTGTTGTTGAGATAAAAGACAAAACTCCTCACTGATACAAGCCCATTAATAAGGAGAAAAGCCATGACGACCCCCATGCATTGCCCTGGCATGCAGGATCTCAAGAACTTGAAATCCTTTGTCTGCAAGTGCCCGAATTGTGGGAAGGAAAAAGAAGTTTTTTCGGATGAGTTTAACCGGGAGCACGTTTGTGCAGGGTGCAGGAAACCCATTGATTTCAGCAAGTGCACCCTCGAGGCTGAAGCGTAAAAGTCCGGGAGGGCCCAAAGGGAAGTTCAGGATTTCAGGAAGGAACCCCTGTTCCGGGTTTGAGGATCCACATCTCTGATACTTGGACCAGTAGGGGATCCTGGCTTTACTTCCGAAACCAAGTTTTTAGGGGTTGATTTCGTGATCCGTTTCGAGTATGAAATCACCAAACATCCTGCCGAAGAGTTCAGCAAGCTCATTTACTTTTGCTCAGATCAAGGGGAATGCGCTCTTAATGAACTGCCTCCTGACCAGTTAAGAGGCCTTGCCAAGCTTCTTAACAAGAGAGGCGATGAGGGATGGGAGTTGATAGAGATTTTTTTCGGTAAAGACGGAATTGTCGCCTTTTGGAAAAGAACTCTTTAGTTTTTTTATGCTTAATCGGAATAGTTACTAGTATTCTTTGAAGGAATAGAAATCCACGAAGGAGGAGAAGTGATGGAGGAAGAAAAAGGAAAGAAGATCGAAAAGAAAGCTGAAAAGAAAGGCATTGACATCAGGGATGTCACAACGTGTGAAGCCACAGCCCAGATGCTCAGGAAAGCGGAAAGGGACGGGGTGGAGACAGCCTTTCACCGTGCCGCAGACATGAAAGCCTGTCCCATTGGTGCGGATTCGGCCTGCTGCAAGCATTGCGCCATGGGGCCTTGCCGATTGAACTCCAAAGACCCGTACGCCAAGGTCGGCGTCTGTGGAGCAACCATTGATACGATCCAGTCCAGGAATTTCGGTCGCATGGTGGCCTGCGGCGGCGCAGCCCACACAGACCACGGTATGAGCATGCTGGATCTGTTTAGAGAGGTCGTTAACGGCAATATCAAGGATTATCAGATCAAGGATACGACGAAGCTCGAAGAAGTGGCCAAAGAGCTTGGGATCGAAGTCGAGGGGCGGGAATTGAAGGATGTTGCCATGGATCTTTACAAGGAACTCGAGCGGACCTACACCCAGGTCGAGGGGGAGATCCCCTTTGTTAAAAGGGTTCCACCGAAAACCCTGGAGACATGGCGGAAGCACGGGATCGTTCCTCGCGGCGCCATGAGGGAGCTGATGGAACTCATGCACCGAACCCACATGGGTGTTGATCAGGACTATGAAAACATTACCAAGCAGCTCAGCCGAACAGCTCTGTCCGATGGTTGGGGCGGCTCCATGGTGGCTACGGAAATCTCAGATATCCTTTTCGGCACCCCTACGCCTGTGAGGACGGAAGTGAATATGGGTTGCCTGAAAGAGGACCAAGTGAACGTCATTATTCACGGCCATGAACCCAATCTTTTTGAATCCGTGCTTGCTTCGGTGAATGATCCCAGTTTGATCCAGGCGGCCAAAGACGCCGGCGCGAAAGGGATTAACCTTGTGGGAATGTGCTGCTCAGGGGCCGAAATGCTCTCCAGGCATGGTATTCCCCATGCCGGAAACTTTATGTCCACGGAAGCGGTCCTGGTGACTGGTGCGGTGGATGCCATGGGCGTGGACGTGCAGTGCATCAAGCAAGGGCTCGCCAAAGTGGCGGAGTGCTACGGAACCAAACTTTTCACCACCAATCCCCGTTGCAGAATCGAAGGGGTCGAGCACATTGAATTCCATGAACACAAAGCAAGAGAGTGCACGGATGCAATCATTGAGAATGCCATCGTTCGGTTCAAGAACCGGAAGTTGCCCGTGGAAATCCCCAACATCAAGAGCATGGGGATTCATGGCTTCTCCCATGAGTACATCAACTATATGCTGGGAGGCACCTTCCGATCCTCCTACACGCCTTTGAATGACAACATCATCAATGGAAGGATTCGAGGAGTCGCCGGTGTCGTGGGCTGCACAAACCCCAGGGTCAAACAGGACTGGGTCCACGTGGAACTCGTCAAGGAGCTCATCAAGAATGATATTCTGGTCGTTCAGACCGGATGTTCACAGGTCGCTCTTGCCAAGGCAGGTTTGTACACTCCCGAGGCAGCCCACCTGGCAGGCCCGGGCTTGAGAGAGGTCTGCGAGACCGTGGGTATGCCGCCCGTGCTCGGCTTGGGATCCTGCGTGGACAACAGCCGCATTCTCACCGCTTGTGCCGAGATGGTGCGTGTCGGAGGGCTGGGCGACAGCATCGCCGATCTCCCTGTGGCAGGCGCGGCTCCGGAATGGATGAGCGAGAAGGCAATCTGCATCGGCCAGTACTTTGTGGCATCCGGAGTGTTCACCGTGTTCGGTGTCACCTTCCCGATCGTGGAGGGAACCAAATTCCACAAGCTCTTGTTTGATGGGCTTGAGGCGCAGGGCTTCGGGAAGTGGGGATTTGCCGTCGATCCTCATGAGATGGCCCAGATGATGATCGCTCATATTAACAAGAAAAGAAAAGCTCTCGGCCTCGACAAAGGAAAAGAGAGGGTGCTTATGGACATGGCAGCCAGGCAGAAACTCGAGGCGGCCTAGTCGATTCAGTCTTTTCAATTCTTCTTTCCATATTCTCCTCCCGGGGAGGGAAGGGTTTCCTTCCCTCCCCCTTATGGGGAACGCCATGAATTGCCGCAATTTTTTCCCCGATTCACTGGTTTTCCTCGTTTTATCTTTTAGGCCTCTCTGTGGGAACTGAAACCGGAAATGGGCGTCAGGGACGATGACATTAAAGAGCTTGCTGTTCTGAAAGGCGCGGTTGAGAATACCAATGAGGCCTTTGTCACCATAGACCAGAAACAAAAAGTCCTCTTCTTCAACAAAGCAGCAGAAAAAATTTTCGGCTATTCCCGAGAGGAGGTCCTCGGCCGGGACCTTGATGTGATCATGTCGCCCAACTGCAGCCGTGATCATCATCGGGCGGTAGCCCGTTACATCGAAACCGGGGTCCCCCGGCGAATCGGCCACCACACGGAAATCGCGGCCTTTCGGAAAAACGGAGAGGCCTTTCCCGCCGACATTTCCTTTTCCATTTCCCGGGCCGACGGGATGCTTTATTTCACCGCCATTGTTCGAGATCTCACGGAAACCAAGGCCCTCCAGGAGCGGATCAATCAGTCAGAACGCCTTGCGGCTCTCGGCCGGGTGGTTGCAGAGATCAGTCACGAAATCAAGAATCCTCTGATGGCAATCGGAGGATTTGCTCAACAGTTGGTCAAAGAGAGCAGAGACGAGAAGAGCCTCGCAAAACTCAACATCATCGTCAACGAGGTCCAGAGACTCGAGAGTCTCCTCAAAGAGATGAGGGACTTCTACCTCCCGCGACCTCTGAACAGGGAAGAAATAGACATCAACGCGCTGCTCAAGGAAGTCCAGGACTTCATCCAAGAAGACTGCAAGAAACGAAGCATCCGTCTCGACTTCAAGACGGATCGGGAAGAGGTCTTTGTCGAGGGAGACAGAGCCAGGCTCGAGCAGGTTCTCCTGAATCTTGCGAAAAACGCCCTGGAAGCCATGGAGCAGGGAGGGAAAATTTCTTTTGTCTCAGGGTTGAAGGAGGGCGTGGTGGAGATTAGTATATCGGATGAAGGAGTCGGAATTCGCTGAAGAAGATCAGGGAAAAATATTCTCCCCTTTTTATACGACCAAAAAGCAAGGAACAGGTCTCGGATTGAGCATTTGCAAGAGAATCATTGAGGATCATCCGGGAAGTTCTTTGAGATTTACCAGCGGAAAAGGCAAAGGATCGACCTTTGTCATTGCGATGCCCGTGTCTCGTTCTGTTAAGGGCAATAATGACTGATTCGGATGGAGGGAGCTGTTTATGAAGCCGTTAGAGGTTGCGAAAGGAATCTACTGGGTTGGCGCTATTGACTGGAATATTAGAGACTTCCACGGGTATATCACAGACCTGGGAACGACATACAACTCCTACCTGATCGTTGATGAAAAGATCACCTTGGTGGATGCGGTCAAGAAGGAGTTCGCCGACGAACTGATCGAGCGCATCAGCCAGATCGTTGACCCGAAGAAAATCGATTATGTCATCAGCAATCACACAGAGATGGACCACTCGGGCGGCCTTGCAAGGGTCATGCACCGCATTGGAGAGGAAAAGCCCCTGTATTGCTCAAAGACTGGATTCAAGAACCTGTCCAAGCATTTCGCACAGAAGTGGAATTATCAACCCGTGGAAGACGGCGGACAACTCAAGATAGGCAAGAGAACCCTTGTGTTCATGGAAACAAGAATGCTCCATTGGCCGGACAGCATGTTCACCTATGCCAAGGAAGACAAGATCCTTTTCTCCAGTGATGCTTTCGGCCAGCACTATGCCGGTCTGGAGAGGTTCGACGATCAAATCGGCGATGCGATCATGCCTCACGCAAAGAAGTACTTTGCCAACATCCTGCTCCTTTACGCTCCTTTGATTTTGAAACTCGTCGAAAAGGTCAAATCCATGGGGCTGGCTATTGACACGATTCTTCCCGATCATGGGGTGATGTGGCGAAAAGATCCCATGAAGATTGTGAAGGCTTACGTGGAGTGGAGTGAGCAGAAACCCAAGCGAAAGGCTTTGGTGATCTACGATACCATGTGGCACAGCACCCAGAGCATGGCAGAGACTATTGCCGAAGCCCTGGGGCAGGAAGGCGTCGACGCAAAGCCCATGCATCTGCGCACCTGGCATCGAAGCGACATCATGACAGAAGTCCTGGATGCCGGCGCCATCATCGTCGGTTCTCCTACGTTGAATAACGGTTTTTTCCCGACAGTGGGTGATTTCCTGACTTACCTCAAAGGGCTAAAGCCTCAAAACAAGGTGGCTGCCGCGTTCGGTTCCTACGGCTGGAGCGGAGAAGCCGTAAAGCTGATTACCAAAGAACTGGAGGAGATGAAGTTCAAAGTGGTTGACCCGGGGCTCAAGGTCCAGTTTGTTCCTGACCATGAAGCCCTTCAGGCCTGCCGCGAACTGGCTAAGAAAATTGCTAAAGAATTACCGGCGTAAGCCCAGTAAACAGTAGGCAGTAAGCAGTAGGCAGTAAATTTGTTTGCATATTTCCCACTGCTTACTGTTTGCTGCATACTGCTTACTCATGGATGTCTCCTTTGGGGAAGGTTCAAGGGCAAGGGGGCGGTTGGCGGGATGAGTCAATTTCCGGTTGCGGACTCGCCAGAGACCACACCCTCCGGTCCAGGGCTCAAATAGTCTTTTGTTGCGGTCAGAGGCCTGCATTAGGGGAGGGGATGAGGAATTGCCCGTAAAACCTAAAAAAGAAAAATGCCCCGATTGCGAAGAGTGCCAGGTGTGCAGCGAGTCCCGGTGCAGATTGTGCAGGGGAGAGCACTGTAAACGAAAGACGAGTGAACTCGGGTCAAGCTTCACTTACGGGGAGTATCTCGCCTGGAAGAACAAGAGAACGAGTGAAAGCAACGAGGCTGACGCCACCGGTGGATCTGAGCCCATGGGACCCGCAGAGACGCTGAAGAAAACCCCTACCATTGATCGATCCGAGTGCACGGATTGCGAATCCTGTATCAGTCTCCGTCCTGACATTTTCAAAAGGAACCAGGAGACAGGAAGTATAGAGGTCGCGGAGCTTTCCGATTACCCCGAAGACGATATCGAACAGGTGATGAGCATGTGCCCAGGCGACTGCATCGCCTGGCAGTAGCCCTGACGTGTATTCATTCCCATCCCTCTAATTACTTTTGGACCTGATTGCCGTCCGAAATAAACTCCATATGGTGTCTTATGAATCAATGATTATCTTGGTGCCGTCAAATGGTACATGGAGAGGAGTGAGCAAACCATGGCATCAAGAAAAACACATTCTCGACGATCATTTCTTAGAAGATTGGGACAGGGGATTCTTTTGTTAGGGGTTCCCGCAGTGGCTGAGTCCGCATTGATCGGGGCTCGGTCCGAGGCTTTCGCTAAGAGAGGAGGAGAAAAACAGGGAGAAGGTAAAATGCCTGAGAAAATATTCAAGACGGAAGAAGAATGGAAAAAGATACTCACCCCCGAGCAATTCAATGTGCTGCGAAAAAAGGGGACAGAGCGAGCTTTTTCGGGAGCGTATCATGATGTCAAAGGAAAAGGGATCTATCGATGTGCCGGATGCGATCTTGATCTCTTCAGCTCAGAGACCAAGTTTGATTCCGGAACAGGATGGCCCAGTTTTTGGGCGCCCGTCTCTGAAAACCATATCCTAAAAGAGGCAGACAACACGTTTTTCATGAAAAGAGTGGAAGTTCTGTGCGCCAGGTGTGACGGCCACCTTGGGCACGTGTTCGATGATGGTCCGCCGCCCACCAAGCTGCGGTACTGCATGAACTCCGCAGCACTGAAATTTGTGGAAAAGAAATGAAACGACTATTCCAATTATTTATTCTGGCGGGCATCAACATCTTTTGCTTTATGGCAGGTTCTGCGCAGGCAGAGCCTGCCCTGGCGACAAAGGAGAAAATGACCATGATCGCAGCACAAGCAAAACCTAATGGACTTGTCCCGCCTATGGATAGGTCCGCTCCTGCCAGGACTCAGACGGCGACTTTCGCCTTGGGCTGATTCTGGGGGCCGGACTCCCAGTTCGGGAGCATGGACGGGGTAGTGCGAACCAGAGTCGGGTATGCGGGTGGGACAAAGAAGAACCCGACCTATCACAGCCTCGGTGATCACACGGAGACGATTCAAATTGATTTCGATCCGGAGACGGTCACCTATGAAGCGCTTTTGAATATCTTCTGGGCGAGCCATGACCCAACAAGCAGGCCGTGGTCGCGCCAGTACAAAGCGGTGATTTTCTATCACGACGAAGAACAAAGAAACCTGGCCGTGGCGACAAAAGATCGGCTTGAAGAAAAAATTGGGGCAAGGATTCACACTGAGATTCTTCCTTATCCGGAGTTTTATCAGGCCGAGCCCTATCACCAAAAGTACCGGCTTCGTAGTGTGCGGGACATCATGGCTGAGTTCAGCGCCATGTATCCTCTAGATGAGGATTTTGTAAACTCCACTGCCGCTGCGAGAGTGAACGGGTATCTTGGAGGTTACGGGTCTCTGGAGGTGGTGAAATCCCAGAGTGGTGATCTGGGCCTGTCTCCTGATGCGAGCAGGAGACTCATGGAGATCGTGGCGGCCAGGAGGCGGTAGGCGAAGTAAATTACATTTTGAGATAAACTCATCAGACACAAGGAGGCTCTTATGAGCAAACTATTTTATATCCAAGCGTCGCCAAGGATTGAGCGATCCTATTCCATCGCTGTTGCAGATGCCTTTGTTTCAGCGTACAAACAAGCTAATCCAAAGGACGAGATCGTGACCATCAACCTTTTCAAGAAGGACCTTCCTTCTTTTGACGGCCTTGCCGTGCAGGCCAAATATGCGATTCTTCATGGCCAGAAGCACTCCCCGGAAGAGCTGGCAGCATGGAAAAAAGTGGAAGAAGTCATCGCTGAGTTCAAATCCGCGGACAAGTATGCCATGGCGGTTCCCATGTGGAATTTCGGGATTCCCTACAGGCTCAAGCAATACCTGGACATTATCGTGCAGCCCACATACACCTTCAGCTTCTCTCCGCGGGAAGGGTACAAGGGGCTGGTCAAGGGGAAACCAATATTTGTATCCTATTCTCGTGGAGGAGCCTATCCAAAGGGCAGTGCCGAGGAGGCTTTTGATCTTCAGACAAAGTATTTCCAGCTTGCGCTCGGGTTCATCGGCTTTACGGACATAAGAACCCTGGTCGTGGAGCCCACCCTGGCCGGTCCTGAGGTGGCGAAAAAGAAGAGGGAAGAGGCAATCGCCAAAGCCAAAGAAATGGCGAAGACGTTTTAAAGTCAGGAAATTCCTAAATCCGAAGCACGAAATTCGAAATGGTTCGACCTGCTCACCACCCTGAGCCATGTCGAAGGGCAATATCCAATGACCTAAATTCAAATAACCAAACCCTGTACCGCAGGTTTTTTGTTTTGAGCATTGGAGCATTTGTGCTTTGAATTTGTTTCGAGTTTCGGATTTCGGGATTCGAATTTGTTTGCGGCCAAGGGCCTGCATTGGCAAAAGTGCATGAGAAAACTGGGGAGAAATGATGCCTTCCTATGATTACGACATCGGAATCATCGGCGGCGGTGCAGCCGGGCTCACGGTCGCATCCGGCGCAGCCCAGCTGGGCGCTAAAACCCTCCTTGTGGAAAAGGAGAAAGCCCTGGGAGGTGACTGCCTCCACTACGGTTGTGTTCCCAGCAAGACACTGATTCGCAGTGCCCAAGTCTATCATCTCATGAAGAACAGCGCGGCCTTTGGTTTGCCGGCCATAGAGACCCGACCGGTTGATTTTCAGGCGGTGAAGAAGAGAATCCAATCGGTGATCGAAACGGTTCAGAGGCATGACTCTGAAGAAAGGTTTTGCAGCCTGGGCGCCAAAGTGCAGTTCGGAGAACCCTCCTTTGTGGACGAACACTCGGTCCGATTGAACGGAGACACGGTTTCCGCCAGGAACTGGGTCATCGCCACAGGGTCTTCGCCAAGTGTCCCGGCCATAGAAGGCCTGGATAAAACACCTTACATCACCAACAAAGAAATTTTCACCCTCGATCAGCTTCCGAGTTCCATGGTCATTCTCGGGGCTGGACCGATAGCCATTGAGATGGCTCAAGCCTTCTGCCGCCTTGGAACAAAGGTGTCCGTGGTACAAAGAAGCGGCCAGATCCTCACCAAGGAAGACAAGGACATGGCCGACGAGATCATGACGGTTCTGGGTTCAGAAGGGGTGACATTCCACCTCAACGCCTCGGTGCTCCGCGTGAAGGATTTGGGTTCGAAGAAAGAGATCGTCCTCAAGGACGGGGAAGGGAACCCCATTTCCTTGAAGGCGGAGAAAATCCTGGTCGCCATGGGACGAGATCCGAACGTCAAGGCCCTTGGTCTGGAGGGAATCGGTGTTGAGTTCGACCGGAAAGGCATCAAGGTGGACGATCGAATGAGGACAACCCAAAAACACATCTATGCCGCAGGAGACATCACGGGGGCCTATCAATTCACTCACGCTGCAGGATATGAGGGAGGGATCGTGGTGAGCAATGCGATCTTCCACCTTCCGAGGAGAACGAACTATACTTTTCTGCCCTGGTGCACTTACACGGATCCGGAACTGGCCAGCATCGGAATGAACGAAAAAAGAGCCAGGGAAGCGGGGATTGAGTATTCAGTGTGGACAGAGGCGTTCAAGGGCAACGACAGGAGCCTTGCAGAGGGAGAACAGACAGGGGAAATAAAGCTTCTTCTCGACAAGAGCGAGAAGCCCCTTGGAGTTCAGATCCTGGGGCCCCAGGCCGGGGAGCTGGTGAGCGAATGGGTTGCTGTCCTCAACGGCAAGGTCAAGCTCTCGACTCTCGCAGCAGCGGTTCATCCCTACCCGACGCTCGGCGAAATCAACAAGCGCGTGGCAGGCACTGTCCTGTCCCAAAAGATATTTTCCGAACGAGTCAGAAAGGGACTCAAGTTTTTCTTCAACCTCAAAGGGAGAGCATGCGGATAGAAAACAAGGGGAGGCAGCTTCGGTCTTGAGATGATGAAAGAAATTGCAACTGATCAACAGGGCGGCAAGAACAGCAAGCTTGAAGCGGTGATCGAAGGCATTGCTCATGAGCTCGGTCTCGCGGGAGACAAGCGCTTGGTCCATGATATCCTTGATCCCTGCATCATCGTGATCATCGGTGCATCGGGAGATCTGGCAGGACGTAAACTCCTGCCCGCCCTTTTCAGCCTTTATCTCCAGGGAGGGCTCCCTGCACCCTTCGCCATTCTCGGCTGCAGCCGCACCAGGATGAGTGATGCGGATTGGAGGGCCAAGGCCAAACAGGCTGTCGTGGATTCAGCCGGCTTCAACCGGCCTCGCTGGGACGCCTTCAGCGACAACCTCTTTTACTGTGAGCTGGAGTATGACGAGCCCAGCTCTTTTGATCGTCTGGCCAGAGTCGTCCTGGACTTGGACCATGCCAGAGGGACAGGGGGCAACCGGGTTTTCTATCTCGCCATTCCTCCGACTCTTTATGAGACAGCCGCTCAGAAGCTCGGCAAAGCAGGCCTGTCAACTGAAAAGAAAGAGGGGCTCGGCTGGTCAAGGATCGTTGTAGAAAAGCCTTTTGGTCGGGATCTTCAAACAGCCATCGCCCTGGACCGAAAGCTTCACGAGCATTTTCAGGAGCATCAGATTTTCCGAATTGATCACTACCTGGCCAAGGAGACGGTTCAGAATATCCTGATGTTCCGCTTCGCAAATGCCATCTTCGAGCCCATTTGGAACAGAACTTACATCGACTCTGTGAGCATCACCGCCGCTGAAACCCTCGGTGTGGAACACCGGGCAGGCTACTATGAGCAGGCCGGGGTCTTGAGGGACATGTTCCAGAACCACATGATGCAGCTCTTTGCGCTCACCGCCATGGAGCCCCCGTCGATTTTCGAGGCTGACCGGGTGAGGGATGAAAAGGCCAAGCTCTACAGAGCCCTGAGGCCTTTTCCGGTGGACCGGCTCGAAGATTTCCTCGCCCTGGGCCAATACGGCAGGGGAACGATAGATGGGAAAGATGCCCCTGCCTATCGAGAGGAGCCGGGCGTGAGCCCTGAATCCCTGACGCCCACCTTTGCGATGATGAAAGTGCTTGTGGACAACTGGCGTTGGCAAGGGGTGCCTTTCTTCCTGACCTCAGGCAAGAGACTGGCAAAGAAGATCACGGAGATTGTCATCCAGTTCAAGGAAGTCCCTCATTCCATGTTCCGCAGCGTCCTCGGAGAGCATATCTCGGCCAACCGGCTCATCCTTGGGATCTACCCTGAAGAAAAGATTTCTTTGACCTTTCAGACGAAGAATCCTGGCGCTCGGTTGTGGTTGCGCTCTGTGACCATGGATTTCTCCTACAATCAAGGCTACACAGGACCGGTCCTTGACGCCTACGAAAAGGTGTTGCTGGACTGCATGCTCGGTGATCAGATGCTCTTCTGGCGTCAGGACGGGGTCGAGCTGTGCTGGTCTTTCTTGACGCCCGTCTTATGGGGCTGCGAGACATGCACCAACAGGGCGGAGATGCTGTTGCCCTATGACGCAGGAACCTGGGGCCCTGAGGCCGCGCAGCGACTGAAGAACAAACAGCAAAGGAGATGACCCGTGGAGACCTACTACAAGCCTGAAGACCTGAGGAAGTTTGAAGAGATCGGGAAAGAAGCCCCGGACCTGGCAAAGAAGTTTTTTGAGTATTACAATGCCGTGTTTGCTGAAGGAGCGCTGACGGAACGTGAAAAGGCGCTCATCGCCCTGGCGGTCGCGCATGCGGTCCAGTGTCCCTACTGCATTGATGCCTTCACTCAAGCGTGCTTGGAGAAAGGATCCAATCTGGCGGAGATGACGGAAGCGATTCATGTGGTCACCGCCATCCGTGGAGGAGCCTCCCTTGTTCATGGTGTCCAGATGCGCAATGTCGCCCAGAAACTCTCCATGTAAAAGGGGCACGGACCATGAATCCTGAGCGAGCTTTGCAGGAAATCGGTGTCGCAGAAATGCCTTTGGAGACCTTCAGCCAAACGCTCTTCAGACATGGACTCAGGCTGGAACGGGAAAAGACGACAACCTTGCAGATCAATGTGGGAAATCTCTGCAACCAGTCGTGCCGCCACTGTCATCTGAATGCAGGCCCCGATCGAAGGGAGATCATGAACTCTGAGACCGTGGATGGCGTGATTTCCTATGCGGCTAGAAACGGTTTCCAGGCTATTGATATTACCGGTGGAGCCCCTGAGCTCAATCCGAACCTTGAAAAGCTCATTGAAGGGCTTTCCTCTTGTGCTCCGCGTATCCTCGTCCGGTCTAACCTTACAGCGCTAACCGAGAGCAAGAGAGAGAACCTGATCCGTCTCCTCCAAGCCTATCAGGTGGTCGTCATCGCCTCTTTCCCTTCTTTTGACGAACATCAGGCTGATGCCCAGCGAGGCCCGGGGACTTTCCGCACAAGCCTTGCTACCCTGAAGAAGCTCAACAGCCTGGGATATGGAGTAGAAGAGTCCGGACTGGAACTCCATCTGGTCTGCAATCCGACCGGGGCTTTCCTCCCTTCCTCCCAGGCACTGATCGAGAAAAGATTCCGTGAAGTGCTCCTGAAGAGATGGGGCATCGTCTTTAACAGGCTCTTTTCTTTTGCCAACATGCCGTTGGGAAGATTCCGCCAGTGGCTTTTGCAGTCAGGGAATCTTGAGAGCTACCTGCAACGTCTTGGATCCAGCTTCAATCCTTGTGCCGTTGAAGGGTTGATGTGCAGAACGCTCGTCTCTGTTTCCTGGGACGGATACCTTTACGATTGTGATTTCAATCTTGCTCGGGACCTCCCTATGGGAGGCAGAAGAATACACGTCTCTGAAATGGAAGGACCCCCTGCGCCGGGGAGCCCGATTGCTGTTGCAGATCACTGCTACACCTGCACGGCGGGAGGCGGCTTTACGTGAGGAGGTGCCATCAAGGCCTGAGTTCAGGCAGCAGGGGTGATCGGGTTGAAGGAAGTGAATCAAAAAGTGAAGTCGCAGGGCAGGAACAGCGGGATCGCCAAGGCAGCCATCCTCTTTGCGTTCCTCCTTTTTGCCGTGTACCTGGTGCGGTTCACACCTGTGAAGGAGTATCTCACTGCCGAATCCCTGGGAACTCTGCTTGACATGGCGGGGATATGGGCTCCCGTCGCTTTCATTCTGGTCTACGCCGTCGGGGTATGCCTTTTTGTCCCCGGCACTCTGATCACCGCGATCGGCGCTGCGATTTTCGGGCCTTACTGGGGATTTCTCTATGTGTGGGTGGGTGCTATGATCGGAGCGAGCACCGCTTTCTTTATCGGAAGAACCCTGGGCAGAGAGTTCGCAGCTTCTCTTATAGGTGACAGGCTGGGAAAATACGACGATGCCGTTGAAAGAAACGGTTTTGCTACTGTCTTATATCTTCGTCTTGTCTATTTCCCTTTCACACCCATGAATTTCGGCATGGGGCTCACCAAAGTGCGGTTCAGGGACTACTTCTTCGGAACAGGCCTAGGAATCATTGTGGGCACCTTTATCTTCACTTTCTTTGTTGGCACCGTGAAAGAGGTCTGGGTGTCCGGGGAATGGGGGCAGCTCTTATCCTTCAGAGTCTTTTTCTCTATTGCCCTCTTCATCGGCTCCTTTTTCCTCCCCACTCTGATAAAGAGATTCAAGAAAGAAGCTGGATAGGAATCGTATGGAAAAGCGAAGACAGTTTCTGAAGTTCTTGGTTGGAGGCGCGGCTCTCGTAGGAACGGGGATCGGGTCCTTGTTTTCAATTCAGAATCATGCGTGCGAATAGCGTTGGTAAGATGATGGTTCAGAAGAGAGACACTGTGGTCCTGGCAGGAGATATCGGCGGAACAAAGACGAGTGTCGGGCTTTTTGTGATGGGGAAGAAGCGGCCTGAGCCTTTGGTCGTCGAGAGTTTTCCGAGCCGCGAAGCACCCCATCTGGAGAACATCCTTGAGCGGTTTCTGCAAGGGAATCCCGCTTCAATCTCCAGCGCCTGTTTCGGTATTGCCGGACCCGTGATCAACGGCCGGTGCAAAACGACCAATTTGCCATGGGTCGTATCAGAAGCCGGGATGAAAAGGCGTTTTCACTGGCTCCATGTCCGTCTCCTCAATGATCTTGCAGCAGCCGCTCTGGCTATTCCTCTTCTGAGACGGAGCGAACTGGTTTCGCTAAACAAAGGGATGAGGCAAAAGCAAGGGAACCTTGCTCTCCTATCCCCCGGGACCGGCCTCGGGCAGGCGATGCTGGCCTTTGCGGAGGGAAAATACGTCCCTCTTTCTTCAGAAGGAGGCCACGTCAGTTTTTCGCCGACAACGGAAGAGGAGATAGAACTGTGGCGATACCTCAGGAAAAAATTTGACCATGTGAGCGTTGAAAGAGTGCTATCAGGGCCTGGGCTCGTCAATATCTATTCATGGCTCAGGGATTCGGGCCGGTTTGAAGAACCGCCCAGGCTCAAGGAACTCATGATGCAAGGAGACCCTGCAAAGGCTATCAGTGAGAATGCGCTCCGGAAGGGGGAGGCCCTCTGTGTCGAATCCCTTCGTCTCTACGTCTCCATGCTTGGCAGCGTAGCAGGGAACCTGGCTCTGACCGGTATGGCTCTTGGAGGCGTTTACCTTGGAGGAGGAATTCCTCCGAAGATTCTGCCTGCCCTGAAACAGGGATCTTTTTTGAAAGCGTTCATGGCCAAGGGGCGATTCGCAGATTTCCTCGCTCGGATCCCGGTGCGCGTCATCCTCAGCGAGAAGGCGGCGCTCCTCGGCGCCGCACACGCTGCTTTCAAAGCCATGAAAGACTGACCGAAATCGGAAGCAGTGACCGCATTGCAGATCCTTGATTGGGGATGCTCCTGATGGCTCGAAACGACCGGCTGATCATCTTCGGCCGATACCCTGTACCCGGTCTAACAAAGACCCGCCTGATTCCCCTGCTCGGCGCAGCCCGGGCTGCGGAATTCCAGCGTGAACTCACAGAAAGGACCTTGAGAACGGACAGATCCGTGGCCCGCAGGCGCGCGGCTGACCTGGAAGCCTGCTTTGAAGGAGGCAGCCGGGCGAAGTTGCGGCGATGGCTTGGGCCGGAGCTGCTCTTCTCACAGCAGAGTTCCGGAGATCTTGGCGAGCGAATGAAAACCGCCTTTGTTGGGGCCTTTCGGCAAGGCGCTCAGCAAGTCATCCTCCATGGAACCGATATCCCCGGGCTGACGTCTCAGCATGTTGACGAGGCTTTTGACGCTTTGAAAAGCCACGACCTTGTGCTCGGGCCAAGCACGGACGGTGGCTACTGGCTGATCGGGCTCAAGAAGCCCGCGGATCTTTTTGATCGCATGGAGTGGGGGACCTCCTCCGTGTTTGATAAAACAGTTGCTGCGGCGCGAAGACAAGGGCTTTCCCTTCATGTCCTCGGCCCCCTCACGGATATGGACACAGGTGAAGCGGTGAGGCGATGGATGCCTGACTGGGCAAGACCGCAACCATACCTTTCCGTCATCATTCCTGCTCTTAATGAAGCGGCTCACATCGAGAAAACGATCCTGAATGCGTGGAGCCCGGATGCCGAACTCATCGTGGTTGACGGTGGGAGCCGAGACAGGACAGCCGAGAGAGCAGAGCATGCTGGGGCAGTGGTTATCAAAGGCCCAAGAGGGCGGGCTTTACAACAGAACAGAGGCGCGGCAGCGGCAAGGGGGAGCGTTCTTCTTTTTCTCCATGCGGATACGCTCCTGCCCAAAGACTATGTCACCCAGGTGTTTGAAACCCTGATGGACCGAGGAATCGCCTTGGGAGCGTTTCGCTTTAAGACGAACCTGGATCGACCGCTCATGAGAGGAATCGAGTTTACCACACATTTCCGCTCCAGGTACTTGAGGCTTCCCTATGGAGACCAAGCGCTCTTTGTGCGCAAATCTCACTTTCAGGCAGCCGGCGGATTTCCTGAAATGCCGATTGCCGAGGATCTCTTTTTCGTCCGCCTTGTGTCGAAACAGGGGCGGATTGCCATTGCACCGGCTCATGCGGTCACGTCAGGTCGGCGATGGAAAGAGGTGGGATTGCTTCGGACAACCCTGATCAATCAGCTCATTCTGGCTGGTTTTGCTCTGAGAATCTCGCCCGAGACCCTTGCTGCCTTTTACCGCCGAGTGGCAAAGAAAAAAAGCACCTAATCCCCCATCTTGGCCATATAATCGTCGTAAATGGTCTCAAGCTTGAGCTTGTGTTTTGCCTCCTCCTGCGAAAGCATTTTGAAGACTTTCACCCATTCGGATTTCTCCGACTTTGAAGCCAAGTCATTGTAGAGTTGAAGCGCTTTTTCCTCTCGCTTCATGGCGAGCCGCAGCAGCTCCGCATAGGTCATGCCTTTCTTGTATTTCAGGTCCACCATGTAGTCACTTCGTTTCATGTCCGGGACCCATTTGAACTTGTAATCCCCGAGTTTTTTGTCCCCCTTGAGAAAACCTTCCAAAAGGGCCTGGTGTTTCTTCTCCTCCTTGGCGAATTCCAGGAAGGTCTCCTTTGATCCGGCATAAGGCTCCTGGGTGCCGGCATTCTCATAGAAAACAACCGCGTCTTTTTCCTTTTCAATGGCAAACTGAATGAGATCCTCAAAGGATTTGAAGTTCATAATTTCCTCCTTATATTTAATAATATTGAAAACGCATCCTAAGAAAAAGCCGCTGGAAAGTCAAAAGGAACCCTATAAGAGCAAAAGATCAACCCACGCGCAGGAGGGAGAACTATGGCCAACTATTTGATTATCGGGAATGGAGTCGCAGGCACCACCGCAGCGGAAAACATCCGCAAGCTGGACAAGGCGGGGAAGATAGCGGTTGTCACCGAAGAGTCGACCCCTTTCTATTACAGGATGAGACTCCCCGAGTTTATATCCGGGGACCTCAATGAGGACAAACTCAGCGGCAAGAAAGATCAGTGGTACAAAGACCAGGGAATCGACTTGAGGCTGAACACCCGCATCCAGGGTGCCAGCTTAGAAAAAAAAGCGGTTACGACTCAGGGAAATCAGGACATCTCCTTTGATCGTCTTCTCATCGCCACAGGGAGCCGTTCCTTTATCCCTCCCATGAAGGGTGCCGACAAAAAAGGAGTTTTTGCCCTTCGCTCGATCCAGGATGCTCGGAATATAGTTGCTTGGGCCAAGAACATCCAAAATGTCGTCCTTATTGGCGGGGGGTTGCTCGGCCTAGAAGCGGGAAATGCTCTTCGTAAACTCGGCAAGAACGTGATGGTCGTAGAATTCTTCCCGAGGCTTCTTCCAAGGCAATTGGACGTGGCCGGCGGCGGAAGGCTTCAAGCGATCATGGAAGGAAGGGGGTTTTCCTTCAGGCTTGGAGCAAAGACCCAGGAGCTCACGGGTGAAGATCGCGTCAGCGGGGTGCTCCTGGAGGGCGGTGAACTCCTGCCGGCCCAGATGGTGATCATTTCAGCCGGAGTCAGACCTGCCCTGGAACTTGCCAAGGCACTCAACCTCGACCACGACAAGGGAATCAAGATGGACGAGCAGATGAGGACAAACCAGCCAGGGATTTTCGCTGCAGGGGATGTGGCGGAGTTCAAGGGGATTCCTTACGGGATCTGGACAGCCGCCACAGAGCAGGGGCAAATCGCCGGAACCAACATGGCCGGAGGGAACGCCGTCTATAAAGGGACTGTGATGGCAAATACCCTGAAAGTCGTGGGAATCGATCTGGCTTCTGCCGGCAACATTGATGCGGAGAACAAGCTGGAGTCCAAGGTGCTCACAGACCAAATGGTGTACAAGAAGGTCGTATTTGAAAACGATCAAATCGCCGGCTGCATCATGCTGGGAGACACCAAAGGATTTACAAAGATCACAAAGATGATGTCCGAAAAGCAGAACGTGTCTCACATCAAAGATAAGCTTTTTTCAGACTAGAGTTTTAGCCCGCAACTTCTCTGCACCATGACGACACGTTTTTGGTGGGCCATTGGTGTCTTTTCTGAAGTGAGTCCCGCTCGCAGAGCGGGAGAACGAAAGAAAAGATACTGATGTCCCACTTACTCAGTTTGGTTGCGCCAAAGGCCCTCATTCGGAAAAATGCCGCTGGCTTTCGGATCCGGAAAAGCTTATAATAATTTTTTCGGGTCTGGAGGAAAGCGGCGAGTTGGCTAACCGAGAGCTGAAGCGAAACAATTCTGCTGAAAACCACATAAATTCTCAAAAGCCTGAGCAAACTAAAACAGTCCACATCTGGCTCAGGCTTTTAATTCTCATCCTCATCGTGGGGGGCCTAACCCTCATCCTCTATGAAACGGGCGTCATCCAATTTTTCTTAGACAAAAAACGAATGGCGCACTTTCTGAACTCCCTCGGCCCGTGGTCGGTGATTGCATTTATCTTGCTTCAGGTTGCTCAGGTGGTTGCCGCACCTATTCCTGGTGAGGTGACGGGATTCCTGGGTGGTTATGTGTTCGGGAAGTTTTTCGGTGTCGTGCTCTCTACCATAGGACTCACTCTCGGTTCTTATATCGCCTTCATCCTCGCTAGAACATTCGGCCGGCCTCTCATAGAGAAATTTATCCCCAAATCCGCCATCCAACGCTTTGACTTTCTCCTTCATCACAAAGGTGCCTTCCTTGTCTTTCTCCTTTTCCTGATCCCGGGCTTTCCCAAGGATTGGCTGTGTTACATTCTCGGCCTGGGGCACCTGACCACAACGGAGTTTCTTGTGATTGGAGGCACAGGCAGGCTTTTCGGGACGATCCTGCTCACCCTGGGAGGGAGCTACCTGAGACATCACCAGTATATCCGGTTTTATATCCTCGTGGGTATTGGGATCAGCGCGGTCATCGTGGCGCTGGCATACAGAGACAAGCTGGACAGGGTTTTCAGATTCTGGCACCTCAAGGGTCTGCGAAAAAGACGACAGATAGAAGCCGCCCAACGCGATTTCGCGAATCATGTCAACAGCAAATGATGGTCAGAAAGTGCGGCGCCGCGTCGCCGAAATAACTCGATTTAGTCTCTTGCGCTGAGAATTCTCTTATGCGCATCGTTTAGGTCGTGCCTTTGTGAATGCGCACAAGCCTCTTCAAATCATCCACCCACTCCCCCAGTTCCTTGATGCTGGTAAGAATTCTGCTCCACATGCTCTGGGATCTTCCCATAGACGGCGTGGACGTCTGGATGACTTTGATTGGGAATCCTCTCTTAATAAAGAGGCTCAATGAGGAGATCATCTCTGCGATGAGATCCTCCTCTGAAATGTCTACCTCAAACACAAAGGCCCGGCCCTCCAACCTCACAACCACATTCTTCGCTTCCTTCATCACGCTGCCCCGGTTCTATATTCTTTTCTTTGTTTTCGTTTCCGATCTAGTTTCAGCACAGAAGGGGCTGTTGCCGAAATCGAAAATCAATGCGACATTAGGTGGGATTTTCCTCCCCGGTTCAGATATCCTATCCACCCTCACGCTTGCCCGCCAGATGCTTACGAGATGGATGGAGGGGTTGCGAAGTTTTCCGCAACAAATTTTCTGGATTCTAAGCCGAAGTCAATATCTTCCGGATCAACGTTTTTCTCCAACCACGCAATCAGCTTCGATGCGATGCTGCCGGGAATCCCGGAGCTTAAGACCCTGAAACTCCGAAGCCCTGTCCTTCGATCGTATTCGAAAACGACTCTTGCAGATATGCATCGGCTGGAACTTGATGTCTCTGCAATTTCCAGGTCGAACACGGACAGCATGTTATTCACAAATCTTCTGCTTGCCATCTGCTCTGCCCTCCGGTTTTCTTGATGCGCGGCTTTTCACAAATCATTTGTATGCGTTGCAAGCCGCTTCACTCTCTAGCGGCCCGAGAAATGTTTAAAGATGGCCCGTTCGTAGAACCTGCAAACAAGAACCGCGACGCCTTTAGGGACGCAAAGATCCCGAAGGCGGCAATAGACGTGAAGCGGATTCAGGTAATGCTGGAATGTATTCGTCATTCGTCACAAATGGGCAACCTTTAGCGGTTGCGGGCTAATTCCAAACCGTGGATCTGATCCTAGAGCATAGCGAAGATCGTGCCAAAAAAGCGGGAATCGGTTTTCGATGTGATTTCAACCTGGTATGGACTTGCCAGGGAGACCGTTTCCGAAAGTGTGTAAAAACCTACCATTTTCATTCTTGTTTTCTTCTCCTGATTGGCAAAAGTTTACACATAGCCATAACGAAGGCAACGTCGTGAATAATCCGCCCGTCTTTACCAGAGCCTCAAGGTGTAAACCAGAAGAGACCTCAGAGAGTCTAATGGGATGTAGAAAGAAATAAGGAAGAGGTCAGCCATGAAAATTTTAAAGATGATGTTTCTCGTTTGCTTGATTCTCCTTCTTCCCTCCTATGTCAGTGCCTCTGATCTCGGCGGGATGCGTTTTAGCTATATCCGTGGCGATGTGCAGGTTAGGACAGACGATACGGACGATTGGGTACCTGCTTCGATCAACATGCCCTTAAGGGAAGAGGATCGAATTTGGGTGCCTGAAGATGGAATGGCCGAGCTGCAGACGAAAGACGGCACTTGCCTGAGGCTTGCTGAAAAATCAGCGCTCGAAATTCTGACCCTTGATAACAATTCCTATCAAACCTTCCTCACGGAGGGCCGTCTCTATGCAAACTTCAGAGGGGGCAAGGACAGCCTTCTCCAAATCGACACACCCGCCTCTTCAGTTAGAGCGTACGAGAGATCGAAATTCAACGTGGATGTGCCGGAGAGAGGCCCGGTCAAGGTCGCCGCATTCCGGGGCGAGGTCTACGTAGAGAATAGAGATGGAAGGATTAGCGTACAATCCGGCGAGGTCCTGTCTCTTGGAGAAGGGACCGATTCAGAAAAGTCGACTTTGGGCTCTCCGGATGAATGGGAAAGATGGAACTGGGAGAGGGATGGGAAAATTGCCGAGCGAAGGCCTCCTTCTCGTTACTTGCCGGAAGAGCTTCAGCCCTATTCAAACGATTTCAACGACAATGGGAGGTGGGTTAACACACCGGACTATGGATATGTGTGGACCCCAACGGTTTCGGTGTCCGTAGGGTGGGCGCCTTATCGATCCGGAAGGTGGGTATGGATCGGCGGTGATTATGTGTGGGTTTCCTATGAACCATGGGGCTGGGCTCCCTACCACTATGGAAGATGGGCTTTTGCTGTGTCGATCGGGTGGTGCTGGGTTCCTCCTGCAAGAGGGGCCGTCTACTGGGGCCCCGGCTATGTGGGGTGGGTTTACACTTCCAGGCACGTGGCTTGGGTTCCTCTTGCGCCGCGTGAGGTTTACTATGGCCGCGGTCACTACGGCCCTCACAGTGTCAACATCACCAATGTTAATGTTACCAATGTCCACGTGGACAAAGTGGTGTACAAAAACGTGAGGGTCAATAACGCTGTAACGACCGTGAACCATGAGACCTTTATTAGGGGAAAGCCGGCAGACGCCCGGATAAAAGAAAATCCTTTTCTCACGGAAAAGGTTCACGTTGGCACACCGCAGATCAAACCAGAGAAAACTTCCACGATGCCCGTTGTCCGCGAAGTTCCACAGGCGAAGCGGCCGCCCGAGCCTGTCAAGGATGTGAAGGTGAAAGAACTGAAAGAAGAGCGCCCAATGGTAAAGGGTAAAGAGGCATCTGTTTTCGCGCCGGAGACACGACCTCGGGAGATGCCTGTCAAAGCTGGCGAAGCAAAATCTTTGGAGACAAAATCCGAGAGGGCCAAGGAACTCCGTCAGCCGTCAAAAAGAACAGGAGAGCCCAGGCCATCAGCACCGCCTGAAAAACGAGTCGGGCAGCCAGGACCCACCGGGACGACTGTCCAAACCCCGAAGGAGACCATGAAGTCAGAGAGGACCTTAGGTAGAGAAAAACAAAACAAGCCAACCCCGGCAGTGGTGCAAGAGCAAAAACAACAAATGCCTGCTGACAAGGGAGGCAGCCAACCGGCGCCTTTGGAGCCTGCTGTTAGAACTCCAAAGGAAACGAAAGCTCCGGAACGAGGAATGGACAAGAACAAGAAAAGCCGACACCCGGAAAAGGCTATGGAACCGACCAGACCTCCTGAAAGGGTGCAGGGAAAGAACAAAGAGGTCGGCTCGCCCGATAAAGGAGCCAGCCCACCGGCGCCTTCAGAGCCTGCTGCAGATAGAACAAAACAAAACAGACCAACACCGGTAGTGGTGCAAGAGCAGAAGCAACAGGTGTCGGCCGATAAAGGAGTCCGTCAGACCGCCCCTTCAGGGCCGGCTGTTGGTACTCCAAAGGAAACGAGGACTCCGGAACGAGGAGTCGACAGAACCAAAGAAAGCAGAGCTCCAGAAAAGATGATCGAACCGACCAGATCCCCTGAAAAAACTCGGGGAACCATCAAAGAAGCCGGCCCGCCAGAGAGGGTAACGCAACAGGCCCCTGAACTCAAAACCCCGGAAAAACGTCTCGAACGGCCAAGTGAACCAAGGAACGCGGAGAAAGGGGCTGAGCGTCCTTAGGAAGAGAGAACCTACAGAAAAACTATTCAATATAGTCAACAACGCCGCGCATCTATTTTCCCGCTCTGTAATACTTGGTGCAAAATACCCCGGTATCCTTTAAACTCCCGGATGGCCGGAGACAGGTGCCACTGCAAAACGCCGTCAGATTCTTGTGGCCATTCCGCCAGGGTTGAGAGAGGTGTTCAAGCCATCGGCAAACGCGTTTTTTTTTATGACCCGCGGGAGACCAAGATGACGCATCTCAGGAAAAAGATCTTGATCGGCATAGGCACCCTCCTCATTCTTGTCTTGGTGGGTGCGGGGTGGTACTTGAGCATGGCCGTTCCCATCGGAACGGGATACACGGCCAGATACATCTGCTCAAGTGTCTTCATCTCCCACAGGGACCCCCAGCTAACATACCGCGAGGATGTGGCGCCAATAAATCCGCTCGCTAAAATCATCGATGTAAATATAGACCATGCACAAAAAACGGTTGTGGCGAGTTCCTTCGGATTGTTTAAATCAACCGCTCTGTACAGGGAAGGTTGTGGATGCACGCTTGTCACCGGCACAACCGAGGCAGAGTTGCGAAAACAGAAGTTCATGATTCCGGAGCCGACCCCTGTTCCGCAAATAGTACCCGATGCGCCCTGGCCCACCGGCGAAGGTGCCTCTCCTGAACCTTTGGCCGGGGAGGTTAACATGGACAAGCTGAAGGGGCTGCTGGACGCAGCTTTTGCTGAACCTCACCCTGAGAGGAAAAAGATGACGCGAGCAGTGATAGTTGTCTATGACGGCAAGCTCATCGGGGAAAGGTATGCGCCTGGTTTTGATAATAGCACGCCTCTTCTGGGTTGGTCTATGAGTAAGAGCGTGACCAACGCCCTTGTGGGTATCCTTGTGAGGCAAGGGAAAGTGCGGATCCGGGAACCGGCGCCGGTTCCGGAGTGGCAAAAGGCAGGTGATCCTCGGAAAAGCCTTACCCTTGATCAACTCCTGCGGATGAGCAGCGGTCTGAAGTTCGACGAGACCTATGAACCCCTGCACGACGTGACCGATATGCTCTATCGCAGTTACGACTTTGCCGCGTATGCGGCAGAAAAGCCTCTGGATGCCGAACCTGAGGGTAAGTGGGCTTACTCAAGCGGCACAGCGAATATCATCGCGCGAATCGTCCGCCATGCTGCGGAGAAGGACTACCCGAGATACTATGATTTTCTTCGAAAGGGGCTGTTTGCGAAGATCGGTATGCACAGCGCTGTTGCCGAACCTGACCCTTCCGGTACGTTTGTGGGATCTTCCTATATGTTCGCTACGCCCAGGGACTGGGCACGATTCGGGCTCCTGTATCTGCAGGATGGTGTCTGGGAAGGGGAAAGGGTTCTTCCTGAAGGATGGGTAAAATACAGCGCCGCCCCAACACCTAAAGCACCGCAGGGGCAGTACGGCGCCCTGTTTTGGCTGAATGCCGGGACAGAGGCGAACCCAAAGGATCGACTGTGGCCGAGTGCGCCCAGTGACGCTTTCGCTGCCAGGGGATACCAGGAACAGTATATGGTCGTCATCCCCTCCAAGAAGCTGGTGATCGTCAGGTTTGGCGCGACCTCTGTCCGTGGTGCTTGGGACATGAACGCCTTCATTTCCCAAGTGACCTCCTCGATCCAAGGCAAGTAGGGCAAAGGCACCAGCGGCGTCGATTCGAGATCTCGTTGGCATGGCATACCATTAAAACTCCCAAGCCTGATCCGCCACAGTGTCCCCATTCTCGCTCAGCGCTTGCGGGGCTTGGCCTGTCTTGTGGGGACCGCTTTCCACGGGTCATCCGGCCAGGGATGTTTCGGGTAGCGGCCTTTCAACTCCTTCTTCACCTGCTGGTACCCGCTGTTCCAGAAGCCCTTCAGGTCTTGGGTCACCTGAACCGGCTTGCGGGCCGGAGACAGGAGATGGAGGAGCACCTTTACCCGCCCGCCGGCAATTTTCGGAGTGTCGGCCAGGCCGAACATCTCCTGCAGCTTTACCGCCAGGACCGGGATATCTCCGGAGGCGTAATCCAGGGTTACCCGGTGGCCGCTCGGCACGAGGAGGGATGCGGGTGCGCGCTCGATCAGCAGTCGCTGCTGCTCCCATGACAGTCGGGCGCGCAGGGGCGGCAGGAGGTCCAGGGTTGCCAGTCGTTCCCGGGTACGGATTCCCTTTAGCCAGGGCAGGAGCCATTCCTCGGGGACGGAGAGGAGACGGGCTTCCGACAGGTCCGGCCAGGTCTCCGTAGGGAAGGTCCTTTTCATAAGGCTCACCCGGCCCTGGAGCTGCCGGGCCTCCTCGCTGAAGACGATCCTGGCGGAGCCCGACCGGAGCGCTTCGCAGAGGAGGGGGGCCGCTTCCTCCTCTTTGGGTGCAAAAGGCTTGGCCGATAATTGCAGTGCCCCCAGCTTCTCCTCGAGGGTAGCGATGATCCTCCCTTCCCTTTTGTCCCATTCCATCCGCCTTATGCTCTCGATGCTCTCGCTCAGTTCCTCCCGGAGGAGATCTTCGGCAACCGGCTCGGCCAGGTGCACCATGCCTTCGACTTTCTCGCCCGCATCCACATGCGCCGCGATGATAAAAGGGCTCTTCGTAAGGCGGCTCGTGGAAGGAAGCCGCACGCCCCTTCCCTGGCAGAGGATGAAACGCCCGTCTCCTTCCTCGCGCCTCTTCGCGATCCGGTCGGGAAAGGCGCGGAGGAGGAGACGGGGGATGGTCGTGCCCTGCTCTTCCCTACATGCTCTGGAATCCCCCCGAGCCATAAGGCGCAGGAGCTGCTGCGACGCCCGGTCCACGGCCCGCAGGGCCCAGGGATCGATTCCTCCCGGGGTTTCTTTTTGCTTTCGCCACCGCCGTAGAAGGTCGAGTCTTCCGCCGAGATCGGATCCTTCGCCGTGCGCCATGAAGCCGGAGGCCTCACGGCGGAGGATGTCCCGCTCCGAAAGGATGGCCGCCAGGTCAGCACCGAGGCGAGGGCATCCGAGTTCGGCAGCCCTCTGCGACAGCCGCCCGAGCCGGGGATGGAGCGGCAGCCGGGCCATCGACCGGCCGACCGGAGTCACCGAGCCCTTAGGGTCAAGAGCGCCCAAATCCACGAGAAGACGCCGGCCCGATTCCCATGCGGCCTTCGGCGGGGGGTCCAGCCAGGAGAGTTCGGTCGGGTCCTTCACCCCCCACACCGCCAGTTCGAGGATCAGGGGGGAGAGGTCGGCTAAGAGCATTTCCGGCGGGGTAAAAGGGATCATTCCTTGAAAAGCATGGCGGCTGTAGAGGCGGTAGCAGACGCCCGGACCCAGACGGCCGGCCCGGCCTTTCCGCTGCGCCGCCGCTGCCTTGGAAACCGCGACCGTAACCAGACGGTTCATGCCGGTGGCCGGGTCATGCTGAAGCCTTCGGGTAAGGCCGCTGTCGATCACCCCCTTTACCCCTTCGATGGTCAGGCTCGTTTCGGCGATGTTGGTCGCCAGAACGATTTTTCGTTTTGCCGAAGGGAGAATCGCCCGCTCCTGCTCTTCAAAGGGGAGGTCACCGTAAAGAGGATGAATGGAGATGCCGCCCGCTTTGCCTTCCAGAGTGGCCTGCAAGGATTCGCAGCAAGCGCGGATCTCGCCCCCGCCGGGTAGGAAGACGAGGATGTCGCCGGAGGTCTCCCGCAGGGCGGTGAGGACCGTTGCCGTAATCCTCGCCTGAAGGGGCCTATCCTGCTCGTCCGGTCGGTAGCGCTCTTCCACCGGAAAAGCTTCGCCCGCTGAGGAGATCACCGGCGCCCCGTCCAGTAGGGACGCTATCGGCCCGCAGTCCAGGGTCGCCGACATGACTAGAATCTTGAGGTCTTTCCTGAGGGCGCGGCGGATGTCGAGACAGAGCGCCAGGGCGAGGTCGGCCTGGAGGCTCCGCTCATGGAACTCGTCGAAGATGACCATGGCCACACCTTTCAGACCGGGATCAGTCTGGATGCGCCGGGTGAGGATTCCCTCGGTGACCACTTCGATCCGGGTTTTCTCCGAAACCCGGCTTTCGAACCGGATGGAATAGCCCATGGTCCCCCCGATCTCCTCGCCGAGGGTTTTGGCCATCCACCGGGCCGCGGAGACCGCCGCGATCCGGCGCGGTTCGAGCATCAGGATCCGTCCCTTTTCCGGGGGTATCACTTCGAGCAGCGCTAGGGGGGTGCGCGTGGTTTTCCCGGAACCGGGCGGGGCCTGCAGAACCGCTGAAGGGCTGGCCAGCACCGTTTCCTTTATCCTAGGAAGGATTTCGTCGATGGGGTAAGATTTCCCCTCCAGGACCTTCTTCATAGCTTTCATTAAAGCCCAATTGCAGATGCCGGGTCAAGTCTGCGTTTGACTCTTTTGCCCCTTGGGGTCGGACCATGAGAGGGGACGTTGTGTCTTGTTGTACTTGACAAGGCTGCTCAAATTCTACGTTGGCCTTTTATGCCCAGACAGATGAGACTCGATGCCCCCGGCACCTTGCACTATGTGATGGGCCGAGGCATTGAAGCGGGAAAAGGAGACCTTGAGGCTTAGGAAAAATTTGACGGATCTGCCATCTTTAGCAAGAGAGATAGGTAGAGATGAAGGGATCACGGAGACGGAGTTGAGATCAGGGAGCCGACGGAAGAAGATCAGCAAGGCGCGTCGGCGGTTCTGTCAATTGGCGGTCGTGAAGCTGGGGTATCCAGGAGCGCAGGTGGCGCGTTTTCTTGGTGTGACCACTTCGGCCGTAGTGCGTGCCGCCAATTCCGAGGAATGGCCAAAGATTGGAAGCCGACTATAATTTCATTGAGAAACAACGTCCCCTTTCATGGGGATAGCGGCGATCTCTTCGCCTACCAACTCGAAGATGGAGCTGCGGAAGTAGCCGGCGATACGCTTGTAGGACTTCGCATCCTTTAGCCTGGCGCTGAGGAAGGCGTGGTCGAGACGCTGGCGGCGTGAGGAGAACCGGTGGATGGATGTCATGCGTTTTGGATGGGCTGGAGCCATCCCTTATGTTCAAGAATGTCCCAAGCGAGTCTGATATGTTTTTCCTGAAACATCTGTTTGCGGATGTTCCAGACATAGGTTTTTACGACGGCCTCATCGGCAGTTTTGGCTCCTTCGCGGCGGCCAACCCAGTGAACGGTGGAAAGGAGTTCCATGCCGAAAGGCGTTTCAAAACCCGTAATCAGATCGACAACCCGCTGAAAGCGTTCTTGGGTGGCAGGGTGCTGCTCAAGAAAGCTCTCTGCCGGGGCAAGAGCTTCAGAATGCACGTGAATCTGCCTGTCAGGACGGTCTTCTGCATCGCCATAACCGGAGATGTAATGACCTTCCATAAGACTCAAAACATGTCGAAGGTTTTGGGCATAAGGCCCGTAAGGCGCTTTCTGATACTTGAGCCTGAGTGCCTCTCCTGCTTCCTGCATGAAGTACATCAGCTTGTGGATCTCCAGAAGCGTCACAAAGGGGTCCATGACAGCTGCCAGATACCGCCGCATCAGACCAAGCAGGGCAGCCCGACCGACAGTCATTGCCGGCGCTTTTTGGGCGCGTCCCATTGTTTCGGCGGGGGGCGCGCCTTTCGGCTCATAGAGAATAACATGGATATCTGTCAGCTCCCGGAATGCCTCTTCGATCCGCGCCCGAACTTCCTTCCAGTTCAAGCCACCCAGGCCACAGCCGAGGGGCGGGATGGCAATGGAATGGATGTCCATCCTCCGCACTTCCCGGACCAATGCCTGCAACCCGGCCTCTATATCCTCCATCCGACTCTTTCCTTTCCAGTGCCGCTTGGTCGGGAAGTTAATGACATACCGGGGGTTGAGGAGCCGATTGAGATCATGGACAAGCATCTTCCCCGGTTGGAGTTCATTTTTGTCACAGGCCGCCTTGTAGAACTTATAGGTGTCCGGGAAGACCTTGCGGAACTGGAGGGCAATCCCACGTCCCATGACCCCGACGCAGTTGACGGTATTGACCAGGGCCTCGGCATCTGAGCGCAGTATGTCGCCTTGCTTCAATTCAATCATGAGGACCTCTCATTATGTATGCTCAATAGTACCATGTTTTTTCAATTGCCACCATGGGTTTATGTTGCGCATTTTGGAGGATAGAGTTGACCTGATCGCGCATTGCCACATTCAATACGCCGATTTTTTCCACAAGGTGCCAAGGGCAGGTATCATGGAATAAAAACTCCGCCTGCTTGCCTTCCTTGACTTTCATGTCCCGGAAGTCGGTCGCCCTGACCGCATTCCAGTCAATCTTGTCCAACTCCTCACGGGTCCGATAAAAATCGGTATAGTAGCTTCCAGCGTTCCGGTCGGAGAATGCCCAGCGCACACCATGTTCGTCCGCCCAACGGATTGCCGCTTCCATATCAGCCTGGAGATGGAGGATAGGGCGCAGCCCACCGCGATAGGCTAGGTCCGGATGATTGCCTATATGAAGGATATAAAGCATGATGGAGCGGGGACAGAAATAGAAGGGCACATATTCCCCCACCTTCGTACCTGGGTGGCATGAGACATCGATCTCACACAATCGCCGCCGCTTGATCTCGGTCATGCCTATGGAGGTCTGGCCACTCCCCTGCTGTAAACGGCGACTGTCGGCTTCGATGCAACCCACAGACACAATAGACGAGAGATTGTCGATATGGGTGATGTGGAAAATCTTGGGCTGGGCTGGTAATGTCCTCATACGAACCTCTCTCAACCGAGCCGCTGGTTTTTCACCAGTTCGCGCAGCACGCGCGCGGCGGCGGCTTCTTCCGGACGGAGTCCTTCGAGGCGCTTGGCAAGGTAGTCAGCCAGGTCCACGGCCAGCTCGTGTTGGGTCATATCACCGTTCTATGCACGAATCTATACACGCGTGCATAGACTAGAACTCATAGCACGCGTGCATAGGCTACGCAAGCCGTGTATAGACAGCATAACGCCGTTCCCCTGTCTGCCGAATCCGACCTTGTTCCTTGAGGCGTTTGAGAAGTCGTTAGGCTTGGGGTGGGCTCAAATGGCATAGATCGGCCGCCTCTCCCCGTCTGGAGCATGGGGGACGTTGTTGACTAGGTTGAATTGCTTATCTTCAATGCTCGCCCCTCCCTATTCCTCTTACCTTCTCGATGTAGCATTCCAGGGAGGTTCTCCCTGGGGTCGAGGATACGCCGCAGCAGATCTAGCGGGAGAAGCCCCCCTCGGAGCGGTTGGTCTGGAAGTCGTAGTTACATCTCATTCATCCACCCCCAAAACTTCCCACCGGCCAGCCTTCCTTGAACCCACCCGGCGCAGGCGGCCGCCCTTTCTCAACTTGGCGATCTGTTTCTCGACGGCCCTGGTTGATAGGCCGAGGGCTTCCGCCAGGTCGGGAATGGTCAGCTCTGTCTTTTCCGAAAGGTAGCCAAGAATCTGCTCTTCGGTTTTTACCGAACTTTTTACCGAACTTGCTGCTATGGTTCGGGATACCGTGGCCGTGAACAGGCACCCCTCCCGATCGTCAGTGAAATCGATTTGTGGCCACTCCTCCAGTGCCCGCTTGATCCCGGAACCGAGCCCATGGTAAGGCAGCAGACCCTTGGCCACGTAGGAAACCAGAATCGGATTGCGTATGATAGAATTGCCGCTGCGGATCTTCTCGACGGTCAGGTTGTTGGGCAGGTGGCCAGGGCTGATGATCTCGATTCGGTCGTCAAAGACGAAGATCCGAATTGGGGCGCTCACCAGATAATCCCGATGCACCAGGGCATTGACCAGCAACTCCTCGAACACCATCTCCGGGATCTCGGGAACACCTGGCGCATTCACACCTCGTCCAGCCTGAACCTTATGCAGGTTTCTCATGATGAAACCGAGGGAATCGTCGAACACCTTGCGCAAGGGGCCCGAGAAATCCTCGGTATCGACATACTCACTCACATGGATGGTCTTCCCAGGGTAACGGATCGCCTTGACTACGAACTGGGGCTTGATCCATTCCGGTCGCTCGACAAACATAAGCACAGCTGCCAGATTGAGGTGTCCATCGTCTGTGGCCAGATTCATGTTCTGAAGTAGCCTTATCAGATTTTTCCGGGAATCTGGGAAATCCTGCTTGTGCACGTCCCTTAGAAAGTCGCGGAACCGCAGTTTGTCGAGCTTGTCGATTCCCGCCTTAGTGGGCAGTTCGTCGGCGTGAAACTGGTCGGTCATCTGAAAGAGCCGCCGCAATTCTTCTTTAGACTGAATGCGGCGACGGTCGCTCCCTGCCTTGACCCAAATGACCCCATTGCGGTCGAAGTAGGGTTTGTCCAAACCTTCAGGAACAGTGAGGGCGATGACAACCCGGCCCGAGCCTACCTTAATGTTTTCGGTTGTGGGCGAGATAGGGCTGCGCGTATGCTGTGCGGCGGCATTGCCGATGAGTTGGTTGATCCGGCGTAATTCCCCAGGGGCCAGTCCCTTCAATGCACCGTCCTCTGTAACACCGATAAACAGAGTGCCGCCGCTGCTGTTCGAAAACGCTACCAGATCGGCCGCCAAAGAGTCGGTATTGTTGACGTCCGCCTTGAATTGCCGGCTTGAGTCCTCGCCAAGAGCAACAACCTTAAGAAGTTCTTTTCGGTTCATGCTGCGCCTCCCATCCCGGGTATGGGCAGAAGGACATAAGCCCCTAGAATATCGACCGGGAGCACAGGCTGGATCGTAACGCAGCCTTTGGCGCGCAAGGACTCGTGCACACGCTCATGGGTATGGAGCAATAGTTGTTTGCCGGTGTGATCAGTATCGGTCTTGTCAATCTTGAATATCTTGGAGCACTCGGGATGAATCGCTTTTTCGGCGACCAGATCATCGATCGTGCCTCCGGGCAGGAAGGTCGGATTGAGCTGAAGCAACGGCTCGGGCCAGAAGGCGCCCGCATTCAGATCGGATTCCTCCCTGGCCGATATTCGAGGATCTGCAATCTTGATGAAGCTTCGTGTATAGCTTGCGTAGTCAGCAACGAGACGATCTCGAAGGTCGAATACGTCCATGATGATCAAGTTCCTCCGGGATAGAAATCATGCACCGACACGGGGACAGGACTCGCGTTCAATAAACGCGATCTTAGGTCTCACTTTTGTCATATCAGGACGAAAGACCAGAATCGCTTCGAACTTGAAATGCAAAACCCCGATTCTCGATTTGAGAACGGGGTTTCGATTAACCACTCGGCTCATTCGGGTTATAGTCATCCAACGGCGTGAGCCGGAACGTCTGAGATGCAAGACGAATTGCTTGAACAATTACTTCTTGCACGTGAGCCCTCGATAAAGGTTGGCTATTGTTAACACATAACCGGTTGTAAGATCAAGATTTCCTGCTAAACCCTCAACGCCTAAGAAGATTGCGGAGAGTGGTGGGATAACGGGATGGGGATAATGGGAGACGCGCTCGGAAAGCCCCTCCAATCCGCCGCTGCCGCAGAGAAGGTCTCCGTTGCTTATTTTAGCAATTCAACAATGTCCTTCGCCCCACACCTCCTCCGGCATTCAGCCGGTCGGCGGAACGTGGGCAAGAGATGGCCAGGAAGGGATATGTGGTGGGTTGGATACTGAAAAGTCAATAACGCACCGACTTGTCCTTTATCCTGTCCTCACATCACTATTACCAAAGAGCATGCAACCCACAAAATGGCAACAATGATTTTCGTCCCTTTCCAGGACCAGTATCTAAGTATGGCACCTGTAACCATGAGACCACAAACCAGAGAAAACAAACTTTGGATCGCAAAAGCGAGGCTGTCCGACGGGGCCCCCACAAGCTTCCTTCCCAACAAAACGATCAGGAAGAAATTAATCCAAAACACGACTATTTTTGTTGCTGTGGTTTTTCTAGGCCAAGATTCAGACGGTTTCACTTAACGATTACCTCCTCTCTTACTTGCACGGCGAGAGCACAGGTTGTCTAGGATCCCAAGGATACGGCTCCAAGTACTTCAATCTGTTTCGCAAAAGCACCTCTATCTGGTGATCATAAACCTCTTCAGTCTGGCGAGGAATGAAGAAATCCTCATTTGGTATCCCTGCATCTCTAGGATTCAGGAAATCGAAAAGCAAAATCCCGGACGGTGTCAAGGGAATATCAATTGCTTCCTGAAGAACGGAACCAATGATGCTGTCTGGGCTTAAGTTCTTCTTAAGCCACGTCCGTATGGGGATTAGAGCACCCCCCTTTAGACCAACAGAATCAATATGACTTATCGGGCAGTGTTCAACATAACCATAGAGATCGCTAGATCCGCCATTGAAAAGAATCGGATCTTTGGCGGTCCAGCGGCCGATGTCGGGGTCGTAGTCGCGGAAGCCGAAACGGACCAATTTAATGTCTCGGTCGTAAAGTCCTCCAGCAAACCCGAGCGGGACCGCAAACCCTGGAGTGCTATCATACAAGACATTGCCAAAGGAATCATAGTCAATTCTCTTGATGATGTTGCCCGAGGCATCGGTAACCACCCTCAAAGAACCCACCTGGTCATGAGTCAGATAATAGACTGCACCCGCCTTTGTCATCGCCATAGGGACCCGATCATCCGCATACTCAAATCGCATAAGCAGATTGTCAGTGCCGTCATAAACCGCCAGCAGCCTCGTCATCCCCTGCCACAGATATTTCTCAACGATTGCGCCATTGACCTTCTTGGCAATCCTTCTGCCAAGCGGGTCATGGACATATTCGACGACTCTCCCGTCGGGCAATACCACCTCCAATAGTTCCCCACGTGAGGAGTATCTGTAATCGGTCTCAGACACACCCTGAACTCTCTTTGTCAAGAAACCATCTACATCGTACTCATAGGTCGTCCGGGACCCTCCCATATCTACCGACAGGAGATGATCCTCCGCAGAGTAGGAAAAAGATCGGCCGGATATGCCCCGCCGAGTATTCACCTCATAAATGCGAGCACCGTTGGCTCCATACTGATACTCTTCTACAATGGCACCATCCTTCACTACTAAGCGTAATCTACCAATTGTGTCATAGGTATAATCAAACTGGCTGGTAACCCCGTCGACGGTCTCTGCCTTGTGGATAATTCTGCCGTTCTTGTCCCTCAGAACATTCCAGACTGTCTTTGAAGTTCCTCCGATAACAAAGTCCTGGCTTTCGATCTCGGCATAACCGCTCAAAACCCTGTTCAGATTCAACGAACCTCCCGCCACTTTCTCGGGAAGCCCATTGCCCGCATTCCGTGTTATAGCAAAAGCCCCCGAACCGACGAGCAAGCCATCGTTGTCATAGCTGTAGTTATTGGTAGCGCCTGCATAACTGAAACTCTTAACGTTGAAATCATTGTCATAGGTGTAGGACAGGGACTGGTTTAGTGTGCCGGCCATAGCCTCCAGTGTCACAAGTGAGCCGTCGTAACCATACGCAATGCTCTCCCCACCCCTACTCATGGAACCTACCTTTGCACTGCACAGATAGGTCAGATCGATGTTCCCCTCGGGAGTCTGGATCTGTCTGACCCTCCCCTTATCCCAAGTGTTCTTGATCTGGAGGCCTGATGGGAAGTTGATCTCAGTCAACTGTCTGTCATTGTTATATGTGTAAGCATATATCCCGCTCAGGGGAGGTTCATAAATACGGTTTAGATTAACGCCGTTGTAATCAAAATAGTGGCCAACCCCAGACGGTGAAGTGAATAGTGTCATATTTCCATTGTTGTCATGGTCAAAGCTCAGAGAGGAGCCGTCAGGCCTCTGAATTTCTTTCACCCGGCCGACCGGGTCATAAGTATAGCCTGTGGTATGCCCTTCAGGATCAGTGAGGCTGCTCAGAAAACCGGATGTATCATAACTGAGATTGGTCTCTCTTGTACCTACAAGGATCGATTTGAGCCTTCCAAAGCTGTCGTAGCTAAAGCCTGTTTCGTGGAGCCCAGCCATTGCCAGAGCTGCCGTTCTCGATGTGCGAGGATCGTAGTAAGCCGTCAAAGTTCTACCAAGCGGAGACTTAAGCTTTTTTGTCGTTTGGGCGATGTCGTTGGTTAGTCGCGTTGTCTTGTTGTTTACAGTAGTGACATCTGTGACCACATCTGGAATGTGATCCGAGTTCGCATCATAATAGCTTCTCTCCCTCTTTGTCGCCCTTGAAAGACCACTAGGCGATGATTCCTTTATCTCCTTCACATATCTGAAGCCATATTGCCGGTCCTGGTCATACTTGAGGCTCAGGGCCATGCCACAACTCTGAGATTTGCTAACACTGAGGCCGTCAGAGGACTGATCAAACAGCGTCACACCTTCCGCAAAATCGGTGATCGTTGATGCATAAGCGCCCGTCGAGGAGTTGTGATCCAAATAAGAAGTGGAAGTCCCTTCGGCCGTTAACACCATCGTGAGAGTGTCTCCCTTGGCATCTACATTTCTTTCAAAGATCCAGTGACCGCCTTCCTGATCAAGAGCTTCCACCAATCTTCCTGCTTCATCAAAGTTGTGGTGAAAACGATTTCCGTTCTGGTCAATCTTGGTTGTCATGAGTCCTTCTGCGATGTACTCGAAGCTATAAAAGGCCCCATTAGGATATGTGATACGGGCAAGATGACCGCTGGAATCGATTGTGAGGGTTGTGACGAGTCCATCCGGAGAAACAATCTCAAAAGGAACACCGCTTTCTTCTCTGCGAACCTTAATCTCATTTTGAAACTGATCGGTAATGCTCACCAGGTTACCGTCGCTGTCATATCCATATTTCAGTAAGATTAAACCTGTTGCAGTATCAATCGTTGATTTGTGCTGGCCTGATGTGCTCATTATATAACCAAGCCCATTCTCTTCTGCAAAGGCTACATCATTTTCCGACAAGAGCCGGCTAAAGACAGAGGGTGGTGAAACCTTTCGGATACGATGATTCCATCCCTCGGAGGTATGAAGATGTCCGGCGGCATTCACCGCAACACCATAAAGGGGTCCCAGCTGTGCCATCACGGCTGGCCCCCCGTCTCCGGCAGAGCCATTGATTCCGATTCCGGCAACTGTGCTGATAAGGCCGTTTGTGTCTATCATGCGAATTCGAAAATTGATGGAATCACCAAAATAGATATTTCCTGCCGCGCTCACAGCTATGGATAGCGGACCATTGAGCTTCGCCTGGATTGCCGATGCACCGTCCCCGGAAAAACCCATTCTGCCACTTCCGCCCACGGTCGTGATGATTCCCGATGGGTCGACTTTTCTTATTCGATTGGCCATTGAGTCCGCAATATAGAGATTTCCAAAAGTATCCAACGCAACATCACCAGGTGCCGCTAACTGCGCGTTTACCGCCGGACCACCATCGCCCATAAGGCCATAGTTATCATTTCCGGCTATGGTATTGATGAACCCGCTGGGATCAACCTTCCGAATGCGGTTATTCTCCAAATCGGCGATGTATAGATTTCCCGCTGCATCGACGGCAATCCCTCTTGGGGAGCTTAACTGGGCCTCGGTAGCGGGACCACCATCTCCGCCGTACCCATAAACCCCGTTCCCTGCTATCGTTGTAATGATCCCTGAACTGTTTACCTTTCGTATTCGGTTGCTATCTTTGTCGGAAATGAAAAGATTGCCGAGACCATCTAAGGCGACTCCCACTGGCCCAGCCAACTCCGCATCAAGAGCAGGGCCGCCGTCACCTGCATCCCCGTACCGCCCGCATCCTGCCACCGTAGTAATAATGCCATTCCGATCTATTTTCCGAATCCGGCTGTTGTAGGAATCTGCAATGTACAAGTCTCCTTTGGCATCGACTGCAATTTGGCGTGGTTCATAGATCATGGCTTGTGTGGCAGGCCCCCTATCGCCACTATAGCCCCTCGCGCCAGTGCCAGCTATAGTATGGATGGTGTTAAGAACCTTATTGGTAAGTATTGTCCCGTCACCCTTATGGAGAACGTCTGGGTCCTCTGGATTAAAGTGATGATGAGCTGAAACTGTCCATCCTGGAGTTATCGTGTTCCTTTGGCGCCATTTCCCCTGAATAGGAAGAAAGTCCGTTTTCCAGTATATTTTCTTGTCCCTTCCTCGTATCAAACTTGGTAGAAGACCAGCCCTTCCAAAAGACATGGTCCCACCACTTGACAGAAAGAAGACCATTTCATATTCAAATCCAACTCCAACCTGGGCCACCAGCGGGTATTCCACGGTTCTTCCTAGATAATCTTTTCCATCCCAAAGGAAATCCGCTTTCTGTTGTGGCTCTGGAGGAAGAATTTGCTCATAGGTTTTACCAGCTACAGTGAGCTTGACGACAATCCTATTCAGACTTGCTGGCACAACTGAGCCGCTTGCTGGCACAGTAATTATAGTCTTGTTTCCGTCCACTCGATCACTGGCGTAATGGAGCGTCATATTGGTTCCCGGTATCGGAACATCTTCATGAAACACACCGCTCCGCTCTTCAACAAATGAGCTTGTATGACTCTTGCAGTCCTTTTGCTCATCCATTTTCTGGGAGGCTGATGGAATTCCCTCAGGGTTTGGGGTAATAGAGTCAGGTGGCGGTCCCCACGGCCAGTTAAAATCATATGGCGAAAAGTGGGACACCTGAACCCGCCAAAAAGTGGAGCCCGGAGAATATCTTTCAGGATCCTCAAGGCCACTCACAACTTCATCGGCAAGGTGGTCTCCCGTCCTATCCAGTGCATCAACGGCACCATCTCCGTTCGTGTCAAGGAGTTCCACAACAACACCGTTTTCGGATGGTATCCAAACCGCACTGTCTTTATCATAGTACCCCGCCGGTACACTCTCGCCCACGTCAAATCCTAGGAAATTGTCCACCCAGACCACTACTGGGTCTTTGAAACGGACCCTGTCAACTCCACCCACTTTGAGATCGGCACAATAGGTGTAAGCAGATGTGGGAGGCAGGATTGCGGGCATGGAATCAGATGTGGCAAATTCAGTAGCCCTGACCGAGATGGTCTTTAGTTCTGCAATATCGTTCCCATCTTCATCAACGGCATAAGCCTTGTTGTCTCCCTTGAAGACCATGGTGCAAGAGCGGGTTCCAAAGGGGTCGGATATAGGCGTGCTTTGATGGGTTGTCACAGATCCTAAGTTCCCATCAAGTGTGACGACGGTTGCTTGCTCATCTTCAGGGATCATCTTCAAGGTGTCAGCTATTGCCGTATCATTCCAAGGGGTGTGAACTTTCCTGTGAGCCGGAATAAGTCCTCTTCGATGAAATACAAGGGTAAGAGTGCCTCCTCCTTCGACTGGTATGGAGAATCGGCCCTCATCATTGGTTATTGCCGTTCCGTACTCCGGGTGGTGCAATATTGTGACGGATACTCCCATCAACGGAGATCCCTGGACATCCTGTACAAGACCAGTGATCAAACAGAATCGACGAGTGTCATATTTCTCTAGCGTGGCATCAGAAGGGACCAAATCCTCATAACGAGCGCCAAAAGAGCCCTCGGGTTGCGGTTCTGGAATACCGGTAACCATGACTGTGACCTGAGCGCTGGCTGCACCTGCGGACCCTATGACTGTGATGGTATAGGTCGTTGTTTGCTCGGGTGTGATTCCCAGAAAGCCCTGGAGAGGCACCGCCCCTATACCTTTATCAATGTGGGCGCTCTGCGCGCTCTTGGCGACCCAGGAAAGGCTTGAAGAGCCCCCCTTGGGTATCGTTGAAGGATTTGCGCTGATGCTCACCGTCGGTCGCGCGAAGGGATCTTCCACCTCAATCGTTAAGCTTGCTGTGGCGCTTCCGCCTGGACCATTCACAGTAATCGTATAGTTTGTAGTGGCCTGGGGAACAACCTGCAGAGATCCATTGGGAGAAACGTTTCCTATTCCTGAATCTATGGTCGCCGTATCCGCATGAGTGGAGTTCCAGGACAGGGTGGAGGTGGCTCCTAGGATGACGGTCTGCGGGCTCGCAGAAAGTGTAACCGTGGGGGGCTGATGTACACTGACATCCACCGATGCTGAGGTGCTTCCTCCAGGACCGGTGACTGTGATCATGTAGGTCGTGCTTTCCAGAGGGCTAATGTTCCATGAACCACTTGGGGAGACGTTCCCTATTCCCTGGTCAATCGTGATCCTATCGGCGTTGGTGGTTGTCCACTGAAGGGTGCTGGTTTCACCAAGAGTGATAGCTTGAGGCACTGCTTGAAAGATCACTTGCGGTGCGGGAGTAACAGCACCTTTCTTCACCTCGATTGAGATTGTTGCACCTGGTGTTCCTCGAAGAAAAACGGTCAGGAAATTCCTCGATCGCAGAGAGGCCTTCCTCTCCGTGCTCTGGTTCTTGCCTTCAAGAAAATCGTGAAGTCCGATGATTTGGCTATTTAGAAGAAGGAAACCTCCTTCAAACGCGTTCTGCGGTGTCTTCTTGGTGACAAGAATGACACCATCGCCTTCTCCTTCAACGTTGAAGGGATGAACGGAGAGGTGAAAATGCATCTGTCCGATTCCGAAATCCTTTGGGCCGAATACACTCTGACTCTCTGCAAAGGATGAAGCAGGAAAAGCTAAAAGAACCAGGATTAGGAAAAGAACAGCGGTGAGGTTCTTGGGAGTGCATTCTTTCATGGCTTCTCCTCCACGAATAAAAAAAGCCGGGCTACCTGTCATCAGGCAGCCCGGCTGTCCGTCAGTCTTTCCTCGGGACCCGCGGCTTTCCGCCCACCGATCTCTCGGTGTTCGGCTTTAGCTGATCAAGGTGACAATCTCTAAAGTGTCACAGCTCTATGATCAGTGGCCAAGATCCTTCACATATCTTCCCCCGACACTCATAGCTTCAGCTCTTCTATACTCTCTCCGGTTCACATCACGAAGTTGAACAGCCTCTACCACATCTCCCGAGACCCCGCAGGGGTGGTAAGCCAAGGGAGTAAAGTAAATGTAAACGCATGAATACCAGGTAACGGAAAACTTGTCAAGGAGTGTTGTATTATGACAGCAATAAATATGACAGCACGAATCCTGAAGGGACGAAAAAGTTTCCACATGATTTCAGGCAATTACGTTGGCCCACGAATTACTAGAATTGCACGTGTGAAGAGAACTACCCATTTCTTACGGAAATTTCTTTCCACTTCTTGGCAAGAGATCACACACTGGTAGGCCTCATTCCAAAGAGTGTCAGGTATAGACCTGACACCAGAGGCCGGAGCGTCCTTGTGCAGTCGCAGGCTGGAAGTCTATTTCTTATGCTTCTTGCTCTTGTCGCGGATGTAGATTACTTTGGAATGACCATCACGCTGGACTCTTTCATCCACATCGAAGAGATCGGCGGCGGCGGCGAGTTCCCCAAGCTTGCTGAAGCCATAGTTCCGAGGGTCGAACTCCGGGGCTTGCTTGACAATATTGCTGCCCACAGCACCCAAATGAGCCCACCCACTATCGTCGGAAGCCGCCTCAAGAGCGCTTCTGAGAAGAGCGACCAGTTTGCCGTCTCTCTTCAGTTCATTGGTCGTTTTGGCTTTCCCGGCTGACCCAACATTCTCTTCAAACCTGAGAACTTCAGTGAAGATGAATTTGTCACATGCGGATACAAAAGCTTTTGGAGTTTTCTTCTCTCCAAATCCATACACGAGCAGACCTTCCTCTCTTATCCGAGAGGCGAGACGAGTGAAGTCGCTGTCACTGGAGACAAGACAAAATCCCTCAAAACGTTTCGTATAGAGCAAGTCCATTGCATCTATAATCATTGCACTGTCTGTCGCATTCTTCCCCACCGTATAACGGAACTGCTGAACCGGCTGGATGGAGTGCTCCAGCAGAACGGACTTCCATCCGCCCAGGCTCGGTGTAGTCCAGTCGCCGTAAACGCGCTTCACGCTTGCGACGCCGTACTTGGCGACCTCTGATAGGAGCCCCTCCGTGATCGAGGGCTGTGCGTTGTCTGCGTCAACAAGCACTGCCAACCTATTTTGAGACGGTTCATTCACATTCATATTCTGCTCCTTTCGTACTTCTAAGGTTTCGCGCTGATCCTAGGCGCCTAGGATCGCATCTGCCCCGCCGGCTCCAGCGCGGGGAGAGGCCAAAGGGCTCGTTGGATATTCTCCTTCGCCTGAGAACCGTAGAGTTTGGCCGGGCCACCCGCCGCAGCTACCAGCTACATACCTTGGTCCGACCCCAGCGACACCAGAGTCGCGCTTCGACCTTTTTCACTCCAGGGGTTTGATCTGCGGTGTACGCCGGAAGGCCGCACGATCAAAGCCAAGCGTTGCAGCCTTGTCGAGCGCGATCTGGAGCGAGGTGTCGTCTAGATTCGGCGTCCGCGATAACACCCAACCATATCTCCGGCTAGGCTCGCCGATCAAGACCCACCGGTAGTCTTGGTCGAGCGCCAAAATCCAGTAGTCCCCATAAAAGGGGCGGAAGAAACTGACCCGCAATTTCGCATTGCGGCTCTCCTCTACCACCTTCGCAATACCGTCGGCTTCTTCAATAGCGCCATCCGCCTTGCGGCAGCGATTCCGTACACGGACGACATCACCGTCCAGGCGATAGCTGGCCTGAGTATCAGCCACACACATGGACTGAAACCGGTTTGGCAGGAGGGCAATTTCGTACCACTCACCCATGTACCGAGCAAGATCAACCGATTCGACCGTGGGTAACGAGATGGTGGGTCTAAGCGCGCAGCCGGCAAAACCCACGAACAGGAGGGCTACAGCAATCCTGCAAATACACGTAAATGTCGTCATAGCTTCTATGCCTAACGCTAAGGTTGCAGCGAAAGCGCGTCAGCGCCGTTGTTTATGGACCCTATTTTCCTGCGGCCTGAACAAGCATCTTAGTAAACACAGCCCGGCAATTCAAGGATATCCCGCAAAGATTCTAACTCAACGTATAATCTAATTTCTCTATTTTCCAAAGACTTTTTTCTACCCGCCTTGGGCGTATATCTGTACTTGTAAGTGTTTGTATGGTATCTGCTATCAGCAAAACCATCGACTGAGCTTAGCGGATGTCGACCAGCTCAACCAGGAGGTACAAAGAGTGACCGATTTGGTGATCCTTAATGGGCCTGAAATAGGGAAGACATTACGAGTCAGAGAGGGTGTTGTTTTTCTGGGGCGGTCCCTCGACAATGACATTCGAATTGAGGACAAGACAGTCTCTCGCAAGCATCTCAAGATTGAAAGCCTAAGAGACAAGCATTTTGTTACGGATTTGGGTAGCCGGAATGGGACGTTCTACAATGGCAAATATGTGGTCCCTGGTCATGAGGTGGAGGTAGAGGAGGGGGTGCCTTTGGCAATCGGGATGACGGTAATCTGCTTCGGCGAAGGTTGCAGAGAGCAAATAGTGCCTTTCCTGGACACGGTGAGTCTTATTCGGGAAAAGAAAAGAAAGGGAGAGGCCTCAGAAGACAAAAGAGAGAGGACTGAGCAGAAAAGGGAAGACATGCTTTCCAAGGTTTCTCTTACTCTCAAAGACATCGGGGCGTTTAGGGAGATCCTAGAAAAGGTGCTGGGCCATATTTTCCATCACCTGAAGAGAATAGACAGAGGCGCTTTTGTTCTAGTCGATCCGGAGACATTGCAGACCGTGGAAATCATATGCAAAGTGAATAGATCCAGCAAGGATGTTAGTGAATCTTTCAGTGAAGAGGTTGTGCAAAGCGTTCTGAAGGGAGGTAAACCTCTGATCTTTTCAAAAGGCTATACTGAAGACAGAAGTGCTCTTGTGGAAACGTTGGAAGTGCAGAAGATCGAATCGGTCATGTGTATCCCGTTAATCAATGGACCGCGGATTATGGGAGCTATGTATGTTGACTCCGTGAAGAGGCCGGATGGTTTCCGGAAGGACGACCTCCTGATCCTCTTGGATATTGGGCAGCGTGTTGCGCTGGCTGCAGAAACCGATCGGCTTGCCTCGGATCTGGCAGTGGTCGCTAGAAGTTTGATTGGAGACGAAGAATAACTGGAAGTCTCCTGGCCGCCCCTCCGGACAGCAGGCAGAGAAAAGAAGCAACGCGGCTATAAGCTGAAGATCATATCTGCGAATGCCCGTACGATCTCCCTCGGAATCGTCGAGCGTAGTCGCAAATGTTTTGACGAAATATCAGGCACTTGGGAAGATCCAAGATCTCGCCGGTCTATTTCTCTAGGCTTCTCAAGATCGACAGATTGCTTAGCGCCTCGCCTGCCCCCACGGCGACCGCTGAGAGTGGGTCAGCGGCAATCTTAATGGGGAGCTTTGTCTCCGATCTGAGCAGCAAGCCCAGATTCTTTAGCAGCGCTCCACCTCCTGCCAGCATGATTCCCAAATCAATAAGGTCGGCAGCTAACTCCGGAGGCATCTGTTCCAGAGCGGTGCGCACTGCTCCGACAATAGCATTGAGCTGTTCGGAAATCGCCTCCCTCACCTCATCAGAGTCCATGGTCAAAACCTTTGGTATGCCTGTAGCCAGGTCTCTCCCCTTGACCTCGACGCTCTCCAGTGCATCGCCAGGAAATGCGTTGCCGATGGTCGTTTTTATAATCTCAGCTGAGCTGCTCCCGATCAGGAGGCGATATTTCCTTTTGATGTATTCGACGATTGCCTCGTCCATCTTGTCCCCGGCCACTCTGACCGAAATACTGTAAACAATCCCCCCAAGCGAGATAACAGCAACCTCCGTTGTACCACCGCCGATATCCACGATCATACTCCCTTTGGGCTCAGTGACAGGGAGTCCAGCCCCGATGGCAGCGGCCATAGGCTCCTCGATAAAGAACACCTCTCTGGCACCGGCAGACTCTGCTGACTCCTTCACCGCTCTCTTCTCCACCGCAGTAATCCCGCTTGGGACTCCGATGATGATGCGAGGCCTTGCAAGTCTTCGTCCGGCATGAGCCTTTCTAATGAAATACCGAAGCATTGCCTCGGCTATGTCAAAATCCGCAATGACGCCATCCTTCATGGGGCGAATGGCGACAATGTTTCCCGGGGTTCTGCCCAGCATGGACTTAGCCTCTTTCCCTACAGCCAGAACCTTCTTGGTTCCTCTATCGTCTTTCTTCATTGCCACCACTGAAGGCTCATTAAGGACAATGCCCTTTCCTTTCATATAGACAAGGGTATTGGCGGTGCCAAGGTCGATCGCCAAATCATGGGAGAATAACCCGGCTATTGAACGCAGAAGCATAGTTTCTTATTCCCTCCAAGAGGTTGTGTGTCGCGAAATTACTAATTATATATCAGAAAAACCGCTAATGTCTTCGGAATTCTGAAGGCCGATTAGTTTTCAAGATTCCTGCATCTTCTTAGGCTCCCATGAGAAATCCTAAAAGTGAAGAAAAATGACCAACTGGTTCGGCGAGAATTGGCAGGATTTGTTTTGCAAAAGCCGAGGACGATGTCATAGGTTGGCATCCTCATTTCAAATATCCCTTCTCACCAAGTCTTCTAAACGTCACTTCCCGAATCTCTCACCCCACTCCGATAGTGTAATCCTTTGCCAAGAACTGGTAGTTATTTTCACACAAGAGTGTAATCGTCCTTCATACTCCTCTTTTGTTTCCACATGAGCTTTGTGTAACTGCTTGACATTCTTGCAGAGGGTGGGAGTCGTGGTCACTGGCACGGGCCTTGCTCAGGGATACTATCTGTTGGGCATTCTCATTATGCGTCACCCTTTTAGACCAGTGAAATACTTTGCGTGCATCCACATGATGGATAATCATGTCTCAAGATTGGCAGCGCTTGCCCCTGGCAGAGTAAGGTTATGGGGGAAAATCCCTGCATTTTCACTTTATAGGAAGTCCACCGCATTGCCCTGAGGTCGTAGGTTCAAATCCTACCAGCTCCACTAAAAGTCATTCGTAATTCTAGGCAAATCGGTCTTTGTGGGTCAGCGAAGAGGTTTTCTTGGAGGAAGTCAATATGGAGAAGGACCCAAACGAAAATGCGAGCCTCAGACTTCTCGTAGAGTACTACAGGAGTGAATTCAGAACGCCAGAAAATCTTTACTATTACTCGCCCGAAGACCTTAAGATTGCTGAAAGGAGATTTCTGAAGTTCAAGTTGACTGGCTACGAAGGGCCACGTCTAAATGGATTCTAGGAAGAGAGAGTCAACTTCGGATCGGATCCCGTATCTTGGTAGCAAGACTTCTATCTATTCAGCACTGTCTTAATCCGCTTCACGTTTACTGCCGCCTGTTGGATAGAGGCATAAGCAGAAGGCTCTCTAGATCTGTGTGCAAAGCATACGAAATTTCTTTGTTTATCTGGTTGAGCTTTCTTATCAAGACGATGATTCATTATTGCCTTTTCCTGGATAGGTCATGCCGGATTCAAGAAGAGCTCAAGAAACAATAATTCGAGCCTAGGTACCAGAAGTTACTCCAATGCGCTTGTGGGCGTTAGATGAGAAAAACCAACAAAAGGAAATCGGTCATTGATCGTCGTTCAGGAGTGGATAGCCGCAAGGCACACCTTCTTGAGTATTTCATACAGGGAGGAGTTGAGAGAAGGAGAGGGAAAGAGCGAAGGTCGCAAGTTGAGCGAAGAGCTGATTGGGTAAGAGTAGACGATTGGTACAGTATCTGCCTGGGAGCGGTTACAAAAGCTTGAGGATTCTTGGGCAGGCAACTGTTCTTGCAACCAGAATTTAGTATATGCAAGTGTCTGACTCACCACGCCGGACGGTCGAGGGAGCATATATTCAATGGTCAGCCAACCACCCCAGGATTGACCCAACAAGTGGATTTGCTCCAAGCCTAGGGTGCGCCGAACAGTATCTACCTCAGTGACGAAACGCTTGCTTTTATAAACACTCAACTTAAACCTGCCGGCTATCTCAGCCCGAGCGCTTTTTCCGTGCCGTCAACGAGTTCATTAATCAATTCTTTCACGGAAACTATTTTCTCGCACCTGTATGCGTTGGAACCGATAAACACAAACCCGTTGTTGATGTTGCCTGAAGCGGCGTTAAGCAGGGCGTCCGCTATGCAGTAAGGGGATTTCGGCGGGACGCAGGTCTTGAGGCACTGCCAGGCGCATTTGAATTTTATCTCGCCTCGTTTTGATTTCTCAAGGAATTCGTTTCTTATGGCTCTCCCGGGCATGCCCACGGGGCTCCGGATAATCATCACGTCGCCTTTCTTGCAGTCAATGTACGCCTGTTTGAACTTTATATCCGCGTCGCACTCGTTCGTGCAGGCAAACCTAGTTGCCATCTGCACGCCGCCGGCGCCGATTTTCAGCATTTTCGCTATGTCGTTTCCGTCAAATACACCGCCCGCCACTATCACAGGTATTTTTTTGTTGTGTATTTTTTCGTATTTTCTGGCGACTTCAAGCACCTCAACGAGTATCTTTTCAACTTTCGGCATGGATTCTTCCGATTCAAGTTCCGCAAACGAGAAGCCGAGGTGTCCACCTGCGAGAGGGCCTTCAAGAACTATGGCGTCCGGCACATACTTGTACTTGTTAATCCAGAGCCGGCACATGACATCCGCCGCCCTGCCGGAAGATATTATGGGCACGGCTTTTGTTCTTGAGCCCTTGACGTATTCCGGAAGGCTTGAGGGGAGGCCCGCGCCGGAGAATATTATATCAATGCCTTCCTCTACCGCCGTTTTGATGAGGTTATAGTAGTTTGTGAGCGCCACCATGATGTTTACCGCGAGCGGGCCTTTTGTCATGGTCCTCGCTTTTTTTATCTGTTCAGCGAGTTCCACCATGTCTGCGTTAATGTGGTCCTGCATAGACCTGTGGCTTTTAAGGCCTCCTATAAGCGCGCAGGAAATCGTGCCCAGGGCACCTTCGTTTGAGACGGCCGAAGCAAGGCCGGACAGCGATATCCTCACGCCCATTCCCCCCTGCACTATCGGCGGGTTTATGACAATGTCTCCAATAACGAGGTCAGGTAATTTCGTTTTCATTGTTTTTGCCGGCAACAAAGCCTGGTGATAAGAAGTCCTTTTTTCGGACTCGGACTATACGGGACCAGGCCTTGTGCGTCAAGGACAAAGCCGAACTGCGATATCAAGGCTTTTCATTCGTTTCCAGCATCGCTCCAGACTGGGAAGACCCGCGTACCGCTGGTTACGATTCACATCAAATGGTCAAAAGTCGGTCATTTCAACACTTCCAGACAAAAAAGCTGACGATGGCCACCTTCGAAGATTTTTAAGATTTGCCTGCTGCGCGATCTGTTTCGTATCGTTCGTTCGGAAAGTGCTAAAAACGATAGATTAAAGGGTGAATGCTTGAAAACAGGGGACCAAATGAATCATAGAAGAATAGGAAAGTGCGGATAGACCCATCGTGTATCTTTTGAGAGATCACAAGGGGAGCTGTGATGATTGCTCCGGGTCTACGTAAAGATGACTATTGGACGCGGTGAGGTGGGAGGTGGAGTAGTCAATGATATATTCGGAGGACCTTACCACCCTCTGGCTTTGGGAGGTGGACGGGGCTTTACCCGCCGGAAGTGTGGCGGGTTGACTTCCCATAATCCCAAGTGCTTGAGGACTTGTCGGCCTCTGGAGGATCTTTTTTATGACGTCTTGATCCTCGATGAAGGAGATGACCCACATTTGCCCGTGGCATCCTTCGACAGGCTCAGGACAGGCTTGGGGCAAGTGATAGAGCAAAGCCGAAAACAGCGCTTGACTCAGCGGCCGCCAGCCTTCTTTTTGGAATAGCAATCTTTGCAATAGACCGGACGATCACCGCTTGGCTTGAAAGGAACTTCGCATTCCTTTTTGCATTCGGAGCAGGTCGCCTTATGAAATTCCCTCGGACGTCCATCGCCGTATCCTCCGCCGCCCCCGCCATATCCACCTTTGCCGCCACCTTGATTGAAGCCCATACTCTCTCCTTATTCCCTGAATCTGATCAGGCCTGCACACCCGTACAGCCCTATGCGTTAGATCGCATTATTTATTTTTATCATATAGACCTTCTTCATGGAATTCAAGGCAAAAAAAACAAGCCTGCCAGCTTTTGCCGTGCATCTAAAAACCTGTCAAGGCAGGACTCAGAAGACCACGCCTAGAGTGCGTCCGCACGTTTCCGTGCCGTACTTCAAGAATTTCTCTCGATCCCTGGCTGTTGAATAATCTGGGAATTGTTCTGTATGAAGGATAAAGACCTGATCCAACAATTGCCCGCCTTTAGTCCCCTTTGAGCGATGCTCTCGGAGACGGCGATGAAGGTCATTCGTAACGCCCTCGTATCGCCTACCGTTTTTTGCCTTCAGAACATATAAAGTGACCACAGGTAGGTTCGCTCGGACAAATTGATGTGGTCGGGGCGAGAGGATTTGAACCTCCGACACCTTGCTCCCAAAGCAAGTGCGCTACCAGACTGCGCCACGCCCCGACAGAGGGCAAATCCGAAATCCTAATTTCGAAATCCGAAACGATGATTCATGCAACATACCCAAAATGCGGGGCAAAATCAAGTTAGAAAACTGAATACGGCAAACAGCAACCGACTCCGAGGCTTCGCGTTCGGATTCATTTATGAAAGAAACAGGTGGAACCCCATTCCGTCATTCCGGTGAAAACCGGAATCCAGGGTTTGTTAGCAGCAATCGTCGCATGAACCTGGACTCCGGCTTCCGCCGGAGTGACGCGGCGAATGGCAATCGCCATGTTTTTCCCTATTCTGCCTTTCTTTTCTCCTACTGTATTCTGTCTACTGTCTTCTGTATTCTTTCCTTCTTTTGTCCATTGACTTTGTCCGCCAACGTATCAATAATCAATTTTTAGTAATGGCGAGCGCAAGAGAAAAACATGGAAGACATACAGAACCACAAAGATTACAGGAAGATAGATATTGACCAGGTCGGAGTGAAAGGGATCCGCTATCCGATTACCGTTCTGGATAAGGATGAAGGGGAGCAGCAGACGGTTGGGAAGATCAACATGTACGTCAACCTCCCTCACCAGTACAAAGGAACCCACATGAGCCGGTTCGTGGAGATCCTGAATGAGCACAGCCGCAGAATCTCTCTTCGCAATTTCTCGGAGATCCTGGAGGAGATGAAGACAAGACTGGATGCAGCCAGTGCTCACATGGAGGTCACCTTCCCCTATTTCATCAACAAGAAGGCCCCGATCACAGGCAGCCAGGGTCTCATGGAGTATGAATGCACCATCAAGGGGTCTTTGAACAGAAACACGGATCTCATGCTGATCATCCACGTTCCCATTTCCACCCTTTGTCCCTGCTCTAAAGAGATCAGCGAATTCGGCGCCCACAACCAGCGTGGAGAGGTAAGGCTCCAGGTCCGATTCAGGAAATTCGTCTGGATCGAGGATTTGATCAAGCTGGTGGAAGATTCCGCTTCCAGTGACGTCTATTCCGTGCTCAAGCGTGAAGACGAGAAGTACGTGACGGAGCGAGCCTATCAGAATCCCATGTTCGTGGAAGACATCGTGAGAGACATTGCCCGGAAGCTGAACACGGATCCGAACATCACGTGGTTTGCCGTGGAATCCGAAAACTATGAATCGATCCACAATCACAATGCCTACGCTTACATCGAAAAGCACAAAGCCTGAATGTCAGTAGTCTGTTGTCCATTGTCCGTTGTAGAACATGAAAAACGAAAGGATAATGAATGCCCCGATCAGACTTTGAGAAGCTTCGAGTCTATCAATTGGCTGAAATGTTGGCGGACTTCATATGGGATGTCGTTATCAAATGGGGCCGTCTGGCTCAAGAGACAATGGGTAGACAACTGATAAACTCTGCAGACAGCATCGGTGCAAATATAGCAGAGGGTTCGGGTAGGGGGAGCTTTGCCGACAACAGGAGGTTTGCACGAATTGCCAGAGGTTCTCTTGAAGTGAAGCATTGGCTGAGGAGAGCCTATAACCGAAAGCTCCTGTCGGAGACTGAAGTCGCTCGACTCAGTGAAATAGTAGAAGAACTGACTCCAAAGTTGAGCGCATATATCAAATCCATTGGGAAACAACAGGGAGGTAAGGTCCAAACCACCCCTGATAGAATCACGGAAACCAACCCAGACGACAACTGACGACTGACTACGGACAACGGACGACAGTGAGGAGGACGCGATGACTGAAGATCTGAAGAAAATGTACAAGACCATGATGGATGACCACTTCCCCTCTCAAATGACCATCTCCTTCGGGGATCAGGTGCTGGTTTACAGAAAAAGAGCGTGGAAGCTTCCTGACGAGAAGGCAGGCCAGATCATTGAGAAGGGTCTCCGCTATGGGGAGAACCCCGGCCAGGAGGCGGCTCTCTATGAACTTGTGAACGGCAACCTCGTCATGGGAGGCTGCCAGTTCATTGAGCCGGGAAGAGGGCTGGTTTCAGCGATCAGCGAAGAGGACATGATCCAGGAGGGAAAGCATCCCGGGAAAATCAATCTGACGGACATCGACAACGCCATGAACATCATGAAATACCTGACGGAGAAACCGCTGGCGGTCATTGTCAAACACAACAACCCCTGCGGCGTGGCGTATGGATCGAGCCTTGCAGACGCGTATGAGAAGGCAAACATGGCGGACCGGATCGCCGCCTTCGGCGGGGCGGTCGCCTTTAACAGGCCTGTGGACAAAGCCACGGCGGAGCTGATCGCCCAGAATTACCTGGAGGTGGTGGCCGCGCCGGAGTTTGAAGAGGGGACGGTTCCCATTCTGGCGAAGAGAGGAAATCTCCGGATCATCCGAATCGGCAAAATCAACAAGCTCTCCGCTTATGCGAACACCCGGTTCGTGGATTTCAAGAGCCTGATAGACGGCGGCCTCATTATTCAACAGTCTCCACTCAACCGCATCAAGTCTCCAAAGGACTTCCTGCCTGCGACCTGCGAGTACAAAGGCAAGAGTTACGTGATTGAAAGAAAGCCGACTGAGGACGAGTATGCGGACATGCTGTTCGGCTGGCAGGTCGAACAGGGAGTGAGCTCGAACTCGGTGATCTACGTGAAGGACGGCGTCACAGCCGGCATCGGGACCGGCGAGCAGGACAGGGTCGGGGTTGCTGAAATCGCTGTTTACAAAGCCTACACCAAATATGCCGACTGGCTGTGCTTCGGGAAGCACGGCGTGCCTTACAAGGAGATGGAGCTGAAGATCAAAGGGGGAGAGAAAAACCGATCTGTCCTGGAAGAAATTGACGAGGAGACCAGGAAGGCCAAAGGCGGCCTCATCGGGTCGACCATGGTCTCTGATGCGTTCTTTCCCTTCCGGGACGGCGTGGACGTGGGGATCAAAGAAGGAATCCGCGCAGTGGTCCACCCGGGCGGCTCCATGAGAGATTTCGAGGCCATTCAGGCTTGCAACGAGGCAAAGCCCCAGGTGACCATGGTCTTCACCGGCCAAAGAGCTTTCAAACACTAGAATAATTGGAGTTGGTTGGGCGGCGTCTTCTTCGGCTTCCAGGGCTTTCGCTCCAGAGGTCGGCGCAGGTGTTGTGGGATAAGGAGGGTGAAAGGAGACGGTTTCATGTCGAGAGGTCGGCCGTTCAGGGAGCGGCGTTCAGCATGAGAGAGGATCAGCCTGGATTGGGCCCGGGTCATACCGACATAAAAGAGCCTCTTTTCTTCCGCTTCATCGTGATCTCCGAAAAGGGTGCAGGGGAGCAGCTGATCCTCGCACCCTGAGATGAACACCACAGGCCATTCAAGGCCTTTGGCCGCATGCAAAGACATGAGCGCCACGCGATCTCCGAGCAGACCGGCATGATCGATTCCGCGCTCAAGGGACAGGGTATCCAGGAAGAAGTGAACATCGGAACCAAAGGGGTGAGCGAGTTCCTTGAGGCGTCGAAGGGCTTCCGCAGCATCCTCCAAGAGTTCCTCAAAACCATGCATGGCGACGGCTTGATCAATCAGCTCAATGACCTTTTGTCCACCCCCCATTTTATCCCTGGAGGATCGGGATTGATCCTTTTCAACCGAAGGGGATGAAATACGGGGCCCAAGTTCCCCTCCCTTGATGGGAGGGGCTGGGGGAGGGTGAGGCGTAAGGGCATTGTCCTTGAGAATCCGATGATATGCCTCCCTGTAATATGCGTTTTCAGGGTGCAGGACGCTCTGGAGGAACCGCCAAATCACATCGACCGGATAGCGCTGGGTCAGTGGTTTTTCCCCTGACCTTACAAATGGAATACCGGCTCTCGAAACGGCCTGTTCAAGTGCATCGCCCTGAGCGTTGAGACGAAAAAGAACGGCGATGTCGCCGAAACTGAGGCTCGTACGCGCTTCCTGAAAATCGGTTCGGCCGCTGTCCACAGAGAAGTAGGAGGTTCCTCCAATGAGCTTCTCTATCTGTTCCACGATCATTTCTGCTTCTTCAAATTCCGTTCTGCACGGAGAAAGGTGGATAGGCTCACCAATCCCCGCTACGCCTTTGAGGGCCTTCTTTTTTTCCATCAGGGCCGAAGCTGCGTCGAGGATCGTCTGCGTGGAGCGGTAGTTTGTGGCCAGGGCCACCTCTTTCGCACCGGGGAAATCATCGGTAAAATGGAAAAAACTTGTCACGTCCGCCCCTCGAAAACCGTAAATGGCCTGATCCGGATCCCCAATGGCACAGAGATAAACGGAAGAGGGCTCCCTTCGACTTCGCTCCCTTCGACCAAGCTCAGGATCTGCGACAGGGTCTTCGACACGGTGCAAGGCGCACGGCAAATGCGTGCCGCACGAAACCATCAACTTCAGGATTTCGACCTGGGTGCGGTTGGTGTCCTGGTACTCGTCAACGAAAATCTTAGGAAAGCGTTTTCCAAGCTCGGCGGCAACCTCAGGATGGTTTTGAAAGAGCCGAAGGGTTTCCACTTCCAGGTCATGGAGATCAAGCATCCTCAAGGTCCTCAGCTTTAGCTGGTACTCGTGAAAAAGATCAAAGAGCGGATCGCTCTTTTTGCCCTCATCCAGGGAAGCCAGCTTCAGGCGAGGGAGCTCTCTTGGGAACCTGGAGACACTTCGAATCCCTTTCTTCGATTCCGAGAGGACCTGTTGGGCGAGCGCGGCAGAATCTGTTTCTGAAAAGAGGCCGAAATCCGGGGGAAGCCCAAGGAGAGATCCTTTTTCCCTGAGGACCTCCAGGAAGAAGGCATGGAAGGTGGACACCTGAATTTGAGCGCGATGCTCTTTGGGGAGAAGAGCCGTCAGCCTTTTCCTCATTTCTGCTGCAGCCTTGTTGGTGAAGGTGAGGGAGAGAATCTCCTCGGCCGATGCAAGCTGGCTACGGATCTGATAAGCCATCCTGTGAGTGAGCGTCATGGTCTTGCCGGTGCCGGGCCCGGCAACGATCAGCAGGTGGCTCCCCTGGTGGAGCACGGCTTCCTTTTGCGCCGGATTGAGCGGATCGAGAATCGGATCAAAGAGAAACGTCTGGTAAGGTTCAGGCTGTTCGTGCACTTCTCGCGTCGGAAGACTTAGAGGAAGGGGAGTTCTCTCCTCTGCAGGCGGCGTTGTCTCCACCGGTGTATTGAAAAGCGCCGCCTGTCCCCGGAGGGTCATTTTCTCCGCCTCGTCAAAAAGGCGGATCACCCCGTACTCTCCGTCGTAGCCCTCCTGCCGGATGACCCTGGTCTCACGCATTCGATCAATCGCTTCCGCCAGAAGCGGGCCTCCTGCGCGTTCAATGTCCTTCCGGGGACTATCCATGAGAATGTGGAGTTCGGGACCGAGGGCCGCGAGGACTTCCTCATAGGCCGCCGTCACCTTTTTTGTGGAGGGGCCGCAGCCAAGAATCTCGGAGAGGATTTCAGACAAAGGGATGATGCTGTAGAAAGCTTTTGGGAGTTTGGGAGCTTCCCTGTCTGCGAGATCATAGACCCTGTGGAGCACGCCGACAGTAACCGCTTTGCCGCACTTCGGACAGAGACCCTTGTAGCCTCTGGTCTGTGAAGGGTGAAGGCTGATCCGGCATTTTCGATGTCCGTCGTAATGGTATTTGCCTTCTTCGGGAAAGAACTCGATCGTGCCCTCGAATCCCGTCTTTTCAATCATCGCTTTCAGCAGGCTGTCATAATCGAGAGGCGTATCAAAAAGATTCGCCTCCCTTCCCAGCTTTTCAGGGGAGTGAGCATCAGAATTGGACACGAGAAGGTAATCGTCGAGGGTGGAGAGGCGGCGGTTCATGGGTGGATCAGAGGAGAGGCCGGTTTCAAGGGCGTGGATGTGACCGGTCAGGTCTCCGAAACACTCTTCGATCGCGTCAAAGCCGGAGCTTGAGCCGAAGAGGGAAAACCAGGGAGTCCAGATGTGGGCAGGAATGAAGAAGCTGCGGTCACTGGCTTCCAGGACAATCTCAAGAAGATCTCTTGAATCCAGACCAAGGATCGGGCGTCCGTCCGATTTCAGGTTTCCTATGCGACTTAAACGCTCGTTCAGGTCCTTTACGGATTCGAAGTCCGGCATGAGGATGAGATTGTGGATCTTTCTGGTTCTTCCTCCCCGCTTGTAAATGCAGCTGATCTCTCCGGACAGCACAAACCGGACAGGCGAGGAGCAGGATCCAGGAATCCTGTCCGCGAGTCTCTTCTGCAATTCGGGTTTAAGCTGGTAAAGGCCGTTTTCAGCGGGCTGCAATTTCTCCTGGAGTTCGCTGAGCCAGCCGGCGTGGGTGAAGTCACCGGTGCCGATAACCGTGATCCCCTTCTTCTGGGCCCAGACAAAGAGATCTTCCGGAACAAGGCTCTTGGAAGTAGCACGAGAAAAGTGGGAATGGATGTGGAGGTCTGCGATGAATCTCATAGGGTGGACTATCGACCATCAGATAAAGGATGTCAATGCGCTTGGGGGAAGTTTAGCCCTTGAAGAGGAAAGGGAAATTGAAGTAGAGTCTGGTCCACGCTACATGACAAAGTAAAAGAGTTCTGGAACCCCCGGAAAGAGGAAGCCGCATGATCTTTGATTCTTTCAACAGCGTCATTGACTGGTACATGGCAAACATCAACTACTTTACCATCACTCTGCTCATGACCATTGAGAGCTCGTTTATTCCATTTCCATCTGAAGTAATTATACCACCTGCGGCCTGGAAGGCTGCGCAGGGCGAGTTGAATGTCTACCTGGTGATTCTCTGTGGAATTCTGGGAAGTCTGCTGGGGGCGATATTTAACTACTATTTCGCATTGCTCCTCGGCCGCAAGCTGATTTACTCCCTTGCAGACACAAAGATCGCCCATTTGATGCTCATCAACCGCAAATCCGTGGAGAAATCGGAACGCTACTTTCTCAAGTATGGCAACAGCTCCACCTTTATCGGCCGCCTTGTGCCTGCGGTGCGGCAGTTGATATCCCTTCCGGCAGGCCTGTCAAAGATGGACCTAAAAGCCTTTCTCTTTTACACGACCCTTGGCTCCGGGCTCTGGACTATCATTCTGGCCGCCCTTGGGTATTACCTGTACACTCAGAAAGAATTGTTGAGCCGATACTATGGTGAAATCTGGTGGGTCCTTGTCGTGGTGGGAGTCCTCTTCCTGATCTACCTGGTCGTGAAAACGATGAAAGGAAAGTGATTTTATGACTTCAAAGGATTCACACGAAAAAGTGGTCCTCACGAGCTGCTCTTACGACTGTGGCGCACGATGTATCTTGAGGGTCCGTGTTAAAGACGGGCGTATTGTGGGTATCGGCACGGACGAGCGGCCGATGCCCAGCCTCAAAGCCTGTGTTCGCGGACTTGCGCAAAAGGACGTCGTGTACGCTGCGGATCGGTTGACTAAGCCATTGAGGCGGGTTGGGGAAAGGGGAGAGGGGAAGTTTGAACCCCTTTCATGGGAGGAGGCTCTGGAGACCGTTTCAAAAGAGCTCCAGAGGGTGAAGGGCACTCATGGGAACAGGGACATTTTTCTCATGGACTACTCAGGCTCCATCAGCCCGCTTCAAGGAATGGGCAAATCTGCCCGCCGCTTTTTCTCTCTCTTTGGAGGCTGCACGACCTGGTGGGGGATCACTTCTTTTGAGGCGGCCCTGTTTTCATCCCTTGTAACTTTCGGAACAGCCTTCACAGGCACGACCCGGGACAATTTTCTCCATTCCAAGCTGATCATTCTTTGGGGTTTTGATCCGATCGTCACACGATTTGGTCCGGACACCGTTTACTACCTCGGGCAGGCAAAAAAGTCCGGAGCCAGGATCATTTGTGTTGATCCCCGGTTGAACCAGACCGGGAAGGCGCTCGGGCAGCAGTGGATTGCCGTAAGGCCGGGCACGGACACCGCCATGATGATCGCAATGGCTTATGTCATGATCACCGAGAACCTCTACGATCACCGGTTCATCAAGACCTGCACGCACGGATTTGAAAGATTTGCAGACTACGTTCTTGGAAAAGAAGACGGCGTAGCCAAGACCCCTCAATGGGCGCAGGAAATCACCGGCGTGAGCTCGGATGTGATTCAGGCCCTGGCCCGGGACTATGCGACCGTCAAACCTGCTGCCCTTATTGCCGGGTGGGCTCCGGGCCGGAGCGCCTATGGAGAGCAGTACCACCGGGCGGCGAGCGTGTTATCGGCCATGAGCGGCAACATCGGAACCACTGGCGGCTACACCGCGGGTGGGGTCGGTCGTGTGCCTATCGGTTTTCTCAAAGAGGTTCTCCCGGTGCCGGGAGAGTTGAGCCCGAAGATTCATATCAGCGACCTGTACAACGCTCTGATTCAGGGGAAAGCCGGGGGCTATCCAAGTGAGATCAGGCTGCTCTATATCGTGGGTTGCAATCTGCTGAATCAGTTTCTCAACGTGAACAAGGGAATCGAAGCTCTCAAGAAACCGGAGTTCATTGTCATCCATGAACGGTTCATGACACCGACTGCACGGTTTGCCGACCTTGTTCTGCCGGTCACGACTTCAATGGAAGGCGAGGACATAGGACAGCCATGGTCCGGCAGCCCTTATTTCACTTTTCTCAACAAAGCCATAGAGCCGTTACCGGAGACGAAGTCGGATCTGGAGATTTTTTCAGAGCTCGCGCAACGCCTGGGGATCAGAGGGTACAACGACAAGTCTGATGAAGAATGGTTGAAGTCATTCGTAAAGGCCACGGCCGATCTCCCTGAATATGAGATCTTCAAGCAGAAAGGCTTTCACCAAATCGAGATAGAGGAACCCTGGGTGGCTTTCCGCGCTCAGGTAGAAAACCATCTGCCTTTCCCAACCCCTTCAGGCAAAATCGAGATCTACAGTCAGAAAATCGCGGAGAGGAATAACCCTCTTCTCCCTCCCATCCCCAAATACATCGAGCCCTGGGAAGGGACGAGGGATCCTCTGGCGGGCAAATACCCTCTTCAGTTGGTGAGCCCACACGCCAAGACAAGGGTCAATTCACAATTTGACAACATTCCGAGCCTGAAGGCTCTTGCAGACGATGCGGTGTGGCTGAGTCGCGAAGACGCGGAAGCGCGGGGCGTCGTCGACGGCGACAGAGCGAGGATGTACAATGACCGTGGCAAGATGATGGTGACGGCCAAAGTCACGGACCGGATCATGCCGGGCGTCGTGAGCTTCGATGCAGGGGCGTGGTATCGCCCGGATGCAGAAGGCGTGGATTTTGGAGGGTGCTTGAATGTGCTGACCAGGGATGAAAAGTCGCCGGCAGGCGCTTTCCCCTGCAACACCTGCCTGGTGCAGGTTGAAAAAGTGAAATGATTCCGGTCAATCAACATCATCCCTTACGCTGATCTCTTCCTATGGGAGGGGAAGGCGGAAGTACAACAGGGCGGTCTGCTCGCCCAGACGCGAGAGGAGCTCGGGTCATGCCCCATATCTTATTTTTTTCCAGAAACAGATCGACCAGCGTGGAGCATATCGACGGAAGCTCAGTGAAGGCTTGCTGCCGGCTGCAAGATTCCCTGATGGATGCATTCGTTGAAATCCTGGTGAAGCTCCCTGACCTTGAACTGGCAGAGGTCCGCGCAGAAGTCTGTCGGAGCGACAGGGCGATTCCGCCTGATGCCATAGAGAGTCTTCGTAAGGCGATCGGCATTCGCATCGGTCCCGGGCTGCTCAAAATCATGAAAGGCCTGGTTGGAGACCGCGAAAACCTTGGGGAACTGCTCAACATGCTTGACGAGTGCTGCCAGGGGGTCATCCTTTCCTTTACCAAGGATGCCTTGGCAAAAGCCCCTGAAGACCGCAGGAAGGCCAAGGAGTATTATGCTCGGCTGGTGAAGGAGAATGTGAGGCTTTATGACAGTTGTATTGCCTTTGCTCCGGACAGCCCCCTGGTGGAAGGGATACAGCCTCCCACAAGAAGCCGCGAGTGATGAGGACTGAGCTAATATCACGGACAAACTGCGTTTGTCCGTGCCACCGCGTCATTTACTCTGTACCAGGGACAAAGAAAGATTGTCCGTGGCACACTGCCATGCACTTCGTACCACGGACAAACTCAGTTTGTCCGTGCCACCCTAAGGCTGAGCTACCGACGTGACGGATCGAGCCATGCTTAAATTCATGCGAAACAAGGTTGTGGGGATTGAGCGGAGGGACGAGGATACGCTCTGGGCTTACGGCGTTCTGGATGACGACATCTATGCGGTTGAGCTCGAGGTTTCCATAGGCCTCTCCGACATGGTGATCCGATCCATCGAAGGGAGATTCAAGCGCTGGACGACTCCTGAATGTCCTAAGGCCATCCCGGTCCTTCAACAGGCTGTCGGGTTTTGCGCGCTTGAAAAAGGCTTTTCACAGAAAGTTCAAAAAAATATAGGGCGAAAGGGGTGCAGGCATTTTGCGAATCTTCTTGTGGAGTGCTGTGCCACCGCCGAGCAAGCGGCCAACCTGATTGAAGGTGGGAAAAGAGAAAGGATTTCTGCAGAGAGCAAAAACACGGAGAGAGCGACGAAGGCGGAGCCTGGAAGAATTTCGGAAAAGGCCCTTGGGAAAACCACGGAGGGGCATGCCGCAGACGCCGGAGGGGTAATCATAGATCTTCATGTGCACACCTATCCTGCTTCGCCCTGCAGCGTGGCTCGCGTTGACGATGTGATCCTGGAGGCGAAGAGGAGCGGCCTGCAGGGTGTCTGCCTCACAGATCACAATTACCTCTGGGACAAAGCCGCTGTGGATGAACTGAGTCATAAGCACGATTTTCTTGTTCTGCGAGGGAACGAGATCACTACCGATCAAGGGGACATGCTGGTCTTTGGATTGGAAACTCCGATTCAGGGCATTATCAAACTGGATGAACTAAGGAGCGTGGTTTCAGAAGTGGAGGGCTTCATCATTGCGGCGCATCCATTCCGGGGTTTTCTCCTTTTCGGGTCCGGTCAACTGGGGCTGACTCCGGAAAAAGCCATGGAAAGACCTCTTTTCAAGAAGGTGGACAGCGTTGAGGTTTTAAACAGCAAGGTGACGGAAAAGGAAAACCGCTTTGCAGCGGAAGTGGCGAAAGGAATCGGCCTAGCCGGAACCGGAGGAAGCGACGCTCACCAGGTGTCTGACGTCGGCCTCTATGCCACTCGGTTTTTCTCTAAAATCACCAGCGAAAAAGAGTTGATCGACGCTCTGAGGGGCGGCCGGTATGAAGCGGTTGCTTTCAAAAAGCAAACGGATCTGTTTTAGAGTCTTAGCCAAAAACTCCTTCGCTAGGTACGTAGAAGTAGTTGAGCCCGGACCGGGGGGTGTGGTCTCTTTAGAGCCGCTGAGTTCTAGTAAGGAGTAGGTGGTAAGCAGCAGGCAGTAATCCTTTCTGCATACTCCCTACTGCATACTGCTTACTCATGGCGTTGCGGCAGGAAGCCTGCATTTAGAGGAATGGAGAGAGAGGTCGCAAAATGAAGAAGGAACTAAACTGGGAGAGGATCGTGAGACGATTGGAGCTCCTGATGAGGCTCAAATCCTTTCCCGTGGCCTTCAAGATGCTGCAGAAGAAGGAAGAGCTGGAACGGATTCCTTTCATGAGAAGGCCCGACCGGAGGATGACCCTTTGCCAGTTAATCAACCTGGTCAGAAATTCCGACTGGACGGTAGGCGCTGATGCCGACGGCCTTCTGTCCCCAGTGTGCGGTTCCATCATTGGGATCAATGACACGCCGGAGTATCATAAGGACGGGACCTTCAGAAGCATTGTCTGGGTCAAAAAGAAGGAAGAGGCGAAGAGATATGAAGCCTCTATTCAGAGGCTGCCTCTTGGAAAGTACGAGGCGGTGGCCCTCGCGCCGCTCGTTTACAATCCCTTTGAACCGGACATCGTTCTGATTTATGCGAATCCGGCTCAAATGATGCTCCTCATCAATTCTCTTCAGGTCGAGGAGTACGAGGTGATGAACTTCTATTGTGTCGGAGAGTCTTCTTGCTCCGATGCGATTGCCAGGTGCTATCTGACCGGCAAGCCGTCCCTGACCATTCCCTGTTTCGGGGAAAGACGTTACGGGCACGCTCAGGATGATGAACTGGTCATGGCGGTGCCTTCTCTCATGATGGAAAAAGCGCTGCGAGGAATGGAAACGCTCTACCGCCGGGGAGTTCGTTATCCCATCAGCTTGGCAGGGGCCGAACAGGATCTATCAGGCGCTTTTCCGGGCGCCTACGATGAGGTGAATCAATTGGAAGCCATCCGAGGAAAAGACAACCGGTTGCTTGTGGCGGTCACCGGTGGCATTGCCAGCGGTAAGAGCAGCGTTTCGAAGATGCTCGAAGATCTGGGCGCACCGATCATCGACTATGATGTCATTGCCAGGGAGATCGTCGAGCCAGGGAAACCGGCCTGGAAGGACATTGTGGCCTATTTCGGGGAGCAGGTGCTGAAAGCAAACAGACAGATCGACCGGAAAAAGCTGTCCGATATCGTGTTCCGGGACATGGAAAAGAGAAAGAAGCTTGAGAGTTTCACGCACCCTCGGATTATCGAGGAAGCGGCCAGGCGAGCCAATGAGCTCGCAGAAAAGAATCCGAATGCCATCATCCAGGTCGCGGTGCCTCTGCTGATTGAGATCAATATCCAGTACAAATTTCATCAAGTTCTCCTTGTTCACATCCCGAGAGAAATGCAAATTGAGCGCCTGATAAAAAGGGACGGGATCACGAGAGAAGCAGCAGAGAGCATCCTCAAGGCCCAGCTGCCCATTGATGAGAAACTGGGATATGCGGATTTCGTGATTCACAATGAGGGAACGTTGGAAGAGACAAAGAGACAGGTTGAGGAAGTGTGGGAAGAACTAAAGAAGGAGACAGAATCCAGAAGACAGTAGACAGAATAAGAAGCGACGGACCACGGACCACGGACAACGGACGACTGACGACGGACATATTGAAAGAGAGGGATTACGATAGTGCTTAAAGACGTCGACCGACTAGAAGTGCTGACGCTCATGGACAACTACGTGGACCTTTTGCTGGAGAGTACGACGGTTGTCGCGCGTCCTCCCAAGGCAAAGGGAGGGATGATCTCAAGGGACACGCTGGTTGGGGAACATGGTCTTTCTCTGCTGGTGACGGTCTCTGAAGGGAGCAGGAAGCACACGGTTCTGCTGGATACAGGATACAGCGCTGTGGGTGTCCCGCATAATATTGAACACTTGGGATTGGACTTGAAAGAAGTCGAGGCCATTGTGCTCAGCCACGGTCACATGGACCACTTGGGATCTCTGAACGTTTTATTGGAAAAGATGCCCAAACCCATGCCCGTGCTGGTCCATCCCCACGCTTTTACGTCGCCTCGTTATGTGACCCGCAAGGACGGGGGTAAAGATCGCTTTCCCCATATGCTGGATCGAGGGGAAATTAAAAAACGTGGAGGTCAAATCATAGAAGCCGCGGGGCCGACCTTTATCTGTGAGGGGATGATCATGGTCAGCGGAGAGGTGGAACGAACCACCTCGTTTGAAAAAGGAATGCCCCATGCGGCGGTGGAAAAAAATGGGAAACTGGAAAAAGACCCGATCCTGGAGGATCAGGCCTTATTCGTTCATTTGAAGGGCAAAGGGTTGGTGGTGGTTGGAGGGTGTAGTCACGCAGGAATCGTCAATACGGTGCTTTACGGGAAGAAGCTAACAGGGGCCCAAACAGTCCACGCCGTCCTGGGAGGATTCCATCTTTCAGGCCCGTTTTTTGAGCCGATCATCGGGGATACCATTGATGCCTTAAAAGCCATGGACCCCAAAGTGGTGGTGCCCATGCACTGCACAGGCTGGATGGCGATCCACCGATTCGAAGAGGCGTTCCCTGACGCTTTTGTCCTCAACAGCGTGGGGTCGAAATACGCACTGACATGATTTTCTGCCGCCTCAGTCATGCTGCCAGCTTGAGCTGGGCTTCTACGACGTCCCAAGGCACTTCCACCTTCTCGTCAATCGTGTGGCGGATCAGGCCCAGCTGCTCAAGGCGGCGAACATCTGTATGAACATTCTTATAATCCCGGCCTAGCTGTATTGCCAAGGAGCGCACGCTCATAGGTCCGTTGGTGCGCAGCGTTTTCAAAAGCACCCACCTGGCAGACGTCAGCGTCTTAATCAAGGTCTCTAGATCCTCGAAGACCAGTCGGTGTTCCGCCTGTGATTTCTCCCCTTGTTCGGCACGCTTCCACGCGTCCACAAAGCCTCTGGCTGTGGCCGTGGCCTCGCCTATGCCAATTCTGATTTGTTTCTTCATTTGTTTCCCCTTATCCTTTCGATGTCTTGGAGGAAGTCGTTGACCAGGGTGTCGACGTCTGTGAAATGATACGGTTGTTCCACCCCAACGACATGCCGGTGATCTCCTTTGCTTTCCTCATTGTCGTAACGCAGCAGACAGGTGCCATCAGCAGTTCCATAAAAGAGGCGATATTTCAATGTGCCGGGCCTCTCATTGGGTGTCGCCGGCAATTGCCATAAGACCATTTCTCGAATCGCACCATCCGCGTATATAAACTTCTCTCGATAGATGAGCCTCGCACGCATATGGTACCATTTACCATATGGTTACCCCGAACTCAAGGGAATTTTGGATTAGTGGTAAGAAAAAAGGAAGTTTCAGGGCTGTGAACGATTGGATAGTCGCAAAGGCAAATCTTCAAGCAGGTTTTCTAGGGTGACTCCTTGTTCCGTTGGATGCTTGAGGTGCACTCTGAATGAGCATTCCTTTGCGGACTTTGCCGAGCGATGTGCGCGGGAAGTCGCCGGAGAAGGTGACTTGCTTGGGCCATTTGTAGCGGGCCAGTCTTCCCTCGCAGAAGGAAATCACTTCCTCAGACTGAAGAGTGAAGCCCTGTTTGACGATCACGAAGGCGTGTCCCGCTTCTCCCCAGACTTCATCAGGGACACCGATGATGGCGATGTCTTCAATGGCAGGATGTTCCCTTAGAACCTTCTCCACTTCGGCGGGATAGACGTTTTCCCCGCCGGAGATGTACATGTCCTTGGCCCTGTCCACCAGATAAAAATACATGTCTTCATCCATGCGGGCGAGATCCCCTGTGTTCAGCCAGCCGTTCTTGATCGTCTCTTCGGTGCGCGCCGGATCCTGCCAGTACTCTTTCATCATGATGGAACCGCGGACCACGATCTCCCCGACTTCGCCGGGATTGGCCGCCCGTCCTTCCCGGTTTACAATGCCCACCTCCGCATGGAAGACCGGTCTCCCCACGGTACCGGGCTTCCGCAACGATTCCTCCTCCGAGGCCCACAGAAGAATGGATGTTTCCGTCTGCCCCATGATCTGGCGGAGAGAAAAGCCGGCCTCTTTGCATTGAAGAAGAAGCTCAGGGGTTGTTTTTTCCCCGCCTATGGCGGAGACCTGCAGCGAAGAAAGATTTCCCCGTTCCGAAGGGGCTACCTTAAGAAGGGTCCGGTAGACGGTGGGAACGCCCAGGAACTTTGTGACCCTGTAGTTTTCAATGTCCTTGTAGGTTTGGGAAGGATCAAATTTAGGATGAATAATCATGGTGGCGCCTTTGTACATGATCGGCGATGCCTGGATGAAGAGCCCTCCGGAATGGAAGAGAGGGAGAGCGATGAGCATGATGTCGTCGAAATGGAGCTTGAAGAAGATGTCCGCGTTCAGACAGTTGAAGAAGGTCTTGCGATGAGAAAGGACGGCACCCTTCGGCTGGCCGGTGGTCCCGGAGGTGTACATGATGACCTGGGGTTCTTCCGGGTCTGCAGGCCCCAGGGACTTTGTGAGAAAAGGCCTTTGCCCCTCAAAGTTCACAACGCCGCTGTGATAGTCAAAGACGTCGGATGAGCAGGACTGCTTCCCGAGGCAAGCGAGTTCCATCAGGGGTCTGCGCTGGTTCAAATTCAGAGCAAACACGGTTTCCGCAAAATTGCTCCCGAACACAAACAACCTTGGCCTGCAGTTTCTGAGGGTAAAGTCCAGTTCAGGCGGGGCGAGGCGGAAGTTTACGGGGACGAAAATCGCTCCGAGGCGAGAACAAGCCAGGTAGAGCTCGATGAATTCCGGGCAGTTCTCGAGCATGACCGCCACCCGGTCGCCTTTTTCAATCCCCAGAGACTGGAGCCAGCAGCCGGTGCGGTTGGCTCTTTGGTGAAGCTGAAGGTAGGTGATCTCCTCGCCTTCAAAGAGGATGGCTGGTTTATGGGGGTGAAGCTCGCTCCATCGCTGCACCCACCAGGCAATGTTCATGGACTTGATCATAGGCGCCCCTCAAGTGCTATCCGATTCAGTCGGGAATCGGGGTTGTCGAAATCTGCTCCTTCCTGTCCTAACGGAGGCCCTCTACGCCTTCTCCCCTTTATAAAGGGGAGACAGAGGGGATTTGGAATGACTCCTGTGGCAACTTAATTAGGAGCGGAAAAAACAAAGACCTCTTGCGTCCTTTATCATTTTTCCTGCTTCCTTGCATCTTCCGCCTTGCACCTTGTACCGTGCACCGTGGACCTTCTTTTTACAGTCTGTAAAGATCACGGACACGAAAGCCATCCCAGCGAACTAAAGCGGGCAGGGAAATGCCAAAGAACCTGGAAGGTTAAGGGTTTGCTTGTGTGGCACACGCTTTGCTTTAAAAGGGCTCTAAGCAGGGAGCAAAGAGCGTAGAGCAAAGAGCAGAGAGCAAGCAGTTTAGAGTCTTAGGCTGTGGTTTCTCTTCGATTGGAGAAGAAGTTCAAAAGCGAACCGCAGCTGCCCGCCTGCCACGCGAAGGGCATATCCAAGAATCGGCAGCCACATCACCTAGACGTAGCGCGAATCTTTTAACATTGGAATCTGACTTTGGTGGCCTCGCGGGCAGGTCGGAAATGAATTTCCGTCATTCCGCCGACAGCCGGAATCCAGCCTTTTCGAATCGTTATGGATTCTGACTTCATTTTCATTCGAAATTCGCTTGTTCGAGTCATCAATTTTAATTCGTTTCGGACTTCGGATTTCAAAATTCGATTTGGATACGGCCAAAGCTCCGCCTTGGAGATTGGCGCGAGGCCGGAGAGTAAGGTGGAACAGTTGCTGGTTACGTTCGGCATTGTGCTGGCATTGTTTTTTGCTTTTGTATCCGGAGTGCACGACGGAGGCAATCTCGTCGCAGCCAGTGTTCTGTCGAGATCCATAGCTCCTCAGAGAGCTCTCCTATTGGCCACTGCCGCGGTCTTTGTCGGCCCTCTGCTTTACGGGTCAGCCGTGGCTGTTACCCTGAGCGAAGTCTTTCTGGAAAAGACCATCATCCAACCCTCAAACCGTATCCCCCTGTGTCTTTTCCTTGTCTCAGGAGTGGCCAGCGCCACCTTGTGGAATGTGATGACCTGGTGGGTGGGAAGGCCTTCCGGTTCGTCCTACACGTTGCTCGGAGGGTTGCTGGGGGGAGCCGCTGCCGCCTTCGGGTTTGAAGTCATCCAAGGCTGGACCCTGCTATTCAAGGTGATTTTCTTCCTGCTCCTCTCTCCGGTCATTGGAGCCCTGGTGGCGCGGTTCGGAATGAAGCTTGCGAGGCTCTCAGGCATCTCCAGAAATCCCTCCCCCTCGATGGGGGAGGTTTACCCGCCTCTGGCGGCGCCGAAGGCGACCAGGGGCAAGGGTGGGGGTGGAAAAGATGGTGAATATTCCTCGCGTTCCTCATTTCCCCCTCCCCTTTATCCCCTCCCACCAGTGGAAGGGAACCCAGTCGTCGGAAAGCCTCTTGGCGCACCTCTTGATAGAGAGCCAGGAGGGCTGTGGATAAGGCTGCAGGGGCTGAGCCTCCTTTTCGAAGGCATGGGCCACGGGGCCAACAATGCCCAGAAATCCGCGGCGGTCATCCTGATGCTTCTTTTGTCGTCAGGGTCATTGAGCGAAGGGCAAATCCCGCTTTGGGTGATCGTGGGGTGCTCGGCCAGCCTTGCGGCAGGCGTTCCGGTCGGAGGGTGGAAGATTGCCAGAATTCTGAGCGGAAAAAACTTCAAGATTCAGCCTGTCCATTCTTTCACGTCCCAGGTGACCGCAGGGGTGGTTCTGGCAGGCGCTAACCTTTTGGGCGGCCCTGTGAGCCCGAATCATCTTGTGAAGGCTTGTGTCCTCGGGACAGGAGCAGGCGGCCAGAGAGCAACCCCTTGGTGGATTCTCGGAAAGAACCTGATCATGGCCTGGGTCATCCACCTTCCTGCCTGCGCGCTCATCGCAGCGGCAATTCACTGGTGCGCCAGCCGAGCCCTGGGTCTGGGCATGGGGAGCCTGGAGAGAATCATGGGAGGGCTCGGGGCATAAAACGACAACCGACCACGGACCGCTGACAGCCGTTTCTTTGCCCCTCCGAAACGGCTCAGGGTCAACCCTGACCTGGATAATCGAAGGGTTGACACTTCCGTTTCAGAATAGTATGTTTCATCAATTTCCAACCGAAATCAATAATCATCCAGCGAGGTTTTGTCCTGAAAAGCGTTTCTCAGGGACTGATTCCATTTCCGGGAATAGTGCAGGGAAAGCAGGCGGATTGGTTTGCCTGCTCGATTTGATACCGGTTTGAACCTTTAAAAAGAAGGGGGGATAGACCATGCTACTCGTTGAGAATTGGATGAACCCAAATGTGGTTACCGTGGACGCCGATGATTCCATGCTGGATGCCACAAAGCTCTTGAAGGAACACAACATCCGGCACCTTCCCGTGTTGGAAAAAGGGAAGCTTGTAGGAGTTATCACCGACAGGGATCTCAAAAGGGCTTCTCCCTCGGACGCCACAGCCCTAGAAGCTCACGAACTGCTCTATCTCATCGCCAACATCAAGGTCCGGGAGATCATGACCAAGAACCCGATCACGGTTCCATACAACTACACCATAGAGGAAGCTGCCGAGCTCCTGCTCCAGGCCAGAATCTCGGGGATGCCGGTGGTGGATAAGGACGGAGACGTGATCGGGACGATTACCCAGACCGATCTCTTCAAGGTTCTGATTTCTCTCACCGGTGTGGGGAAAAAGGGAGTCCAATTCGCTTTCTTGCTGGAAGATCGGGCGGGATCCATCAAGGACGTGGCGGACGTGATCAGAGCCTACGGCGGAAGAATGGCCTCGATCCTGAGTTCCTACGAGAAGGCGCCGGAAGGCCATCGGTACGTTTATATCCGCATGTACGACGTGAACCGGGAAAAGATGCCGCAACTCAAAGAAGATCTTAAGAAGAAAGCCAAAGTGCTCTACATCGTGGACAGCCGGGACAACAAAAGGGAAATTTTCATCCGCTAGAACGTACCGGGAAATCTCAGAGTCGCAAATTCAAGACTCTGCGGCCAAGATTGCGGGGTGACGACGCCGGGTTCTCCACTATCCCCCTGACAGAGGGAGCGGAAGAGGAAATCCACCTGTTTTGCATTTGGCAAAAGAGGTGGAGGAGAACGCAATTAGACCGTACAGCCTACAGGTGACCCAAATCATAGACCCTGTATGGGGTAGGAGGAATGTGGAATGGAGAGTTTTCATGTGCTCTTCGTAGATGACGAAGTCGATTTCCTGGACACTGTAGTAAAACGCATTCAGAAGAGGAACGTTAATGCCCTTGGAGCGAAGAACGGAGAAGAGGCTCTTGCTCTCTTGAAGCAAAGTCCTGTTGATGTCGTTGTGCTTGACGTGAGAATGCCGGGGATGGATGGCATTGAAGTGCTGAAAGAGATCAAAAGAAACTATCCTCTCATCGAGGTGATCATGCTCACCGGGCATGCGAGTTTGGAAGTCGCCATTGAGGGGATGGAGCTCGGAGCCTTCGACTATCTCATGAAGCCCGTGGAGATTGACGACCTTCTGTACAAACTTCAGGACGCCAACAAGAGGCGAACGATCCAGCTCGAAAAAATAAAAGGAAGGGGAAGACTCTAGGCAAAAGGGATGTTCTTTCCGACACTAGGATGTTCCCCCTCACCCTGCCCTCTCCCCCCGGGGAGAGGGTAAGGGTGAGGGGGCTGAACAGCAACCCATGAAAGGTGGTTGAATTCACGAGAGGAGTTAGGGCCTATGGGGTTCTTTAACGAGTGGGGCAAATTCATGATGGCGGGTGCCAGAGCGCACGCCACCTGGGAACTGGAGGTCTCCCGGGTCATTCTTGGGGACAAAAGACGAATGCTGTTGCTGGGGTTGCTCACCCTGCCCGCGATCATCGGATGTATTGCTTTCGCGGACCAGGTGGGGGAAGCGATTCCCCAGTTCCTGGGTGGGAAGACGGCTTACAGCCCGGCCTTTTATTCCACAGGCATCTTCGTGGCCTCGATCCTCATCGGGGTGATTGCCGGCCTGATCACCGGCTGCATCGGAGCAGGGGGAGGATTCGTCATTGCTCCGGCCATGATGAGCGCGGGCATCAAGGGGATCCTTGCGGTGGGGACCGATCTTTTTCACATCTTTGCCAAGGCCATCATGGGCAGCGTGATCCACAGGAAACTCGGCAATGTCTCCATCCCTCTGGCCGCGGTGTTCCTGATCGGCGCCATGATCGGGGCAACGGTGGGAGGCCTCATCAACCGCGTCCTCTACGAGATCAACCCGGTTCTGAGCGACGCCTTTATCACGGTCATTTACGCGGTGATGCTCGGGTTCCTCGGTTTCTACGCCCTCATCGACTTTCTGAAAGCGAGCAATCTCAAAAAGAAGAAGGACTTCCATGGCGCAGGTCAGGGAGCCCACGGCGGAAAGGATGAGGGCACCGAGATGGGGAGCCTGCCCCAGAAGATCCAGGGCGTGAAGGTTCCGCCCATGATCAAGTTCGATCACGACTTCACCCCGGGCGGTCGAAGCATTTCATGGATTTTCCTCGTGCTGAGCGGCGCCCTTGTGGGGCTTGCGGCAGGCATCATGGGAGTGGGCGGCGGCTTTCTGACCTTCCCCATCTTCGTGTACGTCCTTGGCGTATCCTCGATGACCACAGTGGGCACGGACGTGTTCCAGATCATTTTCACGGCCGGCTTTGCGGCCGTGACCCAGTACGCCATTTACGGCTTCATTTTCTACACCCTGGCCATGGGTATGCTCCTGGGGTCCTTGTTCGGCATCCAGATCGGAGCCATGGTGACCAAGGTCGTCACAGGGATCACGATCCGCGGCTTTTACGCCATGGCCGTGCTCGCGGGCTTTGTGAATCGTATTTTTGCTCTGCCGTCCAAGTTAGGGGCGATGGAAGTGCTCCCCATCTCCAAGGAGACAGGAGCGCTCCTCGAAAACATCGGCATCGTCGCCTTCTTTTTGACGGTGGGTATTTTCGGCGTCTGGGTCATCGGAACTTTCCTGAAGAACATTCGAGTCCTCAAGGGAGAGGAGTTAAGTACGGTCGCTAATGTGAAACAATTCTATACAGGCTTCGGTCTGATGATAGGGTTTGTAATTGTGCTGATTTTCTTCTTCCTGCCTCTGTACAACGGGAAGAATGCCCTGGATTACCTGGATAACCTCTACAATACCATTTCAAAAGGATCCGCCTACTACATCCCCAAGGCAAGCGAAGAGGCGAAGAAATTCAAAGGAACCTCGGTGAGCATCAACCTGAAAATGGCGGACGGAAAACAGGCGGAGCAGACCTCTGCTCTTTTCAAAGCAAGCGGCGCCGAAGTCACGGTCTCAGGTGCGGAGCTCAAGGTCACAGGCGATTTTGAGAAAATTCTCCAAAACGCTCTGGGGGATGCCGACGCGATGTACAAGAATGACGGCAAGCATGTGGCCGGCAAGTACGGGTATGAGGAAAGGAGAGTTCTTTACAACTGGTGGGAAGCGTTTACAGAGATGGACAGGGATCTGAGCAGGCAAAAAAAGTTTAAAGAGGCAAAGGCTGTTGTCCTTACGCAGAAAAAAGCGATAGAGTGTTCTTACAATTATTACACGATAGAGCCTCAAAACATCGGCGACCGATGGGGAACGGTCCTCGTCTCTCTTCTCTTCTACGTCATTTACACCCTCTGGTATGGGTTCGCCATTCTGTTCATGTTCGAGGGATGGGGACTCAAGCTGGGACATTGACGGAAGGAGCCTGTGAACCGTGCAGAGCCGAAGGCCATTCCGTGCCTTCGGCTTTTTTGTGGCGGAAAGGTAAGTTATAATAAGAATTACCCCCTCCCCTTACCCCTCCCGCCAGGGGAGGGGAACTCTTATTGATTACCAGGGGTTGCCTCCCCCTTGATGCGCAGCGCGGGCGCTTGCGCCGCGTGTGGGGGAGGCAAGGTGGGGGTGAGGCATTACGCTGAAGACAAGGTGGGAATTGCAGATGGGAGTGTTCGAGCATCTGATATCGCTTCTTCGCAGAGGCCCCAAACAAGAGCCACAGAGCCCGGAAGAGCTGCGCCTGGCTTTTCGGGGCCGCTACCATCTGTTCAAGCTCCTTCTCAATGCCAACAACAAGGCGCTCGACATCATGGCTGAGATGGAAGAGGCCCTGAAGGGGACCTGGCCCTTTGGGATGTCTTTTGTCCGATCCAGGTGCACGAGCGTTTCCACGAGCGTTTTCCAGATTGTCAAGAATCTGAACGACCTTGCGCCGGGGAAATACCCTGCTCTCTTCGACCGCTTCAAAGAGATCCAGCTGAAGATCAATCCCTATATCCGCCCAGGGGAGCTTTCCCACGACGGCGTGCTGGTCAAGCCTCTCCGGGAAGTGGACAAAAGCATGGCGGACCTGGTGGGAAGCAAGATCGCGAGTCTTGCCGAGATCGGGAAGCAGGTGGATTTCAGGATACCGGGAGGATTCGCGATCACCGCGACAGCGTATGATCTTTTTATGAAGCACAGCGACCTGCAGGCGGAGATCGACCGACTCATCCAGTCGACCAACGTGGATCAACTCGATCACCTTTTCGGCCTTAGCGCCTCGATCCAGCAACGGATCATGGCTTCTCCGGTCCCTCCGGATCTCGAAAAAGCCATCCTGGACCAGTACAGGCTGCTGGAAGAGGAGGCAGGGGATGGCGTGCGGGTCGCCCTGCGGAGCAGCGCCCTTGGGGAGGATATGCCGGGGACCTCGTTTGCCGGACAATACCGGTCAGAACTGAATGTAAGCAGGGAGAACCTTCTCGAAGCCTACAAGAACGTGGTGGCCAGCAAGTACAGCCTCACGGCCATGACCTACCGCCTGAACCGGGGGATCCGGGATGAAGAGGTGGCCATGGGCGTGGGGTGCATGCAGATGGTGGATGCCGTCTCCGGCGGAGTGATGTATTCGAGAAATCCCCTCGACATCCGGGACGACGGTGTCGTGATCAACTCCCTGTGGGGGCTTCCCAAGGCGGTCGTGGACGGGAGTGCGGCAACGGATCTTTTCGTCGTTTCAAGGGGCGATTCCATGGCCGTCCGCGAAAGGGCCATCCCCGTGAAGGATCAGAAATTCGTGTGCTACCCTGAAGAAGGGGTTTGCCGACTGGATGTGACCGGCGAAGAGAGCCGCTCGGCCTCGCTGACGGATGACCAGGCCAAGGAACTCGCCCGCCTCGCTGTTCGGATCGAAGCTTACTACCAAAGGCCACAGGATATTGAGTGGGCCGTGGACAGAGCCGGCTCCGTTGTTATTCTGCAGTGCCGGCCGCTACTCCAAAAGGCGGAGAGCGCGAAAAGCCGGCTGGAGGCAAAGGATGAAGGCCGTGCCAGGGTGCTTCTCAAAGGAGGGGTGACGGCCGGTTCGGGTGTCGGGTCCGGGCCTGTCTTCATTGCCCGCAAGGATATGGATGCCCTCCAGTTCCCGGCAGGAGGCGTGCTCGTGGCCGAGCAATCCCTTCCCCGATGGGCGACGCTTCTCAGCAGGGCGGCTGCCGTGGTGACCGAGCAGGGGAGCATTGCCGGACATCTTGCGAACGTCTCCAGAGAATTCGGGGTCCCGGCACTTTTCGGTGTGGACGGTGCCATGACAGGTCTTGAAAACGGCCGGACCGTGACCGTGGATGCCGATGGCCTCAGGATCTATGAGGGCCGCGTGGAGGAGCTTCTCTTCAAGACGGAGAAACCACGAAATCTCATGGAAGGGAGCCCAGTGTTTGATGCGCTCAAGGGAGCGGCGGAGCAGATCATTCCCCTTCACCTCCTGGACCCGGATGCGCCTGCATTCAAAGCAGAGAGGTGCAGGACCTTTCACGACATCACGAGGTTCTGTCATGAGAAATCCGTTCACGAGATGTTCCAGTTCGGGAAAGAGCATCAGTTCCCCGAGCGTTCCAGCAAACAATTGCTGTGCGATGTGCCGATGCAGTGGTGGGTTCTGAATCTGGACGACGGCTTTCGGGAGGAAGTGGAAGGAAGATATGTGAAGCTTGAGAACATCGTCTCCATTCCCATGCAAGCCCTCTGGAAAGGGATTACGGCCAAACCGTGGGAAGGGCCGCCGCCTGTGGATGGAAAAGGATTGATGTCCGTCATGTTCGAGGCCACGAGAAACACGGCTCTTGTTACGGGTGGCGGTTCGGCCTATGGCGCGAAGAACTATTTCATCATTTCGAAAAATTACTGCAGCCTCAGTTCAAGGCTCGGCTTTCATTTCTCGATTGTGGAAGGGCTGGTGAGTGAGAGGGCAAGAGAGAACTACATCAGTTTTCAGTTCAAAGGCGGCGCCGCCGATTTTGAGCGAAGAGTCAGACGGGTTGTCTTCGTGAAGGAACTGCTGGAGGAGTATGGGTTCCGGGCCAGCGTGAGGGAAGACAATCTCCTCTCACGCATTGAGGACAGAGACGAAGACTTCATGAAGAGCCGCCTCAGGGTCCTCGGGTTTCTCACCATTCACACCAGGCAGCTGGACATGGTCATGGCCAACCCTGTCTCCTATCAGCACTACCAGGCGAAGATTCATCAAGACATCAGGGAACTCTTTAAGGTGAAGTGATAGAATGCTAAAGTGAGCTAAAGTGCCTAAAGTTGAAAAGCATAAAGCGCAATGAAAGGTCATGAGTTATGAGTTGTGGGTGGCACGGACAAGTTCACTTGTCCGTGGTGGCGATCAAGCTATCCCTCACTAGCACGGACAAGCAAGCTTGTCCGTGGCACCGGGGACGAGGGACAGAGGAAAAGTGAGGAGTAATGAGTGCTGAGGTGTGGGTGGCACGGACAAACATCCGCCAGGCGGATAAAGGTTTGTCCGTGCCACCGGGGATTAAGCCGAACGGAGTGATGGACTCCTGAAGTACTGGCTCTTTCCATCACTCCAGTACTCCAGTATTCTTTAGCCTAAAAATGCCGACATTTCATGATGTTGAAAGACATTAACGGTTTCTTCTAGCAAGAGCCTCTTCGCTCATTTGTTTGTTTGACTTTTTCGTGGCCTTTAATATACTTACGCCCTTATTAGGTAACTTCTCAATAAATCCGGGAGTACTGTGGAACGCCGTGTTGTCTGGATTCCGGCTTTCGCCGGAATGACGTGCACTTGGACCTCTTGGTCATTCCGGCGAAAGCCGGAATCCATAGAACTTACCCGGACTTATTGCGAAGTTACTTTGAACGGGGAATAAGAACGGTGGAGGTTTCCCCTCCCTTCATCTTCTAGACCCATGGAGGAGAGTATGGCGCATCATCAAGCAGCAGTTCTCCCTAACCCTGGAGGAAGTTTCTGGGCAAACAGGCCCGGCTACAAGCCGGTGCTCCTGTTGATCGCCTTTATCGTTTACGCGATTCTGGTGATCCTTCCCCCTCCCCAGAGCATGATTGAACTTGTAAGCAAGGAAGGCCCTTCGGGCTATTCGCTGAGCGCAGGCGTCAAGACGATCACGGACACCGTGAACCGCAAGCTCAATCCCGGCGCCTTTAAGAAGGAAGAGAAGAAAGACGCAAAGCATGTTGCAGGGGAGGAAGTGCACCAGAAGCACAGCAAGCTGCTCTCTGATAGGGCTACAGCCCAACTGGCCAAGATCACCCTGGCCACCTTTGCGCTCACCGTTTTCCTGTGGGGTACGGAGGCTCTGGCTTTGGGTGCCACGAATATCCTCGTGGCTGTCCTGCTCTATCTCTTCGGGATCCTGCCCATCGAGGAGATCTCCAAAGCCTACATGCAGGATGCCGTCTTCTTCATTTTCGGCATTCTGGCCGTGGCCGTAGGCGTTGCAAAGACCGGTTTGGACAAACGCATCGGCCTCATCCTCCTCAGCAGGATAAAGAGCGCCAAGTCCTTCGCCTTTCTCTTTTTCCCCATGATTGCGATGGCCGCAAGTTTTCTTTCCGAGCACGCTTTGGTCGCCTTGCTCATCCCGGTGCTCATGGGTGTTTACAAGGTGACGTGCAGAATGTACGGGGTTGAAAAGGATCGAGCCCTGGCGGTTTTTCTTCTTCTGGGGCTTTGCTTTGCGGCCAACCACGGAGGTCCGGGCTCTCCTGCTGCCGGGGGAAGAAACGCCATCATGGTGGGTTATCTCACGGGATACGGAGCACCGATCAGTTTTCTCGAATGGATGAAATACGGCTTCCTCTTCGTTCCGGTGATGGGCGTCTGTATCGGCGCGTACATGTACCTCATCTGCAAGCCGCGATTCAAAGTCAAGGACATGAACCCGAGCGAAATCGTCAAAGCCGAAGTGGCCAGGATGCCCAAGTTCGGCGGAAAAGAAGCGATCATGGCGGTGATCCTGGTCGTTCTTGTGGCAGCGTGGATTATCCTAGGGGAAGAGTTCGGGCTTGGAGGTCCGACCCTCTATGCGGTCATGGCGATGTTCCTGGCTAAGATCCTGACATGGGACGATATCCAGGAGGGTGTGGCCTTTGACGTCGTAGGGCTGTATGCAGCGGCCTGCGCCATGGGAGTGGCCCTCAAGTTCACAGGAGGGGCCGTGTGGATGGCCCAGGTCTTTGTGAATGCTCTCCCCGACTTTCTGCTCAAGGGAGATAACCTTCTCATCGGAGTCAGCCTGGCGACCGGAATCATGACGAACTTCATGAGCGACGGAGCGACCGTGGCTTCTCTCGGCCCGATTTTCCTTCCCATGGCCGAGCTGGCCAATGTGCACATCTGGAAAATCGCTCTGGCCTGTGCCTTTTCATCCTCTTTTGCCAACTTCCTCGTTGTGGGAACCCCTAACAATGCGATAGCCTATGGAATGGGCAGGGATCCTGAGACAGGAGAAAAGCTCCTGAACGTGATGGATTTCGTCAAGTACGGCCTGCCCGTGACGATCATGGCATGGCTGATTCTCTGGTTCTGGACGATCTTCGGATACTGGCAGTTTATGTCGTGGCCGACGTTCTAGGATCGACGAGTCTGCCGAGACACTTTAGCTTCCCGATGCAGGGGTGGGTATGAAAACGCCGCTCTACGCAAGCTTACAGAGAAATATCATCCTGATTACCCTGCTCGTAGCGTTTGCTCCTCTTTTCGCGCTCGGGACCATCATCTACAGCCAGTTCTTTGAGATGTACCGGACCAAGGTGGAGGAGCAGATCCAGTACAGAGCCAGGGCCCAGGCTGAGGCGGTCGAGCTTTTTCTGAAGGAGAGATTCGCCATTCTGGCGGCCATGGCCGACACGCACACCTACCAGGAGATGATTCAGGATAAAAACCTGGCCGAGGCGTTTCGGGTCATGAATCTGAGAGCCGGCGCGTTCGTAGATCTCGGCGTGATCAACAATGCGGGCCAGCATCTCGCGTATGTCGGGCCCTATGATCTGAGGGGGCTCAACTACTACCAGCAAGCCTGGTTCGGCGAGGTGATGAGCAAAGGGTCCTATATCAGCGATGTGTACATGGGTTACCGGCTGCTGCCCCATTTCATCATCGCGGTCAAACGACAGGAGGGAGAAAACAGCTGGATCCTGCGAGCCACCATTGATTCTGACGTGTTCGGGAGCCTTGTGCGGGCGGCCCAGGTAGGAAAGAGCGGAGATGCGTTCATCATCAACGGCGAGGGATTCTACCAGACACGACCGCGGTTTGACGGGCAGATCCTCACCTTGTCCAAGCTCGATTCCGCCCTTTTTGGGGGAAGGACCAACGTCATTGAAAAGAAGAATGACCAGGGCAAGACCCTCCTTTATGCCGGAGCCTGGTTGAACAACGGAAAGTGGCTGCTGGTGATCAGTCAGGAGCTGGCTGAAGAAATGACCGGGCTCTTCGCCACACGGAACGTGGGCATTTTCCTCATTCTCCTTGGAATTGGGGCCATTGCCGTGACCACGATTTTTACAACGCGAATCACGGTGAAACGTCTGAAAGATGCGGATGACAGAACAAACAGCCTCAATGCCCAGCTGATGCAATCCGACAAGCTGGCCGCCCTCGGCAAAATGGCTGCAGGCGTTGCCCATGAGATCAACAATCCTCTGGCGGTTATCCAGCAGAAGACCGGCTGGATGGAGGATTTGCTGGCTGAAGAGGATTTCCAGAAGAGCAAAAACATCGAAGAGTTCAAGACCTCAATCAGGAAAATCGAGGAGCACGTCGAGCGAGCCAGGAAAGTGGTTCACAACATGCTCGGTTATGCTCGAAGAATGGAGCCCAGACTGGAAGATGTGGATGTGAACGACACGGTAAGGCAGACCATTGCGATTCTGGACAACTATGCTCGGAATAACAACATCGATATCCGGACGGAAATGGATCCAAATTTGCCGATCATTGCCGGCGACCAGGCACAGCTCCAGCAGGTGTTCCTGAACCTGATTTCCAACGCCATTGACGCCATCGGCAAGGATGGCTGGATCCGGGTAAAGAGTATTCGTTCCGGTGGAACGATTCTGGTCAGCGTGACCGACAACGGACCCGGCATTCCGGAAGACATGCACCGAAAAGTCTTTGATCCTTTCTTCACAACGAAATTGGCGGGAAAAGGGACCGGACTCGGGCTTTGGATCAGTTACAGTATCATGGAAAAAATGGGAGGGAGCATTTCCCTGGACAGCAAGGTGGGTGAAGGGACGACCTTTTTGGTCCAGATTCCGTTGGTGATTCCTGAAAAGAAATAGGGCTCTGTTCCAAGTCAACTCTGCCCACCACCTTGGAGGGCCGAACTTTACACACGCTTGGCATAGCGGGGTGTTTTGCTGCTCGGCTGTAACCGGATGAAAACTTAGAATGTCGAATATCGAACAAGGAACCGCAGAATGATGAAGTGTTCACTTCTACATTCGATATTCCTTGTTCGACCTGCCCGCTATGCCCTCAGGCAGATTTGAGATAGATCCGCCACGCCTATGTGTGTTATGGCTACCGTTGCGCGGCAAAGCACTTCGCAGGGCAGGCGGGCATTCTGCGGTTTAGACGCTCATCGACAAAATCCCTTGATTACATTGCCGCTGTGTCAGGGGTGCGCAGGGGTGAGTCCAGAGGGGAGAGGGTGGAGAGGGGTGAAAAGCATGCCGCAATGCTTTTTATTCCAGCCCTTGAGGCTTCTCCTGCCCGGGGAAGAGGAGTCTGGAACCGCGAAGAGTGGACATGGCGGGTAAAATCGCTCTGCTGGCGGCAGAGCAAGGTGAAGGAGGAAGGGCCCATGGACTATTTCAGAGCTTTGGTTGTGGATGACGAACAGGATTTTCTTGAAACCCTGGTGAATCGTCTTCAGAAGCGCAACATCGACACCGCGGGTGCCCGGAGCGGGGAAGAAGCGCTCGAGATCATGAAAAAGAAGCTCTTCGACGTCGTGATTCTGGACGTCAAGATGCCCGGCGGCATGGATGGGATCGAAACGCTGAGAGAGATGAAGAAGATTCAACCTCTGGCCGAGGTGCTTCTTCTCACAGGCCACGCATCCGTAGAAACCAGCATTGAGGGAATGAAACTCGGAGCCTTTGATTACCTGCTGAAGCCCATAAAAATCGAGGATCTCATGACCAAAATGGCTGAGGCCTTTGAGAAGAAAAACGCCCATGACCAGAAAATCCGAAAGGCGAGGATTAAGGAACTGCTTCGATTTCCAGGCCGGGTGCTTGAACACGACAAAGAGGATGAGAAGAAGAGCTGACGACACTCCATGAGCGAGCACCGATACGCCAGATTAAGAAAACTCATTCTGGCCACCATGATCCTGGTGCCGGCGATCCCTTTCTATATCGTGATGGGCATCGGGTACTACTATTTCACGACGTCCATCGAAAACAGCACCATGGCGAGCATGAAACGGATCGTCGAAGATCACCGGCAGATGATCGAGACGTTTCTCAGGGAGAGAAAATCCGATCTCGAATTTGTTGCGGAATCGTACACCTTTGACAATCTTGCGGATCCCATCTACCTCTACAAGGTCTTCAACCTCCTGCAGAACAAATCCGCAGCCTTCGTGGATCTGGGGGTCTTCAACGAAGAAGGCATTCATGTGACGTACCAGGGACCCTATAAGCTCATCGGGAGGGACTACGGCGAGGAGGACTGGTTCAAGGAGGTGATGAAGCAGGGCTATTACATCAGCGACACCTTCCTGGGATATCGAAGGGTTCCTCACTTCATCATCGCCATCGCCCGGGAAGAGCCAGGGAGAAAATGGGTGCTCCGCTCGACCATTGACACCCAGTATTTTACCCACCTGGTGGAAAGGGTGCGCATCGGCAAGACCGGTGAAGCCTATATCCTCAATGACAAAGGCATTCTCCAGACTCAGCGTCGATCGGGCGGCAATCTCATGGACATCGACGTGGACCATGTGATCGGCCCGGCGCGCCATGAGGAGGCCGAAACCTTCTTGAAGAAAAACCAGAAGGGAGAGGAATTCCTTTACGCCACCACCTGGATGCAGGACAAGAAGTGGTTGCTGGTTGTCAGGCGAGAGGAAGCGGATGCTTTCAGAGACGTCCGGTCCGCCACTTACTTGATCATGATCATCAATGCCATGGTCGGAGTGGGGATCATCACAGCGGCTTTTTATCTGACGAACAGTATTGTCCGCCGCATGGAAGAAATCGATACGGAAAAAGAGCAGCTGGGCCAGCAGCTCGTCAGAGCGAGCCGGCTTGCCGAACTCGGGGAGATGGCGGCGGGATTTGCTCATGAGATCAATAACCCCTTGCAGATCATGACCTCGGAACAGGCGCTGGTTGACACAATCTTTTCCGACATGATCCAAAGGGGTGAACTGAAAGAGTCCCAGGATCTCGTGGACCTGAAAGATTCCATGGACCAGATCAAGTTGCAGATCGAGCGGTGCGCGAAGATCACCCAGGCGATCCTGAAATTCGGCAGGCAGAGTGAACCGGTATCGATGGACATCGATCTTGTCGGGTTTATCCCTGAAGTGACCAGCATGATTGTCAAGAAAGCCAGCGTCAACGGCATCACGTTAAGAGAAGAGATCTCGGAGCAACACGCCCGTCGTTCGAGGAGATCCTTCCATGCTCCAGCAGGTGCTGCTCAATCTTTACAACAATGCCATGGATGCGATCATGGAAAGGCACGGGACCGAGGGAGGCGAGCTGGTCATTGCTTCAGCACCTGATGAAAACGGCAAGGTGAAAATATCGGTCACGGATAACGGTATCGGCATCAGCCCGGAAAACCTCAAGAAGATTTTCGCTCCCTTCTTCACCACCAAACCCGTGGGTAAAGGAACGGGCTGGGCCTTTCGGTATGTTACGGGATTGTGGACAGCATGGGTGGGGTGATGGAAGTGAGCAGTGAAAGAGGGGTCGGGACGACCTTCACGGTTCGGCTCCCTGCAGCACCGCAGGAGGGTTCACCGCAAAGGCGCAAAGAGAATTAACTCTTTCAATCGTTGCCTCTGCCCGCGGCAGCATAAGAGAATGGCTGGAGTGGTAGAGCGTTGGAGTGATGGAAGGATATGGCTTTGAGTTCGCTTTTTCCAGTACTCCATCCTCGATACTCCAGTACTCCGATCTTTTAACTAGGGGGACAACCATGGAGAAGATGAAGATGATGCTGGTGGACGATGAGGAGAGGTTTCTTGAAACCACCAAGAAGCTCCTTGAGAGAAAGGGTTACCAAGTCGCAACAGCAGTGAGCGGACCGGAGGCCCTTGATAAACTGCAAAAGGAAAATATCCATGTCGTGATTCTGGATGTGAAGATGCCGGGCATGGACGGAATCGCAACCCTGAAAGCGATCAAGAACAGGTATCCCCTGGTTGAAGTGATCATGCTGACCGGCCATGCGACCGTAGAGTCTGCGGTGGAGGGGCTCAAGTCCGGCGCGACAGACTACCTCATGAAACCGACGAACATGGATGACATGATCAAGAAAGCCGAGGATGCCTATGCCAAGCGGCAGGTCCTCGAAGAGAAGATCCGGGTGGCTCAGGCAAGAATGGCGATGAGGTCGCCCTTGGAAATCCTCAGAGACACAAAATAAGGGTTCCTCTCCGCCCGCAGGAAAGTGCCGGCCGGTCCTAAGATGGAGAAAGAATTTCACCCGAGACTAAATAAGAAGGTTCTCGTCGTCGTCGCAGGCATCGCCCTGATGTTCCTCGGTGCCGGTCTTGCCCTGGGCCTGTGGACAGCCCTGGAGATGAGGGACCTGGTCGGAGACCAGTTCAACGAGCAGCAGCTCACGCTGGCCCGGCATGTCTCCGTCCTGATTGAAAAGCAGATGCACTTCCTTGAAAAAGAGCTCCTCCTCCTCAAGAGGGCTCTGGCCATGCAGAAGTTCGATCCCGAAGCGTACTACCGGGAAATTCAGCAATCCTTCCAACGTGTGCTCGAAAGCGGGGTCTGGAAGATCGAGATCCTGGACCTCAATGCCCGCCGGGAGTACATCTTCATGCCCTACAGGCACTGGACCTGGAAGGAAACCCCGGCGGAAAGAATGACCATCCTGCCGCCTCCCGAGACTCTGGGGGAGGAAATCGTCTTCACCTCTGAGACGCAGGTCAAACCTTATGGAATTGGTCTTTTCATGGGAACGCTTCTTCCGGCAGAGTCTCCCATGGTGCTTCTGTTCAACCTCAATGTCTCCTGGTTCCTGAACCCCTTTCTAAGCGAAATCCGTTCAGGAAAAACAGGGTATGCCTGGCTCATCGATGAAAAGGGGAACTTCTTGTATCATCCCAACGCCGAGTTCATTGGAAAGAACTCGATGCAGATCCGCGAGGAAAAGTACCTGGACGTTCCCCTCGGGGCCATCGGTGAGATCCAGCAGGAAAAGATGCTCAAGGGAGAAGAGGGGACAGGGATTTATTATTCCGGGTGGCACCGGGGAATCACCGGGAAAATAAAAAAACTGATTGCCTATTCCCCCGTCAGCATTTCCCACCAGCCCACCCACCTCTGGTCCGTTGCCGTCGTGGCGCCGACATCGGAGATCGAGGACGCCGTGCAAAGGGGACACCTCAGACAGTTTCTTTTGCAGGGCCTGATGATCTTCGCCATCCTCTTCGCCGCAGTGGCCGTTCTCTTTTTTGAGATGAGGTGGTCCCGGGCTCTCGAAAAAAGGGTGAGCCAGAGGACGGAAGAGCTGAAAAAATCAGAAGAGAAATATCGCTCCCTGGTGGAAAGTGCGGAGGATTTTATTTTCACCGTAGACTCTGAGGGCAATTTCCAGTCCATGAACAGCTTCACCGCTACTTTCTTCGGCGGTCGTCCTGAGGATTTCGTAGGCAGAGGCCTCTCCTCTCTTTTCCCGGAGAGAGTCGCCCAAGAGCAGTTCAAGCTGGTGAAGCTTGTTTTCAAGGCGGGCAAAAGTGTCCGGGATGAATTCGAGATCTCCCTCGCGGATCACACCACCTGGATCAGCGCCAACTTCATGCCTCTTAAGACTGAAGAAGGGGCTGTAAATGCGGTCCTTTGCATTGCGCGGGACACCACGGAAAACAAGAATCTCGAGAGACAGCTCGTCAACGCAGAGAAGCTCGCCTCTCTGGGAACCCTAGCCGCAGGCGTTGCCCATGAGGTCAACAATCCGCTTGGGGTGATTCTCGGTTTCTGCGATCTTCTCCTGAGGAAAACGGACACGGGTTCCCAGGCCTATGACGACCTGAAGACCATTGAGCGGCAAGGTCTTCACTGCAAACAGGTGGTGGAAAATCTTCTGAGTTTTGCCCGGCTCGGAGAGGGAGGCTCGGAATACGCCGATGTGAATCAGTGCATTGAGGATATTGTCAAGGTGGTCAGGCACACCCTGGATATGCGCGGGATTGAGTTGAGCCAGTTGCTTGCGGAGGAGTTGCCGCTGGTGGTAGGAGATTCCCGACAGCTCCAGCAGGTGTTTTTGAACCTGATCAACAATTCGACGGCGGCCATGCCTTCAGGAGGAAAACTGAAAATCAGCACCGGGCTTGAAAGATCCACGAGGAAGGTGGTCGTCCGAATCGAAGATGACGGCATCGGCATCAAACCGGAGCACCTGGACCACATCTTCGAGCCCTTTTTCACGACGAAGCCGGAGGGAGAGGGAACAGGGCTGGGCCTCTTTGTGAGCTATGGAATCATCGCCAAGTATGGAGGCACGTTTGATTGCGCCAGCAATGATTCCGCTTCGCTCAAACCCAGAGGAACAACGTTTACCATCAAGCTCTTGACCCAGAGCTAAATCCCCCTCGATCCCCCTTTGAAAAAGGGGGGACAGGGGGATTTAGAGAGGAAGTTGATGCCCGGTAGAATACTAATCATAGACGATGAGAAGGACATGCTGGTCCTTCTGAAAAGAATCATCACCGAGGAGACGGACTACGAGGCGGTCACCGAGTCTGATCCGCATCGCGCTCTTGAGCTTTTCAAGGCAAACCCATTTGACATGGTCATCACGGATCTGAAAATGCCCAAGATGGACGGCATGCAGCTCCTTGAAAAGGCCAAGGAAGTGGATCCGAATGTGACGGTCGTGATTCTAACCGCCTTTGCGACCATTGAAAATGCCGTGGAGGCCATTCAGAAAGGAGCCTATGATTACATCACCAAGCCTTTCAGGAGAGAGCGAATTCTTCTGACCATCTCGAAGGTGATGGCGTGGCAGGAGATGGTCCGGGAGAACCTCTCCCTTCGACAGGCCCTGGCTCAAAAAGAAAGCACTCCTCCTCTCATCGGATCAACTTCCGTGATGAAGGAGCTCTTTGAGAGAATCAAGCAGGTGGCTCCGACCATGGCGACCGTCCTGCTCACGGGTGCAAGCGGCACCGGGAAAGAGCTGGTAGCAAGAGCGGTTCATCAGCACAGTCTGAGAGGTTCCAAGAAATTCATCACCATCAACTGCACCGCGATTCCCGAGCAGGTGATCGAGAGCGAGCTTTTTGGTCATGTGAAAGGGGCTTTCACCGGAGCCTGGAAAGACAAGAGAGGCCTTGTTGAAGAGGCTCACGAAGGGACCCTGTTCCTCGATGAAATCGGGGATCTCAATCCCAACATGCAAACCAAGCTCCTGAGGCTTCTCCAGGAGGGAGAGTACAAGCCCGTAGGGAGCCTGATCACCAAGAAAGCGGACATTCGTTTTGTCGCCGCCACCAATCACAATCTCAAGGCCGACATCAGTGAGAAGCGATTCCGGGAGGATCTCTACTACCGTCTGAACGTGGTTAACATTGATCTTCCCACCCTAAAGGAGCGGAAGCAGGATATCCCGATTCTCGCCTATCACTTTCTGAAGAAGTATGCCCAGGTCAACGGCAGGGGTATCCATGAGATTTCGCCCGAGGCCATGCAGGCGCTCATGGGGCGGGAATACCCCGGCAACGTGAGGGAACTGGAGAACATCATGGAGCGGGGCGTCATCTTTTGCAACACAGACACCCTGAAGGTCAAAGACCTGCACCTTGACCGTGAGGGAGCCACCTTTTTCCCCGAAGTCAGCGAGGATGTGGCACGCCTATCCTTCAAGGAAGCGAAAGATAAGATGATCAGCCTCTTTCACAATCAGTACATCATGGCTCTTCTGCGAGAAAGCGGAGGCAACATCAGCAAGGCGGCGGAGATTGCCGGGATTCAGAGGCAGTATCTGCACCGGCTCATGAAAGAGGCGGGCATCGAGGCCGACCAGTTCAAACAGAAAGCCGAATAGGACCAGAAGGCGTCACCGCAGAGGCGCAAAGAGCGCAGAGAGGAGATTATTTTTTCGCCTTTCGGGAGAGGACGAAAGGCGAAAATACCCTCTGTGGAACCCTACTTTAACACTTCGGGTCGGAACCAAGCCAACATAACTCTGTCCTTTATGCAACCTCTTAAGGGCTAACCTTTTCATTTGCCCCGCTCGCGCGGGCGGGGCAAATGAAAAAGCTTTTCTCTGCGTCCTTTGCGCCTTAGCGGTGACGCCTGAAAAGGAAGGGGCGGAGCCCCGTGGCTCCGCCCGTTTGGAGGAAGACGCATCCGTATTGGATGCGGGATGAGCAACAAAGCGGTTGAGCTACTGTGACCCTCTTGCCTGTTCTTCGGTCATGGTCAGGCCGATCTTCTTAAAGGCGTCTTCGAGCCGAACCATCCCCACAGGCCTCTGATTTCTCACCACGGCAATCTGCTTCAGGTTGTTTCCGACCATCAGCTCTATGGCAGTAATAATCCTGTCCCCGATCTTCACGGAGGGATCGAGGGGCATCCCGTCTTCGTAGGGCAACAGGATTTCGTCAACCTTTCTTCGCCTCATGATCCGAGTAAGACCTGTTAGAGGTTAACTTCCCGAAATTTTTGAAAGAGAACGGTTCAGGTTTATTGGTGTCATTCCCGCGGAAGCGGGAATCCAGCTTGTTACTGTTTATCTGGACTCCCGCCTCCGCGGGAGTGACGGCTTGATTGTTTTTCGGGACCGTCTTCTTGCAAGTGAGCATTGCAAAAGAGGTGCCACCTTCCGGTGCACCGGAAACAGACTCCGCGATCCATAGGCTATAGTGCCTGTGTGCTGTGCTCTAGGGCGGAATCGAGCAGAGTCAAAGTCCACTCTGAAATCCCCGATTCGTCTCATCCCTGATGACAGTCTCTGTAACCCAGCGGGTTTCGACCCTGGGCTTTGAATCATCTGCACAGAAAGGCTGCATCTGTGGAATGCTTCCCGAATGCATGCGCTGAAAATCCCCTCTGTGAGCCTGTCCAACAATTCATTTCCCCTCCCCTGGTGGGAGGGGATAAAGGGGAGGGGGAAACCATGAAGCTGAAGAATATATTGCACCTCCTCCACCCCCACCCTCGCCCTCCCCCATCGAGGGGGAGGGATCTCTGATGCTGTCGGACAAACTCTGAAGGGGGATTTGCCCGTCCGCATCTGTCCATCCCCAAAGGTCATTGCTGTAATCTTGATGTTTACAAATCCCTTCCGGCCAGCCCTATTCAGGGTATGGATTTTGATGGGGTTCGAGCCTTTCATTGCGGATTCTTGAGCATTTCAATAGACTTGGAGGACCGGCCTGTTATAGGCGCAAAGCTGGCATATATCTTGAATGCTTTAATTACGAGAACTTTTCGAAAAACCGCAAAGTCGGCAAGAGTGTGCAGTTTGGAACTCAGGAGTTCAGATAAAATTGTTAGACTTGCGTTCAAGGAGGTGTTGAATGGAACAGAAAACTGAGAAGAAGATGGGATGGGAAATTGCCAGGGAAGTAGAAAAAGAAAAGCCCACCATGGGCGACAGGGCAATCATCAGCGGCGAAAAGTGGAGAACCCTGATCAAGTATGCGGTGCTATACGTTGTCCTTTTCTTTGCCGCCATATGGCTGGCCGGGAACCCCTTTGAATGGACCCAGAGAATCCCTTCAGCGTTTTCAATAGAAAAGGGATTGGTAGGGACAGACAACTGGACCATTGTCTGGTGGGTGGTTCTTCTCTGCGCCGTATTTGAGTACATGGATTCGGCCGGCGGAATGGGGTATGGAACGGCTCTCACGCCTCTCCTGCTCACTGCGGGCTTTGACCCGAAGCAGGTGGTTCCCCTCGTCATGATCACGGAGATGGTGACAGGGCTTGTGTCGGGTCTGATCCACGGGGAATTCGAAAACGTGGAATGGAAATTGAGGCCCATGAATGAAACCACCAAGCTGACCTGCTGATCTCCATCACAGGCATGATTGCGACCATGATCTCCATCACCGCGGTTTACAACTATTTCCAGCTCCACAAGTTCTGGATCAAACTCTACGTGACCGTTCTCCTGGTCGTGATGGGTGCCTGCTCGATCATGACCGCCATCAAATACGCCAAGTACAGACCGAATCTGATGTGGATCTTTGCCTTTGTGGGAGGCTTTAACAAGGGGGTCGGAGGCGGCGGTTACGGACCTGTGATCACCGTGGGCGGGCTTATTTCCGGTGTCCCTGTGAAAAGCATGGTGGCCGTCACCTCCTTTGCTGAAGGCATGACCTGCCTTGCCGCTGTGGTCACGTGGTTTGCGCTGGTGAGCGTGGGCGTTATCGTGGACTACATGCTGCTCCCGAGCTTTGTGATCGGAACGGTCGTGGCTGCGGTGGGAGCGCCTTACACAACCCGGATTATTCCCGAGGTCTTCTGGAAGTGGGCGGTTCCGATTTACTGCTGCATCCTGGCCGCCTACTCAGCGTACAAGATGTGGCCGGATATTGCAGAAGCGACTTGCCGGCTAGCCGTTCTTTGCTCGACTTCATCTCTTCTGTGGGCCCTGTGACGGCCAGGGCCCACACCCCCTTAAAAACAATTTGACTGGAGTGACGCAGTTGTTATGATGACAACCATGGAAAACTATGGCCAGGGAAACCCGTTCTGGAGATGGTGGAATGGCTTGAGCTTTGTCCACAAGCGTCTTGTTCGAATGTCTTTGTCCACGCTGGTGATGATCCTCTGCTTTCCCCTCTACTATCTCGGGCTTTTCGGGTCTGTGGAAGGGCCTCTCAATCCGGCGCGGATCGGCGACTCTCTCGCGGGCATGGGGGTGACAAAAACCCATTCCCTGGTCTTCTTTCTTTCCTTTCTCATCATTTCGGTGAGCTGGAACTGGATTTACAACATCGTGAGTCTTCTCGTGGGCGGCCGCCTGACCTGCAACAAGGCGGATGAGGAAGGAAAGCCCTGCGGCGCCCGGGTGGAACGAAGAAAGGTGGAACAAAAGAAGACCGGACAAAAGGTGGCCCAGTATGTGTGCGCCAATGGCCACAAAAGACCGGATGCCCATTTCCATCCTGTTCAAAAGGGAATGGTTAGTCACACCATTTGGCTTGTTGCCCTGACATTCTGCGTTGTTGTCTTTCTGCTGTCGTGAAAAGAAATAACAACCTGTTATAAACGGTCCTGCAGTTTTCTTGACAAGCATACGCCCCCTCACCCCAACCCTCTCCCCCACGCTTGGGGGAGAGGGCAGGGTGAGGGGGAGCGAACCATCGATATTATTTCGAGAGGATTAATACCTGTAGCAGCATGAAACCACAGGAAGGGGAATTGTTATGGCTGACGAAGTTTACCATTGCATAGCCCATGATGAAACGGCAAATCGTCTTGGGACTCACATTGAAAACGGGCTGAGCAGCAAAGAGGTCGAGAAGAGGACCAAGGAACACGGGTATAACGAGCTGACAGAGAAACCTAGACCCGGTTTTCTGAAGATGCTGCTCGATCAATTCAACAATTTCCTGATCATCATTCTGATCATCGCCGCGGTGGTGTCGCTGCTCCTGGGCGAATATGTGGACGCCATTGCCATCATGACCATCGTGGTCATCAATGCAGTCGTAGGGGTAATTCAGGAGTCAAAGGCTGAGCAGGCCCTTGGCCGCTCTCAAGAAGATGGCAGCCCCGAATGCCCAGGTCATCCGCGACGGGCACCAGCAGACCATTGCTTCCAGGGAACTCGTGCCCGGCGACATCGTCCTCATCGAGGCGGGCAATTACGTGCCTGCGGACATGCGGCTGGTTGAGGGTTACAACCTGAAAGTCGAGGAAGCCTCCCTGACAGGGGAATCTGTGCCTGTGGAAAAGGTGGCCGCTGTTGTGCTGGACAAGGAGATCCCTCTTGGGGACAGAAAAAACTCCGCCTTCATGAGCACCCTTGTGACTTATGGCCGCGGCAAAGGAATTGTGACCGGGACGGGAATGCACACCCAAATCGGGATGATCGCCGACATGCTCCAGTCCTACGAAGCGGAGCCGACCCCTCTCCAGAACAAGCTCGATCAACTGGCGAAGATGCTCGGCATCGGGTGTCTTGCTGTTTGCGGGATCATTTTTGTATGGGGCCTTATCCGGGACACTCACATGGGAGTGATCTTCCGGGATGGTTTTCTCGCTTATCTGACGGCTGAAAAAGTGGACATTGTTAATCTTTTCATGACGGCCGTAAGCCTTGCCATCGCAGCGGTTCCTGAAGGCCTGCCTGCCGTGGTTACGATCTGCCTTGCCCTGGGCATGCAGAGGATGATCCGGCGCCACGCCCTGATCCGGAAGCTTCCCGCAGTGGAAACCCTCGGGTGTGCGACCGTGATCTGCTCGGATAAAACAGGGACTCTGACACAGAATGAGATGACTGTGGTTCAGGGCTGGGCCGGCGGCAAGCGCTTCAAGGTTTCAGGAGAAGGCTACAGCCCTGTGGGGCAGTTCTCCCTCAACGACCAGCCCTTCGATCCCCTCAAAGATCTGGGAGCCTCGCTTCTGCTCCATGGAGCGGTGCTCTGCAATGACGCGAAACTGGAGGAGGGCGAAGCTGAAAAAGGGGAGAAAGCCTGGCGCATGATCGGGGACCCCACGGAAGGGGCCATGGTCGTTGCGGCTGCAAAAGGCGGGCTCTGGCGGGGAAAGCTTGAAGCATTGATTCCCAGGGTTTCGGAGATCCCGTTTGATTCAGACAGGAAGCGGATGGCCACCCTTCACAAGCCCAAAGAAAAAGACTTTCTGAAATTGATTGCCGGGGTGGACAGCCCTCCGGTTGTGGCCTTTGTCAAGGGCGCACCGGACATGGTGCTCAATCTCTGCGAACACATTGTTGAGGACGGGAAAATCGTCCCCATTGACGAGAAGAAGAAACAAATGGTGCTGGAAGTCAACCGGGACCTGGCAAGGCATGCCCTCAGGGTCCTGAGCGTTGCTTTCAGGCCTATGGACGCCGTTCCTGAAGCCTGTAATTCGGATGTTGTGGAGCAGAAACTGACCTTTGTCGGGCTCATGGGAATGATCGATCCGCCGCGACAGGAGGTCAAGGACGCTATCAAAATCGCCCAGGGTGCGGGGCTCAAAAGCGTCATGGTCACAGGGGACTACAAGGACACGGCTGAGGCGGTGGCCAAGCAGATTGGTCTTTTGACTGTTCATGGCAAAGTGTTCACCGGAGCGGAACTCGATGCCATGAGCCAGGAGGAACTCACCGAGGTGATTGAGGATGTGGAAGTCTGTTGCCGTGTCTCTCCTCAACACAAGACCAAGATCGTCGATGCCTTCAAGGCAAAAGGCCATGTGGTGGCCATGACCGGTGACGGTGTGAACGATGCCCCGGCGCTCAAGAGGGCGAACATCGGAGTGGCCATGGGAATCACAGGCACGGATGTGACCAAAGAGACGGCGGACATGGTGCTCACGGACGATAACTATGCAAGCATTGTTTCAGCCGTGGAGGAAGGCCGGGTTATCTACTCGAACATCCGGAAGTTCGTTTATTTCCTCCTCGTCTGCAACGTGGGCGAGATCCTGATCGTGTTCTTTTCCATGCTCTTTGGGATGCCTATTCCTTTCAGGCCGATCATGCTTCTGTGGCTGAACCTGGTGACTGACGGTGCGCCGGCATTGGCCCTGGGCCTGGAAAAGGGCGAACCGGACATCATGAAACGGCCGCCCAGACCTACCAAGGAACCGGTGATCAACCGGGAGATGGCTGCAGGACTTGTAACGATTCCGATCGTAGATACCATAGCCATGCTGCTGGTTTTTTCTATTGGGCTGGCTCGCTACCCGGAAAGCTTGGCCACAGCGCAGACCATGGCTTTTGTCACTCTTTGTACTTCAGAGCTTCTGAGGGCCTACACGGCACGATCTGAACACTACAGCATCTTTTCGGTTGGGGTGTTCAGCAACCGCTGGATGAACTGGGCTGTTCTAACCTCGATGATTCTGGTCCTCATTACAGTCTATATCCCTTTCCTGAGGCCGTTCTTCGGGACCAGCTTCCTTGGTCTGACGGACTGGGTCGAGATGATTCCTTTTATGCTCATGGCCCCTGTCGCTGCTGAGCTGGTCAAGATCTATTTGCGAAAGACCGCGAAGCATCCGGCGCCGGTCATTTAGTAAAGGTGAAGATGGAAGAAAGATAGGGTGTCCTTTTCAAGGGCACCCTATCTGTGTTTTTGTGGCCCTTCATCAGGACTTGACGAACGCATCGAACAGGCGCAGGCCAGCGCGAGGAGGCATCCGTGAAGGGAAGAGAGAACCTGCTCCTAATCGTCCTCAGCCTGACCGGCTTTGTGACTTCCTTCGGCGCTTATGTGGTGGCTGCCAACCTTCCGTCTTATTCCAAGGAGACCGGGGCAGGGCTGATCGCCATCGGTTTTCTCATCGCTCTTTATGACCTTGCGGAGATCTTCATCAAGCCTTTCGGAGCCCTGCTCTCGAAGAAGATCGGTGAGTGGGCCGTTCTTCGCATCGGGCTTGCCCTCTTCATCCTCGCCTCAGGGCTCTACCTCATCATTCCTCCTCAATGGCTGATCCTGGTTCGCCTGCTCCAGGGAGCCGGTGCTGCTTTCTTTTCCGTCATGTCCATGACCCTCCTCATCCGCTACTTCATGGAGAGGAAAGGCACGGTCCTCGGAATCTACGGGGCATTCAAGAACGCCGGGTATGTCTTGGCTCCTACCATCGGAGGCTTCTTCGTCTACTACCACGGATTCCAATCCATCTTCGGCCTTTGCGCCGCAGCTGGACTAGCGGTCATCATTCTGACCTATGTGATCCGTCCTGTTGAGTCTGCATCAAAATTATCCTCCCCTCCCCCGGCGGGAGGGGATAAAGGGGAGGGGGAAACGGCTCTCTCTCAGGTTAAGAGAGCAAAGAAAAGCCCGGCCCTGAAGGATCTCGTGGACTCGGTGAAAAATCGACGGACCCTGCCCATCTTTCTGATCATGTTTTTCAACATGATCTTCATGGCCGCTTTCTTCGGCTTCCTGCCTATCCTCCTTTCGAGCAAGGGGCTGGATCCACTCCAGGCGGGGTTTGTGCTTGCCCTCAACGCAGCAGTCTACCTGGCTGTGCAACCCTTTGCAGGGAGGCTTTCCGACAGCCTGGGGAGGAAGAAAGTGATCACCCTGGGCCTTGCGCTGTGTACCGTATGCATCTCCTTCATCCCCTTTCTTCCCAACCCCTTCTACATCGGAGCAGCCTGTCTGATGGCCGTAGGCATTGGGTGTGTTGCCCCTCTTGGAGAGGCGTTCATTGGAGACGTGAGCGAGGAGGACGCCCTTGCGCTCAATCTCGGCATTGCCGGATCCTACAAGGAGCTGGGTGAGATGACAGGTCCTCTCACCATGGGATTCGTTGGGCAGGCTCTGGGGCTCCAGTGGGCCTTTCTCATGGTGGGCGTGGTCGGCATCGGAAGCCTCATATGCCTTTCGTTTTTGAAAGAAGTGGCACAAACAAAGTAGAGGATGGTGGCACGGAAAAATTGGTGGCATGGGAAAATTGGTGGCACGGACAAACTTGTTTGTCCGTGAGCGAGAAGGATAGAGCCAGCGATACCACGGACAAGTAAAACTTGTCCGTGCCACCGGAGAAATGAGCTTGTTCCGGACACTGGCGAAGAGTGAGTTGGTGGCACGGACAAACTTGTTTGTCCGTGAGCGGGAAGGATAGAGCCGGCACCACCACGGACAAGCAGAGCTTGTCCGTGCCACCGCATCGAGCAGAATAGATCCCTATGCCCCACGGACAAGTAAAACTTGTCCGTGCCACCGAAGAGATGAGCTTGTTCCGGATACTGGCGACGAGTGAGTTGGTGGCACGGACAAACGTATTTGTCCGTGAGCGAGAAGGATAGAGCCGGCGCCACCACGGACAAGCAGAGCTTGTCCGTGCCACCGAAGAGGGGTATTCTCCATGGGACGAGGAGACTCAGGCTCACAGGACCACGGACAAATAAATTTGTCCGTGCCACCGAAGAGAGAACCAGTCCGGAAATATCACGGACAAGTGAACTTGTCCGTGCCACCAAGAAAGACCATAAGACACTTCAATGATCCCGGCCACATCCACTTTCTGACCTTCTCGTGTTACCAACAACTTCCTTTCTTCAAAAGCGACAGAGCAAAACAATGGTTGATTGAAGCCATTGTGAAGGCGAGAGGAAAGCACAAATTTGCCCTCCTCGCCTATGTGATCATGCCGGAGCATGCTCATCTTCTTGTTCAGCCGCTTATTGGCCCCTACGATATCGCAGCACTTTTGAAGGGCATCAAACAACCTGTTGCCAGGAAGGCGAAGCGCTTTCTGGAAGAAGAAAATTCGGCGTGGCTAAAGAAATTGACCGTCAAAAGCGGGAGCAGAGAGGTGTTTCGTTTCTGGCAGGCCGGCCCTGGTTACGATCGAAACATAAGAGATGAAAAAGAGCTGTTGGAAAAGATACAATATATTCACAACAATCCGGTGAAAAACGGTCTTGCGGCAACTCCTGAGGAATGGCCCTGGTCAAGTGCGGGGTGGTATCTGGACAGAAGAGATGGTAAGATTGCAACCGATGGTGGCATGGTGGGTGGCACGGACAAACTTGTTTGTCCGTGAGCGAGAAGGATAGATCCGTCGCTACCACGGACAAGTAGAACTTGTCCGTGCCACCGCATCGAGCAGAATAGATCCCTATGCACCACGGACAAGCAGAGCTTGTCCGTGCCACCGAAGAAATGAGTTTGTTCAGGATACAAGCAAATAAACGAGCTGGTGGCACGGTGGGTGGCACGGACAAACTTGTTTGTCCGTGAGCGAGAAGGATAGAGCCGTCGCTACCACGGACAAGCAGAGCTTGTCCGTGCCACCGCATCGAGCAGAATAGATCCCTATGCACCACGGACAAGCAGAGCTTGTCCGTGCCACCAAAGCGAGTTTGTTCGTAAAATGGGGGAACCCGTCGTGAACCAAAAGATCCGAGTCCTTCTGGTGGATGACGAGAAGCAGTTTGTGACGAACATGGCCAGAATCCTCAAGGTGAGAGGATTCGACGTCACCACGGCCTTTGACGGGTATCAGGCGGTGGACGCCATCAAATACGGGGGCGGCTTTGACGTGGTGGTGCTGGATGTCAAAATGCCGGGCCTGGACGGGGTGGCCACTCTCGGAGAGATCAAAAAGTGGGCCCCTGACACGGAAGTCATCATGCTCACCGGACACGCCACCCTGGAATCCGGAACGCAGGCCATGCGCAAAGGCGCCTATGACTACCTCATGAAGCCCTGTGACATAGAAGACCTGGTGGAAAAGATCAAGGAAGCCCACGAGGCGGAAGAAATCAAACGCCACCCGGTGCTCTGGCCCAGAAAACTGGTCCGGGAAATAGCGCTCCATCCCTTCGCAAAGCTTCACCCCGAGGACGACTTGCCCAAGGCTCTGGAGGTCATGAGCCGGGAAGAAGGAGAGGAGTCCATCGAGGAGGTTTACGTCGTGGATCGGGAAGATCGACTCCTGGGCATCGTGACCAAGAGAGATCTTGTGAACGAGGCTCAGAAGGTTGATGCCGACATTCCCCTGGACTGGGCAGGGTTGATCCAGAACCCCCATTCGCTCCCTCAGAAGACCATGAAGAACGTCATGCGGCCTCAACCCCTGACCACACAGGCAAACGCGTATCTGACGGACGCTGCAAATCAAATGATTGTTCACAACCTCAGACGCATGCCCGTGGTCAGGGCTGAGAAAATGATCGGCGTGATCAAACTGGAAGACGTGTTTCAATACTTGGACCATGAAATAGAGTAGGTGCCAAAATGGATGCGATGCAGAAAAATTCCGTTCCCGTGAGCTCTCGTCCGTCTCAGGAAAAGGATTTCCCGTATTTCCGGCGGCTCTTTAACAGCATTGTGGTTGCTCTTCTGGCCGCTTCTTTCATCCCTCTTCTCGTGATCGGCGGCGGCATGTACTATCACACGGTTTCCATCCTGGAGCAGAAGACCCTTGCTGCGCTGGATGCGGAGATCAGCGAGCACCGGGAGACGATCGATCATTTCCTCACGGAAAGGACGATGGACCTGAAGATCCTCTCCTCCAATTTGGGGTTCGACTATCTCACGGCTCCAGGCAACCTGAAGAAAGCTTTTGATACGCTCCGGAAAGAGCTGCCCTGTTTCAGCGATATGGGTGTCATCGACGATCAAGGCCGCCACCGGGCGTATACCGGTCCCTTCGACCTGCTTTCGAAGAACTACAAGGACACCCCCTGGTTCAAAGCGATCCAGCAAAGGGATTTCTACATCAGCGACGTGTTCCTGGGATTTCGCAATGACCCTCATTTCATTATCGCCGTGAAGCAGATCACCAATGAAGGATTCTGGATTCTGAGAGCCACGGTGGATACGGCCTATTTCGAAGGGCTCGTTGCAGAGGTTCTGAGCAAGAGAGATGGAGACGCCTATATAGTCAACAAGGACGGTATCTTTCAGACGGCCCCGCGATGGGGCGGGAAGATCATGGGCCAATCAGAGGTGAGATACATGGAGCCCTTTAAAGGGGTCAGGCTGGAGGAGCGTGGAGGCAAGGTCGTCATGATGGCCTGGCTCGAGAAAGTGTCCTGGCTCTGCGTAGCGGAGTTCAAACGCGAGGATATCTACAGTCCCCTTCGGAATGTCCGAACCGTCGGAATATTCGTCTTTGTCCTTGGGGCCATGCTCATCGTGCTCACGGTTTTTCTCACGACCAACTATCTTTTTTCCAGGCTTGAAACCAAGCGCAGGAACATCCGTTTTCTGGATCAGCAACTCCAACACTCCAGCAGGATGGCCTCCTCCATGAAGCTGGCCTCCGGGTTTGTGCGGGAGGTCAACGAGACGCTGTCCAACATAGACCTCGTGCTCAGCTGGGTGGATGACCTGGCCCAGGGCGATCTTTCGGGAGAAGAGAGCCGGACAGAGGTCAGGGAGAGTTTGAAACAGGTCCGGTCAGAGCTTGTACGGGCGCGCCGGGCAACGGACAGGTTCATCAAATCAACTCAATCTTCGCTCCCGATCATCCGGGAGGTGAGGGTTCAGGATCTCCTGGCCGAAATCATCGAGCTTCTGGACAGGGAGCTTCATTTCAACAGGATCACGGTCCATCGGGACTACCAGGATCCCCTCCCCTCTGTCCAGAGTGATCCTTCTCAGCTCCGCCAGGTCTTTCAGAACCTGATCGTGAATGCGGTGACCGCGATCGGAAAAGACGGAGTGATCAGCATTACCACGCGGGGCACTGAAGAGGGGCTGAGCATCAGTGTTGCGGACACCGGCCCAGGCATCCCCAGGGACAGGTTGGAGAAGATTTTCGATCCTCTTTTTACGGCAAAGCCCGACGGAGCAGGATTGGGGCTTTCGATCGGGGCCGGCATTCTGAGGAAATTAGGCGGGAAAATCTCGGTCAAGAGCGACATTGGAAAGGGAGCGGTTTTTACCGTGGAGATACCCTGTCAGTTCAGTCCACCGGAAGCTTAAGGCCAGAACGCGGGGTCACCATTTTTTTTCATCTTGCCCGTTCAGCTTGTTTGGATCATTTGAAATACTTTGTGATCCATTCGGATTTGTTTCGGATTTCGGGATTTAGTGCTTCGGTATCTCCGGTTGGGCGATGCCGCGCTGTGTCCTCTGTGTCTCCGTGGTGAAAATTAGTTTCCGGTTCCCAGGGCTATGATCAAGAGAGAGCACATCAAGCAGGCCATTGACGCCATTTCCAGAAGGAAACCTGAGATCGGGTATTCCCTGGATGAAATGCTGGGTATGGGCGTGATCGACATCGCCCCCAGCGCCGAAGAAAGCATGGAAGGAGACAACTTCCTTTTTATCTTCGATGACCAAAAGGTGCTCGTGAACAGGGTTCTCTTCTTTAATGAAGGCACGGTTCCCATCGAGCAGGGGCTCGTCATCAAGTATGGGGAACTGGCCAGGAAGCAGGAGCTCCAGGACAAGAGAGGTTCCTTCAATTACAGGGATGCTTCTGCGGAGATACACCGGGCAGGACTCAAACTGGTGGCGATCTATGAGATCGATCTTGCGATCAGGCGTCTGCGGAGAGAGCTTGAAGACAAGCCGTCATCCGCTTCCGAAATGAAGCAAAAGCGCATCGGTGATCTCATCGCCTCTTTGGAGGCAATGAAGCAGGATGAGCGGCCCATCGAGATCCATGAAGGAGAGAGCCATGCTCTTGTGTTTTACAGGGGCGCGGTGGATGTGGACACGCCCGCATACTTTATGGAGTTTCCTATTTGCATGGACAGCCTGATGCAGGTGGCTGACATCAATGTGGAGTTCTTTCATGTGCGCTTTATCCTCAACTGCCTGATCCATGGTCTGGAGAACAATCTGATGGCCTGCGTTGCCGGGGAGAGCATTGTGGGTCTGATTTATCTCACCCTGAAGGAGCAATTGTTCAAGAAGGATCTAGAGATCAAATACCTGGCAACCCTTCGGGGTAAAACGTGGGACCCCAAGGGTCTCTCGCCCAAGCCCCTCAAGGGGGTAGGGACTTTCCTCGTGGCAGGAGTATGGTTGTTGTGGAAAAACGAGATGCCGACCCTCAAAGAGATTGTGCTGGACGCAGAGGTTGGGGCCAGGCGTTTCTACGAGGCGGTTGGATTTAAGTCGCGGGGCCTTTCCGGCTATGTTTTGAAAGAGCCCAGAGGGTACCTCTTGAGATCCATTTTGACCATGACTCAACACTGCAGGAACCTGAGGCAAGAGCTCGTTCAGGAGCTTGGCAAACTGATCGTCAGAGAGGTGAAAGGGCTTCGCAAGGAGGCAAAGGACGAAAAAGCCTGGGCCAAAAGGAAAGCGTCTATCCGTGCCATCCGGGAGTGTTTGAAGCCGGAAACGCGGCCCGAGCTTTCAAAAGCTGCCTCCATAGCCCTTTTGAAATACCAGAAAAAAATACCGGAATCCCTGGAGATCCTCACAGGGGATTCGGCGAAGGAAGCCGTTGAACATGCAGCCCGCTCTAGTGGTTAGAGACGAGAGATACGCCTTACACCTTGAAAACGTCCCGCACATTGAGAGCCCGAGGCGGATCAAGGCCATGCATGAGGCTCTGGAAGACCCTTCCCTTCGGGGGAAATGGCTGGAGGTCAAACCCAGAGAAGCCTCTGAAGAGGAGCTGGCTTGGGTTCACACCAAGGACTACATTCAGCGGGTGGCCAGGAGTGCCGGGAAAAAACTCACCTCCTTTGACCTTGATACCCAGGCTTCGGAACAATCTTATGACGTGGCTCGCCTCGGGGTAGGAGGAGTCTTCAGCCTTCTCGACGAAATCCTGAGCGGAAAGGGGAAAAGGGGTTTTGCGTGCATCAGGCCGCCCGGACATCATGCAGAGCCGGACAAGGCCATGGGTTTCTGCCTTTTCAACAATGTCGCCCTGGGGGCTCGATATCTCCAGGACCGCTATGGAATGAAAAAGGTGATGATCATCGACATCGATCTTCATCACGGGAATGGGATACAGAACACCTTTTACGATACGGACCAGGTCCTCTATGCCTCGATGCATCATTTCCCCTCCTACCCTGGAACAGGAAGATTCGGCGAGGTGGGGACAGGAAAGGGAGAGGGGTTTACCGTCAATGTTCCATTGGGCAGAGGACTTGGGGATGAGGATTTTGCAAGGATCATCTATTTCCTGTTCAACCCTATTGCCCAGGCCTTTCAGCCTGAGTTCATCCTGATCGCCTGCGGCTTTGACCTGTACGAACGCGATCGTCTCGGCGCGATGAGGGTGACCCCGGACGGCTACGGCCTGATCACCTTTTTCCTGCTCGCCATTGCTGAGAAGGTGTGCCAGGGCCGGATCGCTTTCATCATGGAGGGAGGCTACAGCCTTCGGGGAATCCGTTCATGCGGGCTCAGGGTCATGCAGGAACTCTGCGGCGTTTCGACTGTGGAAGGGAAAAAGCTGGATAAAATTATCGGGAGTTCTCCCAGAAAAGTTCCTGCCATGAGCAAGGTCATGGAGGTTCATTCCAAGTACTGGCCGGTGTTCGATGGCCGGCTGTGAGCCGACCGCCAGAGGCTTGAGGTTGGAGGAGCGCTGCGCTTGAGGGCATAAGAAAACAGAAGGCAGTATGCAGTAGGGAGTATGCAGTAGGCACAGAAAAAAAGTGACAAGTTACGAGTTACGAGTGACAAGTGGCACGGACAACGGTGGCACGGACAAACTCTGTTTGTCCGTGGGCGAGAAGGATAGAGCCGGCGATACCACGGACAAGTGAACTTGTCCGTGCCACCGAGGACAGCATCCAGAATCCAACTTCGGACCAAGGGCAGACAGGTGGCACGGACAAACTTTGTTTTTCCGTGGCGAAGGATAGAGCCGGCGATACCACGGACAAGTGAACTTGTCCGTGCCACCGAATCCAGTATCGTACCCTGTATCGCAGGCTTCTTGGTTCTGACTGCATACTGTACTGCATACTGGCCTTTACCGTCTGTGCCACCGAGGACAGCATCCAAATCCAACTTCGGACCAAGGGCAGACAGGTGGCACGGACAAACTTGTTTGTCCGTAGGCGAGGATATCCGGCATACCACGGACAAGTGAACTTGTCCGTGCCACCGATCCAGTATCGTACCCTGTATCGCAGGCTTCTTGGTTCTGACTGTTTACTGCATCCTGCTTACTGGCCTTAGGCACCCATGTGTGTACACTCTCTGTCCTCTGACCGGTTACACCCAACCCTTTTTTCCCATGGGCCGCCTATTGCGGAACACTCGGGAAATCAAGCAGATAGGTGCTTTTGCCTGATGTCTTGATGGGTGCCGAAGTTGGCATGCATCTTGAATAATGTTGACAGTTATATTGCAGTCATAATATAGCTAAACGCTGGTTGGGGTTTGGCAAGCGCAAAGGGTGGTCCTGCGAATATGCGTTTGGGATCCTCGCTTGTCTAAACAAGCGTCTCATTTTATATGAAAAAAGGAGGTTCATGATGGCAGAGAAAAAAAGCGGAAGTGTTGAATCGGTATACTCGGAAAAAAGGGTGTTCTACCCACCAAAGGAATTCGTTGAAAAGGCTCGTTTAAAGAGCTTGGACGAATACAAGAAGATGTGGGAAAGATCCATCAAAGACCCCGCGGGATTCTGGGGGGAGATGGCTTCCCAACATATCGACTGGTTCAAGAAATGGGATGGAGCGGTTGAGGAGTACAGCTTCAAAGATAAGATTTGGCTCAAGTACTTTGTTAACGGAAAACTGAACATCACTTACAACTGCCTGGATCGGCACCTCAAGACGTGGAGAAAAAACAAGGCAGCCCTCATCTTTCAGGGTGAGCCTCTGGAAGAAGCCAAAACCTACACCTACCTGCAGCTCCACCGGGAAGTCTGCAAGTTTGCCAATGTCCTCAAGAAGTTCGGCGTGAAAAAAGGGGACAGGGTGGCCATCTATCTCCCCATGATCATGGAACTCCCTGTGGCCATGCTGGCCTGCGCCAGAATCGGCGCGATTCACAGCATCGTCTTTGGAGGGTTTAGCGCAGAGGCTCTCCGCGACAGAATCAGCGACTGCCAGGCAGAGACCCTCATCACCTGCAACTGGGGCTATCGGTCGGGGAAAGTGCTTTCGAGCAAAGGGAATGCCGACGCGGCCATGGAACAGTGCCCAAGCATCAAGCGGTGCGTGGTCGTGAACCGGATCGACAAAGAGACGAAGATGAAAGCGGGGCGCGATTTCTGGTGGCATGAAATGATGAAAGAGGCCTCCCCGGTTTGCGAACCGGAATGGATGGACGCCGAGGATCCTCTCTTCATTCTCTACACCAGCGGCAGCACGGGAAAGCCCAAAGGAGTGCTCCACACCACGGCGGGTTACCTGCTCTACACCGTGATGACCATGCTCTATGTCTTTGATATCAAGGATGAGGATGTTTACTGGTGCACGGCGGACATCGGATGGGTGACGGGCCACAGCTACATCGTTTACGGCCCTCTCGGTGTGGGCGCAACCTCGATCGTGTTTGAAGGCGTTCCCAACTATCCGGAGCCTGACCGGTTCTGGGAGGTGGTGGAAAGATACGGTGTCAACATTTTCTACACCGCCCCGACCGCTATCCGGTCGATTATGAAGAGCGGCGAGGATTGGCCGAACAAGAGAAATCTGAGCAGTCTCAGGTTGCTTGGGACCGTGGGCGAGCCGATCAATCCTGAAGCCTGGATGTGGTACTATAGGGTCATCGGAAAAGAGAAATGCCCGATTACCGATACGTGGTGGCAGACAGAGACGGGCGGTCATCTGATTCAGGGGATTCCTGGTGCCATGCCCATGAAACCCGGTTCCGCGGCCCTTCCGTTCTTCGGTGTGGACACGATTATTCTTCGCGCGGATGAGACCGAAGCCGGCGTGAACGAGGGCGGGCATCTGTGCATCAAGAAACCCTGGCCGGGCTTTATGAGAACCGTCTATGGTGATCCGGACCGGTTCAAAGAGCAGTACTTCATCCAACATCCGGGCTACTATTTCTCGGGCGACGGTGCGAGAAAGGACGAGGACGGCTTCTACTGGCTCATGGGCCGCGTGGATGACGTGATCAACGTTTCCGGCCACCGGTTGGGAACCGCAGAGATTGAGAGCGCACTGGTCTCTCATTTGTCGGTGGCGGAAGCGGCGGTCGTCGGGTTTCCCCATGACATCAAGGGCCAGGGAATCTATGCCTTTGTCACTCTTAAAGAAGGCTTCAAGGCCTCGGACGACATGAAGAAAGAGCTGATCAACCACATCAGAAAAGAGATCGGCCCGATTGCATCACCCGACAAGCTCCATTTCACCGAAGCTCTTCCCAAGACCCGGAGCGGAAAGATCATGCGAAGGATTCTGAGGAAGATTGCGGAAGGCGCGATCACCGAACTCGGAGACACCTCCACCCTGGCTGATCCGGACGTGGTGGGGAAACTGGTGTCTGGAAGACAGTAGTCTTTAGAGCAACACCTTTGCAGGATGAAATACTAACGCCTCTTCATTGCGCCACAAAAACTTAATGCCAGTCTTTTGTGGGCAATTCTTCACCTCCTTCACCGAGTTTTCCCCTGGGGTTTTCTTTGCGGCAAAGCCCTGGGGGAAAACTCCCGCCAAGGGGTGTATTTCATCCGGAAATGGGCGCAGGAGAGACCCTCTATGTCAAAGAATCGCGGTTGGACGTGTTACCTTCAGCGGCACGGGAATTAACCTGGCTCTGGGTATTCTCTATACCTGGAGCGTTTTCAAAGCGGCCATCAGCGTATCGATCACCAAAGGAGGTCCGGGTGCTTTTAACTGGGACCCTGCGTCGCTCAATGACCCCTATGCGATCTGCTGCCTGGTCTTTGCTTTTGCCACGGTTCTGGCAGGCAGGATCCAGGACAAGTTCGGCCCCAGGGTCACGGCCTTCATGGGCGGGATTCTGGTGAGCATCGGGTTGATCCTCATTTCTCGGACCACGAGCTATGCCGTCTGGGTCATAGGGTTCGGGCTGCTCGCCGGAACAGGGATCGGTTTCGGCTATGCGGCCGCCACGCCGCCGGCGCTCAAGTGGTTCCCTCCTCAGAAGACCGGTTTGATCGCCGGCCTCGTGGTTTCCGGCTTCGGTCTGGCCTCCGTGTATATTGCGCCCCTGTCCCAATATCTTCTGAGAGTGTGGGGCATCCAAAGTTCCATGCTCTTTTTCGGAATGCCTTTCCTCGTTGTGGTGTGCGGTCTATCCATGTTTCTCGTGAACCCGCCCGCAGGCTACGTTCCGCAGGCCGTTGCCCCGCAAGCCGGGCAGCAGGCTGCGGCTCCCAAGCCTCAGTCGGACGCCAAACCCTCTGAGCTGATAAAGACCGGGCCCTTCTACCTCATCTGGTTCATTTTCTTCATAGGAGCCGGTGCAGGCCTCATGGTCATTGGATTTGTGGCCGGCATGGCCCAAAAGAGCATGGGAGACATGGCCTTTATCGCGGTGGCGATTCTCGCTGTTGGAAATGCCGGGGGTCGAATCATTGCAGGCCTTATTTCGGACAAGATTGGTCGCCGTCTCACGTTGATCATCATGTTGCTCTTCCAAGCGGCTCTCATGCTTATCGCTATTCCGATCGTAGGGGCTCAGAAAGCAAGCCCGATTCTGGTTGTTCTCATCGCGACCTTCATGGGGTTTTGTTACGGGACCAACCTTTCCCTCTTCCCTTCCCTGACCAAGGACAACTGGGGACTCAAGAACTTCGGCATCAATTACGGGCTCGTGTTCACCGCCTGGGGTGTAGGCGGATTTGTCATGGGCAGGTTATCTCAGATGCTGATTGCCAAGACGGGCAGTTACACTTCTTCCTTCCTTGTTGCCGCAGTGCTCCTTGTGATCGGTGCCGGCCTCAGTGTGCTTATGAAAGGGAAAAAGAGCGCGCCACAAGCGGTGGCTCAGAAATAGCCAGCTCTAATCGATTCACCCCAGCATGAACATGGGATCAGGAGTACTCCTGATCCCATGTTTTTTGTGGAGATAGGTTGACCGTCTCGTAAAAAGTTCCATTTTCATGTCATTTCGAGCGAAGCGAGAAATCTTGAAATACTAACACGCTGAAAAGGAAAGATTTCTCCCTGCGGTCGAAATGACAAATTCACACCGCAGGACTTTTTACCGTGAAAATAATAGGTCATGACAGTACAAACTCCACCGTTTCCGCTGAATCAGCGGAAGAAGACAACCAGGATGAGAGGTGGTTAAGCTGCCGCGCCAACAGCGGGCAGGAAACCGTACCTCTTCAGAGCCGCAAGCCACCGGGGAGCATTACGTTGCACAACCAATCGAGTATAATCGATTTCCGGGTCCCTGTAAGGCTGAAGACTCTTAAGCATTGCATACACGACGCGCAGAACTTTATGGCCCACTGCGATAATTGCACGCTTGTGCCCCCGACGGATCACAAGCCCCTGATACTGGCCTTTGAACTGACTCTTGCTCTTGCTGGCCGCGTTGAGATCTCACAAAGCACTTGGCGAACGACGTGATTGCCCTTGCGAGTACGACCTCCTTTTTGTTTTCCAGCGCTTTCATTATTGCCAGGACACATCCCAGCCCAGGAGGCCAATCGGTGAGCACTGCCGAAACATTGCATCTCTATCCCGATCTCCACAAGCAGCATGGCGGCGCTTACAGCATCGATCCCCGGAATCGTCTGCAGGATCTCCCATTGCTTTTGGTAGGGGCTCATCGCTGCAAACAGATAATCATCCACACTGGCCATCGCCTTCTCAAGATAGCCGATATGCTCCTCAAGGAAGCGCAACAAAAAACGATGCCTCTCACTCAGGGGCTCATCAAGCGCATCAAGGAGTTGAGGGATCTTCTCCTTGAGCCTGCCATGGACATGCGGCACAATGTCTTGGGGCGCTTTGCCTTCAATAAGACCCCTGATCAGGGCGCCGGCAGAGAGGCCGTTAATATCACTGACCACACCCCCCAGCCGGATGCCCGCATCATCAAGCACCTTGTGCAGCCGATTGGTTTCCGCCGCCAACATCCTTCGCAACTTGATCCGCTACGGGTAATCAACCGCAATTCCCGGAGATCCTTGGGCGGAATGAAACTAGGCTTCAGCAGGCCAAGACGGCCAAGGGTGGCCAGCCATTCGCTATCGCTCACATCCGTCTTTCGGCCAGGCACCTTTTTCACATGCCGGGCATTGACGACGTAGGTCGCGATCCCCGCCTCTTCGAGGCAAGCAAAGATGCTCTTCCAGAAAATGCCCGTGCTCTCCATAACGGCCAGATCCACCCCAAGCCCGTCAAACAACGCACCATCTGACGAAAATGCCTTCAGAAGGTGACAAAAACTCTCGTATCTTCGCTCAGCGGCCGTTTTCCTTTTCCAAACAACTGTGGCCATCACATTCATCTTTTGAATTTCAATCCAGCACAGGTTTCGAATTTCGGTTATTTCGTGCTTTGGATGGTGTGGTGATGACAGGTCTGCGAGGTCTTTCGGCTATATACGACATCCGGTGTAGGTCTTTTTACCGTTCGTCCATCGCCTGTTGCGTGGCGAGGCACAGTCGGGGGTACATGCCGGAAGTCGCTGGATCAGTTTACGAATCAGGATCCAAGTCACTATAAAAAGCCGATCTCTTAGCCACCGCTCTTTTGCCTATCCCACAGAATAATAGCATTTTCATGCGCGGGGGCGACAAGATGTCGTGTCATGAGCGTTTACGAGCCATCAAGATTGGTTTCACTTGATCCGTGGATCGGGAAAATTTTCTCTTGGATGTAAGAAACGGCTCTTCGGGCTTCCTGAAAGGCTTTCTCTTTGACCTCTCCCTTCGTCAAGAAGGCATGGTCGTAGAGACTGCCCACTTCTTTTTCAGGCCCGAACATCATCCCGCCCACCAGCCCGGCAAACTCGTCCACAGGCTCTACATGGTTGAGAATGGACCAGGCCAGGGTCCAGCAGCGGGAGGTGCGGTAGAGGTCATAGCCACCTCCGCCAAGGGCCAGGATCTTTCGGCACAGGGGCATGATGCCCCGCAGGGCTTTCTGATAGCCGTTGTTGGTGAGCTTCAGGTGGGTGAGAGGATCTGAGATCAGGGTGTCTGCTCCGATCTCTGCGACGATGAAGTCCGGAGCAAAGGCCTTGAGGATCGGGAAGACCGCGGAGTCCAGGACATAGGAGTAAACCTCGTCATCCGTACCCGGTTCCAGGGGAACGTTGACCGTGTACCCTTCCCCGGCGCCTTTTCCTATTTCCGTCTCGCTTCCGGACCAGGGATAGAGGATGCGTCCGGTTTCGTGGACGGAAATGAAAAGGACCCTGGGATCTTCATAGAAGGCCTCCTGAACGCCGTTTCCATGGTGGGCATCGAAATCCACGTAAGCGATCTTGATGCCCGGATAAGTGCGCAGGGCATCCAGAATGGCGATGACGATGTCGTTGACATAGCAGAAACCTTCGGCGTTGCCCGGCATGGCATGGTGAAAACCGCCCAGAGGGTTGAATCCCACCTGAGCGCGACCGCCCAGAATCTCCATGGCGGTGCGATGCGTTCCCCCGGAAGCGCGCAAGGACCATTCGTAGATTCCCTTGATGATGGGGGTGTCCTGAGTCCCAAGGCCACAGGCGAGCATTTCGAGACGGACTTCACCGCGGCTTGCTTCCTGGAGAAGTTGAAGATACTCGGGCTCGTGATATAAAGTCAGAAGGCCCGGGTCAAGAGGCTCGGGGTTCACCACTTCCATCCATGGATAATTGAGCACGCCGTAGCGATTGCAGAGATCGTAAGTCTTTGTGGCTCTTTCGGGCTTGAAGGGATGATCCGGGCCAAACTCGAAGCGGCCCATGTCGTCTGCATACACGAAGAGGGATGGAAGTCTATCAGAGGATGGCGCCATGGATTTCGTCAGATGGTCGATCTTGTGAACTGTTGCGCATCCTAGCAGAAGCCGAAAAGCAGGGTCAACTGAATTCAGGAATTGCGAATTCCATTCAAATTCCCCAATTCCTCAATCCCAGAAAGGAGTTTCTTTTGACACGGAGCGAAAAATACTCTAATGGAAATAGCACGATCACCTCGATCGTCTTCACGTTTCGGTTGAAGAGCGTACCTCATGCCCTGGATTCAGAGAATCAATCGCCTGTACCGGATGGAAAAGGAAGGGTTTTACCGGATTCTCATCCCGCCCTCCCTTTACCGCCGTTTCAGGATCGATCCCGTATCTCTTTGCGACGAGCAGGGAGAAAAGGCGGCGCGCTTTTTCTGCCCTCAGGGAGATCGGACCACACTCATTGAGGTCAAACCTCCGGGAACCGAGGACCCGATTTTTTCCTTTCAGCTGACGGATGCCGCGGATTTCACCCAGGTGGAGTGGGATTTTCTTGTCGTGAATGATCCGGCTTCGCCCAAGTTCAATACCCATGTCGATGAAGAAGGGCGAGACACCCTCTTTGGATGGGCCTCGCGGAACATTTCTGAAGAAGTCAGAGCAGTCGAGGCTGGTCTCTTCCCCGGGCAAATCCGGAAGGGCCTCGGAGTCACCCGGGACCTGGTTTTCGCGCTCGATTTCTTCTGCAGGATCCTGGATGTAAAGACGATCCGCCTGGAAGCTCTTTTCTACCACAATGCCGTCACCTACGAGAAGCACGGGTTCAGCTATTTCAGCGGATATGCCCAGATGAAGAGGATTCATGAGCTCTTTCAACCAGGAGAAAAGCTGCACCGGAAGCTGGACGGCAGCACGCCCTTCCGCAAACCGGAGTTCGCGAACACCGTGAGAGGTCGAAGCTGGGCGATCCATGACGGAGTTCTCATGGAAATAGAGGATGGCGTTCTTGACGAAGGGTGGGCCTCTCCGGTGATGTACAGGATGGTAGAAAACCCGCGAAGCATGGTTACCTTCCCCAATCCCGTCTTTTAGCAGGTTGCTGAAAAACGCTCATCTACGGCGTTGCCCTCATCCCTTCCCGTGTCTAGCACGGGACAGGCTTGTTGCGTCCCGCAGCATTGTGCGGGACTCACTCCTCGGCCCGCCGGCGGATAAAGATTGTCGGTCGCCTTGTATCTGAGCGTTTTTGAGCAACCTGCGAGCAGGGTCTTTTTCAGCATCCTGCCAGTGTAAACCTCGCAGCAATATTAACGTTGACGGGTTCTTGCCCCTGTGCTAACAAAAATTAATTTGAGTTGTATCCTCTTCTCTTCACCCCCACCTCGCCTCCCCCATCGAGGGGGAGGAAAATATTGCTCATCGCTCAGAATCCCCCTCCCCTGGTGGGAGGGGTTAGGGGAGGGGGAAGCAAAGGGGCATTGGCAAGCAAACACGGAGACATTACACTAGCGACCGTGAAGCAGAAGCGTCTTGCTCCGGCAAGACGGCGCAAAAGAGGGGGTAAAGGTGGGCTTTCCGGAAAAAGATCGATACACCGGCATGAGAAGGATGATTTTCTTTTGCATGATCCTTGTGCCGGTCATCCCTTTGATTGCCGTGCTCGGCATAGGCTACTACCACTTCAAGACCTCTCTCGAGACGAGCACCCTGGCGACCATGAACCGCATCGTGGAAGACCACCGCCAGATGATCGACGGCTTCCTGAGAGAAAGGCGCGGAGACCTCGGATTCATCCTCAATACCAACAGCTACGCGGATCTCACAGATCCCGAGAGGTTTTACAATCTGTTTACGCAGCTCCAGCGCTATTCCAACGCCTTTGTGGACCTGGGGGTCTTTGACCAGGACGGCATCCATGTCATGTACCAGGGACCCTACCGGCTCGTGGGCATTGATTATGGGAAAGAGGAATGGTTCCGCCATGTTCTCCAGGAGGGATACTACATCAGCGACATTTTTCTCGGGTTTCGGAGAATCCCTCACTTTGTCATTGCCCTCAAGAGGGAAGAGTCGGGAAAGACGTGGGTGATACGGGCGACCATCGACACCCATGTGTTCAACGAACTGGTGGAAAAGGTGCGCATCGGAAAGACAGGAGAAGCCTACCTCCTCAACAGCCGGGGAATCTTTCAGACCGCACGCCGCTCCGGAGGCAATCTCCTCGCCCAGGACCCGGACGATGTTCATGAAAAGAAACCCCAGCCGGGAGTCCGGATTTTCATCAGAAAAGATGCCCGGGGCGACGAGTTCCTCTTCGCCACCACGTGGTTGCAAGAAAAAGAGTGGTTGTTGGTGGTGCGGCAGGAAACGGCCGATGCCTTCAAGGCACTTCGCTCCGCCACCTTCATGATTCTTCTGATCATGATCCTCGGCGGGGTGACCATCACGATCCTGGCCTACACCCTTACCCGTCAGATCATTCGGCGGATGCAGCGGATCGATGAGGAAAAACACCAGCTCGGCCAGCAGCTCGTCCGGGCCACGCGTCTCGCGGAGCTCGGCCAGATGGCTGCCGGCTTTGCCCATGAGATCAACAACCCCCTCCAGATCATGAAATCCGATCGAGCCCTTATCGAAATGATCTTCTCCGACCTGAAGAAGAAGGGGGACCTGAAGGAGCCGGACATCAAAGACCTGGAAGAGACTCTAGATCAACTCAAGCTCCAGATCGAACGCTGCTCCAAGATCACCCAGACGATCCTGGAGTTCGGAAGGAAGAGCGAGCCCACGGAGAACGATGTGGACCTGGGCGCGTTTATCTCCCAGGTGACCTCCATGATCACCAAGAAAGCGAGCGTTCAAGGAATCCGCCTGAAAAAAGAGATCTCGGAGCAGACCCCTCTCCTTCGATCTGATCCCTCTCAGCTCCAGCAAGTCCTGCTGAATCTATTGAACAACGCCATCGATGCCATCACGGAGAGACACGGTTGTGAGGGTGGAGAGCTTTCCATCCAGGCAGGCCCTGACACGAACGGAAGGGTGAAGCTTTCCGTGAGGGACAACGGCGCGGGGATCAGCCCTGATAACCTCAAGAAAATTTTTGCGCCTTTCTTCACCACCAAACCACCGGGAAAGGGGACCGGGTTGGGCCTGTACGTCTGCTATGGGATTATTGAAGGGATGGGCGGCACCATGGAGGTGGAGAGCCAGAGGGGAGTGGGCACCACCTTTGTGGTTCGTCTCCCGGCAAGCAGTGCACGACAGACCCAGTGCGATTTGGAGGAGTCCGCCACCGAGGTCATTGGGCATTGATCATTTAGCATTGAACATTGTGCATTGAACATTGACGGCTTCACAAAAAGTCAGAAAAGACCCTTCTTCGTCATTCCGGCGGAAGCCGGAATCCAGCAGAAACAAGCAGTTCTGGACCCCGGCTTCCGCCGGGGTGACGGCTTGGGTGACTTCTTACGAACACATCAACATTGAACATTGATCATTATGGGTTGAGATAGGGTGTTTGGATTTCAAGTAAATGATAAATGCTCATGAGTCATGAGGGACAACATGGATAAGATGAGAATTATGCTGGTCGATGATGAGGAGGGTTTCCTCTTTACAACGAAGAAGCTGCTTGAAAGAAAAGGCATCCACGTAACCACGGCGACAAGCGGCCACGAGGCCCTTGAGAAGCTGATAGGAGAAAGCGTCCACGTGTTGATCCTGGATGTGAAGATGCCCGGTATGGACGGGGTCGCCGTCCTAAAGGCCGTCAAGAGCCGGTACCCCTTGGTGCAGGTGGTCATGCTCACGGGCCACGGCACAGTGGACTCCGCCTTGGAGGGGCTCAGGTCCGGCGCAACGGATTACCTGATGAAGCCCATTGACATCGACGAACTCATTGCGAAAGCGGAAGAAGCGTTTGCAAGGGGGCAGATCATGGAGGAAAAGATCCGGGTCGCCGAGGGGAAGACGCCTGAAAAGCCCCAGAAATAGAAACTAGAAGTGATGAAGAACAGGGGTGGCACGGGCAAACGGTGGCACGGACAAACTGTGTTTGTCCGTGAGCAAGAAGGAAAGATCCGGCGCTACCACGGACAAGTAGAACTTGTCCGTGCCACCGGAGCGAGACGGATAAGGGTGGCACGGACAAACTGTGTTTGTCCGTGAGTTCGAGGGGTGAATCCGGCGAGATACCACGGACAAGCATCCGCCGAGCGGATAAAAGCTTGTCCGTGCCACCGGAGGGTTCGATCAGAGATCTAATCTGTGCTGCTTTTGGATTGCTCTTCCCCGAATGAGAAGTCGCCCCGGATGAACGCCTCCTTCGTCCGGGTGACGGCCTCTTCCGAAGTCATGGCCGCGTCCATCTGGCGGAAGAACTGGAGAAGCCTCCCGACCATTTCCAACTGGCTCGCCGTTTCCTGCTGGCCTCTTTTGCTAAGTCGAGCGGTCATGGCGTCCCCCCGTATGGCCGTTGTAAAACCGTAGTGATCGAGAATCCCTGCGATCGCCCTGATTCGCCGATGGCGGCGGATGTAGTCCGCCGCCCCTCCCCGAAACAGAATGCTGATGTAATTCTTGTTGATCGCCTCCCCGCAATAAGCGTCCACGACCCCGAAGTGATAACCCACCCGTGCCGTGTAATTGAGGTATTCATCGGAGATCAGCGCGTAACACGGATCGCGAAACGTTCGTTCCTCCTCCGGGTTGTTGACCGCGTGCCTCGCCATGATGGACATGAACCCGCGAAGGTCCATGGGGCGGGGACCGAAACGCTGGATGCGTTTGTCCAGCATTCCGGCGAGGAGGGCCTTGAGCGGGGCGCTGAGGACCTGAGCAATCTTCAGGCGCCGCGTCCCTGCTGGTGCATCGATCCCATCTCCCAGATCGATGAGGTACAAATCAATGGGGAGAAAGACGTCGAGGTGGCTGCTGACCCCTCGCAGGTCGCCCATGTGTTCCCCCATCCCGAACATCTCCTCGTAGGATTTCTCGTGGACGAAGCGGGCGATGTCGTGCAGGCTGCTGCAGTTTTCCGGCGAGAAAGTGGGAGAGCGAGGGTCGACGAGGTTCAAGGAGGCGACAAGCTCAGACACGGAATTCAGTAAATGGAAGGCCGGGGTGGTCTTGTCCTGGCGCAGGCGCTCGTCTTCGCGGACCCTTTTTGTTTCCGCCTCCAGCAATTCCGCGACCATCCCCTCGTACACTCGGCGGGCCCGGGTGTCCACGGTCACTCGGCCCCCTGCCTTCAACAGTCCGGTCGCGACGCGGGTGTTGAGCAGGGCGGGCACATGGAACTCGCGGGTCAGTGCGGCCATGTGGCCGGTGACGCCGCCGAAATCGGTCACGATGGCCGCTGCCTTGGACATAAGCCGAACGAACCGGGGGGAAGAGCGAGGGGCCACCAGCACCGCGCCCTCCGGAAACTGGTCCATGTCTCCCTCTTCGTCCATGCGCACCACCGGACCGGACCCCACTCCCGGAAAGGCCGTGTCCCCCCCTTCCAGGAGCAACGGGTATCCTTCGACCGGCGGTGCGGCTGCCTCGTCCGAGGATGCTGCCATGCGAAGAGGCCGCGACTGGAGCAGCCACAGACGGCGCTCCTCGTCCATGGCCCATTCGATGTCCTGGGGGCCGCCGAAATGGGCTTCGACGGTGACGGCCATGCGGGAGAGCGACAGCACTTCCTCATCACTCAAGCACGGTTCAGACGCGAGTTCCTTCGGGAGCGGTTCGTCCCGAACCCCTCCTGACGGGGTGGTCACGACCATGGAAGTCTGAAGAGATGCGGTCCGGATGCCGATCCGGAGCTCAGGATCACGCTCGACAGTGATGGCCTCGGGTGAGGTCCGGCCGTCCACGAGACTCGGCCCAAGGCCCTTGACCACGTGGACCAGGACGACCCGGGCCTCGGGACGGGAGGGGTCGGCGGTGTACACAACCCCGCTCGCCACCGCGTCAGCCATGACCAGGAAGCCGACCGGCATGGCGCTCGCTGCGAGTTCGTGCAGCTTCCGATAGTGAACGGCCTCGGCGGAGAAGAGGCTTTCAACGACCTTCCGGTACGCCTCGATCAGTCCCTCCCTCTTCACATTCAGAAGGGTAAGAAACTGCCCTGTGAAGGAATAAGCCGTGTCCTCCCCAATGGCGCTGGACCGGACCGCCACACTGGGCGGCGCGCCGAGATTCTGAGAGAGCCGATCGTAGGCGTCCAGGATCGCCTCCTCGATCGTCTGAGGGATCGAGAGGTTCGAAGAACGGTCTGAGACGGGCTCCTGGTCCCCATCGGGGCCGGCGCCCTCCGTAACGGGCAGGTTGGTATCTTCGCCCGGCAGGAATCCGTGGGCGCGAATCATGCTCTGGTAGGCTTCCGCCGTGACCGCGAACCCCGGGGGCGTGGGCAAGCCGACCACGTTTCGGATTTCCCCGAGGGTGGCCATCTTTCCTCCCACCAGCCAAGCGTCCTGGGCCCGGATTTGAGAAAGGTCCAGGGCCCACGACGAAGGGGCGAGGTCAGAGACCCCTTCCAGCCGTTTGGCCAGTCCGTCCGAGATGGACTGATATCGTTCCGCGAGTTGCGGATAGCGGTTGTCGGAAATGGCGTTGAGGCATTTCACCATGCGGTGGACGTCGACGGCGGCGCGCAAAACCTGTTTCTTCACCCATGCCGGGTGGGGGAGGGAGTCCCCCAATCGGCTGTCCTCCAATTCGGCGACGATGGTCAAAAAGCTGTTGTTGGCCGTGAGAAGGCCGCGGAACTCAATGTGGTGGGACCGAAACCGGTTGAGTTGTGCTTCTTGATCGCCCCGGCGAAAGGAGTAGAGGCCTATGAGGTCGAGAAACACAAGCAGGGCATTGGTCACACGACGCAGCGCGTCACGCGAGTTATTTCTTTGAACCGACCGATGTCGGGGACCATACTCATCAATCAACTCCAGACTCACAGACACTATCGGAAACGAATTCGAATCCTCAAACCCGAATGTCGAATGTCGAACAAGGTTTACCCGCCTTCGGCGGCGCCAGAGGCGACCAGGGAATTTCGAATGATGAAGTCTAACTCCCTCGATTCTTTACTTCGGCGTTCTTCATTCGTTATTCGACCTGCCCGCTATGCCCACAAACTGATTTCGAGTAGGTTCACCAGGCCTACGAGTGTTACGTCTACAGCTACGCTGCAAAGTGCTTCGCAGGGCAGGCGGGTATTCTGCGGTTCGCTCTTAAAATCCTCCGCTAGTGGCGAAGAACTCTAAACCCGAGATTCGAGATTTCTAGGGCTCCGTGTATTCTACCTTTGTTGTATCCGTTGGCGCAAGTAGCGAAGGAGCAGTCGGGCGCTCTTTTTTCGCAAGGCCCAGATCTGGAACGGCGGCGAGGCGGCGGGCGGCTGTTGCAACACTTCGGCCCAGCGGGTCGGCAGCAACAGACCGTGCAAGGCTCCGGCGATCCCCAGGAGGAACAGCGCGGTGCCTGTGATTTGAAGCCAGGAATATCCGAGGACGGCAAAACCCGCGATGACCAGTCCTGCAAGGATCTGGCCTTTGCGCCGCTGCGTGCGCACGGTCACCCCGGAGGCGGACGCATAGGCTAGTTCATCCACAGCATCTTCATCACCATCTAGGAAGAGAAGGGGTCGGTCCGGAGTGTGGATGGCTCGCAGGCGGAACAGCCGGCGCTCGGTGGCAAGCAGGCTTATGAATTCCTGCTCGCTCTCTCTCAGCACCGAGCCGGCAATCTTGGTGTGGGCCCGTACCGCGTGATGCTCGAACAGCACGCTTTCGCCCTCGCCAGTCCGCCGCCGGACAAGGGCCCGGCAAAGGTCCAGCACGCGCTGTTCACTCTCTTTCTGAAAGGCTCGTTCGGATACATCGCCTCGCGCCCGTTTCTCCCAGAGCGCGGCGATGTCCTTCCTCAGCCCCTCGACGGCTTGCTCACTCATCTTCCGGATAATGGCCCGGCGAGACCCCTTTCGCGTGCAGCGACGGGATCATGCTGACGACGACGGCCAGCACGAGCACGAAGCCCACCACAAAAGCGAACCACGGGTCCCACTCGTGGATCGTGGAATCGTAGAGCAGCCAGACCAGGAAGGCATAGAGGATGATGTTGGAGCCGATGGAAACTATTCTCTTCATAAGCCGCCCTCCTTAGACACGGCCCTTGAGCCAGATTTCGTATACGAGCGCCGCTGCCCCGAGAGAAATGGCGAGCAGCAGGATCCAGAATCCGAGCATGGAGTTAATAAACCACTTCATGGATGTTTCCTCCTTTGAGTTCCCTTACCCGCTTAGATCACCAGGGGTCCGACCCAGTCGGGGACCCACTTGCCGCCCCGCCGTCTGACGGCGAACCACACCAGGGAGCTGATGAAGAGGCACAGGAAAATCATCTCTCCCAAGGTCAGCACCACCGCCGCCAAGGACAGCCAATGGACGTTCTGCCCTGTCAGCACGTAGATCAATCGGAGCGCTGCGCCCAGTGTCGCCAGGATCAGAGAGTAGCTCAGGATGTATCGGATGGCTGGGCCGCGAACGTAGGACGTGGCGATGCTGCCCACCTGGGCGCCGAACATGGCTCCGGCGATCATGAAGATCACGGCCATCATGTCCACATTGCCCTCGATGGAGTGGCGAAGGGCGCCGTAGGCTCCGGAGACCACGATCTCGACAAGATCGGTCCCGACCGCGATGTGGGTCGAGGCTCCGACTACGTAGACCAGAGCCGGCACTCGAATGAAGCCTCCTCCGACGCCGAGGAAGCCTGCGAGAACGCCGGTGACCATGCCCACGAGGACGATCACCCACATGGAAACGATCACGCGGGCTGTTCGGCAGCGGACGATGGGGGCGAGAGGAATGCCCTGGAAGACTTTCGGCAGGTTACTTGTTTGAAGTTCACGGCCCATCTCCCGGCCTTCCTTTTCCATTTCTTCCATTTTCTTGTGTGCCCGCCGGGTTTCGAGCTGGGTGTAGAGGAAGAGGGTGAACATCAGGGCCACGGAGGTGACGAGAAGCACCACGCCCTGAGATGCCGAGATGCTTGAAGTAAACCAGGAGCCGAACGCCCAGTTCGACGCCCAGCATGGTCCCGGCAATCATGGTGAGGGCCAGTGTCCAGTCAATGTTGCCGAGTTGTCGGTGGCGAACCGTGGAGACGACGCCCTTTACCACAGATATGCGTCATGTCAATGCCGGAGGCCATGTAGCCGGGAAACCCGAAAACGATCAGGGCCGGGGTGACCATGTACCCGCCCCCCACGCCGATGAAACCTCCCACGATGCCGACCGTGAGACCGACCAGAACCAGCAAGAAAATGGGAGCCTGTACCCCTGCGATAGCGAAATCGAACATAGTCTTCTCCTCCTTATTAATGACCGTGCTGGATCTTTTCGATCTTCATGCCCAGGAGATCGGTGAACCCTTCGGCGACAAGGCCCAGTGAAAGGCCGAGGCAGAGCACCATGGCCACGTTCCAGACTCCGGACCAGGGGTTGGTCCTGATGCCCTTGTGCATAAAGGTGTCCTTGAATTTGAACCCTTTGGCCTCCTTGATCTGCCAGGGTACCATGACCTTGATGGTTTGCCCCTCGAGCGCAACCCGTTTCCCTGCCTTGATTTCAACCAGGGAAATCACGCCGTTGGCATTCCTCGGCAGCCGGTCGCCCTTGGCCACAGGAATGGCCACCAGTCCTTTGACCTCATCCTGCCTCGCGATGTTGAGTACGACAGGTTTCTCCTTGGTGGCGTTCATAAATAGATTCGCATTTACAGCGTAGCCGTCGAGTGAGGCCGTGTAGTAGTACCACTGGATCATCTGGCCGGAAGTGTAGCTGTGAATGATGTACCAGAACAAGCCCACGCTGATGACGAGCCAGAAACAGAACTTGAACGTCGCTTTTCCTCGGTGGATTTCCGCCATGCTCGTTCCTCCTGTTATGGATTCAGCCGCATTTCGAAAGGGTCCAGGACGCAGGGAGCCCCTAGGGCTGATGGATAAAAATCCGATCTCCTCGGTGTGGTATAGGGAATTTGCTAAGGTGTGTCAATGGCAAAAATGGCCGGTTGGGAGCCGCTCAAGTTTTTTTTTCTTTGACCCTCTTTCGCGCGTGAGCCGCTTCAATTTTGGAGACGAGCTCGGCGATCTCGCAAGGTTTGGTCACATAGTCGTAGGCGCCCATTTCAATAGCCTGAAAAGCGGTGTCCATGGACCCATGGCCTGTGAGGATCAGGACTTCGGTAAGCAGGTTTAGGGCCTTCATCTGCTGAAGGGTCGTGATTCCGTCCATCACGGGCATCTTCAGGTCGAGCACCATCACATCAAAAAACTTCTGCTTGAGAGTCGCGATGGCCTCTTCTCCGTTCTTAACGGTGGTCACCTGGTATCCGCGGCTGGTAAGAAGCCTGGACATGTTGGTGGTGAAAACGACCTCGTCATCCACCAGGAGGATGTCTGCTTTCTTCATATTCGCACCCAATGCCGGCACTGCGCCGCAGTGCCATGAGTAAGCAGTATGCAGTAAGGAGTATGCAGAAGGTTTCACTGCCTACTGCTTACTGTCTGCTCCCTACTAAACCACGGCGGCTCTCAAGAGACCACAGCCCCAGGTTCCGGCTTGAATCCCTCTGCACGCCCTGTGAACAACTCGCTTTTGAATGGACGGAGTATGCGGAAATTGCGCTTGGGTGTCAAGGACAAAGCCCGCAAAAGGCTCTTTACGGCACCTCCTTTCCCCTCCCCATGTGGGAGGGGACAAAGGGGAGGGGTAACCTCCAGGGCTGTTGGAGAGCCCGCAAAAGGCTCTTTACGGTGAGAAAGGATTGTGGTTTAATTGCATCGAACTCATCCACCTCCGGTGGAGGACCCGGATAGAGTTGACAGATCCCCAGTTTCCCCCTCCCTTGGTGGGAGGGGCTAGGGGAGGGGGCTCTTGTATTTTGCGCTTTGAGAGGAAGCAATGATCATTCCTGCTTTTAGAAACTTGAGAATACGCGCCAAGCTGGTGAGCGTCACCCTTTTTCTGGTTCTTGTCCCTCTGATTTGTGTCGCGTACCTATCCCTCTATCTTTTCGGAGAGGCGCTGCGAACCGCGGCTAAAGAAGACCTGGAGCACCTGGTGCGGAGCATCTACGCCATGTGCAAGGTTCAGCAGGAGATGGTCCAAAACAAGGTGGTCTCGGACCTTCGCGTGGCCTATGACCTTCTGTTCAAGGATGCCTCGGAAATAACGGTCGTTGAAAACGAGCGGGTTCGCTTTGCCGCCGTCAACCAGGTCACGGGCGAGGTCACCCCTGTGTCGGTTCCCCTCTGGAAAGTGGGGAAAACGGTGCTCACTGGGGACATGCGCTTTGTGGACGAGGTGCAGAATCTGGTGGGGGGGACCTGCACGATCTTCCAGAGGATTGAAGGGAACCGTTTGCTCCGCACTTCCACCAATGTGATCGGGAAACAAGGCAAGCGAGGGATAGGGACCTATATTCCCGAGGACAGCCCGGTAACCCGCGCGATTTTGGACGGCCTTCCCTATAAGGGAAGAGCGTTCGTGGTGGATGACTGGTACATCACGGCCTATGAGCCGCTGAAGGGAAAGGACGGATCCGTGATCGGCGCTCTTTATGTGGGCGTCAAGGAACAGAGCGCTCACTCCTTCAAAGGCGAGATCAAGGGCATTCGGGTCGGGTATACGGGCTACGTCTACATCATGGACAGCGCGGGGAATCTGAAAGTCCACCCCGCACAGGAGGGAAGGAACATCATCGACTCCCAGGATTCGTCAGGGTTCGAGTACATCCGGGACATGATCAAGAACGCACTGGCGCTTCCCGAAGGGGAAATCGGAACGATTCGCTATCCCTGGGTGAACCCCGAGCTTGGCGAAAAGAAACCCAGGTGGAAGATGCTCAAATACATCTACTTCAAACCCTGGGACTGGGTCATAGCCGCGGGCACCTATGAAGATGAGATGTTCAGCTCCCTGCACGAGACAGAGCGTCTAATCCTTCTGATCGTCTTTGCAGCCGTGGCCCTCGTCTTTTTCCTCACCCTCACCCTGTCGAAAGTGCTGACCAAGCCGATTCAGGAACTCACCGAGATTACGACCAAAATGGTGGGAGGGGATCTCTCCCAAAGGGTCAAAGTCCATGGAGCGGATGAGATCGGCGTCCTGGGCACTTCCTTCAACCGCATGATCAGCCAGATCCAGAACTACACCTCGGATCTTGAAAAGATGGTGGGAGCCAGAACCCAGGAACTCAAGGAGTCCAGGGAGAAGTACCGGGATCTTTCGAGGTTTCTGAACAGCATTCTGGACAGCGCCACGGAGTACGCCATCATCGCCCTCGACTTCTACGGAAGAATCATGGAATTCAACAAGGGCGCTGAAAAACTCTTTGGGTGGAAAAAGGAAGAGGTGATCAACAAGGAAAATATCGGTCTCACGATCCTTCCGGAAGACAATAAAAGCGGGGTCCAGGAGTGGATGTCCAAGCGCACTCGAACGGAAGGCATGTGTGAGCTCGAAATGAACCGGATTCGAAAAAACGGGCAGCGTTTTCCAGCCCTCACTACGGTGACGGCCATCATGGACCCCTCCGGGAAGTCCAGCGGCTTTGTGGAGATTATCCGGGACATCACGGCGAGGAAGAACCTTGAACGCCAGCTCCGGGAAACCAAGGAGTTCCTGGAGCGCATCATGGAGAGTTCTGTGGACGGCATTCTGACCACGGATCTCAAGGGGAAGCTCACCTATGTCAACCGGGCCATGGAGGAGATGCTCGGTTATTCCAGGGCGGAAATTCTCGGGATCCACATTTCGAATTTCTATGTCCGGGGGATGCTGCTTGCCAGAGAAGTCATGGAGCTCTTGAAGGCCGCGGAAAGAGCCGAAAACTACGAGATGGAAGTGAAAACGAAGTCCGGGAAAGCGCTCACCATCATGACTTCCCTCTTTCTTCTTAGAAATCAGGATGAGGTGATTATTGGAACGGCGGGCATCTTCAAGGATATCACGGAGCAGAAGGCGCTCGAAGCCAAGCTCAAGGATGCCCAGGCCTATCTCGTGGAAGCCTCGAAAATGAGAGCGCTGGGAGAACTGGTTGCCGGCGTCGCACACGAGCTCAACAACCCGCTGATGGCTTCGCAGACCATTCTTCACGTGATACTGAAAAACCTTCCTGCGGGCTGGCCCGAGAGAGAACGGCTGGAGCTGATCCGCAAGTGCAATGATCGGATCGAGAAAATCGTGGATCACCTCAGGGAGTTTTCCAGGCAGACAAAACCCGAGCTCCTGGAGATCGACGTCAATCAGCCCGTGGAGAACGCCCTCATGATCACAGGGCAGCAGCTGTTGAATCACGGCATCTCCCTGGTGCGCCATCTTGCCGGGGCATTGCCGAAAGTGATGGGGGATACCAACCAGCTGGAACAGGTCTTCCTGAACCTTATTTCCAATGCCAGAGATGCGATTGACGATGCGGGGGGGCACAAAAAAGAGTTGACCATCCGGTCGAGTTTTTCGGAAGATGGAGGGACCCCTTTTGTGGTGGTCTCTGTGAAGGATACAGGGATTGGAATCCCGCCTGAGAATTTGAGCAAGATCTTTGAGCCTTTTTTCAGCACCAAACCTGTGGGAAAGGGCACAGGGCTGGGCCTTTCCCTCTGTTTCGGCATTGTCGAGGCACACGGAGGGAGGATTGATATTCGGAGCAGAGTCGGAGAAGGAACAGAGGTTTCCGTGATCCTGCCGGCTAGAGAATCGCGAAAGGAGCCATAGAATGACAAAACGGATTCTGGTGGTGGATGATGATGAGATGGTCCTCATGGCCTTGGATGAGCTGCTCAAGCCCGAGGGCTATGAAGTGCAGACCGTCGGAAGCGGTAAAGAGGCTCTGCAGAAGCTGGACGAGAGCACTTATGATTTGATCATGACGGATGTGATCATGCCTGAAATGGACGGGTTCGAATTGTGCAAAAAAATTCGAGAGAAGGAGAAGTATCGAGAAATCCCGATCGTGTTCCTCACGGCCAAAACCAGGGATGAGGACAGAGGTCGAGGTCTTGAAGCAGGAGCCAACCTGTTCTTGTCCAAACCCATCTCGCCGGACAAACTCCTAGGGATCGTATCCAGCACCCTCGGCTGACAGCGGACACCTCCTAAGGAACAGCGGTCAGCCTTTCGAGAGCCTCAAGGCCCTGAGCAGGGTAGAAGGGCGATCAGCCGGCATTTGAAATCCCCTCTTTGAGCCTGTCCGACAACCCCAGAAACCCCTCCCCCTTGATGGGGGAGGTTTACCCGCCTCTGGCGGCGCCGAAGGCGACCAGGGGCAAGGGTGGGGGTGAAAAAGATGGTGAATATTTCTCAGCTTATGTGTTTCCCCCTCCCCTTTGTCCCCTCCCGCCGAGGGAGGGGAGAAGAGTTGTCGGACAGCCTCGTAAGGGGGATTTGACTCAATGAACAAATGAGAAATGGGCAATGATTGCATACTGCTTACTCATGGCGTTGCGGCCGAGGGCCTGCGTTAGGCCTGAGGGGGTTTGAGCGATTCAAGGAGCCTGTCGAGTGCTCCTTCATGGGCCATCAGTTCCAGGATGTGCCTCACTTTGACATCGTCTCCGGGAGAAAGGTGAGAGGTGCTTTGCTCAAGGCGTTCAAGCGCAGGAAACGTGTCCTGCTTGACGAGGAGGAGAGGAAGGTTTGCGCGCTTGGCGGCTTGGAGGAGCTGTGGAGCAGGGCTCCTGCCGCCGGTCAAAACGATTCCGACCACGGGTCTTGGCGCTGTTGCGTCCGCACTGTTCCTCGTGGGCTCAAGAAGGATGATTTTGTTGTAGGCGCGCTTGAAAAGCAGGAGACCCTCGGTCAGATCCGTAGCTCCCACCGTCATTCCACCCACCGGCCTTCCCAGCTCTTCGCCCCAAAGCCACTGGCCCTCCAGGACCTCTCCCACTTCCCTCAGACTTCTGAAGGAAAGGACAGGGTCCTCAGGAAGGGCGGCGGTGATCGGAATTCCCTTTGTCCGAAGTGACGGCACCAGATGGGTCTGGATTTCTCGGATTTCTTCGGGCGGAACGCGGTTGAGAAAAATCCCCCTGATTCTTTCGCGCAAAAGGGAGCTGACCGAGAGGATGGAGTAAATGGCCTTGGACACTTTGCGGTAACGATGAACGAGAACGAATTCCGCGTTCAATTCAGGGATCAAGGCGACATCAGGAATAGGGCAGGCGGCATCATCGAAAAAGATGTGCTTGGAGCCCAGGATCAGAACGACGTCTTTCCCGTCAGAGACTTCTCTCGCGAGGGCCTTGAGTTCTTCAAGAATTTCGTCGTTTCCTTTTTGCCTCCAGGTTTCATCTGAGACCAAATAGGGACAGATCCGCTCCAGGGGTTCCGAGAGATTCAACGACTGCTTGAAAAGAAAAGCATCCTGGTCGGTCCATTGGCCGTGAACATGGACAGGGTCGGTTCCGAAAGGCTTGATAAAGCCAATGCTCATTCCCCTTTCCAAAAGCCTTCGGGCGATGGCCCAGGCTATGAGGGTGTGGCCGGCGCGATCGCCTGTTGAACCGATAAAGAGAAAGGACATGAAACCCCCTTGCTTCGTCAGACGGTGCATTATAGGTCTTTTGTCGGCAAACATCAAATCGAAATGACTGCGTATAGACTTACTTATGCCCATGCGCTTACCCCTCCCCTGCGTCCTTACCCCCAAGCCTTCCTCCCCCTCGACGGGGGAGGTGAGGTGGGGGTGAAGGGTCTTCACTGAAAACTTCTGTTTCCACGAAACGTCACCTCAGGGGTGACAAGGCTCGCCAATGCCTTTCCGGAGGCAGGGGCCTTCCTCTATTTCCCAAGCGATCTCTTTGGATTAGGGCTATCGGGATTCCTGTCACCAGATCTCTCTTTGGACGATTTTTTGGCATGTATCTTGAATCTTTACAAATTATCTTGGGGTTCGTGCGGTTGTTCTTTATCCCTGGGAGGGACCAAAAAGCCTCCGGCTTTGGGGCAAGAGGGAAAGATGGCACAGGCAGAGCTAGAAAACGGGGTCAGCGGCGAGAGAACCGAGGAAGAGTGGCGCAAGCGTCATTACGCCAAACTCTACCGCAAGTTCATCGGGATCACCCTGGTTTGCTCCCTTGTCCCTTTGCTCTTGGTAGGCTGGGCGATCAACATCCACTACACCCGGTTTGCCAAGACCAGGATGACGGACTCTTTCCAGACCGAGGTCGAATATCACAAGAAGATTATCGAACTCTTCCTGAGAGAACGCAGTGCCAGGCTCCAATTGATCGCGCAAACCCACTCCAAAGAATACCTGAAGGAGATGGGCAACCTGGCTCATGTCTTCGAGGTCATGAATCAGGAATATGGCTCCATCTCCGACCTGGGACTCATCAGCGAGGAAGGCGGGCACCTCGCTTACGTCGGCCCTTATGACCTGATGGATAAGAACTACTCCCAAACTTTTTGGTTTAAGAACGTCATGGAGCGCGGCATTTTCACCAGTGATATGTTCGTGGGGTTCCGGAAAGTCCCTCATTTCATCATTGCCGTTGCCCGCCAGGAAAAAGGAGAGAAGTGGATTTTGAGGGCCACGGTGGATACGGAGGTCTTCCGGTCCCTGGTGGAAAACGTAAGGATAGGAAAGACCGGTGAAGTCTACCTTTTAAATGAAGAGGGAATCTACCAGACCAGTCCTCGTTTCACCGGGAAAATCATGGAAAAGTCGGCCATGCCTCTTGAGCCCTTTCACGAAGGCATCAAGATCCAAGTGGTTGAGCCCGATGAGAAAAACCCGAAGGCGAAAAAGGAGATCGTTGCCACTGCCTGGTTTCGCGAGCCACGGTGGAGGCTCGTGGTGAAGCAGGAATACTCCGAGGCCTATGACGAAGTGAACTACGCCAATTATGCGACTCTGGTCTTTCTCCACTTGAGCGCGCTCACCATTCTTCTCGTGTCCGTCCTGACCACGAGGCACCTGGTCAGGGTGATCAAGAATCGGGATATGGAGGCGGACCAACTGGGCCGGCAACTCATGGAAGCAGGCAAGATGGCTTCTCTGGGGGAGCTTTCGGCAGGGGTGGCCCATGAGATCAACAATCCTCTGGCCATCATCCTGACGGAAAGGCAGATTCTTCTCGATATGTTGGAACAGACCCAGGATCTGGACGAAGGGTTCAGAAAGGAGCTCACGGAATCCCTGAACCAGATGGACGTGCAGATCAATCGGTGCAAACGCATCACCCACAACCTCTTGAGATTCTCCCGCCGGACCCGATCGGTCATTGAAAAAGTAGACCTGAATTCATTCCTGGAAGAAGTGGTAGATCTCATGGAGAGGGAAGCCCGATCGAGCGGGATCAAGTTTCAGACCGATCTGGATGAGAACCTCAAACCTGTTCTGACCGACCCCTCACAGCTTCAGCAAGTGTTTCTGAATCTCATCACCAACGCCATTGACGCTCACGATGGAAAGCCTTATGGGACCATCCGCGTGGCCACCCGGGCCGACGATGAACACCGGAAAGTGTTCATCCACTTCGCAGACACGGGCGCCGGAATCCCGAAAGAGATTGTCAACAAGATCTTCGATCCCTTTTTCACCACCAAGGCGGTAGGCAAAGGAACCGGGCTTGGTCTTTCCATTTGTTACAGCATCATGCAGCGATTGGGTGGGAGCATCTCGGTGAAAAGCCAGGTTGGGCAAGGAACGGAATTTACCCTGACTGTTCCCTACCATCCGCCTGGGGAGGTGCAGGAAGGCGCCGCGGCGCAGGAGAGGGGTTAAGTTCAAAGGGAGGGAAAAGCCATGAAAGGGTCTAAGATCTTGTTAGTCGATGACGAAGTGGTTTTCACCACCAACATGAGCAAGCTCCTCACCAACAGGGGATACAAAGTGACGGCCGCAAACAGCGGAGATGCGGCCATTCAGGCCCTTGAGAAAGAAAACTTCGACGTGGTGGTTCTGGATTTGAAGATGCCGGGCATGGACGGGCTCACCACCCTTAAAGAAATCAAGAAGCTCGGGCTTTTCACGGAAACGCTGATCCTCACAGGCCACGGGTCCATTGACACGGCCCTGGAAGCCATCAAGCTCGGGGCCTATGACTACCTCACGAAACCCTGTGAAATCGACGATCTCCTGGGGAAGATTGAAGGGGCCTGGCACAAGAAGGATGGCGCAGAAAAGAAAGAGATCAAGGAAAAAATCCAAAAGGTCGTGGAATCTCCCTCCTCCATCTTCGATCTGTTCCGGAAGAAGAAATAGGAAGTGACAAGGGATTAGGCCGGTCCGTCGAATTCAAGGTTTTACTCTACAGGTTTGCTGCGAGGTGCGATAGGGGTGAAAATCCGAAATCCGAAGCACGAAATCCTAAACAATATCCAATGACCCAAATTCAAATGACCAAAACCGTGGGCAGCTCGGTTCCTGTTTTGAACATTTGAGTATTCGTGCTTTGAATTTGTTTCGAGTTTCGGATTTCGAGATTCGAATTTGGTTACGGCAAACGGCCGCCACCAGTGACAAGCTCTTGTCTTTTGTCTCTTCACTATTCACTCGTCCCTTTGAAGCTTCTCTAGATTTTCTCTGGCAAAGTCGATCGTGGGGTCCAGTTCCAGGGCGAGCCTGTAGTAGCTGACGGCTTTTTCCCTGTCTCCCATCTCCCGATAATTGGAACCGATATTCGCATAATCGATCGCGGAAGCAGGGTTGAGTTCAAGAACCCGTCTGAAGCAGTCGATCGCTTTTTCATGCTCCTTGAGCTTGTAGTAACAGTAGCCCATCAGGTTGTAGACATCCGTCCTTTCATGGTCCAACGCCTCTGCTTTGTGAACCGCGGCAATCGCTTCCCGATAGTGTCCGAGATCTTTCAGGCACAACCCCAGGTAAGAATGGATGCTCGGGATATCCTGCTCCTTGGGATCGAGAGCCAGAGCTTTCTCGAAGAAGGGAAGGGCTTTCCCCGGTTCTTCGAGAGCCAGATGGCAGGTGCCGAGGAAGAACTGGATGTAGTACTTGCCCGGCAGGAGCTTGTCCATTTTTTCCAGCTCCGGGATGGCCCAGAGGGGATTTCCGCTTTCGGCAATTAGTTTTGCAGAAAACAAACCGAGGCTTGTTCCTGCTGCCCGTTCGCGGAAGTGGGCTCCGGGAATGATGGTGTAGAAGCTCGGGATTTGAAGCCTCCCATGGGTCACGTTGATGACGAGGACAGACAACCCCGCCCGGGCCAGGGCGGAAACGCAGTTTTCGATTTCCACCCGGATGTTGTCGTTCGAGAGGTCAGGAAGAGACTGGATCGGGATTTCGCTTCCCGGGTGCATCACAAAGCCGGCTTCCTCCAGGGTGGTGAATTTGGGCAAACCGCTGGCCACGTAATTGGAGCTCGTGTTGAAATCGCCCGCCAGCTGGGCGACTTCGGTGATCCCCCGGATCAGGGCTTTGTGAGGACTGGGAGTTGTTCCTGCGGTCCACACGATCTCGCTCTTGCCCGGGAAGGTGGCCGGGTCGTAAGCGAGAGCTCCCACGCTCGGGATGCCCGTATCCAGGGAAAAGTCGTTCGCAAAGAGCTTCACGCCGGCCTTTTCGTATTTTCGGACCAGGTCAAGGGCCACGGGATCGCTGATGGATTTCAGGGAAATGGAGGGGACTTTCAAACGATTCCGGCTCACGATGGAACACACATGTCTTTCCACAACTTCCGAAATCCCCTGGGAAAGGGCTTCTTCCACGCAATTGCCGGCGGAAGGCCCGTTGAATTCGTTGATGGTGTAGAACCAGTTAAAGGGAACGAGGACCTCTTCCTGCGTGGTCAGGTTGTAGGCCCAGGTCCACTTGAGGGGCAGCCCAGAGAAGATTTCCTGCGCCCTTTCCACGTCCTCCGATTGGTCGTGCACAGAGAGCGCGATCATGTCCAGGGTAAGAGCTCGGTCTTTCAGGTTGCGGTAGGTTTCAACAAAAAAATTCGCCGGGTTCTTGCAGAAACTGAAGAAACTGAACCTCTCTGCAAGTTCCATGATCGCGCTGGCTTCGGACTGCTGAGGGGTGCAGCCTTTGCCCATCTGTTTCTTTGTCCCGATGACTTCGAGTGCGTCCTTTCCGCAGATGCTGAAATAGACAGGAATGCCGAGCCTGCCGTTGTCGATGCGGATGGTCCTCTCCAGGATATCCAGGTCCAGCTCTTTGAGCTTTGCCCTGAAACGTTGGACCGTCTCCTCCGGAGGGATGATTTTGTCCTGGTCAAGCGTGTAGCCTTTGTAAGCATCCTTTAGAACAATCCTGTGACTCAAACGAAAACTCCTTCTTAGGGATTTGGAGTAATGGAGTATTGGAGTACTGGAGTAATGGTTTAAAACTAATACTCCTTCACTCCTTTACCCCAACACTCTTTTTTCGTGTTTTCCAATTTTCGTGCTTTCGTGATTGCATTTTCTTGGGCTTTGGCTTTGGGCATTCTTCCTTTCCGGTTGACTGCCTACTGTTTACTGCATACTGCCTACTTCTTCAGCGGCCGATTCATGCTTCCCGTCACATATCCTTCAAGGTCAATGGTCACGTAAAGAAAACCGAGATTCTTGAGCTTTGCCAGAAGTCTCTCTCTGATTTCCGGTTCAATGATTCTGTTCATGTCTGAGACCGGCACTTCAATCCTCGCAACAGATCCGTGGACCCTGACGCGATATTGCGTGAAGCCGTGAGAGGCGATCTCTTTCTCGGCCTCTCCGATCATCCGGAGTGTTGTCTCGGTAATGGGTTCTCCATAGGGAATCCTGGAAGCCAGGCAGGCCATGGAAGGCTTGTCCCAGGTAGAGAGTCCCATTTCTCTGGAGAGAAAGCGAATTTCTTCCTTGGTCAGACGAGCATCCACGAGAGGGGCAATGCCCTCCATTTCCACGGCAGCTTTCCACCCCGGACGAAAGTCATCGAAATCATCCATGTTGGCCGCATGGGCAATATGACGAATGCCCCTTTCCGCGGCTATTTCCTTGAGCCGGCCAAACAGGTATTTCTTGCAAAAGTAGCATCTCTCACTTGTGTTCGCGACGAACTCAGGGAGATGAGAGGCTTCGGAGGCGAGAAGCACGTGCTCGATCCCCTGGAGCCTTGCAAAGGCCACGGCTTCCTCGACCTCCCTCCGGGGGTAAATGATCGAATGGGCGGTGACGGCAAGAACCTTTTTGCCCAGGGCTTCGCGAGCCATGGCCAGAAGAAAGGTGCTGTCCACGCCTCCTGAAAAGGCCACGAGGAGGGAATCGAGGGCCCTCAGGTTATCGAGGAGGGTCCGTCTTTTATCATGAGCTTCTTTTGGGTCAATCATCAGTTAGATCCATAATCTTGCAATGATAGAAAAATATCTGAAATGTCTAATGCCAAAGCTCAAAGTTCAAATGAAATCCAAAGCTCAAATACCAAAATTGTAAGTCTTTGGGCTTTGACATTCATTTGACATTTGGATTTTGGAATTTGTCATTTTTTTTCTGTCCTCTGCCACCTGTCCTCTGTCATCTGATTGATGCTGTCTTCTGTATTCTGTCTACTGCCTTCTTCTTCACGGCAGCATCACCTTCCGGAGATCAATGCCGTACTTCCTCATCCGGTTCCAGACGGTCACGCGATTAACCCCCAGAGTCCTTGCTGCCATGGACTGGTTTCCGTTGCTTTGCCGGAGAGCTTCAATGAGAGCGATTTTTTCTTCAGGTTTCTTCAGGTTTGCAGGATAACGGGTTGCCGGCGAAACAAGCGGGTGCGGCAACTGCCCCAAAGCAATGATTCCTTTTTCTGCAATCACAAAGGCGTACTCCAGGGCGCTTTTCAGCTCCCGCACATTACCCGGCCACGAGTAGGACATGAACCGGTCCATGGACTCCGGCGACAAACCGGTGATCCTCTTCCCTGTCCGTTCCCGCAAGCGCTCCACAAAAGCGTTCACCAGAAGGGGGACGTCCTCCAGTCGCTCGCGAAGGGGCGGAAGATGAATAGGAATGACATTGATGCGAAAGAAGAGATCCTCTCTGAATCTCTTGCCGTCGATCATCTCCTGAAGATCCTTGTTTGTGGCCGTGATAATCCGAACGTCTACCGAGATGGGGCGATGGTCTCCAACCCGCTCGAACTGTTTTGTTTCAAGGACACGGAGGAGCTTCACCTGCGTGGCCACAGGGATGTCCGCAATCTCGTCAAGAAAGAGGTCTCCTTCATGGGCTGCTTCGAACCGGCCGATTCGATGACGATAGGCTCCTGTGAAGGCCCCTTTGATGTGACCGAAAAGCTCACTCTCGAGCAAGGCTTCATTGAGCGCGGCGCAGTTGAGCTGGACAAAAGGCCCTTCTTTCCTCCTGCCCATGAGATGAATGGCCCTCGCGACCAATTCTTTCCCCGTGCCGCTTTCTCCATAAATGATGACGGGTGCATCGCTTAAAGCAGCCTTCTGAACGACCTGGTAGATCTTCTGCATCACCGGGGAGTCTCCAACGATCCCCTGAAAACTATTCTTGATCTCCAGCTGATGGGAAATATGGTGCACTTCCCGATCCAGCCTTTCTACCTCCGAGATGTCCGTCAGGGTCTCCACAGCCCCCAGAGTGAGTCCATCATCGTCCTTGAGAAGAGAAGCATTCTTGAGCACGGCAAGACAGGAGCCATCCTTTTTTATGAGGGAACAGCGCTTCTTGATCACCTGCCCCTTTTCAAACAAACTGCACCATGAAGTGCCGTCCTTCTTAAGCGTGGTCTCACAGGCGTCGCAATTAAGCAGCGTGCAGGGTCTTCCCACCACCTCGTCTGCCTTGTACCCTGTCAGTTCTTCAAAGGCCTTGTTCACCATGAGCAAGGTTCCATCGGGCGCGACCAGTAACAGCCCATCGTTCATGGTGCCGATGATGTTCTTGAGATAACGGTTGCTCTCCTGAGTGTTCATGTCATGCCCACCTGTTTAATCACCTGTTTAGGACACTTTAAACACTCTCGGGAGGTTGCGTCAAGCCGCATTTCACGGTTGACGAAATAAGAAAGCTTCACAAGAGTTCGCGTTCACCCTTCGATACCTCAGAGCGAACGCTTACAAAGTATCGTAATAATGAGATTTTCCGTTCGTGGTGAGGTATCGAACCATGAACGGAAAGCGCGTTTGTCGCTTATTGCGAAAACGTCAAAAAACACTGGACTGGAGACAGGAGAGAAATCCGTATTGGCGGGCACAGGGCTTGCAAAAACAATCGCATCAGCCTTGCAGGGACTTTGGATGGAAATGGCTTCAACACTGGATCTTATCGGCGTGGTTTCACCCATCTGTTTGTTGAAGTGCAAGAGTGCTCTGTCCCGGCTCAATCCTGGAGAGGTGCTCGAGGTCATGGTTCAGGATGAGGAAGTGGTTGAGAGCCTTTCCATGATTCTGAAACAGTCCCAGGACCGGATGGAAGCATTTTCTAAGGAGGGAGAGTGCTACCGCATCTCCATCCGCAAAGGTTGACCATAAAACCGAACAGGGGAAAGAGAAATGGGAGTAAGGATGAATTCAAGATGGATGCAATGGTTTCTGGTGCTCCTGCTGGCAGCCACCCTCAACCTGAGCCCGAGCCTTTCCGGAGCAGCGACTCCGGAGAAGAAACCGGCCAAGGGAGAGGAGTATGGCACGAGCCACTTCAAGAATTTCACGGCAGATCACTCCAAGTTCGACGCTCTCAAGCAGGAGTTCAAGAGCGGGCCTGAGGTGACCAAGGCTTGCCTGAGCTGCCACACAGAGGCAGGGCAGCAATTCCAGAAAACGCTTCACTGGCGATGGAAAAGCCCGGCTGATCCGGATGGAAAGATCGGCAAAGCGGGGCTCGTGGTCAACAACTACTGCATTTCCATACTTTCCAATGAGCCTCGCTGCACCTCATGTCATACCGGGTATGGGTGGAAAGACAAAACCTTCGATTTTGCCGCACAGGAAAAGATCGATTGCCTCGTCTGTCATGAGCAGACCGGGACCTATGAGAAGTTCCCGACGGCTGCGGGAAATCCGGTATCCGAGCCGACCCTGTTCCCGATGGAAAACAAGACCTACAACCCGCCGGAGTGGAACAAGGTGGCCCAGAGCGTCGGACTTCCGACGAGGAAGAATTGCGGCACCTGCCACTTCTTCGGTGGTGGTGGGGAAGGCGTGAAGCATGGAGACCTCGATTCTTCCATGTTCAAACCGAACCGTGCCCTGGATGTGCACATGGCCATGGAGGGAGAGAATTTCAATTGCACCCGCTGCCATACGACCGAAAAGCACATGGTTTCCGGCAGGCATTACAATGTTTCGGCTACTGAAGATCGCCGAAGCCTTCTGGAGTCAGATATCATAAAAAGAATCACCTGTGTTTCCTGTCACACCGAGAAGCCACACAAGCCGGGGGTCAAGGCCAATGATCATACCGACAAAGTGGCCTGCCAGACCTGCCACATCCCCGAGTTCGCAAGGGTCAATTCCACTAAAATGAGTTGGGACTGGTCCAAGGCCGGTGAGCGTCAGGATGGCAAACCGATCAAGAAGATGCAGGACGGCCGGCCTGTCTACGACGGGATGAAGGGTGTGTTCCGGTGGGAAAAGAACGTTAAGCCCGAGTATTACTGGTACAACGGGGTCATGAGAAACGTCCTGCTCACGGACAAGATCGATCCGGGCAAGGTGACCAAACTGAACTACCCGGAAGGGAATGTGCAGGACCCCAAGTCACGGATTTATCCTTTTAAAGTCCACAACGGGAAGGGCCCGTATGACAAGGTTCACAAGACCATGGTCGTTCCGAAGATCTTCGGCCCCAAAGGCTCGGGGGCTTACTGGGGGGATTACGACTGGAAGACGGCCATCACCAAGGGAATGGAGTACGCCGGCCTGCCTTTCAGCGGGGAGTTTGACTTTACGGAAACACAGTACATGTTCCAGACGACCCACATGGTCGCACCGAAAGAAAAATCCGTATCCTGTACGGAGTGCCACACCGCGAACGGTAGACTCGCCAATCTTGCTGGTTTCTATATGCCTGGGCGTGACAGCAACAGGGCGCTGAACGTGATTGGCTGGGGAAGCGTGATTGTGGCGCTGATCGTGGTCTTAGGCCATGGGGCAGGTCGTTTCGTGAGCCGCAGAAGGAGGGAGAAGAAAAATGAGCAACGCGATGACGAATGAGGAATGCGCCCTTGAGAGTATTTACCTCTACACGAGGTTTGAGCGTTTCTGGCACTGGGTCCAGGCCGCCTTTGTGGTTCTGCTCGGCCTCACCGGATACGAGATCCACGCTGGCTTCACGCTCTTTGGGTTCAAGAGAGCCGTGGAGTGGCACAACATTCTGGGGATCTCCTGGTTGGTGCTCTATGCGTTCATTGTCTTCTGGCACCTGACGACCGGTCAGTGGAAGTACTACATTCCGACCACGAAAATGCTTTTCAGGGTGATCCTCTACTACGCCGTCGGCATATTCAGAGGGGAGCCCCATCCGGTTCCAAAAAGCGAAAGGGTCAAGCACAATCCTCTCCAGAGACTGACGTACCTTGCCATTTCCGTGTTCCTGATTCCCTATCAGATGGTGACAGGGTTGCTCTACTACATGTACAACTCCTGGCCCGAGATGGGTATCACAGCGCTGAGCCTCAGCACGATCGCCTTTTTGCATATGGCAGGAGCCTTTGCCCTGCTTGTTTTCCTGGTGGTCCACGTATACATGACCACCACCGGGCATTCCCTGACCGCTCACATCAAGGCCATGTGTTCCGGCTATGAAGAAGTGCCGGTGCAGCAAAAGTAAGAGCGGAATACAGGAGACAGAAGACAGCAGACAGAATAAAGTCAGTGGTCAGTCATCAATGACCAGTGATCAGTAAAAGCAAAATCCAAGAGCCATCACAAAAGCACGAAAGGGTAACCTCTCTTTCGTGCTTTTTCTTTCTTGTGTCCTCGGGACTGTTTTGTTGCCCTTCTGGTTTTATGCTTTCTTCTGTCTTCTGTATTCTTCTTTTGATTACTTGATCGGTAATATCACGAAGATGAAGGGATCCCAGAGCATGTGAGAGACAAGCACAGGGACAAGACTTCCTGTGGCCCAGTAGAAGCCTCCCCAGAAAAGGCCGCAGGTGAGAGCTGCAAGGATGAGCACCGGATTCCCTGTGGGAAAATGGATCGCGGTGTAAAGAAGGGCAGTGAGGACGAAAGCGGACCTGGCGCTCCATCTCTCTCTGAAGCGGCGCTGCACAAAACCTCGCCAGAAGATTTCCTCTCCGAACCCTATGGGGAAAAAGAGCAGAAAGGCGACAAGGCCAGGGGAGAGCCCTCCCAGGTTCGCGTAAACAGAAGCGATGTTTCCTGCAGGGTCGGGAAGGAGAGCAGGAAAAAGCCGGGATACAAGCACGAGAAACTGGTTTCCCACGTAGAAAATGGCGTACAAAAGAGCAGCCAGGAGAATTCCAAGGAGAAGATTCTTCGCGGTGAACTCTCGGCTCGGAATGAGAGGCCGGCCGATGGCAAAGGCGATGGCTGCCAGAAGAGAAGTGCTGAAGGTAAGCAGGATCCAGAAATTGAGGGGCCGAAAGACAAAGATGACGATCCAGAGCACAAAAGCCAGCACGATGCTCGGCCACAGGCCTCTCTGCGATGCAGGCTTTGTTTCCTGTCTGATCATTCTCCCCACCCGGTTGTTGTCTCTTTCAGGCGCACTGTCTTTGTCTCTCACCCGCTTCCCTTCGACAGGCTCAGGGTCGCTAGAGCCACGGAGAAAGAAGAGGGTGGTTTTTGTTTATGAATAACCAAAATGCTTTCTTTCTCTGCATTCTCTGTGAGAGATAAGGCTTTTCTTCTGTCTCCTGTCTTCTGTCTCCTCTACGTAAGGAAACATCGAATGACCAGGCCAATGACCATGAGCAATCCAAAGACCAGGTGAAGCTGGGCGGTGGCAGCATCAATCATGGCAAATCTTTCCGCGGGTACGCTTTCTTTGTGGTGAACCGTGTTCGCGAGTTTGATGGCCAGGGGAAGGGAAAGAAAGACGATGAGGGCAAAGGCGGTCAGGCCGACGAACAGAACCAGGAGCAGGGTGATGAGGTAGGCTCCAAAGACAAGAGCCTGGTACATAAGCTTGGCCCACTTTTCTCCGATGAGGATGGGCACTGTTTTGATTTTCACCACTCCATCGTTTACAATGTCGCGGAGGTTGTTGCTGTGAAGAATGGCATCCACGAGAAACCCAATAGGGATGGAGTAGAGGACCGGTTTCCAGGAGAAATGATGAGCCTGGACAAAATAGGCTCCGAGAACCATGGCCGGCCCAAAGGCAACAAAGACAGCAAGATCTCCGAAGGCATGGTACTTGAACTCTAGGGGTTTCGCCGTGTAGAAAACTCCCAACAAGCCGCCAATCAGGATCAACCAGATGAGAAACATGCCGTTCGGAGTGACAAAGACAAGGTAAGCGCCGATAACCCCGGCAAGGACCAGGGCGATCCAGCCCCCGCGGAGAATTTGGTCAGGCGCCATGATCCCGCCGACCAGGAGGCCGCTTGAGCCAAAAGTCCCTTCCCGGTCTACCCGGGTCTTGAAGTCGTAATAGTCCGAGAGAAGATTAGCGCCTGCGTGGGCGGTCATGCATCCGATGCCGGCCAGAATAAAACGGAAAAGGCTGAATTTGAGCCCCGCGTTTTCTACCAGTGCGATAAGGCCGCCCATGATGGGTGGGATCAGGCTGACGGTGAATGCAAAAGGCCGAACCGCTCTCCACCACAAGGCAATCTGGGACATGACTGCAACCTCCCGAAGCGGGTTGGAAGTATATGGAAAAGATCCTCCTCGGTCAAGATGATTTGGGCAGCAACTTTGAACCTTGAGTGAAAACCGCGGAAAGACACCCCTAAAGACCGTCACGAAAACACGAAAGGGAGAAAACACGAAAGAATAATCATGATAGCTTTTTTTCGTGGCTTCCAAATTTCGTGCTTTCGTGATTGAATCTGCTTTTGGCTTTGGCCTTTGGGTTTGATTTGTCCGCCTAGGCGGAGGAACTTTGTCATTTGACATTGTAGCAGCCAGCACCCACTTCAAATTTGATGATATAACTCAAGGAGCAGGGGGTCAGGAGATGAGCCTAAAGGGAAAAGTGGCTTTTATCACCGGCGGCGGCCGGGGCCTTGGGCGATCCATCGCCCTGGCCCTGGCTCGTGAGGGAGCGCGGGTGGTGATCATGAGCCGGTCCTCAAAAGAGCTCCAGGAGGTGGTCTCGCAAATTAAAGCGTCTGGTGGAGAGGGACATTACTGTGGGGGGGATGTTTCCAATCCAGAGGACGTTTCGCGGGGCGTTGAACAGGCCGTCAAGGAGTACGGAGGGCTGGACATCCTGGTGAACAATGCGGCTGTTATCGGTCCGGCGAGATTCCTTGAAGATACCGATGAGGCCGCCTGGCAGAAGACCGTCAACACCAACCTTTACGGGGCCTTTTTGTGCTGCCGGGCTGCCGGCCTCGTTATGAAAGAGCGCGGATCAGGGAAAATCATCAATATCTCCTCCGGCCTTGGTCAGATGGCTTTCCCAAGATTCTGTGCTTATGCCGTATCCAAGGCAGGGGAGATCCAGATGACCCGTTCTCTGGCAGAGGAGTGGACGCCGATGAACATACAGGTGAATGCGATTGATCCGGGCGTGATGGATACGGGGATGCAGGAGGGCGTGAGAGGCCTGGGTCCGGCTGTTCTGGGACAGGAGCTTCATGCGCATTTTGTCGAGTTCAAAGAAAAAGGCCTTTTGAAGGACCCTGAGAGGGTGGCGACGCTTGCGGTGCACCTTGCCTCGCCATCGAGTAACCATTTGAGCGGCCATTTCGGCACGCTGGACTACTACAGGCGCCTGGGCTGGACCGGTTGAAGAGTCTCTCGCAGAGGCGCAGAGAGCGCTGAGGAGGAAAAGAATATTGGGACACAGATGAACACGGATTTATTGGATTGAAAAACATAAAGACTCATCAGTGTAGATCTGTGGAAATCCGTGTCCTATTTCTCTGCGGCGCCGCCTGCCCCGTTGAATTCACGCCGCAGGCGCGACTATTCAACTGGGGCGGGCTCTGCGTGAAACATGGAGTTTTCGGTTCTGAAAAGCCGGAGAAGGTCTAAAATAGTGGCTAAAATGAGGCTCACCGCTATTTTCTTGTTGAAAATGGCTTTGGAATTGACTAGGCTTCACCCATCCGGTTTGTAATACTTAACCCATAAAGGAGGAGGAAAGAGCAATGAACAAAGGTGATCTGGTTAATGAGGTGGCAAAGGTTGTGGCCACCAAGAAAGCGGCGGCGGATGCCGTGGAAGCAGTGCTGGCGGGCATCACGAAGGCACTCAAAAAGAAACAGGCTGTAACCATTGTTGGGTTCGGCACCTTCAAGGTGGGCAAGAGGAAAGCGCGAAAAGGAAGAAATCCCCAGACCGGTGCAGAGATCAAGATCAAGGCGAAGAATGTCCCGAAGTTTGTGGCCGGCAAAGAGTTAAAGGAAGCCGTGAAGTAAAGCCGGGTAAAGATCTTCCAAGGGCCCTCATCGCACCACCGATGGGGGCTCTTTTCTTTTTGGGGTAATACCACGCATGTCACAGCGATCTGTTCTATTCGCCTTTTGCCTCTCCCTGTGTGTCTCTCCCGTGCTTCTCTACGGGCAGGAGAGAGTCGTTTTAAGAGGCGACCAAGTCACGATTCTGTACGAGGAACCCTGGAAAGAGGCAGCACAGGAAGCGGCGAATGCCTATCCCACCGCAAAAAGAGATGTGCAAGAGAAGCTGGGATGGACTGCAAGCTTTAATTCGAAAGTGGTTTTGGTGCCGGACAGCAAGGTGTTCCAGGAGATGGTGGGCAGCGCCCTGTTCGCCGCCTATGCTGTCCCGCAAGAGAACCTGATTGTGATCGACCAATCCAGGATGAGCGTCAGCCCTTTTACCATCGAGGTGACCTTGAAGCATGAGATCTGCCATCTCATGCTCCATCATCACCTGAAAGGACAGGACATACCCAAGTGGCTTGAAGAAGGGATCTGCGTTTGGGCCAGTGAGGGAATAGCGGAAATCATGATGGACCAGAAAAGGTCACTCCTGAATGAAGCTCTTCTGGCGGGACGAGTCATCCCTCTCCGCGCATTGTCCCGTGGTTTTCCAAGAGATCGGGAATCGCTGACCCTCGCTTATGAGGAGAGCAAAAGCATTGTCTCTTACATGGTGGAAACCCACGGGCTGGAGGGGCTTCTCGAAACACTCCGATGGGTGAGGGGTGGTCATCCGTGGGAAGAAGCCGTTCAAGGGGCATTGGGAATTCCTTTTTATGAGCTGGAACAGAGTTGGGCCCAATCCCTCAAAAAAAGGTTGACCTGGGTCACCTATCTCATCAACAATCTGTATGAGATTCTCTTTTTTCTGGCAGCGGTCCTGGCCATCTGTGGCTCCTGGAGAGCTCTCAGAAAAAAGAGAGCCTACATGAAAAGCGAAGAGGAAGAAAACGGCGGTTCGCCTGAATGAGGAGACTTTGGATGCAAAACGAAAATGTTTATCAAAAGCTGGCGGAACATCTGTCTTCTCTCGGGATGGGGTACCCTTTCAGGGATGAATTGGTGGCGATACTGGAGGAAAACTTCAGCCCCCTGGAAGCGGAAACAGCGCTCGCCATTCCCACGAAACCGGTTCCCCTGCAGCCGGTGGAGGTCGACGAAATACAGAAAGGCGTTGATCTACCCAGAGAGAAGCTGACGGAGATTCTCGAAAGCCTTTCCCAGAGAGGGCTGCTCTATTCCGGCAGGACCGACAAAGGCGGGAAGGGCTTTGCCCTTCAGCAGGTGGGTTTCGGTTTTCCTCAGACTTTCTTCTGGAAAAACGAGGACACCCCTCATGCCCGAAAGATGGCTGCCATGACCGCCAAATACTTCAGCCGCACAGTGACCCGGGAAGCATTCAGCGGGCCTGCCACCAAACCGTACCGGTACATTCCCATAGGCCGGAGCATTTCCACGACAAAGCAGGCCATTTTTCCCCAAGAGATGATGGAAACGGTGATCGAAAAGGCCGAGGTGATCGCCGTGGCCCACTGCGGATGTCGAGTGGCATACAGACTGGCGGGGAAGGGGTGCGAGCATCCCACGGAAGTCTGCATGAAGTACAATGACATGGCCCGATATGTTATTGACAAAGGCTTCGCAAGAGAGATCAGCAAGCAAGAAGCCCTTGAATTGATCAGAAAGTCGGAAGAGGCAGGCCTTGTTCACTTTGTGGACAATGCAGAAGGCGAAATCCAGCACAACTGCAACTGTTGCGGCTGTGCCTGCTGGAATGTGGGGAGCATCAGGCGGCGAAAGATCCCGCGGGATGCCCTGATGGCGACTTATTTCATGCGGGACACGGACAAGGACGCATGCACCGGGTGCGGCCAGTGCGTGGAAATATGCCCGGTACAAGCTCTTCGGCTGGAAGGGGATTTGCCGGTGGTCGATGAAGCCTGGTGCATAGGCTGCGGAGTTTGCGCCACGGTGTGCCCCGCCGATGCGGTGAGGATCGAGGTCAGGGCTGACCGAGAAGGAACCGCCCCTGCTTCAAACTTCAGGGAGCTTCACCAAAGAATCAGAAAAGAAAAAGGGTTGGAGTGAAGCTAAACCAGAAGACAGAATACAGGAGACAGAAGACAGAATAAACAGAAAAGCCTCCGATGTCCTCTTGATATTTGCTGTATTCTGACTACTGTCTCCAGTCTTCTGCTCTTTACTGATTTCATTCTGTCTACTGTATGCTGTCTACTGTCTTCTCTCTTCTATCATTCCCTTAATCTCCTCTTCGATGTACTTCAGCCGATCCACGTCGTCTTCCCCCATGTTTTTCCTGGACCGAACCTCCTTCTTAAGATTCTTGAGCTGGTTTTCCAACTCAACAATCGCGTTGGCCATGGCCGCTTGGAAGTCAGGCAGAGCTTCAGGTTCCGCCGCTTCTTCCACAGCCATTTCCCGCGGCTTGAGGACGAGCCGCTCCTTCCATTTGGGGATATAGACGTCCAGTCCGAGACGCTCTCTGATCTTCGCGGCTAGAGCTTCACTTGCAGAAGGCTCGCCATGGACCAGAAAGACCCTGGGGTTGCTTTCGAAGTGACCGGCCCATTCCAGGAGATCATTCTGATCCGCGTGCGCTGAAAACCCGCCGATGGTGAAGACCTTGGCTTTCACGGATACGGTTTCACCGAGGATTCTCACCTGCTTCGCCCCGTCCACGATCTGCCGGCCTGTTGAGCCCTGGGCCTGGAACCCGACAATCACCAAACTGGTTCCCGGTCTCCAGAGATTGTGCTTCAGGTGATGCCTGATCCGGCCGGCGGTGCACATGCCGTTGCCCGCAATGATGATCGCAGAGCCTTCGCTTCTGTTTATGGCTCTGGATTCTTCCGTAGATTCGGTAAATCGAAGGTTCGGCATGTCAAAGGGGTCATAGCCTTGATCCACGATCGCCTGAGCTTCTTTATCGTAGTACTTCTTGTTCTTTCTGAAGATTTGGGTGGCCTTTATCGCGAGGGGACTGTCCACAAAGATCGGGATCTTAGGGAGACGACCGGCGCGTTGGAATTCGCCGAGGATGTAAAGGAGTTCCTGGGTCCTCTCCACGGCAAAGGCGGGAATCAGGACTTTTTCTTGGTGGGATACGGCGTACTGAATCGCTTCCATGAGTTCTACCTTGCTCTCCTCCAGGCTTCGGTGCAACCTGTTGCCATAGGTGGATTCAAGGAAGAGGTAATCGGCATCAAAAACCTCATGAGGGTCCTGCACGATCAGCTGGTTCTTCTTTCCCAGGTCGCCTGAGAAAACCATTTTGAGGGGCGCCCTGCCTTCTTCCACCCAGAGCTCCAGGACAGAAGACCCAAGAATGTGCCCCGAGTTTCTCATTCGTGCCCTGATCCCGGGCTCAGGCTCGACGATCTTATCCTTTTCAATCGGAGCAAAAAGTCTTAGGCTTGCTTCCGCATCTTCCGTTGTGTAGAGAGGAAGAACCTCCATGTTTGACCGTCTCTTGTTCTTGCGGGTCTGCCACTCCGCATCCATCTCCTGGACGTGGGCCGCGTCAAGGAGCATGATGCTGCAAAGCTCCGCGGTCGGGGGGGATGCGAGGATTCGGCCCTGAAATCCGTCTTTGACAAGCTTTGGAATCTTTCCGCTGTGATCAATGTGCGCATGGGTAAGAAAAAGCGTGCTGATCCGGGCCGGATCAAAACCCCACTCTTTCCAGTTGCGCTCCTCCATGTTTTTCCCGCCCTGGAACAAGCCGCAGTCGACAAGAACTTTTTTTCCCGCGGCGCTCTCGATCAGGTAACTCGATCCAGTCACCATTCCCACTCCACCCAAACATGTCACTCTGACCATGCCTTCCTCCTCACCCAAAACAGAAAACCCTCACTCACGCCCGCTCGCCTAAGCTCGCTAGAGCCACAGAGTTCCCAGAGGGTTTAAAAAGAACTTAACAATCTTATTTTGTTCTTCACTCTGTCTTCTCTGTGACTCTGTGAGAGATAGGTTTTATCTCGAAATTGATTCTCTCCTGAATTCTGTCTCCTGTATTCTGTTTTCTCTCTTCCAACTCAGTGTCTTTTTCGTGTTTTCCAATTTTCGCCTGTCCTGAGCGGAGTCGAAGGGTGCTTTCGTGATTGCATTTTATTCGACTTTAGCTTTCGGGTTCACTGACGGCTGCTTGCCGTCCTCTGTCGTCTGTCATCTGATTTATGCTGTCTACTGTCTGCTGTATTCTGTCTTCTGCTTTACTATTTTAGGCACTTACTTCGTGTCCCACCCATATTCCTTTCCCAGGTAATTCCTGATCAAGGTTTTACCCTCTTTCTCCACAATCGCAGAGGGAACGAGGTTCACCTTTCCTCCACCGCCGGGAAGATCAACGGCAAAATGGGGAACGCAGAGACCGGTGGTGTGGCCCTGCAACTTGGAGATGATGTCCAGGCCTTTATTGAGAGGCGTCCAGAAATGGGATGTCCCTTTTGCCAGGTCTGCCTGGAACAGGTAGTAGGGTCTGACCCGAACGGTGAGGAGCTTTTTCATCAGTTTCGGGATGATTTCCTCGTCGTCATTGACGCCTTTCAGAAGAACGGTCTGGCAGCCAAGGGGAATCCCTGCATCAGCAAGCCTGGCACAGGCAAGGCTTGCTTCAGGGGTGATCTCGTCCGGATGGTTGAAATGGGTGTTCAGGTACAAGGGGTGAAATCCCCTGAGGAGGTTTGCCAGTTCCGGTGTGACGCGCTGGGGGAGGGTACAGGGCACCCGGGTGCCGATTCGTATGATTTCCACGTGAGAGATCGACCGAAGTTCCGTAAGGATGCGATAGAGGTCTTTGTCCGTCAGGAGCAAGGGATCTCCTCCTGAAAGGAGAACATCTCTGACTTCCCTGCTTTTTCTTATGTAGGCGATCCCTTCCCTGATCGTCTCCCTGGTGACCATGGAGGGATGCCCCACCTTTCTTTTCCTGTTGCAGAAACGGCAGTACACGGGGCACTGGCTGGAGACGAGAAAGAGAACCCGGTCCGGATAGTGGTGGGTCAGACCCGGGACCGGGGATAGCTCCTCTTCGTTCAAGGGGTCATCAAAGCCTTTTTTATCCGTGATTTCCCGAAGGTCAGGCACGGCTTGCTTGTAGAAAAGGTCTTCCTTTTTCCTGATGAGGCGAAGGTAATAGGGATTGATCCGCATGGGATATTTCTGCGCGACTCTTTCCAGTTCTTCCGGCTGATCGATCTCGATGACCTGCGCCAGATCGCGAGGCGATGTAATACTTTTGGAAAGGATGCTCTCCCAAGTTTCTTCATGGCTTTTTGGGATGACTCTCAAGAACAACTCCTGGTGAAAAAGGTGACAGGGGAGTATATGACCGACATGAAGGGCCTGTCAAATTCCCCTTCGCGGGCAAAAGATAAGAAAAAGGGGACTCACTTGAGTCACAGAGGAAGAGGAGGGTTCTTTGGGTTTAGTAAAAAAACAGGATTTCTCTGTGTCCTCTCTGTGACTCTGTGAGAGATAAGGTTTTGTTTTTTTCAAATTTTCGATTGAACGAAGGCGTATCAGTCCATAGAATGACTGAAGATCAATGATGAGAGAGGTAATGCCATGGACGTGTTGCAAGCGATTCAGAAAAGAAGAAGCACCCGGGTGTACCTGGACAGGCCCGTGGAAAAGGAAACCCTGGAGAAGCTCATCTCTTATGCATCCCAGGCCCCATCTGCCATTAACATCCAGCCGTGGGAACTGGTCGTTGTGTCCGGAGAGGAGCGGAAAAGGCTCAGCCGGGTTCTGGTGAAGCGCATGAAAGAAAGGAACATCTCTTGCGGCCCTGGGGCCAAAAGGCCTCTGCCCGAGTATTTTGTGGAAAGGCAGAGAGGCCTGCTCGAAGGCATGCTGCCCAACCTGCCTGCGGGCACGTCCTTTCAGGACTTCATCAATGAAGGGAGCTGCAATTTTTACGGTGCGCCCACCGCGATCATTATTGTGATCGACAAGGTCTTTTCAAGCGCCCGCCTCACGGACATCGGCATCATCCTGGGCTACCTCGTGCTTGCCGCCCACGCCATGGGTCTTGCCACGTGCCCTATCGGGCTCATCACGGCCTTTGACGAAGACATCAGGGAGCAGCTGAATCTTTCCGAAGATAAGGAAGTCGTGATCGGGATCGCCGTGGGCTATAGGGACCCTTCCTCCGGCGTCAACAAGGTGAGATCAGAAAGAGCTCCGGTCAATGAACTGGTGAAATGGAGGGAATAAGAAGAGCGTCCCGCGGAAGCGGGACTGAAGGAGCGCTGCGCTTGAGGAGCACTGCGTTCGAGGAGCGCTGCGCTTGAGGACCGCTCCGCTCAAGGAGCACTAGGTTCGACGAGCGTCTCGCTGGCGCGAGACTTGAGGAGGAAATGCTTTAGGGGAGGAGGAAATAATGGGACAGAATGGAAAGAGGGAGTTTGTTTTTCCCTTTGAGAAGCTGGAAGTATGGCAGCTTGCTGTAGATCTCGCTGATTTCATTTTCAACCTATTGATTCCGGCATTAAACATGGAGAATGACCGGAATTGAATCGCAGCATATCGGAATTTCGGAAGATGCTGAAGTTAAGATCCGCACTGCAGATCTTATTTAACAGGGTGAAGCTCTAGCGACCCGAAGGGGAGCGGGTGTGAGGCCAAGGTGTTTGCTTTTAGAAAAGAATTTCCATCAAATTCCTGACGGAATCCACTGGCACCAGCTCCACGCCTTCGATGCGCGAGCACGCTTCGAGATTCCCCTTTGGGAGCAGGCACCGAGTGAAGCCGAGCTTCTTTGCTTCTTTGATCCTCAGCTCTGGCTGGCTCACTCCCCTGATCTCGCCCGCAAGGCCGACTTCACCGAAAACGACCAGGTTCTTGTCCACAGGCCGGTCCAGGAAACTGGAGATCATGGCCGAAACAATGCCGAGGTCCGCAGCCGGTTCATCCACCCTCAGGCCTCCTGCCACGTTAACAAAGATATCCTGATCTCCCATCTCAATCCCCATCCTCTTGCCCAGGACCGCTACGAGGAGAGAAATCCGGTTGTGGTCCACGCCGCTCGCTGTCCTGCGCGGCATGCCGAGAGGGCTGGGTCCGACAAGGGCCTGTATTTCGAGGAGCAGGGGCCTGGTGCCTTCGAGACACGGAATGACGACGGAGCCGGAAGCGCCTTCAGGCCTTTCTTCCAGGAAGATGCGCGAGGGGTTGCCCACCTCCTCAAGGCCCGCGTCTTTCATTTCAAAGACGCCGATCTCGTTGGTGGAACCGTAGCGGTTCTTCACAGCCCGCAGGATCCTGAAAGCGTGGGAGTTGTCACCTTCAAAATAGAGAACCGTGTCCACGAGGTGCTCAAGAACCTTGGGCCCTGCAATGGCTCCGTCCTTGGTGACGTGCCCGATGAGAAAGGTGGGAATGCCGGTCTTCTTGGCCCAGTTGAGAAGCCGCGTGGAGACCTCTCTCACCTGACCCACGCTTCCCGGCGCCGAGGGCAAAGCCTCGGTGTACACGGTTTGAATGGAGTCCACGACAAGGAGATTGGGTTGAAGCTCGTCTATCCTTTCAAAGAGATGCTCGATGCAGGTCCCTGTGAGGAGGAAGAGGTTTTCCGCATGAATCGAAAGCCGATCGGCCCGTATCTTGATCTGCTGGGGGGATTCCTCACCGGAGAGATAGAGGGCTCTGAGGCCGTCCCTGGAAAGCCTCGCTACAACCTGAAGAATAAGAGTGGATTTGCCGATGCCCGGGTCTCCCCCGATGAGGACCATGGAGCCGGGCACGATCCCGCCTCCCAGGGTGCGGTCGAATTCCTGGATGCCCGTCTTGAGCCGCATCGCGGGATCCAGGGATATGGAATCGATGGGCTGAGGCTGCCCCATGACATAGGAGGGGAGACCCTTGGTTCCTTTCTGCGTCACTTCTTCGACAAAGGAATTCCACTGGCCGCAGTCAGGGCAGCGTCCCAGCCACTTGGGCGTCTGGTGCCCGCAGCTCTGACAGACAAAAAGGAATTTAGGCGGTTTAGTCATCGGTTATTGCCTGGTGTGCGTTGTTTATCCTTCGTGAACTGTGGTCCCTGCACAAAGGCGTTTGAGGTTAGAGAGAAGATTTTGGAGGCAAATGAACTTGTCTCAAGCGAAGAGCTCCTCGAACGCAGTGCTCCTCGATGCCGTCAGGCCGATCCTTTAACGCAGTGCTGTTCTCTCCATTGACTTCACCCTGCACCTTTGATAAAGCCTTGTCTCCCTTTTAGCAACGCCGTATGACTTGTGTCAATACCGGGTTTCTCGCTTGAATTCCGCTCGCAAGGAGGCTTCTTTTGTTCCTTGCTCAGAGGAAAATCGCTCCGAGACTCATTATTGAGTCTATTATCAACTGTGGTGATGTGAAAATGGAGCAAACCCTCTCGGCAAACGAGAGATTTGATTTAAACACTAGGCAGTTACGATTTTTGTGGGCGTGGCGCCTACAGGGCGGCGCTATGGGTTTGGTAGCAAAATTAAGCGAGGGGCCGTGAAATGACAGATAAAACAAAACAACTTTCCAAGAAAACTGCCGGGCCTCAGTCGGCTGTAGCGGTTATTGGCTCGGGTTACTGGGGCAAGAACCTTGTTCGCAATTACTATGAGCTCGGCGCACTAAAGCTGATCTGCGACAAGAACGAGACAGTCCTTGCCGGTTTCAAGAAACAGTATCCTGAGGTGGACACGTGTCTTGCCCTTCACGACGTTCTGTCGCGAAAGGACATCGACGGGGTGGTGATTGCCACTCCCGCAGAAACTCATTACACCCTCGCACGTGAAGCCCTCCTGGTGAACAAACACGTTTACGTGGAAAAGCCGCTTGTCCTAGATGAACGCGAGGGCGAGGAGCTCATTTCGCTCGCGGATGAGCGGAAGCGGGTGCTCATGGTCGGACACCTCCTCCAGTACCACCCGGCCTTTGTGAGGCTCAAGGAACTTGCGTCAAAGGGGGATCTTGGTCGCATCAACTACATCCATTCCCAACGCCTCAATCTGGGGAAAATCAGGCGTGAGGAGAACATCCTCTGGTCTTTTGCGCCCCATGACATTTCCATGATCCTCTCTCTTGCGCAAGAGGAACCCGAGGGCGTCCTGACAACGGGCGGATTCTACCTTCACAAGAAAATAGCCGATGTCACAACAACGCATCTCGATTTCCCTTCAGGTCTCCGCGCACACATCTTTGTCTCCTGGCTGCATCCTTTCAAGGTGCAGGAGCTTGTGGTGGTTGGCGATAGAAAAATGGCGGTCTTCGATGATACCCTGCCGTGGGGTGAAAAGCTTCTTCTCTATGCCCATGAAATCAAGTGGCAGGACAATGTGCCGGTTCCTGCAAAGGCTGAGCCCGAAAAGCTGGATATCCCTCAGGCTGAACCTCTGCGTGTCGAATGTCAGCAGTTCCTCGAGTGCATGACAAACGGGAAGCAGCCTTTAACGGATGGCCGCGAAGGCTTGAAAGTCCTGAAGATCCTCAACGCTTCTCAGCGCTCTTTAGATGAAAATGGCCGCAAGATCGCTCTTGATGCTCATCAAGTATCCAAAGATAAAGACTCGTCACTCGTCACCCGTCACCCGTCACAGCCCTATTATGTCCACCCCACTGCGATCGTCGATGAGAAGGTGACCATAGGGGATGGCACAAAAGTCTGGCACTTCACTCACGTGCTGTCCGGCTCAAAAATAGGGAAGGGCTGCAACATCGGTCAGAACGTGGTGATTGGTCCGGACGTTACGATGGGCAATAACTGCAAGCTCCAGAACAATGTCAGTGTCTATAAGGGTGTGACTCTCGATGACGGTGTGTTCTGCGGCCCTTCCATGGTTTTCACGAATGTCTACAATCCCCGGGCGGAAATCAGGAAGATGGATCAGGCCCGGCCCACTCTCGTGAAGAGAGGAGCATCAATTGGTGCAAATGCAACCGTCGTCTGCGGCAACACGCTTGGCCGCTATTGCTTCGTCGGGGCAGGCGCAGTGGTGACGAAGAATGTCCCTGATTATGCCCTTGTTGTAGGAAACCCCGGAAAACAGATTGGGTGGATGTGCGAGTGCGGGGAACGCCTCACCGATGACCTGGAATGCCTCACCTGCGGCAAAAAATATCAAAAGACCGACTCCGGGTTGGAAGAAGTTAAAAACAAAGAATAATCTCACGCCCGCTCGCTCGCGCTCGCTAGAGCCACAGAGAAAGAAGAGGTGTTTTCTGATTTTAAAACCAATAAGATTTCCCTCTCTGCCTTTCTCTCTACTCTACTGAGAGATAATGATTTTCTTGTGTTTTGATAAGGATGTTTTATGAATAAAAAGTGGATTCTTGTTGTTGGCGCCCGTCCCAATTTCATGAAAGTGGCTCCCTTGCTGAGAGCCATAGCGGCGTATAACAAAGAAATGGGAGCCGGCATCCACAGTATTCTTATCCACACGGGCCAGCACTATGATTTCAACATGTCCGATGCTTTTTTCCGCGATCTTCGGCTTCCCAACCCTGATTTGCATCTCGGGGTTGGGTCAGGGAATCACGGGGAGCAGACAGGCAGGGTCCTCATCGAATTTGAGAAAGTTCTCCTGAAGGAGCAGCCCGATCTGGTGATTGTAGTGGGTGACGTCAACTCCACTCTGGCATGTACTCTCGCTGCCGTGAAGCTTCACATCCCAGTGGCCCACGTAGAAGCAGGCCTGCGGAGTTTTGACCGAAAGATGCCTGAAGAGATCAATCGGCTGCTCACCGATGCGATTTCAGATTATTTGTTCACGCCGTCGCCGGAGGGTGACGAAAACCTGGCGAAGGAGGGCGTCCCTGCGGAAAAAATCTTCCTGGTTGGAGACATCATGGTGGACAGCCTGCTTTTTCACCTTCAGCAAGCCAAGCAGACCAACATTCTCGTACGCCTCGGATTAAAGACTCAGTCCTCATTACTCAGTCCTCAGTCCTCTCCACTTTCATATGCCCTTATGACTCTTCATCGTCCTGCCAATGTGGATGACAAACAGGCGCTGGAGAGGATTGTCCGTGGACTGCTGGAAGTGAGCGCCCATTTCCCTATCCTCTTTCCGGCTCATCCGAGGACCGCAAAGCAGGTCAAAGCCTTTGGCATCGAAAGCTCGTTTCAATTCCATTCATCGCCGGACATAAAGCCGGAAGAATACTTTGAGGGCGGCTCCCTCAAAAGGAAGATCCACTGTTTTGATCCGCTTGGCTACCTTGATTTCTTGAACCTCATGGCCCACGCCAAGGTTGTTCTCACCGACTCAGGGGGTATCCAGGAAGAGACGACCATTCTCAATATCCCGTGCATCACCCTCAGGGACACAACGGAGCGGCCGATCACGTTGACGGATGGGACCAACGTGCTGGTCCACAATGACCCGGAAAAGATCGTCGCCGAGGTTAAGAAAGTCCTGGACGGACAGACGAGAGTCAGTCAGTGCCCATCTCTGTGGGACGGCCACACTGCCGAACGCATCGTCGGCATCCTGGCCAAACACTGCTGAAAGAGAAAAAAGGTCAGTCTCACGCAGAGAACACCGAGAGTAAAATCAATTGAAGTGTGAAATCAAAGCCCTTTTTTCTCTGCGTCTTTGCGGACTCGAGTGAGGACGCGTCAGCGGGCGAACGGGCGAGAGACAAGAGGTGTTTGCAGTGTTCAGGTTGACAAAGGGGGGAGAGGGGGTTAATTTGTGGAAATTTCGAAAAGGATGAAAGGAGATAGGGCATGGCTGATTTACTTCAGGTCACCGATGAAACCTTTGAGACAGAGATCATGAAGTCTGAGATTCCTGCGATGGTTGATTTTTGGGCGGAATGGTGCGGCCCCTGCAAGATGGTGGGTCCTGCGGTTGAAGAACTGGCCAACCAGTACAAGGGCAAGATCAAGATCGCCAAGATGGATGTGGACAAGAACCGACAGACCCCTGGGAAGTTCGGCATTCGGAACATCCCGACGCTGATCCTGTTCAAAGGCGGACAGGTTGCCCAGACCATTATCGGTGCGCAGCCCAAAGCTTACATCGAAGGGGAACTGAAAAAGCTCTTGTAAGTAGGCAGTAAACAGTAAGCAGTAGGCAGCATAACAGAAGTGTCTAAAGTGCCTAAAGTTGAAAAACCACAAAGGGCATAAGAATTGGACCACGAAGGCACGAGAAAAAAAGTTATCTGTTATTCGTTATTCGAGAAGCGAACCCCGCTCACTAATAACGGATAACGGATGACAGATAACGGTTAACGGATAACGGATAACGACCTCATGTACGACGTCATCATCATAGGAGGAGGGCCGGCAGGTCTTACAGCAGGGCTTTACAATGCCAGAGCCCGCTTGAACGTCCTGCTTCTGGAGCGCCTGGCCCCAGGAGGCCAGGTGCTGACCACGGACCGGGTTGAAAACTATCCTGGGTTTCCTGACGGCATATCGGGATTCGAGCTGATGGACCGGATGAAGACCCAGGCTGAAAAATTCGGCCTCAAGATCCAGAGCGACGAGGTGACCAAGCTGGAGCTCTCTCCAGAGCGGAAGGTGGTGTTGACTGCCGGTGGGCCGCTGGAGACCAAAGCGATCATTCTTTGCTGCGGCGCCACATGGAAAAAACTCGGGATTGCAGGAGAAGACAAACTGATGGGCAAAGGGGTCTCCTTTTGCGCCACCTGTGATGGCCCGTTTTACAGAGATCAGGAGGTCGCCGTGATCGGCGGTGGAGACACCGCAGTGGAAGAGGCCATTTTCTTGACCCGCTTTGTGAGCAAAATCCATCTCGTACACCGAAGGGACAAGCTGAGAGCCACAAGAGTGCTCCAGGAGAGGGCCATGTCCCAGGAGAAGATTGAATTCATCTGGGATTCGATTCCGGTGAAAATCCTCGGAGAGAAAGGCGTTGAGGGAATCGAACTGAAGAATGTGAAAACTCAGGACGTGTTTCGAAAAAGCGTGCAAGGGGTCTTCGTCTTTGTCGGTACCCTGCCGAACACGGACATGGTCAAGGGGTTGATCAGGCTCGACGAGAACGGGTTCGTGATGACGGATGACAACATGCAGACATCCGTTCCCGGTGTGTTCGCTGCAGGAGACATCCGGTCCAAACTTTTCAGGCAGATATCAACGGCCGTGGGTGAGGGGGCTGCAGCTTCCTATGCGGTGGAGCGATATTTGGAGAACCTCGAGTGATTGAAAAGAGGCAGGAAAGAGAGAGAAGCATGCCATGAACAAGAAGTCCGTGCTTGTGAGAATCGTCCTTGCAGCGGTCATGCTCGCTTTTCTTTTGAGCGGCTGCTCAACCATCGAGAAAATGTTCGGCGGCGGTGGGGAAGAAGAGGGGGATGCCGGGGAACTCATGGCCCAAGGCATGGAGAATCTGGCTAACGGGCGTTATAAAGATGCGGTAGATGCCTTTCAGAAAGTGAAGGATCGTTTTCCCTACAGCAAATACGCGTTACTGGCGGAACTTAGAATGGCCGACGCTATGTACGGGCAAGAAGAATATGAAATGGCTTATGCCGCCTACGATGAATTTGAGAAGCTCCACCCCAAGCACAAAGACATGCCTTACGTCATCTACCAGAAAGGAATGTCTAATTTCAGCCAGATCAAATCAAAGGACAGAGAGCAGGTTCACACTCTCAAAGCAAAAGAGGAATTTGAGAGACTGATCAAGAGATTCCCGAGGGATGAGTATGCCAACAAGGCCAGGAAGAACTTGCGGGAGTGCCTCATCTATCTGGCTGAACATGAGCTCATTGTGGCCAATTTCTACTACAGGCGAGGTAATTACAGAGCGGCACTGGGGAGATACACCTATATTATCAACAACTATCCGGACATGGGGCAATATCAGGATGCGATGGAAGGCATCACCCGGTGCAAAGAAAAGCTTGGCCAGGAAAGCGCCCAAGAGGGGGCTTGGAGAAGTTATTGGCCCTTCTCTATCTGGAAATAATCTCTCCTACCGACTCCAGAGCCTGACCCAGCAGTTCAGGTCGGCTCCCGCCACCCTGGGCCATGTCCGGACGGCCCCCTCCTTTACCCCCCAGCATCTCTGAAAGGCGGCTGATGATCTCGCCCGCCTTGAACCGATTCACAAGATCCTTGGTGACCATGCAGAGGAGCATCGCCTTGTCGTCCTTGCGGGCTCCCAGGACGATGATCCCGGAATCAAATTTTTCCTTGATGCGGTCTGCAAAGTCCCTCAGGGCCTTTGGGGAGTCGGCCTGCACTTCGCGAACCAGGACCCTGGCCCCCTTGATCTCTTTGACACCGGCCAGGAGATCTTCAGACTGGGCGGAGAGGAGCCTGGACTTCAGGGTCTCGATCTCCCGGTCCTTTTGCCTTTGCTCTTTGAGAAGCTTGTCGATCCTCTCGCGCAGCTGTTCGGGGGATGTTTTGAGAAGGGCTGCAGCGTCTTTGAATTCGCCTTCCTGATTCTGGACGTATTCGAGGGCGGCTTTCCCTGTCAGGGCCTCGATCCGGCGGACATTGGAACCAACCGCGGTTTCGCTCACGATCTTGAAGAGCCCGACATCTCCTGTTCTGTGGGTGTGGGTCCCTCCGCAAAGCTCCATGCTCACCCCCTCTCCCACTTTAACGAGACGGACATGGTCCCCGTATCTTTCTTCAAAGATGGCCATGGCGCCTGTCTTCATCGCCTCTTCACGGGGCAAGATCGAGGTGGTGAGAGATAGATTTTCCCGGATGGTCCGGTTCACGTGTTGCTCCACTTCCTTGAGCGTCTCGTGATCCACCTGGGCAAAGTGGCTGAAGTCGAAGCGGAATCTTTGAGGCGATACGAGGGAGCCGGCCTGCTTCACGTGAGGGCCCAGGATCTCTCTCAGGGCTGCGTGAAGCAGATGGGTCGCCGTATGGTTGAGCGCCGTGGCTCTGCGTTCCGCTTCGCTGACGCTGGCTTCCACCCTGGCGCCTGTTGAAAACGTGCCATGCTCCACGACTCCCCGGTGAACGATGAAGGCCTCCCTCAGTTTCACCGTGTTCGCGACCTGCATGCGCATCCCATCACCCATCAGCCAACCCTTATCCCCTACCTGACCTCCTGCCTCGCCGTAAAAGGGAGTCCGGTCGAGAACCACCTCGACCTCCTCGCCTGCCGCGGCTGAACGGACTTCCTTTCCCCCCTTAAGAATCGCCACCACTTTCGAATCCGAGACCAGGGTCTCGTACCCCAGGAAAGCGCTGGTCAGGCCCTGGTTGGACAGCTTCTGGTAAACTTCGGGGATTTCTTCTTCTCCGCTCCCTTTCCAGGACTCCTGGGAAAGAGTTCTCTGCCTGTTCATGGCCTCATCGTAGCCGGCGAGGTCGACTCTCAGGCCTTCCTCCCTGGCCACATCCTGGACGATGTCGAGAGACAATCCATAGGTGTCATAGAGTTTGAAGGCGACGCTTCCGGGAATGATCACTCCTTTCTTGTCCTTCACCTCGTTCACACCGTCCATCAAGAGTCTCATGCCGTAGTGGAGCGTGTCGGCGAAACGTTTCTCTTCGTTGAGTACAAGGCCTTCAATAAAGCTTCTGGAGGCGGCAAGGTCGGGATAATCCTCGCCCATGAGGTCGATCACATGGCCGGCGACCCGGTGAAGGAACGTCTCCTTGATCCCGAGGACCTGGCCGAAGCGGATGGCCCTGCGGATGATCCTTCTAAGGACGTAACCCCGGCCCTCGTTGGACGGAAGCACTCCGTCGCCGATCAGAAAAGCCGTGGCCCTGGCATGATCCGAAATGACCCGGAAGGAGACATCCTGTTTCGCATGGTCTCCGTATCTCTTTTCGGCAAGGTGCTCGATGCCGCGGATAAGGTCTTTGAAAAGATCGGTGTCGTAGTTGGAGGTCACGCCCTGGACCACGGCTGAAATCCTCTCCAGACCCATGCCCGTGTCGATGTTGGGCTTGGGAAGAGGAGTCAGGGTCCCGTCCGGGCTCCGATCGAACTGTGTGAAGACGAGGTTCCAGATTTCCAGGTGCCGGTCGCAATCACAGTGGGGACTGCACTCCGGCCTGCCGCAGCCGACGCCCGGGCCCTGGTCAATGAGCACTTCCGAGCAGGGACCGCAAGGCCCTGTATCCCCCATGGCCCAGAAATTGTCCTTTTCGCCAAGACGGACGATCCGCTCCGCAGGGACGCCGATCTGCTTCTCCCAGATGTCGTAGGCTTCGTCGTCATCCTTGTAGACGGAAGCCCAGAGCTTGTCCGCAGGAAGTCCATACACTTTCGTGAGAAGTTCCCACGCCCAGTGAATGGCCTCCACCTTGAAGTAGTCTCCGAAAGAGAAATTGCCCAGCATTTCAAAGAAGGTGTGGTGCCGGCCGGTGTAACCGACGTTTTCGAGGTCATTGTGCTTGCCGCCTGCACGCACACATTTCTGTGAGGTTGCGGCCCTGGTGTAGGTTCTTGTCTCCGTACCGAGATAAAGGCCTTTGAACTGCACCATGCCTGCATTGGTAAAAAGAAGACTCGGATCATCCCTTGGGATGAGGGAAGAGCTTCTGATGAGCTCGTGGCCACGGGTTTTGAAGAAGTCTAAGAAGGTTGCTCTGATTTCTCTGAACGTCATGAAGTTCATGGTGAGTTACCCGTTTTTGTCTATTGAGAAACCTGGTCCTGTGGGCCAGGTCATAGGCCGTTGGTCCTGCCTTAAGGATCGAGCGGGCTTAAATCCGAAGCACGAAATCCGAAATACGAAACAATACTCAATGACGGAAATTCGAATGATCCGTTTTAGGGTTATTGCAACGCCAGCCCCTTAGGGGTCGGATCCTTACTTGCTCTCCGGTTCCGGTTTTGGTTTTTTGAGGCCTGTTTTTTCTTTGATCAACTCAACCAGTTGATTTCGGATGTCCAGGTTTTCAGCCAGGAATTTTTTCGCATTTTCCCTGCCCTGCCCCATCCTCTCCCCCTTGAAGGAATACCAGGCACCGCTTTTCTCGACAATATCAAAGGAGGTGCCGAGGTCGAGGACGTCGCCTTCCTTGGAAATACCGGTACCGAAAATGATGTCAAATTCGGCCTCTCTGAAGGGAGGGGCGATCTTGTTTTTCACCACCTTGACCCTGGTTCTGTTGCCGATGATCTGCTCCCCCTCTTTGATCGCTCCGAGACGGCGAATGTCCAGCCGCTGAGAAGCGTAGAACTTGAGGGCGTTTCCGCCGGTGGTGGTTTCAGGGCTTCCGAACATGACGCCGATCTTCATCCGGATCTGGTTGATGAAGATGACACAGGTCATGGATTTGTGGATGGCGGCCGTGAGCTTTCTCAGGGCCTGAGACATCAGTCTCGCCTGCAAGCCCATGTGCTGGTCGCCCATCTCGCCCTCCAACTCGGCTCTCGGGACCAGGGCGGCGACCGAGTCAATGATGAGAGCGTCAATAGCGCCGCTTCGCACCAGGATCTCGGTAATGTCGAGAGCCTGCTCTCCGGAGTCCGGCTGGGAAACAAGGAGGCTGTCCACGTCCACTCCCAGTCTCCTGGCATAGCCCACATCCAGAGCATGCTCAGCGTCAACATAAGCGACCACGCCTCCTGCGGCCTGGGCCTCGGCAGCGATGTGAAGGGCCAGAGTGGTCTTGCCGGACGCTTCAGGGCCGTAGATTTCCACGATTCTTCCCCTGGGAACTCCGCCGATGCCTAGGGCCAGATCCAGGGACAGGGAACCGGACGAGATCACAGGGATGTCCAGGACCCTGTCCACATCCATTTTCATGATGGAACCCCGGCCAAATTGCTTTTCTATCTGCGAAATGGCCTGCTCAACCGCTCTCTGTCTGTCCTGTTGCTCTGCCATGACGATACCCCCGTCTCATTGATCATTGGTCATTGAACATTGATCATTTATCATTGCACACCGCACAATTGAAACTTGCTGGTTGTTGTCTGTTGCCTGTCGCTCGCAGTCCATTGAACAACTGCTTGAAGACAGGAACGTAACCGTATCCACTAACCCATTAGCGGGTCACTAATCAACCAAATACTGATAAGGGAGATTGCCCTACTGCATACTCCTAAGAAACAGCTCAGAAGAGGGCGACCCAGACCCAGGTTATGCGTCAACCAAGTCGTCACTCCGGCGGAAGCCGGAGTCTAGATGCATTTCACGATCGCCGCTCCAAGACATCTGGATTCCGGTTTTCACCGGAATGACGGATTGGAGCTTTGCTTGTTTCTTTCATGAATGACTCCGAAGGCAAAGCCTCGGAGTCGGATGCTGATCACTGATGACGGATCACTGATGACTGGCTACTGACTCCTGAAAGGGGCCATGATAACATCTTTGTATACACGGCGCCACCTGGTTTGAGATCGCTCCTGAACAGCGCCAGTTCATCCAGGGCGCAGGCAGGGCTTGCCACGCCCCCGTACTTCGCAAGGAGTTGTTCCAGTTCCGTCTGCCTCTTGCCGGGTTTCTTGAATCTTCCAAGAGTGAGATGGGGTCTGAAGGCTCTTTCTTCTTCTTTGATTCCAAAACGTGAAAGAGCATGCTGAAGATCATCCCTGAAACGAGACATCCTCTCCAGGTCCCCGTCAATGCCCAACCATATCACCCTCGGGCTTCGGCTGTTGGGAAAACAGCCCAGCGGCTTCAGGGAGATCCTGAAGGGTTCGTAACTCGAACACACGGCGCTGAGCACCTCTCCCATTGACGGGATCTGCACGGATTGGATGTCGCCCATGAAAACCACCGTCAGGTGGATGCGCTCGGGCCGGACCCAGCGAATATCGAGAGAGCTCTCCCTGATCTCTCCTGAAACCCGGGTCACAATCTTCTTGATATCTTCCGGCAGTTCAAAGGCCAGGAAGGAGCGGATCTCCATGGAGGACCCTTCTCACCCAATCCAGCGCCATCATGGCGCTGTTTAATTTATTCTGTTCTCTCTTGCCCCAGAAACGGTATTTGCCGGAAAAGGTTTCATCCGCGGAGGCAAGTCCAATGTAAACCGTGCCCACAGGTTTTTCCGCGGTTCCACCGTCAGGCCCGGCAATGCCGGTGACGGAAAGTCCCAAGTCCGTCTTCAACTCTCTTCTCACCCCTGTAGCCATCTCTCTTGCGACCGGGTCGCTGACCGCTCCATGGGTGTCGAGCGTCTCCTTTGAGACGCGGAGAAGGTCCATCTTGGCCTGATTGCCGTAAACAATCATTCCTCCCAAAAAATAGCCGGAGCTGCCCGGAACGTTGGTCAGGAGATTTCCTATGAGGCCCCCGGTGCAGGATTCTGCAACGGAAAGGGTCAGTTTCTTCCGCAACAACATCTCTCCCACAACCCCTTCCATCCTCTGATCCCCGGTGGCGAAAATAAAAGATCCAACGCGAGATCGGATTTCTCTTTCCATGAGGTCGATCTCCCCGGTGACGCTTGGCGCATCTTCTCCTCGGAGGCTCAGGGTGATGTGGTTTTCAGGAAACCTGGGATAGAATCCGAGGATGACGTTTCCCGACTTTTCCGGAAGATCCCTCAGCCTCTCTGCAATGCTCGGCTCGTTGAGACCATAGAGTTTGAGCACCTTATGCTTTAAGGCAGGGAGAGCTGTGCAATGGAGCAGCAGGTCAGGAATCACCACCTCGTCCATCAGATACCGCATCTGCTCCGGGACCCCGGGAAGGAAGTAGAGGCGCACCTTGTTTTCAACCAGAGAGAAGCCGCACACGTTCTCCTTGGGGCACAGAATCTTCGAGTCTTCAGGCATCCATGCCATCTTTTCGAAAGCACGGGACATCTTCATACCCCTGGCCGACACATAAGTCCTGATCTGCTCGACCATCTCCTCATCCAGGCACAGAGGGCGGTTGAGGGCAGAGGCTGCGATCTCATTGGTGATGTCGTCGCTCGTGGATCCCAGGCCGCCCGTGATGATCACGAACTGGGACTCTCCTAAAGCCTTTTGCAGGGCCTTGGAGATGCTCTCCTGGTCATCTCCCACCGTGGTGACGCGGATCACTCTGAGGCCGGTGGCCGTGAGTCTGCCCGCAGCATACCAGGCATTGAGATCAACGACCCTGCCCGAGATCAGTTCGTCACCTATCGTGATGATTTCACCGTACATGACGTTGAATCCTCTGCCTCACTGGATATCAGAAATCTACGTGGTGCGTCACGCTGTTGTTCTTAAGGCTTTTTCAAATTCGAATTTCGAAGCACGAAGCTCGAAACAATATCAAATGTCCCAAATTCAAATGACTCAAACGATTATCCCATCCGGTCATCAGAGTCTTGTTTTGGTCATTGGAACATTTGAGATTCGAATTTGTTTCGAATTTCGGTATTCGGATTTCGAGTTTCCTCCTGCGGCAAGAGCCGACAGTGTTGGCACCCCTCTATTACAAAAAAACCAGAGTCACGAATCTGATGCAAAGGTTGGCATAAGTGCCCGCCAGCAGGTCATCCAGCACAATCCCCGCACCTCCCTCCACCTTTTCCAATCGTCTGATAGGGAAGGGTTTCAGTATATCAAAAAGCCGGAACAGGATGAAACCCAAACAGAGATTGAACCCTGTTGCCGGCAGTAAGAACAGGGTCAACAAAAGCCCGGCTGTTTCATCGATCACGACTTCGGCAGGATCATCTTTTTCAAGAGCCCTGGCGCTCCTACCCGAGGTCCATATGGACAGGAGGACGAAAAAGAAAAGAAGGTAAGCGGCGGCCATGGGGCCAACGTGAGCCAGTGCCATGGCAAGAGGGATGCCTGCGAGTGTTCCAAAGGTTCCCTGGGCCACAGGGATAAGCCCGAACCCAAAGCACGAAGACAGGATCAGGGCGAGCTTGTCCAGAGGACCGGCTTTCTTGAAAAGCTCAAATAAATTGGGAGTTGCAGGGCGGAGATAGGACATGAAAAGTGCCTAAAGTGTCTAAAGTGAACTAAAGTGCCTAAAATGCTTTGGACCCAAAAACCAATCACGAAAGCACGAAAGAACGAAAACCCGAAAATGTCGTTATCGCGTCAAATTCCAAGCGAAATCCCTGGATGCTTCCAGAGGTCCGGTATAACAGGCACTTGGACATCCACGTTCTTCTTGAGCATTTCCAGTTTTCGTGTTTTCGTGGTTGACTTTTTTCGATTTTCTGCCCTTGAATTTTGACGACTTCTTACGAAGCCGTCAATTTTAGACATTTTAGACGAAGTCCCTGTCGAAGACCCTGAGGTTCTAGAAGGGAGCCTGTCGAAGGGTTCACTTTAGGCACTGCTTCACTGGGCCATGATCCAGGAATACACATCCTTCATAGGAAGGCCTTTTTCTTTGGCAATTCGCCGGCATTCCTCGAACTCGGGCAAAAGATGGAAAGACCCATCGGGCCGGAAAACCTTTTTCACTTTCATTCGGCCCCAGGGGCTATCCATTTCAACGGAAGATCTCTCCAGAACCCTTCGCTGAGTGCAGTGGAAGCGTACTCCCAGGGTGGTGGTCTCTGAGAAGAGAAGATCCATGAGCTGATCCTTCTGGTAAGGCTTTCCCATGACATGAACGAGAACAGCCGGCCGGTTTTTTTTCATGTAACCCGGGGAGAAAACCACATCCAGGGCCCCTGCTTCAAAAAGGCGTTCCATGAGGAACCCCAGCCACTCGGGGTTGGTGTCATCCAGGTTGGCCTCAAGGATCACGACCGTCTCCTCATGGGCTCCCCCCTGCTCCTGACCGATGAGGATGCGCAGGAGATTGGGCCTGTCTGCCAGGTTCCGGCTTCCAACGCCATAACCCACCTTCTCTATGACCATGGGCGGCAGGGATCCGAAGGAATGGACGAGGCCTTTCACAAGTGCCGCCCCTGTGGGGGTGACGAGCTCTTCTTTCAAGCCTGAGTCATGGACAGGGATGCCCCTGAGAAGAGCCACTGTCGCAGGCGCAGGCAAAGGGATCCGGCCATGGGCCGTCTCAACAAACCCTGAGCCGAGCGGCAGTGATGACGCACAGGCCGTACCGATTCCGAGATATTCCATCCCCAGCACGCTGCCGACAATATCCACAATGGAGTCGATAGCTCCCACCTCGTGGAAATGCACCTCTTCCACAGAGCAGCCGTGGATCTTCCCCTCCTCCACGGCAATGCTTTCAAAGATGGCGATACTTTTGTCCCTTACAGAGGGGCTGAGATTTCCGGCACGGATGAGGTCTCTAATGTCGGAGAATCTCCTGTGAGGTTGGGGATCCCTGGTCACCTTGACTTTGAAGCGGGTGCCAAAGAGATGGTTCCTTTCCTCCCGTGTCACTTCGAGGCTGTAGCCTTCAAGAGGCAGGCTCTGGAGAACCTTTCTCAATTCTTCATGGGGCAAACCGGCATCGATCAAGGCTCCGATGAACATGTCCCCGCTGATGCCGGAGAAACAATCCAGGTAAGCGATTTTCATCTCGATACTCGCGTTAAGGGCACTGCGACATCAGGAGTCGAAACTCCTGGATAAACTCCTTCATAAGAATACTTCCCCTCCCCTGGCGGGAGGGGCGAGGGGAGGGGGTCAGACATGAAAAGCCTTTTATCAGCTAGGTCCCGTGAAGTCAATCTTGCTCGGGTGGGAGGGAAAAGGGCCGGTTCAGCCTGAAATCGGGGAGGAAAGGGGGTTTGCTATCAGAGGATTCTTCCTCCGGGAACTGGACAAAGAGGTGCTCGAAACCGAGATCCAGGACGTGCGAATACACCCGGTTGAATTCCTCCTTGGTGAGACGGCGATTGAGGGCCTCTGCGTCCTGAGGGGTGATCGGAACGTATTGGGACATAAGGCTTATAGGAAGCTCAGCCCCGAATTCTACAAACAGGGTAGTCAGAGCATTGATTGAGTTCTCCACGTGTCCGGGAAGGATGAGATGGCGGACGAGGACTCCTTTTTTCGCCAAGGAGTCGCCGGTATCAAAACTGTCCAGAAATCCCTTTTGAGCGAGCATCTCAGAGATGGCGGCAAGGGCGACATCCGGATAATCCTGGCATTTGGAGAACCTTTTCGCCAGAACCCGGTCCGCATATTTGAAGTCCGGCAGATAGATGTCCGCATAACCTTCTGCAGCCTTGAGGGCACTCACGGACTGGTAGCCGGAGAGATTGTAGACCATGGGGAGAGAATATCCTTTGCTCCTCAGGAGAGAGACGAGTTCAAACACGTGAGGGAAGAAATGATCCGGGGTCACAAAATTAATGTTGTGAACATGCTTCTGGATGATCATTTCCTCAATTTTCGCCAGGAGCCCTCCTATCTCAAGGTTCTCGCCGAGACCCTCCCTTGAGATTTGGAAGTTCTGGCAAAAGGAGCAGCGGAGCGAGCAGCCTGTGAAGAACACGGTTCCGGATCCATGAGTTCCTGTCAGAGGAGGTTCCTCGCCAAAGTGGGGGCCCACATGGGCCACTCTGAGTTGGCCGTCCTGCCTGCAGAACCCCCCGCTCGACTTTTCGCCGCCTTCCAGCCGGTCCACTCCACATTCCCTGGGGCAGAGAAAGCATTGCTTGAAGAATTCGCTCCGGCTTTTTCCCATAAAAGGATACTACCACAGATAGGCAGTGCTTAAAAGGGGCGCATTATCCACGGAATCGCTTGACATTAATTGATTTTTCAAGTAATTAGCTACGATACCCATACCGTCGGAGGTGAAGGAAGGAGATCCTGCATGGAGTACTCAGTTAGCCCGGAAGGCGAGAAGTTCAAGATCCCTGATGAAGAGGACTACAAGAAAGAGTACGCAAGGCTGGAGAAGCTGGCCAAAGCCCACCGGAAAGAGGGGCAAGAGATTGTTGTGGTCATGGGCCTCGGATTTGTAGGTGCGGTCATGGCCGGCGTGGTCGCGGACTCCACGGACAAGAAGACGGGGAAGCCCGGCAAGTTCGTGATCGGCATGCAGAGGCCGAGCCCGCGGAGCTTCTGGAAGATTCCTCTCTTCAACAGGGGGGTCTCGCCGGTGAAGGCCGAAGACCCTGAAGTGGCTCCCATGATTGAACGATGCGTGACAAAGAAGAAAACGCTCACCGCCACTTACACTTATGATGCCCTGAAGCTCGCGGATGCGCTTGTGGTGGACGTGCAGTGCGATTTCCTCAAGCAGGAACTTGGGAACCTGAGGAGCGGGCACGCGGACATCAGCGCCCTGGAAGAGAGCTTCAAAGTCATCGGCGAGAAGATCGATCCCAGATGCATGGTTCTGATCGAAACGACGGTGCCGCCCGGAACCACGGAATTCGTGGCCTATCCCCTGGTGAAGAAGGCTTTCAAGAAGAGGGGGATTCAGGAGGAACCGCTTCTGGCCCACAGCTTCGAGCGGGTGATGCCCGGCCGGGATTACGTGAAATCCGTTCGGGACTTCTGGCGCGTTTGCAGCGGCATCAATGAAGAGAGCAGAAAACGGGTCGTCAAGTTTCTCTCAGAAGTCCTCAATGTGGAGCAGTTCCCGCTCACGGTGCTGGACAGACCCCTGGAGAGTGAGACCTGCAAAATCGTGGAGAACAGCTACCGTGCCACCATCCTGGCCTTCCTTGACGAGTGGAGCGTGTTTGCCGAGACAAACGGGGTGGATCTCATCAAGGTCATCAACGCGATCAAGGTGCGCCCTACGCACAGCAACATGATTTTCCCCGGGCCGGGGATCGGGGGTTACTGCCTCCCCAAGGACGGCGGGCTGGGGCTCTGGGCTTACAAACACCTTCTGGGTTTTGAAAACGACATTTTCAAGATCACCCCCGAAGCGATCAATATCAATGACACCAGAGGTCTGCGGGCAGCCCAGATGGCACGGGATGCGCTCCGCAACATGGGACGAATCCTGGCAGCCTCCCAGATCACGGTCCTGGGCGCCTCCTACCGGGAAGACGTGGGAGACACCCGCTACAGCGGCTCTGAGATCATTGTGCGAAAACTGACGGAAATGGGAGCCGAGGTCAAGGCTCATGACCCCTACCTACAGCACTGGTGGGAACTGGAAAAACAGGACACGTACCCAGCTGTGGGCACCGGGTGGTCCCGTTTCTTCCGAAACCAGGAACATCTCAAGGATTTCAAGATGATCCCTGATCTTGCCGAGGCCCTGAAGGGGGCGGATGCCGTCATTTTAGCGGTCCGCCACAAGCCTTATCTGAGCCTTGAGCCGGAAAAACTTGTTCGAATGACCGGAGGCCCTGTGGCCGTGATTGACTGTTTCGGCATTCTGGACGACAGGAAGATTGAAAAGTACTTTGAATTGGGGTGTGAGGTGAAGGGCCTGGGCAGGGGGCACATCCAGAGGATCAAGGACAAGGTCAGAAAGGGAAAAAGAAACAAGAAGGCCTGAGAGAGAGAGGTGCGTTCTCTTGACAAAACGCTCCGTCCCTAATAAGATTCGTTCGTTTAGAGGAAGATGCAGGGAGAGGGGGTGATGAAGCGACTTTTGACGTAAAGGCAAAGATTCTGGACCCACAAAACTTTTAATCCTGAACACGGAGGAGGTATCCATGAAAAGAGTTCTTACGATTTTGATTGTTCTGGCTGCGGTCATTACTCTGGCGGCAGCTCCGGCATTGGCTCAAACGAAAAAAGCCGAACCAGCTAAGAAAGCGGAATTCAAGTGTGAAGACCCTATGGGTGTCATAAAAATTAAAAAAGGGGACCCGATTCATATTGCCAACTGGATGGTGGTGGCAGGTCCGGACGCCTCTCTTGGTACAGATACAAAGAGGGGCGTGGAGATCGCCGTTGATGACATCGGGGGGAAACTCCTTGGCCATCCCATTAAGCTGAGCACTCAAGACACGGGATGTAATGCTGAAGGCGGCCAGGCGGCTGCAACCAAGCTGGCTTCGGATCCCACGATTGTGGCGGCCATCGGTTCAAACTGCTCAAGCGAAGCGCGACCGGGCGCACCTCTTCTCTGGAAAGCGGGCATTGCCACGGTGTCGCCTTCCAACACCGCTCCATATCTGACCGACCCGAAGCGCGGACCAGAGTATGAAGGGTACCTGCGCACAGCCCACAATGATAAAGTTCAGGGAGCTGTGGCGGCAGAGTTCGCGATCAAGAAGCTAGGCGTGAAGAAAGCAGCCACGATCCATGACGGAAGCGTTTATGCCGAACAACTTCAGGGGGTTTTCGCAGAAACCTTCAAGAAATTGGGCGGCACCATCACAGCCCAGGAAGCCGTTGCTCCAACGGACACCGACATGAGACCCGTGCTCACCAAGATCGCCACGGGCAAGCCTGAGTTCATTTACTATCCCATTTTCATCGCAGCGGGCGGTCACATCACCCGGCAGGTCAAAGAAGTATCCGGCCTCGAGAAAGTTTACCTGATGGGTGCGGACGGGGTTTTCTCCCCTGACTTCTACAAGGCGGCTGGCGACACGGCGATCGGCATGTTCCATTCGAGCCCTGATTTCTCCGCCTTTGCAGCGGGCTACAAGGATTTCCTGGCCAAGCATCAGAAGAAGTATGGGGAGAAGCCTCTGGCTCCGTTCCATGCCCATGGTTATGATGCGGCCATGATGATCTTTGCGGCGATTAAGAAGGTGGGCAAGACCGGTCCGGACGGCACCCTTTGCATCGGAAGAAAGGCTCTGCGGGATGCCCTCTATGCGACGAAAGATATGAAGGGCCTGACCGGGAACCTCACGTGCAATAAGTTCGGTGACTGCGCTGACCCGAGAATCGCAGTCTACATTACGACTGCGGACAATGTGAAAAAGGGGGAAATGCCGAGCGTACCGTTCTGGAAGCCTTACTAACCTCAAGTCCAAAGGAACCCGGTCTCAAGAAAGAAACCGGGTTTCTTCATAAGAGCCTGTGCTGAGCCGGCCGGCAAAGTCGCGACCGGCTCAGCCGTTCATCGAGCTTATCCAGGAAATGGATGATTTTGCTTAGTCTGTTCAGATCGATTTGACGATCTCAAGGGAGAACTGGCCCCATGTTGAAAGGATGGAGAGAAAGATTTTCAGGAACGGACCTGGTCATGTGGCTGATCGGAGCGGGTATTGTGGTCTCGATCATCGTGGGTTCAGTGTTTACGCTGGTCTCAGGCCGGTATGCTGGACGACACTGGTTTGATTTCATGGTTTTCGGCCTTGCCCAGGGGAGCATCTATGCCCTCATTGCCATGGGATACACTATGGTCTACGGCGTCCTGCGGATGATCAATTTCGCGCACAGCGAGGTCTTCATGAGCGGCCCCTACACCGCTTATTTTGTGGCGGCCGCCTTTTACCGGTCCGGTTTTCTGGACAGCAACCCTTTATTGAGCATGGTGGTGGTTTTTCTCGTGTCCATGGCCACCTCCACCCTGATCGCTTACCTTCTGGAGCGCATTGCCTATCGTCCTCTGCGCAACGCCCCGCGGTTGATTCCTCTGATTACGGCCATCGGGGCATCTTTCTTCCTCCAGTATATGTTTCGAGGGCTTTATGGCCCCGGATTCCAGGCCTATCCGGTGGTCAAAGCTTTGGAGGGCCAGTTTGTTTTCTGGGGGCTTAGAATCCTGAAATTCCAAGCCCTCGTCATTGTCGCTGCGGCCGTGCTGATGTTCGCTCTTTATGCATTTATCCAGCGCACCAGGGTCGGCAAGGCCATCCGAGCCGTATCAGAAGACAAGGAGGCGGCGTACCTCATGGGCATTGACGTGGACAAAATGATCTCCACGACCTTCATCATCGGGGGTGCGGCGGCAGGAGCAGCCGGCGTGCTCTACGCGATCATGTTTAAGCAGGTGCACTTCTTCATGGGGTTCATTCCCGGAATCAAAGCTTTTACGGCAGCGGTCCTCGGCGGAATCGGAAACATCCCGGGCGCCATGCTGGGAGGGATCTTCCTCGGCATCATTGAATCGATCGGGCCGAGCCTGTTCCTTGACGGTCTGGGCATCGTGGCTCCCTATCAGCTCAAGGATGCCATTGCTTTCATCATGCTTGTGCTGGTCCTTATTTTCCGGCCCACAGGCATTATGGGAGAGCGTCTGGCGGTGAAGAAGGCCTAATGGAAAGGATGGCAAGATGACACGAGTTCTCACCCTTTGGAAGCACGGAGTCGTGACCGGGTTACTGGGCGGTCTGATCACTATCCTTCTTTCCCTCATGGGAATGGTGGAGGCCTTTAGCAAGCGTCAGATTGTGAGCGGCATCCTCTCCATGGATCAGTCTCTTCTGGCTGCAGCCGTGGTGTTTGTGGGCTATCTCGCTGCAAAAAAGACCACCTCCAGCCATCCCCTGTGGGTGGTGATCAACTCGCTCACCTGCGGCTTCATCACAGCAGGGATGTTGCTGCTCCTGCTCTTGGTCGGAGACGTGATCAACTTGCGGGCTGTTTTCGTCAATGCGTCACCGGTCCTCTATGACCTGCTCAGCTTCGGACATGGCTTTGAAACCGCGCCCCTCCTGTTTGTGGCCTATCCCCTTTGCAGCCTTTTTGCGGGCATCCTGTATCTGCTTCCAGGCGCTTTTCGGAAGATGTTCATTGTGTCCCTGACCTGCGTCGTTGGTGCGGGGGTGCTTCAAGATTTGATTCGCCCGACTCTGGCGGCGTGGGAGATGCTCGCTGAGTTTGCGGAATGGGTTTTTTCCTCCAACGGACTGACGGAACAGGGCGCCGCAGCATTGTTTATTCTGGTTGCTGCGGTCACGCTCCTTTGGTCTCTCAAAGGAAAGGCGGTTCAGTCGGGTTTCAAAAGCCTGCCTGCGACAGGCCAACGCGCCATCCAGTGGACCGCCATTGCGATTCTGCTGCTCATTCTTTTCGTGCTCCCTCAGATCGTGGGGCTCTTCCTGAGCGAAGTGCTCACCATCGTCGGTCTTTACGTTCTGCTGGGGCTGGGGTTGAACATTGTGGTCGGGTATGCCGGGCTTCTGGACCTGGGCTATGTGGCGTTTTTTGCGATCGGCGCTTACGTGACGGCGATACTGACCTCTCCTGAGCTGGGTTTTTTCAGCCTCTCTTTCTGGCAAGCTCTGCCTTTCGCCATCCTGATCGGGATCGTGTTCGGGGTCATGCTCGGGATTCCTGTTCTCAAGATGCGCGGCGACTACCTGGCCATCGCCACGCTCGGATTCGGAGAAATCATTCGGATCATGGTTCTGTCGGACTTCTTGAAACCCTGGCTGGGCGGGGCACAGGGGATCGGCAAGATCCCGAAAGCCTCTATCGCCGGATTCGAGTTCGGTATGCCGCAGGAGATCTATTATCTCATTCTGGCCGGTTGCTTTCTGGTGATTTTCATTTCCTTGCGCCTTCGGGATTCCCGGCTCGGTCGGGCGTGGAAAGCCATGCGTGAGGACGAAGACGTGGCCCAGGCCATGGGCATCAACCTGGTGGCCACCAAGTTGCTCGCCTTTGGCACAGGAGCGGCCTTCTCTGCTTTGAGCGGGGCCATCTTTGCGACCAAATTGACTTCCGTTTACCCCCACAGCATGAACGTGATGATCTCCATCAACATCCTCTGTGTGATCATTGTCGGGGGGATGGGAAGCATTCCCGGGGTGATCGTCGGGGCGGCAGCCCTGGTTGGCCTTCCGGAACTCCTGCGGGAATTTGCCGAGTATCGCCTCCTGGTTTATGGTTTAGCCCTGGTGGTGATGATGCTCGTCAGGCCTGAGGGGCTTTGGCCTGAGGCGTTGAGGCGCAGGGAATTCCACGAGGAAGAACCTAGCGAGAACAATGGAGCAACGTCAACCGCTTCGGCTTCGTCTTAGGAGACTCTATGGCTATTCTTACAGCGAAAAAAACGACAAAGCGTTTCGGCGGGCTGGTGGCAGTGGATGAGCTGGACGTGGAAATCAAAGAAAAGGCCATCCACAGTATCATCGGGCCGAATGGGGCAGGCAAGACCACTTTCTTCAACTGCGTGACCGGGTTTTACCGTCCGGAAGAGGGGGAGATCCGCTTGAATAGCCATTCTCTGGCAGGCCTGATGCCTGACCAGATCGTTCGTCTTGGAATTGCCAGAACCTATCAGAACATTCGCCTCTTTCCCAACCTCACGGCCATTGAAAATGTCCTTGTGGGCCTTCACTGCCGTTTGAAGGCGAACTACTTCGGTATTATCGCCAATTTGCCCTCGACTCGAAAGGAAGAGAAGGAGGCCGCCGAGGAAGGGAACCGCTTGCTCAAGTTTGTCAATCTGGCAGGCAAGGGAGATCTTCTGGCAAAGAACCTTCCCTATGGGGAGCAAAGGCGCCTGGAGATCGCACGCGCTCTTGCCTCAAAGCCGAAGTTGTTGCTCCTGGATGAGCCGACCGCCGGAATGAACCCGAGTGAAACGCAGACGATGATGGATTTTATCCGGCACCTCCGGGATGAAGTGGGCATTACCATCCTGCTTATTGAACACCAGATGCGCGTGGTCATGGGGATCTCGGAAACCGTTACGGTGCTGGACTACGGCAGGAAGATTGCTGAAGGGACACCCGAGGAGATCAAGAAAAACCCACTCGTGATTGAAGCCTATTTGGGCAAGGGAAGCGCCGCTGAGACCCAAGGAGTTGCCGCGTAGAAGGAGTTTCCACTATGGCATTTCTGGAAGTGAAAAATGTGCATACCTATTATGGGCACATCCACGCCCTTAAAGATCTTTCTCTCACCGTGGAGAAAGGCGAGGTGGTGACCCTCATCGGAGGCAATGGGGCCGGCAAAAGCACAACCCTCAACACCATGAGCGGGTTGCTGAAGCCGCGCCAGGGGTCCATTCAGTTTGAAGGTGAGGAGCTCACCCGGTATCGGGCTCACGAGATCGTGGCCAAAGGCGTCGTCCAGGTCCCTGAGGGAAGGCGGGTCTTCGGCCGTCTCACGGTGACGGAAAATCTGGAGATGGGCGCCTTCACGTGCAGGGATAAGAAGCTCATGGAGAGCAACATTGATCGCGTCTTTGCCCTCTTTCCCAGGCTGGAAGAAAGGCGCAAACAGTTGGCCGGGACCCTGAGCGGCGGGGAACAGCAAATGCTCGCCACGGGCAGGGCCTTGATGGCCAATCCAAGACTCCTTCTCCTTGATGAACCTTCCATGGGCTTGGCTCCGGTCCTGGTGGACAGCATCTTTGATACGATCAAGCAGCTTCATGCCGGCGGAACCACGATCCTCCTGGTGGAGCAGAATGCCCGCATGGCGTTGCTGGTGGCGGAAAGAGGGTATGTGCTTCAGACGGGAGTGGTGCTCCTCAGCGACACGGCCGAAAATCTTCGACAGAACGAGATGGTCCGCAAGGCCTACATGGGGGAAGCGTAAAAGACAGTAAGCAGTAAAGAGTCAACAGTGAACAGTCATCGGTAAGCAGTAATCAGTCATCAGTGAACAGTGATCAGTAAACAGTAGAAGAATACAGTAGGCAGAATAAAGAAGACAGCATTCGCGCTTCGCGAGAAATGCGCGAAAAGAAGTGGCGCGATAAAGGTTTTTCTGTCTTGTTCGTCAGAGACTTTTCCTGCCCTTCATGTTTATTCTTTTCTCGCTTTGACCTTTTCTTGCCTTTCTCGCATACCTCTCTCCCTTCTTGTCACTCGTTACTCGTCACTTTCATTTCACGACGAAGCCTTTGAGCTTTTCGTGAAGAGATTCCGGCCATTCATCGTCAGAGAGAAGCACTTTCTCTTCCATAGTCCATTCTAACCCGTAAGTGAAGACTCTTTTCGCAGGAAGGATTGATTGACTCCCTGTCACGGCGTGGTATATAGTAAATTTGTAACTACTCAGGTAGATAGACTGAAGATAGATAGGCTGAAGGAAAAGACATGCGCGATCACACAAAGCCAAGATCGTTTGGATACGTTGGCAGATGATTGTGTCATGGATGATCATTGCTGCCCTTCAGTCTTCAGCCTTCAGCCTAAACACCTGAGCAGTTACGTAAATTTCACCCTTATCATTCTTAGTAGGAGGACGTTATGAGGAGTGTGGTTCTGATCGTCGCCGGGCTCGTGTTGGCTGTCCTGGTCGTCGGACCTTCATTTGTGACCGGTGCTGCGGATGACAAGATTCCTTTTCCGGAAGTTCCCAGAATTACGAAAGAGCAGTTAAAGGCAATGCTGGGAAAACCGGATTTGGTGATCATTGATGCCCGGCCCTCAGAGCAATGGAAGTATAGCGATCAGCTCATTCCAGGCTCCGTCCATGAGGATCCGCTCACAGTCCAGAGTTGGGTTCAAAAGTACGACAAGAACAAGAAGATAGTGATTTATTGAGCTTGACCCACGGAATCGACGAGCGCCAGGCTGGCGCTCCAGCTCAAAGAACTGGGATTTAAGAACGCCGTTGTGTTGAAGGGCGGGTACAGGGAGTGGGTCGGTGCGCATTATCCGATTGAGAAGAAGTGGACCGTCAAGGCGGAGTGCGTGGCGTGCCACACCAGCGTGTCGCCGGGCATCGTTGCAGACTGGAAGGCGAGCAAACACGCAGAGTCCGAGGTTTCCTGCTCGGTCTGCCACGGTGAACAGCACATGACAGACGAGGATGTGCACAAGGCCGGCCGCATGAAACCGGAGAGGTGCGCCATGTGCCACCAGGTGCAATGGGATGAGTTCAGGGGAGGCAAGCACTCCCAAGCGTGGACCGCCATGAAGGCCATGCCCACGGCACACCGCCAGCCCATGGCCCTGATGGACGGCATGAAAGGTTGCGGAGGGTGTCACAAAATCGGATTGAAGACCGTGGAGGAAAGCCAGGCCCTGAGAGAAGCGGGAGCAGGCTTTGGCATGGCTTCCTGCGATGCATGCCATACCCGTCACACCTTTTCTACTAAGGAGGCCCAGCAGCCGGAGGCTTGCCAGACCTGCCACATGGGCTTTGACCACGCACACTGGGAAATGTATTCCTCCTCCAAGCACGGCGTCCGATATTCTCTGAAGCAGAAAGGCATTCTCCCGGAATCCGCTGTTGCGCCTACCTGCCAGACGTGCCACATGAGAGACGGGAATCATGGCGTGATGACGGGTTGGGGCTTCCTCGCGGTCCGATTGCCCATGCCCGAGGACAAGAAATGGGCAGAAGCCAGGACGACCGTTCTAAAGGCTCTTGGTGTGCTGGATCCGGAGGGCAAGCCGACGCCCCGGCTGGAGGCGATCAAGGCCATAGACATGGTCCGGCTGACTCAGGAGGCCTGGCAGAACGAACGCGACAAGATGGTGAAGGCCTGTATCGCATGCCACTCCACCTCTTTCGCCAAGGGGGAGCTTGAGAAGGCAGACAACATGATCCGGGAAGCGGATCTGCTCATGGCGGAGGCGATCCTCACGGTGGCCGCGCTCTACAAGGAAGGGATTCTGCAGAAGCCCAAGAGCTACGCCTACCCCTTCCCTGATATCCTCTCGTTCCATGACAGCCCCACGCTGATCGAGCAGAAGCTCTACATCATGTTCATGGAACAAAGGATGCGCACCTTCCAGGGGGCTTTTCATGCCAACCCGGACTACACGCTCTGGTACGGTTGGAGCGCCATGAAAACGAGCCTTCTGGAGATCAAAACCATGGCGGAGGAGATGAGGAGGAGAAAAACATAAACACGAAGCACGAAATTCGAAACTCGAAACAAATTCAAAATCCAAAATTCAAATAACAGAAACGAGGGCAATCGGTCCCAGGATCAAGACAAAGGGGACCGGCCCTCGTTTTGAATTATGGCGAGGGCCGTCCGGCTTTCACCCCTTCAGTTTCAAGGTGCGCTTGACGAGATCCTTCTCGTGTTCGTAGTCAATGACTCGCTGAAGCATGATCTTTTGCGCCATCACCGGCCCGGCGCCGTGCCAGGTCCCCACGCCGTGTAGGCCCGATGTCCAGTTTTGCAGGAGCTTGTGCACTTTCATGATGTTTTCTGTGGGCTCATCAGAGCCGAAGCTGTAGAACTCCTCCACATAGTCCCTGACCTCGGGATTTTTCAGCTCTTTCATGGAGGGCATGGTCACGATCAGTCCCCCTCCGATGTCGCCGGCCAGGGCCATCACTCTCCAGAAGGCATTGCAGATGTTGAGCTTGGAAACATTTCCCATGAGTTCGTCCGGCAAAAAGACCCCTGACCCCTCAGGTTCCTCGGCGCCCCTGTGAGCCGCTGCCAGGCCGCAGGCACGTCCCGTCTCTCTGAGCACCACCATTTCCATGAGCTCTTCATTGATGTGGGCGGCTTTTTGGAGCCCTTTGTACTCCTGAATCAGCTTGGCGGCTCCGATAATCTGATTCATAAATCCAACTTTACAGGTGCCGCCGCACGTCATCCGATGGGTTCTGGCAAAGCGGGTGACAAACTTGACGGAATAAGGGTACTCCCCGCAGTGAAAGACCCTTTCCCATGGGACGAAAACATGGTCAAAGATGACCATGGAGGTTTCGCGCTGGCCATAAAGAGGGTTCCCGAGTTCCTCAAGATCATCGGCCAGGTCTCTTTCCGCAGAGTAAGGGGTGTACTGGCAAACGTAGGTTATCCCCTGGGCATCCGTGGGTGTTGCAAAGGCAACGGCATAGTCCTCCTCTCCCTCGAAGTGGGCGGCCTGAGGGAGCACCACCAGTTCGTGGCTGGCAAAAGCGCCGCTGATGTTGATCTTGGCGCCCCTGACCACAATGCCCTGCTTGTTCCTGTCCACCACTTTCAAGGAAAGGTAGGGATCGGGCCAGTCCAGGGTTTTCTTGCTTCGGCTTCCCCTCGGTTCCGTGAGCGCGCCGGCAACGGAGAGATCCTTTCTCTGGACCATCTTGAGATAGTCCATGAACCTGGGATAGTAGGCTGTTGCCAGATTTCGGTCCATTTCCCAGGTGGTGCCGGCCAGGGCGTGAAAGGCGTCATATCCCACACACCGATAAATGCAGGTTCCCAGGTTCTCGGCGGTGAAGGTTCCTGCTTCGGCCTTTCGGACGAGGTCTTCCCTGCTTGTGCTGACATGGGTGTAGCGGTTGACGACCTCATTGATCAGCGGGGAGTGGCAGGACATGATCTCTTTGCTCTGCGGGTCAAGAGCCCAGGCGTAGCTCGCCTTGTTGGCCTCCACCACGGTTCGGGTGTTCCTGTTTTCGAGAATGCTTTCCACCCTCTTCCCGTTCATGAAGACTTTGGGCTTCAGCGTCTTGAGGCTTTCTTCGAATTGCTCAGGGGTCATCAAGGCCATAGGATGAATACCTCCCGAAATGAATGTGAGTCATAGAAGAAAAGAATACTGCTGTACTGGAGTAATGGCGTGGTGGAGCATTGCAGAGATCGGTAAAAGGTCTTGTGCAACACGCCGCTATTTTTCTACTCCAACAATTCACCGCTCAGGTGTCAAGCTTTTTGTAGCTTCGAATTCGAGGAGAGAAGAATCGACAATCAGGAGACGGCGAGGCTGAGAACCTTATAGCCCCGGCGAGAGAGGAACCCTGCAATGTCATCAGGAAGTCTCAGATGACTGGCAAACACGTTCTGGCCATGGTTGTCCCTGAAAACGATCCCGGGAATGGTGAGCTTGAAATTCTTGGAATCTTCTTTGCCGGCTGCAGTGAAGGGGTGAGGTTTCGAGTCGAATTTTACTCCGATGAACTCCAGCGTTCTGGAGACGATTCGCGCCGGATCCTGTTCATTTACCAGGGAAAGAACGGAGACTTTGTACTCCTTCAAAAGGGGAATGATATCCGGACCAATGCCCGTGAAATCAATGACGGAATCCTTCCCATCCACATAGAGAAAGAAATCCGCCTTGACCATGAGACTGACCCCGCTTTTCCGTCCCTGAATAACCGGCATTTCCACATCTCTTGAGAAGGCCAGGCCGGTTAGGTTCAGAACACTCTCGATGACAGCCGCCTTGTCCTTGCCCGCATAAAGAATATCGGCTTTTCCAGGGGTAGGAGGCTCGGCGGCCGACTGCTGGACAGAAGGATATTCGATGGATTTCACGCCGAGGTTTGCGAGAAAGTTCCTGAGTTCCGGAGGGATTCTGGAGCCTGATTTGTCCGCGAGGTTAATGAGAAGGGTTCTGCTCCGGTCCTCGGAAGTCTGGATGATCCAGTCTGCGCTGACCTGGAGCGTAATGTCCCCTCGCAATTCGAGCGGTTCGCCCTGCTTGTAGATTTTGTAGTACTCACAGGCTGCAAGGATTTTGTTCAGAGCGCTCCGGAGATCTTCATCCTCTTTCAGGTGGACGACCCTGTAATTGTCCCAGTTCGCTGCGATCACCTGGGCCATTTTCTCCGGCAGTTCATGGTGGAGGTCAACGATCACCCGTTGGCCGTTGCCAAGACTCAGGATGGGAAAGGCCTCAGCCTTGAGATTGACCTGTCCGCCGGCCTTGAGGGGGATGAAGTGCTCGCCTGCGTTGATCCACTCCTCTCCCAGGAGAGCAAAGAATTCCGTGAGTTGCTGGCTCACAGCAGGTGGCCCTTTTTTCTGCTCAGGTGGGGGAGAAGGCCTTTCTGCGGAAGCCTGAGCCGTCTCCGGAGGCCGGGAAGGCTTTTCACGCTTGATCGGCATCTTGACGATCTGAGGCGTGTAGATCGGGAGCCTGACGACCTGCCCCGGATAGATGCGGTTCAGGTTCTCGATCTCCGGGTTGAGTCTGCTCAGGATTTGAAGGTAGGCTTCATTGACTTGCTCATTCCTCAGGCTGTAGCGGCCCTTCACCACTTTGATCAGGCTGTCGCCCTGGTGCACCGTGTAGCTTTCGAGTTTCAGGTCCTTGAGCTGTTCCAGGGAGATGGGGGTTTCCTCCCCTTTCTGAGCGACGGCCGGAAAACCTCTGACCGGAGTGATGGTGAGAGGGATGACGATCTTATCGCCTGGATACATCGCATCGAGGTTTGAAAAAGAGCTGTTCAGTTTTTTGAGAGCGGCCAGCACCTCGGGAAGATTTTTCTTTTCCAGCAGTCCCCTTTCTCTCAGAAGCTGCCAGAGGTGATCCCCTTTTTTTACCGTGTACGTTTCGGTGACGACTTTCTTGCCCTCTAAGTTAAAGGCGTCTTTTTTTTCAACTCCCCGGACCTCTTGCTCTGTTTCGACTTCAGGTTCTGCTGTCTGGGTCAGGGAAATGGAGTAGGTCTCTTCGTCCTTTTCCTGGGCCGTACTGTTGCCCGAGGAGCAAAAGGCGAGGAGGAAGGCTAGAATTGAAAGAAGAGGAAAGCGCTTTGGAGAATGTTTCATACTTATCTCTAATTTGGAATAAGTTGATATATGTTATATACATAATCTCAACTTGTCAATTTTGTTCTAATTTAACTTGATGCGTCTACAAGATATTGGCGTTTTTTCCGTGCTTATATACAGCATGTGGTATTTGTTCTTTACAAAGGCCCAATAATTTGATAGAAATCTGTAAAATGTTTCGGCTCAATTGAGCTGTGGAGGTTTCAATGAAGATCAAAAGAGTCTCCATGCTCGGCTTTAAGTCTTTTGTGGATAAGCTGGAAATCGGTTTCCCACTGGGGCTGAGTGCGATCGTGGGGCCCAATGGGTGCGGCAAGAGCAACATCGTCGATGCGATCCGGTGGGCCATGGGTGAGCAGAGCGCAAGACTGCTCAGGGGCCGGCAGATGGAAGATGTGATCTTCAACGGCACGGCAGACCACAAGCCTTTCGGCATGGCGGAGGTTTCCATCCTTTTTGAAAACGGGGACGGGTCTTTCCCGCTCCAGTACTCGCATGCCGCCGAGCTCGCTGTGACGAGAAGGCTTTTCCGTTCCGGTGAAAGCGAGTATCTGATCAACAATGTGCCCTGCCGATTGAAAGATATCCAGGAAATCTTCATGGACACCGGCCTGGGCAACAGAGCCTACTCGATCATAGGGCAAGGCCAGATCACCACGATCATCGAACAAAAGCCCGAAGAAACCAGGGCCATGATCGAGGAAGCAGCAGGGATTACCAAGTACAAGAAAAAGGCTGATGAATCTCTGAGGAAAATAGAGGCCACCCAAGCGAATCTGCAGCGAGTGGAGGACATCCTTGGGGAAGTGGAAAAACAGATGAGATCCCTCAAGCGGCAGTCTGCAAAGGCGAAGAGGTACAAGGCCATCGGCCAGGAGATCCAGCGCCTTGAGCTGATATTGAGCGCCCACGCCTTCCAGGAACTGAAGGAGGAATCCAGCGAGAGAATGAAATCCGCAGAGGCGCTTGTCCGGGAGGAGATCGGCCGGTCTACAGAGTACTCCAGGGTTCAGGCGAAAATCGAATCCATGAACCTGGAGCTAGAAGAAAAAGACAGGGAGGTCACGTCGCTGCGGGAAGCTCACCTGAAGGCCAAGGAAAAGGTGAGCAAAAAGGAAGCCATGGTGGAGGCCATGGCAGCAGAGAAAAGGATGCAGACGGAGCTTGAAAGACGCCTGGAAAAAGACAAAGAAGATCTCTCCAGACGACTGGGAGAGTTGGAGAAAGAAAGAGGCCTTCTGCTCGAAAGAATCCAGGAAGTGAAAGAAAAAGCCGCTTCCATAGAGGAAGAAATATCCCTGGTGGAGACAAGGGCGAAAAACCGCCAGGAGCTTTTGAAGGAGATCAGGGAGGTTTTTGAGCAGGCAAGAGCCAGGGTTCACTCCGGAATGTCCAAGGAAGCGAGCCTGACTCAGGAGTCCGGCTTCCTCGCAAGGCGGATAGGAGAGATCACGGACAGCCGGACGCGACTTGAGAAGGAAAGGGAGGAGGTGCGGGCGAAGATGGAGACCCTCCTCCAGGCGGCTGGGAGGAAGGGCGAGTTACGGAAGGCTCTGGTTGAGAAGCTCAATGAGATCGAGAAGGATGTCTCCGGAGAGGAACAGAGATGCCATGATCTGGAACAAATCCGAAGGCACCTGGAGTCTGATCTCAAGGATGCGCAAACCGCCTTGAGCGTTGACGAGTCCCGGCTCGCCAGCCTGCGGTCCCTCCTCGACAATTTCGAAGGGTACAAGGTGGGTGTGCGGACCATCATGAAGGCGGAGGACCTGGAAGCAAAACGGGAAGGCCGAATCAAGGGGCTTGTCGCGGATGTGATCCAGGCCGACCCCAAGTACGAGCAGGCTCTTGAAGCGGTCCTGGGAGACAAGCTTCAGTATATCCTTGTCGAGTCGCTCAGAGACGGCCAGCAGGCTGTGGAATACCTCAAGGTCCGGGCCAAGGGCAAAAGCAGTTTTGTCCCTGTGGCCGATCTCAATGGAAATGGGGACAATGGGAGTTCAAGCGGGTTCCCGCTCTTACGGGATCTTGTAAAATCGCCTGAGGCGTACAAGCCGGTGGTCGATGTGCTTCTCGGGAATGCAGCCCTTGCGGAAGATCTGAATCAAGCGCTGTCTGCCTGGGAGGAGTACGGGAAAAACCAGTGCCTCGTGACCCTTGAAGGCGACATGATAGACAGGAGCGGGATCCTGACCGGTGGAAAGCAGGCCCAGAGCTTCAGCGGGATCCTGGCAAGAAAGCGGGAGATGAAAGAGCTCGAAGCGGCCGTGGTCAGCCATGGGAAAAGGCTTGAAGAGATCAAAGGGAGACTGGAGGAGGCGGTTCAAGAGAAAGAAGAACGAGAGAGCATCCTTGCGACCTTGAAGGAAGAGAAGCTGGATGGCCAGGACAAGGTGAATGAGCTGGATAAAGCCAATTTCCAGCTCAGCCATGAGCTGGATCAGATGGACAGACTGTCGCAGCGGATTTCCGATGAGCTCGACCAGAGGGACAGAGAGCAAAACAAGCACAAGGAGACGTTGACACGAGTCGAATCAGAACTGCTTGTCTGCAAGGAAAAAAGAGCATCGGAGGAAGCTTTCTTTCAACAGAAAGAAATGGAACTTCGAGAGAGCGAAGAAGAATTCGAGAGATTCCGAAACGAGCTGGCGAGGCTGAGGATGAATCACAGCCTTTCCAAAGAGGAACAAAGGGGCTTCACTCGCGAGGTCGAAAGAATTGATGATTTTGTCCGTGAAGCGCAGGAAACCTTCAGGAGAATCGAAGGGGACGTTGTCGCCGCCCAAGAAAGCCAGGAGGATTGCGTTAAGAAAGAAGAGGCCATCCGTGACGAACTCAAGGGGCTCTATGCTCAGCTGGGTCAGGCTGAGGAAGCCGTGAATCAGGCTGACCTGGAGCGCAATCAGTTCAAGAACCTGATCCGGGAAGAGGAAAAGAAAGCGGAGTTCGTGCGAGGAGAAGTGGAGGCACTGAAAGAAAAGATCCACACGGCGAGGATGGAGCAGTCTGAGATCGGCTTCAAGATGGATGGGTTGGTCGAGATGACCAGGGGAAAATACGACCTCCACTTGCCGGATATCTACCAGGAGTACCTGGGTGGGGAGATGCCCGAGGCGGAAGTGCGGGAGAGGCTGGAGCATCAGAAGAAACTGAAGGGAAGGCTTGGCGAAGTCAACCTGACCGCCATCCAGGAACACGAAGCCCTCAAGGAAAGATACACCTTCATCACCACCCAGAGACAGGATCTGCTCGACTCCATCGCTTCTCTCCAGGAAGCGATTCGGAAGATCAACAAAACCTGTCTTGAAAGATTCATGGAGACTTTCCATCTCGTGGACGAGAAGCTGAAGACGGTCTTCCCGATCCTTTTCAACGGCGGAACAGCCAACCTGAAGCTTGTGGATGAGGCGAAGCCGCTTGAAAGCGGAGTGCTGGTCGAAGTGCAGCCTCCCGGCAAGAAGTTGAGCCATATGGCCCTGCTCTCCGGAGGTGAAAAAGCGCTGGTTGCCATGGCGCTCATCTTTGCCATTTACCTGATCAAGCCGAGCCCGTTCCTTCTGCTCGACGAGGTGGATGCGCCTCTTGACGAAGCGAACATTGATCGGTTCAATGAGCTGTTGAAGGAAATCCGAAAATACTCCCAGATTATTCTGGTGACCCATAACCGGAGATCCATGGAGATCGTGGACAGACTCTACGGGGTCACCATGGAGAGGCAGGGTGTCTCCAAGGTTGTTACGGTGAGCCTGGAAGGTTTTCAGCTTCACTGAAAGACTGCCGAAAACGCCCGGTACCTTCGTTGCCCTCATCCTCTTGCCAGTCCCGCTCCGGCGGGACTGGCCGTTTCTTCGCCTCCCCTTTTTCTCTTGCCTCCCCTGACGGAATATGGTCCATTTCTAACCTTCAGCGATAAGCCTGTAACCTTCCTGCACCTTGCGGAGAAGTTCCAGGGCGAACCGCAGAATATCGAATGACGAATATCGAACGCCGAAGGAGGCAATCGAAGGCAATAAACTTCATCTTTCGAAATTCCTTGATCAAGATTCGATATTCATTCAGTTCATCTGTTCCGGTTCTTTGACCGTGGCACAATGTCTGCTCTGAGAAGGTTGAATATGTTTGGTTTCTTCAAGAAGAAAGAAAAAGAAGAGCAGAAACAAAGCAAGGGCCTCATTGCAAGGCTGAGGGAAGGGCTTACAAAGACAAGGTCCGGATTTGCCGGCCGATTGGATCAGCTCCTTTTCGGAAAAAAAGAAATCGATGAAGATCTGCTGGAAGACCTGGAGGAGGTTCTTTTCACCTCTGATCTGGGCGTCGCTACGACCCGGGAGCTGATTCGCCTTGTCCAGGAAGGGGTGGCGAGAAAAGAGCTGGATCAACCCGAGAAACTGAGGACCGCCCTGAAAGAGCATATCCGTGCCTTTCTGGATGTGCCGGAGGTTGCAGAGAGAACACCCAATGCCGGAGAGCCTTATGTGGTCATGATGATCGGGGTCAACGGCGTCGGCAAGACCACGACGATCGGAAAGCTGGGATACCAGCTCAAAGGTCAAGGCAAATCAGTGATGCTTGTGGCTGCCGACACCTTCCGAGCCGCAGCGGTTGAACAGTTGGAGATATGGGCCCAGCGAGCCGGTGCCGAGCTGGTCAAGCAGAGGCAGGGGGCGGACCCCTCTGCCGTTGTTTTTGACGCTCTGTCCTCCGCTCTTTCAAAGCAAACGGATGTGGTCATTATCGATACTGCAGGCCGCCTCCACACCAAGAGCAATCTCATGGAAGAGCTGGAAAAAATTCATCGTGTGGCCGGTCGAAAGCTCCCCGGAGCTCCACACGATGTGTGGCTTGTTCTGGATGCAACCACAGGGCAGAATGCGATTGCGCAGGCCGAGATGTTTCACAAGGCTATCGGAGTGACCGGCATTGTTTTGACCAAGCTGGACGGTACGGCAAAAGGAGGGATCGTGGTGGGGATCTCCCATCAACTGAAGATTCCCATCCGTTTTATTGGTATCGGTGAGAAGATGGACGATCTTCGTCCCTTTGACGCCTCTGAGTTCGTGGAGGCTATCTTCGGGTAACCCGCCAACCCTGATGTGTTCATAAAAAGCGGCGTTCACCCTTCGATACCTCAGGGCGAACGCTTTCCCGCAAACGTAAGTATCTGGTTTTCCGTTCGTGGTGAGCGGTTCGACTTTGCTCACCGCCCTGAGCAGGTCGAAGGGGTATCGAACCATGAACAAAAATGGGATTTTGGACTTTTTACGGGCGCATCAACCCGGAAAATAGAAAAACAGTGAAGGGGTCCAGTGAAACCCCTTCACTGTTTGAAACGAGACGAACAAAGTCTCAACAGAAAGGCAGGCCGAGCTTATTCCGAAGGAAGACGACGCGGCTTTTGGCCTTCAACGGTTCGCGAGAAGGTCCACACTTCGTAAACTTTCTTCCCGTCCACCTCTTTGGGCATAGCCTCCAACTCCGCTCTTGAACCCGCATGGGGCTCCATCTTCTTGGCGATATCATTCCTGAGCACAGGGAAAGTCCCCTTTTCGGTCTGGATGCTGATCGATGCGAACTTTCCGCTCGCATCCGGTTGGGCTGCCTTCACGATCAGGGCGTTCTTGATCTTTTCCGACTTAGGCTTGTCCTTTTTGTCCTGGGCAAAGGCGGGTAACGCGAGGGCCAGAGCAACAACAAAAACCACGAGGCACACAAAGAAATTTCGCTTCATTTTTCAAACCTCCTTCCAATATGTTTTCAAGAGCATAAGGCTAAAACAAGAAAGCCATCATGAGTTTTAACTTTTGCCTGAAAACGGTCAGATCCTAGGGATTTCTCAATCAGACTCCTGTTAAACGATGCAATTCTCATGCCTTTGAGTGAATGGGCAAAAGCATAGAACGAGCTGCTCAAGGAAACTGCAAAGGCAATCTTTTTTGGCGGAGCCGAAAGGGTGGATTCACTTTTGTTTGTCTAGCGGGTGGAGCGGTTCTTGAGAGGTAATGTTTTGAAATATTTATAAAATATGAAATTTAATTTTATGGCTCTTTTGAGGCAACTCTGCCACAGAATGACAGGGTCCCCTGTCTGCTGACAATAGATGTCTCCGGATTCGTGCCGGGTTCAGTGGAAATTAGCAGTGCCACTGTCCTCTCCAAGTTGACACCGCCTTTAAGATATCGAGTGACGCTTCATCTCTCTTTAGAGGGGAATATGTTTCAGCGCTTCAGCGATCGGTCTTGGATGATGATCCCTTTTTGTTTGAGCCTCTTTTTGTTGGCGAGTAGTCCCCGGCCTGCTGTCTCGTCCACCACATAAATCAGATGACCGCCTTTTTGCGCATATATCTGTCCGTAAGAAATGGGGACATCAGGGGTTGGATCGTCAAGCAAGGATTCGGTCACAGGCTGTAATTTTCGCTCTCCGGAGGCCAACAGGACCACCCTTTTTGCCTGATAGACCAGTTCGGCGCCCATGGATACGGCGTAACGTGGAGAGTCCTTTTCCGAAGGGAAATGCCCGTCCGCTACTGCGTTGGCCACCGTGTTGTCGTCCAGTTTCACCAGCATGACCTCGCTGCCCTTGAAAGGGATTCCTGACTCATGAAAGGCCACGTGACCCCGACCGCCGACGCCGATAATGTGCAAATCAATACCACCGGCTTTTCTGATTTTCTGAGCATACGCGACAAGGACATCATTTCGGACCCACGACAGGTACTCGGACGCCGGCCTGGCTTTGATGTGGATGGACTTTCCAGCATCCCTGCCAAGCTCGCGCCAATCCTCAGGGTGTGCCTTGAGTTCGACGATGAGCTTTTTCTGATCGATCAACGAGCCATAGGGTAGGTTGGATTCGATGAACTTGCGCCGGAGGAGACCAAAAAATTCCTGGATCATAAAGTAACAGTAGCTCTCGGGATGCATCACGCGTTGCTGTGTATTTTGCCCGGGCAGACCCACGTATTCATCGAGATTGAAACTGCGGATTCGGCTGCTGTCGAATGCGCCGTCGTTGGCTGCCTTGGCAAGATACTTGTAAAGGCCTGTGGGTGAACTCCCTGTGGCCAGGCCCAGAACATATTCCCTCTTTTTTCGCAACATCTGGATGATATCCTTTTTGACAAGATCACCCGCCACTTTGCTCATGTGGTCAAAATCCTTTGTCACCATTACACGAATAGGCATCTTTGGCCTCCTGATTCCAGGTAAAAGTTCGGGCTTCCTTCGGTGAGTTCCGAGATCATCCCAGGGCAGCTTTTACTGCCTCGGCGATTTGCTTACAAAACTTTTCTGTCAGCGCATCGGTTGGTCCCTCAACCATCACCCGGCACGCGTTTTGTGTCCCTGAATAGCGAACCAGCACACGGCCTCGGTCGCCAAGTTCCGCTTCCGCCTGTTTGATCGCAGCGACCACCTGGGGCACAGTAGAAATGTCCGGCTTGCTCTTGACCGGCACATTAATGAGTTTTTGAGGGAAGATTTCCATCATCCCTGCAAGTTCGGAAAGGGGTTTGCCTTTTTGGATCATTGCAGCGATCAACTGTAACGCTGTGATGATGCCATCGCCTGTGGTGTGGTGGTCGAGAAAGATCATGTGGCCCGACTCTTCTCCCCCGATCACAGCGCCCAAACGCTGCATGTCCTCCAAGACATAGCGGTCACCCACTTTCGAGGCATGGTGTTTGAAGCCGTATTTCTTGCAGGCAAAGGTCAATCCCAGGTTGCTCATTACCGTGCTGACAAGCAAGTCATTTTTCAGCCTGCCCTGATCTTTGAGCGCTCTGGCGCAGATGATCAGGATCTGATCACCGGTGATCGTGCGTCCTTTTTCATCGACGGCAATCAGACGGTCTCCGTCGCCATCAAATGCCAAACCGATGGCAGCTCCGGTCTCCACCACGCGTTTTTCCAAATCCTGGGTATGCTGCGAACCACAGTCTTCATTGATGTTGAGGCCGTTCGGATTATTGTGGATGACTTCCACATTGGCTCCCAATTCTGTGAATGTGGCGGGGGCCACCCTATAGGTGGCGCCATTGGCCGCGTCGATGACAATCTTCATGCCTTCCATGGACAGATCGCGCGGAAAGGTGTTCTTCAAAAAAACGATGAATCGCCCAGGGGCATCCTCCATCCTGTGAGCCCGACCCATCTCCTTGGCTGGGGGCACCATCTCGGGCAGTTTGCCGCTCAGGATGAGGTTTTCAATAGTCTCTTCCTGCTCGTCGGACAACTTAAAACCATTGCCGGAAAAGATCTTGATGCCGTTGTCCTGGTAAGGGTTGTGGGAGGCGGAAATGACAATGCCCGCGTCAGCCCGCATGCTTTGCGCTATAAAAGCAATTCCTGGAGTAGGCAACACGCGGACCAGATAGGAAATGCCGCCCATTGAGCTGACGCCCGCCTCAAGGGAGCTTTCCAGCATGTAGCCGGAAATGCGGGTGTCCTTGCCGATAACGACTCGGGTTCGGTGTCCGGCCTTTTTGAACAAATTGGCCACCGCCTGTCCAACAGAGAAGGCGATGGCGGCATCCATAGGGTAACGGTTTGCTTCTCCCCTGATACCGTCCGTACCGAATAGCTTGCCCATAGGTTTACCTCCTTGATGAAGACGATCTGTTTAAGAGATCATCTTCTTGAATAATTCCAATGAAGGGAAAAGTGCAGCGACGCGCCGGCAAAGCTCAAGGATGATCTTGTCAAGCCACAGCGTCCCCGCTTTCGAAACGGCAGTCGGCAGGCTTTTCACGACCTCCACGTAACTTCCATTGTTGTCTTTCTTGTGATTAAAGAACAGGGTAAGGAAGTGGTCACGATACTCAGCGGCTGCATCGGCAGTTATCTTTCCGGAGAACAGTTCAAAGGCTCGTTCGATGTTCTCATGGAATTCCTGCCTGCCCCCCCCGCTCTGACCCTTGGAACCGGTTTTTTTGAGCGATACAGCTATCTTGTCGGCCATGTCCTTGAGCCGTTTGATGCGTTCTTTTTGGGCCAATGTCAATTTGTCCAATAGGCCGGTGTAAATAAGTTCGCCGAATTCTTGCCCACCAAAAAATGGTTGCCGAACGCAGACATACCATTGCTCCAAGGCCATCAGATTGGCCAGATAAAGGAAATTGTTTTCCACTACACGGGAAAGACTGGGATAGGCATAGGGATTGAAATCGATGACTGCACCGCGGTGGGGTTTGCCGACAATCAATTTATTTTCCTCTTTGAAGTCCTGGCGTAGAATCGTACCGGCAGCGACCACGTTGCCGTAACCCAATCGCAACGGCCCGACCATACCTCCTTGACCGCCCAGAAAGATGGGTGGTTGGTTGAGCATGACGCCGCGGGGTACGTCACCAATGAGAGATGGGGTGGTCTTGTCCCCACTGGGGGTGAAGTTGAAATGGATGTAAGAACTGCCCACTTCGCTGTGGTTCTTACGGCTGGTGCCTCCAGCCATGAGGCAGTCACAAAAGTTTATCAAACTGCCCAGTGTGACGAAAGGGAAGAGGATGGTTTGCTTTAAGCCGACGCAGTGGGCGCCGCCGGCCAGTTCCTCCAGGATACACCCTTCGCGTACGTGAGCAGCCAGCCCGATGTTCGCACCTTCAAGGAAGACGGCCTCTTTAAAATACCCGCCTTTGAGTTCAACCTTGGGACCGATCTGGCAGTCCTCGATGGTTACCGGGCCTTCGTAGCCGATCTGGGCGCCGGAGGCGATGACGGTTTCCGCGCCATAAATGCGGCAGCCGGGATAAATCTTGACCCGGTCGCCCGAGATCCGTTCAACATTGACTTCCTCGCCGATGTCAAGGGTCAGGGGATTGGGAATATCTACACCTTTATTGATCAGTTGGATGATCTTTTCATAGCCTTTGGGTTTGAGTTCCACGGTACCCTCCCTCGCTACCCCAGCAGTACCTCTAGTGCTTGCATTGGTCCGCGTGTCATTTCGAAGGAGCGAAGCGACTGAGAAATGTTTGATCCGGTTCGGGAAAGATTTCTCCCTTTGCTCGAAATGACAGAGAAAATAGCTACTCTTATTTTCCCAACTTGATACCGACCCCTATTCCGTCCAAGCTTCGGGAGTCTTTTTAAAGACATTTGAGTTTTTTGTCAATCAGTTAGTGGAAAAGGAGAAGGTTTACGTGAAGGCGCCTTGAGTGATTAAAGGATAGGCGGTTCATAGAGCCATTGGAGTGTGAGACTAACATGGCTTCTTTATTGACTAAAAAGGGACATGCCCCTATAGTTGTCTCAATCGGGCAAAGGGTTTCTTGCCCTGCCGCGGGGTTTTTCGAGGGAACGGGCAATAGGGGTGAGGTATGAACAGGCATAAACAGAAGGTCGTTACCATTGGCGGGGGCACAGGGCAGTTCGCGCTCCTCTCTGGCTTGAGAGATCTGGAAGGCATTGAGATTACCGCGGTGGTATCAATGGCCGACAGCGGTGGAAGCACCGGCAGGTTGCGGGATGAACTGGGGATTCTTCCGCCAGGTGATGTGCTGAAATGCATCCTGGCCCTGTCCCCGTATCATAAGATTGCACGAACAATCTTGCTGAAAAGGTTCACAAGCGACATACGGCTCAAGGGACACAATGCAGGAAACTTGCTCCTTACAGTGCTTTCAGACTATGCAGGCAGCTTCCCGGCAGGTATCCAGGCCCTTGTTGAAATCCTTGACGTCAGGGGCAGGATTTTGCCCGTTACCATTGATAAGGCAACGCTCGTTGCTGAATTGAGCGACGGGGAGAGGATCTACGGCCAGGCAGCAATCAATGTGCCGCAAGGTACCCAGCGTGAAAAGATTCAGGATATCTTTTTGGTTCCCCACCACGCTGATTCTGTTTCGGTCTATCCTCCGGTCATTGAAGCGATCAACTGTGCAGAGTACATCATTATCGGGCCGGGTGACCTTTTCACAAGCATTATTCCTAACCTTATCGTGCCAGGCGTCAGAGATGCGCTCAAGGAGACAGAGGCAACGATCTTGTATGTTGTCAACATCATGACGAAATTTGGCGAAACAGATCATTTTACCGGCTATGATTTTGTTTGCAAGGTGGAAGAATGTGTTGGGCGGCAGGTTGACGGAGTCATCTTCAATACTGGGAAACCGGATGAGAGGCTCCTGGACGAATATAGGGCTGAGAAGGCCGAATTCGTTGAAATTGATGAGCATGCACCGTGCTGGGGCGATCGTACCATCTATGCATCCGATTTGATGGATACTGCCGGCGGAATTGTCCGGCATGACGCGGCTAAGCTGGCTTTGTTGATACAGAAGATCATATCGCAGTGCCGGAAATGAACCGACTTAAAGGTGAAGATATGAAAGACCTCAATGTCATCATCATTACGGGACTTTCAGGCTCCGGCAAAAGTACTGCTATCAATGCGCTTGAGGACATAGGTTATTTTTGTGTGGACAACATGCCGGTCCAGCTGCTGCCCAAATTCCTTGAACTCCGCGCATGGGGTGTATCAGAAATCCAGAAACTCGCGTTCGTGATGGACCTCAGGGAAAAGGGGTTCGTTGAAAAACATCAGGAGATCTTCCAGCAATTGCGGGATGAGGGTTATCAGTTGGAAATCATCTTTCTGATGGCGTCCGAAGAGGTTCTGGTGAAGCGCTACAGTGAGACCCGACGGCACCATCCGGTTTCCAACGGAAAACATCTTCTTGAAAATATCCGTTCCGAAAAGGAACAGTTGAAAGGCCTGAAAGAGTCTGCAGACAAGATCATTGACACATCTGCCTTAACGGTACACCAGCTCAAGGATGTCATTATTCAACATGCGTATCGCAGCGTCAAAACGGAAAGGATGCGGATTGCAATTCTCTCGTTTGGCTTTAAGTATGGTATCCCCCTCGATGCAGACCTGGTGATAGATGTCCGATTTATTCCCAATCCTCACTTTGTTCCTGAACTAAGAAAGCTGGATGGCAGAGATGAGCGAGTGAGTCAGTTTGTGAAAAGACAGGCAGAAACCCAAGAATTCTTCGTGAAATACTTTTCGCTGCTGGAGTATCTCATCCCTCTCTACGAAAAGGAGGGTAAGTCTTATTTAACCATTGCAGTGGGGTGCACAGGCGGAAAGCACCGCGCGGTGGCCATTGCAGAAGAGATTCTTGCCCATCTGAAGGGGCTAAAGAGGGAAGCGTCCCTCACTCATCGGGATGTTGAGCTGGCGGAGTAGCGGGATGATGAAGACAGGTACAAAGGGACAGAGGCACAAAGGCACAAAGCAGAAAAATCATTATATCCCTTTGTCTCTTTGTCCCTCAGTGCCTTTGTCCCTTAAGCTGGCGACAGCTTTTCATTCGAACTCTTCAGATTCCTCCGTAGGGTAGAAGAGATACAAGCCTTCATTCCTGATCTTTTCAGGGTCTTCCTTCAGGAGGTACTCTTCTGCATCCCTTCTGAAAATCGCGGCCCGATCTTCCATCCCAATGAGCTTTTCAGTGATGCCCCGCTCCCGCAACATGGCTTTGACGGTATTGAACAGGTCTTGCCTGCCACAAAGCAGCGTTCCCTCTTGGAGAATCTTGCAGGCAATCATGTGCTTGAAGGTATCAAACCCCATCTGCTCCCTTACACGGGCCAGGTCCTTTACAACATAGTCGATCTCTTCCCTCAGGTGCGGTGCCATAAGAACCTTCTGTTTCTCCTGGTAGATCACCTCATCCATTCTCTCCATTAGCTCCCTGGGAAACAGGTCATCCACGACGACCACCAGATCCATATCCGATCCCTTCACCCATTTGCCCGTGCTTCTTTCCGGTCGGGGTACGTCATGGGCCATCTCATAGACAATATCCCCTGCGATCAGGATACAGGCCCGGTCCTTTATCAGGACATCATTTTCCAACTGGCTCAGCACGGCTGACAAAATATTGTTGGCCAGTTCTAACTTTGCCTTGCTTACTTCTTTAATGTGTGAAGCAATCTCTTCAGTTTTCCGGTTCAGGGAATCCCGATCCCATGGGAATCCAATCACAGAATAGGTCAAAAATTCTCTCAAGATGGAGGGGGACAGGCGGGCAAACCCTTCAATTTTGGAGTCTAGCCTGAGATACCTGCACCCCACGGTCTGGATGGCCAGATTTTTCGAGAGCTTGCAGGCACGCCACAGAAGAAGGGCATCATCGCCCAAAGTTTTGAATATCTCAGCCCCGGTAAGCGGCCCCTTCTCTTTCAAAACGGTGATGATTTCCTTTTCCACGCTTTCCTGTTTGGAAGGTAGAGGACATTGCTCGAAACCAGGCGGGAAAGGCCTGAGTACTGATTAGATTCTTGGGAAGGATACGGGAAGGGCCGTTCTTTGTCAAGCAACGCTGAGTGCGGTTGAGCTCATCCTTGCGTCCCATCCCTTTGAGAGAAGCCCATCTCACGCATCGACTATTCCAGGACCGGCGGTGTGTTTATCGGGTTTGCTTTCAAGGCCACCCCCTTTTTTCTTGACAGGCAACGTTTCATGTATAAAGTATAGCATTAAAGTATGGAATATACCCCATCAAACGAAGAGAACAGAACAGATCGGTTGTCGGCCGGTCTCTCCCATCTTGGAAATACAAAAAACAAGAAATGCGCTTTTTGGAAGCGAGTGTTCAACGCGATCACATGTCATCCCTTCACAGGGCAGGGATTCAAACTGCACTTCTCATAGACAGTTCAATGTGCGCGGCCACTTTGAGTCGGATTTGAGTGCTGGAGGTTCAACCTTAGGAACTCGTGTATTTAAATGTCTTGGCCAAGAATGGGCGCCTTCGTGTCACTGCACTGACGCGGAAAAGCGTCATGGAGCGACTTGAAACGGCTCTGTGGATAATTAAAAAGAGGAGGGTTATTGGGCATGAAGAACATTGTGATTTTGGGATCGGGCTCAGGAGGAACCATGGTGGCCACGCTGCTCAGGAGGCAGCTGGACGAAAAGGAGTGGAAGATCACGATCATTGACCGGGACTGGCAGCATCACTATCAGCCCGGCTGGCTCTTCATTCCATTCGGCATTTACTCGGCGGCGGACTGCGTTAAACCCAAAAGCGACTTTATTCCAAATGGTGTGGATTTCGTCCTGGACGAAGTAACGGGCATTGATCCCAAACAGCGCGTCATCAAAGCCAAGCAAGGACTTTATAACTATGACTGGCTGGTCATTGCCACAGGGTGCCGCATCATGCCCGATGAAATCGACGGCATGATGGAAGACTGGCGCAATAATATTTGTGATTTTTACACCCTTGAAGGGGCCGTGGCCCTGCAGAAGAAAATGAAGTACTTCGACAAAGGCAGGGTGGTGCTGAATATCGCCGAGTTGCCTTTCAAATGTCCCGTGGCCCCCCTGGAATTCATCTACATGGCAGACTGGTTTTTTACCGTCAATGGGGTTAGGAAAAACATTGAGATCGAGTTGGTTACCCCGCTGGCCGGGGCGTTTACTAAGCCGATGGCCTCGAAAGCTTTCTCCCATATTGCCGAGCAAAAGAATATCAAGATCACGCCCAATTTCGACATCGCTCAGGTCAACGTGAGCGAGAAGACGATCGAATCCCATAAAGGAGACGAGGTGGCCTATGATCTGCTCGTCTCTATTCCTCCCAACTTCGGATCCCAGGTGATCATCGACTCGGGCATGGGAGACCCCATCGGTTACGTGAACACGGATCATTTCACTCTCAAGGCAAAAGACTTCGACAACATCTATGTGATTGGAGATGCGACGAACGTGCCCACGTCCAAGGCCGGTTCAGTGGCTCATTATGAATCAGCGACCGTAGTGGAAAACATCATCCGGGAAATTGACGGCCATGGTCCAAAAACGACTTTTGACGGCCATTCCACCTGTTTCATATGTACCGGTTACGAGAAGGCTGTTCTCATTGATTTCAACTACACGGTCGAACCGCTTCCCGGGAAGTTTCCTTTTCCGGGGCTGGGGCCATGCGATTTGCTTGGTGAAAGCTATTTCAACTACTGGGGCAAGATGATGTTCAAATGGGTCTACTGGAACATGATGTTGAAAGGCCTGGAATTGCCTCTCGAACCGCAAATGGAGATGGCAGGAAAACTTCGCCGCAGCGTGCCTACGGCATGAGCTATGGAGGTGCCGGTGATGAATAATGAAGAGCTCATTCTTCAGCGACTCGACCGCTTGGAGGCTACCCTGGCCCCCTTAAGCGAGACGTTCAAAAGCATGATGGAATTGAAGGACGACTTGACCCCCCTCATCAATCGCGGGTTTAAGGTCCTCATTGAGGAGCTTCAGGATGTGGAGTCCGCGTTTCAGATTGAGGATTTGTTCAGGCTCGTCAAACGGGGCCTTCGGAGCATTCGGAACTTCTCCTGGTCCCTTGAACAGCTTGAAAGCCTGATCGATTTGTTCACTACCCTGGAACCTCTCCTCAAATCCACGGTGCCTCAATTGATCCACTACCTGGATGACATGGAACAGAAGGGCGTCTTTCGAACCTATGCGGCAATGCTCAGCGTGAGGGCGAAAGTGGCCAAACAGTACACTCCTGAGGACTTTGAATTGATGAGCGATGCGTTCACCTCCCTCTTGGGCCTGTTGAGAAAACTGGCCAACCCGGAGGTTCAGACCCTCCTGCAAAGAATGGTGGAAATCCCCGCGTGCTTGGATTTGGGGACCTGCCAGAGCGTTGGGCCGGTGGGCCTGGTCAAAGCGGCCTACAGCGATGACGTAAAGCAAGGCCTGGGGGTCTTGATTGAGCTAACCAAAGCATTGGGGAAACTGAAGGGATAAAGTTGAACATACTTTTCGGCACAGAGAACCTTTTCTTCTGTGGTGCCGTGCAAGCTGGCAGGGCACACGGACCTAGGTGTCTAACCCTCGAAGGAGATAAGAGATGACAAAGAAAATCCTGATTGTTGACGACGATCCAGATATCGTGAGCTATCTCGATGCAACCTTCAAAGACGCAGGGTATGCCACGTGTGTCGCTTATCATGGGGAAGAGGCCCTGGAGAAGGTGAAAACCGAAAAGCCGGATCTCATCACTCTGGACATGGAAATGCCTGTCAAAGGCGGGACCATGTTCTTCGTGGGGCTGCGGAAGGAAAAAGAGGCGAAAGAAATCCCCGTCATTGTCATCAGCGGCATTGGACCCAGGCCTCCGAATTTAAGAAAGGATATCCCCACCGTGTCCAAGCCCATTGACCGGGAATTGCTGCTCGGCCTTGTAGCTGAAAAGCTGGCGCTCTAGAATTGTAGGGCCTCAAATACCTCCGAGAACCGAATCGGTGCTTAGGCTTTCAGGTCTGCCAAGGTTTGGTTCCGGCCATAGATCGCCTTGCGGAGTTGGACCATGAAAGAGACGGTCTTGATTGCAGACGATGAAGAGGACATCCGCGATCTCCTGGGGCTTCTTCTTGAAGACTTGGGTTTTGAAGTCATCAAGGCAGGGGACGGGAACAGTGCCTTTTCCCTTTTTCAACAGGCACGGCCGTCGATTGTTCTAACCGATATCAAGATGCCGGGCATGGACGGCATCCAATTGCTGAAGAGGGTGAAAGCCGAGGATCCCGATGCTGAAGTGATCATGATTTCAGGCCATGGGGATCTGAACCTGGCCATTGAGAGCCTGAAATACCAAGCCGCTGACTTCATCATCAAGCCCATTGACGATGCTCTTCTGACTCATGCCCTCCAGAAAGTACAGGAAAAGATTTCGCTCAAGCATGAGTTGCGAAACTACACAGAAAACCTCGAAAACCTTGTGGCCGAGAAATCAGCGAAACTCCAGCACCTGTTTGATGAAGCGCCCTGCTATGTGACGGTTCAGGACCGTGACTTGCGCATCACCGAAGCGAACCGCCGGTTCAAAGAAGATTTCGGCTTTGCAGCAGGCAGGACATGCTTTGAGTCCTACAAGCACCGCCAAGAAGCGTGCTCGGATTGCCCAATTCTCAAAACCTTTGAGGACGGACAAGCCCACCAGGCAGAGACCGTGGTCACGGCCCTCAACGGCGAACATTATAACACCCTCATATGGACCGCTCCCTTGACGGATTCTCAAGGCCAAGTCACCCAGGTCATAGAGATGTCCACCAACATCACGCAGATTCGTCAACTTCAGGATCACATCGCGTCTTTGGGCATGATGCTCGGATCCATGTCTCACGGTATGAAGGGCCTTCTGACCGCTCTCGACGGCGGGGTTTATCGAATGGAGTCGGGATTGGCGCGGGGGGATCTGGAGGAGGCTCGTTCAGGCTGGGACATGCTTCGGCTGCGCATCGAACGAATTAGAAAGATGGTCCTGGATGTCCTCTACTACACCAAATCGAGAGAGCTGGAACTCACGGAGGTTGACCTTCAGGCTTTCGTGAAAGATCTTGCGGCCATCATCAAACCGAAGGCAGAGAAAGAGGGAATAGGATTCCTACTGGATTCTATAGGCGCAGAAGGGACCCTTGAAGCGGACGCTCCAGCCCTATCCTCTGCGATGGTGAACTTACTGGAAAACGCCCTAGACGCCTGCCACATGGATCGCACCAAGAAAGACCATGCCATCACCTTTTCGGCCAAAAGGTCCGGCAGCCGCGTTGTGTTTGAAATCACCGACAACGGCCTCGGGATGGATCAGGAGACGAGGAACAACATGTTCACCTTGTTCTTCTCTTCCAAGGGATCCCGCGGTACGGGACTCGGCCTGTTTGTTTCCAATCACGTCATCACCCAGCATCACGGGCATATCTCGGTGGAATCCGAATATGGCAAAGGGACCCACATCCAGGTAGAGCTCCCGGCTAAACAGGCCCAGAGTCCCCAATCCATCGGGTATCCGAAGGATGCGGAGAGGCATGTTCTAGGTGCTGCTGAACTTCATTAGAAAAGCCCGCCTACCCCTTCTCGTCAAGATCATTCTATGCACAGGCATCCCCTTTATCCTCACCGTCTGCCTCCTCTTCGCCATTCATTTTAGGCAGGATGCGGAGAGTTCCTTAACATGGCCCTTTGTTCTCAAGAACGTGGCCTACCTGCTCGGCATCGCACTTATCTTCATAGGGCTTGTCTACGCAGCCCTGTTCAAGCTAGTCCACCTTCCTATCCGGAGCATGATCGCCGGGATCGGGAAGATTGGGGCTGAAGGCGGGGGGTCACTGGGGATCGCAGACCAGAATGATGAACTTGGGGAACTGGCCAAAGCGATCGATCAGGTCGGCGAGAAGGTGAGGGCGAAGCATGCGGCGCTGACGGAGCAGCGTGAAATCTATTGGCGACTGTTCGAAGCGGCACCATGCATCATCACCGTTCAAAACAAGGATTTTGAACTCATCCGTTACAACAAGTATTTTGAGGACCACTTTCCCGTGAGGAAGGGAATTCATTGCTATGAGGCGTACAAGAATCAGCCAGTGAAGTGCGAACCCTGCCCGGTGGAGAAAACCTTCGGGCAGGGCGTTCCACACTTCAGCGAAGAGAGCGGTTTCTACAAGGACGGCTCCCGAGCGCACTGGATGGTGAGCGCGTCCCCCATGTTCGATCGCGACGGGAAGGTGGTGGCGGCCGTCTCCGTGTCTCTTGACATCACAGCCAGAAAAAAGCTCGAAGAGGACTTGAAGAAATCCGAGAGGAAATACAACGCTGTCTTCAACAATATCCCCCGCGCACTTTTCCTCCTCAGCAGAGAAACCTTGGCCATCCTTGACTGCAACCGAAGCGCCACCTCTTTGTACGGGTACACCAAGGGAGAAATGATCGGGAAAAACTTCATGGAGTTTTTTGCTGACACGGATCGCGAGGGCTATAAGGCGGCCATTAAAAGCCTTCAAGGTATCAACCGTGTGAAGCATTCAGCCAAGGATGAAAGAGCCTTCTACGTAAACATCAATCTGACGGATTCGGACTATCAGGTAGGCCAGAAGGTTATTCTCGCGATGGTGATTGATGTCACGGAGCGCATCGAGGCCGAGCAGCAGGTGATCCAGGCCAATAAGATGGCGACCCTCGGAGAGATGGCCACAGGAGTAGCCCATGAACTGAACCAGCCCTTGTCCGTGATTCAGATGATCTCCAGTTTTTTTGTTCGAAAGCTCGATCGTGGTGATTTGCCGGACAAAGAGACGCTTTCAGATATCTCCTCGAAATTGCGGTCCAATGTGGAGCGGGCATCCAAGATTATCAACCACATGCGGGAGTTCGGACGAAAGTCCACGTTGGAGGCAGAGTCCGTGCAGCTGAATGACGTGATCCTGAGGTCCCTGGATTTTTTCAGCCAGCAGCTGCGGCTGCGTGACATCGACGTGGTCCTCGATCTTGGGAAGGACATCCCGACGATCAAGGCTGACCCGAATCGCCTGGAGCAGGTCTTCATGAACCTCCTCACGAACGCTCGGGACGCCATAGAAGAGAAGGCTTTGCAGAAGGCATTGTCCCGGGAAGATAAACAAATCACCATTAGAACGAGATCTAATCGGCGGTACGTTTTTGCCGAGATCTCTGACACCGGCATCGGCATCCCGAAAGAGATCACCCACAAGATCTTCGAGCCCTTTTTCACGACAAAAGATGTGGGCAAGGGAACAGGCCTTGGTCTTGCGATCAGCTACAGGATCGTCGCTGATTATGGAGGGACCATCCACGCGGTGTCGAAGGAAGGAGAAGGGGCCTGTTTCGATATCCAATTCCCCCGCGCAACCGGAACGTGAGGTGAATGGAGCCGGAGGCAGGTAAACCCGTGAAGACCTATTGTTCCGGATCCCTGCAGATTCTGCAAAGCAGAGTTCGAAGAGGCCAGCCCCCGCTGATGGGATTGCATATATCCGGGTCGTCATCAAGAGACGAGGTTTACAGCATCAGGGGTTGGGATCCCTCGACAGGGGTGCCCACAAATTCGAAGCTAAAAGAATTAGGGCTTGACGATGTTGTTGAGGGTTTAGCGGGCGGCAGGAGCATTGGCAAGAAGCAATAGAGAGTCAAGACAAGATCAATCATGAAAGCCTCACCTGCGTCTCGGGTGAGGCTTTTTGCGCTGTTCTTTTGTCCAAAAGCCGGATAAACTCATGTCAAAGGCGTGAAGGGTACTCCCATTGAGTCATAACACATGCAGAGGGGCGACCTACCATGAATATCCAGGGTGCTCACATCGTCATCACAGGAGGAGCAGGAGCTCTTGGAAGAGCCTTTGCCATGGACCTTGCGTCGCGAGGTGCACGGGTGCTCGCCTCTGACCTGAGTCAGGATGGATTGAGTGCCTTGGCACAGGAGGCGCACGAGAAGAAGTTCTCCATTGAAACCTTTCGAGGGGACGTCACACAGGAGCAAGAGGTGGAGCGTCTTTTTCAAACGGCAGTGGACCGTTTCGGAAAAGTGGATGTGGTGATCAATAATGCCGGTATTGCAGAGGATGGACTTCTCGTGAAAAAGACAGGGGACCGGATCGAGAAATTCCCTCTTTCAAGATGGCAGAGAGGCTTAAGCGTCAATCTCACCGGCGCGTTTCTTTGCGGAAGAGAAGGGGCTTATCACATGGTCCGGCAGGGAGGCGGTGGAGTGATCATCAACATGTCTTCTATCTCAAGGCACGGGAGCTTTGTTCAGTCCAACTACTCGGCCACCAAAGCGGCTATTGTGGCCCTCACCGTTGTGTGGGCCAAGGAGCTGTCACGGTATGGTATTCGGTCCGTGGCCCTGGCGCCCGGCTATCTTGATACCCCGTTAACCAGAAAGATCCCCGAGGATGTAAGGAACCGAATCATCCCAACGATTCCGCAGGGAAGAATGGGCACTATCGATGAGGTCACTCACGCTATTCGATTTGTCATCGAGAATGATTATGTGAACGGGCGGGTAATAGAGATCGATGGAGGGCTGAGAACATAAATAGCGAGGAGCATAGAGCTCAGAGCAAAGAGCGAAAAAGGCTGGGAAGGATTAAGAAGAGAAACCTTAGACAGGATAACAGGATCAACAGGATGTTAGGGGCTGTTCAACCTGGTATCCTGTAAATCCTGTTATCCCGTCAATCAAAGGAGTTAGCATGAATATGGCTAACGTGAAAGAAATACTGACCGATTGCACGCTTTGCTATCACAGTTGCGGGTGCAGGGTAACTGTGGAAGACGGTAAAGCGGTGAAGATCAGGGGTCTGGAATCCCATCCCCTAAACCGGGGAAGGCTGTGCCCAAAGGGGGCCAATGCCCTTGCGACCATCTACAGTCCTGATCGACTGAGGCGCCCCCTGAAGCGGGCTAACGGGGGTTTTACGGAGATCTCATGGGATCAAGCCCTGGATGAGATCGCGGGTAAACTCCAGGATCTCAAGAAACGATTTGGACCTCAGGTCCTGGGCGTGTTCAGCGGGTCCATCGGCGTGGAAAACCTCGAGATGGCCGGTCTAGTGCAACGATTCAAGGCGGCCTATGGCTCACCCAATTTTTTTTCAGTAGAGAGCGTGTGCTACAGGATGCGCATCCGGGTCAGGCAAATGACCTTCGGAAGATACCCGGTCGAAGAGATGGACTCCAATCTCTATATCCTCTGGGGACACAACCCGGATCAATCGGATTTCCCTCTCAAGTTCGCGCTGAAGAGGAATCTGGATAAGGGAGCCAGGCTGGTCGTCATAGATCCCAAGCGCATTCCCATTGCCGACAGGGCGGAGATGTATTTGCGAATCAGGCCGGGCACGGACGGCGCCCTGGCCCTTGCCATGATGAATGTGATCATCAATGAAAAACTCTATGACAGGGATTTCATCGAGCAGCACACCTTCGGCTTTGACAGGCTGGTGCCGCACGTGCAGCAATACACTCCTGAGTGGGCTGAGGAAGTCACGTGGGTCGCGGCGGAGGACATCCGCAAATTGGCCAGGCTTTTTGCAGGCACCAGGGGCGCCAGTATTTTTCAAGGCACCTGCACCCATGACCAGACAGCGAATGGCACGCAAAACAGCCGTGCCTTCTCTATCCTCCAGGCAATCACCGGGAACATCAACGTGCCCGGGGGATGGGTCACCAGCCCCTCGCCACGGTTGGGGAACGTGGGACTTAGCGTGGAGGGAGAGCCTGTGGGGTCAGACCAGTACCCCCTTTTCTTTGAACTGTGGGGCAAGAAAAGCCCCTATGGGGTGGTGACCGTTGTTCCGGAGAGCATCCCGGAGAAGCTGAAAGCTTTTCTCGTGGCGGGAGGCAACCCTCTAGTCTCCATGCCGGACAGCAATGCCTTCCGGGATTCCTTTCGGAAGCTAGATCTGCTGGTGGTGCATGATCTCTTCATGACGGAGACGGCAAAGGAAGCCCACTACGTGCTCCCTGCCTGCTCCCACCTGGAGAAGTGGGGACTGGCCTACAACTACAATGTGTGCCATTGCGTTCCGTTTCTGATGCTGCGGAAGAAGTGCATCGAACCCCTCCATGAGAGCTGGTCTGAGTGGAAGTTCTTCACAGAGTTGGCGAAAAGGTTGGGCATGGAGGACAAGTTTCCATGGAAAACAGAAGAGGAGATGGTGGCTTTTGAACTGGCCCCATCCGGGTTCTCCTTTGACCATCTTCTGAATGAGAAACCGGAAGGCGTTGTCTACGCCGCAAAAAGTTATGAAAGGCAGGAAGGCCTGTTTCGTTCTCCCTCAGGGCGCATCGAGATTTACAGTGAAGCGTTCGAGAAGGTCGGGTTCGATCCGTTGCCCACTTTCCTGGAGCCGGAAAGAGGGCCGAAGCGGGGCAAAAAGGATTTTCTCAAGAAGTACCCGCTGATCCTATCGACAGGCAGCCGCAATCTCTACTACACCCACAGCCAGCATCGTAACGTGGAGGCCCTTCGCAAGATCTACCCTGAACCCATGGCTGAGATCAGCCCGGCCACAGCAAAGCAATTTGGGGTACAAAACGGCGATCCTGTGGTTGTAGAGACAAACCGCGGCCAGGTGAGAATGAAGGCCGGCGTGGATGACCGCGTTGCAGACGGCGTGGTCCTTGTGCCTCACGGATGGGGTGGGGAGGCGAATGCCAATCTGTTGACCGATGTTCAATGCAGGGAGCCCATCATGGGGTACCCGGACATGAAATCGCTGCAGTGCAGCATAAGAAAGGTATAGGGCGCAAAGTACAAGGTGGGGGTGAAGGTTCTTGCGAGCCTCCTACAGGGCTCTCATCCACTCAGGTCTGAGGCCGACTTCTCCCTTCAAGGCACGATCGATCAAGTTGATCGCATCCTGTTTCCCGTTGGGAAGCCTGGCCTTGACAGGCAAGTAATTGGAGGCGTGGTTCGAATAGAAAAGCCCACGGCTCAGGTTGGTGTGGCGGATCATCTCTCTCAGTTCCATGAGCAGTTCCCTTTCATCCGGGAGTTCGAATCTCTTGTTGACGAACTCTTCGTGGAGAGGGGTTCCGGGAATGAGCATGACCGTGAGGGCTCCTATAAAATTCGGATCCATGGCGCTCAGAAGCTCTCCCGTAGCCTTTGCATGTTTCAGAGATCCCTCTCTTCCCGCAATTCCAAGAAGCACAGTCACAGAGAGTTTGATCCCGGCTTCTATGACTTTCCTTCCCATTTCGATGCAGGTCTTGGCATCAGAGCCCTTGACGATTTTTTTTCGGAGTTCATCATCTCCGGTTTCCACGCCGTAGTAGAAAATTCCGAGCCCGTTCTTGCGCAGGTCGATCAGTTGGTCCAGGGTTTTCATCTTGATGCTTTTCGCATTCGCGTAAGCGCCCACTCTTTTGACCCAGGGAAGGTGCTCCTTGATCCTGTCCAGTATCCACATGAGCCTTTTCTGAGGAATGATCAGAGCGTCGCCGTCCATGAGGAAAACCTGATCTTGCCGCTTCATGACCTTTGAGGCGAAGAGAATGTCGCTCAGAATGATCTTGTCATCCTTGATCGTAAATCGCTTGTCCTTGTAGGTTCCGCAAAAAGCGCACTTGTTGTGAGAACATCCCAGAGTCACCTGAAGCAGGATGCTGTAAGCTTCGCTGGGCGGCCTGATACACATTCCTTCGTAATGCATGCCTTCACTTTCAACTTCGCATTCCATGCGCTACTCATCTCCTTTACCAAGTACTATTAAAGAAAATTATAAGGCTTAGAGTCAGAAAGTCAATTTTGTCGATAGGTTCTGTGGTCGAACTGTTGTCTTTCAGAGGCGCCTATTTTCGAGTTTCTGCGCGCATCTCGACGATCACGTGGCCCCATCCCCCGCACGCAGGCCCCACGTCATAGCACCCGGTTCGGTTGAACATCACCTCGTTCGGGTCCCGGCCGTTCAGGATGTTTTCGAAAAAGGCATTGATCAGGACGGTCAGGTTAGGCATCAAGAAGGCGCACACCCGTTCCGGAGCTTCGCGGGTGAGCAGATTGCCGGCCGAGTCAAAGAAGAGTTTCTGGCCTTTGACATGGCCTGAGTGGCAGCCTTTGGATTCCACGATCTCCGCCACCAGACTATAGCGGGAGCCGGAAAGGATGTTGTCGAAGAGGCGCTGGAACCTGGGGCTATCCTTGATGGCTTGGAACTCCTTGTCTTCGAGGCCCAGTCTTTTCTGAATCATTTTAGTGATCTGCTCTCTTTCCACGGAGAATCCTCCTTTCAGGGAAGCTCGTCCTTTATGGCGGCTCTGTTCCTTCGCTGGTTAAGGGAGCACAAAAATCGCAGAAAATCAAAAGAATTGGTTAACAGGGCTAATACTCTTGAATAAGAAAGCTGAATCGTCTATGTTTCAAAATCTATAATTTGAAGACTTAATGAAAGGAAAAGGCCATGCCGGAGATAACAAAGGGGGTTTATTTTATACCAGGGCAGGATGAGTTCATCCCGGACTCTCACGTCTATGTGATTGGGATCCCTTCCTCTCAGGATCTCTCGATTGTGGATGCCGGTCTGATGGGCAAGGGCGGCTACAAGATTCAAAACATCCAGAAGCTGGGGATCAAGCTCCCGGATATCAAGAGGATCATCATGACCCACACCCATCTCGATCACATCGGGTGCCTCAAGGAGATCCGGGAACAGATCCCTCAGGCGGAGCTCTGGATTCATGAGGACGAGGCCAATCCCATAGAGCAGGGAGATGAGAGAGGCGTCTATGGCATGGAGATGTTCCGTACCATGTGTCAGACGCAATACGGTCTCAAACCCGGGGATTTCAAGTCCAAGGTGGATAGGAAACTCAAGGAAGGGGAAACACTTGATATCGGAGGTCTATCCTGGGAGGTCCTCCACATTCCCGGGCATTCTGCGGGAAGCATTGCTCTCTATGATCGGGTCCAAAAAGTGCTGATTCCAGGGGACGTGGTTTATGCCGACTATGCGATCGGTCGATTTGACCTTCACGGCGCGAACGGCGGTGTGCTGAAAAAGTCCCTGCTCCGGCTTTCGGAACTGGAAGTGGAGATTCTCCTGCCCGGGCACAACAGGGTGGTCAAAGGGCTAAAGCCCGGCTACATTCGAGACACGGCGAAGCAGTGGGCACCTTACCTGAAGTAGGAGAAGTGCCTAAAGTTGTAAGAAACCAGTTACCAGTTCACAGTTATCAGTTATCAGTAAAACCGAAGAGCAATAGAAGAGGGAAGACAGAAGACAGAATCAAAAAACCGAAGTGTTGGAGAAATGGAGTGATGGAGTATTGGGTTTAAACCAGTACTCCAGTACGCCAGTATTCCAAGCTCTTTAATGAGCTGAAGTGCCCAGAGCAGAAAGTTACAAAGGAGTTGTGACATGCTTCTCATAGAGAACTTGAAAGTTGAGCTCGGGGACAAGATCCTTCTGGACCACATTGACCTGGAGATAAGACCGGGCGAAACCCACGTCCTTTTTGGTCCCAATGGATCAGGAAAGACATCCCTTCTCATGACGATCATGGGTTATCCCCAGTACAAAGTGGTTGCAGGAAAAATGAGTTTCAAAGGACTGGACATCACCTACATGCCCATCAATGAGCGGGCTAAGCTGGGCATCGGCATGTCCTACCAGCGTCCGCCGACCATTCACGGTTTGAAAACGCGGCAGATGGTGAAGATCTGCGCTCAAGGAGCGACCGATGTGGAGGGCCTTGCCAGGATGGTGAACTTTTCGGAATTCCTGGATAGAGATGTGAACGCGGGCTTCTCCGGAGGCGAAATCAAGCGGTCGGAACTGCTTCAGCTGATGGCCCAAAACCCTGACTTCATGCTTTTTGATGAACCGGAATCCGGAGTGGATATGGAGAATATTCACCTTGTGGGCAAAGCCATTGCCGCTTTGCTCCAGAAAGACTCTGTCCACCAGGATGCCAAATCAAAGGCGCAGGTGAAACGGGAGCGGACAAAGATGGGACTCATCATCACCCACACGGGATATATTTTGGATTACGTAGCGGCAGATAAGGGACAGGTGCTCTATGACGGGAGACTGAGCTGCATCAGTAACCCAAGAGAGATCCTGAACTGCATCAGCCAGAATGGATACGAGGAGTGTGTGAGATGCATGGCATAGAGGAACTGAAAGAAAGAGCAGCGAAGGCGGCGGATAAGAAAGCTGCTCTGGGACCAGACATCAATTTGAAGGAATTTGACGATTCTTTTGTGGTCCACTCTTATATGGCCGATGAGGACCTTTGCGCGCTTCCCCAGATAGAGCAAAAGAGGCTCATCATGGCAGGGCTGGACGTGACGCAGAAGGACAGAAGCGGTACCTTTTTCCAGAAAGACACCTCCGTGATTCACTGCCACAGCGCCCAGGACGGGATCGAGGTCATTCCTATCCGAAAAGCTCTGGAGCACCACCCCTGGATCAGAGACTACTACTGGAAGCTCGTGTCCGTGGATGCAGACAAGTACACCGCTGCGGTGGGGCTGAACCTTCACGACGGGTATGTGATTCGCGCTCTGCCGGGGAGCAAGTCGATCTATCCTGTGCAGGCCTGTCTCTATTTGGACAAGGAAGGGCTCCAGCAAAACGTTCACAATATCATCGTGGCAGAGGAAGGTTCGGAGCTCCACATTATCACGGGCTGTTCCACGTCCCCTCACATGAAAAAAGGCATCCATGTGGGGATCTCCGAGTTTTTCATCAAAAAAAACGCGAAACTCAGCTTCACCATGATTCACAATTGGGCAGAAGACATGGTGGTTCGTCCACGTTCCGTCGCTCGGGTGGAAGAGGGTGGCCTGTTCCTCAATAACTATGTCTGTATGAAACCGGTCAAGTCTCTGCAAATGTACCCGACAACGCACCTGGTCGGTCCGGACGCCGTTGCCCGCTTCTACAGTATCATCGTCGGAAGCCCGGGATGCGAGTATGATCTGGGCGGCCGAATCTTCCTCAAGAGCAAGGGGAACCGGGCGGAGATTGTGGCGCGCACCATTAGCAACGGAGGCAGGATCATTGCGCGAGGACATCTCATTGGCGAGGTCCCTAACATCAAGGCCCACCTGGAATGCAAGGGCCTGCTTCTGAACGGCGGTCTCATTCATGCGATCCCTGAGCTGGAAGGGCATGTGGACGGTGTGGAGATGTCTCACGAGGCTGCTGTGGGCAAGATCGCCCAGGAAGAGATCTCCTACCTCATGTCCCGGGGCTTGAGCGAGGAAGAGGCAACCTCCACGATCGTGCGCGGGTTCCTGAACGTGGACATTCCCGGGCTCCCTCCACAGCTGCGTGCTGAAATCGACCGGGCCATCGAAGAAAGCGACAAGGATGTGATGTAGCCGTCTCCCATACGACCTCTGGATATTTGGACCGCAGAAGAAAAGCGCGGATTGCAGAGGCTACCCTCATTATTCCATTTAAATTCTGGGGTGTTGTCTTTATCCGCTTCCTGTGATAGACGAAATAGTTACATCTTGTCTTGCGACTAAAAGGAGAGGGGTTATGGAAATTAAGATCCTATCTGCCAGGCCGGAGCAGATGAAGAAAAAGCCGACCGATGAATCAAGGCTTGGGTTTGGTGACATCGTTACGGATCACATGTTCCTCATGGACTTTCAAGAGGGCAAGGGCTGGATCAATCCCCGGATTGAGCCCTATCACAGTCTGGCCATTGATCCGGCAGCGATGGTTCTTCACTACGGGCAGGAAGTCTTCGAGGGGCTGAAGGCTTACCGGGGAAAAGACGGGGGCCTTTACTTGTTCAGAGCCAGGGACAATTTTCTCAGGCTCAACCGTTCGGCCCTAAGGCTTTGCATGCCCGAGGTGGATGTCGATCTCGGAATGGAGGCGCTGACAAAGCTTGTCCTGCTGGACAAGGACTGGATCCCTCGAAGCCAGGGAACCTCGCTTTACATCAGGCCTACCATGATCGCCACAGAGCCTCACCTCGGCGTCCGGCCGGCCAAGGCTTACCTCTTTTATATCATCATCGGCCCTGTGGGGGCCTACTACAAAGAGGGGCTGAATCCGGTGAAAATCTGGGTGGAAGACAAGTACGTAAGAGCCGCAGTGGGTGGATTGGGAGAGGCCAAGACGGTGGCCAACTATGCGGCGAGCCTTCTGGCTGCAGAGGAAGCCAAGAAAAAGGGTTTCACCCAGGTGCTTTGGCTGGATGCCGCCCAGAGGAAGTTCGTGGAAGAGGTCGGCACCATGAACATGTTCTTTGTCATTGACGACGAGGTGATCACCGCACCTCTCGGGGGCAGCATCCTTCCCGGAATCACCCGGGCCTCGGTCATCCACATGGTGAAAGACTGGGGCATGAAGATGTCGGAGCGTTTCCTCGCTATTGATGAAGTGATCAGCGCTGCTCAGAATGGAAGGCTCAAAGAGGCTTTTGGAACAGGAACCGCCGCGATCATCTCGCCCGTAGGCCAGATCACTTACAAGGGAAAGGACTATGTCGTGGCAGGAGGAAAGATGGGCGCTGTTTCCCAGAAGCTTTACAATGAGATCGTGGCCATCCAGTATGCTGAAAAAAAAGATCCGTACGGGTGGAGGATAAAGATAGGATAGGAAGGTACACGGTGCACCGCGCAAGGCGCACGGGGGTAAAGTCCAAAGAAAGAGACGGTGCACGGCACAGGGTGCAAGGCTCAAGGCACAACGCACACGGGAACAAGGAGAATTTCCTTGTGCCGTGCACCGTGTACCTTGGGCCGTTTTTTCTATGACCACGCCACTATTTGGTGGTGGCCAGACTCAGATGAGTGGGGAAATCTATGTTACCGACCATTGAATGGAAGGGCAAACACGTCCGCATGATCGACCAGCGAAAACTCCCGGCCAAGGTCGAGTGGGTTGTGTGTAAAGACGACAAGGATGTGGTCAGGGCCATCCGGAGCATGGTCATCAGGGGAGCCCCGGCGATTGGCGTGGCAGCGGCTATGGGTCTGGCCCTTGGAGCCGGGTCTCTGAAAGCCGGATCCTATGACGACTTCCGGAATCGTTTCCTGAAAATGGCCGATAGAATGGTGAAAGCCAGGCCAACGGCCGTTAATCTGCGATGGGCCGTTGAGAGGATGATTCACCTGGTGGAGAAGACGGTGGGGATGCCGCTGGAAAAGATCAGGATCGCCCTGAGGCGGGAGTCCGAAAAGATCCTCTCAGAAGACATCGAGATCAACCGAAAGATCGGCGAGTACGGCCAAAGGATGGTCCCGGCAAACGCGACGATTCTGACTCACTGTAACGCAGGCTCCCTTGCGACAGGAGGGTACGGCACGGCCCTTGGGGTCATCCGGGCCGCGCATGCTGCGGGTAAAAAAATCGAGGTCATTGCGGATGAAACGAGGCCGTGGCTTCAGGGTCTTCGGCTCACAGCCTTCGAACTCATGGAGGATGGTATTCCCGGTGACGGTGATTGCCGACAGTGCGGCCGGCTATATGATGAGCCGGAAAAAAGTGGATCTCGTCATCACGGGAGCCGACAGGATCGCGGCCAACGGAGACGTGGCGAACAAAATCGGCACCTATCAGGTGGCTGTTCTGGCCAAGGAAAACAACATCCCGTTTTACGTGGCTGCCCCCCTTTCCACCATTGATCTGAGAATCAGGTCAGGAGAAATGATCCCGGTGGAAGAAAGGGATTCCAAAGAGATATCCCATTTTCAGAAGATTCGTGTGGGCCCTCCCGGAGTGAAGGTTTTCAATCCGGCTTTTGACATTACGCCCAACAGGTACGTGGCAGGGATTATCACTGAAAGAGGGATTGTGAAGGCTCCTTATGAGAAGAAAATAAAGGAATTTTTCAAAAAGCGATGATATTTGATTGAGAGGACAGAAAAAGTTTGACATGCGCGTCCCCAATCCCTATAAAAGAAACTAACAAATCTCCCTCCGGGGCGATCCTGCAATGCAGGATCGGCAAGAAAGGGGTTGAGACCTTCAGAACATAGTCTAAAATGAAAGGGGGTGAGGACCTTGCGTTCCTTACTTGACCTTGTGCTCATAGATCTCTATGAGTGCAATCATGAAAAGCTCCTCGATTCTGAGGTGATTAAAGAGGGGATGCTGACGGCTGCAAAGCTCATGGGAGCTGAAGTAGTCGCGGTGTCCTTTCATACTTTTAAGCCATGGGGTGTGAGCGGAACGGTGACCATTGCCGAGTCCCACCTCGCGGTTCATACTTGGCCCGAATACAATTTCGCCGCTATCACTTTTGAGACCTGCGGTCAGATGGATCACAAGAAAGCGTACAGATTCCTGGCTGAGTTTTTTGGATCAAAAAGCCCTAAGGTTACCATTCAGAAAAGGGGATTCATGGACACTTACGAGGGTGAGATCTACTACAAGCAGGAAGCAGGTTGACTGAGCAATCGGGCTAATGATGATTTGCCCTTTATAGTTTTACCCGGCACCCCTCTTCATGAACAACTCCAACTGTGAGCATGCCCTAGAGGTATGTCCATTTCTTGGTACGATTATTTCTGTTTTTTCCCACTCTAATTTCCTCTTCCGTGCATTATTTCTCTCAAGAGGATGGCGCTATCATGCGGGTATGGGGTATGTATGGGAGGAGCCAAACTATAATTACGGAATGGCGCCTTTACAGCCAGGAGAATTTTGGTCAGGAGGCTGATCCAAACATAGAAAAGCAATGGCTGTTAATCGAATCCGGCGGGTTTCACAATGCAGAGGTAACTGTTATACGGAGGGACGTCTTTGCTAGCACAATCTTGTGGCCCCCACCATGATGTATCCGTCTGCCTCTTGACACACAAGGGCGGATTCCCCTATACTCGCTTACCCCTGAAGCAAGTGCTTATCACCCATGCATGATGACTATGCGGCGGCAACGGAGCGTGTGGCGCTGGAGACTGGTTGCGCCTACGCGGACGTGTTTAACAACTGGAAGGCGGTGGCGGTCCGCAAGAAGCCGGAAGGTCCGCTCGGCAATCACCCCAATGATTTCGGGCACTGGATTTTCCGCGTTCTGTGTCAACTCGGGCTTTGATCTGACATGAACACGAATCTGACTGGCAAGGTGATCCTCATCACCGGCGCGTCGGGCGGCATCGGGTCGGCCATCGCGCGGGCTTTTGCCGGTGAAGGCGCCAAACTCGTTCTGCATTATCACCGCAATCTGGCTGGCGCACGGAAGTTGCAGCGCGAATTGGCAACGGTTGAACCCTTCCTGGTACGCGCGGACCTGACGAAAGAATCACAGGTAAGAAATCTGTTTGCCCGGGCATCGAGACGATTCCGCCGCGTGGACACCCTTGTGGCGAATGCTGGATCGTGGGAGACTCGCGATGTGCCGCTCTATAGGCTGCCGCTGAAACAGTGGCGGGGGACGCTGGACGGCGTACTGACCTCGACATTCCTCTGTCTGCGTGAATTTTTCCGGCTGGTGGCGAAACAGAAGCGTGGCAACGCCGTGTTGATTGGATCGACGGCTGCGGTGTTCGGCGAAGCCAACCACGCGGATTATGCCGCGGCAAAGGCGGCGATGGCATTTGGCCTCACGCGCAGTTTGAAGAACGAATTGTCACGCCTCGCGCCCCACACGCGGGATTATTGCGGCGGACGGATCAATTGCGTGTGCCCCGGATGGACGGTCGTGCCACGCAACGCGGCGAAGCTCACCAACGCCAGAACAGTCCGCAAAGTCACCGCGACGATGGCGCTGCCCCAGATGGCGCGGCCTGACGACATTGCCAACGCGGTGGTGTATCTGTCCTCCGACACCCTTGCGCGGCACGTCACCGGGCAGACGCTGGTGATTGCGGGCGGGATGGAGGGGCGGTTGCTCTGGCAACCGGAAGAGATTGATCCGTCTGCTGTCTGAGGCGGGGCCAGGAACTTTGAGAGGTTATTTCTCCAGGCGCTTCGGCCTTTCCTACAGCGACAACTCAAGTCGATTGCCAGACCAGGAAATCCAGACGGCTCTACAGAAAGCGGTGGAAGGGACTGTGAAACTACCAGATTTCAAGACGGAAGCTCAAGAAAGAAAGTTCTGGCAGAAGCATTTTATCGCTGATTACTGGAAGGATCTGCGAGAATCGGATGATACCTTTGAGAGGCCAAGGCCGACTCCCGTGACGGTGAGGTTTGACCGCCTTGTGCTAAGAAAAATAAAGATGCTCGCAAAAAAGCGGGGTCTACCCTACAACGCTTACATTCCATATCTCCTTGCCAGAGGTGTGGAAGACGAAATCAGTTACAAGCCCTCACACGATAAGTAGGGGGCTCTCCTCCTCATCACACACAAAGACCCAACGCGATGCCGCGGGTTTCTTCAGCCGCTCAACATCTTATTATTCGACGCATCAGAGGGACGGGCATTTTGGGGTCCCCGAGCGATTACAGATACAATACCGTTGCGACGAATAGGCCATGACGGGTATCGATTACCCAAATGCAATCGAGCCAATATACCAGAGCCATAGGGAACCACTAAATCAGAGCTGCTCTACCACATAACCTTTACTCTTGATGAGCTCGATAATGCCTCTCTTGCCGACCAGGTGCCCAGCTCCAACGATTACGAAATAACTTCCATCCGAGTTCAGATATCCATGCTCGAACCAGAACTTCCACCTGGCTACCCATAGAATTGAGGGTTTTCAGAGTATACAGAAGAAATTGCTCTTGTTCGTTGTCGGAAAATCCAGACAAGAGGCTGAGTTGTTCATCGAGGCTTTCGAGCTCAAAAATTCGTTTCTTCCCTTGGGCTCTTGAAAGAAAGTAGTAGTCCACACCAAATTGGGGGTCATACCCTAATCTCATAAGCTCCATAGCCTGCAGCGACAATGCAAGAAACCATGGTTTTTGCATCCGGATGAGCTCGACAGGAATGCCAAGCGTGCTGGTATCTTCCTTAACTAAAGGGAGCTGCTTCTGAAGAAATTCTTCCAGGCAGCGCCTCGTCAACTCATACTTGGCTTCAATCGCCGCACGCCACCTTCTGTGGGAAGGAATAGTTTAAAGTTCGCTGCTACCATGCGACTTTCCTTGACAACATAAAAACTGACCAGTATAGTTTAAATGGTCATCTTGCAAAGGGGATAGGAGGATAGACATGTCCAGAAACCTTTCGATTGTTGAAGCGAAGACTCATCTCTCCGACTGCATCCGTGAAGTGGAGCAGGGAGGATGGGTCCTCATCACCCGGCATGGTAAAGCTGTAGCAGCTCTGGTCCCGGCGGATATCCTAGAGCATGTGGAACGCCTGAAGAAAGCCGGTCCGCGAGGAGGACTCGCCAGCTTGGCCGGCGGCTGGAAGGGATCTGAGGATCTGGTCCGCCTTCTTGCGCAGTCGAAACGCACGAAACCCCGTAGGCATCCAGTTCTGGATTAGGTGACCTGATGGCTTACCTTTTCGATACGGACGCCATCTCGGAATTGCTGCGTCCCCGACCTGCTCTGGCCTACATCGAATGGCTCAGGGGCGTCCCCCGAGAGGATCAATTTACGAGTGCCGTGGTTATCGGGGAACTGTACCGAGGAGCCTTCCGGTCTCCAGCGCGGGAGCGCCATCTGGTCAATATCCGGCAACGTATCCTGCCCGCTGTGACTGTACTGCCCTATGATGTTGCCATTGCGGAGGTGTGCGGGCTTCTGTCTGCCGAATTGGAGGAGGCCGGACAGTCGCTTGCTGATGCGGATCTTCAAATTGCAGCGACGACCGTCTACCACAATCTGGAACTGGTCAGTGGGAACCTTCGGCATTTTGCTCGCATTCCCCAACTTCGGTGTAACCCGATACTGAGCAAATCTCGCCGATGATAGGGATTCTTAAGTTTCGAAAACCAAACCCAGGGCTTATACGGTACTTAGAAGACCGCCTCGAACTTCATCCTTCTCTTCTTTAGCTCAGAAGTGAGCCGCGCCTTGTATTCCTGGAAGAACTCGTCCTCTGTCGCCCACTCCAGGTTTAGCTGGCGATAAGAAGTTTTTATCTGGCCCAGGTAATTCATTCTGTCTGTCAATGAATGCTTGTCTTCAGAACTCTCTTCGTGTCAGAGGTCACTTTGAACCGGTCGTCAATCCTGAACCCGCAAACCCACACGGGTGTGTCATCACAGCACAGAATGGGTGTTGAGCGCCGCTGCTCCATAGGGACTTTGAGATCCACGAAGAAGTCCTTGAGTTTCTTGTGCCCCCTCATGCCGAAAGGGATGAACCTGTCACCCGCTTTGAAGGTTCGCAGGGTGAGAGGAAAGCAAAGCTTTTCAGCATCGAGAAAAGCTGTCCACTTCGACCCTCGAAGACGTAGGCCCCTTCTATTCTTGATTTCTTCAACGAAGATGCTCCGGCCGATTTCCTTGAGATCATATGTCCCAGTTCCATCTAATGTGTAATAAAAAGGCAGTGGTTTCCTTTTTGTTGAAGCAGAAAACATCAGGTGATTGTAAGTGCGTTTGACTGTCAGTCTCCCGGGGAGATTCAGAGTTGCTTGGGGTTTCTCAGCTTGAGCCAAGCGCTGGATCGCCTCTATGTGATCCCAGCTGATTCGACGCAGATCCTTCTTCACCTTTCCGATCAGATTTCTTATCACACGCCTTCTCAGCGCGACAGGGAGACCCAGGAAAGAGGCGATGGGAACCCTGAAAGTATGATGAGGAGACAGCTCCATGTTCCTGGTAAACCACGCTTCTGCAATTCGCTCCAGGTAGTCGTCTTCATCGCGCAGCATTTCCGCGGTCTGTCCCAAGAGGTGGACAAGTTGAGGTTGATGTTGCGCAAGGAGAGGCATTAACTCCAGTCGGATCTGGTTTCTCAAATAGTCGGTCTTGAGGTTGGAGCTGTCCGTGACAGAAGCGAGTTTTTTTGTGTTCAAGTAGTTCTCGATCTCCGGACGCCCGATCTCGATGAGAGGCCTGATGATCGCACCGTCGCGACAAGGAGGGATGCCTGTTAGTCCAGACGGGCCGCTGCCTCGCAACAGGCGCATGACGATCGTCTCGGCCTGATCGTTCAGATTGTGGCCCAACGCAATCTTTTGGGCTTCGCGCTTTTCCCTTACCCTCTCAAGAAAAGCATATCGCGCGTTCCTCGCCACCTCCTCCCTGGAACCCGGGGTTCTTTTGGCAAGCAGATGTCCTTTTGCAGTTTCAAAGGGAAGTTTCAGGGATTCTGCCAGACCACGGACAAAGGCGGTTTCAGACTCATCTTCAGCCGGCCTCAGGCCATGGTCAAAGTGCGCAACGACGAGATGGATATGCAATTCATTTTTCAGTTCGTTGAGAATGTGAAGGAGGCAAACAGAGTCAGGCCCTCCGGAGACAGCGACGATAACAGAGTCACCTTCAGAAATCATCCGGTGACGAGAGAGGGTGTGTTTGATCTTTTTAAGGGTTTGACTTGGATAGTACATGCTGTGCCTTAAATCCCCCTTGGTCCCCCTTTACCAAAGGGGGAAGGTAAAATGCTCCCCCTTGAAAAGGGGAGTTAGAGGGGATTTGAATTTGGATTGTAACACACAAGGCCAAAGCTGCTAAGCCGGTTATGATGTCAAATGATCGAACAGAATTCGCGTGCTGCACTGATTACTTCATCCATAAGCTCTGGACTGCTTTCGCGCGCCTCTATCACTTTGAGTCTCGGACCAAGGGGTCTCCACAGAGCGACAGAACTATGCCTGAAGAGAGCAATGGTGGGCGCCCCAAGCATGGCAGCCAGATGAGTGATCCCACTGTCATGCCCCACGTAGAGCAAAGCTTCTTGAAGAAGGAGGGAAAGGCTATCCACTATCAGGGGAGAGAAGAATTTCCACCCCCTTCTCTCCAGAAAAAAAGGGAGAAGCTTTTCCTCGGCAGGCCCCAGGAGGACCACGGGTAATTCTTTGACAACGGGGATCTTCTCGCGAAATGCTCTAACGAGATTCAACCAGAACTCAGGTGGATGATTCTTTTGCGCTCCGCCTGAGCCTGGATGAAAAACAGTTTGTATGCGGCGCCGATAGCCAGGGAGAAGAAGAGGACGCTTTATAGCGTCATCCATGGCTCTCTCAGCATGAACAGGGAGCCCGCTATTTTCTAGGGCCCGGGCAAGATAGAGAGCGACATGGACCGCATCCTTCTCGTCAGGATAGCCGGGCCAGACAGCAATGGACGCGCCGGGGAAGAAGCGCTCCAGATTTTTTCTCATGGCACCCTGAGGATCATTGAGGAAGGCGATAACCCTATCCACGGCCGCGGCAGGCAATGTGACACCGGGCTCCGGGGCGTCCATGAAAAGGGCATGCCAGCCAGGGCTCTCGAAATCCAGACAACGTGAGGCCAGAAGCCTTAGGAAATCAATTCCGGGCCGCCTTCCGGCCACAATCACTTCTCCCCATTCGCGGGAGTTGGAAAGGGCAGGCGCAAGCATGAGCGTGTCGCCGAGAGCAGCCGGTCGGATAATCAAGATATTCATGGTGCCATTCGTTCTCCTTGAGGATATTAAGGTAAACTGCTCATATTAACAACAGATTATCTTGACTTGACTGACCTTGCCGTGTGATTATTATTTCTATTAAAGTACTATCAGGACATCTGGACTCCGGTGACCCTGTCCCGGCGAAAGCCGGGAACCGGAGTGACGACTCATAACGAAATCCTCCCCAATGAATCATCTCCAAAACAGGGGTGGGGGAAAATGAACAACTTAGGCTTGGAGGACAGGAACTATGGGTAACTGGTTCAAAACGACGCTCCTAATGGCTGCCTTGACCGCCCTCATTGTTTTCATAGGGAATCTGCTGGGCGGACAGAACGGCATGATTCTCGCTTTCGTTATTGCCATAGGAATGAATTTCTTCAGCTACTGGTTCTCGGACAAGATCGTTCTCAGGATGTATAATGCGAAGGAAGTGACATCGAGCGAGAGCCCGGAGCTTCATCAGGTCGTCGCTCAGCTGGCGCAAAGGGCAAATCTTCCCATGCCGCGCATCTATATCATTCCGGAAGATTCACCCAACGCCTTTGCTACAGGCAGGAACCCGGAGCATGCCGTCGTTGCTGTGACCGAGGGGCTTCTCAAGCTCATGAACAGGGATGAGCTGGAGGGAGTTCTCTCTCATGAACTGGCTCACGTGAAAAACAGGGACATCCTGATAGGTTCCATTGCAGCCACCATGGCAGGAGCGATCATGATCCTGGCCAATATGGCGCGGTGGTCTGCGTTCATGGGGGGTGGCTCGAGCAGCAACAATGAAGGAGGGGGAAGAGGTCTGGGTGCGATCGGCATGATTGTGATGTCTATTCTTGCTCCCTTAGCTGCAATGCTCATCCAGATGGCCATATCCAGATCAAGAGAATATCAAGCAGACGCCTCCGGCGCTGAGTTTGCTGGACATCCTAACGGGCTGGCGGATGCGTTGAAGAAACTTGGTTCCTATTCGAAGAAGCTCCCCATGAATGCCAGCCCCCAGACAGCGCATATGTTCATCGTCAATCCTCTGAGCGGCAGAAGCTTAATGAGCCTTTTTTCCACCCATCCTCCGCTGGAGGAACGGATCGAGCGTCTCACAGGAATGCATCTTTCCATAGACGGGGGACCTGAAGGGGGCAGTGGCATCAAGCAGGCTGAGGATGCCTGGCGAAACCTCTCTCGCTAGTCGTGCTTTCCTAAAAAGATTTTCACAGGGCGGTCATGCTTGACCGCCTTTTTTTATGAGCTACCCCGCCGCAAGCAGCAAGGTATCGAGTGTCATTCCGTGCTTGACTGAGCCTGCCCCGCACTTGATACGGGGGAATCCAGTCTGTTTCTCTGGATTCCGGCTTCCGCCGGAATGACGACAAATCCGGCAAGCTGCTGGGAATGAGCCCGGAGGGATTTAGGGGATCTTTCGAAAGTTGCATGCCTGAATTCTCTATTGCCCGCCTATACAAGGTGTGCTATGACCCCATGGCGGGAAAGGTTCGTTCCTTCTCTCTTGAGTGGCGTGCATCCACAAACCGTTTCCCCTCCCGTGGGGGGAGGGGTTAGGGGAGGGGGAGGAATAAAAGAGTGGAAACCAAGTTACAAGGAGGTGCGTCATGCGGAAATGGGCGATTCTAATACTCTTGGCGTTGTGCATGTGGCCGGCTCTGGCCGCGGGTCAGGCCGTTACCGGTGGGACCCTGATCTGGGGCCGCGGCGGGGATTCTGTCTCCCTGGATCTTGCCAATGCGACGGACGGCGAATCCATCAAAGCAGGCATCCAGGTTCTCGAGAATCTCGTCATCTTCGGCAAGAATTCTATGGACGTGGAGCCGCAGCTGGCCGAATCCTGGAAAGTCTCGGATGACGGTTTGACGTGGACCTTCAAACTCCGCAAGGGCGTAAAGTTTCATGACGGCACGCCCTTCAACGCAAAGGCCGTGTATGATTCCTTTGCGCGGGTCGTCGATAAAAACCACCCCTTTTACAGCTATGGAAAGTGGAAGTACCTCAACATGTCTCTTGGCATGGTAAACGAGATCAAGATCATTGACGATTACACGATAGCCCTTGTCACCCAGAAACCCTACGCACCTCTCCTCAACAACCTGGCCCTGTGGCTTTGCCCGATTCTTTCTCCGAAAGCCATGGAACAATACAAGGACCAGATAGGGCTCAACCCCGTGGGCACAGGCCCCTTCAAGTTCGTGAAATGGGTGAAGGACGACCAGATCATCCTGGAGCGCAATGACGATTACTGGGGCGAGAAGGCGAAGCTGGACAGGATCATTCTCAAATCCATTCCAGAGCCCTCAGCGAGGCTGATGGCACTCCAGTCCGGCACGGTAGACATAGCCGACGATCTGGACCCTGACTCCATCAACCTAGTCAAGAAAGAGGCCAAGCATGCCATTATTGAACGGCCGAGCATCAATGTGGGCTACCTTGCCCTGAACACGGATAAGCCCGCTCTCAAAGATCCCCGTGTCCGCCAGGCCATCAGCCATGCGATTGACAAGGGAACCCTGATCAAGACTATCTTCCAGGGTCTGGCGATCCCTGCGAAGAACCCTTTTCCTCCTTCGATCTGGGGCTACAACGACAGCATCAAGGATTACGAGTACAGCCCTGAAAAAGCGAAAAAGCTCCTGGCTGAAGCCAAATTCGACATGAACATGGAACTCGAGCTTTGGGCCATGCCGGTTTCAAGAGCCTACATGCCTGAACCTGTTAAGACGGCCGAACTGATTCAGGCGTATCTCGCCGCAGCAGGCATCAAGGCCAAGATCGTCAGGCATGAGTGGGGAACTTATTTGACGAAAACGGCTGATGGTTTGCACGACATGTGCATGCTGGGCTGGCTCGGCGGCAATGCAGACCCGGACAACTTCCTCTATGGTCTGCTCTCAGCGGACATGGCCAAGACGCCAGGGGCTGCGAACGTGGCCCTGTGGAAGAATGCAGAGTTCACAGAAATCTGTCTAAAGGCGCAGAAGATTTTTGACAAGGGAGAGCGGACAAAGCTCTACATGAAAGCTCAGGAGATCTTTCACGCGGATGCACCGTGGGTGCCTCTGGCCCATTCAACCATTGTCCGGTGCTACAGCAAGAAGCTCCACGATGTGCCCCTGAGACCCAACGGGCTCAACTCTTTCCAGATGGTGTGGAAGGAGAAATAAAGGTTCAGTGCTGCCATGCCACTGGGCTATATCTCAAGGCGACTTTTTCATCTTCTTCTGATCATGGTCGGGGTCTCCGTGCTGGTCTTCCTGATGCTCAGGATGATCCCCGGAGACCCTGCCCGGCTTCTGCTGGGAGAATATGCCAGCCCCGACGAACTTGCACGGCTCAGGTCTCAGCTGGGGCTGGATCAGTCCTACCTCACGCAGTATGCGATTTACCTCAAGAACCTTCTTCATGGCGATTTTGGAAAATCGGTCCGCACCGGCGCACCCATTGTCAACGAGATCGGGGTGCGACTGCTCGCCACCATCGAACTCTCTATGGCCGCCATGCTCATTGCGACAATCCTCGGGATCGCTGCCGGCGTCGTCTCCTCGGTAAAGCAATACTCGATCTTCGATTACGGATCCATGTTCCTCGCCCTGATCGGCGTGTCCATGCCTATCTTCTGGCTGGGCCTCATGCTGATCTACTTGCTCTCCGTCAAGTTTCCCATTCTGCCCATGATGGGCCGCATTACCATGGGCCTTGAAGCGCCTCCTGTGACAGGCCTCGTGGTTCTCGACACGCTCATCGCCGGCCAGCTGGGAGCCTTCTTGGACTCTCTGCGTCACCTGATCTTGCCCTCCTTCACTCTGGCCACCATTCCCATGGCGATCGTTGCAAGGATCACGCGATCTTCCATGCTCGAAGTGCTGAACAAGGACTATGTGAGAACAGCCAGAGCCAAAGGGCTGGATGAGATGATCGTCATTTTACGCCACGCTCTTCGCAACGCCTTCCTGCCTGTGGTCACCGTGCTAGGACTTAATCTCGGGCTTCTCCTCGGCGGAGCGGTGCTCACGGAGACGATTTTTTCCTGGCCGGGGCTGGGACGGTATGTGGTGGATTCCCTGATGGCGAGGGATTATGCCGCTGTTCAAAGCTGTATCCTGATCTTCGCTGTGGTCATGGCCCTGATCAACCTGGTTGTCGACCTTGTGTACGTCATCCTCGATCCAAGGATTCGTGTTCAATGAGCAAGCTCGATCCCATGAGAGATCTTCTTCGGAACCGAAGCGCCACTCTGGGCCTTGCCCTCATTGCCCTCATCGTGATTGTGGCTCTCATCGGGCCGGCCCTTGCACCCTACAATCCTCTTATCCCTTCTCCTCTGGATAGGCTCAAAGGTCCCAGTTCCGCGCATTTGTTCGGGACGGACAGCCTGGGCCGCGATATCTTGAGCAGGGTCATTTACGGGAGCCGCATCTCCCTGGCCATCGGCCTGATCTCTGTGACCATCTCCCTCGTGCCCGGAACCTTTCTTGGTCTTTTGGCAGGATACTTTGGGGGGAAGCTGGACAGTCTCATCATGCGGTTCATGGATGTGCTCCTGGCATTTCCTACCATTCTTCTTGCGATCTTCATTACGGCGATTCTCGGGCCAAGCCTTCCCAACACGATGATCGCAGTGGGCATCGTTTACATCCCGCACTATGCGCGCATTGTCCGGTCCAGCGTTCTTTCCCTGAGAGAGCAGCTCTTCATCCAGGCCATCGGCCACCTGGGAGGAAGCCACGGCAGGATCATCCGAGGTCACATCCTTCCCAATTCCCTTCCTCCCATCATTGTGTACGCCACGCTGGGAATGGGCACGGCCGTTCTTCAGGCAGCGGCTCTCGGGTTTCTGGGTCTCGGCGCCCAGCCTCCTCAACCGGAATGGGGAGCCATGCTGAGCGAAGGCCGCCAGTACATCCAGCTCGCCCCTCACGTCGCAGCCTTTCCCGGAGCGGCCATCCTGTTCCTTGTGCTGGGTTTTAATCTTTTCGGCGACGGTCTCAGGGACGCGCTGGATCCTTCGTTGAGGTCTCTCTGATGGAACCGGTGCTGGAGATCAAAGGGCTCAAAACCCAGTTTCAGAGCAAAGGCGGCCTTCTCACGGCCGTGGACGGCTTGGAGCTATCCCTGGGGAGAGGAGAAACGCTCGGCCTCGTGGGAGAAAGCGGTTGCGGCAAGAGCGTCACGGCGCTCTCCATCCTTCAACTGCTGCCGAAGCCGGCAGGCCGTATTGCTGCAGGCCAGATCCTCTTTGAAGGCCGGGATTTGGTGAAAATGAGCGCTGCCGAGATTCGGAGGATCAGGGGAAACGAGATCTCCATGATCTTCCAGGAGCCCATGACGTGCCTCAATCCCGTCTACACGGTTGGCTTTCAGATTCAGGAAGTGCTCCGGAAGCATCGTCAGATGAACAAGCGGGAAGCCGTCAGCGAAACGGTGAGCATGCTCGGCCTGGTGGGCATCCCCGAGCCTGCAGCCAGAATCGATGACTATCCCCACCAGTTGTCGGGCGGAATGCGCCAGAGGATCATGATCGCCATGGCCCTGAGCTGCCATCCAAAGATCATGATCGCCGACGAGCCGACCACAGCCCTGGATGTCACCATCCAGGCGCAGATTCTTGATCTGATCGGCCGGCTCAAGGAAGAAATCGGCATGTCCGTGCTTCTGATCACCCATGACCTGGGGGTGGTGGCCGAGATCTGCCGGCAGGTGGTGGTGATGTATGCAGGCAAGATGGTGGAAAGCGCCGACGTGAAGGAGCTCTTTGCCGCACCTGCCCATCCTTACACGGTAGGCCTTTTTAAATCTCTTCCCAAGATCGGCGGAAAAGAAGGGGCTCTGAGCCCAATCCCCGGGGTGGTGCCGAGCCTGCTGCACCTGCCTGCAGGATGCGCCTTCCATGACCGCTGTTCTAAAAGCAACTCAAAGTGCACGGAAGAACCGCTGTGGCGTGAAATAAGACCGGGTCACAAGGTTCGATGCTGGGAGCCTGAGTCATGACCATGCCCGAACCAATTCTGAGCGCAGAAGAACTGACCAAACACTATCCTCTCAGGGGAGCGGGTTTCTCGCGTAGGACGGGCATTGTGCGGGCCGTAGAAGAGGTATCGCTGGGTGTTCGCAAAGGCGAGGTTTTCGGGCTGGTGGGAGAAAGCGGGTGCGGGAAGTCCACCCTGGGCCGTGTGCTTCTCAGGCTGGAAGAGCCCACGGCGGGAAAAGTGTTTTTTAGCGGGGGAAATCTCGGGGAGTTCGGAAAAGCGCGACTCAAGCAGTTTCGGAAAGAGGCGCAGATCATTTACCAGGATCCCTACTCGGCACTCAACCCGAGAAAGCAGATCGGTCACCTCATTGAAGAACCGCTCGTCATTCATCAGGTGGGGACATCGAAGGAACGGCGGGAGCGGGTAGCGTGGCTGCTCAAGGTGGTGGGGCTCTTGCCTGAGCAGGGTCCCCGTTATCCTCACGAGTTCTCAGGCGGGCAGCGTCAGCGAATCGTCATTGCCAGAGCACTTGCCCTCAATCCCAAGTTGCTCCTTGCGGATGAGCCTGTCTCAGCGCTGGATGTTTCCATCCAGGCCCAGATCATTAATCTCCTCAAGGAACTCCAGGCCGAGTTCCATCTCACCTACATCTTCATTTCCCATGATCTGAGCGTGGTCGAGTACATTGCGGATCGGGTGGCCGTGATGTACCTCGGCCGCATTGTAGAGCTGGGACCCAAGAAAGAGTTCTACGCAGCGCCTGTCCATCCCTATTCTCAAGCCCTGCTCTCTGCTGCGCCGAATCCGGATCCCACAGCCAAACATCAACGCATCATTCTGACAGGCGATGTGCCGAGCCCGATCAATCCCCCTTCGGGTTGCCCCTTCCATCCCCGCTGCAGGGAGCGTCAGACCCGTTGCTTAGAAAAACTTCCAAGTTTGAAGGAACTCTCCACTGGTCACTGGGTCGCGTGCCACTTGAGATAAAGGCAGTTGCTTACTCTTCCATCTCCGGGAAATTACGCCGCAGAACTCCGTGCAATCCGCGTGAGTTTCTTGACTTCTTGCTCTCAGAGGATGCGGTCATATTTTGCGCGCAAAGCCCGCGCCTTTCACCACAGACGTTCTATCTTATAACTGTCGAAAGCAGCATCCCTGCTAATTACTGCACATTTCTCAGTGATACACTGGCCTACGAGGAGGCGATCGAAGGGATCTCGATGATGGAATGGCAAAGAAGTGAGAGGTGAGAGGTGTTCAAAGAGAATAGGGAGTAAATCGAAACCATTTATCTGAATCTGATGGGGTATGAACCGCTCAAACGGTTCGGACAAGCTCAGTCTTCCGATGCTGATCTTGATCGCCATTTCCCATATGCTCGCTATGCTAATGAGTTTTTCATTGGCGGCATCTTCGATGCAGGTTTTAGCTCTCTGGCTGAGCATCGGGCTGCCAGCGATGAACCAGAGGAAGGCGTGGGTGTCCAAAAGAACTCTCATGACGAGTATTCTTGAAAGTCATCCAGTGGAGCGTCAAAATCTTCTGACATTGAAATAAGGTCCTTTGCGCTTCCAAACAGTGCTTTGGGTTTTGGCGTCGCAACCGGGACAAGTTTGACCAACGGCTTGCCATCCTTCGTAATAATAACTTCTTTTCCGCTAATGGCTTCCTTGATCAGATTCGGCAGTTGCGTCTGAGCTGAGTCGAGATTTATGGTGCTCATCTTTTTACACTCCTCTAATGAAACCGGCGTTTATTGTGCCTTAGTCTATCACACCATTTAGTTCATCTCAAGCTGCTTCACAGGGCCACCGCTCCCATTTGGTAATGTAGTATTGATGCGCAATTCATGGTTTGGTTTGAGGGCCATCGTTGTCATCGGGAATGTCAGCCGTGTCTCCAGCCGACGTTCTCCCCACAGCGACAAAGCGCTTTACGGTTTTCTTGAAGGCGCCGGCGAAGGATTCCTTGTTCACGGTGCCGTTCTCTATGGCAACCCGAACTTTTTCCGGGACGGGAGAGCCGATGAGACTCAGAACAGGGGTGAAAAGGGATTCCAGCTTGTCTAAGTGCAGTCGTATTTTTCGCAGGTCCGGAGCCAGAATCGCGGGGTATCGATCACCGAGCCTGTCGTGCAAAAGTGATTCATTGTACTCGATGGCCGTGGTCTCGCGGTATCTGACCTTTAGGGCCTGGCCGTCAATCTTAGGGTACCAGGACTTCATCTCCAGACCGGCCATATGCTCACCGATCCTTTCACGGAGATCATTTTTCTCTTCTTTGAGCCGCTGCTCTTCGGCCTGGATTTCCAGGTAGCGCCGCAAAGCCTTCTCGATCTCGACGGGCAATTCGGGTTTCCTGTTCATTCCTGACTACCCCCAGGTTTCCTCCATCTATGTAAAGACCGAAACCCCAGTTTCGGTAAACGACGAACGGGGTCTTAGCGCGTCATCGAGCAAGCTCAAATAAGAAAAAGAAAGGTCCTTGGCCTCACGGCATGCGGTAGACCATGGAATTGACGTTCATGCCGGCTCCCACAGAAGCAAAGACGGCGATGTCTCCTGAGTGAAGAATGTGGTTATCCAGCTTTCCCCTCTGCAGAAGGTCAAACAAGGTGGGTAAGGTTGCAACGGAACTGTTTCCGAGCCAGGAAATGGTCATGGGCATAATGTGATCAGGAATATCTTTAACGTGGTTTAACTTGAAAAGCCTTTTCAGGATCGCTTCGTCCATTTTCTGGTTTGCCTGGTGGATCAAGACCTTGTTCACGTCGAGCAGAGTCAGGCCCGCCTTTTCAAGACTTCTCATGACCACTTCAGGGACGGTTTTCACAGCATACTTGTAAATCTCGTGGCCACGCATCTTGAGGTAGAGCTGATTCCCGTTGGAACTGAGATGATAGGACACCCCGAGCGCCATGAGATTCACATCGTTCAAGGTATCTGATCGGGTCACATGGGACACGATTCCAGCTTTCCTGTCTGTAGCTTCAACCAGCGTCGCTCCTGCTCCGTCCGAATAGATCATGCTGTCGATGTCATGAGGATCCGAGGCTCTTGACAGAGTTTCCGCTCCAATGACAAGGATCTTCTTGGCGTCACCGGACTTGATGTAATAATCCGCTATAATCATCGCATGCAGCCAGCCCGGGCAGCCAAAGGGGACATCATAGGCAACGCAATAAGGGTTCTTGATATGCAGTTTATGCTTGACCCTGGCGGCGATGGTTGGAACCATATCGCATCTCGCATTATCCGCCCTCATATCACCCAGGTTCTGCCCCACGATGATGTAATCAAGAGTTTCCCTGTCCGTCCCTTCCAGGGCTCGCTCGGCGGCAATGAAAGCGATGTCGGAAGTGGTCAGGTCGTCAGTGACGTATCTCCTTTCCTGGATACAGGTGATCTCCTCAAGCTTCTTGATTAAATCGATATTTGGCTTGTCGAGCTTTTCTCCGTCGGCTCCGTAAAAATCATGAGCCAGGAAATAGTCATTCGGTATCTTCAGGGCAGGAATATAACTGCCCGTGGCTGTAATGATCGAATTCGGCATTTTAGAGCTAAGTTGCCTCCTCAATAGATTCGCCGCATCGACTGCAGCTGAAAAGGCTGATTACTCAATTATATCGAGTTAAATCAATTTACTTTATTGATCTTTTCAGGCAAATGCAAGCAGGAAAACTCATGAACCTATCTCGAATCTCCATACCCCCGGAACCCAAGAGAGGTGCTGCAAGCCCGTCTTCGGATGGGCCTTTGCATGAATGCGGCCTTTGGTCCGACGAAAGGCGTGGAGCAGGACTTCTTCAGTCTTGAGGTGAGCCAGAACGCAAAGTTCCAGGTGCCTGCCGCTCGCCCCCTCGTCGGGAACTTCAAGGATGATCTCTGACCGCGTCACCTCGGGATAGCGCACGGCGAAATTGGTGCTGTAGGTTCGGCCGAGCGGAGGCACGACCAGCATGGGTTCACCTTTTGAATCTGGAAAAGTTTGCGGCTCAGGTCCACGAGCGTAGCGGCGGTACCGTGACGCGAGTTCATGATTTTGTTGGACGATCTCCGGTACCCCGCGCATGGCCTTTCCCAGCAAGGCGCTTAAACCCTTAGCCGTTTTATGGTGCTCATGGCCGGGTTCATTGACGTAAGGGATGCAGGCGTAAACGAAGTTTCTCGGAATCCAGAATTCGCGGAATCGGAAAGGTGCACAACCGGAGAAGGGTTGGTCCCATTCGTGGCTGGGAACACCGTGGTGGTCCACCATCACTTCAGGAAGCCAGCGACGCCAGAGTCTTGTCTTTGCCAGAGCTTCGGGGAATCTTGGTTCCTCTTCAAAGTATTCGCCGTAGGTCTCCACGCCCAGGGCGTTGTATCTTGCCGCATGGAGCTTGTGGTCTCTGCCATAAGGAAGAAGTTCTTCGAGGGTCGCCACGCCGTCCGGGTTTTCCAGGGGAATCCACGCGACATTCACATGCTTGAGCAAATCATGCCCTGCATGAGTGGTGCCGAGAAACCACGCCATGAAAAGCGTTGCGTTGGTGCTTGAGATTTCATTGGCGTGGTGTCTTGCATTGAAAAGGAACGTTGGTTTGAGAAGGCGCATTCTCGCCAGAGACGTCAGTGAGCCTCTTTGTTTCAGCACCGCTTCCATAGCCCACAGAGGACGGCCCTGCAGGGAATGAGACGCTTGCCAGACACTGATACACTCCAGTTGACCCAGTCGCTCGATCCAATGCGAAACTTCTCCAGCTTTCAACAGCCGATTCTTGGGAGGGCCCTTGCTTCTTGAAAAAACAGTTTTCCGATGCTCCGGCTGCAATCCTGGGGCCTTCACCCAGAGACGCAGCTTCTTTTTCCCGGAACGGTCCGCTCTGAATCCCCGGGATCTGGCCGCGGCGAGCAGCGCATCAGAAGCCGATTCTCTGATTTCAAATCCCCACGCCCTGTTCTTCAGGGTCAATGATGAGACAGGAGGGCGGCTAGATCGTGATCCCATGGAATCTTCCGGGGTCTGGACCCACACGAGAGGTGTCGCGACCAGTCTGGCAAAAGGGACCCCACGCTTTGGTTTGGACAGGACTCTGGGCACAATCCGCCCGAGCTGCAGGGTGCCCGGCAAACCGTGGCGTTTAGAAAACGCGGAGAAGGCTTCAAGCAGGACGAAGTAGAGATCTTCGTGAAGCGCTTCCATGGGGCAAATTCGCTCGTCTCCCAGGGGCAACCGCTCGTCCGTCTCATTGATGGAGACTTCCATGCGAATCTCTTCCCAGAAAGCGGTCTGACCATGAAAGGATTCCTTCTTGATCTTCCGCCTCATGTGCTTTTCAAGCACCGGAAGCCACTTGTCCTGAAAGAGACGCCAGAAATTTTCTCGATCCGTTTGAAGGTTGCCCTCAAGTATCACCTGATCTCCCTGCCACAGTTTTATTCCGCCTGTCGCAGGATGGACAAACCCCAGCTCAGGCTCTTGTGGCAGGTAGTGGAATGCTGTCCAGAGCGGTGAAAAACCGGATTTGAAAAGGATCTCTCCCTTTGAATTCAAAGCCCGTATCTCATAAATGGTTTTTTGAGTGGCGCGTCTCGATATCCTGATCCTGCTCTGACCCAGACCCAGGGCTTGAGAGGCGAGTTCCGGTCCAGGAAACAGTTCCTGAAGCCAGCGGCTTTTCATCTCCAGGGCCTTTCCGGCCGGAGCAAAGGGCTGGTAACCGAACTCAAGGGTGTGAAGGGAAGGAAGCTTCCCAAGCACAGGCAGGATTTCCTCCAGGAGCCACGAGAGCCCCGGCTTATACGCATTCAGGACCTTGATGTCCGGGTCATAGCCCTTTTGCCTGAGGAGTTTTTCGATCCCGGCTTTGACTCTCTTCCTGATCAGCAGGGGTTTGCTCACAAACACTTCCCCCATGATCGTTCCATGACCCCTGGGGACAGTGTCTGCAAGGTCCAGAACCTTTCTCCTCTCTCCTTTCCATCTCCACTGCAGGCGCACAGGTCTTAGAGTTAGTGGTTCTGGTTCGGGCATGGAAAGGGCAGGGCTGCAGCTTTCACCGTGGAGAAATTCATGGAATTCCCTGACGCGGCTTCTCATGGCGTCTGCTTTTTCAAAGCCGGGACCGCTGTCCAAGAAAGCCCAATGGGCCCACTTCCTCAGAGCACTTGCCAGGGGCTTGGGTTTCCCCTGTACCTGGATACGTCGTGGCGCGCCCCTTTTCTTTGCGAGCACCCTGATTTCAACAGGCTTCCTATTCGATTCCCAAATCCGGAAAATGACCCCGGGTCCTTCAGATTCCCCGGCAAAAGCCATGGGGAGCGTGATTTCCGTTGCTTCAAGAACCATCCGGGCCACAAAGTCGCAAAGACTCTGGCCAAGCTCTGTGGACAGGCTCAATCCGCTGATGCTGAGGGCTGCATTCAGCCTTCGGATTCTCGGGTTGTTCTGCGGACTCTGATAAAGGCCGGCGGAACTCACCAGATTGAGAAGGTCCGGTGCCGGAGGGCTTTGCTTTCCCTTGGTCTTGCCCACGCTGATCTCTGGAAGCGCAAAAGTTCCGAGAAGGCGCTCTTTGCCATCCAGCACCTCGATCTTCAGCGGGAAAGAAGTGATCCTCATAAAGTTCCAATCGTCGGAGGGGGGCGGATGGTCTCTCATCCCGCTTGTGGCGAGAGCATTGAGAAGAGCCATCATGGCCTTTCCTGAAGACCCGGAGAGATAAGCGGTCGCCCTGTCGGGCCGCCACAGTTCAGCCGGGAAAAGCTTTTCTCTCCCGGAGGGGGGCGTTTGGCCGGGAGGGAAGATCAGGAAACTTGGTTTTGAGGGAGAAGGGGATTGGCGCGCTGTGACCAAGGGGGGTTGAAAGGCAATGACCTCGAAGGCGATCCTGGCGACCAGGTTCAGGACTCCCGCCCACACGTGAGAGTCCTTGAGATCAGGGGAGACGACGATGGTCATGCCCACATGATCAGGATACCCATCCCCGTCCTTATCGGCAAAAAGGCATTTCCCTTTCCAAAAAGCGAGAAGGTCATGTGGGAGAGACTTCAACAAAGGCATGACTTCAACCTGGGACCCGGTTATAAATGAGACACAGAAGACTCTGAAATCGGGCGGAGAAAATCATAGTGGATAGGCTCAAAGAGGGCAATGAAAACCTTTTAAGAAGGCGCTCAGGGTGAGTCTCCTCTGAGGTGACTTGTTTTTTCTCCTTGTTTACACTCAGAAAAGAATCCGGACATCCGAATCCCTGAATCAACGTTTCATGGTCGGACAACTTGTTAAGATCTCAATATATATCAGGGCAATGATGCAGGGGGCAGGCCTTATTTTTCGTGGCATATCCCTTGCAGATTCTGATAGGGTATAAATTCTGGTAAGGCTGTCACCTGTTCCGATGGTTTTCTCTCCATAGGATCAACCATGTTTTACTCCTTTCGGTCAAAGATCATATCAAGCTTTCTCGGGGTGACCTTTCTTGTCGGCGCGGTATCTCTGCTGGTAGGGGGCCATTTCTTGAACAAGTCGGTGCTCGGTGAAGCGAGAAACCGCGTGGCCCAGGATCTCAATGCGGCTCGGGAGATGTACGATAACCGCGTAAGGATGATCGAAGTCTCACTCAACATCACGACCCTGGGATACGGGTTTATTGTAGCCTTCAGAGACGGGGACACCTCAGACCTTGTGTTTCGCCTGGGCCGGATGGCGCAATACGGCGGGCTCGATTTTGCAGGGATCACTGACGAAAAAGGACAGACGGTCTGTCGTATCGGCCCTCATTCAATTCCCGGAAAGAAAAGCCAATCACCAAACCCTATTGTCACCGTAGCCCTGGAAAAGAAAACCCTTGCCTCAGGCGCGGTTGTTTTGAGCGAGGAGTTCTTAAACTCTGAGAACCCGCAGCTGGCGGAGAGGGCCAGAATCGACATTGTTCCGATACCCGGCGCGAGTCCCGCAACGGAAAAAGTCGTGACCTCAGGACTCACTCTTTCTGCAGGAGTCCCTGTTCTTCACGAGGGGCAGCTTCTGGGAGTGCTCTATGGCGGAATTCTATTGAACAGGGACGAGAGGATTGTGGATACGGTGCGGGGCACCGTGTTCCGCAATGAAGAATACAAGGGACGAAGCATCGGCCGAGCGACCATCTTTCTCAAGGATGTCCGTGTCGCGACCAATGTCCCTTCCCAGGACGGAGGCCGGGCGATCGGCACACGGGTGGCCGAAGATGTGAGACAGCACGTGCTCGATAAAGGGGAGCGATGGACAAAGCGGGCCGTGGTCATCACGGACTGGTACATCACGGCTTACGAACCGATCAAGGACATCTTTGACAAGACCGTGGGCATCCTGGGCATGGGGGTGCTGGAAGAAAAGTATGTGGACTTGCGCTGGAGAACGCTTTCAAGCTTTGTGCTCATTACCTTGGCAGGGATGGCGTTGGCCACTCTCCTCGGGTGCTTCATGGCGGGGAGAATCATCAACCCGGTGCACCGCCTGATCCGAGCGAGCCAGCAGGTGACCGAGGGAAGCCTCACTCCGGACATTGGTCCTGTATCTTCCGGAGAAATGGCGGTCCTTCAGAATACCTTCAAGGAGATGGTCGCTGCCATGGGCCGCAGGAGAGCGGAGAGCCAGGACCGTCTGCTCCTGTCTGAAAAACAGGCCAGCGTCGGAAGGCTTGCAGCAGGGGTAGCTCATGAGATCAATAACCCCCTTACAGGAGTGCTGACTTATACCCACATGCTCCTGCGAAGGAAAGACTTGAACGAGGAGGTTCGTGCCGATCTTCAGACCGTTGCGGAAGCCACGGAACGAGTTCGAAAGATCGTGAAAGGACTCCTGGACTTCTCCAGGCAAACCAAGCTTGATCGGGAGCAGGTGGACGTGAACCGGCTCATCAGCAACACCATGGCCCTGATGGAAAACCAGGCGCTCCTCAAGGGGATCGGAATGGTCTTCAAGCCGGGCGACGATCTTCACATGGTCAACATGGATCGAAACCAGTTCCAGAGCGTGCTGCTGAATATCCTGATCAATGCGCTCGATGCCACCAAGCCTGGCGACAGTATTACCGTTTCCACATCGAACAGCCCTGTGATGATTGAAGCCGGTCAGGAAGGAATAGAGATCTCCATAGCCGACACAGGATGCGGCATCCCCTCCGAGCATTTGAACAAGCTCTTTGACCCTTTCTTCACAACAAAGGAGGTCGGCCACGGCACCGGTTTAGGTCTCTCTGTGACACTCGGAATCGTGCAGAGGCACGGGGGTACCATTCAGGTGAGCAGCGAGGTGGGCAAAGGAAGTACCTTCACCATTTGGGTGCCTCTGGAGGGTCGGGTGAAGTGACATGAAGATCCTTGTGGTTGATGACGAAGACATTGTCCTGGAAAGCTGCAAGCGGGTGCTCGAAGATTGTTTTGAAGTGATTCTGGCCAGGTCAGCGGATGCGGCGCTTGAAGCGATACGCCGGGAGGCGATCGGAATGATCCTCCTGGACATCAAGATGCCCGACAAAGACGGAATGTCCCTGTTGAGAGAAGTCAAGGAGAAGTGGCCGAACATACCGGTGATCATCATGAGCGGTTACACCACCACGGAGACGGTTGAGCAAGTTTCAAGAACCGAGGCGGCCACCTTTATCGCAAAACCTTTTACACCGGATGAGCTTGTGGAAGCCGTCGCCAAGGTGATCGAGGAGGAGGGAAAGCCATGAAAAAGAGAAAGGCTCTCGTGATTGACGACGAACAGATCGTGCTCGACAGCGTGAAGAAGATCCTCGTGGAGGGTGACTATGATGCCGAGGTGACGCCGAGCGGCAGGCAAGGCTTGGAGTGGGGAATCCAGAAGAACTACGACGTGGTGCTGACGGATATCCGCATGCCGGATATTGGCGGAATGGTGGTTTTAAGAGACCTCAAAAGGGCAAAACCAACGCTTCCCGTGGTCATCATCACGGGATACGCCAACGTGCGATCGGCTGTGCAGGCCATGAGGCTTGGTGCATCGGATTATCTGGAAAAGCCTTTTACGCCCGACGAACTTCTGAAGTCCGTGGACAAGGCGGTGCAGACCGCCGCATCGCAAGTCCCGCAGGACCAGACCCTGGTTCACAAGGAGGAAATCCTCCGGGTGCTGGAACGGGCGGCAACCGACGGGGAATTCGTGCACCAATTGTTGCACAATTGGGCGGATGCTCTGGATGGGTACAACCTGAACAATGCAGAGAAGCTCGCTCTGCTCACAGGGGACATTGACTGGATAGAAAAATATGCCGGGCCTCTCACGGCGAAGCAGAAGCGATGGCTTGAGAAACCCCTGAGTGCGGAGATGCTGAGGACCTACGGCTGGTAATTTGACCGACTCACCCTCAGCAGATCCTGGGGTACTGGGCGCCGGTGAGCATATCCACTACCCGATGGCCGCCGATGAGGGTCTGAAGGGTGACTCGTTTGGGGTTCTCCTCAGTGACCCAGCCGATGATCTCTCCGTGCCTTCCTAGAGGGTGGGATCTCATCGCTTCCAATACCCTTTCCGCCTCATGGGGCGGACAAATCGCGATGAGCTTTCCTTCGTTTGCGAGATAGAGGGGATCCAAACCCAGCAGTTCGCAGGTTCCCCTGACGGATTCCCTCACAGGAATTTTTTCCTCTTCCATGACGATTCCCACCCTGGACATGGATGCGATTTCATTGAGGGTGGTGGCCAAGCCTCCTCGGGTCGGGTCCCGCAAGCATCGAATCGACGGGCACACATCCAGCATCTTTGCTACGAGGCCGTTCAAAGGAGCGCAGTCGCTTTTCAAATCCCCCTGGAACCCGAACCCTTCCCTTTGCGAAAGCACGGCGATTTCATGATCGCCCAGATAGCCGCTCAAAAGAACCTTGTCGCCAGGCTTTGCATGGAGCCCTGAGAGATGGACCCCCTTCCGGATCCAGCCGATACCTGAAGTGGTAATGAAGAGCTGATCTGCCGCTCCATGCTCCACCACTTTCGTATCCCCTGTCACGATGCGTATGGAAGCCTCTTCAGCCGCGTCCCGGACGGAGGACATGATCCGCTTGAGAAGCTCAAGAGAAAAACCTTCCTCGATGATCAGGGAGAGGCTAAGATAGGATGGAACAGCCCCGATCATGGAAAGGTCGTTGACGGTTCCACACACAGCCAGCTTTCCGATGTCGCCGCCCGGGAAGAAGAGAGGGTTGATCACATAGGAGTCTGTGGTGAACGCAAGAGGCCCTTCTTGGTTGGTGATTCTGGCACTGTCATCGAGGGGCTCCAGAAAGGGGTTGAAAAACCGGGGGAGCAGAATCTCGCTCACCAAATCATGAGAGAGTTTTCCACCGCTTCCATGGGCTAAAAGGATTTTTCCTTCAGACATACCCTGTTCCCTCTCAAGTGCTCTCAAGCTGGATTCATCTGAAACTTGAAATAGGTAAAACAAGCGCCCTCGATGGAAACCATGCAGGGTCCCACAGGGTGGTCGGGATGGCACACGGTGTTGAAAAGCGGACACTCGGGAGGCGTCCGCACCGCCTGAAGGATTTCCCCGCAAAGGCAACCCGGATGCTCCCTGGAAGGTTCGACGTCCGCATCGATCTGACGGGCGTCCATGGAGCTGAAAGGATCCTTGAGGCGACAACCGCTCTCGGGAATCCACCCGAGTCCTCTCCAGAGGGCTCCATCCTGTTGGAAGGCCTGGTCCATCTTGCTCACGGCAACAGGGTTGCCTTCATCATGGACCACCCGGGTGTACTGAATCTCGACAAAGGCCTGCTCCTTTTCAATCTGGTTCACGAGCATCCACACGGCCTGCAGGAGATCTAGCGGCTCAAAGCCTGTAATGACCGCAGGCCGCTTGAACTCCTTGGCGATGAACTGAAAGGGCTCTCTTCCGATAACGGCGCATACATGGCCGGGGAGGACAAACCCGTCAATCTGAACTTTTTCCGATTGGAGGAGAGCACGGAGGGCAGGGGGAACTCTCTTCTGACTGTTCAGGAAATAGAGATTCCGAATCCCCTCATTATGGGCCTGCAGGAGAGTCAGAGCAATAGCGGGCGACGTGGTTTCAAAACCCACAGCCAGGAAGACCACTTTCTTTCCCGAGTTTTCCTTTGCCATTCGGAGGGCTTCGAGGGGAGAATAAACCATTCGAATATTTCTCCCTTCCGCTTTCTCTTTTTGGAGGCTCGAAGTCGAACCGGGGACTCTCATCATGTCTCCAAAGGTCGCGAGGAGCATGTCTTTCTGGCGGGACAGGGCAATGGCAAGGTCAATGTCCCGGTTTGGTGTGACGCACACAGGGCAGCCAGGGCCGGACAAAAGCCGAATGTGTTTCGGGAGCATCTCTCGAATACCATATCGAAAAAAAGATACGGTGTGCGTGCCGCAGACCTCCATCAACTGGATGGGGCGGGTGGAGATCTCGAAGATCCTACGGATCAGTCCCTGAGCGATTTCCTTGTTCCGGAACTCGTCGATGAACTTCATCGGATCTCCGCCATTCTCCTCAAAAGGTCCAAGGTCTCCAATGCCTCTTTTTCGTCCAGCTTCTGGATCGCAAAACCGGTGTGGATGAGCACATACTCTCCGACAGCCACGTCCGGACACACGTCCATGGAGACGTCTCTTAGCACGCCACCGACTTCAACCTTTGCCATGTTGTTCTGGATCTCTACGACCTTTCCTGGAACACTCAGACACATTGAAAACACCTCATATGAGCGATCACGGCCTGTCCTAAGGAGATCCCTCCGTCATTCGTGGGCACAAGGTGATGAGTGTAGACCTGGAAACCGGCTTCCTTGAGACCATCGAACACAAGCGCAAGGAGGAGGGTGTTCTGAAACACCCCGCCACTCAGGACAACCCGATCCATGTCTTCTTTCAACCGGATTCTCTTGCACGTTTCTACCACAAGCCGAGCCATGGTTCTATGAAACTTCCCGGAGATGCGGGAAGGCGAATGGCCTTGGATCAAGTCCTGCACAACCCCTGTCACCGTTTCAATGGGATTGACTACCATGGGCCTTTCCTTTTCCTGGATCTTGAAGGGGTACCCATCTTTCCCTTCAGGGCCTGCCGCCATCTCCAGTTCAATCGCCGCTTGGCCCTCGTAGTTCACCGTATCCCGGATCGACAGAAGGGAGGATACGGCGTCAAAGAGACGGCCCATACTGGAAGTGAGCGGTGTATTCACGCTTTTTTCGATCATCCTCTTGAGGATGCCGCACTTTTGAGTATCCCGCCTCTTGACCCAATCCAGTTCCAGGTCCATGGCCTTGTCGCCGAAAGCTTCGAACAGATAGGCCAGGGCCATTCTCCAAGGCTCCTTGATCGCCATAGAGCCCCCGGGCATGGGGACCTTTTTGAGGTGAGCGAGCCTTTCAAAATCTCTCAAATTCGCTCTCAGGAACTCCCCTCCCCAGATCGTCCCATCCATCCCAAAACCCGTCCCGTCCAGAGCGACGCCGATCACATCCCCTGCCAGCCCGTTTTCCGCCATGGCGCTCACCACGTGGGCATGGTGATGTTGAACGCCCACCTTTGGAATCCCGGCAAGGGAAAGGGCATACTTTGTGGAGAGGTACTCCGGATGAAAATCGTAGGCCACGGCCTTTGGTACAATGGAGAAGAGCGTCTTGAAATGCCCGATTCCTTCTTCAAAGGAAATGAGCGTCTCCATGTTCTCCAGGTCTCCGATGTGGTGGCTCATGAACACATAAGGACCGCGGGAAAGAGAAAAGGTATTTTTCAACTCTCCCCCGCAAGCGAGGATCATTTCGAGGTCAAAAGAAAGCTTAATGGGAAAAGGAACGTAGCCCCGCGATCTTCGCAAGACGAAAGGCGTCCCTTTGAAAACCCGGGCCACCGAATCGTCGCACCGCATGTGAATGTCCCGATCATGGAGGAGAAAAAAGTCCGCTATTTCGGAGAGCCGGTGACAAACTTCCTCATTCCTGTAAGCGATGGGTTCATCGCTCACGTTCCCGCTGGTCATTACCAGACTCTTGAGCGGGCCGTGGAGCAGCAAATGATGAAGAGGGGAATAGGGGAGCATCACGCCAAGGGTCTTCTGAAAAGGCGCAACGCTAGGGGCAATGGAAGAGCCCTTTTTCCTGTTGAGGAGGACAATGGGTCTCTCAGGGCTGCACAAGAGCCTCTCCTCCTCGTCATGGACGTCACAATTCGCTCTCACTTCTTCCACGTCACGACACATGACGGCAAAGGGCTTGTCCTCTCTGAACTTTCTCGATCTCAACGAAGAGACGGCGCCATGGTTTTCCGCATGGCAGACCAGATGAAAACCCCCGATCCCTTTGATGGCCACGATCGAGCCTTGTGTCAGAAGCGCAAGGGTTCTAGCCAGAGCATCTCCAGGAAGGGTTTCTCCCTTTCGCTCCACCAATCGCAAGGACGGCCCACAAGTGGGGCAGGCATTGGGTTGGGCGTGAAATCGACGGTCGACCGGGTTTTCATACTCCTGACGGCAGACCGGACACAGGGTGAAGGGAGCCATGGTCGTCTTGTGACGATCATAGGGAATGTCTTTGATGATGGTGAATCTCGGTCCACAGTGAGTGCAGTTAATGAAGGGATAGCGGTGCCGGAAGTTGACGGGAGAGAACAGCTCGGCGAGGCACGCGTCACAGGTAGCCACATCCGGAGAGATCAGGGTAAAGCCCTCTGAAGCCCCCTTGCTCTGTCTAATTTCAAAACAGGGATACCCCTGGGGCTCGAAGGAGCTGGCCTTCAGGGTTTCAATTCGAGCAAGAGGCGGGGCAAGCTTGGTCAAATCCTCTGTGAAAAGATCGAGAGCCTCATCCTCACCCTCCGCATCGATGAATACCCCCTGTTCATTGTTGAGGATCCACCCCCGGATGGAATAGGTCTGGGCCAGATTGAAAACAAAGGGCCTGTAACCAATGCCCTGAACGATACCGGTTATTTCAATGGTTTTTCTTTTCACAACCCGATCTTCCTCGGGAACCTCTTGGTGCAGTAACTGTGCCTTATAATAACCCCTCCAGCCTGGGGAGACCAGAGGGTTTCATCGTCTTGCCGGGCTTCTCTTGTGACATTGGCTTCTGCGAGTTTACACTCTCTCCGGGTGGATAGACACATGATTGTTTCACTGTCATCGGCAAAGAGGTCCGTAAGAGATAGATCATTTAGCATTTCAATATATTAGCTGGACATTCCATCAAGAGATCTGTGGCACACAGGTTGCAAAGACAAATAGCAAGGGGGTAAGGTCCAGGGCACCTGCAAGTGCATGGGAGACAAGGTTACTGTGGATAGGTCAGGGTGGAGAAGCCTGTTCAAGGGGCTGGAGGCTGGAAAAGACCCTCTGACTAAAGGTGCTGCCCCGTTCCTGATCAAGAGACATGAGGATCAAGACCCCAGTCTCACATCCACCTGCCTTTTGCACCATGTAAAGAATCCCGACAGGACCTTTGGCCCACGTTCAATGATCATTGAACAATGATCATTGAACATTGAACATTGATCAATTGGTATGGTTAGTGACAAGGAGGGATGTCCGGTGGTGGCAAGACAGAAATCAGATGAAGTGCTGGAAGCGAAGGAAGAATTTACGGCTGAGCAGTGGGCGGCCGTGGATGCCATTATGAAACGGTACAAGGCGAAGCCGGGATCTCTCATCCCCGTGCTGGAAGAGGTCCAGGAAACCATTGGATATCTGCCTAAACCCGTGCTTCAGAGAGTGGCGCTCGGGCTGAAGGTGCCTTTCAGCGAGGTTTACGGGGTGGTCACCTTCTACTCGTTTTTCACCATGGCCCCCAAAGGCAAGCATACGGTCCGGTGCTGCCTGGGCACGGCCTGTTATGTCCGGGGAGGCAAGAAACTTCTGGACACGCTCACAGAGACGCTGAACGTTCAACCCGGAGAGACAACACCGGACAGGCGCTTTTCTCTGGAGACGGTCAGATGCCTCGGGGCTTGCGGCCTGGCGCCCGTTGTAGTGGTGGACGAGGACACGCATCGGCAGATGAAGCCCTCCAAGATATCCGGTGTACTGGAAGCCTACGACAAATAAGGAGTTCGTTCATGCCAGTGCTGAAAATAGAAGGACTTTACAAGATCAAAGGAGAAGTGCTCAGGTCCTCGGTTCTCGAGAGCGGGAAAAATGCTGCGCGAATCACGGTCCACATGGGAACCTGTGGAATTGCTTCAGGAGCGAGCGGAATCCTGCAGGCCTTCAAGGAGGAACTGAAATCGTCCAAAAGGAAGGACATCTTCGTCACCACCTCCGGCTGTGCAGGGATTTGCAACCGGGAGCCCCTTATCACGGTAGAGCGCGTGGGTGAAGAACCTGTGAAGTATGCGGACATGACCACGGAGAAAGCAAGGGAAATTTTCCGAAAGCACGTGCTCAAGGGGGACGCACTCGCCCAATGGGTTTTTTCGAGAGGGTGGGAGCAGAAGGAAATGGATTTCGAGGGACCTCCATCCCCAAAGATAGAGAAGACCCCTCACACCAGGGATATTCCTTTCTTCGGCATGCAAAATCCGGTGGTCATGAAGAACCGGGGATTGATCCAGGCCGAGCGGATCGAAGAATACATTGCCCGGGAGGGCTACTTTGCCGCGGCAAAAGCCCTTTACCAGATGTCCCCTGAGGAAGTCATCAAGGAGGTGAAAACCTCCGGGATCCGCGGCAGAGGAGGCGCAGGCTTTCCCACGGGCATGAAATGGGAGTTCGCCTCCAAGTCCCCAGGGGCTGTCAAATATGTGCTCTGCAACGCGGACGAAGGAGATCCGGGCGCTTTCATGGATCGGTGTGTTCTGGAATCAGACCCCCATGCAGTTCTGGAAGGCATGATTATCGCTGCCAAGGCGATCGGATCGCACCAGGGATACATCTATTGCCGGGCCGAGTATCCCCTGGCGGTCAAGATGCTGAACCTCGCCATCGAGCAGGCGAGACATTACGGCCTCCTGGGGAAGAACGTCCTGGGATCAGGGTTTGATTTTGATGTGGAGGTGTACCGCGGGGCCGGCGCTTTTGTGTGCGGTGAAGAAACGGCTCTCATGACTTCCATCGAAGGAAAACGCGGCATGCCGAGACCCAGACCTCCTTTCCCAGCGCTCCAGGGGCTCTGGAAAAAACCGACGGTGCTCAACAACGTGGAGACTCTGGCGAACATCCCCCAGATCATCCTCAACGGCGGCAAGTGGTACGCCGGCATGGGAACCATGCGCAGCCGGGGCACCAAGGTCTTTGCCCTGACCGGGGACGTGAACAACGTGGGGCTGGTCGAGGTGCCCATGGGAATATCCCTCGGCGCCATCATCCATGACGTGGGAGGAGGAATTCCGAAAGGGAAGAAGTTCAAAGCCGTGCAGCTGGGCGGACCATCGGGCGGGTGTGTGCCGGTCCAGTATCTGAACACACCGGTAGACTACGAGTCCATTGTGAAGCTCGGCGCCATCGTGGGTTCGGGCGGCATGATCGTGATGGACGAAGACAAGTGCGTGGTGGACGTGGCCCGCTTCTTCCTTGAGTTCTGCAAGGAGGAATCGTGCGGCAAGTGCACGCCCTGCCGGGTGGGGACTCAGAAAATGCTGGAGATCCTGACGAGGATCTGCAACGGCGAAGGCCAGGAAGGCGACATTGAGAGGCTTGAAAAGTGGGCCGACATCATCAAGAACACCTCTCTCTGCGGTCTGGGGCAGTCCGCTCCCAACCCCGTGCTTTCCACCATCCGCTATTTTCGCGAGGAATACGAAGCCCACATCAGGGAAAAGCGGTGCCCTGCGGCGGTCTGCTCGGCACTGTTCAAGGCCCCCTGCATTCATTCCTGCCCCATCGGCATGGACATTCCGAGCTATGTGGCGCTTCTCAGGGCAGGACGGCTGGAGGATGCTTACAAGGTGCTCCTCAAAACCAATCCCTTTCCGAGTATTTGCGGGAGGGTCTGCGACCATCAGTGTGAAAGCAAGTGCCGAAGATCCACGCTCGATGAACCGGTGAGCATCAGGAACCTGAAGCGATTTATTACGGATCACGGGGCGCGGCCGTCCGTGAAAAAGCCGGCCGTGACAAGGAAGGATAAAATTGCCGTGGTCGGCGGCGGTCCGTCCGGTTTGACCGCTGCAAGAGACCTGGCTCTCAGGGGATATCCAGTCACGGTTTTCGATGAGTTCCCGGAACCGGGAGGCATGCTGAGGTGGGGAATTCCCGAATACCGTCTGCCCAGGGAGATTCTTCGCAGGGAGATTGACGATATCCTGGATCTGGGCGTGGAACTGAAGGCGAACACCAAGGTCGGTCGGGATGTCGCGTACGAAGACCTTCTGAAAGCCTATGACGCCGTGTACCTGGCCATCGGGGCTCAAAAGAGCGCCGGTATGGCCGTGGAAGGGGGAAACCTCAAGGGAGTGGTCGGTGCGGTGGAGTTCCTGAGAGATGTCAACCTTGGGAAAACCCCTCGTGTCGGAGAACGGGTGGCGGTCGTGGGCGGCGGCAACTCCGCCATTGACGCTTCCCGTTCCGCTCTCAGGCTGGGCGCCAAGGAAGTGACGATCCTCTACCGCAGAACAAGGGAGGACATGCCTGCCCAGGAGGAGGAGATCAAAGCGGCAGAGGAAGAAGGCGTGAAGATCCGTTACCTGGTGACTCCTGTTCGGTTTCAAGGATCCGACGGCCGGCTAGAACAGGTGATCTGCCGCCGAATGGTGCTCGGGGATTTTGACAACAGCGGCCGCAAGAAGCCTGTTCCAAAACTGGGAGAGGACGCCGCCGTGGATGTGGACATGGTCATCCTGGCCATCGGCCAGGAAACGGAATTTCCTTTTGATCCCAAGGGGGAAGCCGTGCCGGTCAACAAGAACGGCCTCATTGAGGTGGTCAAAGGCAAGAAGACCGCGACAAAGGCACCCATGGTCTTTGCGGGAGGAGACGTGGTGACCGGCCCTGACACCGTGGTCAATGCCATTGCTGCCGGACATCACGCAGCCAATGAAATGGATCAGGCCATGCGCCTGAAAAACGGTGAAGCTTTTTCTGCACCTCCGGAGGAGGAGATTCAAATCCCCACGATGATCGATGAGGAGATCCATGAGGTGGAACGGGCCTGCACCCTTGAGGCGGACTGTGCAGAGCGGATCAGCGATTTCCGTGAGGTGGAACTCGGTCTGTCCAAGGAGGATGCGTTTAGAGAGTCGTGCCGGTGCCTTCGTTGCGACGCCAAAGCATAATGAAACCCGCCAGAGCGGATTTCATGTGGAGAGAAGAAATATGGAAGCAGAGCGTAAAACAGCAAGAATAACCATGGACGAGAAAGAACTGCTTGTACCGGATGGGATGAGCATTCTGGAGGCAGCTCAGAGAAACGATATTCACATCCCTACCTTGTGCCATCATGCGGCTCTTTCCAACTGGGGAGGGTGCCGGATGTGTGTCGTGGAGGTGGATGGGTCTCCCAAGCTCGTGGCCAGCTGTGTCACGCCGGTTCGAGACGGCATGGAGGTCGTCACCACCAATGCGCGCATTGTTGAAAGCAGGCGCACAGTCCTGGAGTTTCTTTTCGCAGAGAGAAACCACAACTGCATGTTTTGTCCCCAGAGTGGAGACTGCGAGCTTCAAAAGCTGGCCTATGAACTGGGGATGGATCACCTCACGGTCTCTTTCTCCTTCAACTCCTTTCCGACGGATGTGACCAGCGATTACATGATCCTTGACCACAATCGCTGCATCCTGTGCGGGAGGTGCGTGAGAGCGTGCGCGGAGATCGCCGGGGCTTACGTCCTCAGTTTTCACAATCGAGGTCCAAAGAATCTTGTCGGGCTGGACCTTAATGCGAGCCGGGAAGAATCCAGTTGCTTCGGGTGCGGCGCATGCCTCCAGGTCTGTCCCACCGGGGCGATCACCAACCGCTACAGGACTCACTACGCGGCGAAAGGCCACATCAAGGATTGGAAGGCTGCGGAATCTCTTTGCCCTGAGTGCGGATTGCTGTGTCCCACCACTTCCCATGTCCATGACCACACGGTGATCAAGGTCGACGGCAAGCTCTCCGCAGACAAGGAGCGGCCGGATCGCGGGCAGCTCTGCTACAAAGGCCGGTTCGAGGCCTTGAAGAGCGGAGGAAAACGCCTTGTTCAGCCCATGGTGAGGGAGAAAGATGGAACGTGGAAGGAGGAGACCTGGGATCATGCGCTGGCCCTTGTGGCCGAAAGGCTGAAGTCGATCCGGCGCACCCAAGGAAGGGAAGCCCTTTTTGGCCTTGCCTCGGCCGCTCTGTCTAACGAGGAACTCCTCCTGTTCCGGGACCTCATGGCCAAGGGCTGTTCTGCCGGTCATGTGGGGAGCCTCGATGGCTATCATTTCAGGGCGGTTTCTAAAGCATGGGAGCTGAAAGGGGAGCCCCTTAGAGAGGCCTCGTGGAAGATGATCCCTGAGGCGGATTTTATCGTTCTCTTAGGAGCCAATCCTTACAAAACCCAGCCGATCCTCTCCACCCTGGTTCGGAGAAGCATCCTTGAAAGAGGCATCCCGGTAGCCCTTGCAGGGGACATGGACTGCATGCCGCCTTTTGCCTCCTTTCAATTTCCGGTGAAGGATGAAAAGTTGCCTCTGCTGATCAAGGCGTTCCGTGCGGAAGTGACTACGGCGGGGAAAAAGATCTCTCAGAAAGGGAAGAGGCCTTCTCAGCGCCGGGAAGGAGCGGTGGATGTTTCACGCCTTTTGAAAGAGGCGGGGCTCTCGAAGGGGGCCAAGAAGGCTTTTGTGGACATGGTGGCCGCCTTCGTCCACTCGACTCATCCGCTGATCCTGGTTGGAGAAGCGGTCACAGGGCTCAAAAGTCCGTCCGCTTTTCAAGACGCCATGAAACTAGCCCTGTCCAAAGGCCTTGATTCCGGCAATGTCCTGAGGCTCATGGTCCTCAAGCCTTACGGGAACAGCGCCGGCGCCTGGAAACTGGGGCTTTCATCAAATGGCGACTCCAAGGGCAAGGAGTCATGGAAGGGGGGCCTCCTCTACTTGGGTCACCCGAAGGACCTGGACTCAAGCGTTACGGCTGATCTCGGGAACCTGGATTTCCTCGGGGTGATCAGCCCCTATTTCCCAGAAAGCCTGGCTGACTGCGCCCACGTAGTCATCCCGAAACCCTTGGGCATGGAATCATCCGGTTCCTACACCTCCCTGGACGGATGGGAGACCGGGCTCGTGGAAAAGATTATGGATCCTCCTGAGGGCGTGAAGGATTCATGGGAGACCTTGAATATCCTGGCGGATCAAATCGGATTCCGTCACAAGTTCAAGATCTGGGAGGACCTTTCCAAGAAAGCGGAGAAGGCAATCAAGAGCTGGAGACCGGTCACGCCGTCGAAATGAACGCTTTTCAGCAGCTGAAACCGGAGGAGAATCAATGGGAATACCAAAAGTAGCAACCGTTTGGTTCGAAGGGTGTTCAGGGTGTCACATGTCCTTTTTGGATTTGGATGAAGACTTGGTGAGCATCCTGTCGAAAGTGGAACTCACCTTCAGCCCAATCACCGATTTCAAGGATTACGCTTTCCCGGAGCTGGACGTGGGCATCATTGAGGGAGGCATTGGGAATGAGGAACATCTGGAGTTAGCCCAAAAGCTCAGAAAGCACTGCAAGGTTCTGGTGGCTTGGGGGGACTGTGCGGTGTTCGGAGGCGTCAACACGTTGCGCAACTGGATTCCCAAGACCGAGGTTTTGCGGAGAGGCTATGTGGAGACGGAAAGCACAGTGAATGGGGTGATCCCGATTCACGAAGAACTTCCACCTCTCCTCGACAAGGTTCTCCCAGTGAACCAGGTGGTTCCGGTGGATGTGTATGTGCCGGGCTGCCCGCCCTCCCCGGAGGTGCTGGCGTACAGCCTTGTGTCCATCCTTCAGGGGAGAACACCCATTCTTCCGAACGAGATGATGCACTTCGATTAAGGAGATGTGGATATGGCTGAACCAAGAAAAATCACCATAAATCCCGTGAGCCGGGTTGAAGGTCACGGTAAGGTTGTCATTCATCTGGACGCGAGCGGCGAGGTGGAAGGTGCGCAATTCCATGTGACCCAGTTCAGGGGATACGAGCGTTTCTGTGAGGGAAGACCCTTTGAAGAAATGCCGGTGATCACCCAGCGCATCTGCGGCATTTGTCCTGTGAGTCACCAGTTGGCCTCTGCCAAGGCGTGCGACGCGATCCTGGGGGTAGAGATTCCAGAAACCGCCAAGCTCCTTCGTGAACTGGAGCATATGGGCCAATTTATCCAGTCCCACGCCCTCCATTTCTTTTACCTGGCGAGTCCGGATCTCTTGCTGGGCTGGGACTCTGATCCTGCGAAGCGGAATGTGATCGGCGTGATCGGCGCATTTCCGGATTTGGCCAAGAAAGGGATCCGGCTCCGAAAGTTCGGCCAGGACATCATCAAGGCACTGGGAGGGAAAAAAATTCATCCTGCTTTTGCCGTGCCTGGAGGCGTCATGAATCCCCTGGCCAAGGAGGATCGAGACAGCCTGCTCACCGGTTTCGATGAAGCGTTTGAGACCGCTCAGATCGGGCTCGACTTCATCAAGGACTGGGTGGAGAAGAACCTGGAGGAGGTAAGAAGGTTCGCCACATATCCGTCCAACTACGCAGGATTGGTGGATGAGAAGGGCTGCCCGAACATGTATGAAGGGAAGTTCAGAGTCGTGGGTCCGGGCCGCAAAGTGCTTGCCGAATTCGATCCCAGCCAGTATCTGGATTTCATTGCCGAGCACGTGGAGCCTTGGTCTTACCTGAAATTCCCCTTTTTCAAGCCGCAAGGGTATCCGGAAGGCTGTTATCGCGTGGGGCCGCTGGGCAGGCTGAATGCCGCCGACGCGATGAGCACGCCGAAAGCGCATCAGGCCTTGAGAGCCTACCGAAGCCTGGCTCGGGCAGGGCTTGAGGGGAGCACCTTGATGTACCACTACACCCGCATGATCGAACTCTTGAACTGTCTGGAACGGGCTCAAGCCCTTTTGAGAGATGCCAGAATCTGCGGAAATGAAATCCGAATCACTGCCAACCCGGCCAGGGAAGAGGGGGTGGGCGTCATTGAGGCACCGAGAGGGACCCTGGTCCACCATTACCAGGTCGACACGCACGGCGCCATTCGCAAGGTAAACCTCATTGTGGCCACAGGCCACAACAATATCGCCATGAACCGCTCTGTGGAACTCGTGGCCAAGGAGTACATCCACAGGGGAGAAGTGAGAGAAGGTTTTCTGAATCGAGTGGAAGGAGCGATTCGCTGCTACGATCCGTGTCTCTCCTGTTCAACCCATGCCCTGGGTCAGATGCCGCTGCTCGTTCAGATCTTTGATCCGGATCAACAGCTTGTGATGGAACTCAAGAGGGACTGATTCGTGTCGGCAGAAAAGTCTGAATTTTTTTCCACCTGGATCATCGGCTATGGAAATCCCCACCGAAGGGACGACGGAATCGGGCCATACGTCGTGGAACAGCTCTCTCGTGACCTCGGAAGAGAAACGGGGATCGCCTTGCGCTCGCTTCACCAGCTTGATCCTGTGCTCGCCGAGGAACTCCAGGGTGCGGAGGTTGTTATCCTTGTGGACGCGACAGTGAAGCCCTTGGAGCGTGGCTTGCTTTGGACCAGGGTTCAACCGGAGCAGCAGGTTTCTCCCTGTGGCATGCACCACCTCAAGCCTTCCATGCTCGCGGGTCTTCTGGAGTCCCTCTATCAGCGGTCTCCCACGATGTGGTTGGTCTCTGTTCAGGGGGATGATTTCGGGTTTGGAGAGGGCTTGTCCCTCGAAGCTCAAGAAAAGGCCGAGAGGGCAAGCTCGGAAATTGTGCAGTTCTGTTTGAGAGAATTCATTGACAAAGGGCAGGGATCCATCAATGATGTAGCGGGTGGGTCAAGGTAGAAGGAGAGAGAAATGGCGAAAGGAGCAGATATCCTTATCATCGATGATGACCGGGACCTTGTAGAGTCCATTCGCATTGTCCTGGAAAGCAGAAAGTACGGCGTCCGGACCGCTTACAACGGAAAGGAGGGCTTTCAGAAGATCCAGGAAAAAGCACCGGAACTCATCCTCCTTGACGTGATGATGGCCACGGACACAGAAGGATTCAGCTTGGCCTACAAGCTCAGAAACAATCCGGCCTACAAGGAAATTCCGATTATCATGGTGACGGGTTTTACCAAGAAGATGGCGGAAACGGGTCCGGAGAAGTTCCAGCACATTATGGGGGAGAACTGGCCTGTCACCCAGTTCCTCGAAAAGCCGATTGACCCGGAGGAATTGCTCTCAGTGATCGAAGGGGTTCTGGAGGAGACATCGAAAGGATGAGATATGACTCTTCCCGAAAAGGGAAAAGACCCTTTCCAGGAGCCCGGATATGAGTTAGTCAAGCAGCAGCTGTTTTTCCGAAAGGAACTCATAGAAAGGGTCCACTGGTTCATCCGAGTTCGCTGGTTCGCGGTTGGCGGAGCAGCGGCAGGAGCTTGGGGTCTGCATCTCCTGGAACCGAAATTCCCTGTTCTCCCTATCACCCTCATTGCTCTCAGCATTTTCATCTACAACCTGATTTTCCGCTCCGCTTGCCGGCGACTGGATGTTTCCAAAGGGCAGGAAGTCCGGCCCTTCACCAACTTTGCCCACATCCAGATTTCCCTGGACCTCCTGGCACTTTATGCGATGATCTACTTCACAGGGGGCATTTACAGCCCCCTCCTCATGTTTGTCATCTTCCACATCATCATCGCAGGTCTTTTGCTCCCTCCCCTGGCCTGTTATTTGTACAGCTTCAGTTCCCTTCTCGCCGCCGCAGCCCTTGTGGGCCTTGTAGGAGCCAAGATCTTGCCGCTGCAGCCTATCCTTCTTCAGAGCATTTTGTTTCCCCACCTTCTGCTCGCCCAGCAAAGCATGAAAGAAATTATGCTCCTGTTCGCTTTTTTCGGAGCCGCTGTTTTGATCACCGCCTTCCTCATTACAACGATCCGGAAAAGCCTGTGGACAAAGGGACAGGACATCCTCAAGGTCTCCAAAGAGCTCGATGTCAGCAACGCCAAGCTGACCGCCCTCTATGAGGTCGTGAAGCGCATGGGTCTGTGCTCGGAACTTCAAGAACTTCTGGACTTGGCCACCCGGAGCGTGGCCAACATCATGGGCGTCAAAGGGGCGTCCATCAAGCTGCTGGACGAGACACGGAGAAAGCTCATCTTCTCATCCACCTACGGCTTGAGCGAAAACTACCTCGCCAAGGGAGTCATTGACATTGAGAAGAGTCCCATCAACCGGCGAATTATCGAGGGCTCTTTTGTGGCGATGGGGCGAATTGACGAAGAGGACTACTTCCAATACCCCGAAGACATCCGGAAGGAAGGGATTGCCTCCATGGTCTGTCTGCCTCTCAGGGTCGAGAAGATGCCTCTCGGAGTGTTCTGTATGTACAGTGAGATCTCCTATAACTTCAGCGAGAACGACATCAAGTTTTTTTCCCTCCTGAGCGATCTGACCGCCTTGGCCATTGAGACGCTGAGGGGTGAAATCAACAAAACCTGGTTCCTTCAAAAAGCGGCCCACCAGCTCCGTTCCCCCTTTGGTGCCATCTACAGCCTGATGAAGGTGCTCAGAAAAGGGTATCTCGGGCCTGTGAGCGAGCAGCAGCAAGACGCGATCCTTCGATGCGAAAAGCGATTGGAAATGCTGGGGGCCATGGTGAATGACCTTCTGAAGCTCGGCATCAAGCGCCAGCACGCGGACAGAGCCATCATCCATCCGGTGGATGGCGCAAAGATCCTGAGGGCGCTCAGAGATCTCTATGAGAGTTCCGCTTCGGAGAAGGGAGTAACGGTCGACTTTGTCATTGAAGAATCCGTCCCGGAGCTGATGGCTGACGAGAAACTTCTGGATGAGCTTTTCGGCAATCTCATCTCCAATGCGATGAAGTATACCCCTTCAGGAGGGAAGGTCCGTGTTGCCCTGGCCCGGGAGAGAGAGCACCTGGTTCGTTTTGAGGTCTCTGACACGGGCATCGGAATACCCGAAGAAGACATCCCTCGGCTGTTTACCGAATTCTTCAGGGCGGAGAATGCAAAGGCCCTGTCAGAGGAAGGAACGGGGCTGGGGCTTGCCATTGTGAAGGAAATCCTGGACTTCCTCGGAGGTTCCATATCCGTCAAGAGCAAGGTGGGCGAAGGAACCACGTTGACCTGCCTCCTGCCGACAGTTTAGTGGATGAAGTTCCGATTCACTCTGCCGGTATCCCCTCCTTCTTCTCGGCCTGTGGGAGAAGGGGTGTCTCAGGGGGTTGAGACCCACAAGGGAAGAAAGCTATGACAAAGAAAAAGGTCCTGATCATTGATGATGAGCAGATTGTGCTCAACAGTGTCAACAAAATCCTGAGCCATGGGGATTATGAGGTGGAGACCACGCTGAGCGGCCGGCAGGGGCTGGAGTGGGCTCTGAGCAAAAGTTATGACATTGTTTTGACCGATGTTCGAATGCCAGACATGGGAGGCATGCTCATCCTGAGGGACATCAAGAAGGCCAAGCCGTCGCTGCCCGTCATCATCCTCACAGGGTATGCCAATGTTCAAACGGCGATGCAGGCCATGAAACTCGGGGCTGCCGAATACATTGAAAAACCGTTCACACCGGATCAACTTCTCAAGGCGGTCAACACAGCCGTTAGCCATGCGGACGCGCTGATGCCGGAGCAGCAGGCCCTGGTGCACAAAGAGGAGATCCTGCGAGTCCTGGAGCGCGCCGCTGCGGACACTGAGTTTGTTTACAAGTTGCTCCATCGCTGGGCCGATGCTCTAGAGGAATACGATCTGACAGGCCCTGAGAAACTTGCTCTGCTCACAGGCGATATCGAGTGGATTGAGAAACGGGTCGGCCCGCTCACAGACAAACAAAAACGCTGGCTCCAGAGGCCCCTGAGCGCGGAGGTGCTAAAGATCTTTGGGTGGTGAACCTCCATGCAGGCCTTGGGCTTCAACCAAATCCCGATGTTAGCAGGTCGCTATGAATAGAATATCGAATATCGAACGCTGAATTTCGAATAACGAAGTTTGACGGCTTCGTAAAAAGTCGAAAAAAAGCTCCTAAATGATCATCAATTTAATGCTTCGATTTTTTCCTTCGACGTTCGTCATTCGATATTCAATATTCTGCGGTTCGGTTTTGAACTCTTCCGCAAGCCTCAAAGAAGTTGCAGGATGAACTTCTGACTCCATCACTGGAGAACCAGTCCCCGCATCAACCACCCGGTAGCCAGTTCCAGATTGTTCTTCATTCCCATCACGTAATTCGGCCGGATGTCGTCTTTCCACCGGGGGTAGCCTCCCACCCAAACGTATTGGATGAGCTGGTGAAATACCGCTTTTGTGAAAAGGTATTCGCCGATCGAAACGGTTTCATTTCCTTTCTCGACGCGGATCGGAACTGTTTTACTCACCGCCCATCTTTCCAGCAAAGAGATCATCCACGGCCGGTTTTGGAAGCCTTCCGGCTTTTGCTTGAACTCCGCTTCTCTTTTTGGAAAGGGAAACCGTTTGTATACCTCTCCGATGAAGCCGGTGTATTGGATGCTGTGAATGGCGGCCATGAGATCTCCGACGGCCTTCGGGCTGTCAATGGAATACACCTTCCATGCGGTTTCGCAGGTTTCTTCCGTTTTGCCTTCGGCTATCCGGATAAGATGCCCGCAGAAATCGTCCGCGAAAAGGAAATACTGCTGCAAAAGGAGGAGATCGGTATCGATGTTGAAGAAACCAAAAGCAATCATCCCTCGATTCAGAGATTCAAAGGCGAGCGGCATGAAAATTCCCTCCAGAAATGGACTCCAGAAATGGACGTTTGACAGATCCTCTCAGGACTTGTATATTTAAAAACTTGTGATTATTTTAGAAGCCTGTGTGCTGAGACGTGAATTCTTCCTTAAGGGAGAAGCATCTTATATGAAGGAGTGAGGAAATGCACGCTGATAATTCGCAGACCAAGTTTACCGGAGCTTCCCAATATGTGCTGGATGAGGAACTGGCGAAGATCGTGAATATCTCCATGGCCCTGGAGATGCCCCTTCTGCTGAAAGGCGAGCCGGGCACGGGAAAGACCATGCTGGCGCATGCGATCGCCGAGGACATGAACATGCCCCTGATCATCCTGAATGTGAAATCGAGCATGAAACTGATTGACGCCCTGTACCAGTATGACACCCTGACACGGCTTAATGACAGCCGGTTCGGAGATTCTAAGAGGGATGTGAGCAATATCGAGGAATACATCCGGATGGGCAAGATCGGGCAGGCCTTTGTTGCCGATGCGCGGGTGGTTCTTCTCATCGATGAAATCGACAAGGCAGATACAGATTTTCAGGATGACATGCTGGACGTGCTCGACCAGATGTCCTTTGATATTATTGAGGTTGACAAAACGATCCGGGCAAAGAACAGGCCGGTGATCATCATCACCTCCAATGCCAAGAAGGATCTTTCCGATCCTTTCGTCGGCCGCTGCAATTTCCATCACATTGCATTCCCGGATCTCGACATGATGAGGAGCATCCTCGTTGTTCATTTTCCTGACCTCAGCCGGGATCTGTTGGAGAATACCGTTAAAGCCTTCTATCGCTTGAGAGAGATCCGGGGGATCGAGAAAAAGCCGGCCACCCGGGAACTCATCAACTGGATCAGGGCTCTGCGGGCGGATCCGGATTTCAAGATCAAAGACCTGGTCAAGGGAGAGGTCCCGTACCTGGGAGTGCTGTTTAAGAAAAGCCCGGACTATGCCGTGGCGCAAGGGGCCGTCTCCCGCTTCAGGTTGTAAATGGGACACAGATGAACACAGATGTTCACAGAAAGTGAAACCCCCAAATACAAATCTTTGACTGAAAAGATCATTGGGATCTTCTACGCGGTGTATAACAAGCTTGGGTATGGTTTTCTTGAAACGCAAGGTTTTTGATAACTTCAGAAAATAGTTTCCGTGTTCATCTGCGTGAATCTGTGTCTCATTAGGGTTTTCTTATGTTCACTGAGTTTTTCTATACCTTAAGAAAAGTCGGAATTCCGGTGAGCCCTACCGCTTTCCTGCGGCTTCAGAAGGCTCTCAGCATCGGGCTTGTCAACTCCATTGATGATTTCTACACGGCAGCGCGGGCCATCCTGGTGAAGAGCGAGCGGTATTTCGATCTCTACGATCAGGTCTTTGCCCATCATTTTGAAGGAGCCGAACTCAAGGATCCGACTGAAGTGGAATTGACGGAGGTGGCCAAGACGCTGTTGCAGCAATGGCTGAACGATCCGGAAGGCCTTGCCCAGGCTCTTGGGGCTGATGCGAAGGAGCTCTCCAAGCTAACTCCTGAGGAATTGATCAAGTACTTCCTTGATCGGCTGAAAGAGCAGACCGAGGCGCACCATGGGGGAGCCAAGTGGATCGGCACCCATGGCACATCGCCTGTGGGGCATTCGGGCTACCACCCAGGGGGCATGAGGGTCGGAGGGGTGTCGAGAAACAAGTCCGCCGTCAAAGTGGCCATGGACCGGCGTTACAGGGACTACTCGCAGGAGGGTCCTTTGAGTCAGGCCCAGATGGGAGAAGCCCTGAAGAGACTGAGAAACATGGTTCCTGCCGGGGCGAAAGATCAGATCAATATTGATGAGACCATCTATCAGACCATGAAGAATGCCGGCGAGATCGAGATCGTTTTCGACCGGAGCCTGAAAGACCGGCTCAAGGTGATCCTGGCTATCGATAACGGCGGATGGTCCATGGAACCCTACATCGAAATGCTGCAGACCCTGTTCAATTACGCCAGGGCGCAGTTCAAAGATCTCAAGACCTTCTTCTTCCACAACACGATCTACGACAGCATTTGGGAAGACCCTCCACGGCGTGCCAAGCCTTTGGCCGTGAACGAACTGGTGAAACTGGATCCTGAAACCCGGTTCATCATTGTGGGGGATGCCAGTATGGCGCCCTATGAATTGATGGCGACGGACGGCTCCATCCATCTGGAGGAGCGATCAGGAATGCCAAGCCACGAGAGGCTCAAGTTTATTGCAAAGACTTTCCGTCATTCCGTCTGGCTGAATCCGAAGCTCGAGATTGAATGGCCTTACACCCGCACCATCGGGGTCATTCGAGAGATTCTTCCCATGTATGAGCTCACCCTGGACGGCCTTGACAAAGCCGTCAAATACATGATGACCAAGAACTAGAGCGGTCTCCTTGGCTCTGAGGTTTTCAAGCTCCGGCAGATTCATTCCTGATCTTGTTTCGATGCATGCCTTTGGCCGCAACCAAATTCGAATCCCGAAATCCCTGGCCCAGACCTGGCAACCAGAGAAGCACTCTGGGGATCGCTAACCTGGCGAACAATAAAGCCATCTACCCACACGATTGACTTCGCGCCAGGGCAGGCCGAAGTTCGAAACAAATTCAAAATACCAATGCTCCAATATTCAAAACGGGAACTCGGTCCAGTGTCCTTATAATCGTCCTCCTGATTCGCCGAGATCCTGGAGCGCTTCCGAGTCCAGGATCCTGATCCGGCGGCCGTCGGTTTCAATCAAGCCCTGAGAACTCAATTTCCCGAAAATGCGGGAGAGAGTCTCCGGAATGGTGCCCAGAAGGCTTGCCAGCTGAGCTTTGGTGATGGTGAGCTCGAGATTTTTTGCCCCCTTTTTCTGGTCGCTCAGGTAGAGGAGGTATGCAGCCAGTCGACCAGGAACTTCCTTTAGAGAAAGATCATCAATCAGGGCGGCAAATCTGCGGAGTCGCTTCGACAGAACCGCCAGCATATTGAGGGCAAGAGAGGGATTCCTTTTGATGAGATCCACAAAGGATTTTCTCGGGAAAAAGAAAACCCGGCCTTCCTCCATGGCCTCGGCGTTTGCCGGAAAATGCTGACCCGTAAAAACGGGTACTTCGCCGAAAGGTTCCCCTGGCCCGAAAAAGTGGAGGATCTGTTCCTTGCCCTCAGGGGATAGCTTGAATATTTTGACTCGGCCGGTAATCACCACATAGAACCCGGTTCCGTCATCCCCTTCCGAGAATATGGTTTCTCCTTTTCGGAACACCTGATCCGTTACGATCATGGCAAGGTCTTCAAGTTGATCAGAAGGAAGACCCTCGAAAAGGGGAACACTGGCAATGTGATTAAGGATAGGCAAGGCTGGATTCCCTTTCCTTCATGAAGGCGGATGATAAGCGGTAAGGGTGATTATGTCAATGGCCGGCAGGAAACAACCCCCGACAAGCAACGAGCAAAGCGCACCCGAGATCCATCTTTACGCTTTATACCAGACGTTTGATATTGTATAAGCAACGGGTAAGGGCTGAAAAAATGACCATAGAAATTACCTGCCCAAAATGCCAGTATTCGAAGCGACTTGCCGAAGACAAGATCCTTCCGGGCGTCCGGTGGGCAACGTGTCCGCGCTGCAGAGAGCGTTTTGATTTTATCCTGGACCTGGACCGGGCGGGCAGAAAGAACAATGGTCGGGTTCTCCCGCCGTGGGAAAGACGTAGGGAGACAGGCCTGAGAAAGGGTATCTTTCAGACGGCCAAACAAGCGGTTTTCTCTCCGAGGACCTTTTTCAGACACACTGCATCGGAGGGAGGGCTGTGGGAACCGCTCGCTTTCGGAATTCTGTTCGGGTCCATCGGTCTGATGCTGGAGCTTTTCTGGCAGTTTCTCATGGGAGAAGGGAGCCTTTCCTGGATTGAAATAGACTTCATCGGCGACTACGGGACCAGCATTGTTTTCTTGGCCGCTACGATCCTTTGTCCTCTGGCGGCCACAGTGATGATCTGCATGACGAGCCTCATCGTTCATCTCCTGCTGACCGTAGTCGGTGGCGCCAGGAACGGGTTCGAGGCGACTTTCAGAGCCGTCTCCTACTCCCAGGCCACTCAGTTCTTGGCTCTGATTCCCTATGTGGGCGGGCTTATCGCAAGCCTTTGGCTGATCGTTGTCCAAATCATTGGAATTCGTGAAATCCATGAAGTTTCTTATACCAGGGTGCTTATTGCTTTTTTTGTCCCTGTGGCCCTTGTCGTTGCGGCGGTCATGGCTGTAGGGTTATTTTTCTTTTTGCTGGATTAGCGGGGGGATAGAGACGATTTTGTCCAAGCGTATCGATTACGAAAAGGTGCTCAATGCGGCGCAGCTCCAGGCCGTGATGTCTCTTGAAGGACCGCTGTTGGTCATTGCAGGGGCGGGGAGCGGGAAAACGAGAACCCTTGTTTACCGAGTGGCACGACTGATAGAGACCGGCGTCTCCCCGGAAAACATTCTCCTCCTTACCTTCACCCGGAAGGCCTCCAGTGAAATGCTGGAGCGGGCGTCAGGCCTTGCCGACGAAAGGTGCCGGTTCGTGTCAGGGGGGACTTTCCATTCTCTGGCCCATCGGGTCCTCCGGAGCTACGCCACCCTTCTTGGGTTTGAAAACACCTTCACGGTTCTTGATCGATCCGACATGGAGGAACTGATCCAGTCCCTGATCCATGAGATGCAGATCGACAAAGGAGCCGTGAGATTCCCGAAACGAGCCACTCTGGCCAACATCGTGAGCAAGGCCGCCAATCTCGAATGTAGCGTTGAAACCCTCATGGAGGACGAATATTCCCAGTTCCTGGAGCACGTCTCTCAGGTCAAGAAGCTCAAGGACACTTACAGGGACTACAAAAAAGAAAATCAGCTCATGGATTACGACGACCTGATCCTTCTGTTCCGGCAAGTCCTCTCGGAGCACGAAGACATCCGGAGGCTTTTGAGCGAGCAGTATCGGTATGTCATGGTGGATGAATACCAGGACACCAACGCCATTCAGGCCGACATTGTCAAATGGCTGGCCTTTGCCCACCGAAAGGTCATGGTCGTCGGCGATGATGCCCAGTCCATCTATTCCTTTCGAGGCGCGAACTACAAGAACATGTTTGAATTTCCAAAACTTTTTCCTGAGACCCAGATCATCCGGCTGGAGCAGAATTACCGGTCCACACAGCCGATCTTGAATTTGACCAATGCGTTGATGGAGCAAGCGGAGGAGAAGTACACCAAGTGTCTTTTTACAGAGCGTCAAGATGGAACGCAGCCGACGGTTGTGGATGCGAGGACAGAGCCGGAGCAGGCGATGTTTGTTTGCCGGGCGATCAAGGAACAGCTTCATCAAGGCCGCACCTTAAAGGACTTCGCGGTCCTCTTCAGGGCCGCATACCAATCCTTTGAACTGGAGGTGGAGCTGGCGCGCCAGGGGATCCCCTTTGTCAAGTACGGGGGATTCAAATTCATGGAGTCCGCTCACATCAAGGATCTGCTTGCCCACCTCAGAGTCATCATGAACCGGGAGGATAGCGTGAGCTGGGGGAGGGTCCTGCGGCTCATCAAGAACATCGGACAGGGGAGAAGCCAGGCGATTATGAACTGGATGCGAGAAATCAGGGCGGTTCCTTCCCAGGTGCACGAATGGCCCGGCGCAGGCAAGACGGACAATGGTTTGAAGGCCCTTGGCGAGCTCTTGGTGAAGTTGTCCGCCAAAGACCTTAAGCCTGAAAGAGCGATTGAATTGGCGATCCGGTACTACGAACCGATCCTTCAGGAAAAATTCGACGATTTCCCACGGCGGCAGAAGGATCTGGAACAACTCCTTCCCATGGCCGGCCGTTACCAGCGACTCCGGTCTTTCCTGGATGATGTGGCGCTCGAACCTCCCAGTAGTCTTGCAGACATGAATCCTGCGCAGCGAGGAGAGTGCCTCACCCTGTCCACCGTCCACTCTGCGAAAGGACTCGAATGGGCGCTTGTATTCATCATCTGGGTGACAGAGGGGTATTTCCCTTCTGCCAGGTCGAGTCAGAGTGAAGAGGGAATCGAGGAGGAAAGGCGGTTGATGTATGTGGCAGCGACCAGGGCAAAGGACCAACTCATCCTGTGTTATCCCGGTCAGGAAACAGGGTATGGCTGGTCCGCAGGCCGCAGCGCTTACGCACGCGGTTTATCTTCCTTCATTCAGGCTCTTCCTCAGGGGCTGTTCGAGTTTCAATCCATGGGCGCCGCAGAAAGGGTCCGGTGGCCCTCCAAAGCCATCCCTGTGTCCCATGAGGTTCAGGAGCAACCTCAAGAGCCGCCTGCAGGGCTGCGAGCCGGGGACCGAGTGAAGCACCCTGCTTTTGGTCAGGGAGTCATCTCCAGATTTGTGGACAAAGAGAAGGTGGAAGTGCTTTTCAGGGATTTTGGACGGAAGCTCCTTCATCTGGGATACACGAGTCTGGAAAAAATCTAGGCCCACGGTACAAGGCGCACGGCGCAAGGCTGGGGGATTGGTAGGAACGCAGCGCACATTCCTCCAGTGCCTAAAGTGAACTAAAGTGCCCCGCCGGGCCGTAGGCCCTACAGGCCGGAGGCTAAAATGCCTAAAGTGACCAAAAACAACGAACAAGTAATGCGAAATGTCAATTGATCAATGACGAAGGACATGATTATGCCCTGGAGGAGGAAGATTACTTACGACGAAGCCGTTCAGTACCTCTACAGCCTTCAGAAGTACGGGATCAAGTTCGGCCTTTCCAAGACATCTGATCTCCTCAAGGCCTTCGGCAACCCGCACCGCGGTCAGTGTTATGTTCACATCGCAGGCACGAACGGCAAGGGGTCTGTGGCGGCCATGGTGGAGTCGATCCTGCGAAAATCGGGTCTGAAGGTGGGCTTCTATTCCTCTCCTCATCTTGTCCGATTTACGGAGCGCTTTCGAATCGACGGGCAGGAGATGCCCTCCGAGACCGCGGCTTTCTTGGTTGAAGAACTGAAGGGGGTGATGGATCCGACCCAACCGCCCACCTTTTTCGAAGTCGCCACCGCCATGGGCTTGATCTACTTTGCGAGAGAAAAAGTGGATATCGCCGTCATCGAGGTCGGCATGGGAGGAAGGCTGGATGCGACCAATGTGATCCGACCTAGAGTCTCAGTCATCACGAACATCTCTTTTGATCACCAAGCGTTCCTGGGATCAAAACTCAAAGATATTGCCCGGGAAAAAGCAGGGATTATCAAGCGGGGGGTCGACCTGGTAACCGCCGCAACACAACCTTCAGTCCTTGGGGTCTTTACAAAGACCTGTGAAGACAAGAAAGCGCCATTCTGGAGAGTGGGTAAAAACATTCGCTATCGAGCAGCCGGGAACAAGATCACCTATTACGGCTCCAAGCGGAGGCTCAAAGACCTTGAACTGGGCCTTCTCGGGACCTACCAGCACCGAAATGCGGCTCTTGCGTTGAGCGTGATCGAGCTGCTTGAACGGAGGGGGCTGAGGGTGTCCGAAGAGCATATCCGGGAAGGGTTGAAAAGCGCTCATTGGCCGGGGAGGCTGCAGGTGGTCTCCAGGGAGCCGCTGCTGATTCTGGATGGGGCTCACAACCCTGGAGCGATCCGCAGTCTCTCGTCTTCCATCCGAGGAGGTTTTCGATATAAGCGCCTAATCCTGGTGCTGGGGGTGATGGCGGATAAGGATGTGCGAAACATTCTCAGAGGGATTGTTCCCATAGCGGACTATGTCCTCTTCACGAAGCCCGAGTATTACCGGGCAGCCGAGCCTGAGACTCTGATGCAAGAGGCTTCGTCCCTGGGAAAGCCCGGAGAAATTCAACCTACTCTGGCCAAGGCCCTTAGGAAAGCAAGGAATATGGCAGATCGTGAAGACTTGATTCTGGTCACCGGCTCCCTGTTTACGGTGGGGGAAACGATGGCTATCCTGGACCCGGAGAGATACAAGCCGGACAGCATTCGGTGAGTGACGTTGATCGTCAGCGCAGCCGTTGAGCTTTGGACAGCATTGCATTTTGGTTGTGAACATCATGTCCTGGATTTTTACCCCTGAATGGATGTCATGAGCCCGTTAGGCCTTCGCACCCAAATCCTTCTAGGAGTTCTTTTTTTGGCGCTGGTCGCCGATGTCGCCTGGGCTGCGGACCGCTCTTATGGGGACCGGTTGGTTGGGGATCGAAATGCCAAATGGCAGATCACGGCGAACAAGATGAGCTATGATCGCGATGAAGGCCTGTACGTGGCGGAAGGAGATGTGGTGATCACGAGGGGTGGTCAGGTTCTGAAGGCCAACGAGGCCCGATACAATGAAAAAACAGGAATGGTTGAGGCGATAGGAGATGTTGTCCTCGAGACGAACGGAGATATTGTCAGAGCCGCAAAAGCCGTGTTCGATTTGAACAGCCAGACCGGCAAGCTCACCAAGGGGCGCATCTTCCTCCGGGAGAACCACTGTTACATCAGCGGGGATGACATGGAGAAGACCGGGCCGGATACTTATGTGGTGAAAGGCGGTCATGTGACCACCTGCGATGGGGACAAACCGGACTGGAGCATCACCGGTTCAGAGGTCGAAATCACCGTGGAAGGGTACGGAACCGTGAAAAACGCAGTTTTTCGAATCCGAGACCTCCCCGCTTTTTTTCTTCCCTACGCTCTTTTCCCGGCCAAAACAAAAAGGCAATCAGGTGTGCTTCTTCCTGCGGTCGGGTATTCGAGCAGAAACGGCGTTCAGGTGGAGGTTCCCATCTACTGGGCCATCTCGGATCAGATGGATGCGACCTTTTACGAGCAATACCTATCCGAGCGAGGCTTGATGCAAGGGTTCGAATACCGGTATGTCGCAGAGGATGAATCCAAGGGGAATTTCCTCTTCGACATTCTACAGGACAAGATCGGGGAGAAGGACCTGACTGACCCTGACGAGCTGGACGTCAGCCCGCTTCCGAGAACGAACGAGACTCGGTACTGGTTGAGAAGCAGGACGAATCAGCAGCTTCCTCTAGGAGTCAAGGCAAAACTGGATACCGACTATGTGAGCGATCGAGACTACTTTAAAGAGTTTTATGGAAACCTTTTCGGCTACAGGGCAAGGCCGAACCTTGTGAGAGATTTTGGCAGACCTCTTGATGACATCTGGTCTCCGACGAGGAGGTCGGCGCTCAGGCTTGATCGTGATCAGCCGGGATACAGCCTTCAGGCGATCTCCTCCTATTATGAGAGGCCGGACAACCCTCCGGACGATCCGACGCCCCAGCCTCTTGGGGGTCTGGACTTCAACCTCCTTCCGGGAACTCTGCCGATCGCTCCCTTCTTCATGTCACTCAATACGGACTATGATTACATCTGGCGTGAAGTAGGCCCCCGGGGTCAGCGGGCCTCTCTTACCCCCCTCCTGACCTATCCGATGTGGCTGGGGCGGTATCTGCAGTTTGAACCCTCGGTCAGTTATACCAGGAATGCGCAGTGGTTGGATCAATCGGTGAGAGGAAAAGGCAAGCAGTCCAGGGATGCCTACGATGCACAGGCCAGGTTTTCAACCCTGATGGAAAAGATCTATGAAACAAACTGGACTTCGGCGAACAAGCTGAGGCACAAGATCGTCCCCTCTCTTCTCTATAACTACAGAGTCCACAAGGACATGGACGCGTACCGCCCGTGGTTCGAGTCCATGGATGCGGAAGGAAAGATGAACCGGGTCGCTTTGGCCCTTGACAACTTTCTGGATGCAAGAAGGGAAACTGAAAAAGAGGGAGTCCTCTATGAGCAGTGGACGAGGTTTACTCTGATTCAAGGGTATCGCATCAACGGGACGTGGTGGGATGAAGATCTTTCGAAAGCGGAAAGGCCCTTTGAACCCCTGATTGGAATATTGACTTTGAGCCCCTTGTCCAATCTGTATCTTAATACAGAAGTTCATTGGGATCATTACGATAAAGACATCCCCTTTGCAGGTGTGTCTCTCGCCCTGAATATTCCCAGATCCGGTGGACGGACGGATATCCTCGGAGTGGATTACCAGTATTTCAAAGACGGGAACAAGGGGTTTAACGCGAACGGTTTCGTCAATCTGGGTTATGGTTTTGGTGTTGGAGGAGGGGTTAGAAAAGATCTCAATACGAAGGCTAGCCTGGCTAAGGGTCTCTATCTCGACTATCAGTCTCAGTGCTGGGGGGTCAGGGTGATCTCGGACAACCTGGACGGGGTAGGGAGCATCATGGTTCATTTTCGACTTCTCGGACTGGGCACGATTGGGGCGAAATAGAGCTTATTGGAAAAGGATCATTTCCCCTGTTACCCAGCCGCAAGCGACGAAGTGCTGGAGCTTCCCTCTCCTCACAACTCCTCTTCACAGCTTCAACGACGGAAGCCCCACCAAGGCCAATATGGCAAAACCAGCGAGGAAACCGCACCTTGACACCTGATGGCGCTTGCTCTATAGTTACACTTGACAGAAGAAAAGGGCGTTTTCTAAACTTCCCTGGAGGCGGGCGATGAAAACAAGGATTGGCGTGCTGTCAGCGGGCAGAGACTGTGCAGGAATCAATCCGGCCATCCAGTGGGTCGTCAATTCGGCACTGGATAAAGATCTGGTGCCGATTCGGGGAGCCATGTTCGAGGTGGTGGGCATCATTGACGGCTGGAAGGGACTTATGGAAGTCAAGCCCGACAAAAAGGAGAACTTAAGGCGGTATGTGGTGCCGCTGGACATGGAACTGGTGCGCACCTGGGACAGGTCCGGAGGCACACGCCTCGGAACCAGTCTCGTCAATCCCTTTGACCCGAAAAAGGACCAATCCGAGTTGATGATCGAAAATATCAAGAAGCTGGGGATTGACGCCCTGGTCGTCATCGGAGGCTTTGACAGTCTCGGGGTCGCTTACAAGCTTTTCAGGGAAGGCATCCGGGTCGTCGGTATCCCAAAGACGATTGACAAGGATCTCTCTGAGACCGATTACACGCTGGGATTTGATTCGGCCGTGAACTCGATCACCCAGGACATTGACAGAATTCGCATCACCGCGGGATCCCACAGCCGGATCTTCATCGTGGAGATCATGGGGAGAAGAGCAGGATGGCTGGCTCTGGAGGGAGGCGAGGCTTGCGGAGCAGCCGTGACCCTCATTCCCGAACATGATTTTGTGATGGACCGAGTCGGAGAACTCCTCAAGATGAGAAAGAAGGAAGGGAAGCGCTACAGCATTGTCCTCGTCTCGGAAGGCGCCAAGCCCAGGGGAATGGAGGAAGTGCACGAGCGGCGAGGTCAGGATGGCTTCGGCAACTATTATCTCGGAGGGATCGGGGGCTTCATTGCAGAGAACATCGAAAAAACGACAGGGCTAGAAGCGCGCTATGTGGCGCTCCGGCATCTCCAGAGAGGAGGCGATCCGACCGCCTATGACCGAAGGATGGGCCGAAAATTCGGGATCGCGGCAGTGGACATGATTGCGAACGAAGACTTCGGCCGCATGGTTAGCCTGAAGCAGGGTGAGGTCAGGACCGTGCCTCTGAGAAAAGCGTTGGAGCGGTTGAGCCTTGTGGATGTGGAGAAGTTCTACAACACCAAAAATTACACGTCGAAGGATCAGATTTTGTAAGGGAAGATCTTTCCCGGGTTCAAAATTCCGTTTGGATCAAAAGCTTTTTTCAGCCTCATCATCAGCTCCAGAACCGGCCTGGAGATCTCCATTTCGATGAAAGGAGCCTTGGTGACTCCCACGCCGTGTTCTCCGGAGAGCGTCCCTCTCATCTCAATGACCTTTGTGAACACTTCCTTGACCGCAGCCTGAGCCTTTTCGAATTCCCCGCGAATCTTTTCATCAAACAGGATATTCACATGGATGTTCCCGTCTCCGGCATGGCCATAGGCCGGCATGGGCAGGTCGTGTTGTTTTGCGAGCGTTTCCAAGAAGCCGATGAATTCAGCCATCCGACTCCTTGGAACCACGATATCTTCACTCATCTTGTCCGGCTTGAGTTTGTAGACCGACTGGGAAACGTTTCTTCTGGCCTCCCAGAGCTTCTCGCTGTCTTTCAACCGGGATGCGGACCGGAACTGAAGAGCGCCTTGCCGGGTGCAGATCTCTTCCACTCTTTTCGCCTCTTTTCTCGTGAGCCCTTTGTCTCCGTCCACTTCAATCAGGAGCAGAGCGCCTGTGCCCCTTGGGACCGAAAACCCCAGTTCTTCCCTGACACAGTCGATACAGGTCCTGTCCATGAACTCGAGTGCGGTGGGAACGATTTTGCTCCGGATGATTTCCGAAACGGTCTCCACAGTGGCGGAGGCGGTCTCAAAGAAAGCCATCATGGTTCTTCGGTGAGCGGGCTTTGGAATTAACCGAACGATGATCTCTGTCACGACGGCCAGCGTCCCTTCAGAGCCGATGAGAAGCCGGGTGAGGTCATAGCCGACAACGCCCTTGGCGGTTTCAACTCCTGTTTTGATGATTTCTCCCGTGGGAAGAACCGCGGTGAGCCCCAGCACGTAGTCGCGCGTGACCCCGTACTTGACCGCCCGTAGACCCCCCGCACACTCCGCAACATTACCGCCGATCGTGGAGATATGAATGCTTGCAGGATCCGGGGGATAAAAGAGGTCCATTTTTTCCACTTCTTCCTGGAACCGGGCTGTGATGACTCCACATTCCACCCGGGCGATCAGGTTGCGTTGATCAATTTCAAGAATGCGGTTGAAGCGGTCCATGGCAAGGATAAGGCCCCCTTCGACAGGCAAGGCCCCGCCGCTCTTTCCGCTTCCCGCTCCCCTCGGAATCACGGGGAAGCGTTCCTGATTCGCCAGGTGAAAGATCCGGGAGATCTCTTCATGGGTCCCTGGGAAGGCAACGGCCTCTGGCATAAAGCGGAGCTTCGTGGCATCGGTTCCGAATGGGATCAGATCTTCATGGCGAGTGAAGAGGCGCTCGGGACCGAGGATGGAGGATAGCTCTTTGAGAGCACGTTCAACAATCATGGCAGCAGGGTGGTCCGGCTCTTGAGGGCGTGGCGTAGCGTCATGGAATCCATATATTTCAGATCCCCTCCCATGGGTATCCCCAGGGCAATCCGGGAGATTTTGATCTCCTTTTCGGAGAGGAGCTTGCTGACAAAGGAAGCCGTGGCTTCCCCTTCGGTGGTGGGGTTGGTGGCGAGGATGACCTCCTGGATCGCTTCTCTGTCAAGGCGACCAATGAGCTCACCGATCTTGAGATCTTCGGGCCCAACGCCGTCCAGAGGGGACAGAACCCCGTGAAGCACGTGATACTTTCCCTTAAAAGCACCGGACTCCTCCAGGGCAAGCTGATCGCCCGGTCCTTCAACGATGCACAAAACCCCATTGGCCCGGGCTTCATCCACGCATATGGCGCAAGGGTCTTTGTCGGTGAAATTGAAGCAAACCGAACAGAACCTGATCCTCTCTTTCACGTCGAGAAGGCTTTTTGCCAGGTTCTCGGCAAGGTCTCTGGGACTCCTCAGGATGTAGAGGGCCACCCGGGCTGCGGATTTCTGGCCGATTCCCGGCAACCGGGACAGGTTCTGAATGAGATGTTCTAGGGGTGCTGGATAAATGCTCATCAACCTGTCCTAAATGAGACCGGGGAGGTTGGGAAGGTTGAGCCCTTGAGTGAGTTTGCCCATCTCCTCATTGACCATGTTTTTGGCTCTCGACAGGGCGTCATTGACCGCAGCGAGAATCAGATCCTGGAGCATCTCCGCCTCTTCAGGGTGAATCACTTCGGGGTCGATTTTGATGGAAAGGATCTCCTGTCGGCCGTTGGCCACCACCGTGACCATTCCGCCCCCGGCAGAAGCCTCCACAGTTCTCTCTCCGAGCTCTTCTTGAAGCTTGGCCATCCTGGCCTGGAATTGCTGAGCCTGCTTGAGCAGGTTCCCCATGTTCGGCATGCCTTTCATGATGGTTTTCTCCTTTGATCTTCCGGAACTTCCCCTCTGATCTCCCCCTGGAACATGTTGAGCACATCCTGAACGCCTTGCGGATGGGACGATGCTTTGGGAGCCTCTGTTGGGGGAGGATTTTTCCCCACCTCGTTTTCACTGCTGACTTTTATTTTCACATCCCGTTTGAAAAACTCAAGGACATAGGCTCTCAGTTTGTCGCCTTTTTCCGAGTCATCGAGATAGGTGTCGAAGGGCTTGGGGCTTCTTCCGATCACCACGATCTCTGCAGAGGCCTCCAGAAATGGAAAACCTTTCAGGACGTTCGCCATCGGTTTATTCATGGAAGCAATGAATTTGAGAAAAGCGGTCCAGTCTTCTTTCTTGATCGGCTGAGGAGAAGCCTTCCCGTCTTTGTTTATTAGTTGCCAGGGAGCCGCCTGATCAGAAACCTGACCCGCCTCACGAGAGTCCCCCGGCGTGGAAAGCCTTTTTTCAAGTGAGTCGAGTTTCCTGATCAGTTCATCCAGGGCGACGATGTCTCCCATCTGACAGAGCCTGATCATGATCGTTTCCAGGACCAGCCTGGGATGGGACGTGAAACGGAGGCTCTCCTCCCGGCTAATGAGAGTGTTCAAGATCTGCTGCAGCTTTTCTTTCCCGGCCCTTTCCGCCTGGACCTTGAGTTCTTCCCTGTCGCTCTCGACCATGTCGAGAAGGTCGTCGTATGGTGCGACAAGGCTCATGAGAAGATTTCTGAACTGATCCATGAGGGCCCGATAGAACTCCTTGATGTCATGGCCGTAGTTGTAGATCTGGGCCACAATTTCTATGCACGTCTTGGCTGAACCTTCAAGAACAGCGCGTGAAGCCCCAAAGAGGAGGGTCCTGTCGATCACTCCGAGAATATCCGTGATCTGCCGGTCCTCGACCTTGGGGCCCGTATAGGAGACGACCTGATCCAGAAGACTCTCGGCGTCACGCATACTCCCTTCGGCTTCTCTGGCAATGAGAGTCAAACCGGACCGGCTGATGTCGATGCCTTCCTGAGAGGTGATTCTCTCCATCTGTTTGACGAGAAGAGCCACGGGAATCCTTTTGAAATCGAATTTCTGGCATCTTGAAAGAATCGTGACCGGGACTTTATGGGGTTCTGTCGTTGCAAAAATGAATTTCACATGGGCCGGCGGTTCCTCAAGAGTCTTGAGAAGGGCATTAAACGCGGGTAGGGTCAGCATGTGAACTTCATCGATGATGTAAATCCGAAACGGACTGGAGGAAGGCATGTACTTGATATTTTCCCGGAGCTCCCGAATCTGCTCAATGCCTCGATTGGACGCTCCGTCAATTTCCTGCACGTCCACGGAAGAGCCCTGTGTGATTTCAAGGCAGGAGTGGCAACGGTTGCAGGGAATGCCCGGCTTTCCTTCCGCACAGGTGAGGGCTTTGGCGAGGATCCTGGCGATCGATGTCTTTCCGACGCCTCTCGGCCCACTGAAGAGGTAGGCATGGGCGAGCCTGTCTGTCTTGATAGCATTGATCAACGTGTGAATCACGTGTTCCTGCCCAAGGACGTCCTCAAAAACCTGCGGGCGCCATTTCCTGGCAAAAACCTCGTACGTCATGGCGATGGCCTCAAGAGAAACATGAACATTTCAGCAGAGGTCCAGGGGAAATAATATGGCGGAGAGAGTGGGATTCGAACCCACGGTACCACTTTTAGGCGGTACACGCGATTTCCAGTCGCGCTCCTTCGGCCAGCTCGGACATCTCTCCGCAATGAAATCTGTTGAAACAGATTTCATATAGCGCCCCTTCAGGGCGTCGCTCCAAATAAAGCTGGGAACTATCTGAAATCCCATGAAGTCAGATTTTAGGAAAGGTCACCCTCACCCAGGCCTGGCTTGATAACTCCTCAACACCATTCGAATAAACAACGAAAAAAAGTTTCATCTGGCGGAGAGGGTGGGATTCGAACCCACGTGCCCCGTTCTTAGCAGGGCAAGTCGATTTCGAGTCGACCCCGTTATGACCACTTCGGTACCTCTCCGTGTGCCCCTATTCTTTCTCCCTCCGCATCCGGAAGAAGTCCTGCATCAACTTGAGGCATTCTTCCGCCAGAACTCCGGGTATCACCTCTATTCGATGGTTTAATCGAAGATCCGCCGGCACATTGTACAAGGATCCCGCAGCACCCCACTTCGGATCAAGAGCCCCAAAAACCAGCCTGGCTACCCTTGCATGGATCACCGCCCCAATGCACATGAGGCAGGGCTCCATGGTCACCACCAGGGTGGCTCCCTCAATACGGTAATTGTTATAAAAAATCCCAGCCTGCCTTAAGGCTAAAATCTCTGCATGAGCACAGGGATCATTGAGGGAAAGGGGCTGGTTGTGGGCTCTGGCTACAATCGCGCCTTCCGGATCGACAATTACCGCACCCACGGGAACTTCTCCCTCTTCAGAGCCCTTTGTCGCTTCTTGGAGGGCTTCTTCCATAAAAAGGGAAAAGTCCGAAAACATCATGAATTACCTTTACCACTTATCCATCCAGGCGTCAACCCGATACTTCCTCCAAACCAGGCAAGATCCGGTTTGCGCCCAAAAGAAATGAAGAAAAATCATTTTAATTTTCGCTTTTCTCTCCAGGATGGTAAACTACCCCTGAGAACAGGGTGAACCTCTGAAGGAGGTGTCCATGGAAGAAACAGAGAGCTGGAGACAGGTAAAGGACAGACGTAAAATCCAGGAGATTTTCGAGCGAATGGTTTCCAAGAACATGGAGCTCAAGGTTCTCATTGATGAAGAAAACGTAAGGTTCATGTCCCGGGCCACAAGACTCAACCCCGAAGAAATATCTTCCCTAGGGAGTGAACCTGAATTGATCATTGAAAAGCTTTTCCCGGAAATAGGAAACAGCCTGATTCAGTCCTCTTCACAGGTCACGCTGGAATTCTCCATCAAAGAGCACTTCTGCCGCGGTAAAGCGAGGTACGTTGGAGTGAGCAACGAATACCCTTATTTCGGTATTATGATCACGCTTCCACAGTCCCTGGAATTCGCCAGAGAAAGACGCAGGGAGAGCAGGCATACCTACGAGATGCCGGATTTCGTTTCTGTTGCATTCAGCATTATGGGAAAAGACAAGGTCTATGATCTGGGCGTAATGGATTGCTCCATGCACGGCCTGGGTATTCTGATCACCAGGAAGGATTTTGATCTTGTCCGCCTGGTGAAACCAGGGGACCGCATCAGGGACATTGTTTTCTACTCGGAAAATGCCATGATCAAGGTGGACGGCGTGGTGCGGCGCCTGACCAAGATGTCCACAGGGAAATACAAGGATTCCTATGTGATGGGAATTGAATCCCCGGAAGTCATCGAGAACTGCAAGCTTGCATCTCAACTAGAAGCCAACAACTCCAGGGCACAGTGACATGCTTTTTGAAGATATCGATGTCGGTGAAGAAGATATTCGAAGGGAAAAGGACAAGGCCCGGCGGCTCAGGCAATCGGCGTGGTGGATGAGAAAGATCCAGAAGGGGATATGCCACTACTGCCAGAGCCAGGTGGGAAGGGAACACCTCACCATGGATCACGTGGTCCCTCTCAGCCGGGGAGGGAAGAGCAGCAAAGGGAATATCGTTCCCGCGTGCAAGATCTGCAACAACAAGAAAAAGTACTTGCTTCCCATCGAATGGGAGGAATATCTACAATCCTTGCGGGAGAGCTGATGATCCCTGTCAAGCCTTGCTCACCTCAACCAAGGCCCCGACAATCTCTCCATTTCTCAACCCGATGTATTCTGAAGCCCGACCAAGATTGACGGCTATTTCCAGAAGATTGGAGCTGTTGATCAGGGCCAGAGGTTCCCCTTCCTCGCAATCCGCATAGATGCGGCTGAGCTTTCGGATGACCAGCTTTCCGGCCTCAATGCGCGGATGACCGGATTCGAGGAAGTCCAGCAATTCCCGCGAAGAGATATTGGTGACAAGGTTTCCGAAGTTGTCCACCCGAATGATCTGGCCGCAGAGAACGCCTTCTTTGACATAGGGCTGCGGGATGGTCAGCTTCGTAAGCTCACGGATGGAGGGTCCCAAAGACTCCAAAGAAAGGCCGAGAGAAAGATGAGCCGCCGCAGGCGCAAATATTTCTCTGCCGTGAAAAGTGGGGGTAATGCTCGGGAGGAAATAACGGGTTTGAGTGAGCTGAACGGCCTTGGCTCCTCCAAAATCCCGGAACACGGGCCAGAAAAGACCATTGTCAGGTCCCACAAAGAAATGAGCATCGACCTTTAAAGCAATGAGTCGTCGATTGCTCCCGACCCCCGGGTCAACCACGGCCAGGTGTATGGTTCCTTGAGGGAAGTAGGGAAACGTTTCACGGATCAGCAGAGCCGCCTGGAAGATGGACCCTGTTCCGACCTGATGGGTGACATCGACGAGCCTGGCCGAAGGATTGATGGAGAGGATCACTCCTTTCATCATGGCCACATAAGGGTCTGAAAGGCCGAAATCCGTGGTGAGGGTAATGATTCCTGAAGGCTTCATGTCCAATGTTCCAGAAGCTTAGGCAGGATCTCTCCTGATTTTCCAAGCAGCACAAAGTCCATCATCCCGGAGTCGGGTGTCGCGAGTTCCATGACACGGCATCGTAAGGAAAAGGGAGCGACAAGTCAAGGATGGCAGGTTGGGGAACATCTCGGGTTTTTGTGCTTCATTCGCCTTCCCAGGTACCCCGTCCCGCTTGCCCAAGACTGCGGAGAACTTCATTATTCTTTTGCAAAAGAGAGCAGAGGTGTGGTATCCAATTTTGTCCTTCCAGAATGGTTTTCCAACCTTTTGAGTCCAACAAAAGTAAAATTTAATAGAAGGAAAGGAGATCAGAAATGACTGCGAAATTGATCAAGGGGACTGAAATCCGCGATTTAATTCTCAAGGAGATCGGAGAGGAAGTTAAGAAAATCAAAGAAAAACACGGCAAGGTGCCGGGTCTTGTGACGATTCTCGTGGGGCAAAATCCTGCCTCCATTTCGTATGTCACCGCCAAAATCGAGGCGGCCAAGAGCCTCGGTTTCAAGGAAATCCAGGACAACCAGCTTGAGACCATCTCTGAAGCGGCTTTGCTGGCTCTGATTGAGAAGTACAACAAGGATGACAGCATCAACGGGATTCTGGTGCAGCTCCCTCTTCCAAAACATATCAATGAAAAGAAAATCCTCAATGCCATTGATCCGGACAAGGATGTGGACGGATTTCATCCCATCAACGTAGGACGCCTCATGATCGGAGGTTCCGAGGTCAAATTTCCGCCCTGCACGCCTGCCGGCATTCAGGAGTTGATCGTGCGTTCCGGCGTGGAAACAAAAGGCGCCGAGGTGGTTGTGGTGGGCCGTTCCAATATCGTGGGGAAACCAATCGCCATGATCATGCTTCAGAAGGCCAAGGGGGCTAACGCCACGGTGACCGTTGCCCACACAGGGACCAAAGACCTTGCAGCCCACTGCAAACGCGCCGACATTCTGGTTGTGGCCGCAGGAGTTCCCGGCCTGGTGAAACCGGAGTGGATCAAGCCCGGAGCCTGTGTCATTGATGTGGGGGTCAACCGGGTCGGAGAGAAGATCAGCGAAAAGACAGGAAAGAAAATCGCTATCTTGAAAGGGGACGTGGACTTTGATGCCGCCAAGGAGATCGCCGGATCGATTACACCCGTGCCCGGCGGTGTGGGACCCATGACCATCACCATGCTGATGAAAAACACGCTCAGCTCCCTGAAATACAAACTGGGCATCGCTTAATCTTTAAGTCAGAAACAAGAAGAGGGTTGAGTCTTGCTATAGACTCGACCCTCTTTCATTTTAATCTGCGCAGCTTTCAGGCGTTTACTTCCTTCACCTTTGCCTTGACCTGATCGATCCTGTTGATCATGGCCTTCAAGTATCTCGCAAAATCAGAACAGGTCTGGAATCTTTGCTCAGGGTCCTTGGCCAGAGCCTTGTCCACGATCTGCTCCACCGGATTGGGGACCTTGGGATTGATCTCCCTGGGCGAGGGGTGTTTGGCTTGCGTAATTTGGTAGAAGAGATTTGTCAGGTTTTTCCCGTGGAAGGGGAGCACGGCAGTAAGGAGCTCAAAAAAGACGACCCCCAGCGAGAAGATATCCGAGCGACCGTCAAGGTCATGGCCGTTGATCTGCTCCGGGGACATATAATTGGGGGTTCCCAGAACGATGCCGCTCTTGGTCTGGGAAGAAGAAACCGCTTTGGCAATTCCAAAGTCCGTCACCTTGACCTTGCCGTCCTTGAGGACCATGATATTGGCAGGCTTTACGTCGCGGTGGATGACTCCCTGCCTGTGCGCGTAGTCCAGCGCAAGCGCGACTTCCGACACAATGAAAAGCACTTTTCTCAAGGGCAGCAGGAAACCTTTCCTGCAGTATTTCTGCAAGCTCTCCCCATCCAGGTATTCCATGGCCAGATAGGTGAGATCGTAGTCCTCGCCCACATCATAAATGGCGACGATCGCGGGATGGGCGAGTCTTCCGGCGATCTGCGCTTCCCTCATAAAGCGTTCCTTGATTTCCTGGATTTTCTCCGCCTCGAACTCATCGGAGAAACGGATGGTCTTTATGGCAAGAAAGCGGTTGATCTTGGGATCTCTCGCCTTGTAGACGATCCCCATAGCCCCCTGGCCCAGTTCGCTCATGACCTCGTATCGGCCCACGGTGGGCTTTATCCCAAGGTCATCGGAAAAGATGATCTTACCGTCTTGCTTGGTTTGCTGACCGGCCATCATCATGGGAGTGACGAGGCCACGGAGCTTCGGGATCCGGTCGGACAGGTCTCTGAACTCCTTGCCCGTCGTTGCGATGTATTCATAGACCGCAACAGCCTTGTTGTACATCCTCTTGCGCTCGAAATCGAGCCCCAGGTTGTAAACCACGTCTTTCATCGCGTCGTTCAGAGGGATCTTGCGGAATTTTTCAAAGGCAAGATCCAGGAGACCCTGGCTTTGGAGACTGAGCGCGAGCTGTCGGTTGGTTTCGATACTCTCTTTCGAGGTCAGGCCGAGGGTTCGCTGGGTCACCACAATGTCCCGGATGGAATACTCTAGGAAGACGGCGATAAGGGCCAGAGCGATATAGATAATTTTAAACCAGACATCCAGGACCATGAAAAAGATGAATCCCACAAGGAAGAGAACAAAGATCATGGTGGCTGTGATGCCCATGCGATTGATGAAGCCGTAGCGGGACATGAGAAAGGAGGCAAAAAGGCACAAAAGGAGGATAAACACCGCTTCGATGTAGATCATGAAGGAAGGGCGAACCAGATACCTTCCGTTCACCATGTTGTCAATCACATTCGCCGTGAGCTCAACCTGAGGGAGCTCCGGATCAACAGGAGTGCTTATTTTGGGGGCATCCTCAGCCGTGTAACCAATCAGGACGATCTTCCCGTCGAAAACCGCAGGGACTTTCTTGACATTCAGAATATCCACGAAAGAATAGTAGGGAAAAGATCTCCCTGTGCCTTTGAACTTAATGAGGAGTTCACCGTTGGAGGCCGGGATGAGGGTGTCTTTGAGTTTGATCCCTTTGCCGGGGACGATGGCTTCTTCCGCCTTCTTGTTCAGGAAATCAAGAGAGAGGCGGAACGGCATAGAAGGGATGATGTTGCTTCGATAATCAATAAAGAGGAGGTGAGTCTGGCCCTGCGAGGCTTTGTTTGGGGGCAAGTTAATGTGGCCCAATCCACGGCTGTTCTCAGCCAATTCCGAGAAGGGGACGGCCAATTGACCGACGGGCACAATTTCAGCGAAAGGGGCTTTTGTTTTTAGAGAATTCTTCTTCACGAATGAGTCTTCAGGGAGGACCAGTTCTGTGCCGTACTTGCCGAAGCTTCCGATCAGGGGAAGATAGATGATCCCGCCTTCCTTAACCGCTTTGATCAGGAGACGGTCACTGTCCAGGCGATTCTCAATATCGGAAAGATTTTTCAACAACGACGGATCCTTTGTCGAAGTCTCTGAACGCTCCTGAATGGCCTTCTGAAGCTCTCTGATTTCCTGGAGTCCCAGGTTTCGCTCCTTTTCGCTGAAGAGAAGGTCTAGAGCAATCAGCTTGGCCCCGTTGTTCTTCAGAATGTCAATCATCTCCGCAATCAGCTGGCGGGGCCAGGGCCAAGGCCCCAATTGCTTGATGCTCTTGTCGTCGATATTCACAATGGCCACTACATTGGCTCCCGGGTTTCTGGGGGAATCCAGGCGCATTTGTACGCTGTAGACCACCCTGCCCAGGCTCTCGAAAACCGAAAAAGACTGGAAAGAAATCAAGATGAACAGGAAGGCGAGAAAAGCTCCGACGAGGAGGTCGATCTTCTTTAGAGGGGTTTTTTCCATGGACCTCTTGCTACAAAACGCTCCTAAGGAACAGCGGTCAACTTAATAAACAAAAAGTTTTTGGTAAAACAGAAAGATACCGCTGCTTCTTTTATCAATGACTCCGAAGGCGCAGCCTCAGAGTCGGATGCTGACTGCCCATAGAATACAGGCTGAGTTTTTCAATATTCTTTAATTAATTACAAAGCAAGCATAGCACATGCAATCGGGCTAATTCAAGCTTAGTTTTTTAAAAAAAACTAACTGTAGGGGAAAAGAGGCCGAATGTCAAAAAAACCCTGAGCCATTGCATTAGAGTTAATTAGACTTGAAAAAGCCGGCGTTTCGTATTAAAATTTCAACTTCGAGGTTTCAGAGGGAATTCAGCAAATTCCAAGCAGGCTCTCAGCATCAGGCTAGGCTCTCAAGTTCAGCTGAGGACCCTCTCATCACAATGCGCCGTCAAAGGTTCCGGCGATAGAGTCTATGGAAAACAAAAAGGCGAAAGTGAGCCCAATCAATAAGAGCGCACCCAAGAAAGATGCCGTGCCCCGTCGCCGGCTGGGGGAACTCCTGGTTGAAGCAGGCCTCCTGTCCACTGAGAAACTCAATGAAGCCCTTGGCGCTCAGAAAACCACGGGAAAGAGATTGGGCCAACAGCTCGTGGATATGAGTGCCATTACCGAAGAGGAAATGGCTTTCGCTCTTGCCATGCAGCTCAAGATTCCCTATGTCGATCTCAAGAACTTCGAAATCCCCTCCAAGGTTATTGAAAGCATCCCTGAGGAGATTTCTCGCAAGTTTCTTTGCGTGCCCATCAGCCTCAAGAACAGCATTCTCGATGTGGCCATGGCCGATCCCCTGGATCTGAATATGATGAAGGACCTTCAATTCATCACAGGGTACAACATTCAACCGGCCATCTCGACAACCACTCAGATCGTAGAAGTGCTGCAGAAGCATTATCATCCTGAGAAATCGATCGGTGACGTGGCGGATGAACTCGGCGGGGAAGACATCATGGAGTTCCTCCCGGAACAGGAGATGAAGGAGGAAGAGGAGGAGAGGCCTGAGGAAGCTAGAGACTCTCCTTTTGTGAAGATGGTAGATCTGATCATCAAGAATGCCATCAGGAAGCGCGCCAGCGATGTTCATATCGAGGCTCAGGAAAATCAGGTTCGCGTTCGGAACCGGGTGGACGGGGTGCTTCAGGATTCGATCAAGCTTCCCAAATGGACACAGCCCATTATTATTTCCAGAATTAAAGTCTTGGGCGGAATGGATATCGCTGAGAAACGGCTTCCTCAAGACGGCAGGATCAAGGTCAAGACCAGGAGCGGGTCTGTTGATCTCCGGGTGTCCACCCTGCCCACTTACTACGGGGAGAAGGCGGTCATCCGAATCCTGAACAAGCAGGAGTCCTTTCTCACCCTCAAAGAAATGGGATTCAGTCCCAAGAGCCTTGCGATCATCCAGAACTTCAGCGCTCAGCCCCAGGGGATGGTATTGATCACAGGGCCTACGGGGAGCGGGAAGACGTCCACCTTGTATGCCTGCATGCAGGCGATCAAATCCGACGAAGTCAACATCGTGACGGTGGAAGATCCTGTAGAATTCGAACTCGCCGGCATCAACCAGGTTCAGATCAGTGAAAAAGTCGGTCTCACTTTTCCCTACGTGCTCCGCTCCATCTTGAGACAGGATCCAAACGTGATCATGATCGGTGAGATCAGAGACGTGGACACCGCTGAAATCGCCCTCCAGTCTTCTTTGACCGGTCACCTGGTTTTGTCCACCCTTCATACCAACGATGCTCCCTCAGCCATCACAAGGCTCATGGACATCGGGCTGGCTCCATACATGATCGCTTCCTCCGTGACAGGGATCGTGGCCCAGAGACTCGTCAGGGTCATTTGCCCCTATTGCAAGGAGGAATACGTCCCGAATCAGGAACTCCTCAGCCGAATGGGCCTTGATCACGACAAGCTCCCCTTTAAGTTCTATCGAGGAGCGGGGTGCTCCAAGTGCGGGAATCTTGGCTTCAAAGGCCGCACCGTGATTGAGGAGGTGATGATCATGAGTCGAAAAGTCAGAGAGCTGACCCAAAGCGGGGCATCCGCGGATCAACTCAGAGAAGCGGCGATGGCCACGGGAATGACCACTCTGGGGATGAGCGGTCTGAAAAAGATCGAGATGGGGATCACGACTATTGACGAGGTGTTGAAAGCGGTTCAGCAGAAAGAGGAGCTTACAACCATCTGCCCTCACTGCGGCAAGGGCGTGAGTTTGGACTTCAAGGACTGTCCTTATTGCAAGAAACCCTTGGTCCCGACGTGCAGGAGTTGCAGCCGTATCGTTCATCCCGAGTGGGTCGTTTGTCCTTATTGCCGGAATGATCTCAAGCCTGAAGCGTAGGGAGGCTCATTCCAACGTTCTCAGGTTTTTCGTTGACTGCCTCACCTTGATTTCGTATAGAATCAAGGTTTAGGTCGGTTCCTGAACAGTAGGCTAAATTCATGCAGTGTAAAAACCATCCAGATCGCAGAGCAGAGCACTTCTGTTCCGGCTGTCGAATTCCTCTTTGCGCGGACTGTGCTGAGGAGACGAAGCCGGGGGAGTATTACTGCTTCCAGTGTGCCATGCTGGTTTCCGTGTCGGCGGTTGGAACAACGATCAAAGGAAAGCGGGAAAAAGTCGCGGAACACAAGGAAAAGGCGAAGGAAAAGAAGAGAAGAACTCCCTTCCATTATTTTGTCATGGTTTCCTCCGTCATGATTTTGGTCATGTGGGGGGTGATCCTATTCGGAGGTCAGAAGGCTCCTGCCGGGGCGGCCGATCTCGGCAATCAACCCAGAGTGCTCCTGTTTATGGTGGACGGTTCTCTCAAACGATTCGCTCATTATGAAGGAAGCCAGTATCCGGCTCAGCTCGTCGAGCTTGTTCCGAAGTATCTTTCTCTGAGGGCGGAGGATATCTCTCATCTGGATAAGCTGAGCTACACCAGGGATCCGAGTCTGGGATATCGTCTGTCCCTTGCTAAGCCGAAGCCCGGCGAAATGAACATTATTATCTCGCCCAAAGGCGTGCGATATGAGGCGCTTCCTGGCGGGGGAAGCTAAATGCAGAGACAAACAGGTTTTACTCTAGTTGAATTGATGGTGGTGATCGCCATCCTAGGCATTCTGGCCATAACGGCGATGCCCTTCTATCAAACCTGGACGCAAAGGGCGTATGGTGTCACAGGCGACGAACTCATGCGAAACAGCTCGTGGATGCGTCAGATCATGTACTATCTGGATAAGAAGCACCTTTCTTCCCAAACTGAGGCAGAGATGATATTTATTCCTACTAGGGGTCAGATCCTTCCACCGGCGACGGCATTCAAGAGAATGGAGAATGCCCTTAAGTACTCACCCTCTCGGCAACAGATTTGCTTACATTCCTGGAATGACCAGTGATCCTGAAGGCAAATGCGTGGGATTGTATTGCTGCTCCTTTTGCGCTATTCAAAGACGGTAGATGGGATTTCATCGTAACAATCTTCAATGATGGTAGATTTCAAGTACTACTGACGATCTTCGTCTGGATTTAAGTGAGGCGCGACCTTTAGTCTGTTCAAGAAAGCTGGGTAAGACTTTTGATGCGAACTCACCGTTTTCTATTGTTCTAATGAAACCATCCTGAATGATGAATCTCGATGCCCTTTTCAACAACCTTCTCACAAGCGGGATAGGCTTGTCGAATTCGGAGACCCTCCGGAAGCTTAGAATCCTCAATACCTTTCATCTGGTCGTGATCATGACAGCCCCGCTCCTGGGGCTTTTTTATTATTATGTGGGCGCCCTGATTCTCTTCTATGTGACCATCTTCACCGGCCTCCTGATGATTTCCTCATTCCTCCTGCTAAGAAAAACCAGAAGCCTGGTTCTGGGAGGGCACTATGCCATCTCCATCCTCTGGGCCTTCTTGTTCCTCGTCTCATGGAATACCGGAGCCATCACTTTTGAGGGGGTGATCCACCCCACATGGATTTTGAACGGCAGCCTGATTCTGCTCGCGGTCTTGATCATGGGCTATCTCCACGGGAGCCTTTGGACTATGGTCATGTTCGTGCAGGTGGGGATCATTGTCTATCTGTATCAGATTCGCTTCCAGTTCCCGAACCTCTTACCCATGGAGATGACGGCCCTCTATCACTTGGGCACCTTCATGATCGGGTTCCTGATCCTGGTGTTGTTTGCTTTCTTGTTTGAAAGAGAAAGGGAGGAAGCCCTCCTCCGTGAGGAGAGCAAAGCACAGGCCCTGCGGGAATCCAAGAAGTATATCGACGATATCCTGGAAAGATCCCCTGTCCCCACTTTCATTATTGACCGGAACCACAGGGTCGTTCAGTGGAATCCTGCGTGCCAGGAGCTGACAGGGATTATGCCCGGAGAGGTGCTCGGCAAGGGGGTGTGGGACGGATTCAGGATGGGCCAACAGGGAAGCCTGGCCGATATCATTCTCGATGAACCCGGCGCTATTGAAGAACATTTTCGAGAGGCCACCCTTTCCAAATCAGAGAGCGGATGGTACGAGATGGACCTCTTCCTCCCTCATTTGAAAAAAGGGCGGCGCGTGCTCATAAGTGCCGGTGCCCTCGTCGACGAGACGGGCGCGGTCCGAGGTGCGATTCAGACGGTACAAGAGTCTCCCTGCATGTCTTTGGGCGAGGCCTTGACTGATTCAAGCCAGACCAACGAAGCCTTCGTCTCTCCCGTCTACAAGGTCAATGCCAAGGGAAGAATCATCTCCTGGAATCGCGGGTGCGAAGAAATGTTTGGTTACCCTTCCAGCCAGATGATCGGCCGAAATGCCGCGGACTTGGTTTCAGCGCGCTACAGGCCCTTGTTTGAAGAAACGATCACCAGAGCGTTTCAGGGGGAGACCTCCGGGACCAAGACCTGGAGATGCCCGCACAGGGAGGGAAAACCTGTTTACGTCACGGCGAGGGTTTACTCTCTCCAGGCGGGCAACGGCGGAGAGAAGGAGTGCGCGGTGGTGAATGCCAATGTCACCGATATTACTTTGCGGCTGAAAAAGTCGGAGACTGAAGCGGCAGAGACCAAGGAAAAGCTCAAGACGTTGACCGAGGAGCACGGTCTTCTGAAAAAAAACATTGCCGCCTTTATCCGCAAGAAAGAGGAGCTATGAACAGAGAGGCCGCCCTGCTGACAGGTTGCTCAAAAACGCTCAGATACAAGGCGACCGAAATTCCGAGGAGTGAGACGTACATTCCAGTACGTCGCAATGACGAGGGATGAGGGCAACGTAGTAGATGGGCGTTTTTGAGCAACCTGCTAAAGGACCTCGTAAACCATGACCTCCACGGTTTTGCCTTTCACCTTTCTGGGCCCAACCGACCGGATATTGAATTTCCCCTTAACGCGTTTGTAGGTCTCCTCTCCGATGAGAATCTGGTTGGGTTGGGCAATGGATTCCAACCTGGAAGCCGTATTGACCGCATCTCCAATCACCGTGTAATCCATCCTTTTTGGAGAGCCGATATTTCCTGCAACGACTTTCCCCGTATTGATCCCGATGCGGATGGTGAATTTCCTCTCACCCGGCATTCCTGCCATCATGGCTGCCAGCGCCTGGATCATCTCCTGGGCCGCGTGGATCCCTCTCTCCGCGTCATCTTCCTTTTCCATGGGAGCCCCGAAGACGGCCATCAGTCCGTCCCCGATGTACTTGTCGAGGGTGCCGTCGTATTTGAAGAGGATATCCGTCATTCGTGAAAAAAAATCATTCAAAATCAGATTGACTTCTCTGGGGGGCATTCGCTCTGCCAGAGACGTGAAGCCATTAATGTCCGCAAAGAGGATGGTTGCGGTCACGTCCTTGGGTTCCATCATATGGTCCAGGGTTTCCTGGCCCCCCTTCAAGATCATGTCAATGACCTGCGGGGAATGGAATCTCTCCAAACGATTCCTCATTCGCTCTTCTTCCCGGATTTGCTCGTTGAGACTGGCTTGTTCAATGACCATGGCCATCTGGCTTCCGATGGCCTTGAGCAGTTCAAGATCACCCTCAGTGAACTGGTTGTCCAGTCGGACGCTTTCCAGCTGAATCACTCCGATAATCTTGTCTTTTCTCCACAGAGGCACGCAGATGGCGGAGCGGATCTGCTGAATCAAGAGGCTCTTGGCATGGTCCAGGCGGGAGTCCGTCATCGCATTGGAAGTCAGCAGAGCCACCCCATCACGGATGACTCGGTTGATGATGGTTCGGCTGGCTTTCAGGGATTCCTGCTCCCCGGGTTGGTCTTCCCGCGATTTGACAACGACCGGAATGAGCTCTTCCCTGTCCCCTTCCCCCGTAAGAATGAGAAATCCGTGGTCCGCATCAATGACCACGAAGATGAGGTCCATGATCTTGTTGAGAAGCTCCCCAAAATCATGGATGGAATTTAGCTGTCGACTGATTTCATATAGGACGTAGAGAACTTTATTCGTTCTTTCGAGGGCGGAGAGTTCCTTTTTGAACTCCGGGAGCGCGACTTCTTTCTTGGAAGGCAGCGCCCTTCCGCTCTCGCCAAATTCTTTCGAGACAAGAAGATCCTGTGAATCCATGGGACTGGCCGTCTCGGAAGTCGCCTTGACGATGGGTTCAAGCTCTTTACCCAAATAGGTCCCTGTGCTCAAAGTCAAGGTTCCCTTGAAGGGCTTTGCCCTTTCCGGCCGAGAGAGGAAAATCAAGGTGTTCAGACCGATCTTAATGATGTCCTCGTGGTTCAAGAGGACGCTTTGAATCAAGGTCTCATTGACGGCCGTGCCGTTAAAACTTCCCAGATCCGAGAGAAGATGGCCCTGATCCGTTTTGGTAATCTTCGCGTGCTTTCGGGAAACCGTGTGATCGAAGAGAACGATGTCATTCTCTTTGCTGCGGCCCAGGGTCGTTTCCTGTTTCAACAACAGGAAGCTGCTGATGCGGCCTTCCGTGGTGGTGATGTAAAGAGTGGGCATGGACGATATTCTCCGTGGTTTCTAAGAAAAGGCGATCAGGATGACGGTGGTGTCATCTCGTCCGCCTGCCAGGTTCGCCTTCAGGACCAAAGAGAGGCCAATCTTGTAAAGGGCTCCGTCTTGAATGGACAGGTGAAGCACGGAATGCCCGCAGACGTTGCGATGAAGGATCTTCTCTCGGGGAAGTTCTAGGGTGAAGTCTGTGCTGAAAGGTTTACCACAACCAGTTCCCATTCCTGTCCCATCGGCTGTTGACGGGAAACCCGAGCTTTGACAAAAGATGGTGAAACAGGAATTGCCGATTGCCCCTGAAATACCCGAGTTCCTCACAGTAGGAATGGGGTTTAAACTCCTTGGCCTCTGCCTCGGATAGAGTCATGGTCTGGGCTGTTTTGCCGGCAACGCAGACATGATCAAAATGAATGGAGTGGTACCGTTTGTCCTCTGTCGTAACGACGACCACAGCATTTCCGGGGATTCTTTCATCGAGCGTGATGTAAATGCTCAGAAAAAAGCCAATGACCAGAAGACTGATCACAAGGACGGCAACAATTTTACCCTTTGGAGGTTTTCCCATAGGAGTGTCTTACTGAAAGATCCCCGTCTAAATGCAAACAACTTTATAATTTTCGATGCGAAAAGTCAAATTTAGTTCTTGTCGTCTGTTCTTGGAATGGGAAGCTTGAAAAAGTCGATTTTTTCATCTCGCAGCATCTTCTCTTCGTCCGCGGTAGCGGATCCCTTGATGTTCTTCTTTTCACTGACGCCGTATTGCATTTTTAGAGCCTCTTTTGAGAAGTTGGGCCCCACATCCTCGAAATGTGTGTTCACATAGTCGACAATCTCCTTCGCGAGGCGTCGGTAGTCGATTTGATCCGGCCTTTTTTCCGGTTCAGACCGGGCCGTCTTGGTGGCAACCGGAGAGAGCACCCTTCGCACTTGGGTATCGCTGCAAATGGGGCAGGTCACCAACTTCTTGAGGTTCTGTTCTTCAAAGGAAGCGGTATTGTTGAACCAGCCCTCAAAACGATGTCCATGCCCGCACTCTAAGTCAAATACGATCAAGAATCATTACCTCCAAAAAATCTCAGGTGTTTCTTGATCCTCTTTCCCTTTGCACCAGCCTGCTAACGTCGAACGAAAACAGAGTGATCACTATTTGATGAATTCGCAAAAAGCCGAATACCCTCGTTTCTCGTCATTCCGGCGAAAGCCGGAATCCAGGTTCTTCGAGCACTTGCACAATGTCTGGACCCCGATTTTCACCGGGGTGACGACTTCTTACGAAGCCGTCACTTTTCAGTATAAAGAACAGCCAGGATCCTGGTCGTTTCCTGGCCGTGGCACTTTACGAGGTGAGGAACCGTGGAGTCATAATAAATCGCATCCCCTGGCTCAAGCACATGGATCTCCTCGCCAAGCCGGACTTCCATGCTGCCGGTCAAGACAAAAATGAATTCCTGGCCGTCATGGGCGGACCTTTCTTCTTCTGTGGTTGCGGGCTGCAGGGTGACCAGAAAGGGCTCCATGTGGCGGTCCTTTTTGTACGGGGCAAGGGATTCATATCCATACCCATAATGCTTGTCTCTCTTTGAGTCGTATCGAGAGACCACCTTGCGGTCCCCTCTGTGGACGATGGTGAAAGGCCTGAGTTCGTCCCCTGAAATGAAGTAACCCATTTTCATTTCCAGGGCCTTGGCCAGTTTGATAACCGTTCCAAGGGGTGGAGCGCTTTGCCCTTCTTCGATTTCGGAAAGGAGGGAGACATCGATGCCTGTACGCCGGGAAATATCCAGCAAGCTTAGACCTCGCTTTTCCCTGACCCTTTTCACCCGTTCGCCTACGTCAACCGCAAGGTCTTCTTGGGGGGCTTCCTGGCCGATGCTCTCCATGAAAGCCTTTTCCTCATCCCTGCTTGTGAACTGGCTCACATGGACAAGGAAATCATCGTACCCTTCTGATCCCTTGCTCTTATCTTTCTCTTCGGTCATGGGTCATCCCCTGTTTGATTGAAATACAAGGATCTCTTTTATGATTATCATGTCCAGTGACGACCCGTCAAGAACGAGATCGCAAGTCCTCGCTCTGCCTTGACAGGGATAGGGCCGGCGCCTATGATGACTGCGGCAAAAGCTAATGGATAGGCCTCCAAAAATCAACGAAATTCTTATGTGGATTGGGGATAGGGAGAGGGCAATATGAATCGGGAAAAGCAGTTCATCGTGGATGAGATCACCAAGCATGACACGTGGAGAATGTTTCACATCATGGCGGAATTCGTAGAGGGCTTTGAGGTTCTGCCTGAGGTCTATCCGGCGGTTACCATTTTCGGCTCAGCCAGGGTTGGTCGAAACAGCCCCATTTACAAAACAACAGAAAAGCTGGCTCGCTTGCTCGCGAAAAACGAGTTCAATGTCATTTCAGGAGGGGGGCCAGGTGTCATGGAGGCTGCCAACAAAGGGGCTGCGGAAGGGGGAGGCAAGTCCGTCGGACTGAACATCCGCCTTCCCAGGGAACAGAAACCGAACAAATATGCGAACATCCGCCTTGACTACAAGTATTTTTTCATCAGGAAAGTCATGTTCGTCAAATATGCGGTCGCTTATGTCATCATGCCCGGTGGGTTTGGCACGCTTGACGAGCTCTTCGAAGCTCTCACTCTGATCCAGACCAAAAGAATTCGATCCTTTCCGGTTGTCCTTGTGGATTCGCGATACTGGAAAGGTCTCATCGATTGGATGAAGGAGACCCTGCTCAAAGCCAAATTCATTTCCTCCTCAGATCTCGACATCTTCCATATTGTGGACAAGCCCGAGGAGGCGGTGAGCATCATTAAAAGGAGGGTCATTGTCTGAGGGGAAGGCATGAAGAGATCCATATTCTTTTCCAGAGTGCTGCGCATTTTGGAATAGAACTGACCGATCGCGAGTTGGATTCTTTCCGCATCTACCTGGAAGAGTTGTGGTCCTGGAACCGGAGATTCAACTTGACCGGTTTGGAGGAGCGAAAGCGCATCGTTATTGAGCTGTTCCTTGATTCCCTGCTTCCGTCCCCCTTTTTACCCGGAGAAGGGAATCTCCTCGATGTAGGCTCCGGCGCTGGTCTTCCGGGATTGCCTCTCAAGATTCATTGTCCGCAGCGAGAAGTTTTTCTGCTGGAACCGAACTCGAAGAAAGCGAGCTTCCTCAGGCACGTCATTCGGCTGATCAAGCTGAAAGGGGTTCAGACCATCAAGAGCCGTGTCGAGCACCTTCCGAGGGAGACTCAATACGACATGGTCACTGCGAGAGCCGTGGCGGAGTTAGGGAAGACCCTTGACTGGTGTGCTCCCTTGGTGAATCAGGGGGGTTTTCTTGTTGTTTATTTGGGAGCCCGGGCGGAAGAGAGCTTAAAGGAGAGTGAGCGCTCGGTGGCGGATCATCACCTCCGGGTGTCCAAAATGCTTTCCTATTCTTTGCCGGGAAAACGATCTGAAAGGCATACGGTCATCTTCGAAAAGGAATGCTCAAGAAAGTAATTTTGGATTTCTCGATGGCTAGAAAGCTCCACGTAAGGTTACTTACGATCGTTTACAATTGATTTGTTATTGAATCTATAAATTTTGTTGACTTTTAATCGATTATGAAATATTCTCTATCACTAAATAGGTTTTTAATTAAAACAACAGGAAAGGAGAGAGTATGGCAACCGCTGGACAAATTCAATACAGAATGGGGCTAGCAAAGAAAAAACTTGCAAAATTTGTTAAAGAGCTCGCAGCGACAAAGAAAAAGATCAAAGGATTAGAAGCCCAGCACAAGAAAGCTCAAGCTGCGAAAAAGGCCAAACCAAAGGCCAAGAAAAAGGCTCCGGCCAGAAGAAAAGCGGCAAGAAAAAGAAGATAAGGCCAACCGGTTCAGATTCTGCAAGAAAGTGACACGAGGGCACCCGTGGCGAAGTGGTGCCCTTTTGTCTTTTTCCTCCCCCTTATAACCCCCACTCCTCCAACTGTTTCAACATCCTGTTCCTGTGCGTTCCAGGCCAGAAAAAACGACCACACTCAGGGCAGAAACGAATTTCTGATGGGTTTTCGTGAAAGACATAATCCGGCAAAGTCGACCCGGCAGCCTCAGGGTCTGCATCCTTAAGTGGCACGTTGCAGAGCAGGCATCTGGTGAAGAACCGCGAGCGGTCCAGTTTGAGGCAACCAAGGCTTTTGAGTTCCTTGAGCTGCTCACCCACATGGTCGGATCGAAGGAGTAAAACTCCAGGGTGGCGCGCCAGTGCCTTAAAGCGACGAGACAATAACCTCCTTCCGCCGAGCAGAAGGCGGGCCAGGTCTTCTTCTCGATACGAGCGCTGATAAAGAATATCATAGCCCATCATCCTCAGCCATTTGGCGAGTTTCCCTAACATTGCTTCTGCCACGAACCGATCTTCCATAGGAATTAACATGTTAGCTTTCTGAAATAAAATGGGGATGGCCTTTCTCATGACCATTTCAAAAAGCTAATTCGACGCCACAAAAAAAAGGACGGGTCAAATCCGTTGACCGCGGACAGGGGTTATTATAGATTACTTCAACACAAAGGCGCATCTCTTCTTTTTTTTTGGCCGGGAAAGCTTAATCCATGGATCGAATTCTCATCGAAGGAGGATATCCTCTCAAGGGCACGGTAAGGGTGAGCGGAGCAAAAAATGCCGCGCTCCCCGTCATCGCCGCCTGCCTTCTCACAGGGGGGTGGCACCGATTGAAGCGCATCCCCAACCTCAAGGACGTCCACACCATTAAACTGATCATGTCCAGGATGGGCGTTGTTTTCCAGGAGGAGAACGGTGTCCTGGCGGTGAACTCCGAGAATCTGGACAAGTACATTGCCTCCTACGATCTTGTGAAGACGATGAGAGCCTCTATCCTTTTGTTGGGGCCTCTCCTGGCAAGGCTGGGCAGGGCGCGGATCTCTTTGCCGGGAGGGTGTGCGATCGGAGCCAGGCCGGTTGATCTTCATCTCAAGGCCCTTGGGGCCATGGGCGTGCAGATGTTCCTCAAGAAGGGCTACATTAACGCCGAGGTTCAACGACTCAAAGGAGCGGAAGTCTTTTTCGATATCCCCACGGTCACTGGGACAGAGAACATCATGATGGCCGGGGCAAGAGCTCGAGGTCAAACGGTCCTGCGAAATGCAGCCAAGGAACCGGAAGTGCAAGATCTCGCGGACATGCTGAGAGGCATGGGCGCGGAGATCGAAGGGGACGGCACCGACACGATTGTGATCCGGGGACAGGAAGATTTGGCCCCTGTGCAGGAGCACGAGATCATACCGGACAGGATTGAAACAGGGACCTTCATGATTGCAGCGGCCATGACCCGGGGCGAAGTCCATATTGAAGGATGCCGGCTGGACCACGTGGCAGCGGTCATGGAGAAGTTGCAATCCGTCGGCGCGGAGATCACTCCGACCGAAAGGGGAGTTTATGTTAAGGGCTCGGACTCGGTCCAAAGCGCGGATATAGAAACGCGGCCCTTTCCGGGCTTTCCCACGGATCTCCAGGCCCAGTTCATGTCTCTCATGTGCATCGCGAAAGGGTCGAGCATCATCCGGGAGACCATCTTTGAAAACAGGTTCATCCACGTGAGCGAACTCAAACGCCTGGGCGCGGATATCGCGATCCATGGGAATCAGGCCCTGGTGAGAGGGAAAGAACGCCTTCTGGCTGCGCCGGTGATGGCGACGGATCTCAGGGCCAGTGCCTCTCTGATCCTTGCAGGACTCGTAGCTCAAGAGGGCACGACCGAGGTGAACAGGATCTATCATTTGGACAGAGGTTATGAGGCCCTGGAGAAGAAGTTTCAATCCCTGGGGGCCAAAATATGGCGGGAAAAAGCCTAGTGCAGGCCTCTGATAGCGACCAAACTGGATAAGTGGGGCATTGGTATCTTTTCTTTCGTTCCAAGGGCTCCCGGGCTGGTCTTTTCTATGACTTATCTGCGAGGGAAACTTGCCCCCTCCGCCGTTCTCCCCTTCCTTCGGAAGTGGAGCCGGGGCTTCCCCCAAAGATAAGTCATGAAAAGACAGCGCCCTCCCGCCAGTCACTTCAGAAAAGACACCAATGCCCCATCAAAAACTTCTCCGTAAATTGCGAAAAACTCTTTTTCTAAGATTTTAACATGCCTCTCCGTCCCCTTGTTCCGATGCTGTTCGCATTCATTGCCGGACTGCTTGCCAGTTTTTTCAGCCTGCCTGGCGACTCCGCCCTCAGAATCGTCCCCGCGGCTTTATTCGTTGTCCTCCTGATCCTCTCCCTTCTGGTTCCGGCCGGGGCAAAGTATCCTCTCTCTCTTTTCCTGTTCTTCTTTGCCGGCTCCCTTCTCGAGTTGAGCAACCGCCGGAGTTCAGAGCTTGTCGCTCTCGCTGAACAACGAGCGCGAGTCACCCTAGAAGGCACCGTCCTCGAACCGCCGATCTTCTGGGAAGAGGCTGCGAGAGCCGTCGTAAGGGTCGATCGACTCCATGGTGCGGAGGAGGGAAAGGCCGCTGGAGAAAAAATCCGGGTCACCGTTTACAAACCGGAGACAGCCCTTGCCCCGGGAGACAGGATCCTTTTTCCGGCAAGGCTCAGGGCTTTCAGCAATTTCAACAACCCGGGCCGGTATGATTATGCGCTGGCCATGGAAACCAGAGGCCTCTCCTGCTCCGCTTCAGTGACAGAGGGAAGGCGGATCGTTCCCATGGGAAAAGGGGACCTCGGTTTTCCTTTTGAGCTGATCGAGAGGGCGCGTAAGCCCATCAGAGAGTTCTTTGCCGAACGCCTCTCTCCCAGAAACCAGGCTCTTTTTCAAGCGTTGATTCTCGGTGAGCAGGAGGGCGTCCGGCCCGATCTCAGGGAATTGTTTACGGTCACGGGACTGGGGCACGTTCTCTCGGTTTCAGGGCTTCATGTTGCGCTGGTGGCCTGGTTCTGTTTTGCTCTGATCAAGAGGGGCCTTTGTCTGTCCTACGAATTGGCTCTTCGAACAGACCTGCGAAAGACGGCCGCTCTTATCACCTGCTTCCCTGTGATCGCTTACACTTGCCTTGCGGGCTTCCAGGTGCCCAGCCAGCGATCCATGATGATGGTTCTCGCCTTTCTTTTTTCAATGATCCTGGCTAGGGAAAAAGACGTGTGGTCAACGCTTGCTTTGACCGCTCTCGTCGTGCTTGCCGTGGATCCTCATGCGATTTTCGCGATCTCCTTTCAGCTCTCTTTTCTGGCGGTCGTGGGAATTCTCTGGCTGGCGCCGTGGATCTTCTCCGTGATTTCCTTCAAAGCTTACGACATCAGGAAGGGGGTCCTGTATCGCTTCTACGTGTATTTCTGCGGGCTCGCCTCTGTGACGATCTCAGCAATGCTCTTTCTTCTTCCCATCACCTCCTTCTATTTTCACCGGGTTTCTCTGGTGAGCCTTCTGGCCAATATGACGGCGCTGCCTATTATGGGAGTATGCATCCTCCCCCTCGGACTCCTGGCTTCCGCCTGTCTGCCTTTATCCCAGGCTCTGGCCGATTCCATCCTCGCGGTTGCAGCATGGGGCCTGGACCGGATGATGGATTATGTCGACTACTGGAGTCGCTTTCCGGGGCCGGAGGTGCAGGTGTTCAGGCCGAACTTCACGGAAATCCTTCTTTTCTATGCGTTCCTCTTCTGCCTTTTTTCACTGAGGCGTCTGAGATGGGCGAGGGTCGGTTTAGTTTTTGTATTGCTGATTCTGGCAGGAGACATGGCTTTCTGGACTTACCGGACGCACTTCAATCCCTCACTGAAGGTGACTTACCTTGATGTGGGACAGGGGAATGCTGCCCTGGTCCAGTTTCCAGGCTCGGAGAGGATGCTGATCGATGGAGGTGGATTTCCGGGGAGCGATTTCGACATAGGGGAGATGGTGATTGCTCCTTTTCTTCTCCGGTCAAAAATCCTCAGGATCGACACCCTCGTGCTGACTCATCCGGAGGCGGATCACATGGAAGGTCTTCTTTTTATTGCGGACCATTTTAAGCCAAAGGAATTCTGGCACAACGGCGAGGAATTGCAATCCCCTGACTTCCAGAAACTCACGGCTCTCCTCGAGGCAAAGGGAATCAGAAGAAGGACTCCTGCGGATTTGAAGGAGGGAAGAGAGATCTCCGGGGTCCTTGTAGAAATCCTTCATCCCGGAGAAGGGTTTTTATCGCGAAAGTCCAACGACAACTCCCTGGTCATGAGGATATCTTATGGAGGAACCTCTTTCCTTTTCCCAGGGGACCTTGAGGCCACGGGGGAGCAAATGCTCGTTTCCAGGTCAGGCTCTAAATTGAAAAGCGACATTCTTCTTGCTCCCCACCATGGAAGCAAAAGCTCCTGCTCAGCGGCGTTTCTTGAAGCAGTGAGCCCCGAGGCATGCATCATCTCCTCTGGAAAAGACAACCCTTTCGGCTTCCCCAGCCAGGAGATCCTCAGAAGGCTCAGAGGCGCAGGGTGCAGGATTTTGAGGATGGACGAAATCGGTGCCATTGAAGTCACCACCGGGCAAGAGGGATTTCAGATCAAGAGCTTCCGTTAACATCCCAGGTCCTGTTGCAAGAAGAGGGGAAAAGGATTAGATTCTAAATTAAGAACGCGTTGATGTGGGATGGATAGACGAGAAGGGAGATGATTCAGATGAAGAAAATCGTTGTGTTCGTTTTTCTGCTTTCCTTGTGGTTTGGAGTTGCCGGATGCGGGAGTTATGGAAAGCTGAGGTTGCAGTCCGGGCCGGGCGAGACCATGACGATCCAGCAATTGAAAGAAAACTGGCAAGAATACAATATCCTTTTCACTGGTGTGGAACCCAACGTCCCTTCGGCAATTATCTTTGATCGGAAAGATGATGGCCGGGAGATCATTGGGGACAGATGGTGGGAGCTCAAAGATTACAAGACCCTTTCGGACACGATCGGCTGGATTGAGGCTCAAGTGACTGTAGGGCCGTATTATCCGAGGCTGTGGAAGATGCTTGGGCCTGACGATCATCTCTATGGGTATATGTTTACTGGGTGGGATAGCGCGGTCATGACCATCGGGGATGACAAAACCATGAGGGTGCAGGATCTCCCGATGCCTCCTTACCTCGCAGTGAGTGGGCCGGACCTGAGAGATCCCAACAAGTAGCGCCGGATATCTTGAGCCGGGTGAATCGATTGTTTAAGGGAAGATTTCAGAAGATAACGGATGATATTCATCAGGTAGGAGGGAGCAATCTCACCTCCCCTGAAGATGCGGTCGCTGATTTCATAGGTTCTTTCCTGTAAGAAGAGGAAACCCTTCCAGCGTCTATTTCAGAGATTTCTTAAACTCCAGATATTCCTGATAGGTATCAATGTCCCTATCATCGAAGTTCTCGCTCGGCTCCACAAGGCAAACCTGATCCCGATGGCTGATGAAAAGATCCCTCGCACCTTGATCCCCTTTCAACTGATGAAGGGCAGGAAACAAGGGCCGGCCGATGATGACCGGATGGGATCGCTTCCCTCTCACCCTCAGCGCGCCAAGGGGAAGGCCGGACTCCAGATAGCCGCACACAAGACGATTGATGACCCCTGAAGTGATATAAGGCATATCTCCGAGGAGAATCATGACATGGTCGTAATTCTTCTCCGCGTGAGACAAGCCTGTGAGGATCGAAGAGCTGATGCCCTGCTCGTAGCCGGCGTTTTCAACTATCTTTAGTCTCGACGGATCCTCGCCGAACCGTATCTTCCCCCTAATCTCTTTGGCCATGAAGCCAAGGACAAGGACCACAAGACCCAGGTTGGAATGGAGGCTTTGTTCAAGAACCCGCTCAAGAAGAAGGTCAGTGCCTACCGGAAGAAGCTGCTTGGGAGTCCCCATCCTGGTGGAGGCTCCCGCAGCGAGCACAAGGCCTGCGACAGGCTCAATCTTTTTTCCCTTCTTGATATCCGGCATCGAAGATGGAAAGATTCTTGTCCCTGAAAGGATCAGGGCTGATTTTTCCGATGGTCTGTCTCAGGTTCTCATAGTCGAAAGGTTCGTCTTCAAAGGCAGAGAAAAAACCCAGCAGGGCAAGGTTCGAAGACATGGATGCACCCAGATCAAGAGCGATCTTGCCGGCAGGAACGGCTCGGCTGATGATCTCCTTTTTTGCCAGGAAGCCTCTCACTTCCTCCCTTGGGAAAAGAGGGGAGGGAGTGTTCACGTAAAGGCGGCCTCCTCTGGCGAGGTAAGGAAGGTTTCGATATCCTTCGTTCTCTTCGAGAGCAAGCAGAAGGGGCGCCTCATTGGTTCTCACCAAGGAGCCCTGCACGTTCCCGAGCCTGAGATGAGAGACCACGGAACCTCCTCGCTGCGCCATGCCGTGCGTCTCGGCCCCCATCACGCTGTAGCCTTTGTCCAGGGCCACCTGGGCAAGCACTTTGGTCATGAAAAGGATTCCCTGACCCCCCAACCCGCAAAGCACCATATTGATCGTATTCATGCCACCTCCACAATTGCGCCTTTGGGGCAGACCTGAAGGCAGACGCCGCATGAAGTGCAGAGCTGGGCATTAATGCTGGTGCGACCGAGTTCCTGATCGTGATAAATGGCGGGGCATTCGAAGCGATCCATGCAGAAGTTGCATTCCGCACACTCCTCGGTGACCGTGACTTTCTTCTTTTCCGGAATCGCCTCGCTCCTGTAAGCAATCAGGCAAGGATGCCGGGCAATGATGACGGCGATGCCCCCTTCGGGCTCCTTGATGTATTCCGAGGCTTTTTTCAACTCTTCCATCGTCTTCTTGATGTCATAAGGATCAAGGACTTCGATGTAATCAACGCCACAACCTGCAACAATTCTCTCGAGGGAGACGGCGTTTCCCTCGCTTCCGTCCGCCTTGATTCCAAGGGATGGGGTCGGTTGCATGCCGGTCATGGCCGTGGTCAGGTTGTCCAAGATCACCAGGATGAACCTGGCCCCGTTGTAAACGGCGTTCAGAAGACCGGCCGGGCCTGAATGGAAAAATGTCGAATCGCCGATCGTCGCCACAATCGGTTGATCCACCCCGTCCTGGGCAAAGGCGTGGTAGAATCCGGAAGCCATGGTGATCGATGCCCCCATGTCCAGGCACGTGTCCACGGCGCCGAGGTTCATTCCCAGGGTGTAGCATCCGATGTCGGAGGTGAAGATGGCCTTGGGTTTGCTCTTCCGGATGGCAAAAAAGGCGGCCCGATGGGGGCACCCGGGACAAAGGGTTGGTTTCCGAACAGGGAGTTGGAGGCTTTTGACAAGCTCCATGGCTTCCGCCTCATTCTCCCCTTCGAAAGGTTTCAGCTCCAGCTCTCTTAAGGTTCGGTCTAACAATCGGTAAATGACCTGCGGGACCAGTTCTCCTTCCAGCGGGACATGGCCTGAAAGCCGACCCAGAACCTTGTTCCTGTCTCTAAGAAGATACTCGATCAGTGTATCCGTCTCTTCTATGACCAGCACTTTGTCGCAGGCAGCCATGAACTCGGAGGCCAGGCCTTCCGGGAATGGATAAGGGGTTCCGAGCTTGAGGACAGGGAGGTCTGTGCGTTTGTGTTCTTCAAGAAGATCCCTGATCACCGCATAGGAAACCCCTCCTGCGAGGATCCCCAAAGGATAGTTTTTGCCCGGCTCAAGGGTATGGAAGTTGTACTGAGCGAGGGTGTCAAACCGCTTCCCGATCTCCTTCAGTTTCTTGTTCAATTCGCCATGGAGAATGAGACGAAACCGGGGAGTGGCGGCCCACCGCGAGGGATCTTTTTCAAAAGCGCTCTTTTTGGGGTTGACGGAGAGTGGGTCAAAGGCAATGTTCTGACGGGCATGGCAGACCCGGATCGCCGGCCTCAGGATCACAGGGAGCCTGAATTCCTCCGAAAGATCCATGGCGAGCCCGACCATTTTTCGGGCCTCTTCAGGATTGGAAGGATCGAGGACAGGGACCTTGGCCAGGCGGGCCATGAACCGGGTGTCCTGCTCGGTCTGAGAGGAATGGGGACCCGGGTCGTCACAGGAAATAATAACCAATCCTCCGACCGTCCCCAGGTAGGCTGCGCTCATGAGAGAATCAGCCGCTACGTTTAGCCCGACCTGCTTCATGCAGCACGCCGCTCTTTTGCCCGTGATCGAGGAAGCGAAGGCGTTGTCAAGGGCTACTTTTTCATTGGTCGACCACTCGACGTAGGTGTTGAGGTTTTCTGATTTGACCAGGCGAATGACCTCCGGCAGGATTTCCGAGCTCGGCGTGCCGGGATAGGAGGTGACGACCTGGCAACCGGCCTCCAGAAGTCCGAGGGCAATCGCCCCGTTTCCCAACATGATCTCTTCTCTTTTCATTTCTCTTCCGTCTTTCTCTTTTTTGCCTCTTCAATCAATTCAACGAGCGTGAGGACCTTTGGTTTTGGAGGCTGGTTGAAGACCTTCTCCCATTCATCGGGTTTGAGTTCCTGACGCAGGAAATCTTCTATCATAAAATGATCATACCAGCAATCCATGATCTTGAAACAGGGCAGCCCCTTGCTTTCGATTCGGCAGTAGGAGAACGCGACAGGATTGCCGAGTCTCGGGCACCGGATCATGAAATCGTCTCCCGGCGGCGTGCTTTCTTTTTTCATAGGTTACTACCTGATTGAGATTTTTCTCATTTAAATGTTTACCAGAAATAACGCCGGAGGTCGACGGCGTCGATCTCCGGCGTGAATGAAAAACTTCTGTGAGGCCCCTAAATTTTGCCAGGTCTATACTGCCTGGGTTTAGGCAACTTGCTGATGTCTCTCAGCGCCCTTTGAATTTCCTCTTCAGGCAGGGCATGATCGGACAGCTTGCCCCTGAGGTAAGCCTCGTAAGCGCCCATATCCACCAAACCATGGCCGCTCCAGTTCAGCAGGATGACTTTTTCCTTGCCTTCCTCCCTGGCTTTGATCGCCTCGCGGATCATCATGGCGATAGCATGGTTTGTTTCCGGAGCGCTGATGAAGCCCTCGGTTCTGGCAAAAGTGATACCGGCTTGAAAAGTCTCCAGCTGTGGGACCGCTTCCGGGCGGATAAGACCGTCCAAAATCAGCTGGGACACGGTTGGAGCCATCCCATGGTATCTCAGCCCGCCGGCGTGAATGGGAGCCGGGACAAAGCCATGCCCAAGGGTGTGCATGGGCATGAGAGGGGTCATCATAACAGTATCCCCAAAGTCATAAGCAAAGGGCCCTCTGGTCATGGTCGGGCAGGACGTGGGTTCCACGGCAATGATGTCGATCTTCTTGCCGTTGATCTTATCCCTGACAAAGGGGAAGGCACACCCGGCGAAATTGCTCCCTCCACCGCAACACCCGATGATCACATCCGGGTAGTCGCCTGCAATCGCCATCTGCTTCTGGCATTCCAGGCCGTTGACGGTCTGATGCAGCATCACGTGGTTCAACACGCTGCCCAGGGAATACTTGCTGTCCTTGCCCGTGACAGCGGATTCTACGGCCTCACTGATGGCAATCCCGAGGCTTCCGGGAGAATCCGGGTTCTGAGCCAGGATCGACTGGCCGGCTTTGGTCTCCGTGCTCGGGCTTGCCACGCAGTTGGCCCCCCAGGTCTCCATCATGAGCCGGCGGTAGGGCTTCTGGTTAAAACTGATCTTAACCATGTAGACCTTGCATTCCAGGCCGAAAAACGCACAAGCCATGGACAGGGCGCTGCCCCACTGGCCCGCACCGGTCTCGGTGGCGATCCGCTTGGTCCCTGCGATCTTATTGTAATAGGCCTGCGGAACGGATGTGTTGGGTTTGTGGCTGCCTGCCGGGCTTACCCCCTCGTTCTTGAAATAGATCTTGGCAGGAGTCTTGAGAAACCTCTCAAGATTGTAAGCCCTGTACATTGGCGTAGGCCGCCAGATGGTATAGATCTTCAGGACCTCTTCCGGGATGTCGATGAACCTCTTTGTGCTGACTTCTTGCTCGATCAAATTCATGGGGAAAATGGGGGCCAGATCCTCTGGACCAACAGGTTTTCCGGTCCCCGGGTGAAGCGGTGGTTCCATAGGTGTAGGCATGTCTGCAAGGATGTTGTACCATTGACGGGGCAATTCCGACTCGGGTAGAAAAATCTTTTTGACCTCCATACTCCCTCCTTCTTCATCGTTGTTGTTTCTAATACAGCCCGGCTGTCCAGGCTGACCTCAGAGCATCACAACAAACTCTATTTCCCAGGAATCGGCGAGATGCCTTGATATCTCTAGGCCACCGGGAAGTAAGGGTGTGTTCGAAAAATCGCCTCTTCATTGAGCCGTAACAGGAGGTACCCGTATAAATTGGAGCTTAGAACTGCCGCTGTAAATAGGAAGATAATAAAGGGTGTATAATGAAAAATAGCCTGGTGTGTCAAGTTTTTTTACGCTCGACCCTTCAGACGACGGGGAGGGATAATCCAGGAATGGGATCTGCGAGAGAGGCTGAGTCCGTCTGGCGCCAAAAGGGGGGGGTGATTTTGTCTTCCAAAAAAGGGCAAAACAAATTAAGATAATATCCGTCGAGGAAATGCCTGAAGCACAGAGGAAACTCGAACAGGGGCACACAGGCTGCCCCAGGAGGATTTAAGGGATGGACGCAAAGATAGATCGAGAGCCGGATCATCAGCAAAAGCTTTCTTACTACAAAGCCCTGCACGATATTGGCAATCAGATTCATGCTGCAAAAGACATCAATGAAATCCTGATCAACCTCAGAGAAAAAATTCTGAGCCTTTTTGACGCGGACCGGATCACCATTTACGTCGTGGACGGCAAGAGGAAAGAGGTCTATTCCCGCTTTGCAGCAGGGGCCATACAGGAAATCCGGGTCCCCATCAACAATAAGAGTCTCGCCGGATACACGGCGAACAACGCGCAGATTACCAATATCGTGAACGCCTACGATGCCCCTGAACTGAAGCTGATTGACCGGGATCTCACTTTTGATAAGAGCTGGGACGAAAAAACGAAATATATGACCAAACAGATCCTCACGGTTCCCATTTTTTACAAGAAATATGTGATCGGCGTTCTTCAGCTCATCAACAAAAAAGGGGGGGACCGGTTCAGTCTGGAAGATCAGAACTCGGGTGTAGAGATGGCCAAGGTGCTCGGCATCGCTTTCTTCAATCAGAAGAAGATGGCCCAGCAACGGGTCAAACGCACCAAGTTTGACTATCTCATTGACAACAACATCATCACCGAAAGTGAATTGGAGAACGCCATTTCCATGGCCCGGTCCAAAAATGTGTCGATCGAATCCATTTTCCTCAAAGAAATGAAAGTGAGAAAAGACGATGTGGGCCGCTCGGTCGCCCAGTATTACAACTGCGACTATGTCCCCTTTGACAGCAATTACCCGATTCCAGGGGATCTGCTGGCAAAGCTCAAACCGGTGTATCTCAAGAACAACCTTTGGGTTCCCTTAGGGAGGGTAGACGGCAAAATCAAGATCCTCATCGACAACCCTACGCGGCTGGACAGGATCGACAGCATCAAGTCTTTGCTTCCCGCAGAAGGCTACGAGTTCGCTGTCGGGTTCCGCGACGATATTCTCCACTTCCTGGACTATTTCTACGGGACGCCGCGAATGCAGGAGGAAGGGTCCATTGATGAAATCCTGAACAAGATGGACGTCCAGGAACAGGAGGAGATGGAAGCAGGAGCAGAAATGCTCACCGAAAACGATAGCATCATTGTGCAGCTCGTGAATAAAATCATCACCGATGCTCAGAAGAAGAACTGCTCGGACATCCACATCGAGCCCTATCCCGGCAAGGAGGGGGCGGAAATCCGATTGAGGGTCGATGGGCAGTGTCAGAAATACCAGACCGTGCCGTACCATTACCGAAAGGCACTTGTCTCCCGATTGAAGATCATGGCGGACCTCGACATCTCTGAACGGAGAAAACCCCAGGACGGCAAAATCAAGTTTAAAAAATTCGGCCCCCTGGACATTGAGCTTCGGGTGGCCTCCATTCCCACGGTGGGCGGAGAAGAAGACGTGGTCATGCGCATTCTGCAAGCAGGGGAGCCTATCCATCTGGCCAAAATGGGGCTCAATGAAAGAGACTACAATCTCCTGCTCAACATCATCAGCAAGCCGTACGGGATTGTTCTTTGTGTCGGACCTACGGGCAGCGGGAAAACCACAACCCTCCACTCGGTTCTGGCCCACATCAACAAGCCCGAAACCAAAATCTGGACCGCGGAAGATCCGGTGGAGATCACCCAGAGAGGGCTTCGCCAGGTCCAGGTCTTGCCCAAGATCGGCCTTGACTTTGCTGCAGCGATGCGGTCCTTCCTGAGGGCGGACCCGGATGTGATCATGGTGGGTGAAATGCGGGACCATGAAACGGTCTCCACGGGGATCGAAGCGTCTCTCACCGGTCACCTGGTTTTCAGCACCCTTCACACCAATACCGCCCCTGAGACCATTGTCAGGCTCCTGGACATGGGGATGGACCCCTTCAATTTTGCAGATGCCCTTCTGGGGGTGCTTGCCCAGCGCCTTGTAAGAACCCTCTGCAAGAGCTGCAGGGAGCCCTATCATCCCAGCCGCGCAGAATACGATGCCCTGGTCCGGTCCTATGCCGGGAACTTTAACGCCCTGGGATTCCCGTATACGGATGATCTGGTCCTTCACAAGGCAAAGGGTTGCGAGAAGTGCAACAACGGGTATAGGGGAAGAACAGCGATTGTGGAGCTTCTGGAAGGATCCGATGAGGTCAAAGCTCTGATTCAGACCAAAGCCGTGATGGAGAGAATCCGGGAGGAGGCGGTAAAGGGAGGGATGACCACCCTCATGCAGGACGGCATCCGGAAGGTGTTCCTGGGGCTCACGGACATTCAGCAGGTCAGGAAAGTCTGCATCAAGTAGCCGTTACATTCTCTTGGTCATGTGCACTTCCACAAAACTGGCCTCGAAGAACTCCCGGGTGAATGCGGCAATCTTGTCCGGATCATAGGCCTTGCAGCTGAAGATGTCGATGTAGGCCGAGTTGGTCAAATTGGCAAAGTGACCTGAGATCAGGGACGTCTCGATCAACTGAATCATGGAAAACCCTGCTACTCTTTCTTCTTCACCGAAATGCACCACCTGGCAATCCCCGAAGCGCTTCATGTCAATGAGCGTGCATAGTTCAACCACATACTGCTTTATCTTGTCCGCACTTCGAATCGTGTCCGGATTGCAGTCATAGAGATCAAGGCTGGTAAGCAGTCCCCAAGGGGTGGCAGTCTCCTTTAAAGCCGGTCGTGTCGCCATTCCTCTTGGCCCTCCTTCATAAATGAAAAATCCAAATGCCCGCTAATGGAAAAATGGTTGCTTTTAAATAAACTCTTTTGAAAATTTGTCAACAGAAATTTGCGGAAAGGGGTTGAAAGGCAAACAATTTTGATGGCTTCGTAAACGATCATGACCCGTATATTGGTCGCCGCCGTCCATGAAGATCGTCCCCTCTCCACCCAACAGGGGGGAGAGGGCAAGGGTGACGGGGAGCGGACTTTCAATACTATTTCGAGACGATTAATATAGGATTGTCCCTTATGCCCCAATGTCCGTGCAGCCAAAGAACTCCTCGACGCGTCCTGGGAGTTGTGGGGCATTGCGCTCACTATCCTGGGGTAAACCATCAAGAAGAGGACGGAAGATAAGCACGCCGCGGCCGGGGCAGAAAGATCGGGGCTCCTGGAGAAGCTGATCTCTGCCGCCAAGAGGTGAAAAGAGGTCAATTAAGCCGTGGTTACTATTAGCCGAGCGAGCAATGGGGTTCGACCAAGGGCTCCGTATCGTTAGTCATAAGTGGGAACACGTGTTCCTGGCGTTCCTGGACAAGTGATTAGCAGTCCAAAGATATCGCGAAGGATGCGTCGTGACAGATATTAATCAGCCAAAAGGAAGGTTTCAACCACCCTCCTTCCTTTAGATCACTACAACTGTACTTCATATTTTGAGATCGAGCTCGAAGCTCATCCCGTTCGGCGCGTTTCTGAGACAATCCAGCCCTCGCAAGGGCTGATATGAATCACCACCGATTGAGCTTCTCCCTTCTTGGTCAATCCCCAGCCACTTCCTCACTGGTTCCGGGTCAGGGTCACAAGGGTCGAGGTTGTTCCTATTCCACTTTCTTCCACGTGCCGTCCGGATTGAAGAGCTTCATCGCCAGAGCCGCCTTCTCGGTATTTTTGCCCAGATCTTTCTGATAAACCACGCCGTCGTGATTCACGATAAAGGTCATGACGCCTGAAGCCCCATATTTGGCAGGATAGGCCACCAGAGCGAATCCGCCGATCATGTTTCCTCTGACAAGGTAGTCATAAGCCCCGTCCGGCGCACTTTTGCCCTGAGCAGTCAGGATTCTGTAATAATACCCGTGATAGGGAACGGGCTTGCCACCCGCCGCCTTGCTGTAACCTTTTTCCTGGGCTGCGGCAAAGAGAGGACCCAAGGGACTCTGCCCCTCGCCCGCTTTCGCCTCCCAATAAAGACCATTCTTCTTCCCAGGGTCACTTCTTAATTTCCGGGCATATTCGAGAAGACCATCTCCGTCCCGGTCCTTAACCACGTATTCTCTTTGTGCATCAACATAAGCCAGACAGATCTGGATGGTGTTCAGCTCATTCCTTCCAATGCGCCGGTTGATCAGTTCTTCCTTGCCTTTCCCTGTATCAAAGGACCATTTTTCACCCCTTTTCACAATAGGGATGGGGAAGGGCCATTCCTCTGCACCTATCTGAAGCACAACCTTCGCGTCACCCTCTCGTATCAGGGCATTTTTCGTCTCATAAGCCTTGAGGAACCTCTGCCTCCCTGCCCTGTCCTCTACCGCATCTCCAGAGGAGATCTCTTCTCTCCCTGCGGGGCCGAAGATGGCGCTCAATTCCCCCAAGTTCTCGGCTTTCACTGCATCGACCAAAGCCTTCACTGCCTCCTCGGGAGAGGCAAAGACCTTTTCCCTGGCTTGTGCTGCGTAACCCTGCAACGGGACAGACAACACTATGATCAATGTCGCAACAGCGACGGAGCAAAAAAACCTCAATAGCCACTTTTCGTTTTTCCGTGTGTAGGTATGCATGTTCTCACCTCCTTATCTTCCTCTGCCGCCGCCACCACCGCCACCGCCGCCACTGCGGCCACCGCCACCGCCACCACCGCTGGAACCGCCACTGCGGCCACCACTGGAACCACTGCTGCCGCCACCACCTCTCTGCGAGGATTGTGCGGAGGACGCGCTTTGGCGGCTTGACTGCCCACGGTCACTCTCCATCTTCGCACTACTCCCTTTCTCCGTGCCTCCGAAGGCACTCTGCTTTCCCCCACTTTCCTTCGTCGAGGGGCTTGATTTACCACCACTGCCAGGTTTTGCCTGCTCGCCCCGGGCTGAATCCTGCCTGCCTGTATCGCCCCGGCCCGAATCCTGCCTGCCTGTATCACCACGGCCAGAATCCTGCCTGCCTGTATCGCCACGGCCAGGTTCCTGCTTACCTGACTCGCCCCGGCCGCGGGAGGACTCCCGTGACTGCGCATCCTTGGGTCCTCCCTTGCCGAACTTGTCAGCGGTTCCCTGATCCTTGTACGATACACCCTTACGATGTTCAGGGTTATGCTGCCACGATCCCTTCCCGCCCTCGCCGCGCGTTACCTTGTTCTGTTCCTTGCTTCGGTCGATGTTGTTATTGATGTTGGTGTTCTGGTTCACGTTGACGTCGACATCCCCTCCGTTCCAGTTTGCGTGACCCCATGCGTAACCCCACGCGGCGCCTACGGCGACTCCGGCTCCAAATCCGAACAGTCCCGCACCAGGCGCGTATCCGGGAGGATAGTAGGGGTAAGGCGGGTAGGCCGGGTAAGGCCAGGTGCCGTACACCACGGTCGTGCTGTAGGTCGGGACATAGACGACCTGTGGGTTGGCCGGTTCGATGATGATGACCTCTTTTTCGACCTTGACAACCTGCTCCTTGGTCGTCTTCAGATTCCCCTCTGCATGCGCTTTCTTTCGAAGCTTCTGGGTCGTGTCCATCACGTCCTTCTGCTGTGCGAGGAATGCGTCGCCCAATTTCTGTGTCCAGTCGAGTTTCTCGCTCATCATGGCCAACACCTGGGGAAAGTTCACCATGGACTTGACGCTCGGGTCCCAGGGCTGAGCTTCAAGAGCCTTTGTCAACGCGTCACCCTTCACATCCTTGTTCTTCTTTGCCCAGCGATCAGCCTGCACAACCTCAAGCGGATAGGTGGAAGCCATCAGTATCTGGGTGAGCAGGGAGTCAGGGTAGAGGGCGATGGGCGCTATCATCTGATCCAACTCTTCCTGCTTAAAAGTCTTCTGCTCGCCTCCGCTCTGCGCGAGGACTCCCAGCGGGGCCCCCAGCAGGAGCGCCAGAAACACGGTCAATGCTGTTATCAACGGCCTTTTCTTCTTCTTCATATCTCTCCTCTCCTTTCTACACCTCCAGCATCTTCATGAGGGTTTCTTTCTCGCGTTGTTGCCAGGAATCCGCATTCACGGGAAGCATCGGGGAGACAATTGAGCCTAGATCGGCCGGTCCCTCTGCTTCCGGCAAATACAGCAATTTTATCCTCGAAGTTGCACGCCCTCAGCGTGTGGTGCCTTCCTGCGTCCGGCGGCCGGCCAGATAATCCTCTATTTCCTGTTTGTTCTGTGCGACCACCTTGGCCGCAGCCGTCATAAGAAGTTGCCGGTCGCACTCGGAGGCCAGCTTGAAACGGGTCGGGATCTCGGCGATGCGCTCCACCACGGCTGTCGGCGAATCCAGCGGGGGCGACTCCTCGCGGCAAACCTGGGGCAGATCGCTGAGATCCTCCTTCCACTTTGCGTCGGTGTGGCGCAGGATGATCACGCGTACGGTCTGGTTGTCGGGGAACACTCCCTCGATCTGCATGCTGCGGTAGAACAAGCCCATGTAAGCCGTAGCGCGTTCCTCCATGATGCCGGGGATCCGAGAAAAGTCGTAACTGCCCAGGGTCCACGGCTCCGGGCGTTTGGTCAGTTTCCGGTAACCCACGGAGAAGGGGTAAGAACTCTCAAAGGCGATAATCAGGGCTCGGCGAGACTTCTTAGCCTGCAGCTGCTTCAGAAATGCAATAAGAAGTGACTCGGTTCCGGAGTTTTCATAGAGCCCGCCGTCGCCGGTGTGCCAGTACTGCTCCCCTTCCCCCACGCCAAAGGTAATCGGCCCCACGAGCGGGGGAAACGAGGCCGAAGCGGTGACGGCGCCTGCAAGTTTTACGGGGCACGGGTCCATCTTGAGGTCAAGCGGGGTCAGCGGGAGAATCGATTCCCAGCGGCGCACAAGGAGTGGCGGGTACTCGGCGGACTTCCCCCGCTTGGCCAGCGATTGATTCAGCTCTCCGAAAAAATCGTAGCGAAAGGTGTCAGGGGGCAGGGTGGTCATCGCCAACCGCCGGCCGTTGTTGTAAAGCGTGGTGTTGATGATCAGCCTCGGGCTGTCCCCCCGCGCCTCCCGAACACTCAGGTCTGCAAAGGTGACAGGACCCAGCAGGCGTTCTGTAAACAGTTCGGTCAGTGACTGGGCCGCCAAGGCCGGGTTGAGGATCCAGCGAAAACTCCCGATCTGGCGCCAGAGAAGCGCGCTTTCGAAATCCTGACTCACGTTGTTCTTGTAGTCCGCAAAGAAGGTCTTGTAGTCGTCCGTCAACGCCCCGTCAGGCCCCAGGACGCCCGTCCCCTTCGAGGGCTTTTTCATGGCAAAGTAGCTGGCCGCCACGCTGCCGCCGGAGACGCTGGAGAGGTGTGTGACCTGATCCAGCACAGAGCCTCCGCCGGGGGCGCGAACCTGGGCGAGCGCCTCCAGTCCCGACGCCCCGAAGAGGGCCGCACGGCTGCCCCCGCCCGATAAGGCTACACCCACGACAGAGTCGCGATCCGGCGCAGGCATAACACAGGTCGTCTGGGGGCCGGCCACGGGGGCGCGGTACGCAACAGCCGTAGCACACCCTGTGGCCATGAGCGCGCACGCAAGCCCCAGCACCATTCCTCTAACCAGGTTCCATGCGTCGACCCCGCGAATCTTCGGAGTCCTCATCCTCCACGAAACTTTGAGCTCTTCTCTCATCTTTCACCTCCTGGGCCAGGGCCTCATATCCTATGAAGTTCTTCCATTTAGAATTTCCTGATACCGACCCAATGCCCGAAATAGGGGTTTCTGTTACTTCTGCCCTTCGCCGATCCAGTGCACCATCAGAGTGTAACCTGCTGAAAGAACGATGGCCCCGGTGAACAGCCCGATCAAGCCGGAGAAAATGAATCCACCGATGGCGCCGAGGAAGATGACCAGCATCGGCACGCTGGAGCCTTTGCCCATGAGCAGCGGTTTCAGCACATTATCGGAGAGGGCGATGAGCAGCAGCGGGATCGCCCACAGGATAGCCGGCATCAGCTCTTTTGCCGAGAAAAGGTAAATGATGACGGGTATGATGACAATGGCCGAAGGCAATTGAACAATGGCAAAAACCAGGACAGCAAAGGCCCAAAGTCCTGCAAGAGGTACATGAGCCAACAGGAACACCGTACCGGCTGCAACAAACTGAAAGAATGCAACCCCGAGGATGCCTTTGGCCACATTCTTGATCGTTGCTCCTGTGACAGGGAGGATCTCATCGCTGCGTTCACCGACCAGGCGACGGATCAGTTTCCGCACAAAATCGGCTGAAGCATCGGCTTTGATGAGGAATACGCCGGCGATGATCACCGAGACGAAAAACATGATGAGGCTCTTCCCGAAACCGCCCAGCGGCCCGAGAAAAGTCATTCCCAGTTTCGACAGGGGTTCCCTGTAGGTCGTGATAACCGATTCCAGGCTCTGGGAGGCCAGCAACCATATTCCGAAACAGGTTTCCCGATCAGGGGCCATCCTGCAACAGACGGGTCAGGGGGAGGGATCACAAGGGTCTGGTTCTTGAACTGCACAACCAGGCTTTGTATCCCTTCAACCAGCGATTTGATAACCCAGGCGCTTGGCAGCAGGAGGATGACAAGGATCAGCAGGGTCAACAGGACCCCTGCCAGCGTATTCCTGTTCCCCATCCAGCGTTTTACCCTCGCAAAGAAGGGGTGCAGGGCGACGGCAATGATGGCACCCCAGATCACGGGCTCGATGAAGGGGAGGATGATCCCGATGCACCAGGCAATGAGCCCGAAAAGGACAACGATCCTCAGGATGGTGTCGATTAAAGGAGCTTTAACAGTTTGGTTCATACGCTCACCTCTCATTTACTTGAGGTTAACATTCCGGCCCTCGTGCCATCTCATGTCCTCTATTGATACCCTTCATACGAACCGGTGTATATTGGACTTTGGTCCCATAGGTTTGATCCGGTTTTGCCATCTCCTCTTCTCTCGGGGTACATTGGCTAAAGTTACCGGCCTTTTGTATTCCTGGCTCAATTCCTGAAACCGTAACAGTTTAGCTCTTTGATATGGATGGCTTAGGCCATGGAGGTCTCTCTAAAAACAGAACAACGAAGACGCCACACATCAATGGCAAGCTCTAGGTCATGGGTGAGGCGGGCGGAGGGCTGGCGGGGAACTTGCCACGTAATACCCATCTGGCAGGCGCCGGTGAAACCCTCGCCGCGCCGCCTTCGCTGCCCCTTATCTGCGGAGTCTTTCCCGAACACTCTTCGTTTCCTGTTTTTAGAGAGACCTCCATGGCCTTTTTCTGTGTTTATTTCAAAGAGCTAAACTGTTACCTGAAACCAAACCCAGGTATTGATTTCATAGATAACGGTCTATCGGACGCACCAGCGCCCGGGCCGGTGCACCATCGCCTCCGGCGATCTTAAGAGGCAGGCAGACCAGCTGTACTCGACCCGGTCGGACCCGCTTCAGATTAAGCCCCTCAATGATCCAGATGCCGGCCTTGAGCAGGGCCTGGTGAGTTTCCACTCCATCTGCATGGAAACCGCCGACGGAAAGATAGTCTACGCCAATCAGCCGCACCTGCCGCTCAGCGAGATACTGGGCCGCTGTTGCCGAAAGGTACACGAAGTCCTCGACAAACCTGTCGGTATCCCAGCAGTGAGCTGAGTTGTGGGTCTTGAACAGGACCCGCTCGCCGCGCCGGATAGCATGCCGTACCAGTTCACCGGGCTTGATGGACTTGCGGTCACGGATGGGGATTACCCTCGCCGAACCGATGGCCGCGTCCGGCGGCATGTCGTCGATCCCGATGCCGCCGCGGACAAAGTGCGCGGGCGCATCCATGTGGGTGCCTGTATGCGCGCCCATCTCAAGGAGCGACACCGTGCACGGGTCACCCCGCTCCATGTCCAAGGCATGGCTGATACGGGCTGGCGGATCGCCCGGCCAGCTGACCATGCCGGTTCTTAGCGTTACCGAAACGTCGATCCAGGGTGAAGCCATCATAGCCTCCTTTCCAACGCGCCGAAATCACACCTCGCCGAACTGGATGACGACTTTGATGTCGTCGGGTTTTCTCTCAAGAGCCTGCTTGAAATTTTCCGGCTTTTCATAGCGGGTGATCAGGCGGCTCAGCCACTTCGGGTCAAGGGCTGTCAACCTTTGATTCGCTTTGTACCAGTGACGCTTGTTCGCATTCACGCTGCCGACAATCACATTGTTCTTCAGGACCGCCGCCGCTGCCATGTCGCCCACGGCCCGGCTGACGAGCCCGCCCGCTCCCACGCCCGTCAAGCAGACGACCCCGCCGGCTCCGATCTTCTGGACGGAGTCCGCAATCACCGATCCAACACCCGTACACTCGACGATGACGTCCGGCTCGAAGCCGATATCCAATACGCTCCCGGAGTGATACGTCGCGCCGAGGGCGGCCACGAGGTCGGGCTTCAGTCCGGTTTCGACACGATCGAGGACATGGACCTCGTATCCTCCCAGACTCGCCACACCGGCCGCCAAAAGGCCGATCGGGCCGGCTCCGGTCACGAGCACGGTCTTCGGTTCCCAGAAGGCGCGTTGCCCGACCGCGAGGACCTGCTCCAGGGCCTTTATGATCACCGTCGTCGGCTCGAGAAGCACGCTGAGGATTCCCAGGGCAGGTTCCACCTTGATTGCGTACTCGGGTTCGATGCGCCAGCGCTCCGACATAAATCCGTGGATTTCTTTGATCCCCCGTTCGGTGTACCGGCCGTTGCGGCACATGTCGGATTCACCCACCGCACAATTGGGGCAGGGAACCGGGTCCGGACGCCGGACAATCCCGGCCACCAGGTCTCCCTTTTTGAGTAAGCTCCTTGGACCTGGGTCAATGACCCGGCCAAGGGATTCGTGTCCCAGCACCAGACGCGTCTTGCCCGGAGGCGCCCAGCCGTATTTCCCTTCGGCGATCTCGACGTCCGTTCCACAGACAGCGGCGGCAATGGCTTCCACGAGGACCGAGCCCTCGCCTATTTCGGGCTCCGGAAAATCTTCGTACCGGACTGTCCCGGGCTTTTTAGGTTCTACCGTGATCGCTTTCATCGGGTAACCTCCTTTTTAGCTTCCATGTCAATCGCTTTCGTCAGACACGGGTGTTGATCTGGTACAGCGAAGGATAGCGAAGATCGGACATATTCCTCCCTAATTCCCGCCCGTCGGTTCTCCGCCCACCTGCTCCCTCACGAGTCGGGCGGCATAGCGCGCGCGTTCGGTCTCCAGCATGGTTTTGGGGTCGATACGACCGAACAAGTCCATGAGGAGGGCGACCAGACCGGTCCACCCCGTCTGGTGGCTTGCCCCGAGCCCCGCGCCATTGTCGCCGTGGAAGTACTCGTAGAACAGGATCAGGTCGCGCCAATGCGGATCTTCCTGGAACTTGGCCGTCCGTCCGTAGACCGGCCGTCGTCCATCGGCATCGCGCAGGAACGTCGCTGCCAGCCGGCGGGAAATCTCCTGTGCCACTTCAAACAGCGTCATGTACCGGCCGGAGCCGGTCGGACACTCAACCTTGAATTCGTCGCCGTAAAAGCCGTACAGGTTCAACAGCGCCCGGACGATGAGCACATTGACCGGCATCCAGACCGGACCTCGCCAGTTGGAGTTCCCGCCGAACATCCCGGTATTCGATTCAGCCGGCAGGTACTGCACCTTGTACTCCTGATGACCTACCCAGAACGTAAAGGGATGATCCAGGTGAACCCGCGAGAGGGAACGGATCCCGTGCGGCCCGAGAAACTCGTTCTCGTCGAGAAGGTAACCGAGCACTCGCTCCAGCTTTTTCTTGCTGAGGATCGACAACAGCCGCCGTCCTTTGTATCCGATGAACCCCTCGTCGGTCGGGGCCACATGGGAAACCAACTCTGGATGTCGTTTCCGGAAGAGGGCGATCATTTCCATCAGTTTCGGATAGCGCGTGACGGCATCTCCCTCGAACACCGTGGCTGCGCACAGCGGCAGCAGCCCCACCAGGGACCGCACTTTCAGCCGCATGGCCCGGCCGTCCGGCAGGCGAAGCAGATCGTAGAAGAAGCCGTCCTGCTCGTCCCACATCTCGTCGTGATGCTCGCCGATGCGGTCCATGGCATAGGAAATCCACATGAAATGCTGGATGAACTTGAAGGCGACATCCTCGTACATCGAGTCGTATTCGGTCAGAATCAGGGCCATCTCCAGCATGCACTGGCAGTAGAACGCCATCCAGGCTGTCCCGTCCGCCTGCTCCAGTGATCCACCCGTCGGCAGTTGTGCGCTCCGGTCGAATACGCCGATGTTGTCCAGCCCCAGAAAGCCCCCGGCGAAGACGTTCCGGCCGGCAGGGTCCTTCCGGTTCACCCACCAGTTGAAGTTCAGCATCAACCCCTGAAAGGACCGCTCCAGGAAACGAAGGTCTGCCCGGCCCAGAGTCCGCTCCATTTTGTAGAGATAGAGCGTGGCCCAGGCGTGCACCGGGGGATTCACGTCGCTGAAGTTCCATTCGTAGGCGGGAATTTGCCCGTTGGGGTGGAAATAGAGACTGCGCAGCATGAGCAGGAGTTGCTCCTTGGCAAAGTCGAAATCGACCAGGGCCAGGGTGGTCGTGTGGAAGGCCAGGTCCCAGGCCGCATACCACGGATACTCCCACTTGTCCGGCATGGAGATCACGTCGGCGTTGAGCATGTGAAACCATTCCGTGTTCCGCACGCCCGACCGAGCGGATTCGAGCAGCGGATGGCTCTTGTGCTCAATCAGCCATTGCTCCAGGTCGAAGTAGTAGTACTGCTTGCTCCAGAGCATTCCCGCCAGTGCCTGGCGATGCACCCGGCGCTCGTCCTCGCTCAGGGATTTCGGCGTGATCCGACCGTAGAATTCGTCCGCGTCTCCGATCCGGCTTTCGAATATCTCCTCGAAGCCGCTGAAGGCGTCTTCCGCCGGGGCGGCTGTGAGGCGCAGGCGGACCGTTCTGCTGCCGCCCGCCTGCACTTCCAGCGTATAGTGGGCCGCAGCCTTGGTCCCCGCCTTGGCGGGATTCACCGCCTCGCCCTGTCCCGAGATGACGTACGCATGGAACGCATCCTTGACGTACGGAGACGCATTGGGCTGGCCCCAGAGGCGCTGGGCATTGCTCTCATTCTCCGTGAACAGCAGCTCCGGGTCCCCATCGCAATAGAGACGATACTCGCCCAATTCGTGGTGGGAGGCTTGAATGGCGCCCGGCCCCGCCTCACGCAGTGAAGGCTTTCGGTCGCCCTCTCCCCACGACCACGTGTTCCGGAACCACAGCGTCGGCAACAGCCGAAGCTTGGCCGGTTCAGGCCCGCGATTGTGAACCGTGATGCGGACGAGCACGTCTTCCGGGCCCTCCTTGGCGTATTCCACGAACACGTCAAAGTAGCGGTCATCGTCGAAGACGCCAGTATCGAGCAACTCGTACTCGAACTCCTCCCGCGACCGTCGCCGGTTCGTCTCGACCAGGTCGCGGTAGGGAAACTCCCGCTGCGGGTACTTGTACAGGTACTTCATGTAGGAGTGGGTGGGAGTGCTGTCGATGTAGAAGTAGTACTCCTTCACGTCCTCCCCATGGTTCCCCTCGCTGTTGGTGAGTCCATACAGGCGCTCCTTCAGGATGGGGTCGCGCTCGTTCCACAGCGCGAGAGCGAAGCACAGCCGTTGCTTCTCATCGCTGATTCCCCCCAGTCCGTCCTCGCCCCACCGGTAGGCTCGTGAGCGCGACTGGGCATGGGAGAAATAATCCCAGGCGTTGCCGTCCTCGCTGTAGTCCTCGCGGACCGTGCCCCACTGCCTCTCGCTGAGGTAGGGCCCCCATTTCTTCCACGGGATTCCTGCCTCGCGCGCGTCATTCAAGCGCTTCTGCTCCTCTACATCGATGATTCTCTGGTCCGCCATGGTTCCTTCCCCCTTCACACAAAATCCGCCGCCGATCAGAACACCCAGTTGAAATTGAAGGCGATGAAGAAAATGCCTGTGTCCGGGAACGAGCCGACGAGATCGCCCCGGCCGCCCGTCGGTACCGGCGATGTACTTTGCAGGTTCACGTCGAGCGTGCCTCCGTAAGCGTACTCGGCCGCAACGCCCCAGCTGAAAGTCTTGCTCACCTGGTTCTGGACGCCGGCACCGAAACGCCAGGCATCATTCACCGGAAGGATCGGGGAAACCGTTGGGCCGCTCTGGAATTTTGAGTCATAGGCCACACCGAAATTGAGCAGCCACGGGTCGCTCAGGCGGTATTGCGCGCCCGCCGCGAAGTGCCAGGTATCCTTGAAGTCGAGGTCCTTCGTGAGGCTGGTGGGATTGGCCGTGTTGTCGATGCCGAGCTGCAGCTGGCCGAACTTCGACCACTGCTGCCAGCCCACACTGCCCAGCAGCGCCCATCGAGGGTTAAGCTGATGGAAGACGCTCGCCATCAGCTGCTGCGGAACCTTGATTCCCATGTTGATATTCGGGTTCAACAGCCCCGCGTTCTGAAGAGTGGTCCCGAGCTGACCCAGGTTTGAGAACTCGGGCGGGGCGCTGAAGTCGAGGTCTATCTGCGAGTTCCAGGTGAACCCGAGCCGGGTGCCGGGTTGAACTCGTAGAGCAGCCCCAGGATGACGCCCCAGCCCCAGGTCTCGTCCTCGAAGTTCATCCCTGCGTCGGTTTCCGCCCGGCGAACGGGTACAAAATTCCCCGGCCGCTGCGCATCCGGGATGTTGATCGCCAACTTGTACTTGGAGATGCCGTACATGGCATTCACGCTCGCCCCGAGCGAGAGCTTGTCGGTCGCCTTGTAGGCGATCGAGGGCAGGAACGAAAGTCCAAGCATCGTGATGTCCTGGACATAGTAGCGGCCGACCCAGTCTTCGTCGTAACTCCCGGCAAGACCGAGGTTTCCCGTCATGGCGAAGCCGAGCTTGAGGTCGGGCGAAGCGCTGTAACTGAAGAACGCGCCGCCGCCCGGGAACCAGCCAATAGGATTGCCGCCGTCACCGGTGCCGAGGTTCGACGAAGTCCCGGACCCGATCGAAAACCCATAGTCGCCGTAAAGCGCCTGCACTCCGAGAAGGGCCTGCGAGCCCTCGAGGCGCGTCATGCCGGCCGGGTTGGTGAGTATGGCCGAGGCATCCTGCGCCCGCGCACCCCAGCCGGCCGAAGCAAGTCCTACGTCGGATGTGCCGACCTCGTAAAGCAGGAGTCCGCCCGCAACGGCCTGACCGGCGCCGAGCACGCCGAGCCAAAGCGCTGAGGCGATCAAAATGAGTTTCGTGCCGCGAATTGCTCTCCACTGTGTGTGCATACAATCCTCCTCTTACAGTCTGCGCAAAAATAACTTTACAATTTGCTCATTAGCTTGGCGATGCTTTCATTTCGGTTCCGTCGTTACATACACCAGGGTGCTTCCCTGGTACTTGGCCTCGTAGAAGTTGCGTCGTTAGCGGCGGATACCCCTCCTATTTCCCGCCGGACCAGGCTGGTTGATTCCGGGGTCACCCCCGACATTGCCCGCTGCACCGGGCTGGTTGATTCCAGGGTCACCCCCGACGTTTCCCGCCGCACCAGGCTGGTTGATTCCGGGATCACGACTTACCCGCTGCACCAGGCTGGTTGATTCCAGGGTCACCCCCGACGTTTCCCGCCGCACCGGGCTGGTTGATTCCGGGTCACGCCCGACGTTTCCCGCCGCACCAGGCTGATTGATTCCTCGGTCACGCGCGTTCGAAGTACCGGGCAGCGCCGCGACCATCGCAATGATAATAACAATGGTCAGCATGAAAAGCGCTGCAGTTGCCAGCCAGTTGGATCGATAGTTGCTCATGTTATTTCTCCTTTCTATGGTGCCGGTTTGTCTGTACAACCAGGCCCGGCCGCCTCCATGAAACGGATTACCGTATGCTCTCCTGATGTTATTGAGTTCTCCTCTCACCTATTACCGACGCATCTCACCTCGCTTTTTTCGGCTTGCCCCGTCTCCCGGCGAAATGCCTCGATCGCATGGCGGTTGGTCGGGTACAGCCGGTTTTCCCCGATCAATTTCAGCAGATGGTAACGCGCCAACAATGCAGTGGTCGGCTGATTGGCGCGGCTCAGGGCAACGGTCACGCCACGCTTGGCCAGCCACGTCAGAACCTGATGCAGGACTTCCTCACCGGTGGTATCAATATCCACCATCGCTTCCGCATCCAGCACAAACCATTTGACGGGTGTGGCGGCTTGCGAGACCAGTTTCTCCACCTCTTCCTCAAAAAGAGTGGCGTTGGCGAAATAGAGCGGCGCGCCGAAGCGATAAATGATGATCCCGGAAGGTTCAGGGGCATGGTCTGTTTCCTCAGGCACAAAATGACTGCCGTCCGGTGCTTCCCGTAACACCCAGGTGCCGGGCCGGGACGCCCGCCGGAGCAGATCGATCGTGGCAAGCAGAAAGGCAATGATGACAGCCTGTAATGGCCCAAACACCAGGACACCGAGCAGGCAGACGGCAGCAATCCAGAATTCAGACCGGCGCATGTGCCACAATTCTCGAAGCTCCTCGACCTCGATCAGATTCAACACGGCACTGGCGACAACCCCGGCCAATGCCGCAGTGGGCAGGTACGCCAGCTCCTCTGTAAAGAAGACCATGACCAGCGCGACCGCCACTGCCGCCACCAGACTGGAGAGTTGGGTGCGGGACCCGGCAGCGTCCACTGCCGCGGTGCGCGAGGCACTGGGGCCCGAGACCAACGAACCGGTGAACCCGCTGGCTACACTGGCCATGCCGTAGGCAAACAACACCTGGTCACCGTCCGCCTTGGTGTTGTGCTTGCGGCTGCAGCTGCGGACCAGCAGCAATGCCTCGCACAGGGTGATGCCGACCACCGCCATGGCGCCGGGCAGCAGGCGCAAATAGTCGGCTGGCGGCACGTTGGGCAGCGTCAGGGATGGCAGTCCCGACGGCAGCGACCCCAGCACGCTAACCCCTTTTTGATCCAAGCCGAACACGGCCACGATGAGCGTCATCAGGATCAGGGCTATCAACGCCGCCGGTGCTTTGGGCACGTATGCTTTCATTAGACGCACGATCACAAAAGCGCCCAGCCCGATCGCGACTGAGTAGAGATTCGCATGAGGTATGGACTCAAACAGGGCGATGAGCTCCACGAAATAACCCGTGGTGTCAACGGAAGTGGCCATCGAACCATGGAGTTGTTCGGCGATCGCCGCCAATCCCGATCCTGCTGCATGAGAAGCCCCGAGGATCCTTCTGACCTGGTTGGTCAACACCTCGATCCCCAGGCCCGTGATGAAGCCGGCCAACACCGCCCGGGAGAGGAAATTGGCGAGAAACGCCAGCCGGAAAAGCCAGAACACAAAGAACAGCAGGCCGCACATCAAAGCAAGGGCCAAGGCATATTGCACACGCAGCGGGTCTCCTATCGGAGCAAAGCCGATCAGCATCGCTCCCATGATCGCAGCAATGGGGGCATCCGGGCTTCCCACGACATGGCGCGAGCTGGTGAAGATGGCAAATATGGCGAGTGGAATGATGCCCGCATAGAGGCCGAACACAGGAGGCAAGCCGGCCACCTGCGCATATCCTATATTGAGGGGGATGATCAAGGCCGCCAGGGTAATGCCGGCTGAGATCTCGCTGGGAAAATTTGCCCAGGTGAATCCTCGCAAACCTGAAAACACCGTGGGCCACTGAAACTTGTGTGCAGCACCCATGCATCAATCCTCTCTCGACCGCTCTTCTCCGGAAAAAGAGAGCCGTTATTTTGTCCTGTCCCAACACCCTCCCCAACTCCTTGACACAGAAGAAGGGGATAAAAGCCACGAAAATGATCACACAGCCGGCGAGAAATTCATAGGGTCCTTTCCCAAAGTAATCAACAAGACCTCCCATGAGCCCCTTCCCCGTCAACAGGCCCTTGACCGCATGCTCCATGAGGGTAAAGACGGCGACAAAGAGAGTGAAGACGACCGTCTTGTAAAGGGTGGGATAAATCAGGGGCTTGTGTTCAAGGCCGCGACCGAGGCGGAACACAGCCCCGATCATGATGACTTTTGCAAGTATCAGCGCTTGGATCACGGCCACCCAGTAATTCGTGTACGTGATATCATGGGCAGCCAGAAGAAATCTTCGGTGCTGCGTGAAGGCGGCGAACACCACGGCGAGATAGGCGACATTTACCCAGTACTCGACCAACTCCTCGAATAGAATTTTCTTCCAGTTCCTTTTTTTCTTATCAGGGCTGCTCATGATTTATGACCCTCCCACGAAATATCGTTACCCCCACTCAGCGGAAGCGGCCGAGAAAGGCGTCCACAGTGTTGCCGGTCAGGCTGCCGAGCGTGATTGCGCGCACGTAGGCGAGGATCTCGGCCACCTGGGCGTCGCTGTAATACTTGCGCAGGTTCTCTATCGATTCCGGATCGAACTGGTCGAGATTCTCCGCATAGTGCTGAGCAAACAGGATCGCCGCGGCCTCGGCCGGGTTCTTTGCCTTCAGCGACTCGATCTGATGGCCGAGGATCTGGTTGACCTCCTCCAGCGGCACGCCTTGGGCCATGGCCCAGTGGGTGTGACCCCACTGGCAGTAGCGGCAGTCGGTGACCGACGTCACGCCGAGCATGACCTTCTCGCGCAGCGCAGCAGACGTTTTCGGCCTGACCAGGGCTGCGAGAAGGACGGGGCCCGAGGCCACGACGTTGGCGACCGTCTTGAAGAAGTTGCCAGGGGTCAGCGTACGCTTCATCTTCCCGGGGTGCTTCGGCGGTGCGCCTGCGGCACTCTTCGGGTGCTGATCATCCGCAGGCGCTTCGCCCCTGCCGCCGGTGACGTGGCGAGACTCGGCCATCTCTTCACCTCCTTGCTTGCCGTTCGCATCCTACAGTAGACGACAAAAGAAAGCTGTCGCTTTGCTAGATGATTCCAGCGCCCAGACAAGAGCACATCCCCCCTTGCCCCCCTTTACTAAAGGGGGGTTGGGGGGATTTCGAACCTGCTTGGCAACAGACATCTCGACTCATCAAGCTCGTCCACTATAGTTCACCTCCACGCACTGCGGGTTACGGCACGTAGTTGGCGCTGGTGTCCGCGCCATATCCGCACCCCTGGTAGGTGCAGTGCAGCTCGTCGCGGATGATGGCTGCCCAGCCGTCGCAGCGACCGGTGTTCAGCGAAAGCTCCTTCGTGAGCACCTTGGTCTCGAACTTCCACCCCTTCGGCAGGTTCTTGAGCTTGCTGCCCACCTGGGCGAGATTGTCGAGGGTGAGGGTCGGGTCGACATCCTTCGTGTACTCCTGCATGACCCACGTCGTGCCCTCGGGATCGCGCAGCAGGTGCACCGGCGTGCCGGCGTGCCAGATCCAGTTGCTGTTGCGGAAGATCAGGTTGGGCGAATACGGCGTCTTCATCTGGGCCATCATCTCGGCCCCGGTCATCTCGCCGCCGTAGAGCAGATTGACGCCATCGAAGTTCACGACGTCACCGCCCTGGATTTCCTGTTCGTCCATCAGCCAGTAGCGGCCGCTGTTGACGACGCACATGTCGACCTCGAACTGCTTGGCCAGCCGCACCGGGTCCATCTTCTTGTGGCTGTCCAGCGTGATCTCGTCCAGATTGGCCGCCGTGTAGACGTGAGCCCTCAGGGTCGGCCCCTTGCCGACGAAGGCGCCGAGCCCGCAGAAGGCTCTTCCGCGCGTGTTCTTGGCGACTCTTCTCTCTCCGTGCAAACCGATTCGCAGTTTCATCTGTTTTTCTCCTTTCGGTTTGGCGTTTGTTCTGTTGTTTCTCCTGATTCTGTTCGCGGAATGCAGGGCGCATTAACAATTACTTCTTCATCTGTTTCGCGACAAACTCCTGGATTCTCTTGCCTTGCGCAGCCAACCCTCCAGCGGTGCTGAACTGGATGATCTCGGCCCCTTCCTTCGACTTGAAGTTGTGCGGAGCCGGCCAGAAGCACACTTCCCCAGCGCGGCAAATCTCAATGGTCCCGTCAAGGTAAATGACCTCCACCGAGCCCTTCAAAACGTAAGCCCAGTGTTCAACCCCGCACAGATCGTGCTCCAGTCCCTTTCCCTTCAGAATGTCTGTGAAGTCAGTACCCGGGGCAAAGATGTGGTAGGCGCACTGCATGCCGCCCCATCGCTCATCCCAGATCTTGAGGCCCGGGGTGTTCTGGGTGACGAAGTCGTCTACTGGGCGCATATCTGTCAATTTCTTTCTCATATGTTTACTCCTTTTTTTGTGCCTCACCGGACCGGCGGTGATGGCGATTCGTTCAAATCCAGACCCGGTCGCCTGGACAAACCTGGTTACCATCGCGGCAGTTCGGAAACTTGACTTAGTTGAAGGGATCAAAACCTGAATGCGGTAATTTCATTTTACTTTGCTCCTTTCGTTTCAATGTTGGGGTTTTGAAGCAGCTTGGATCGGTTGTGAAACCTTTCCGTTTACGAATAATTCAGTTTTCACTTTGCCACGAGCATCGAACGGGACAGCATGCCGCCGGAGATGATTCGTGCTTTGAACCCGTTCTGCATCAGGATGCGCGTCGCGAAGTAGGCACGCCCGGCAGAGCGGCAGATGATATTGATCTCGCGGTCGCGGGGCAGTTCGCCCAGGCGTGCGCGGAGCTCCGGCAGCGGGATGTTGACCGCACCTGGAACTGACTCCACGGCAAGCTCCGGCGGATTGCGCACATCGAGGAGGAACCCGCCATCCACAGAGTTCCAGTGGCAGAGCGGCATGTCGCCCCGAAGCACATTGGCCGGAACCATCCCCGCGAAGTTGACGGGATCCTTGGCGCTTCCGAAAGCTGGCGCGTAGCAGAGCTCCGCCTCTTCCAGGTCGTACACCGTCGCTCCCATCTGGATCGCCATGGCCAGGGCATCGATCCTCTTCTCAACGCCATCCATGCCCAGCGCCTGGGCCCCGAGAAGACGTCCGTCGGATTTCCGGAAAATGACTTTCAGCACGATGGTCTTGGCGCCCGGGTAATACCCCGCGTGCGAATTCGGGAAGATATAGACTTTTTCGAAATCCTTTTGGCCCAGCCGGGTGAGAAGCTTTTCGTTGGCGCCGGTCGTGGCGACCGTTCCCCCGAAGATCCCGATGACCGAGGTGCCCTGGGTGCCGCGGAACCTGGAGTCGCGGCCGGCGATCACATCGGCCGCGATCCGACCCTGCCGGTTCGCAGGCCCTGCGAGCGGGATCAGGGACCATTCGCCGGTGACGAAATCCTTTACTTCGACCGCGTCTCCGACGGCGAAAATATCCGGGTCGCTCGTGCGCATGTGTTCGTCGACGCGGATCCCGCCGCGCTGGCCGATCTCGAGCCCAGCCGCCTTTGCCAGCGAGGTCTCCGGACGCACGCCGATGGCGAGGATCACGATGTCTGCCGGATGCGCCTTGCCGGATTTCGTCAGAACCTCGAGCGACCCGTTCGCCGTCTGCTTGAAGCCGGCCACCGCGTCACTCAGAGCGAGGCGGACTCCGTTCTTTTCCAGGTGGCGCTCGAGGAGGCGTGCGCATTCCTGATCGAGCGGAGCCATGACCTGATCGAGCATCTCGACGATCGTCACTTCGAGACCGCGATGGACCAGATTTTCCGCCATCTCGAGGCCGATGTATCCGCCGCCGACCACCACCGCGCGCTTCGGCTTCTCCAGCGACTGGAATCCCGAGGACGTGTGCTCTTCGGGCAAATCACTTGAACCCCGTTCAATCCACTCCCGGATCACCCTCGCATCCGGCACGGTCCTCACCGAAAAGATGCCCGGAAGATCGATTCCGGGCAGGGGAGGACGGATCGGAGCCGCCCCGGGCGAGAGCACGAGCTTGTCGTATTTCTCGGTGGTGACCTCGCCGGTCGTCACATTCCGCAGCTCCACGGTCTTTTTCTTCGGCGAGATAGAAATTGCCTCGGTGTTCGCTCGCGCGTCGATCGCGAACATTGCACGGAACATCTGGGCAGTGAACACGAGAAGGCTCGACTCCTGCTCAATCACGCCGCCGACATGGTAGGGCAGCCCGCAGTTGGCGTACGAAACAAAGGGTCCGCGTTCCACCATCAGGATTTCGGCCTTTTCATCCAGCCTGCGCAGGCGCGCCGCACACGATGCTCCACCCGCCACCCCTCCAACGATGATGACTTTCATTTTTGCGGCCTTACCTTTGAGTTCCATAATTGTCTCCTTTATTTAAGTGATGCGGAGTCGCTCCGGCACCCGCATTTCTCTAAGGCCGGGAGACCGTGCCTCCCGGCGAAGGCGGGCGCAATCCCCTTGCACCGGACTACTGGACGAGCGGCACCGCTTTTGCGAGCTCATATTTCAAAGCAGCCCGAATTTTGTTTTCGATCTGGAGATAGCGCGCAACCTTCTTCTGGGGTAGCACCTTGCTGAGTCTCGGCACATAGGACCCTTGGAGTCCGCCGTCGACCTGCTCAACGGCAACCAGTTCGTCAATTAGTTTTTTGGCATTCTCGTCAGTGAGAGTATTTGCCCGATAGTCCGCGGCGTAGCTTTCGATGAGCTTGCCCATGCGCTGATAGATCGCAATCAGGTCATTCTGATACTCCTCGTAGACGGGCCAAAACCCCTTCGCCTCAGACTCGGTCAGTTCCATGTTCGCGGCAACGAGCAGCTTCTTGTCCGCCTTGACCTTCTCAAGCAGGATCTGCATGTTGTCCGCAGGCTTATCCTGCGAGAGCGCGGGGACGGGAAAAGCTGCGATGACCACCATCAACGCGGTTACAGAGAGTAGTGCCCATAATGCTTTAACCGTTCTTGTTCTCATACTTGCCTCCTTATTGATTTGATTTTTCATCACGACAGCTTCTTGAAATCAGGTTATGTCCGGCGAAATGTATTTGCTTCCCTGCAGTACTACGCGAATGGCCGGAATCAAATCGATCACCGCTCTGTGCTTCAAAACAAAGCCTTCAACTCCTGCTGCCATCACATCGTCCAGCACTGCTTTTTCATCATGGACGCTCAGGATAATGACTTTTATCTTGGGAAAATTTGTCTTGAGCACCCATGCAATGTTTTTTTCCGTTGAACTGGGAAGCGAGAGATCTGCCACCACCACATCGGGGCTGTGGGTCTCCAAGGCATGGTGGAGCGAAGCCTCGTCCGCTACCATCAGAACCGTCTCAGCCTCATCTTCAAGAAGACGACGAATCCCTGCCAGCATATTTGAATGCTTATCGGCGAGAATGATACGTCCTTTTCGCATGGTTATTCCCTTCTGGGTGCTCCCTCGATGGGGGTCCCAAACACTCCAGGATTTATACCCGGAAGCATTTATTTCCTAGCTTTAATCCCCTCAGCGATTTCTCGGCTGAGCGCTGCAACCGCCCGGCTCTCCGCTGCAACCAAGGCTTCATAAGTCGCCGCTCCTGTGGGCTCTTTGAAAGAAGACCTCTTTGCCAAGAGGAGCTTCTTTTCTTGCGCCTCAAAGAGGCCCCACTTCACGATCAGGACCACATCGTCACCCAAGGCGCCGTCAAACTGCAGCACCTCGACCACCACCTGCAGAGCCATTGGAATGCTTGCGCCCTCCGTCGTCCTGATGACTTTTGCATTGTTGAGGAGGGTGGATAGGTTCTGAACAAGAGCCCGAGTGAAGCTCTCCTTGAGAGGCTCTGCCCATCGGCTGAACTCATCAACCCTGATCTCGTTCTCGCTCGCCCGAGTCACGATCTGGGGCCTGTCCAGGTAATCGGGCATACCGACGGGGAAGACTCCTATGGTGGTGCCCTCTGCGCCACTCAGGCTAGACTGCGGCAAAGAACTCAAGACATAGAACTTCGAAGAGGCGCTCTTCCCGGCACAGGCAGACAGACAGATCACCAAAGCTAATAGCAGGACCGCTACATGGATTGAGGGCTTGGCCCTCGTTTTGTTTGGAGCATTGGGATTTTGGTCATTGGAGTTTGTTTCGGATTTCGAGCTTCGTGCTTCGAATTTGGTTTCCGCTTCGCCGTGTTGTGTTCTCATATCACTTTCCTCCACCATCCCCTTTGCCGCCAAGAAGGGCTTCAGGATGTCTTTCAAGATAATCGGCCAGGGTGCTCAGGGATCGGGCTGCTTTTCCCACTTCGCGCAAGGTTTCGTTGAGCCGGTACATGACGGCTGGCGTCCGGCGCGGCTGATGAATCCAAGTTCTTGAAACAATTTCTCCGCTTGCTTGAGCGCCGAAGTCGCCGCGCTGAGCGTGCCTTCGAGACTGACCTTGATTGATTCAACACTGCCGTCAACGTTCCGGATAAGCTTCCGGCCGTCTCCGACCGCTTCATTCAAGTTCGGCCCCAGGGAGGCCACCTGAACGTCCGCGTTCTTGACAAGCTTTTGAACGCCCCGTAGGGTTTCAGACACATCCGCGCTCAGCGGTTTTATTTGGGCATCCACATTGCGCACCAGAGTTTGCGCGTCTTTCAGAGCGGTATTGAGGTTCGGGACAATTTCTTTGAATTCAGGAGCTTGAACAACCTTTCCAATCCCGTCCAGGGCTAAATCAAGCTTTTGGAAGATCTCTTCGATTGGGAGACTTTGGAGCTTCTTGCCTAATTCCTGGAGAGGCGTGGGGATGCTCGGGATTTCCTGTGTCGTTTTGTCAATCCCTGTAAGCACGGCCGGCTTGTCAGGATAAATATCAAGGGCGATCTGAAGCTGGCCTGTCACAATGCTCTGCATTTCGAGCTGGGCGCGAAGCCCGCGAGCGATCAGTTGTCTTATCATCGCATACCGATCCCGCTCCCTGGTGATCTCCTTAGCGGTCGCCTCATCTATATTGACAACTTCAAATTGAGTTGGGTCGGAATCCACATAAACGAGAATCGTCATGGCCTTGGTCGCGTAATTGAATTGCATACGTATGACGCTCACCGCTCCAATTTTGACCCCCCGAAAAACCACTGGTGATCCGACGTTCAGTCCCTTCACCGAACCTTCGAAAACCACGTAATATTTGTACTGTTGTTTGAAAAACTTACCGGAGCCCAGGACCCCGATCGCCACAACGATCAGGGCGATCGCCCCTACCACAAAAAGACCTATCATCGTTTTGTTTGCCGGTTTACTCATAATAGTCTCCGCTACTCTTCTCCTCTTGTCAGAAACTTGTGAACCCTTGGATTCGGAGAGTCCTCACGAAGCTTCTTGGGATCGCCGCTCGCGCTCATGGTTCTCTCGTCCACATCCAGATAAACCGAATTGTTCCCAATAGTGAAAATACTTGCCAGTTCGTGGGTCACCACCACAATGGTGGTCCCCAGGCTTTCCCTGAGCTCCAGGATCAGGTCATCCAGCAGCCGAGAGCTTATCGGGTCCAGTCCTGCCGAAGGTTCGTCAAAGAACAGGATGTCCGGGTCCATGGCCATGGCTCTCGCCAGCCCCGCTCTCTTCTTCATCCCTCCGCTGATCTCCGAAGGGTAAAAATCCTCAAATCCCGCCAGCCCCACGAGCGCAAGCTTTAAAGAAACCACCTCCCTGATCTGGCTCGGCTTGAGCTCTGTGTACTGCTCCAGCGGAAGAGCAATGTTTTCCGCCAGAGTCATCGAACTCCACAAAGCCCCGCTCTGATAAAGGATCCCGAACCGCCTCTGAATTTGTTCCCGGGTCCCCGGGTCTGATCCCCAGAAGTCCGTGTCCCCGTAAAACACCTCACCCCGGGATGGGTTCTTGAGTCCCACAAGGATCTTGAGCAGCGTGCTCTTCCCGCACCCGCTCCCCCCCATGATGATGAACACGTCTCCCCGGTTCACCGTAAAATTGAGGTTCCGCATGAGCACAAAGTCCCCATAGCCCATGTCCAGATCCTTCACAACGATTGCCGCTTCCCCTCCCATCAGATTTTTAGCACCTCACACATAAAGGTGATGATCGCCGTGGCCACGATGATCGACACAATGCTTGTCACCACCGCCGATGTCGCCGCATACCCTACATCCGAAGCGCTCCTCCCGCACTGCATGCCCCGAAGGCACCCGGACAGAGCCACCAGCACCCCAAAAACGGCGCTGTGGAATAGCCCGATCCAGACTGTGGTCAACGTAAGGGTTTCCTGGGTCCGGTTCAGGTACTCAATGGGGTTGATGTCGAGCATGCCCACGCCCACGACCATTCCCCCCAGGATCCCCATGAGATCCGCGTAGATGCACAGCAAGGGCATCATGATGATCAGGGCGATCATCCTCGGAAGCACCAGAAACTCCACAGGACTAATGCCCATGGTCTTGAGCGCATCGATCTCCTCGTTCACCTGCATAGTTCCGATCTGGGCCGCAAAAGCCGCTCCGGTCCGGCCTGCCATGATGATGCCTGTCATGATCGCGCCCATCACACGTACCATGCCGATGGCGACTATGTCGGCCACGTAGACCTGAGCGCCAAAGAGTTTGAGCTGGATGGCGCCGACAAACGCCAGAATCAACCCGACCAGGAGACTGATCAGGGAGACAATGGGCAGAGCCTGCGCTCCGCACTCCTGGAGGAGTAACGAAAGGTCTGAGCGGCGAAAGGAAGCTTTGCCTCTCAAAAGCCTTGTAAAAGCCAGGGTCGACTCCCCAAGGAAGTCGAGGATCTCCAACAAGGAACGATAGAAGCCAACGGCTTCTCCCCCGACCATGGAGAGAAAGGCTTCTTTCTTAGCCTCCTTTCTCGCCCCTTTTCGTTCAGGAACCGCCGTGGCCAGGTCGATCAGTCTGCGGACCCCTTCAGGCAGCCCCTCTTTGTCCACCTCGATCTTTGCCTTGGAGCATGCCTCAAAGATTTTGATGAGAAAGGTGAGAAGCCCGCTGTCCCAGCCACCCAGATCTTTTGTGTCAAAGGTGACGCGCCGGATACGCTTGGCAGACTCAAGCGGCTTTTCCACATCAGCCGTAGTGGGGAGGGCTTCGGTGATCTTCCACTCACCCGAGAGTTTGACCAGAAGCCTATCCGCCGCAGGCGTTGTGACGCTCAGACCAGCGGTCCTGGGGTTTCTCTGTTCGGATGCATCCATTTTTCATAGCCCCATAAGAAGTGGGTCCCCCCGGGATCCCATCCCGAGCGAGGGCCGACGGCCCGAGGCCGTGGCCCCGAGTCGAGGGGTCAATCAATTTGAAGCTTTTGGGTTTAGGGTAGCGAGAAGGCGGGGAATAAGACAACTCGGGAAACTACTCGTTTTGGAGAGAAAATTTACTAGTGTCACATCAATCGTAAAGTGTCGGATAAAGCCTTCTTAATTTTATCCGTGCATCTTTGGTCGTGAACTGCCAATTCACCTTGGCACCCTTGTTGTTTCTGTATTCCTGCCACGCCGACGACTCTTTTCTAACAACTTCAATGCCATTGATTCGCCGATTCAGGCACTGGCCGATGAGCACGTTCAACTCTATCTCAGCCATATTCAACCAACTCCCGTGTTTGGGAGTATATACGAACTCAAACCTGTCCCATAGCGCCTTCGCCTGATCCGGTGGAAATCTTTCATACAAAGAACCTGGCTCATGAGTGTTTAGATTGTCCATCACAAGCGTTATCTTCTCAGCTTTTTCGTATCGCTTTGAAATATCTTCAAGGAAACAAGCCCAGTCCTGCTTGGTTTTTCTCTCAGTGACCTTTACCATGCGCTCTCCTGCCAAGGGCTCACAGGCGAGAAAAACATTGCACACGCCGCAGCGCTTATATTCGTAGTCATGCCTGACTGGTTGCCCCGGCGATGCTGAAATCGGAACCTTCGTCTCGGCAATGAGTTGTCTGGGAGATTCATCCATACACAACACCGGATATCTTGGATCAAAGATTCGCTTGTATACCGACAGAACCATTTCCATGTGAGCCACAAAGCTGCCGTCCTGCTCCGGTGGAATTACCCACCCTTTTCGCTGCCAAGGCTTGAGTTCGTTTTTTTTAGGACGCGACGCACCGTCTCGTAAGAAACGCTGTCAATATAGTCAAGCTCAATAACCTTGTCCGCCAGCAACCTCAGTGTCCAACGGGCGAATCCTTCAGGCGGCTTGCTGCAGCTCAAGGCAACCAAATGGGCCTCAAAATCTCCATCCGCCTTCTTCTCATAAATGCGGCTTCCTTTCCGACCGCCGAGAGCGACATCAAGACCGTCCAAAACAAACCGTTTCTTTACACGGTCAATCTTTCTCATGCTCGTGTTGAGCACTCGGGCAATTTCTTCATTCTTAGAACGTGACGGCTGGTGCTCGCCCTCATCGCATGCCAACAAAGTCAATGCATTGAGGATTCTCTGAGACCGGTGTTTTCCTTTGGAAACTAGCCCAGTCAACAATTTGCGCTCTTCTTCGGTTAAGGTTACAATATATTTCTTCATACTCGATCCTCCGGAAAAGGAGTTGATTATGAAGAAAATATATCACCATTTATACGACAGTGCAAGTGTGACAAAACACTAGTCGGTCACCTAGTAATTTTACGAGCGTTATACGGAGATGATCCCGTGTTTCACGGCGTACTGGACCAATTCGGCACTGGTCTTAATTTTGAGCTGTTCCATCATCTTGTATTTATGGAATTCAACGGTCCTTGGCGAGATATTCAAAATGGATGCGATCTCTTTGCCGGACTTCCCTTCAGCCAGGAGCTGTAGGATCTCCCGCTGTCGGGGGCTGATTTTCTTAAATAAATCCTTTTCCGGGGAATCTCCTTCCCGATAGGTGCGGATAAGGTCTCCTGCAATCAGGGGACTCACGTACGTTTGTCCTTTCATTGCTTCATGAATCGCCGTGGTCAATTCGGATGGGGCCGAGTGTTTCAAGACGAAACCTGAAGCGCCGGCCTCGAAGGCATTCGCTGCATAGGTGGCGTCCAAATGCATGGTTAGAAACACAATCTTGATATTTTTATCGGTTTTCTTAATCTGTCGGGCCGCTTCAATGCCGTTGAGTTGGGGCATCGAGATATCCGCCACAATCACATCCGGATGGAGTATGGCAGCTTGATCCACGAGGGCTCGTCCATCCCCCACGCTTCCTACAACTTCAAAATTGTCTTTCAGAAGGCTCTTCAATCCCTCGATCACGATTTGATGATCATCCGCCAGCAGAATTCGTGGCTTTTTCACTCTTTTGTCCCTTTTGAATTTAACGTTCTTCTCCAATAAAGCTGGAGAATAGGGGTCAAGGATTCAAGGGTTTGTTTTCTAAAGATTTTATCAGCGCTTTTAACATTCTTTCGATTTCTGCTATGTCCTTTTTTATTGTACCCAATTCCCCTTTTTCAATGAAGCCTAAATCCCCTGCCAATAATATCTGGGTTTCCAGTTCACAAACCGAACCATAAGAAATGTAAAGCATCCGAATGTAATCAACCGTTGTCTTTCTTCCATATCCTTCTGCGATATTCGAAGCAATAGACACAGCTGACCTTCTTATCTGTGAAGTTAGACCGTATCTCTCTTCATTTGGAAATTTTGCTGTTATTCTATATATCTTTAAACAGAGCTCATATGACTTTTGCCAGACATTCAAATCCTTGTAATTTCTTAGCATTTCACTTGAATCCTTGAACCCTTGACCCCTCGAACCCTCTAAAACCCCACATCGTCAATTCGAGATTATCTCCCCACTTTGCCTTAACGAACTTCAACGAATCGGGAGATGATCCGAATTTAAAGGCACCCTGAGGGTGATCACCGTTCCTTTTTCCGGCTGGGACTGAATGGAGAGCTCGCCGTGGATGAGCCTTGCCCGTTCGCGCATACTCGAGAATCCCAGACCCGGGTTTTCCTTTACTTCCGCCCAATCGAAGCCAATACCATCATCCTGAACCGATAACAAGACATCATGATCAAAGCCTTTTAAAGAAACAGTGATGTGCTCCGCACAGGCATGCTTGGAGATGTTGGTCAGTCCCTCCTGGATAATCCGGTATAGGGAGAGAGAAACATCCTTCGGGATGACGCTTGGAATATTCTCATGCTTGAAGACGACTTCAATCCCTTCCCTCCTCGAAAAGCCGGTGCATTCCGATTCTGCTGCCTTGATCAACCCCAGATCGTCCAGGATGGATGGGTGAAGTTGGCGCGAGAGGCTATGGACGTCTTGAGAAATTCTAACAATACTGTTTTGCATCTCACGAAGCTCTTCCCGAACAGGGGCCGGCGAATCCGTCAACTGTTGCTCGAGCCGCCCGACATCGATCGCAAAAACCGTCAAACGCTGCGCTAAATCATCATGGAGCTCACGAGCTAAGCGGCTCCGCTCCTCCTCCTGGGCGTAAATCAGTCTCCCCGCAAGCCCTCGGAGCTCATTTTCATTTTGTCTCAGCACCCTTTCGCTTTCCCTGGTTGCCTCCTCCGTCTTCTTGCGCAGCAGAGCGTTCCCCAGGATTTCCCCCAAGACACGCAGACGGGGAATATAAACCTCCGGCCATACGCGCTCGCTGCGGATCGAATTAAGGACAAGAGAATAAACATCGGATCGAGTATCGACCACAGGAATGTTGAGGTTGGCCTTAATCCCCATGGCTTCATAGGTTTGCTTATCGATCGACGCCTCGGCCGGCAGTTCTCCCAGAGATTTAAAGGCCACCACCTTGCGTTCGAGTATCTTGGTGCAGACCCAGGGGGCCATGCTGGCGGGCAGTTCCTTATTAACCGGCAAGGGAAAGAGTTTCTCCCTGTGAACGAGATGGGTGATTTCAAAGGAGCCCTTATCCTTCGAAATCCGCAGAAGAGCGCACCGGTCAACTTGAAAGAATGCCATTATCTGATTTAAGGCATGTTCGATTTCGCGGTTTGTCTCTTCCGGAGACACGAGGATAAATCGTGCCGAGAGGTCCGACAGCAAGGCTTCAAACCGCAGGCGATCTTCCAGGGCCTCCTCCGCCTGCTTGCGCTCGGTGATGTCTTCTATGAAGCCTGAATAGAGAATCGTCCGGCCTTCCGGCCCGTATACCCGCCGGCCACTGAGCGACACCCAGATTTTCGATCGATCTTTACGCCAGAACTGGGCCTCATATCCATGGACGACATTTCTCTCTTCCAGGAGCCGGACATATTCCGTGCGCCCATTCGGATTTACCCATACGTCAGTCGCCGTTTCATGGACAGACGATAAAAACTCTTCCGGAGATGCATAACCTAAAAGCCTTGCCAGGGCCGGGTTGACAGTCAGCGGTTGCCCCTGCGGGGAGGATTCAAAGATCCCTTCCACCGCGCCTTCGAAAATGCTTCGATATTTTTCCTCGGTCTTTCTCTGTGACTCCTCGGCCGATCTCTTGCGGCGCCTCTGAACAATCAGGAAAATGATCAGAAGAGTTTCCGCCAGACATAAAACCATCCCGGCGATGATGTAAATCCTGTACCGCTCCCAGGCCGAGACCGGCTTGTTCAGGATCATCGCGTCCGCGGGCAGCACAGCCTCATTCATGCCCCAGCGCTTGAGTTGCACCCAATCGAACATGGGGACCAGGGGGGCCGGGAGAATGGTGAGGGGTTTCGAGGGAAGTTGGCCCCGCAGGATCTCCATCGCGGACCGGACCGCTCTCTCTCCTTCGAGCCGGTGATTCAGGATGATGCCCCCAACGATACCATTGTCTCCGAGCAGGGTTTCATACAGGCCGAAAACCGGCGCATTGGCGGATCGGCTGATCATCAGGGCAACATCCCGAGGAATGTAGGTCTTCCCGGTGCTGTCGGCGGCGACGTTTGTGTATAGAATGGCTGTTTTCGTCGGCAGTTCGGCCACCTTCTTCAGAATTTCATCCAAGGGGAGGGGAGGTATGAACTCCACGTCCAGATTGCCTTTCCATCCCTTCAGTGCGGCTTGAACCAAATCTAGAAATCGCCGGTCCACGGGGGCGCTTCCCGCGATGACGACGATCTTCCGGGTATCGGGTTGGAGGGTGAATATTGCCTTTACCGTTGAAATGATGTCGATCGAGAAAGGCAAATAAATGAGGGGTCGTTTTGAATCGGAATGCTGGATATCGGGAACAGGATCACCCAGAATGCATATGATCGGACCCTCGGGGTAAAAACTCTGTCCTTCCTTGATCAGGAACTCGAGGGATTGCTGGTGCAGGGCGACAACCAAATCGAATTTACGTTCTTGGTATTTCTGGCGGAAGATACTGATCAATTCATTTCGATAGTTCTGGCCCGGGTTTCGCGCCAGATCCAGAAATTCGAAATACAGGTTGTTGAAATTAAGTCCGCCGGCCACAAACGACTTGATGAGGGCCTCATCGATGATCTTGTAAACGGGCTGAGCAAAGGCGAAGGAGTGCAAAATCAAGACTTTCTTCGAAGCCAGATCGGATTGGGCCGAGGCCGTTCCCGCTGCCGGACCGCGGTCCATGATGCCCTTTGGGTCCGGGGCGCTTTGAGTCTGAGCCTGGGCATAGACCGGAACGCTGAGCTGCCAGATTAGTAAAACGAGGCAGCCTAGGACGAACAATGCGGGATCAATGAACTTCTTGGGCATCTCTACTCTCGTCCTGCATCGGGAAACGTACCGCGAAACCCTCTCTTCCCTAACTGGAATGGCATTGGGTGTCCTCATGTGTTGAACATACGAAAGAAGGGAATATCCTGTCAAGGTAAAGGCCAATCGCTTCCTGAGCGGATTAATCCGCCGACCAGAACAGAGCTATGGCTGCGGATCAGAAATCGAAGGTTCAGCGGGTGGAGGTCTCCGAACATTATGCTCAACGAACATAATGCTTGACAAGCATCAAATTCTGATATACGCTGACTCCCATGCAACTCCAATTCGTCAACCGGGAGCCTGAACTGCGCGAACTGGAGGCCGCGGCCCGCAAAGGTGGCCTGCTGGTGGTCTACGGCCGGCGACGCCTCGGCAAAACACGCCTATTGAGGCATTGGCTCCAGACCCGTGACGGTCTTTACAGCCAGGCCATCGAAGCGCAACGCGATCTGCAAATTCAACAGGTATTCCAGGACCTCCGCACGCAATTGGAAACGCAGATCGTTCCCAAAACCTGGCAAGAGCTGATGGAAATCCTCGCACTACAGAAGCGGCGATGGACGCTCTGCCTGGACGAGTTCCCCTATCTGACAGCCGTGGATGCGTCGTTGCCCAGCCAGTTGCAGAAGTGGGTGGACCATTCGCTGCCGGGCGGGTGCCTGCTGATACTGGCCGGGTCGAGCACCCGCATGATGCACGACCTCTTTCTCCACCGTGCCGCGCCGCTTTATGGCCGCGCCACCAAGTTGCTTCACGTCCGCCCGATGGAGTTTGCGGCCTTCTGCGAAGCGTGCGGGCACAGTCTCGCGGAATTGGAGTCGTTCGAGAAATTCGCCTGCGTCGGCGGCATCCCGAAGTACTGGGAGTTTGTCGAATCCGGACAGGATGTCGTCGCCCTCGCAGAGTCACTCTACTTCGACCTAGCGCCTTACATGGAGCAGGAGCCGCAACGGATTCTGCGCGACGAGGGCGTGACCGGGCTGAACGCCCTGGCCGTGCTTGAAGCGGTGGGCCGGGGCGCAGAGCGGCCGTCTGAAATTGCCTCCAGGCTGGGCACGGCACAGACCAACCTGTCGCGGTTGCTTCAACAACTCCTGGATGCTTCCGTTCTGGCCCGCGAACTGCCCTTTGGGGAGAGCGTGCGGTCCACCAAGAAGATCCTCTACCGCATCGCCGACCCGACGATGCGCTTCTGGTTTCGCGTGTATTCGCCGCATCAGACGCTCTGGCGGACTTACGCCGCAGAGCAAAAGCGCAAGCTCATCCATGACCACGCAGCGACCGTCTTCGAGGACTTCTGCCGGGCCCGATTTCCCGGCGCGCAACGGTATTGGGAGCGCGGTGTCGAGCTCGATCTCGTGGCGCCCGACCCAGAGGACCGAAAGCGTCTGCTTGTGGCCGAGGTGAAGTGGCGCCATCTGTCCATCGCGGAACGCAAAAACATCCTCCTGCAACTGGAAAGCAAATGGTCTCGCTGCTCGCTACGCGCCAAGTATCCCCGGGTGCGATTCGAAGTATTCGACGCCGCTATTTTGGACGCGTAAGCAACCGTTCGGAAGCGTACTGGGCGCACTCTCGTAGACTTGCCAAGGTGTGGAGCGGTCAATATCAAGGTAATGGACAGGTGCTTCCTGAGCGGTCTGACCGTTTAAATCCCTCCTGACCTCCCTTTAACAAAGGGAGGAATTACCCCTCTTTGTTAAGGAGGGGCGAGGGGGGATTTTCGAGCCTCTGTGCCTCCAGCGTGCGGCGCGTCAAATCGTGCTTGATGCCGAACACGGCATCCTATTGAGTGAGGTGGACCTTACTCGCCAGTTCCTCGATTCCCCTGCTTGATGACCAAAGGTCCCTTCAACGCCTCCATCACGAGGGACGCGGGATGCCCGTTTTCCAGCAGCTGCGCCATGGCCTTCAAATACTTTCTTATATGACGAAAGAATTTTTTGTATCCCGGGCAAAGGTAATGCAGTCCGGGCTCCCCCAGGTAAGTCTTCATGAAACGGTGTTTCGGACAGCCTCCCCGGCAGGCCGGCAGCACGTCACACTCTCTGCACAGGCGGGGCAGTGCCGTTTCCTTGCCGACACCGAAGCCCGATTTCAGCGAATGCGCCGCCATGTCCGTCAATCGGCCGTTCACGATGCTGCCGAGGCGGTACTGCGGGTAGACACAGTGATCGCAGGCATAGACATCACCGTTGTGCTCCAGCACGAGCGACCTGCCGCACTGTACTGAGTGGACGCACACGGGAGACGGGTTGCCTATCCAGGCGTTGAGTGCCCATTCGAAGTTCATGACAAAGATCTTGCCCACGTCGTTGCGGACCCACTCTTCGTAAACCGCGATCAGGAAGTCGCCGTATCTTTCCGGCTCCACGCTCCAGGCGCTCACTTCCACTTGCTCCTCCCTGTTCAGAGCCGGCGGACCGGACAGGCGAAGACCCGACCCTCCAGTCTCCGCGCCCGCCAGCCGCTCGACAATAGGTGTGAACTGGATGAATTCCACCCCCTCGGACCGCAAGAAGCGGTAAACGTCGAGAGGTCGTTTCGCCGTTTCACGGGCGACGCAGGCGAGCACGTTGTATTCGACTCCATGTTTTTGCAGGAGCTTGAGGCCGGCCATCACCCTGTCGAACGTCCCGTTCCCGGACCGGTCGCGGCGATACCGGTCGTGGACCTCCTTCGGTCCGTCCAGGCTGATCCCGACCAGGAATCCGTGTTTCTTCAGAAAGGCGCACCACTTGTCCGTGAGCAGGGTTCCGTTGGTCTGGAGGGAATTCGTGATCGTCTTCCTTCGGCCGAAAGGCTTCTGGAGTTCTATAACCCGCTCGAAGAAGCCCATACCCAGCAGGGTGGGCTCCCCTCCCTGCCAGACGAACTCGACTGCCGGCGTGGGCTGGGCCTCGATGTAGCCCCTGATGAAGGCGGCAAGGACATCGTCCGGCATGCGGTAATCCTCTCGGGGGCCGAAGAGAACCTTTTTCTCGAGGTAAAAGCAGTACTCGCAGTTGAGATTGCAGGCCGGACCTATAGGCTTGGCCACGACGTGGATACCAGGGCAGGGATCTTTGCTGCCCTGGTTCCCATCGATTGATTCAGGTTTCAGATCTCGTGGCATGAGCTCATTTTGGGCGCCGACCAGGGTCGCAGGTGCCCGGCGCAGCCCGCATTGTATACGGGTGAATTTTCAATTCGGCTTACATGGTGACCGTCATCTCTGTCTCATCGGCCGAGAGTTACTGCCGTCCCATCACTGCGCGGATCGCGTCCTCAGGCTTGACCATGTGATCCGAATTCTTCGGGTCGTCGGCGATCGAGAGCTGCACGCCCTTGACCTCGCCGTTGAAGTGGTTGCCAACAGGACCGTAGTCCGGCGAAATCGCGGCACCCGAATCCTCACCCACATCGGTGCCGTCGTCGGCAGAGAAGATCGTCGCCAGCGTCGCCTCGACGTTCCCCTCGCCGACCTTTTTGCCGTCAGTGTAAAGGGTCACCTTGCCGCCCTTGCCCAGGCCGCCGCCAGCGTAGGCGAACTCCATGCGCACCTGGTGTTGTCCCGCGGGGAGCGGGTCCTTGGACTCGATGATGAAGGTTTTGAAGCCGCCCCAGTTGTAGCAATACTTGAGCTTGCCGTTCTTGGCATACAGGCTCCAGCCGCCGATGTTGGCGCCCTGGCAGACGATCACACCCTCAGCACCCTTCTCCGGCACCACGATTTCGGCGGTGACGGAATGGGACTTGTTCTTGAGGTTGAGCACGCAGTTTTCCGAGAGGCGTCCCATGCCGCCGACGAGGAGCTGGGTCTTACCCTTGATGAGCACCGGCCGGCCGGCGAGGTCCGGGTTGAGCTTTTCAAACAGCCGGTCGTCCAGGGGCAGCACCTTGTAGCGTGCTGCCTCGATCAGCCATTGCCGCTGCAGCTCGTGGAGCTTCGCCGGCATCTCCTTGGCGATATTGTTCGCCTGGCTCCAGTCCTTGTCCGAGTAGAGCTCCCACACATCGTCGTCGAATGGGGGTCTCGGGGTGTTGATCCAGGGCGTGTAGTGCTTCGTGACCGCAGTCCAGCCCTTGTAGTAAAGGCCGCGGTTGCCCATGATCTCGAAGTATTGCACGTCGTGCCGCTCGGGAGCCTTGGCGTTGTTGAACGAGTAGAGCATGCTGATCCCCTCGATCGGGTCCTGCTGGATGCCGTTCACGAACTCGGGCTGCGGCAGGCCGGCCGCCTCCAGGACGGTCGGCGCCACATCGATGACGTGGGCGAACTGGGAGCGATTCTCGCCCTTGGCTTTGATGCCCTTGGGCCAGTGGACGACGGTGCCGTTGCGCGTCCCGCCCCAGTGGGAAGCGACCTGCTTGGTCCACTGGTAGGGGGTGTTCATGGCGTGCGCCCAGCCCACGGCGTAGTGGTTGTAGGATTCCGGCCCGCCGAGTTTGTCAATCCGCGCTGTCAGGTACTCGGCCGTTTCAAGGTCCTGCAGGCCGTTGAAATAGCTCATCTCGTTAAAGCTCCCGTTGATCCCGCCCTCGGCCGAGGCGCCGTTGTCACCGACAATGTAGTAAATGAGCGTGTCGTCGAGGATGTTCAACTTCTCCAGCAAGGCCACGATCCGGCCAACATGGTAATCGGTGTATTCCAGGAAACCCGCATACACCTCCATCTGCCGGCGCAGCACGGGCTTGAACGCTTCGGGCATCGCATCCCAGGCCGGGATCTCCTTGGGCCGCGCGGTGAGTTGGCAGTCAGGCGGGATGACCCCTAGCTTTTTCTGCCGGGCGAACGTTTCCTCCCGCACTTTGTCCCATCCCTGGTCGAACTTGCCCTTGTATTTTTCGGCCCACTCCTTCGGCACGTGGTGGGGCGCGTGCGTGGCGCCAGGGGCGAAGTAGATGAAGAAGGGCTTGTCGGGGGTGAGCACCTTCTCCTGCGCGATCCATTTGATGGCCTTGTCGGTCATGTCCGCCATGAAGTGGTAGCCCTGCTCGGGCGTCTTCTTGTTCTCAACCGGCGTCGTCCCTTCGTACAGGGTGGGATACCACTGGTTCGCTTCGCCGCCGAGGAATCCGTAGAAGTACTCGAAGCCGCCGCCCCCTGTAGGCCATGCGTCAAAGGGGCCGACGGGGCTGGTCTGCCAGACGGGGACTTCGTGGTTTTTGCCGAACTGCGCGGTGGAGTAGCCGTTGAGTTTGAGCGTCTCCGCCAGGGGCGCCATGGAGTTGGGCCGAACCGAACTGTAGCCCGGCGCGCCGGTCGCGATCTCGGTGATGCCGGCCATGCCGACGGAATGGTGGTTGCGCCCGGTGAGCAACGCCTGGCGGGTCGGCGAGGAAATGGCGGTGGTGTGGAAACGCGTATACCGCAATCCATCCGCCGCCAGCTTGTCCAGGGTAGGCGTCTGGCAAGGCCCGCCGAAGGCACTGGAGGCCCCGAACCCGGCGTCGTCGATCAGGATGAGCAGGACATTGGGCGCGCCCTTGGGGGGGCGCAATTGCTCGATGGGGGGAAACTTCGTGTCCGTGCTCTTCGCGTCGTAGGTGATCAGGTTAGGCCGAACCGTGTTCGGCATGGGAAGATTAGCTCGGTTCTTGAACTCGGTCGCGCTGGGTGTAGCGGGCGACCCGGCGGTCTGCTGGGCCAAAGCCGGGGTCGAGCAGAATGCAGCGGTCAGCGCCACCCGGATGGTCGTGTTCAATGCCTTTCGTTTCATGAGCCCTTCTCCTTTCCTCTCTGTGATCGAATCTGGCTGTCTGCAACTCTTTTTACCACCCTGTCTTCCCCGCGGGCAACTTCCAAATGATTCTTCTCTCCGATGTGCCGCACACGACGCACCAGCCTTTATAGCCGAATGCGAATACTGGGTATGTCCCGTTAGGGAATGAAGTCTCTGCCCGGGTTTGCCTTTGCTCCCGCTGGTATGGAACACAATATTATTCTGTGCATACAAACAAATATTGACACAGCCTTTAGTTGTACATACAATTTGATATATGAAAATTGACTTCGACCCAATCAAGAATGAAAAGAACATTCGCGTGCGCGGGATTTCGTTTGAGCGCGTGGCAGAAGTCGATTTCGATACTGCTCTGATTTTCCCCGACACGCGGAAGGAGTACGGAGAGACGCGCTACATCGCCCTATGCTACTTGGATCGAAGATTACACGTACTATGTTTCACTGAGACCGAGACAGGCATCAGGGTCATTAGCTTCCGTAAAGCGAATGAAAGAGAGGCAAAAAGATATGGCAAAGCGCAAACCATTGATTGATTCGGACGGCGAGGTACGCGAACTGACTGCCAAAGATATGGGGAGATTTAAGCCTGCCGCCGAGGTGCTGCCCCCGTCACTCAGAAAGAAATTGGGCGTGCGTGGCCCTCAGAAAGCTCTAACCAAGGAGCGCATCACTATCCGGCTTTCACGAGAAGTGGTGGAGCGATTCCGGGAAAGCGGAGGCGGTTGGCAGACGCGCGTTGATGAAGCGTTGCGCGAGTGGCTCAAGAAGCATTCGCCGGCATAAGCCACTATTTTGATCAGACGCAGGCAGTTAGAGGGAAACCCTAAGGACCCTGCCTCAGCAGTCTCGCGGATAAAAAAGCTCTTCCTTGCGCGTAGCTGCCTCTCTTGAGACGAATCGGAGCGTTGAGGTCTTCCACGTCCTTTGGTCTCTCTGCCGCCTTCTTCATCTCGATGAGCGTTTAACAATTTCAAAAGGTTTTCGGTATCCAAGCTCAACCAACTGCTTCAGCATTTCTTTGGACTTCTTCCTCATCATTGTCAAACGCTCTTCGAAGCTCAAAGAGCGCAGATACTCCAGCTCGAATCCAAGCTCCTTGGATTCGTTGTCTTCGGACAGTTTGAGAATGGACGGCGGTCTGGTCATGCCGAAATACTGCACCATTTCATCCCACAAAACAAGCGGAACTCCGACACCCCTTTTGAGCGGCTACGACATCGAGATGGAGGGTCGCGAGAGTCTCGCCGTAAACTCTTCAGGCTCCGACAAGACTGACCATCCGGGCTCAGAACCTCGATTGTCTATCCGAACAAATCCGCGTGAGACCCCGTTCGGATGAGGCAAAGTTCACTGCCCTCGATGCGGTAAATCAATAGCCAGTCGCCTTCAATATGGCACTCCCGACAGTCCTTTAGTGTCCCCTTCAGTTGATGATCTCTGGTCCGCGCAGGCAATTCCTGGGCGTAGACTAGGCGATCAATAACCTCCTTCAGTTTGTTCATATCCTTCCCTCGCCTAAGCAGGCGCTTCACATCTCTCTTGAACTGGGTATCTCGCCTGATAGAGCGCATGCCTTCAGATCCCCAGGTCCTTGAATAACTCCCGCGAAGTCGAGAATCTCTTCCCCTTGCCTGCTCTCGAGTTCCTGATCGCCTTCATGGTTCCTTTATTGGGCACCTGAAGATCAAAAGGCAGGCCGCCTTGGGCTACCACTTGCCTGTAAAAAAGTTCGACGGAATTTGAAACCGACAGCCCTATTTCTTTCAGAATGCTTTCGGCCTGCTGCTTCACTTCGGGGTCGATCAGTGCCCTTGCTGTAGCTGTTTTTGTCGTTCCCGTGGCTTTCCTCCCTTTTGCATGGACGTATAGCATACTATATGCCATCCTTGCATGCTGTCAAGGGTCTTCTTCATAGGCTTTCCCCTGATGATCAACCGCACGAGATGGGCACCTCCGCACACGCAGGGCCTTCCTGTTGACGAAATCCGTCTTACGCAAAGCCCTATGCTCTCACTTGACCTGAGCTGGATTCTGTATGGAATTCATAGGATCCATTCCAAAATCCAACGCGTAAGGATGCCTTGGATGAATGACGAGGAGACAACAGAGACTTGCTTCACTGGAGTGGGAGTGTAGGGCATGCGTCTAGGTGTGTCAATTAACCTGCTGCCCATCTCTGCCAAAGCAGCTACGTTAGGTCTGACGCAACGAGATTCTTTGTTCGGGACTAGGAGCTCCTTGCGGTCCCTATTGATCGGCGCAGCGCTTCGACCCGCGACCTTTATCTTCCCATGCGCCTGTTGTAGAAGTCCGTGAAGCGCTCATTCGGCGGGAGGTTGACAAAGTGCACAGAAAGCTCGGCCAGCAAGGTCTCCAACCTTGAGCGTTCTTCCAATTCGGGATGATGTGGACTTTGGTCCAATGGGATGCGGGCCGTCGGACCTTGGACACGACCTAATCAAACCGGAAACGCCAGAGGGCACCTGCGAAGAAAAGAGCTGCAAACCCCAGCAGAACCCCTGTTTCAGGTAGTACCTCTCTCAGACCAAGACCCCGAATGATGACATCATGGTAGCCGGCCAGCGCCCAGGCGTGAGGGGTGAAAAGAGACAGGGTTTTCATGAAGCCGGGCATGATGAAGGCGGGAACCATCATCCCGCCCAAGGCTGCGAGCGTAATGGAGAGAAGGACAGAGAGGCTGTTCACCTGAGCCTCGCTTTTGCCGAGGGCTGCCACCAAGAGACCCAGACCGTTCGCTGCTGCGGCCAAGGCCATGGAAACGAGGATCAAGGCAGGAAGATATCCGGGTTTCATACCAAAGAGAACGACTCCTACCCCGAACATCAGTCCGATTTGAATCAGGTTCACGACGTAGTAAGGAAGAAGCTTGCCGATGAGGAGCGCTGTCTTTGACAAGGGTGCCGTCAGGATCCTCTGGAAGGTGCCATCCTGTTTCTCTCTCAAGAAACTTGAAGCCAGGGTGAGAACGATAAAAAAGACCCCAAAGATCGTGTAAGCGGGGACATTCTGTTCTGTGGCCGTAGGCCTTCTCCCTGCAGAGAAGCCTTTCGGGGATGCGTTCACAAAAACCACCCTGGAACGGTCGACACCGTCCTGGTGCGTGTCTTCAAGAATTCTTTCGAATTGTTTTTCCATATTCCGGTTGGAAAGATGGAGGCCGGAAGAGCCCTGGCTCACCGAGTTTTCAACTGCCTGCCTCATGCGTTGAGGCATGGTGGCCAATAGGACACGGCGCTCAATGGTACTTCGAATCGCACCCTTGACCGAGGCCAGAAGCTGGAGATTGGTGGCAGGGTCACTGATCAGATAGACGGTCGCCTTTTCGCTCTCTGAATTCCCCGGGTCCTGGAGAATTCGTTCGGAGAACCCGGTGCTGAAAGCCAGAGCGAGGGAATAGTCGCCTCGGCGAATCCATGCTTCAGCCTTTTCAAGGCTCAGGGAAACCCCGCCTGCAGTCTCGATCAGCGCCACCCCTTCGATACGTTTCAGATCCGCAATGGTCTGTTCCGCCAGGGGGCCTCCATTCGGATTGATCACCAGCACTTCAACGGGGCGTCCTTTGGTTCCTGCCTCAAAGACCCCTTGCAGAGCCAAGCTCATCACAAGAATAAAAAACATGGGCATGGCAAAGAGCAGCGCGAGCGCTTCACGGTCCAACCAGACGACTTTAAGCTCTTTAAGCGTGATGGCGATGATCTGCCGAAGCATGGCATTGAACCTTGTTGCATTGGTTCTTCTGTGTTTCAATCCCTGAGAGTTCGGCCTGTCAGACGGATAAAAACTGTTTCGAGATTCGGCTCGATGATATCCAGTGTTTTCAGCATCCCGGCCCGCTTGTCCATGAGGTCGAGGAATTCTCTCACGGCGCGATCCGGGCGGTTCGTTTCAAGACGAAGATGTCTGCTTTGGTCGTCCATCACCCTGAATGAGCCGAGATGCCCTATCTGGCTCAAGAGCGTATCATCAGGGTTCGCATTAAATTCAATACGTACGATGCCCGTCCCGTGCTCGCGAACCAGGGTGGCGGGGGTATCCAGGGCAATCATCTTTCCCTGATCCAGGATGCCCACGCGATGACAGAGTCGCTCCGCTTCCTCAATATAATGGGTCGTGTAAAGGAGCGTGACTCCGGATTTGTTAAGACCTTCGAGCGTCTCAAGAATGGCGTTTCGGCTTTGGGTATCAACCCCCACGGTAGGTTCGTCAAGGATCAGGATGTCCGGCTCATGAATGAGCCCAGCAGCAATGTTAAGACGTCGCTTCATGCCGTGAGAGAAAGTGGCCACCGTCTGATTGGCGCGATCCCCCAATCCCACCAGGTCCAGGACGGCCGCGATGCGTTCCTTTAGTCGGCCCTTCCTCAGCCCGTAGATCCTTGCGAAGAACGCCAGGTTGTCCCTGGCGCACAAGGTCGGGTAAAGGGCAAAAGACTGGGGCACAAACCCCATCTTGGCCTTTGACTGCATGGGTTTTAGGAAAAAGTCATTTCCGTCAATCAGGATTCTGCCGCCGGCCGGTTCAATCAATCCGGTCAGCATCCCAATGGTGGTTGTTTTACCTGCGCCGTTAGGCCCAAGCAGTCCAAAAAACTCTCCACGGAGAATCCGGAAGGTGATTCCCCTCACCACCTCGACATCCCCATAGTTTTTGCGCAGGTTCTCGACAGAAACTATGGGCTCTGCCATCCCATCCATATCAGTCCCCGCTTCTCTCTCTGCGAAGGAGAGGTCTGAACCGGCACCTGTTGTACCGCTGGGCCATGATGAGAGGTAAATTTTCTGCTGCTGCATAGAAAATCATAATGAAACCAACGGCAAAAGGATTCCACAAAAAAAAGAAAGGGGCGAAAAGGGTGATGATCCAGTGTGTCCACTCCGCTCGACACGTTTCGACCAGGAAAGCCTCGAGATAGGCCCTGTTGCGGCTGCTGAGCTTGCTTTTTGGGAAACCCCTATTTCCGAGAAGCGGGGATCCATCGGGCAAATATTTTTTCCATTTCCTGATCTTGAAAACGTCATGATACATGCGCCCGTCTCTCTCCCACTTCCTGCTTCGGCAGAGCCAGTTCGCCGGATCAAAGCGCTTTGCCGGAATCCTGATCATGATATGAACAACACCCATGTGAATCACAAACCAGGCAACGATGTCGATGACGACGGTCCAGAAAGTGGAGAGATGGATGAGTCTCATGCGCTAAGATCTCTCTTTCTTAGTGTTCACGGTCCTCCCCTTCCAGGGGACCTTTCTCATAAAGAAAAATGCGAAGAAGCGACAGCCCGAACAGGAATCACAAAGAAAACCAGAGGGACCTGAAACAGGAGCGCCGGCAGAAACCCGAAATTTCCGATTCTCTGGAGCATCCAGTAAATCTGCGCTGCATAGAGGCCGTCCAGAAGCGCCCACCAATAAAGCTCCGTCATGTCCCCAAGAACGAGGGCTTGAATGAGATGCCGTGCTCACTGAGCAACATCCGAAGATCCAACAGACCATCATCAGCAGGCTTCCGAGGGACATGGCATTGGCGCCTGTCCCGAATCCCTTGCTGAAGCCCTCGATCAGCGAAGCCAACCCGGCCGGGTACATGCGAAAGGAGATGGAACCCTTGCCGCCGTAGCAGTGGACGCTACGATTCGCCCTTAAGAATACCTTTCCGAGTGCCAGACTTTCAAGGATTTCTCCCCGGACCTTCTCATGGCTGTGTCCCCCCACCGCGAAATAATCTTCCCGTGAGCAGACCATGCAGGGCCCGAAGGCTCCCAATGGTTGGAGCTTATCCCCCATAAGCGTAAAGGATCTCATCCCGCCCATGGCCACAATATTGAAGAAAGCGGATAGCCTTTCATAGGCCTTTTTCATCTGGTGAAAGGGCTGAATGGACAGAAGACCCCTCTTTTCTTGATATTCATAGAGGATCCTCGATAGGCCGTCGGGTTCCAGAAAGGTGTCTGCGTCGAGGAAGAGAAGAATGTCTCCCCTTGCTATGTTAGCCCCTTGCCAGCAAGCCCAGGGTTTTCCCGCCCAGCTTTCCGGGAGGTCCTCTGATCGAAGGACGACGCAGTCCCCCTCTCCTGCAATCGCGGCCGTGCGATCCTCCGAGTGATCGTCCATCACGATGACTTCAAGGGGCTTCAGAGTCTGGTGTTTGAGCGAATGGATCAGAATCGCGAGGTTTTGTTCTTCGTTTCTCGCAGGGATGATGATGGACACTTCGGATGAGGCACTATTCGGATTGCCTGAATTCCTGGGGTTGGGAATCCTCCACAAGAAAACAAAACCGAGAAGCCAAAAGAAGAAGAGAACGAAAGGGATGATCGTATTCATCAAGTTCTTGCATAAAATTGCAATCGAGTCTGCAACGCCCCCATCCCTCACCTTCCCATGCGCCTGTTGTAGAAGCTCGTGAACCTCTCACTCAGGTCGGGGTCCTGACCCTTGGGGCCCTTGCTGCTGAACTCCACCCGGGTTCTTCCGTCAGCCTGCGAGATAACAGAGATCGTGACGTCTGAAGAGCTCGTGACACCCCGGATGAGACCTGTGTTCCTGTCGGCGGAGGTGATCTTGACTCCCGCATCCCCCGCTGCACCCAGAGCACTGTCCCACACGCGATCGAAGGACGAGCCGTAATAAGCAGGTACGGGCATCGGCTCATAAACCACGCACCCTCCCACCAGAGCAGTGAGAACAACCAGCAGGCTTAATAAAGCTCCCGTTGCCCAGTGCCTGTTTTCTACCATTGATGCACCCATTGTTCCTCCTTGCCATTCGCGCCTAAGGCAAATCATCGATCCACGAGCCGGGATTGAGCCACTTCTCACTCGCTTTTTTCAGCTCGCCGGTGCCTTGGAACTGATTCAGGAAATTCTGGACCCAGTTAATCAATAGAGCATCTTCGGGCATGGCGATGCCTAACGGTTCGAAGGTGAGGGGCGACTGCCCAGCGATGAGGCCCTTCTTTTGGTTTCGGTAAGCCGTCAATGTACAAAACTGAAGATCAGCCACAATCACATCGACCTTGTTCTTGAGAAGGAGATCAATGCCCTCATCGTAAGAACCGAACAAGGTCAATTTTGCTTTGGACATGGACGTCTCGGCGAATTTCTGGCTGGTTGAGTCCTTGAGAGCTCCAACAGTAACCTCCGGTGCGTCCAATCCCTTTGCCTCTTTAAGGGCAGTAAATCTCGCTTCAACAGCAAGGATTCCTTTCCCTGCAACGACGTAGGGACCTACAAACGCGACTTTTTTGTTGCGTTCGGCGGTCATGGTCATGCCTGAGAGGATCATATCTACCTTGCCTGCCTCAAGAGCAGGAAGAAGCTCGGCGAACGGCATTTGGACGAATCTCAATTTAACTCCCATCGCATCCGCCATGGCTTTCGAGAGATCAACATCCATTCCCATGAGCTCGCCCTTTTTGTTGGTGGCACTCATGGGCGGCTGCGTGCCGCTCGTGCCGACCGCCAGCTCCCCTTTCTTTATGATCCGCTCCAGGGCGGAACCGGCCGAGGCATTCACGGCAACCACGAGAGATAAAAGAAGTACGGAAACGAAGAACAGTGTTTTTTTCATCGAGCTATTCCTTTCAGGTAATCGATAGTATTCCCCCGCCTCCCATACCACGCAAGAGGCTGTGTCGCAATGCAAATAAACCGTCATTCCGGACGAGCGATGCAGCGCATCGCGAGATCCGGAATCCAGAAAAGCCAAATCAATACAAAGAATCCCGGATCCCGGCTGGCGCCCCGTTTCACGGGGCTTGGCCGGGATGACGAATTACGACATAGCCTCCAAGGGGGAGGGAAGGGAGGGGGTGAACTTCATGCTTTGGCTTTAATGGATTCCTATTGCGCTTTCTTCCACGTGCTGTCCGAATCGAAGCGCTTCATCGACTGAGCAGTCTTCTCCGTGTTTCTGCCCAGGTCTTTCTGATAAACCACTCCATCGTGATTCACGATAAAGGTCATAACGCCTGAAGACGCATACTTGGCCGGATAGGCCACAAGAGCAAATCCTCCGATCATATTCCCCTTCACCATGTAGTCATAGGCGCCGCCCGGCGCGTTTTTTCCCTGGCCGTTGAGAATGCGATAGTAATAGCCATAGAAGGGTTGCGGTTTCTCCCCTTTTTTGGTGTAGCCCTGTTTCTGCGCCGCCGCGGCAAAAGGACCCAGAGGGCTTTGCTCCTCGCCCTCTTTCACCTTCCAGTATAGACCGTTCCTTTTCCCCTTGTCGCTTCCGAATTTCTGGGCATATTCCAGGAGACCGTCAGCGTCCCGGTCCTTGAGCACGTATTCCCGCTGGGCGTCCACGTAGGCCAGGCAGAACTGGATGGCACTCAATTCATTCTGTCCGATCCTTCTCGCGAGAATTTCCTCCCTGCCTGCTTTGGCGTCAAAACGCCACAGGCCATCCTTCTTCACGATTGGAATGGCAAACGGCCAATCATCATTTCCAAGGCTGAGATTCGCCTTGGCCTCGGTTACCTCCAACCTGTTCTTCTCTCCGTAACGTTTGAGGAATCTCTCTCGCACCGCTTCATCAGCAACGGGATCCCCGGACGATACAAGGTCCCTGCTCCCTGGACCGAGAATCGCCTCCAGGGCCTTCACATCATCTGATTTCAAAGCCTCTACAAAGGCTTTGACCGCCTCTTCCGAAGAAGCAAAGGCGCGCTGTTTCACGGTCTCCGCCTGAGACGGGGCGGAAATCACCAAAGCAATAAATGCGGCAGCCATGACGAGCGCCCCGCACCGTTTAAACCATGAATCTCTTTTCTTTGAATTGATGTACAGCACCATGGCTTTTTCCTCCATTCAAAAGGGATTGTGCGGTTTCAGGCAGGTTACCTGCGGCCGCCACCGCCACCTCGACCTCCTCCGCCGCCACCTCGACTGCCTCCACCACCCCCACCACCACCTCGGCTGCCGCCGCCTCCCCCGCCGCCACCACCACCGCCACCGCGGCTCACGCTGCTTCCGCCGCCACCGCCGCCGCGCGAAGAGGACATGCTTTGATTTCCTCGGTTACTGGCTTCCCTGGTCGAGCCCCCGCCCCGATCCGCGCCGCTGAGGGCGCTTCCTCGGTCCATCTGACCGGCCGAAGCACCTCCACGATCCATTTGCTGGCCGCCGCGTGACCGGTCTGACGTGCCCATGGAGGCATCCTGCCTTCCCCCGCCGTCCCGGCCCCGGTCTGACGTGCCCACGGAGGCATCCTGCCTTCCCCCGCCGTCCCGACCCCGGTCTGACGTGCCCACGGAGGCATCTTGTCTACCCCCGCCGTCCCGGCCGCGATAGGCATCCCGTGACTGCACATCCCTCGTGGACGCTCCCTTGCCGAACTTGTTGGCCGTACCCTGGTCCCTGTAAGAGGCCCCTTTGCGGTGCTCCGGGTTGTGTTGCCACGACCCCTTCCCCCGCTCGCCGGTCGTTACCTTGTTTTGGTGCTTGCTTCGGTCAATATTGTTGTTGATGTTCGTGTTCCGGTTGACGTCAACGTTGACTTCACCACGCCCCCATCCGCACCCTCCCCACGCGTAGCCCCAGGCAGCCCCCATGGCTACACCCACTCCGAAGGAGAACAACGCCGCACCGGGAACGTATCCGGGCGGGTAGTAGTAGTAAGGCGGGTAGGATGGGTACGGCCATGCACCATAAACCACTGTAGGATTGTAGGTCGGCACATAGACGACCTGAGGGTTCGCAGGTTCGACAATGATGGTCTTCGTTTCTTCCTCCACAACCACCTTCTGCTGCTCAGTGGTCTTCAGATTGCCTTCGCCGTAAGCCTTCAGACGAAGTTTCTGGACCGTGTCCATCACATCCTTCTCCTGGGCAAGAAAGGCGTCCCCCAACTTCTGGGTCCAGTCCAGCTTCTCGCTCATCATGTCCAGCACCTGGGGAAAATTCACCAGCGACTTGACGCTCGGGTCCCAGTCCTCCTTCTCTAGAGCCGCTGTCAGGGCTTCTCCCTTGAGTTTCTGGTTCGCCTTGACCCAGCGCCCTGCCAGCACCACCTCAAGTGGATAGGTGGATGCCATTAAGACCTGAGCCAGAAGGGAATCCGGGTACAGCGCGATGGGCGCCACAACTTGGTCCAGCTCTTCCTGTTTAAAAGGCTTGTCCCCGCCTTCGCTCTGCGCCATGAGCCCTTGAGGGCCCCCCAGCAGGAGCGCCAGAAAAACGGCCAATGCTTTGATCAACGGTCTCTTTATCTTCATGCCTCTCCTCTCCTTCCTGCACCGGGTTTTCCTTCAACCCGCAAACATATTACCCGGCGCAAATCCTTTAGGGATCTAACTTAACGCGCTTTTAGGAGTTATGCAACGGTCAGTTCAAGTCGTCATCCTTGTAATACTTCGTGCCTTTTGCCGTGAGCTCCACCGCCAGGCCGTCGTCGGTGAGTTGATACAGCCACACATCCTTCGAGATGGCCACGGCTCCTGCCAGGCCCACTCCCTTGGCATCGTACTGCGCTGATGCAGTCGCTTGCGAGCCCAGTTCCCAGCCTGAGGAGATAAAGGTGTTGAGCGCTTCTTCCGTTTGAAAAACCCAAACAAGCCTGAATTTCTTCACCCCAAACCCCAGACCTGCCTGCACCTCCAGCATCTTCATGAAGGTTTCTTTCTTGGTCGCATTGTTGACGGCGATTCCCTTCCCGGAGCCTCCGCCGGCGAAGAAGATCTTCATCCCGAAGTTGCTGAACACCGCATATCCTGCCGCCTTCTCTATCCCCGCCTTCGAACTGGGCTGCAGCTTGTACAGGCGATTGAGCGTGTCTTTCACCGTCTTGCGAACTTCGGCTTGCTGCTTTTCTTTCGTAGCGCCCTTCTTCTGCGCCCACACAGGCGCAACAGAGAACACGGAACCTACTAGCATAGCGCTGGCCGCTGTTACCGCTAAAATCGTTTTCACTGTCATCTCTCATCCTCCCACAAATATACTTTTTTTCATCCCTATGATTCTTTGTTCTTGCGTGCCTCCATCTGCAAAGTGACCAGCCGCGCAATGAGAATGGCCGGGTAAAGCTGACCCAGCAGGGCCTCAATCATGACCACCGATCGCGCCACCGGGTGAACGGCCGTGATATCGCCGTACCCCAGAGTGGTGAGCGTCACGATGCTGAAATAATGAAACGCATCAGACTGCGCTTTCCTGGACTGCAGATCCGCCGCCGGCATTTGAAACGCTCCAGGAATCAGGAAATCGATCAATGCATAGGCGTAAGCACAAGACAAGCCTAAGCAGCAAATACCCCGCCACGGCGCCCCTCACGCGATGTCCTGTGACAGGGCCTTTCCGGTTGACCTGCCCAAAACGACCATCGTGAATGCACATAGAAATACCATCGAAAGCAGGCATCCCAGCCCTGAGAGCCTCTTGTGCCGAAAGCAATCCGCGCCCAGTGGACGATCATCGTCAGAGTGACGAACAGGAAGAAACCGATCTGGAGGTCTTGTGACCGGTCATGGTCAGCAGGCCCGCCAGCAAGAGCAGAGAGAAAAAGACATCTCTCAACAAGGCGTCCCCACCCCTCCCCTGATCATCGGTACAAGGACGAACATGTTGATCGCCAGGAGCACGAGGAGGGTTGTCAGGCTCCGTTCTTCAGACCAGAAGCGCATGATCTTTTTGATCATAGGACCTTTTCCGCTCTGATAACGGCTCAGGTGTTTAGGCTGAAGGCTGAAGTCATCTAACAGTCTTCGGCCTTCAGCCTTCGGTCTTCGGTCTTCAGCCTATCTACCTTCGTAGTTACTCACTCTGCAAGAATCGTTTGTCCCAAAGCTACCTCAATAAGCGCATCACAACAGCGAAAAGTCATAGTTCAGGATAATGCGGAAGTCGTGAATGTATCTCTCCTGCCCCTCATGCTCGTGAACCACGGCATAGCGAAACCGGGGCCAGAAATTCTTGAAAAACCCTGACTTCGGCTTCCACTGGAGATCGAGGTCCAACTCGTTTTCGTTGGGCGACATCCTGCCCTGTGGATGGATTGATCCTGTCCCATCCATGGACAAACAGAGCATACGCCGTCACTCCTTCGAGACCAAGGCCCGTGAAGTCGTACGCCGCCTTCACAAGAAAGGCTTTTTCCTTTGCCCGATTGAAATCCTGCACCTGGACGCTGGTGTAACCCGGATAACTGCTCCAGGGGTTCTGAAGGTCCGCTCCGCTGGAAGCTGTCGTGAAGGCCAGAGAAAACAGAGCGCCGCCATAACTCATTTCCGTCTTCACCCCGACCTGGTTGACCGAGAAAGAATATCCCTTGAGAAGGTCCTCCCCCACGCTCCTCTGATCCGTGAACTGAGCCGCGAAAAGCAGGCCGAGTTCCTGAGTCACGGGCCAGGTATATTTGGCCTCTGCGTAACCGATGTTGAGGACATCCTCGCAGTAGTAGTCGATCGCCCCCAGAGAGAATCGGCCAAACGAAAACAGCACGCCGCCCAGAGCCACCCCCCTGTCCACAGCCGCTCCTGCATCCCGGGACATCGAAACGAAATCCTCGGAATTGCGCTCCTTGATTTTCGTAATGTACCCCCCGCCGTACCTGAATCCGGGAGCTCCGTCCTTGCCTCCCGAGGCTCCCGTGAAAGGTGTACCCTTCGAAAGTCTTCGGGGTCATACGGCCGTCGTCTTTGTTGATGTAGGGAGTGTTGTATTCATAGCGGTAAAGGTTCAGGTAATTATCTTCAATGAGCTTCACCCTTCCATAAAGTTGGCCAAGCACGGCATAGCCCTTCTGTCCCGTTTTCAGGAGCTGCGTGCCGTCGCGGTCATCCGGTCCATAGAGCGGCTCGGAGAGGTAGCCCACCGCCCCGATTCCGAAGTGGTTGAGAAACCAGCCTGACTTGTAGGAGAGGGCTCCACCGATCGCCCATGCCTCGCTCTTGCTATCATCGTATTTGTCGCGATAAAAGTAATAGGTCCTCAGATTGACATCAAGCTTGGTGTCCCGGAAAAAAGGATCGGCATCCTTCAACTCCTCTTTGAGCTTTGGAAAGAGCCCTGGTCTGGGTATTCCTTCTAAAAAGGAGCGTTCGATCGGCGAGACGCTTTCATCCACGGAAGTGGGTGTGGGTTCCTCCTGCGATATGCCCTCCTGCGCCAGCGAAGGAGCCACTCCCCAGGTCAGCATGACCATGAAACCTATCCCCGCTGCCAGAACCATGACCAGCATCGATGTCGAGATTCTCCGCGCCTTAAACAAACAGGCCCAACGCAGTGTATGGTTACGTGTCATGACCATCTTTCTTCCCTCCTTTCTGTTTTTCTTCCTTACACTGAACTAAGATTAATGGTCTCGCTAAAAGTCGGAAAATGAGATTTTACGTCATTCCGGCGAAAGCCGGAATCCAGTGTCTTTGCATAGTTACGAAATTCCTGGACCCCGTTGCCTGCCCGCCTAGGCGGGTTCAACGGGGTGACGACTTTTTACGAAGCCGTCAAGATTGTTAAAGGTCTCATATTTATCTAGACATCCATCTGCCCCCTCACCCCAACCCTCTCCCCCAATCGTGGGGGAGAGGGCAGGGTGAGGGGGAACGAACCGTCAATATTATTTCGAGACGGTTAATATGCTGCGACTTCATGCCATCATGGCCACAAGGACCGGCCCCCATGCCGTCAGGAGGATGTTGCCAATGGCATAGGGCACGGTATAGCCCAGAGCCGGAAGCTTGCTTTGCGCCTCTTCCTGGACGGCACGAAGCGCTGCGGTGATTGTCCCTGCCCCGGAGCAGGCGCCGAGGAGGATCAGGGGGTTCATCCTCAACACATATCGCCCAAAGAGGATCGACGTGAGGTGGGGCATCACGGCGACCACAAGACCCACGAAGACCAGACTTACCCCTGATTTCTGAAGCCCCGCAATGAAGCTGGGGCCTGCACTAAGACCCACCACGGCCATGAAGGTCGTCAACCCGACGGTGTCGAAGACCCACATGGCAGGCTCGGGGATACGGCCGAAGGTCGGACGCACGGATCGAAGATAGCCGAACACCAGGCCCATGATCAGTGCGCCGCCGCTGGCCGTGAGGGTGATCGGCAGTCCGCCAATCGTGACCGTGAGCAGGCCGACCAGCCCTCCGAAAAAGATGCCCAGGCCAACGAAGATCATGTCGGTCGATGATCGTTGGCCGGTCTGCATACCCGATTTCCTTCGCCGCCCGTTCGACATCGTGCTTGGCGCCGACCAGGCTCATCATATCGCCCCGATCAAGGCGGGTCTCGGCTGTAAATGGCATGGGCTCCCCGCCCCGCACGAGTTTCTTCAGGAAAACCCCGCGGGCAAACTCGGAGGCTGCCATCTCCTTGAGGGTCTTCCCCGCCCAGGCCTTGTTCGTGATGACCACATCCAGGAACTCGGCAGGAAAATCGATCAGGGCCTTGTCGTTCACTTCGGGGCCGATCTCGGTGCCCCGCTCCATGAGGGCCTCGGTGCGGGTGATCACCGCAATGACATCCCCGCGATGAACGACCGTACCGGGCTCCGGGTCGATGATCCTTGCCTTCGTGACGGATCCGGGAGATGAAAACGCGCATCTCTCTGGGCATGGCCTCAAGCTCTGCGACAGTCTTGTTCACCAGCCTTTCATTGGTCACACGGTAAGCCCGGACTGCAAAATCCTGATAACGCGGATAGCACCCCCGGCTCCGGCTCTTCTGAGCCCGATATCTTGGCCTGCAGTCTCTTGCCCTCCTCCTTCAAGTTAACCCGCATCAATTTAGGTCCGATGTTCGGGATGAACCAAACGATGAAGGCGGTGCCGACGAGGTAAGTCACAGCATAGGCCACCGGAATGTTATTGATCAGAGTGTTCTTCTCATGCGCTGAAATGCTGAGACGGTTGATGGCATCGCCGGCTGTGCCAATAACTGTGGATTCCGTAAATGCGCCAGCCAGCATGACCCGCCGTGGTCCCCACGTCGTATCCAAGGACCTTCGCGGCGAAGAAAGCAGTGAGCAGGCACGTCACACACAAAACGACTGTGACCGCCAATTGCGGCAGGGCATCCTTCTTCAACCCTCTGAAAAACTGGGGCCCCACCTTGTACCCTGTGGTGAAGAGGAACAGATCAAAGAAAATGTTCTTTACCACCGCGGGGACCTTGATATCGAGTTGCCCGATGATGACCCCCGCCAGCAGGGTGCCCACAACGGTCCCGAGACTGAAGGAACCGAATTTGATCCGACCGATCAAAAATCCGATAGCAAGAGTAATAAAGATGGCAAGTTCCTGGTGCTCCTGAAGGGCCTTTACAAGATAGTCCATCTCCTTCACCTCCTGCATTCAACGCCTTTTGCTTTCAATCCTTTCCCTCCGTCATGAGAGAGAGCCCGGACCCCATGGCCCGGCTCTCTCTCATGGCCTCGATGAGAGGATCATTGCTGCAGAGCCAAAAACTGTGAACATTACTAATCGTCCCAAATAGTATTGACCCTGCGTTCCCCCTCACCCCAACCCTCTCCCCCAGGATTGGGGGAGAGGGCGGGGTGGGGGGGCTTTTGGGTGTCGAGACAATTATGTCACCCTTAATAGCTGATGATCCCCCGTGGTGCCTTAGCACTTGGCTACGGAGGCCTTGTGAGCCGCGTGCAGTTTCGGGGGCTTTGCATTGCCGCCGTGCTTCTGCAGGAAGTCGCAGGCGCGTTCAATATCGTCTGCAAGCAGCTCGGCGACGTTCCGGTTGAGGTGTGGCCTTACCACAATCCTGAGGCTGTTGACCTCCTGCGCATCCGGCGGCATGGAATAGGCGGCCAGAATCCAGCCCCGCTCTCGCACTTTGTTCGAGATGTCAAACTCGTTGTACTTCTTCACTGACTTATCGAGCGTCAGCGCCACGACCGGGATGCGCTGGGTGGCATTCATGATTTGAAATCTCCCCCCCTTGGTCAAACGATCGCGCAGGTACTCGGCATGGCTCAGCGTGTGACGCATGATGCGGGTGTACCCTTCGCGTCCCAGCCGCAAGAACTGATAGTACTGCACGAGAATGGGAGCCGAGCTCTTGCTGAAGTTCAGGGTCGCGGTCGCAGCTTCCCCTCCGAGATAGTTCACATAAAAAACCAGGTTTTCGTTGAACACCTTGCGGTCTTTGAAAACGACCCAGCCCAGGCCGGGCGGCACCAGGCCGTATTTGTGTCCCGAGGCGTTGATCGACTGAACCCTTGGCAGGCGGAAATCCCATTTGTAGTCCGGATACAGAAAGGGGTTCACGAAGCCGCCCGAGGCCCCGTCAATATGCATGGGGATGGAGATGCCGGTCTTGCGCTCGTATTGATCGAGCCAGTCGTGGATTTCCTGGATCTCGTCATCTTCTCCGGTGAAAGTCTGGCCGGCGATGGCCACCACACAGATGGTGTTCTCATCGACGTACTTGTCGAGGCGCTCGGCGGTCAGCCGGTAGTTCCCCGGCTTTAAAGGAACGATGCGAGGTTCGACATCGAAATAGCGCAGGAACTTCTTCCAGACGATCTGGACGTTGCCCCCGGTAACCATGTTGGGCCGGCTGAAATCCTTTTTCGCTTTTTTACGGGCTTCGATCCAATTCCATTTGTGCGCCAGGCCACCCAGCATGCACGCCTCGGAAGATCCGATGGTGGCGGCACCATAAGGTTCGGCATCTTTGGGCCCGTTCCACAGATCGTGCAGCCAGCGGACACACGTGAACTCCGTATCCTTCGTGTGGGGATACATGTCCGGATCGGCGAAATTCCGGAACGAACCGTCCGCAAAAATCTCGCGCGCTTCGGGCTCACAAAATGTCGTCACGAAGGAGGAAAGGTTCAGCATGGGATTCGCGTCCGTCCAGCACTCGCTGTGGACAATCGCCTTAGCCGCCCGGGCCGTCATTATTTTCTCGGGAAATTTCTCGGGAATCGGCAAGTTGAATTCATCGTAAGGAAGCTGTGTGACCATTTCCTCTGCGGAACCCAGGTCTTTCTGACTGATTTTCTTCTTTGTTGCCATTTCATTTTCTCCTTTCTTTCTCAAAAGAATGCGTTTTACCTATGTGACCCTTTTACTTTTCCTTCCTGCCTCACCCGCCCCCCGCCCACGACAACATGCGGGAAGGTTTGCAGGTTCGTGTCACAGAATCATGGCAAAATAGCCAAACACCGTGAGCAGGACCCCTGAGACGGCATAACCCACGGGGAAGCCGACCCACGGCACCGAGGAGCCGATCTCCTTGGCAGCCTCGCGGCAGGGCCCGGAGTGCGAGCGGGCGCCCGCCACCCCGCCCATCAGCACGGCCGGGTTGACCTTGAACAGGTGATAACCGAGCGCCCAGGTGACAAAGGGCGGGATGGTGCACGCAATGAAGCCGACGAGGAAAATCTTGAGCGCCACCGCGCCGGTGAGCTGGGCCAGGAGCGAAGCGCCGGCATTGATTCCCACGATAGCGACGAAGGTGACCAGACCCAGGTCCTCGAGGATATTACGCGCCGCGTTGGGTGTGCTGCCGAAGAAGCGCAGGCGCGAGACGACCGACGAGACCAAAATCCCCGAGAGCAGCAAGCCGCCCGCATTGCCCAGGCCGACCTGAAAGCTGCCCACGGGTACATTGATCCCGCCGATCAGGAGGCCCAGAATCATGCCCACCGACAGGGTCAGGAGATCGGTTCCCGTGCTCGGTCGCGCTATCCGCCCTAAACCTGCGGCCACTTTCTCAACCGCGCTCTTGAGTCCCGCCACAAAGAGTACGTCAAACCGTTGGAGTTTAGTTTCGGCCCCCACAGGGAAGGGCACACCACCGCGTTCCATGCGGACCACCTGGAGTTGGCCTGCAAAATCCTCCTGCCGGAACTCCTTGAGCTCTTTCCCTACCACGCCCTTTTCGGTGACCAGGATCTCCGCCTGGTCGAGAGGGATGGCCAGGGCCTTGGTGTCGGCAACTTCGGGGCCCAGCAACCCCATGTTGGCCGTGAGATCCTCCGTCTTGCCGCCGAGCGCCACGACATCACCTAATTGCATCGCCAGATCCGGGCTCGCCCCCAGCGCCTCCCCGCCCCGCACGATGTTGAGGATGCGGTACTGCGGGTGGGTCTGACGGAACTGGGCGATTGTCTTGCCGGCTGTCTGTTTGTTCTCCAAACGATAGGCGCGGAGCCCTGCCGGCCGGTATCCGCTCAGCCCGACGTCGTCAAGGTTCGGAACCCCGAACTTCTCTTCATACTCCTTCGCGGACTTCCGGGCATCCACCCCCCACCACTTAGGCAGGTATTTGCAGATCAGGATGATGCCCACGGTTCCCCAGATGTAGCTGATGCCGTAGCCGAGGGCGATCATCGCCGACACCCCTTCGGCGGTGGCTCCCGCCGGTATCTTGTAGGCTCCCTGCGTGACAGCCATCTCCGCCGTGCCGATGGCCGCCGACATCGTCTGGGAGCCGGCGAGGATCCCACCAACTGCTCCGGCAGGCAGGGCGAACATGCGACTCAGCACCACGACGAGGACCAGGCCGAGGACGGCGCAGACCACGGCCAGGATGGTGAAGGTCAAGCCGTCCTTCTTCAAGCTGTTGAAAAAAGATGGGCCGACCCGCAATCCGACCCCGTACATGAAGAGGTAGTACATGAGCGACTTCGCAAAGTTGTCGAGCTGCAGCTTGACCCCATAGACAGAGGCCCAGGTGGCCAGGGCGACCCCGACCACGATCGCCGCGGCCACCATGCCAAGCCCGTATCCCTTGACCGAGAACTTGCCTACCCAGACAGCCAGACCTACGGTAAGGAACAAAAGAAGAAATGGATTTGCCTTAAGATATTGAAATATTGCTTCCATACAACACCTCCTCTTCTTTCTGGTTATTAGGCGAGACTCCCCTCCTCCGCCCCTCTGCGAGGAGAGAGGGTGGGCGATGAGTACGATTTAGCTATTCGAAAGATCCACGGTTTCTCCTCCCCTAATTCTCTGGTATGTTAAAAAAAGCTCATGCGGCGGTGCTCGTGCTTCCCCATCGCAGGCGAGCTGAATCGCACCGACCAGACACTATTCATCATAGTACTTCTCCAAGAGAACCACATCCCAGAAGGTCCGGGATGGAACTTATGGGAAGTAAAAAAGAAAAGATATTGGACTTTGGTCCAATAAGGCGGTAAGGCCGGTGAGTGACGAGTTTGATGCCGAGTTTGACCCTTGACACCCACAAGTCGCCTTACTTATACTCCAGCGCATTCCAAGCATAGTCTTATCACTTCGCCAATAAAGATATGGATTCCGGTGTTGTTACTGATAGGGAGGAGGTTGAACAATGAGAGCAGACCCTGACTGGAAAGCCAAAGCGGTGAGCTCTGAGGATGCTGTGGCGCATGTCAAGTCCGGCATGAAGGTCTTCATCCACGGGGCAGCGGCCACTCCTACTCCGCTGCTCAAAGCCCTTTGCAACCGCCAGGATTTGGCGGATGTCCGTCTCTACCACCTTCACGTCTCAGGCGACATCCCTTTTGCGGATTCCAGCCATGAGGGTCGCTTCTTTTCCACTTCCCTCTTCGTGGGGCCGGCATTGCGCAAGCCCGTTGAAGAGGGGCGCGCTGATTTTATGCCCATCTTTCTTGCAGACATCCCCAGATTATTCACCTCTCGGGCTATTCCTTTGGATGCAGCAATCATCCAACTCTCTCCCCCGGATCGGCACGGCCTCTGCACCCTGGGAACGTCGGTCGACGCTGCCAAAGCTGCGGCGGACTCTGCCCCACTTCTGATTGTCGAGATCAATGACCAGATGCCCCGCACCCACGGCAACACAGCCGTTCGATTCGATAGAATCAACACGTTTATCCATACCGATCGCTCACTGATCGAGCATCATGCCTCCCCTGAAACCCATGTGGAAGCTCATATCGGCGAAATCATTGCCGACCTCGTGGAAGACGGCTCCACCCTCCAGACAGGCATTGGAACCATTCCGGATGCCGTACTGAGTCGGCTCTACGACAAGCACGATCTGGGAGTCCACACGGAAATGTTCTCCGACCGCGTGGTTGACCTCGTGGAGAGAGGCGTCATTACAAACCGTTTCAAAAGGGTCCACCCCAACAGAATAACGACCGGTTTTGTCAACGGCACTAAACGCCTGTTCGATTTTGTTCATGACAACCCGACTGTGGAATTCCATCCCTCCGACCGCGTGAACGACACGGCCCTCATCCGCCAGAATGACAAGATGATCGCAATCAATTCGGCTTTGGAAATCGATCTCACCGGACAGGTCTGCGCTGATTCGCTGGGGCATCGAATCTACTCCGGCATTGGCGGGCAGATGGACTTCATCCACGGAGCAGCGCTCTCAAATGGGGGGAAGCCGATCATTGCCCTTCCGGCTACAGCCGCCAAAGGGACCCTTTCCAGGATCGTTCCTGAACTTAAACCTGGAGCCGGCGTGGTAACAACCAGGGGACACGTGCACTGGGTGGTGACCGAGTTCGGTGCGGTGAATTTGCATGGAAAGACGTTGCGTGAGCGAGGAGAAGCTCTCATCTCCATTGCACATCCCGACTTCCGCCTGGAACTGAGAAAGACCCTTGCGAATATCAGGCACTTCGTAATGAGTTGAAGCGCCTATTCTTTGCCGACCGTTAGGCTACCTCTTCACGTCACGAGCCTGATCCAGAAACAATCTGAGTCTGTCCGCCCAATATTTGAAAGCATCTTCCGCGGAGCCCCATTTCGTAAACCTCTCTTTCAACCCTGTCTTTTGGTCATCCCTGGCCGCCGCAATCGGACTGTTGGTCACGGAATCGAGGACCATTACCTCTGCGCTGGTTGCTCCTAATCCGGCCCAGGACTTCATCAAAGCTATTCTTAAATCAGTCAGACTGACACCAATCGGCATGATATCACTCAAGACTGGCCGGTTCTGCCTGAGATCGGTAATCGCGAAGCGAATCCTGGCAACGTCGGCTCCAGGAACCTCCATGATGGGATACTTCTCTTCGAGAGCGTCCCTGAGTTGCCGATTGAAGAGATCCGCCAGTTCCTTCAACTCCTGCGGGTCCATGCCTTTGTATTCAGAATCGGCCGCGAAGAAAAAAATCACCCGGTCCAACATCAGTCTATTGTACTTGGCAAAATCAATCCCCGGCTTGAGCCAGCGCAACCGGGCACCGCCAATGGGCCCCGGCTCAAGAACAATTTCAGGTTGATCGTGCACAAGACACAGCAGCCTCTCCCTCGGCGCTTCTACCGTGTCCGCGTGAAATGGAATTTTCGAAAGAATGCGTTCGCATGCGGCGACGCATTCAGGGTCCCATTTGGTTCCCGAGCCTTCCTTCAGAATTCCGAGCGCCTCCTGAAATGTTACGGCCTTCTGATAAGGTCTGTCCGTGGTTATGGCGTCGAAGGCATCTGCTACAGCGATGATTCTTGCCCCCAAGGGGATATCGGCGCCCTTCAGGCGGTTAGGGTATCCAAGGCCATCCGGGCGTTCGTGATGGTACCGAATGTAGGATAAGGCCGAACCCAAAAAATCGAGGTCTTTGAGAATTTCAGCGCCCGTAGTCGGATGTCGAGTAATTTCCCTAACGATCTCCTTGGGGATGTCCCCTTCGTGAGGTTGGAATAGGTAATCCGGAAATCCGATCTTTCCAATATCGTGCAACAAGCCGGCCAATTGAATTAACTTCGTATCTCCTTCGCTCAAGCCCATCTCCACCGCGATCAGCCCAGAGATCTGGCCTACGCGTTCGGCATGACCTTCGGTGTATGCATCGCGGGCCGCCAGCGCCTTGGCCATCGTGGATACGGTTGAAATGGTGCTGCGTCGGGTGTGCTCGTTCGCCTCTTCCACTTGTTTGGTCAGCATTTCCAGATGGTACTCACGGGCCTTCAACATCATGCGTCCCACGGCTTCGGCAATGGTGCGCACAGGCTCTTCTGTATCCGAACCGGCCAGTTCCATGATATCATTGGTAGAACGACCCTCTGCGATATCCGTAATGATCTCAATAAGTCGGTTCAGTTTTTCTAAAATGATCTCCTCAAGTGAAGCGGGTTGCCCCTCGCCCCCCTTTGCTCTTCTCAAGGGCAAGGCGGGATCATCGGCGGCATGAGGCGATGGGGGCAGGATGAGTGAGGGTTACGATTGGCAACCAATCATAATGGAGTCGTCGAGGCGCGCGGTTTACCGCGTCGCCTCCAACGGCTTGTTTGCGACCGGTCAATCAACCTTGTGGACATGCACCTCCTGCTGGGGGATCGGGACGCGTATGCCTTCGGCATCGAATTGCTTCTTGATGCTCTCCTGGGTTGCAAAGAAAACATCCCAGTAGTCGGATGTCTTGACCCAAGGGCGTATGGTGAGATTCACCTTGCCTTGGGCCAACTCCAACACACCGATCATTGGAGCAGGATCCTTGAGGATACGCCCGTCCTTGGCCAGAACGCCTTCCAGGACCTTCCTTACCTTGTCAAGATCCTCCGTGTAACTTACACCCGCTACGAGATCTACGCGCCGCATGTCTTTGGCCGTATAGTTGACAATATTGCCGTTCGTCATCTTGGCGTTCGGCACGATGATTTTCTTGTTATCGAGCGATTTCAGGCCCGTCGTAAAGATCCCTATCTCCTCCACAACACCTTCAACACCCCCGCCCTCAATGTAATCGTTTACCTTGAAAGGCTTGAAGATGATCATCAGGACCCCGGCGGCGAAATTGGCCAGCGACCCCTGAAGCGCCAAGCCGATTGCCAAGCCGGCGGCGCCCAGTATCGCCACGAACGATGCTGTTTGCACACCCAGCTGTCCCAGCGCCGCGATAACGACAAACGCCATGATCCCGAAGTAGCACAGACTGGACACAAACGACACCAATGTTTCGTCAACATGCCCCTTCTGAAGCATCCGCCGGATGATCCCACGAATGCCTTTGGCGGCAAACCGACCAATGACCAATATGACTATGGCGGCGATCACCTTGAGCCCGTATAGCGCGATCCACTCCTGAAGCTTGACTAATACTTGTTCCATTTACTTGCTCCTTTCTGTTCTGTGAGCTCTGTCAAGAATACTACCCGTTATTGCGCTTGATCTGATCCCGAATGCGAGAGCAACGCCCAGCACTCCGATATCGACGTTCGGAAAAACGGCAACCAAGATCGCATTGCCGCAACCACTCAAGACAAGCCAGAATCTTCCGAGAAGCGAGCTCCGTGTTGTTCTGCCTCTATCTCATGTTCCTTTCTGCTTCAATTTCATTATCTACCTCTAAACCGTACCTTAGAAAAAGTACTCAAATGCAAACTCAATCTTCCAGTCGTAGAGTGGATAGTCATCTACCAGCGCATACCAGTATTGGACGCTCAGTACACTGTTTTTTGTAAGCTTTATGCCGTAAGTAATATCCAGGGGCACAAACCATTTGCTGGTGTCGAAATTGTACCGCAGATCATCTCCACCATAAAAGGTCACAAAGTGATCCAGCGAGCCTGGCAACCCGATAGTGACCTGGGGCACAATGATCAGATCCGAGATGTCCGACCGATCATCGTCGCCCGCAAAGTCGAAGTTGTACCGAATATTGGGGAGAATGAAGGTGTCATTGGTCTTTCCTGAAATCCCACGGAAGAAGTGACGGTAACCTGCCCCTAAGGTCATGGCATACTTACCTGACCCAAACTGGTCTTCATTGGCTGTGGGAAAAGATAAATCGACGCCGAATACAACTGCCGAAATATCATCGAGCTTCTTAGTGAACACAAGGCGGGTAGAAATATCACCAAGGCCGAATTCCATATCACCATCCGGGTTGTCAATGCTGGGGATATCATTATGCTGCAAAGGCACATTTAACCGAAGGAGCATATCCCAGTCGGGCGCTTAAGACCACGACGGTATATCCCGCGGAGGGTGTAAGTGTGTGCGTCAGAGCCGTCCGGGAGATTTTTGTACGTGTAAAGCAGGTTTAAAGAATTCGGAGTTCGGCTCTCATCCTGACCAGTGTAGTCCAATTGCTCCTGCGTATAGGCCCCTGTTTTCTCTGAACCGAAAGCCGACAGGTCTGAGAAGAACACGGTGAGACCTGCCAAAAAAATCATTGTGAGAAGATTCTTGACCTTGAACATGATTGATCCTCCAATATGAAAAACATTTTATGCTTGAAACGGGTGTGAATCCTATGCAGTAAGGGGCACATCCTGCCGAGTTCCTCGGTTTACAATTTCGGGGTACTGATGCTCCGCCCGAAATAGGAATTCCTGTCAGTTATGCCGTCGGGGTAAGGGCCGAGGCGATGATTTGCTGCAAGTCTCGTTTACTGAAATCTCTCCCCAATGCCTCTTCCTCAATTTTTCATCTTGCGTTATTCCTCGTGAAGTCGGCTAGGCCGTAATTTGGCGCTGCCCCCGCGCCTGATGGCGATAGGGCAGCGCCTCACCACAGTTTGCCCCGTGCAGGAGTGAGACCTGAAAGCCCTGTTGCTCACAACGCCCTGCCGGGATTGTTTGCATTACATCCCGCCGACTGCTACCTCCACGCGGCGGTTCTTGGCCTTCCCTTCCTCGGTGCCGTTCGAGGCCACTGGGTTGGCCTCCCCATACCAGCTAGCAACCACGCGTCCGGCATCCACCTTGTAGGTCTTCATCAGATAACTCGCCACTGCTTCGGTTCGGCGCCGGGAAAGATCCATGTTATATTCCTGTGTGCCCTGGCTGTCGGTAAACCCCTGCAGGACGACAAACGCCTTCGGGTTGTCCCTTAGGAATTTGCCCAGCTGGTCAACATCGTCCTTCTCCTTCCCTTTCAGCTCGAACTTGTCGTGGTCAAAGTAGATGTTGCCTACGACGATGCCCTTGATCTTCTTCTTGGAGGTCGTTTCTACTGTGGTCCCATGCTTCACGTAATACAAAAGGCCGGAGGCATAGTAGGGGTTGGTAACATAAGCATCGAAGGGGATCACCCGCGAGCAGGCGTTTGCTTTGGCTATGTCCCTGGTCTGCTTGATGCCGTCCTCATCCGCAGCGTAGCTGACCACATAGAAGCAGACGTTGTACTTGCGGGCCAAATCTGCGGCGACAGTTCCGGGCTGTATTTTGGGGGCGATGCCGCCCTCCCGTTCTTTTTCCTGGGCCGTGCGTTCCCACCCGCCGTCGCTAAAAAGATAGACCACCGTCCTGCCCGACAGGCGTTTCAGCACGCCCTCCAGCTTTTGCTAACCCTGCCACCAGCGGCGTGCTCCCGGACCCTTTAGCCGGCAGCTGTCCCATGGCTGCAGCGATCTTGGCCCGGTCGAACTTCTGCACTGGGTGGATCTCTTTCCAGGAGGGACTGAAGAGATAAAAGCCGACGTTATAGCCCAAATCCGGCAGCCGACCGGTTCCTTGGGAAAGAGCCGCTTTTTCCATCTCATAGCCGGTTTTCTTGTACTTGCTCATCGTGTCGTTCATCGATGCGGATGCATCCATCATTACGATCACATTGTCCGCGGTGCGGACCAGGGTGTCCTTGGGGACGATGTTTTGAACAATGTCTTCTTCATAAACGATTTCCGCCGTGTATCCGGGCACGTTCAGTCCCAGAACCGCCATTAATACCAACGCCATCACCCAAATTGATTTTACCTTCTTCATTTTAACCTCTCCTTTCTAGTTTGTTGGTTTGCTCTTCCTGTCTCTTTTAAACTCACCTCTAGTCATGTTGCTGATCAAACACCTTCCGTCCAAATCCAAGCTTGGATGGTCGCGCGGTCTAATCCGGCCCCGCTCATGCGACCTGGCCGGCAACGCAGCACCGAAATCGGGCTGCAGCCGGCATTCCCCACCACCTAAGCTCATGCCATCTCCAAATTCGCAATAGAAGGTGTTGTCCTGCTCCACTTCAGTCGACCATCCAGATCAATTACCTTTTCCGCCGATGGCCCACCAGATGGTATCAATGAGGGCCTGACCGTCGACGGGCTTCTGGAAAAAGGCTACGGCTCCCAATTCCCGCGCGAACTCTTGTGTCGGGACATCGTCAAGCGCGGAAATTGCTATGACCTGCATTCTGGGTTCGCGTGCCTCCAGTTGCTTTAGAAGGTCCAATCCCGTTATGCCCGGCATCTTCATATCCAGAATGATGACGGCACGATCGCTGAGGCCTATAAGTTCAAGGAATTCCTTCGCGGAGGAAAAGGTCTGAACTTTAAACTCGGCAGACTGCAAAAGTAACTGAAATGCCCTTCTGACTGATGCATCGTCGTCAATCACATAGACCATGAATTCTTTTTGGATCATTGGCCCCCCTGCAAGCCTTGTCCTTAGGTTTGGTCGATTGTTCGCGGGATCAACCGGGCATCTTAGAGGCATCCTAAGAAAGACCGGTGCCGCTGTCTATTATACCTTGGTATTATACGAATGGTGCCCGGAGTCGGCGCTTGGCGCCGCCGAACGGCTCAAATTCAGCGCGGGAGAAAACAAGCGAGGGACTTGATACTTGGAAGCTATTCGGAAGGTTCTATGCCTGCCTTTTCGGCCAACCGGACGAGGTCGGCAACCGATTCGGTGGAAAGCTTCTCCATGATGCGGCCAAGGTCAGCCTCACGCATGAAAGCATAATTAACGAAAATATTCTCAGCTTCCTTGGTAGTTGTATCTTTCACGATTTAGTGAATAAGGAAGGTGACCCCCTGTTCAATCGACGCTCATTTTCTCGACTCTCTCTTCAAGGGTTCTGAGGTCTTTGCCGTGAAATTCTATAAATTGAGGTTTGGAAAAGGCTCCGGCTGCCTGGATAAACACCCTTTCCAGAAAGGCAAGGTTTCCGTTGATGTTCGTTTCGGCCCGGGCGAGGCCGTCCTTCATGAAAACACGAATCGATCTGTCCTTGAATGACACAATGGTGAGAAGATACTCTCCCTTGATCCCGTTCGGTTTAACCTTGATTCCATAGGCCCTTGTCCGTTCGATGTAGGACAACTCTTCCCGGCGGCCGTCTTTTGCATTCAACAGCCAGTAGACGATAACAGGTTCTTTCTGATCCAGTGTGCCGTTACTGTTAAGCCGAACGTCATAACGTACGATGTTGGCATTAAGCGATCTATCAATGTAAAAAAGCGGCTGCACCGTCTTGGCTGCGGCAGTGCCTAAGGGCATGCATATACAAAAGATAATTCCGGCGATCCACAATCTCATGATGATTTACCTCCAATAAAATTGTCAAGACTTCGTCAGAACAGCATGAAAACACAACATATAAGTTGCGAGATAATAAGACTTGCCAAAATGATTCGGAACTTGAGCATCCCGTCGAAAACTAAATCCTCAGCCCAACCGTCCGCATGGAGGCTTGGCAAGGTCGCGTCGAGATTCCTGGTAGGTCGCACCTCTTTACTTCATCGTCATTCCGTGCTTGACTGATCCTGCCCCCCACTCGATACGGGGGAATCCAGTCGGGTTTTGTCGTGCAGAACCGGAACCTGAAAGCCCTGTTGCTCAACACCCTGCCGGGCCGGGATGGTTTGCATTACAGCCCCCCGACTGAAATCTCTACGCGGCGGTTCTTAGCGCGGCCTTCCACGGTGACATTACTGGCAGCGGGGTTGGCCTCGCCGTACCAGAGGGGAATCACCCGGTTCGGACCCAGCTTAAACTTATCAAATAGATAGCCCGCTACCGCCTCGGCTCTGCGGCGGGCGAGCTTCATATTGTTCTCCGTATTCCCGATATCGTCGGTAAAGCCAAACAGCACGGTGTAAGCCTTCGGGTTCTCCGCCATGAACTTGCCGACCGCATTGAGTTCATCCTGTCCGGCCGCAGGTACATCAAATTTGTTGGATTCAAAGTGGATATTGTTGACCTTGTAACCGGCCTCCAGCAAGGTATCATAAAAAGGACCGGTACCGCTGTCTATTATACCTTGGTATTATACGAATGGTGCCCGGAGTCGGCGCTTGGCACCGCCGAATGGCTCAAATTCAGCGCGGGAGAAAACAAGGGAGGGACTTGAGTTTGGAATTTATGCGGAAGGTTCTATGCCTGCCTTTTCAGCCAGCCGGACGAGGTCGGCAACCGATTCAGCGGAAAGCTTCTCCATGATGCGGCCTCTATGTATTTTGACAGTGATTTCGGCGATACCAAGCCTTCCCGCAATCTGTTTGTTCAGCATACCAGTGATGATAGAACGAAGAACCTCTTTTTCGCGCGGAGTGAGCAGCTCCATACGACTGCGGATTTCCTCTGCTTCCTCAAATTGTGCTCTTGCCTGTGAAGCTTTTTCAATGGCAGTGCGAATAGCCGTCAGGAGTTGCTCGTCGTCGCAAGGTTTGGTCAGGAAATCGACAGCCCCCTTTTTCATGGCTTGAACGCCCATGGCCACCTCGCCGTGGCCGGTGAGGAAGATAATAGGCATGCTGTAGGCGGATCGGATGAGCTTTTCCTGAAGTTCCATCCCGCTCAGGCCTGGCATTCGCACATCGAGAAGGATGCACCCAATACCCTCATAGCTCTCACGTGTCAGAAACGCCTTTGCCGACGAATAGGTTTCTACCTTATAGCCCGCCGCCGCCAAAAGATAGGAGAGGGCCCTACGCATGGATGCATCGTCATCGATCACAAAGACGGTTGATTGAGCTTCAGGCATAAAATCTAACTCTTCATTCCCATCGAGCACGCCCTACTCCTCACTGTTTAAGGATGACCGGTTCTCATCACCGGCAGTTCGAATAAGAATGTCGCTCCTCCGTCCGGATTGTTCTCGGTCCAGATACGCCCTCCGTGCGCCCTGAATGATGGAATTGCAGACACTCAGGCCAATTCCCAGGCCGGTGGCTTTCGTTGTGAAAAATGGCTGCCAGATATCACGTAGCTTTGCAGAATCGATGCCTGGGCCGAAGTCCCGCACAGTCACCTGAATATGGTTATCCGTTGCATGAGTTCCCAGAATAATCCGTCTCTGCTGGGAGGGTATCTGTGACATGGCCTCCGTAGCGTTCATGACGAGATTGAACAAGACCTGCTGCAACTGAGCCTTGTCACCGCATACCGGAGGTAACGAGCTGCCAATATCTGTTTTGATCTCCACATTTCGGATAATCGCTTCACTATGAAATAGGGGAAGAAAATCCTCTAAAACCTCATTCATGTTGAGCGGTTCTTTCTCTTTCACCTCTTTCTTCACCAGGGACCGCAGGCTCCTGATCACGCCCGCAGCTCGCTTATTGTCCTCGACGATGTTTTCCAGTATGGTGCGGAACAGATCGAGGTCAGGTGGGGCTGACTTCAAGAAGCGAAGCGCGGCCTGCGCGCTGCTCAGGATGGCGGCAAGGGGCTGGTTCAATTCATGGGACAGTGAGGCAGTCAATTCGCTCAGGTGCGTCAATCGCTGAACCCGTAACAGTTCCGCGCGTGAACGAGCGATCTCGTCCTCGGCCCGTTTGCGCTCGCTGATGTCTTCGACAAAGGCTGAATAAAGGAGCGTCTTTCCATCCGGCCCGCGCACTCTCCTCCCGCTTATCGAAACCCAGATGGTCGTTCGGTCCTTACGCCACACCTTTGTCTCATAGCCGAGAACCACATCCTGTTCTTCGATCAGTCGGGTAAACTTTGCGCGTTCGCCCGGATCCACCCATAACTGATTCGCCGAGTCGGTGATGGACAAGCGCACCTCGTCTTCTGTCTCGTAGCCGAGCATCTTCACCACGGCCGGGTTCGCAGTCAGGCATCGCCCTTCGGCAGATGCTTCGAATATACCCTCCAACGCGCCATCAAAAATGCGTCGATACTTTCCTTCAGCATCGATCGTGGAATCTTCCGCTCTTCTCTTCCTGCGAGTCTGAACAATGAGGTAAAGGATGAGAAGGGTTTGAGCGAGGCAGAAGGCCAGGGCCCCAATGATGTAGTATCTGTGGTCCCAAAGAGTGGACTCCCTGTTGATGACAATGCTTCCCTTGGGCAAAGCGGCCTCGCTCAACTTCCAGCGCCTGAGCTGCTGCCAATCGAACATTGGTATGGGAGGCACTTCCAGGGAGGCCGAGACATTATCCGGGCTTTTTGCACCTCCGAGAATATCAAGAACCAATTCACCCGCCTTTGCGCCAATATGCTTGAAGTTGATTAGAGAGCCCCCTGTTATGCCATATCCGAGAGCAACCTCGAGCAGCCCGAAGATCGGGGCGGTTGAAACCTGGCTCAGTTGCCGGGTGAGGTTCGGAGCTGTGTAACCTCTTCCTGCAGGATCGTTGGTGTAGATCAACAGAAGGACGACGGTGTCGGGAGGCGCAGTGGATAGAACAGTCAGCATATCCTCAAAGGGCATGCCACTCAAGTAGCGAAACTCCAGTCGGCCCTCCCATTTCTTCAAATCCCGTCGCGCCTGAGTTTCCCGGCTTCTGTCGATTTGGTGGGCCCCACTCACAACATAGACGCGTTTTGCTTCGGGAACCAGCTTCAGCGCAATCTCGAGAGTCCCACTGATATCTAATGAGGCGGAATGCCCGATAATCGGGCGATCCGTTTTTGGCGTCCCGAAGCCCTGAGGCAGGTACAGGGCCAGGATGGGAACATCGGGAAAGATTTCCCGGCAATCCTTTAGCACAAATTCCAAGGCTTCCGGATACATGGTGATGATGATGTCGAGCTTGCGATGACTGTACCGCACGCGCATTTCCTCGACTAGAATTCTCCTGTACTCGGGGCCGGGGTTCTGCCTCAGGTCCAAAGATTTGAAACACTGGTTCAGTCTAGGTATCCCGCCCGATTCCAGTGTCGCCAAGAGCCCCTTGTCTGTTCCTATGAAAACAGGTGCGCTGGCTTCGTGGGAATGCAGGATCAGAACGTTCTTAGTGCTCAGCGGGTTTTGTAGTTGAGCCTGAGCGTGGGTAGAGACTGGGCAGGATAGGAATGCACAGATCAGGAGGATGAAAAAAACATGGGGCCTAATCGGAAATCTTCCGCCCTTGAGCAATTTGTGGATCATCGCCGGTCTCCGTGATCTTCCTTCACCTCACCATTGCATATCAGGAGATGGGGCCGTCAGTCAACAGAACAGGCGCACCCTTAGATTCAGGAAAACGAATAGCAATTTCTAACAGCGAACCCCATATTTTTCAAAGAAATTCGCATGACCCCTGCCAGCCTATTCCTGTTTCCCACCCAGCGTTTTACCCTCGCAAAAAAGGGGTGCAGGGCGATGGCAATGACGGCGCCCCAGATCACGGGTTCGAGGAAGGGGAGGATGATCCCGATACACCAGACAATGAGCAGGAAAAGGACAACGAGCCTGAGGATGGTGTCAATTAAAGGACTTTTAACGGCTTCGTTCATAGGCCTACCTTTCACTTACTTGAGCTTAACGTTCCGGCACTCGTCCCATCTCATGTCCTCTATGGGTACCCTTCGTGCGAAGCGGTGTCTATTGGGCTTTGGTCCCATATCATTGGAGTGTAACTTACTAATACGAACGCATTAAGTGACTTGCCATTTTGCTGAGTCATTGAAAATCCCCCCACCCCCCCTTTAGTGAAGCTCCCCGTGCTGCCGCACGGGGCATCTTCACATGTTCGGCGGAACCCGCCGAAGCAGATCCACCTTCGCCAAGGCTACGGTGGCTACCCTTTTCGCATTCATCCCCGCCCTTCCGGACGGGGCTTTCTGCGAAAGCGGGTAAAGGGGGGCGAGGGGGGGATTTGTGAAATAATTTCATGTAACACAATGACAAATTTATCACTGCGTTTGTATTAGGTTTGAAATTGGGGTGTGGTTCCGAAATGGACTGGTTCAGATGGCCCTCACCCGGTTAACCACTTCGGCTATGAGTTCGTTTTCTGACCGATCATCACACCAGGCCTCTACATCGCCTACCAGAGGCCGGGGAAGAGGCGGTGGCGCACCAAGGCAACGTAGGTCGACCATCCGGAACTTCGAGAGAGTATCCGCTCTTCGGCATGGATGCGGTAAAACAGGGATGCCCATCCCATCATCACCAGCAGCGCTGTGCCGAAATTCCATTCCTGGAGATTGTAACCAATGTCCGCAAGCACATAGGCCAGATACATCGGATGGCGCACGAGCCGGTATGGACCTCTCGTTGCCAGACCACGCAAGGCGGGCCAGACCCCGAACCATCTGCCCAGACTGAGGAGGCTGGCAAAGCTCAGAAACGCCGCGAGCGTCACAAGCACCAGCCCCCCCTCGGGCCACCCAGGGTTGCCGGGCGCCCACCGGAGATAGGCCACCTGGGCATAGGGGTAGGCATAGGCTACGACGACGGCGATGCTGGAGAGCAACGAGCGATCCTGGACCTTAGGCGGGGGCCGCGTGAGGGCGAGCGCAAGAACCAGGAGATGTTGTGAGATGTAAACCCAATCTGCGATCGTGAAGGTGGACGTCAGGAAAAAGAGTAGAACCAACTCAGCCGACGTGACGCCGAACAGGAGAAAGTCACCGAGCCTCCGCCGGAATATTCCAGAGATGTGCGGTTTCACCCAGGTCATTCCACTACCAGACAGAGATGCAGTGCTGGCTCAGAGGGTGCCGCCACGGCAAGACTCACAAGTCTTTCTTCTATATTCTTCCCAGGGATCTTTTCTTGAGTACTCATAGACGCCGACAGGCCGACTATAACATCCATATAGATAACCAGCAGCGAAACGACGAGATGGGCCAGGATAGTTGCCTTGATCGCAGGCGGCATTGCATTGACCATGAACTCCCATGCGTCAACCAGGGCGAAGAACGTATTGATTGGATCCCCGATAAAACACATATCCTTTCAGCTCATTACCATTTGTTTCTTTATTTGAGCCATTGTAACACTTGGTGTGAGAATTCGAAAGGACATTGACCTTTTGGGTCACACCCGCCGGAGCAACGAACGAGGCCTGCTGAGGTGAGTGGCTATCCATCGGGGTATGGATAATAAGGGCTGACATAAAATTGCTCATAAGAGACGGGGCGCCTGGTATGCATAATTCTTAATTTGTGTTATCAATATATGAAATCAGTGCAATAGTTCAGGGAAGAAGATCGGAATGGAGACCCGCATAAGCAACATGGAAATATCACTCTTTTGGCCAAAGGATCATCTCTCTGAATGCTTTGCCAGACATCGTTTAGCGTCTTAAAGAAGACCTTTGGTTGCGGCCAGAGGCCTGCATTGGGATATTTCCATGATTAGAAAGGAAACACACCCTGCTTCATTCGCTTGACTTCAGGATGCAAGAACCTAGTTTTTTAAAGGAGGCAAGCCAAATGTTTGCGGCGTACAGAATAAGAAGAGGCATTTTGTTCCTGGTTTTCCTATCCCTGGCCCTAGGCCTTCCGGCCACTGCATATGCGCAAACGGCATTCTTCAAATCCAAGTCGGAAAACAAGACAAGTGGAAAGGGAGAATCCCAAGGCCCCATGGCGCGGGCGGAACTTCAATCTGCAGTTACGGCCTTCGTTGATAGTTTTGGGGCAAAAGTGTCGGAGGCTGCCACTGAGTTAGAAAATCAGACGATGACACCCAGCGCCCGCCTTGCGGCCAGCAGAATGAAATACCTTTCCCTGGCTTCCGCCATTGAAATCGCCTCTGGTCCTAACCCGGCGCCGGCCCTTCTAGATCTCGTAGTTCTGACAACGCTCGGCCGACCCTTCCGGGCAGCATCACGCTAACCTAAAAGCATCCGACAAGGATTACTGAAACCAGGCGTATCTCCGCTTCAAGCTCATCCTTCACCGCTGCTCAAGTCTTGTTCTCTCACCCTGCTCATACAGCGATGACTTCTCTATCTTTGTAATTTTGGTCTCCTGCTGGCCAAAACCGGCCATGAGCTCCGGCTGATCGAAGAAGAAGGGGGGTAAACGTTGGAGCTCTTCGTGGTTATTGAGATGCCGTCGGCGGCCTCCTCATCTACAACGAGACGGATCGCGCACTGGGTTGTATTTCGTACAGAATCGCGAGCGCCTCATTCCTCGCTGTCGTGGAGCAGACGGACCACACGCTGAGGGAACGGGAAGGACATACCCGCCGCATGGACCGCGTCGTAAACCGCTACGGCCAATTCGCTTCTGACTTTGGGCCAGTCAAGGAAATCCGTCCAAGCCCGGAGCTCAAAGTCAATCGAGCTTTGTCCAAAGCCGACAAACAATGCCTCTGGCGGCGGACTCTTCAAGACCCTCGGGTGTGCGGCCGCCGCCGCCTTGATCACTTCGATTACCTTTTGGGGCTCCGCACCATAGCTAACACCGAGCGGTAGATCGATTCGATGCAGCGTGTCGCTCAGCGTCCAGTTGGTCACCCGCTCCGAGACGAGCTGCGAATTGGGAACGATGATCTCGGCTCCCTGAAAGGTGCGCACAAGGCTGGAGCGGATGCCGATCCGTTGCACCTGGCCCTGGAGGTTCCCCACTTCGAGGGTGTCGCCTACGCCGAACGGACGTTCGAAGAGCAGGATCAGGCCCGAGACAAAGTTGTTCACCACGCTCTGCAGCCCGAAGGCGATACCCACACCGAACGCACCGAGCAGAACGGTCACCTTCGTCAGATCCACTCCAAGCACCCCCATCCCCACCACAAGCCCAAGGGCCAGAATAACGTAATGGAGCAGGCGCGATGTGGCATAAGCCATGCCGTGCGTTATCTTTCTGCGGGGATAGACGTCCTCCTCAAGCACGAAGCGGATAAAGGAGGACAGCAGGTACGCCGCCCACACGGTGAGGAAAAAGGCGAGGACGTCTTCCAGGGAGATATTGATCGAGCCCCGCGCCAGCCTAACGGCAAGTACCGTTTTGCCGACCAAAAGCGCCGGCTGGAGGAGACCCACATAATCCATCACGCGGTGCAACCAGCCAATGATTGCCAGCCAGACCAGGAATCGGTAAGCACGACGTTCCAAGAAGTCACGATGGTGGCGAACCAAGTGCAGGAGTCGCAGCGGCCGCATGCGGAAGCCGAAAGCCGCCACACCCCACAATATCTTGACGGAGGCGGAGAGCATGAGAGAGAGGACGCCACCAATAAGCACGCAGGACACCATGAGCCGCGCTCCGTGCATATAACCCAGAGCCCCGGCCACCAATCCGAGACCGAGAATAGACAGGACCACTCTTGCGCCCACCCGGACGGCGCGAAGCCGCGCCAACCCAGTTGCCTCCGCAAAAGATCGCTCCAGGTTTCCGTAAACCAGCCACCACCCCAGCACCGCCATCCCCGCGATTGCCTCCAGCACCACCATGATCTGATCGAAGAGGATCGCACCGGCGAAAGCATTCCGGACCGTATCGAGGGCAAACAGGAGCCCCAACGCATAAAGTACGAAGACTACCCGTTGATCGACCGTCGGCTTGATCAACCGGATGATCGGCACCAGGGTCAGGACCGCAAATACGTTCTGCACCGTGGGGGGCGTCGGCAAATAGGGCGAGGAGGCGAAAAGCAGCGATGCGATAAGCGCTGCCGTGTAGGGGCGCTCGGACACGGCGGTAACGACCGGTGACCCTTCGCTTGCCTTCCATCGGCGGACTTCTCTTCGCATCGCGCAGAACAGCACCGAAAGGAGCGCAAAAAACCCCAAGTGGACCGGCATTCCGCTGGAAAAATCGTGCAAGTACTGTTCAATCTCCGCCCATGTGTCGGCGGCACTTTCATTCAACACGGCGAATCCTACTGCACGTGCCCTCGCCCACCCCTCGGCACTCCAGATCGGCAGCGTTTCCCTGCCCGCAAGCCCAACTACCGCCATCCGCTGGGCTTTGGAGATCTCAGCCAGCGCTGTCCCGCACTTGGCAGCTCTCATAAGCCACGGGACCCTGAAGGGCGAGTACGGCGCTGCGCTGCGTCTGCAGGGTGATCTGGGCTGCCTCGATGGCCGGGAGGATCCCGGTGATCTGCTGAATAACTGCCTCCGGCGCCTCCCCTGACCGAGCCGAGTCAAGTGTCTGCGACCATGACTTTTGAAGGTCTGCCAGTAGGCCCAGCGCCACCTCCAGTTGCGTCGCCCTCTGGGTGAGTCGGTTCAGCCAATCGCCCATCTCGCTCTGACTCTTCTGCCACAACTGCTCCTCGGCCTGCAGCATTTTCATAGTCGGCCGCGCCTGAAGGAGCTTCATGGTTCGCTGGAGTTTTTCCTCCAGACGTTCCCTAACATCAGGAAGCTCTTTTTGGATCTTTTCGATCTCGGGGCTGGGTGCAAACCGCGTTTGCAGCGTGCGCAGAAAATTCCACACCTCTGTGGCCTGTGTTGCAACCTCCGCCACCGGAATCACTATAGAAGCCTGCGGTGAAGAAGCTGTCTGGACCTCCGGGGTCTTTTGCTCCGCCGCCTGGCCCACGATAGCTGTCAGGAACAGAAGAGTGCCGAGACCGACGCCCAAAAGGTTCTTGGCGTAGCGCAGCATTCTGTTTTTTAAATCCTCTGGCCGTGCATTGTTCTTTTCTCCCGGTTTCATGATGTTTCCTGACTTCTCACCCTCTTTACCCTATTCAGACCTACTGCCGGCGGTTGCGGCTACGCCGGGCTGTGTTCTTCCGTGCCTCCATCTGCAACGTGACCAGCCGTGCAATGAGATTGGCAGGGTAAAGTTGACCTAAGTGGGCCTCCATCAAGACCGCCGATCGCGCCACCGGGTAAACCCCCATGACAAACATGTAAACTGCGGTGCTTCAAGTCAGAGCAACGAAAAGTCATACTTCAGGATGATGCGGTACCTGAATCCAGGAACACCGTCCTTCTTCCCTCCTCGAAGGCTCATGCGCCGGTGCTCGGGCTCTCTCATGTCAGGCAAGATCAATCGCATCAAGCAGCGACCCTTCATCAAAGGGTTTCTACGAGGGGCTAACCAGTCTAGAAGGCATGATGTGGAATTTAGGGGAGTTGAAAAAGAAAAGATATTGGACTTTGGTCCAATAGGAAATGGCAGGCATCCGAAAAACGGATACCCAGTTTTTCGGCAAAGCGAACGAGGTCTGCAAGGGCCGCCAGGGACTGAGAAAGGCGATTGCGAAGATCAGGCACTTCGGCATGAGTTGAAGCGCTTGCCACGCGATCTGCTTCGTGCGGATTGGTTTTTCCTTGACCCACACAGTGGACTCCCGTAGAGTTCAACGCCGAAAAAGGGAGTTCTTATGAAAAAATTAGAACTGCTGGAGCTCTTCCTCGATCTCTGCCGGATCGACTCGCCGTCCGGCGAGGAGACATCGGTCGGGGACTACATCATCAAGCACCTTGCCCGCCACAAGATCAGGGCCGGCCGCGATGCCTACGGCAACGTGATCGCCAAGGTTGCGGGCGAGGGCAAGCCGCTCGTGATTTCGGCCCATCTCGATACGGTCGAGCCTGGGCGGGGAGTGAAGCCGGTGATCCGCAATGGCTTGGTCCGTTCGGACGGGCGGACCATCCTCGGAGCCGATGACAAGGCCGGACTGACGGCCGCGATCGCCGTCGCGGAAGAGGCTGTTGGCCAGGGCTGGCGCATCCGGCCGCTTGAACTCGTCTTCACGCGCCAGGAAGAGACGGACCTCGACGGCGTATCCCATCTGGACTGGAGCCGGATCCGGGCGCGCGAGGGTTTGATCCTCGACGGGTCCGATGAGCCCGGCCGGATCACGATCGCCTCGCCCTATATCTACAATGTCGATATCCGGGTGAAAGGGCGGGCGGCGCATGCCGGGGTCGAGCCGGAGAAGGGGATCAACGCGCTCGCGATCGCGGCCGAGGCGATCCACGAACTGAAGCTCGGGCGGATCGACCGCCAGACTACCGCTAACATCGGCACCCTGGCCACCGGCACGGCCAGTAATGCCATTCCGGCGGAGGCGGTGATGCACGCCGAAGCGCGGAGCCATTCCCAGAAGAGCGCTCTGGCCCAGGTCGACGTCATGAACCGCGCTTTTAAGCGGGCCGTCCGGCGGCGGCGCGGGGCAAAGCTCTACTTCAAGAGCACGCCTGCATGCCGCGGCTACCGGTATGACAAGAAGGACCCGCTCATCAAAGAATTGAAGGCGGCGATGGCCGCGCACGGCTGGACGGTCGCGTGGGAGGAATCGTGCGGCGCGAGCGACGCCAACGTCTGGGCGGAGAAAGGGGTTAAAGCGGTCGAAATCTCGATCGGGTACCGGGACGCGCACACGACCGGCGAATGGATCAAGGTCGATGATATCTGGTCCGTATTCCGGTTCCTGGCCGCTTATATCCGGGTCAAGTAGCAGGCTGCTGAAAAACGCCCATCTGCGGCGTTACCGTCATTCCTCATCGTTGCGGCGTACGTATAAGAGTAAGGACTGAGCGATGAGTGATGAGGACTGAGTCGAATGCAACATAGAATCGTTTTGTTTTTCTGCTCAGTCCTCAGTCCTCATGACTCGGTACTCTTATTCGGGTGCCTTGCATCTGGCCGTTTTTGAGCAGCCTGAACAGTAGATGTTTTTCAGCAACTTGCTCGCCAACTCATTGCAAGGGAGGTATTATCATCCATGAAGAGATTTCCGCTGCTGACCAGTACCCGTCAGAGCACAGAGTATTCCTGCGGCGCATCAGCCCTCCAGGCCGTTCTGAGTTACTGGGGAAAGGATGTTGAAGAGCAGGAACTGATGCAGCGGCTCAATACCAGTCCTGAAACCGGCACTTATGTGGGGGACATCGTGAGGGTTGCCCGCGAGTTCGGCTTTAGTGCAGAAGTGAAGGAGGACCTTACGCTTCCGGACCTCCATGCCGCACTTACAAAAGACATACCCGTCATCGTCTGTGGCCAGGCCTGGAAGAGTCGTGAACACTCGGATAAATCTGCCCAGGAGGATTGGCAAGACGACCATTACATTGTGGTGCTGGGCATGGACAACAACTACGTCTACTACCAGGATCCTTTTGCCAAGCGGGGAAACGCTTTTGTCTCCCACCGGCTATTCGAAGAAAACTGGCATAATGTCCGCGGAATAACATCATCCGACAAGAAGAAACAGGTTCACCTCGGGGTATTCATTTCAGGGAATACCCCTCCACGGCGTCATCCGTTGGGCGCCATGCATGTCACGGAAAGTGATCTTGCCAAATTTGGCCTCCTGCAGCTGGTCAACATCAGGTTTGAAGGCCAGCTTTTTCCCAACGATGTGCTGCTGCCACTGAACAGCATCCTGAACAGGGATATCCTCAGACCGGTTGCCTATATCGTCCTTGTAAAAGACCGGCGAGGGGAATATCTTTGTTCTCGAAGGCGGTGATCTGGACGAGGAAGAGGCTGTCGGCCTAAATACCGTTATCGGCTACCTGGTAGGACTGGGGGCAGGAAGGCCTGACCTTACAGGAGAGGGGGCTGCCGCGGATGCCTCTGGTATCTCCGAGAAGCATCTCCAGAAGATGGCAGAAGACCTACCTCCTGACCGTTCGGCACTCCTCCTCATCCTGGAACATGTCTGGACGAAGAGAGCCAGGGAGCTTTTCTCGTCCCACGGCGGTTCCGTTGTGTCTCATGAAATGATAACCCACGACATGTTAATCGAGTTTGGGAGCACAGCTCCGTGAAGGACAGGCAGCAAAGGGAGTGAACACCCCTCTTTGGTAAAGAGGGGATAGGGGAGATTTTGAGAAGCAGGTCAATTCCACTTCGATACTGTTCATAAGCGGCCCGCCGTCAGGCGTGCCCGATTGTCTCATGTTCCTGTCCATTCGATGTTCGCTGCCAGCGTTGCAGGCGAAGGGAGATCGCTGATGTGCTTCCCGTAATAAGCATAGGTAATGATCTTCATCGAGTTCACTGCAAACGCAAGGTACTTGAGACAGGCCCGCTTCATAGCTTCCTGGGAAAAGGGTGTGAGTGAACGACTGAAATCGGCGGGGGCTGTAAGCCATCCGCTGGATTGATTGGTCCGCGGGTTCTCACAGGTTTTGAGGGGTAAGGCCTGTATGCTTGGCGATCCGTGCCAACATCTTCGGGCCTATTTCTTCACGATCATGGAATGCAAATACGTAATCACGCCAACCGGGACGGGCAAGAACGCGATGTGCACTGCCGTGCTGTCGCTTGATTGTCCAACCAATGCGAAGCAAGGCAGCGAGGACCTGTTGAGCCTTTGTTGACGGCCATCGACTCATGCTGAGACGGCGAATACTTCCCTAAGCTCAGGAATCTCTTCATCATGTTCCAATCGGTCAGCCATGACTCGTAGAGCTAATGCTTCTGCCTTTGAAATGGCTTGCCCACGGGTATCCCCGTAAACCATGACACCGGGAAGCTCCGGGATTTCAGCAATCCAGCGGCCATCTTCTTCTCTCTCTATTTCGATTCTCATAAGTCAACCTCTGCGAGTATGATATCCCACTCAAGAACCGTGTGCAAGTTTTGGTTTTCTTCGCCGAACTTCTGATTATGTGGTTTCCGGATAAAACCGCTTTTTGGCCTTCCTTCCAGATAAGACGCAATGTCAAGCTGCAGAAAAGCCTCTTGTAGTCAATGAGACAGGTTGGTTTATATTATATAAATCAGCATGTTATATGATTTTCGCAGACCACACACCGTATTATCGCGCTAGCCTTCATCTTCTTGCCTATTGTGTCCTGTAATCGCTTAGCGTCGAGTACGGGCTAACGGGCTAATGTCAAGATCGGCGGCCCGCCGTCAGGCATGTCCGATTGTTTAATGTTCCTATTCAATCAATGTTGGCTGCCAGCGTTGCAGGCGAAGGGAGATCGCTGATGGGTCTCGACTGAGCTTATGAGGGACCTCTTCCTACCTCTTTGCCATAGAGCGCACCGCGGAACCGCCCTTGAGCATGATCAGGCCGACGAAGAAAAGCTTGATGCCCAGCAAAATGCCGATGGCCCACACGCCGGACAGGGGAAACTGCCTCCAGATGATGATGCCGAGACAGAGCGATACGATCCCCCCGAACAGCATCCAGCCCCATCCAGCCCCCGGCCGCAGCCGGACACCGGCCGCAATCTCAGAGATACCGTCAAGGATGAAGTACAGCGCCAGCAGGATCGTCAGGACGCCGGATGCGAACAGCGGATGGGCTAACAGCACGATGCCGCAGAGCAAGGTCAACCCGCCGATAGCGAACATCGGCAACCCCTTGCCGAGACTGCCCGCCTGGAAGGCCCAGATGATGCGGACGATCCCGCCTATCAGGACGAGCACGCCCACGAAAATTACGACCCACATCCCGGTCAACACGGGCGCCAACATGGCGAGTATCCCGAGGATGATGGCGATGACGCCGAAGATGGTCATCTTGTTGCCACCGGCCTTGGCTGCATCTGCAAACTCATTCATAATATCCTCCTTTCAGATACAAAAACTTCTCCCGACCAAAGGTTGATGCGTTCGTAAAGTCCTGCGGTGTGAATCTGTCATTTCGACCGCAGGGAGAAATCTTTCCTTTTCAGCGTGTTAGTAATTCAAGATTTCTCGCTTCGCTCGAAATGACATGAAAATGGGACTTTTACGAACGCATCAAGGTTGGTTCAGAACCGTGATTTGAATTGTGATGAAATCAAAGGAGGAAAGCTATTGGACTTTGGTCCAATAGGAAGGGTCAGGCATCCGAAGAACGGATACCCAGTTTTTCGGCAAAGCGAACAAGGTCTGCAAGCGATTGGGCGCCCATCTTTTCCATGACCCGGCCTCGGTGCACCTTGATGGTCTTTTCCGTAGTCCCGAGATCGAAGGCAACCTGCTTGTTCAGCATACCGGTAACCACGAACCGGAACACCTCGCGTTCCCTTGGGGTGAGGGTATCCAGTCTTGCACGGAGGGTTTCCTTTTCCTTTTGCTCTTGCCGCAGGCGGTGGTGCTTTTCGATCCCCCGGGAAACCGCGCCCAGGAGTTCCCTGTCTTCGAAGGGCTTCTGGAGGAAATCCATAGCGCCGGCTTTAAAGGCCTTGACGCTCGCGGGAACCGTCCCGTGGCCCGTGATGAAAATGATGGGGAAGGAAATGTTCTTTTCGGCCAGGCGGTCCTGGAGTTCGAGACCGTTCAATTTCGGCATCTTGATATCAAGAATGAGGCACCCCGGCGCATCAGGGTGGCTGAAATCCAGGAATTCAAGGGCCGACGCAAAGGTCTTCGCGTCATGGCCGGCCGATCGAAGCAACCTCTCCAAGGCTTTTCGCACGGAGGGGTCGTCATCGACCACATAGACAACGGGCTTTTCCTCTGTCATGACGGATCTCCATGTTGCACCGGCAACGTGAAAGGAAAGGGGGCGCCCTGAAACTGATAGATATGGGTCAGTACCAGAGACACGGGCTCTTTCCCAGAGACTTGCCAGAGTGTGGAGCGATCAAGGTCGAGGAGCTCGCAGAGGCGGCGCTGGGCACACTCAATTTCGCCGTCTACCTGGTCGGCGGGCACATTGATAAAACGCGCCGAGGTTTCGGCCAGGAGCGTCTCGAATTTCAGCCGTTCTTCCAATTCGGCGCGCGTGGTTTCAATCGATTCATGCATTTTACCCTAATGCAGGCCTTTGGCCGCAACCAAAGCCTACTTGAGCCCAGGACGGGGGGTGTAGTCTCTGGCGAGTCCGCAACCGGAAATGGACTCTTCCCGTCAACCGCCCCCTTGCCTTCGAACCTTCCCCAAAGGAGGCGCAGACCCGCAAGCCAGCCGGAGGGTCTGTACCAAAGGGCTACCCCCATAACCCACTGAGTTCTTGGCGCCGGTTCATGGCACTGAAGAAATGGTTGCGGCTCTAAAGAGACCACACCCCTCAGTCCGGGCTCAAAAGATCTACGCATCGTGCGAAGAAGTTCTTCTTTAAGACTCTAATTCATCGTCCCCCTTTGCCACTCTGTCCCTTTGTCCCTCAAGCTGTCGGCTTCAGCCGACAGCAGTTGCCTTCGGCCTTTCATATTTTTATAATTTTCATTGGGGGAGTGTAAAGCGGGAAAGTAGACGTCCTAATCTTCAATCTGCTGCTATATCAGTCGACCCGCCTTGAAGTCTTTCCCTGACTTTGGTAGAGTGCTTTTGGATCCCCCCTCAAGGATGTGTCTATGAAAAAGGTGACGAAAACCGATCCAAAAGCAAAAAGAATCAAGCTTGATTCAACGGATGCCCTGATCAATCGGGAGCTAAGCTGGCTCAGTTTTGCACGGCGCGTTCTTGCGCAGGTTGAGGATCCTAAACTCCCCCTGCTTGAGCGTATCAAGTTCGCAGGCATCATGGGGATGCTTCATGATGAATTTGCCATGAAGCGCATGGGTGGGCTCAAGCGCAGGATAAAAAAAGCCAAACCCTCCCGCGGTGGGCTGAGTATGGAAGAGGAACTGCGGGCCTGCCGAATGGAGCTGCATCAGCAGAGCCGCCTTGTTTCGCGGCTCGTTCATCATGAACTGCTGCCGGCTTTGGCCAAAGTCGGGATACGAATCCTGAATTACAAGGATCTCAACAAAAAGCAGTCTTCCCAAATGAAGCGGTATTTCCGCAAATCCGTGAGTCCTGTCCTGACACCGCTTGCCGTAGACGTTTCCCATCCCTTTCCTTTCATAGCCAACCTAGGACTGAACCTTGCGGTGATCGTCAAAGATGCCAAGAAGAAACAGAACCGTTTTGTTCGGGTCAAAGTGCCGACGAACCTCCCGCGCTGGATACCGCTGCCTAAGGATCCCGGTTTTGTTCCTTTAGAGCAGGTGATCGCATCCAACCTCAAACTCTTATTTCACAAGGCCCATGGCATCGAGTGTTATTTTTTCCGCGTCACCCGCATTGGCAAGGATGACCCATGGGAGCGAGACCTCATGGACGGACCGGAAACCGATCTCACACCCGGCTCCATCATCGCCATGATGACCAACGAGCTGACGGCCCGAAAGTTTGCCGGCGTCGTGAGGCTCCAGGTAAGCGAAGAAATGCCGGAAAAACTTCAGCGCTGGATTGCCAAGCAGCTTAAGGCGGACATAAAGGATCTCGAACCGACACAGGGGCTGCTGGGTCTGGCTGATTTGATGAAATTCCAAGTTACCGGTTACCAGGAACTGCGCGATCCGCCCCATGAGCCCGTAAGCCACCCTAGAGTGCGCCGCCTGGATACTGACCATCCAGCGGAGATATTTAATGAAATCCGTCGCGGCGATATTCTGCTCCACCATCCCTACCACAGCTTCGACAGCTCCACTCTTCATTTCCTGAAGTGTGCGGCCATTGACCCGCAGGTGTTGGCGATCAAGCTGACGGTCTATCGTACCAACAGCGATTCGCCGGTTCTCCAGACCCTCATGGAAGCAGCGCAGCGGGGAAAGCAGGTGTCGGCGCTGGTGGAGATCACCGCGCGCTTCGATGAGGCGTCCAATATGTCATGGGGCAAGCGACTGGAGCGGGCGGGGGTGCATGTCGTTTATGGAATGGAGCGATTAAAGACCCATGTCAAAGCGGCCCTGGTCGTGCGCGCGGAGAAGGACGGTATTCGCCACTATTTCCATGTGGGAACGGGCAACTACAACCCCGGCACTGCCCGGATCTACGAAGACCTGGGCATTCTCAGCTGTGATCCGGAACTGGGGATCGAAGTCGCGACCTTGTTCAACGAGCTGACAGGCGCCATAAAGTCTCCCGGCTACAGAAGGCTTCTTGTTGCTCCCGACAATATGTTCAGGCGCTTCACCAAGTTGTTTCGACGCGAGATTCTGCATAAGCAGAAGGGGCGCCCTTGCGGCATTCGTGCCAAGATGAATCAGCTGCAGGATCCGCGCATGATCCGCGAACTCTATCGTACCGGCCAGACGGGCGTGCCGATCAGTCTCAATGTTCGCGGTCTTTGCTGCCTGCGTGCGGGGGTTCCAGGCCTGTCCAAGAACATCCGCGTCTTTAGTACGATCGGCCGCTTCCTGGAACACGGACGCATCTATCGTTTTGAAAATGGGGGCGATCCTGAATTCTTCATCGGGTCGGCCGACTGGATGCGGCGCAACCTTTTCAGCCGCAAGGAATGCATCATGCCTGTGAAGGATCCCCATATCAAAGAAGAGCTGGAGAAGATCCTGAGCGTATTTGAAAATGACAACTGCTCCGCATGGGATATGCAGCCCGATAGCTGCTACGTCCTTCGTCATCACGGGAAACGCGTGGAGTGTCTGGCTGCTCAAAAAGCGTTTATGGATCTTTACAGAACGTATCCCGAAAAACCTCTTTCCGACCCGAAACGCGGTCGCCGCCGGCTTTCTGGTCGGAGAGCGCGGATGTCCAAGTAAAGATGCTCTCTCTAGCATACCGACAACCCATACTTGGTCCAACGAAATTCACTCGGCCAGGTGAATATGATGTCGAACAGTTCATTCATGGATTGTCCGATTCCTATACAGTGAAGAAAGAGCGTGTTAGGACTGAAACCGTCCGGATCTATGATACCTTCGACTGGCGCTTGTTCAATAAGTCCCTCGTTTTATACAGCAGCGGCGACAAGCTGCACTTGCGCAAACTCTTCGAGAGAGAAATACTTTACAGCGTTACCATCCCCTCTGTACCCGTTTCTATTTGGGAGTTTCCCTCCAGCAGATTGAAAGAACAGTTGGCAGCGGTCATTGACGTGCGAGCACTTTTAAAGCTCGCTGAAATCCATTCCCGATCCATGCCTTATCGCCTTTTGGACCGGGAAGGAAAAACCGTCGTGCGCTTGGTCTATGAAGAGATCCTATCTTCCCGCGACAGAAAGGCGCCCGCGCTCGCGGCTCATTTGTGGCTGGAGCCGGTTAGAGGCTATTCCAAACAGTTTCAGAGAATAGCCCGAAGATTCGAACAAGCGGGGCTTACCGTTAGCACGGAAGATGAGATTTATTTCAAAGGACTGAAGGCCTCTGATAAAACCCCGGGCAGCTACTCTTCCAAACTGGCCTTTCAGCTCGACCCGGCTATGCGCGCAGAGGAGGCGGCAAAGGTCATTTTGCGGTTTTTGTTGCGAGTCCTACAGGTCAACGCCGTCCACATCGAGAAGGACATCGATACGGAATTCATCCATGATTTCCGGGTGGCTGTCCGCAGAACCCGCGCTGCACTGGGTCAAATTCGATCGGTCTTCCCGGCGGAGACCACCGAACGTTTTAAGAAAGATTTCGCCTTTGTGGGTCAACTCACCAATGAGCTGCGGGACTTGGATGTCTGCCTTCTCAAGGAAACGGCATATAAAGCAAAGGTTGCACCGGTCTTGCGCAAAGACATTGAGCCCTTGTTTGACTATTTGCGGAAGAAACGATCAGAGGCTTTCCAGAAAGTCATTCGCGGATTGAAATCTAAACGGGTTGCAACGGTTCTCAAGGATTGGGAAGCATTCCTAGACACATCGCCACAGGATTCCCCGGCTGCGGCGAATGCCGGGGTTCCGGCAATCACTTTGGCGCGAAAAAGAATCTTCAGGAAATACAAGAGCGTTGTGAAGACGGGCAGCAGCATCTCGGAAAGCGCCGATGACCGGATGCTGCATGTCCTGAGAATTCACTGCAAAAAACTGCGATATCTGATGGAGTTCTTCGCCAGCCTGTTTCACCCGGAAGCCATAAATAGCCTGATTGACCAATTGAAGAGGCTGCAAGACAACTTAGGGGACTTCAATGACCTACGGGTGCAGGAAGAATATCTTCTGACCGTCGCCAAGAAGTTGCCCCTAAACCGTGGGCAGACGGAAAGAATATTCTTGGCCATCGGCAGCCTGGTCGGGGCGTTGGCTGGGGACCGGAAGATCGTTAGAACCGCTTTTGCTGAAACCTTTGCAGATTTTTCAGCGCCTGCAAACAAGGAATTGTTTGAAAATCTTTTCGCGACGCAAGCACCTCTGAGCGACCCATGAAAACACTGGCCATCTACAGCAACAAAGGAGGGGTAGGCAAGACCGCTGCGGCGGTCAACCTCTCCTACCTGGCAGCGCGAACCGGTATGAAAACCCTTCTCTGCGATCTGGATCCGCAAGGTTCCGCCACTTACTATTTCCGGGTGAAACCCAAACTGAGATCCGGGGCGAAAGGGTTGATCAAAGGGGGCAAGCGGGTTTCTAAAAGTGTTAAACGCACGGATTATGAAAATCTGGATTTGCTGCCGGCCGATTTCTCTCTGCGCAACTTGGACATAAGATTCAATAAACTCAAGCGCCCCCAAAAGAGGCTCAGAAAAATATTAGCCCCTTTTAAGGACGAGTACGACCTCATCCTGCTGGACTGCCCGGTCACGATCAGTATTCTGGCCGAAAATATATTCAACGCTGCCGACTTTATTCTTGTCCCGTTGATACCGACGACTCTGTCTCTGCGAACCCATCAACAATTATTGTCTTTCTGCAAAAAAAAGAATTTCGATGCGGGCAGGATTTACGTTTTTTTTTCCCTGGTCGACGGTCACAAAAAAATGCACCGGGAACTGATCGCTGCAGCGCCGAAGACGCTCAAGGGCCTATTAGAAAGCCCCATTCCTTATCTGGCCCAAATCGAAAAAATGGGAATTCACCGGGAGCCGGTTGTGGCCTTCTCTCCCGGATCAGAGGCTTCAAGGTCGTATCAAAACCTCTGGGACAAAGTTCAAAAAATCATACTTTCCACTGACGGATCGGACGCAACCGTGCCGCCTGGAATTCAATTGTGAAAATGAGAGGGATATGGCCAGGGAAATCGAAAGGAAGTTTCTGATAAAAGGATCTGCCTGGCGCCGTGCCGTAGCCATGAGGCTGCGTCAGGGGTATTTGAGCAGCGCTAAAGGGAGAACTGTCCGTGTACGAACCGCGGGTGATAAGGCCTACTTGACGATCAAGGGAATGGCGGTTGGGGCAACCCGCCCGGAATTCGAATACGAGATCCCCTCCGAGGACGCAAAAGAATTGCTGAACCTCTGCGAGATGCCCCTGATTGAGAAAGACCGTTATCGGGTGGAGGAGGGAGGAGTGGTTTGGGAAGTCGACGAATTCCTCGGGGAAAACCGGGGATTGATCATTGCTGAAGTGGAATTGGAGAGCGAAGGTCAACCATTCCCCAAGCCGGAATGGGTGGGGGAAGAGGTCACCGGAGATCCACGCTATTTCAATTCCAACCTGATCAAAAAGCCTTATACTAAGTGGTAGAGGTTACCTGCTTCAACCTTTCAAGTCCGACAGAGTTGGCTGGAGAGGCGGAAAGAACACTTAACAGGAAGGAGATAAGAGATGGCAGAAAAGGAAAAAAAGCTTTGCAAATGGAAGGAAGATCGTCTGACTGAAAAACTCGATGAATTCATGGATATCGTCCGACAGCCAAAATTCCTCTGCGAAAAATGCGGACGGGTAGCGGATGACAAAAAGTGGCTGCACAAACCAATTTCAATTAAGTAGCCATTCACAGAATGAGTATTCCTTCATTCCCTTGACCCTTTGGTGTTTTTCAAAAGTGTTTGCATGGGCTTCCAGAAAGACTCCTAACATCGAGATGAACTCAGGACAGGGTTGGGACCTTTTCTGGAGTGACTGGCCCTGTTGAATGCTGTTAAGCTCTGTCCCACTGCGGAGGCATGATGCCAGCATAAGCCCCTTCCCCGCCTATAGATCTGAACTACCTATTCAACAGGGCTGGCGGGAGGCCTTCCTCATTTCATGAAGTTACGGAATGGGGGACCCGATGGCCCCGAGCGAATGCGAGGGGAACAGCGAGGGGGGAGGCAGTGCCCGCCGAATCGCGAGCCGTCAGGCGAAGCGGGCGGGCATCACCCGTCCGTAACTCCTTGAAATGAGCAGGCCGGGAGCCCTTGGAACGCAAGAAAAGGGGCCAGCCCTGTCCTGGGTGGACAGGCACCATGCAAATACTTTTGAACGCTTCTAACCCATTTCTGAAGGATGAGAAATCATGAAAACCCTTTATCTGATCAGACATGCCAAATCAAGCTGGAGCTATCCTGAGTTGGAGGATTTTGAAAGACCCCTTAGCAACCGCGGCCGCAAGAGCGCCCTGCTCATGGGAACAATTCTCAAAAAACTAAAAGCAGCGCCGGATCTCGTGATATCCAGTCCGGCCAACAGGGCGGCCATGACGGCGAGGATGATTGCCGATGCGATCCATTATCCCCTGGATAAAATTCAATACAGTGAAACCATTTATTTGGCTGATGAAACTGTCTTGATCCAGGTTATTAAGAATATGGCCAATTCAGTAAATCGGGCCATGTTCATCGGCCATAATCCAGGATTGACAGGATTAGCCAACACTATCGGCGACCAACCGATCGACAATATCCCGACCGGTGGCGTATGTTGCATGGATTTAAAGATTACCTCATGGAAAGGGATTCGGGAACACGGCGGGAAGTTGCGATTCTTTGAATTTCCCAAGAACTATGCTTCATGATTTCTTGTTTTTGGAATTCGTAACAGCCTGGTGTTTTTCAAAAGTATTGGCATTGACTTCCAGAAAGACTCCTAACATCGAGCTGAATTCAGGACAGAGTTGGGACCTTTTCTGGAGTGACTCTGGTGGCACGGACAAACTCGTTTGTCCGTGAGAGCAAAGAACAGAGCCAGTGTTATCACGGACAAGCAAAGCTTGTCCGTGCCACCAGCCCGGGAGCCCTTGGAACGCAAGAAAAGGCCCCAGCCCTGTCCCGGGTGGACAGGCCCTATGCAAACCACTTCTGAACACTTCTAACAGTTCAGCTTTTCGAGATGGATGGCCTCTTTCCTTCGAGCATGGACCGAGCCGCCTCCAGTTCCTTCCGTTTTTCGTCGTCCACCTTGGGATACGCCAGGTTCATGTCGTCCAGCGCCTCGATGATGGCTGCGGCCACTACCAGGCGGGTGAACCACTTGTTGTCGGCCGGCACCACGTACCATGGCGCGTGCGTCGATGCCGTGTGACGGATCATTTCTTCGTAGGCGGCCATGTAGTCGTCCCAGCGTTCCCGCTCCCGGGCGTCGGCCATGGAGAACTTCCAGTTCTTGTCAGGATTGTCGAGACGCTCCAGGAAACGCTTTTTCTGTTCTTCCCGGGAGACATTGAGGAAGAACTTGCGGATGGCGATGCCGTTTCTCGTTACGTACCGCTCGAAGGCGGAGATGTCCTCGAACCGCTCCTTCCAGATCTGATTCGTCAAGAGGCGGGGAGGGAGTCTCTGCTTCTCTAGAAATTCCGGGTGAACCCGGACAGCAAGCACCTCCTCGTAGTAGGAGCGATTGAAGATGCCGATCCGCCCCCGCTCGGGTAGGCACCGGGAGGTGCGCCAGAGGAAGTCATGGTCAAGTTCCTCCGGAGAGGGTGACTTGAACGAGTATACCTGGCACCCCTGGGGGTTGATGCCGGACATGACGTGCTTGATGGTGCCGTCCTTGCCGGCTGCGTCCATGGCCTGGAAGATGAGGAGGAGCCCCCAACGGTCCTGGGCATAGAGCTTGTCCTGCATCTCCGAAAGGAGCTTGATTTCCTCCTGGAGGGTCTCGGCAGCCAGATCCTTGATCCCCTCCCGGTGCCTGAGGCCGAGGGTCTCGTTGGGGGCGAACTCCTTCAACCTGAACTTTTTCCCGTCGTCAACCCGGAAGTTCCTGGCGAACTCCCTGGCCCGTTTGACCAGTTTTGCCATGACACCCTCCCCTCTTCCCCGTTAACGCCCGACATAAAAAAGGGGACATCTTTAAGTAAAATGCTCGGCACACAGCTACCCCGCCGCTTGCGGCGGTTTCGTCATTCCCGCGAAGGCGGGAATCCAGTCTTGCGGTGCTTTCTGGACACCCGCCTGCGCGGGTGTGACAATAGTTGACATTGCCCTGATACCCCGCCGCAAACGGCGGGGAATACAACCCGAAGGAATTTAAAGGTCGTCTCCCTTTTACTTAGGCTTCGGGGATGACCTTGAACGGGTAGTCGGGAGACTTGTATTTTTTGCCCGTCTGACGCTTCGGCAACTTCACCTTTTCACGGGGCGTTTTCTTATACGGAACCTTGCTGAGGAGGTGTGCGATGATATTGAGACGCGCGCGCCTCTTGTCGTCCGATTTGGCCACGTACCATGGAGCCCACGCCGTGTCGCTCGCCGCAAACATTTCATCACGGGCCCGGGAGTAGTCGTCCCAGCGGTCGTAGGATTTGAGGTCCATGGGGGAGAGCTTCCATATCTTGCGCCCATCATCGATGCGACCTTCCAGCCGGCGGGTCTGCTCGTCCGGACTGACCTCGAGCCAATACTTGAGGAGAATGATCCCGGAGTCAACCATCAACTTCTCAAAGTTCGGCACGACCTGCAAAAAGCGTTTGGCTTGCTTCTCCGTGCAGAAGCCCATCACCCGCTCGACCCCCGCGCGGTTGTACCAGCTGCGGTCGAAGATGACCACCTCGCCGGCCGCCGGCAGATGAGACAGGTAACGCTGGCCATACATCTGCGTCTTCTCACGCTCCGTCGGAGCGGGTAGCGCCACCACGCGAAACACCCGCGGGCTGACTCGCTCGGTGATGGCCTTGATCACCCCCCCTTTCCCTGCGCCGTCGCGCCCCTCGAAGAGGATGCAGACTTTGAGTCCCTTGGCCTTGACCCATTCCTGGAGTTTGACCAGTTCCACGTGGAGCTTGGCGAGTTGCTTGAGGTAGTCCTTGTTGTTGAGCTTTTTCCCCGGTTTTTCATTCGTTCCTTTTTCTTTCTTCTTGGCTTTGCCCATGCTTTTCTCCTTTCGACGTGTCCGTTTTATCTGTAACTCCTCAGGTGTTTAGGCTGAAGGCTGAAGACTGAAGGGCAATAATGATCATCCATGACACACTCACCTGCCAACGTATCCAAACGATCTTGGCTTTGTGTGATCGCGCATGTCTTTTCCTTCAGTCTATCTACCTACCTGAGTAGCTACCTCTATTTTATTGCTACGCACTCAACCTTCAAAATTCGCGGTACCTTGTTCTCCCTGTCTCGTCGACCCCGATCGCCCCTCAAAGGCCTCCACAGCCCGTTCGAGGTTGAAGAACATCCGCTCCCGGCCCAACGTCTCTCCCAGCTCCGAATTCTGGACGACCCTCAACACTTCAGGATTGAGCCCCACCAGCCACACCATGATACCGAGTTGGCGCTGCCTTTTCTCCGCTTCGGTCATCATCTTGAGCGCCGTGTACTCGAGGTCGGGTACGCCGCTGAGGTCGAGCGCCACCACCCGGGGTTTCGCTTCAGCGATCAGGGGCTTCATCTTATCTCTAATGTGCTCGGCATTGGCAAAGAAAATCCGCCCCTCCAGCCGCAGGATCAGCAAGCCGGAAAAGGTTTCGTCCTCGGGATGTTCCATCGAGCGGCGCCGAAAGACGTTGGTACCAGGCTTGCGTCCCAACACGTGGACCGGCGGATTGGCCGCCAGGTACGCCAGGCCCACCAGCGACGCCACAATGGCAACGATGATCCCCTTCAGGGTTCCCAGCAACACCACCCCGGCAAAGGCGGCGAGGGCCCAGAAAAACTCCATGCGCCGGATTTTGAGGATGGCGCGGAACTCCGCCGGCTTGATCATGCCGATCGAATAGACGATGACCACGGCCGCGAGAGTGGCCTCCGGCATCAGGCTGATGAGCGGGGCGAGCAGGAGCATCGTCACCAGTGCGGCTGCGGCGGTGACCATTTCCGCCAGCTGGCTCCGGGCCCCTGCAAGACGGTTTACAGCGGTCTGTGTCGTGCCGCCGCCAGCGGGCATGGACCCTAGCAGCGCACCGCCGGCATTCGCCAGCCCCGTCGCCAACAGCTCTTGGTTCGGCCGGATCGTCGGCTCCTCGCTCTTGGCAAAGG
>CAVPOU010000014.1:0-20675 GCA_963707125.1 uncultured delta proteobacterium | reverse complement strand
CGCATCCAACCCTTAAGACTGAGCCACGCTATGTGTGAGTGGGCTCAGATCTTTTATGTTGGCATATCATTCGATTCGATATTGGTATGGTCCGGCACTACCAGCACGTCATGGAGTCCAGGAACAGTTGTTTGAGCGCCTCTGCATCAACCGGCCGAGGCGACAGCTTGGTGACGCGGTGCTGGGGCAGTGTGCCGGCGACCAGTTTGTCCACGTCCCCGGGCCCCAATCCTACCGCCGCCAGTCCGTTCGGCATGCCCACCCTGCGCATCAGATCGGCAATCGCACCGGCCAGCAGTTCTCCCGCCTTTGCGGGGGGCACGCCGGAGGTGTTCGCACCCATCAGTCCGGCTGCGTACAAGTGGAGGTCCGGGTTGGCCGGCCCGGTAAAACGAAACACTGCAGGTGCCAGCGCCACGGCCATGCCGTGAGGCACAATCGGGTGGCCCGGCGGATACCCTTCAGGCACATAATGGCGTACCATGCCGGATACCGGGTAGGACATGCCGTGCGGCAAATGAACCCCGGCATTACCGAAACCGATCCCGGCAAAGCTCGCCGCCAGCAGCATCTGGCCTCTCGCCCCCTTGTCGGAGGGATCTTCAATGGCCCGCACGAGGTTCCGGGCGATCAGTTCAATGGCTCGCGAGGCCCAGATGGAACTGATGGGGTTGGCCCCCTGGTAAGCCGGCCGCATTTTGGGGCTCTCAGGGGCGGGGCGCTGGTGATACGGCAGTGCCGTGAGGGACTCCAGGGCGTGGCTCAACACATCCAGGCCGGTGCAGGCGGCCACCATCCGGGGGAGGGTTCGGGTGTTGTCGGGGTCCACGATGCCCATCACCGGGCGCAGTGCGCGATGGGCAATGCCGGTTTTGGCATGCATTTCCAGGAGATCGAAAATGGCGACACCGGTGGTTTCGCTGCCCGTACCCGCCGTGGTCGGAATCGCGATCATCGGCTTCAATCGTCCGGGCACCGGCCGGCCCTGGCCTATGGGTGCGTTGACGTAAGTCAGGAGATCCGCCGGATAGGTGGCATAGAGATTGGCCGCTTTGGCTGTGTCCATGCTGGACCCGCCTCCGACCGCGACATAACCGTCAAACTTCCCATCCTTCGCAAACCGGATGGCCTCCTTGAAGGAGATGTCCGTGGGCTCGACGCTAACCTGATCGAAGAGGACGGCGTCAATGCCTGCATGGCCCAGCGCCTCAAGCGTTACAGACACCGATTGACCCTTCGTCAGGTTGGGATCGGTTACAACCATCACGCGGCGGGTACCCAATTCTTTCATGTCGTGTCCCACCTCGCGAGTCACGCCGGGGCCGTACTTGATGCTGGACGTATCCATGGTGAAGGCGGTCTCGAAAGTCATGATTCTCCCTCCTTAGTTTTCCCTCAAATACCTTGATGACCCCACTCAATAGCCAATCCCGGGGAAAAAGTCCATGGGCCATTTCCATGTCGCGCCTCCGAAGTCAGAGAACACTCGTGACGATCTAGGTGTCTCACGCACTATCTTCTTAGGGAGCAACAAAGTGCAGAGACATATCGACACTTGACATCGACACCTTATACGCCTATCCTTATTGATCTTTGCTCTGGAGAGGATCGCACGATGGAAAGAGTTAATGCCTTGAAGCTAAGGAACAATTTCGGGGAGATCCTTGATCGCTTGAGCAGTAAAGGAGATCCTATCCTCATCAGCAAGGGGCGAAAGATCAGGGCTGTTCTTGTCACTCCGGAGGATTTCGAAAGCGCTTCCTGGACGTAAAGGCACAGGAGGAAAAGGATCAGCTCCTTCAGCTCTTCAAATCGCTCAGAAAGCGAAAGAAAGAATCCATCCCGAGTCTTAAAGTATTGCGGCAACTGAGGGGATATCCGGAATGATTTGGATTGTTGATGCTTCTGTAGCCGTTCGCTGGTTTATTGAGGAAGAGGCGCACGTCCACGCCGATGAAGTCTTGAAGCGAATGGTGGATGAACCTCGACGGTTCGCTGTGCCCGAGCTCTTCTCCTTTGAAGTGTTTGCTGTGCTGCACCGGCTCCACCCGGACGCCATCCAAGTCTTCACCAAGGCGATTATTCCGCTTTTGCAAGGCGGCATATTCCGGTAGCCCATGACGGAAGACCTGGCTATCAAGGCGAGCCGTTTTGTCAGGTTGGGCCTGACAGGATATGATGCTGTTATGCGGCTCTTGCGAAAGACTTGAAAGGGCTTTGGCTCACCTTCGACCACAAAGCCCATCGAATCCTTGAGAGAGAAAAAGTCTCCTGCCTGCTGGCCGACAGCTTGCCAAAGAATTGGTGAGGATGGGTCAGATCTTCAAAAGGCAAGACCGACGGCATCGTGCCGGCCACGATTTCGTTGCTTCGGGTGGTGGCAGCCGCAACGCGGGGCTTCTCGGTCCGTCGCGCCTCGGCATGACAGTGCCCGAGCGCGATGGCCCTCACAGAGGGTCTGAAATTGAAGATTACGGAGTCTATCGCGCAGACTGATATGAAAATGCCCACTTCCGGTTGGGCTCCCTACCTCCCTTGGGAGGACACGGTGTTTCATCTCAGTTTTCTTCCGTGACTTACAACTGACTTCAGGCTGGTTGTTATCTCACCCGAGATGACGAATTGACAGGCCGGGGCAGATCTTCTATCCTCAAATCCGTGGAAACCAAATTATGTTGCAAAGGCCATTTGGCCGCCTTAGGAATTTCCATGAGGCGCTTCGTTTTTGTCCATGGTCCGCTGTCCACCCTTCTGCTTTTCTCCATGACCCTTTGGGCTTTTGGACAGGGGGCTCCCGACCATCTCTCCATCCCCTCCAATAAGGTGAAGATTTCCGGGGTCAACGTGCATTTCGTGGAGGCGGGGAAGGGACCGCCGATCCTGTTTCTTCACGGACTGGGGGGATCCTGGAGAGACTGGTCGGCCAACCTGCCGGCTTTTGCCGCCACCTACCGGGTCATGGCCATGGATTTTCCCGGCTTCGGGGAATCGGATAAACCCGAGGTGCAGTACTCCATCGAATGGTTGACCGATGTGGTGGAGAAGTTTCTCCAGGAACAGGAAATCGACCGGGTGAACCTAGTGGGCCACTCCATGGGAGGAGTGGTGGCTCTCAACGTGGCCTCTCGGCCCAAGTCGAGAGTCAAGAAGTTGGTCATTACCGATGCCGTAGGGATCGGGGACAAATCGGAATTCCTCGGTTACGCCATGTCCAAGAAAATCATGGGGGCAGACACCGAGTGGGAATCCGTGGAAAGCTTCCTCAAAAATCAATTCCGGGCCATGGCCGACGATTTAATCGAACAGCAGAAGCCCCAAACGGTCCGGGATTTCTTCGAATCCCTGAAAACGCCCATCACCGGGAAACCTCTTCTGCCCATGACTCCGAAGGTGCAGATGACCGTCAGCATCATCGATTTCGACATCCGCCCGAAGCTGGCCTCCATCCGGCAACCCACACTCATTCTGTGGGGCGCCAAGGACCCGGTGGCCTCGCCGCAGGACGCTTCCTTCCTCCAGACAAGAATCCACTCCTCCACCCTGATACTCTTTCCCGACAGCGGACACTCCCCCATGATGGAACACCCCTCACTCTTCAACCAGGAGCTGGGGAAGTTTCTTCAGGCGGGAGAGTAGCTCGAGTTCGGATTGTGGAATGGGTGAGAAAGGAAGCTGCCGAGATTGGTGCTGATGCGGTAATTGCGGTAGACTTAGATTATGTTGAGTTCTCTGGGGCTGTCAGTCAATGCTATTTCTTGTAGCAAGTGGTACGGCAGTAAAATTAGCATCCCGCAGGACGACCACTGACGACAGGAATCAAATGCCAACTTCCGGTTAGGCTCCTACCTGGTTTCCGCCAGGGGTGTCTCGGTCCCTTAGGTGAAAAAAACGCAATCGGCCCTACACCTGCATGTTTGAATTTGGAAGTCATAACCTATGTCTCATCTGACAATGCTATAGGCTACTGATGTTAATCATAAGCCTTGCTCATCCCGCCACCACGTGCCAATGCCGATGGAAGACAACTATCCACAACATCACGATTTGGCTGTCCCTTGACACAAAAGGCGAAAATCGCCTTTACTCCGGCCCAAAAAAAGGGAGTTCTTATCACCATCACCTACTCAGCGGCCGCCGTGGAAGCTGCCTCCGCGCATGCCGCCGCCGATGTGACCGCCTGAACCCCCGCGGGACAAAGCGCCACCGCCTCCGCCACTCCATCCACCCGTCCTTCCGCCACCGGCCCCGACGGCGCCTCCCCGGGAGAACGCACTGCCCACACTCCCTTGGCCGCCCGTCACGCCGTTCCAGTTTTGAGTCTTCGGTGCGGAGACACTCTCACCCCGGCCCCAGTTTACGGCTTTGGGGACAGTGACACCACGATTCAACCCTGCGGGAGCGGAGGGAACTCCGCCCTGTGCAGATGGGGGGTGGTACGCCCGCTCGGTGGCCTGCCGGCCGAATCCGCGCTGTTCAATCCCCTTCCGTGGTGTGGATGATGTGTCAATCCGGCCGCTTCTCTCTATCGTCGGAGATGTCTTTCCCGCACTGTGGCTGCCGATTACCCGATCAGCGCCCGCGTGGTCCGGTCTTGTTCGGGAGACGGAGGCCTCGGGTTTTCCACGCCTGTCGATTGACGAGTAAGGCCCGCCTATGGTTCTCCCGACGTTACTGCCTGCCCCGGTCCGCGTTGAGGCATCGGCTTTCGTGGCTGCAGTCCTCCTGGCCATGTTATCCTCGAAGGTGCGAGAAACACGGCGGTTGTCCGCGGTTGTCCTGCTCACCTGCCCGAACTGGTTCCCGACTGCCGCGTCCCTGCACGCCACTCCCCTTCGGTGGTACCGGTCGTGCGTCCACTTCTGCATGGTGGGCGCACCCCCTGACGCGACAACGCTGCCAACGGGTGCCGTGCGATACCCCGGGTATGGACGCCCGTGGTGGTAATGATTCACATAGACTGATCTATAAGGCCAGTTGCAATACCCCCAGTTTCCCCAGTAAGCACCTACAACGAAACCGACACTGAACCCGATGTATCCGGGATAATAGACCACCGAAGGATAAGGGTAGGGGTAAAAGACATAGGGCGGATAGTAGGGCCACCACCATGGTCCGTAAACCCGCCAGGGATCATAGACAGGCACATAGACGACCCTCGGGTCGGCTGGCTCGACCAAGATGGTCTCTTTCTCGACGATCACGTGCTGCTCATTAGTCGATTTCAGGTTCCCGGCCTCATAGGCCTTTTTCCGGAGGCTCTGGACCGTTTCCATGACGTCGGTCTGCTGGGCCAGGAAGGCGTCCCCGAGTTTTTCCGTCCATTCCAGCTTCTCCGCCATTGTGGAGAGTAGGTCGGGGAAAGATACCAGAGCCTTAACGCTGGGGTCCCATGGCTGTTTGTCCGCGGCTTCAATCAGTTTATCCCCCGTGAGGTTCTTGTTCTGCTTGACCCACCGGTCGGCCATGACGACCTCCAAAGGGTAGGTAGACGCCATCAGAGCCTTGGCGAGGAGCGAGTCGGGGTAAAGAGCGACAGGTGCCAGAATCTGATCCAGCTCCTCCTGGGAGAATCTCTTTGCGGCTGCGGCCTTACTGTCCTGGGCGAGCACCACCGGGGGCACCGCCAGGAGAATTGCGAGAAGAAAGGCCATTATCAATTGGAAGGATTTCCAGGTCTTCATGTCAAGCCCTTGTTTGAATTCTATCTGTTATATTAACCACCAATGATCCAACCTGTCCAGCGGTTTGCCGGAACTTGCCGATGTTTTATAACTTTAGACGATTGAAACCGCATTCGGTTTACCTCCCGTGTGGGAGTTGCCCTGTGGCGAGTGATTCGAAGATTATGATTTCAAAGGCATGCTCAGGGTCGGTTTCAATTTCGAAATTGCAACCGGCTCCCTCTATATCCACGCGATAGGATGAATTGGGTAGTCATTGCTACTACCCTGATCGCGTCTTCGATAGGTTACTTGGGCAAATCGCTATCTGACGTCTTTCTGGTAGGGGGATAGACTTGGAACGCTAATCGTGATAGAAAGAGCTAACAAAATAACCTCTTCTCAATAAGGAGGCACACGATGAAGATCTCCAGCCAGTTTATGAAAAGTATCTTTGGCATCTTCGGCATGTTGCTTTTGTTGCCCCCCTCACAGTACTGGCACAGACCAAGGTGGTGGTGATTCCATTGGGAGAGGACAGTAGCGCTGTTAGTGCCGGTGTCGGCACCCAAATCACTACCAGTCCTTACACCATCAGTGCCCCCGGCTTCTACTACCTGGGGGGAAATCTTAGTGGGCGCATATATATCACTTCCAGTAATGTAACCCTTGACTTGATGGGCTTTACGATGAGCGGGTCTGGCGTTGGCTCAGGAACTGGAATAACTATCTCATCCGGCCCGTGGAAAAATGTGGAAATCCGGAACGGCACTGTTAGAAACTTTGTAGACGGTATCGGCGCATATTTTGTAGATCCGCCGGAGACGTGCCACAGAATAATCAATGTCAGGGTGATTGAGAACACCGACAAGGGAATACGCCTAGCTGGGTTCGGCCATATAATTAAAGGGTGCACAGCCTATGGGAATGACACTGGGATTCATTGCAGCAATAGCTTGCTTGTTAACAACGTTTCAACCCTTAATGATACGGCGAATATATCCGGTACTGGCAATACCCTTGTCGACAACCGGTTTTAAAGCGCCTCATCTCAAATAGTCATGTCGAAGAACATAAGCGGGGCTTGGGCTCCACTTTTGATGTATCGAAGTCTATCGCGCAGACTAATATGAAAATGCCCACTTCCGGTTGGGCTCCCTACCTGCCTTAACAGGCCACGCTGTTTCATCCCTCAGTTTTGACCAATCGTACCTATACCCCGCGCTTCCGACGTCTAAATCAATCCGCCCTGATAGTGTACAGTGTAATCTCTTGCCACAAAGTGGAAATTTTCTTCCCATTTGATGGTAGCGAATTACCTACTCCCATGCCTCCCTGAGATGCCGCTTTTCTAACTGCCTGAAATAGTTAGGCACGAAACCCCCATAAATCACGGCATGGATTTCGCATGTTGAATATACTCGGATAGGTCGGCGTTGTCCCACCTTTAACCCTTTTTCAGAGGTTGCCTCATCACTGAAAGGAGATGAAGGAATGAAAAAGATACTATAAGTTCATTTTCTTTATGGCCTTGCTGGTTCTAGCAGTCGGGCAGGCTGATGCGGCAATCATCGAGCTCCGCCAAATTTTCTACAATGATTCATTTTGGGATGTCAGTAACTCGAATTCAGACGATGCGGCAATTGCAACTGACAAGTCCGCTCTGCTTCCAGGCCAAACTTCCACATTCGCCAACTTTACGAGCTACAGTTTTGGAATAAATAGCATTATGATCGATAGCGCTGGGCTGGTTAGTTCGCCGTCTTTATCCGACTTTAGCTTCCTAATGGGCAACAATTCTAATGTTGACACCTGGCTGGCAGCACCGGCTCCTACAAACTTTGCCGTACGTTCGGGTCAAGGGGTGGCGGATCAGATCACCTGACGATAATCTGGGGTAATAAGGCTATTGAGGATCAGTGGCTCCAGGTAACAGTTCGAACAACTTTGGGACTTGCCACTCCAGAAGTTTCTTATTTCGGAAATCTAGTTGGTGATGTAACCGGTGATGGGCAGGTTACTCCCTTTGACGAAGCAGCTATAATCAATGCCATAAATAGCAGAGCATATATGACAGTCATCAATGACCCGCTTGATATCAACCGTGATGGAAGGATATCTCCGCAAGATGCTTTCTTGGTATATAATATCTTGCACACCCCAGGAGCGACCTCCTTGGCAATGTTCACTGCACCTGAAGCGAATATACCTTGTCCCCGAACCCGCCACAATGCTGCTTCTCGCTTCTGGCCTGGTGGGGCTTGCAGGGTTGAGGAGGAAATTTAGGAGGTAAACTATTTCCCCAAAAGAAGGGTTGTCGACTTTCACTTGTGTGGCAAGATTCTTATATGTAGAATCGATACGCTTACAAAAAAACAGCCATTGAGGTCTTTCATGAAAGGGATAAGACTCCTTTACTGGGTATTAACATTATCTGCGTTCATTGTTTTGCCTTCCTGTGATGGAGATTCTCAGAAAGGCACCCTTTCTGCCGGACTTACAGACGCAAGTACTGAAAATTATAAAGCTGTCTACGTGACAATAAAGGAAGTCCAATACCACGTGCCGGGAGGGTCATGGAAGGTTGTGGGTGCACCGAATAAGACCTACAATTTGTTGGATTTGGTTAATGGTGTTCGGGAAGAGCTTGGAATTGCAGAACTGTATGTAGGGGACTACACTGAGATGCGACTGATAATTGGAAAGACTCCAGATGCAGGAATAAACATTCTGAGCAAACAGCACCCATATGCGAACTATGTAGTCGACTTGAATGACGCAGACCATGAGCTGAAGATTCCGAGTGGATTCCAGACGGGTGTTAAGATCGTTCATGGCTTTACCATCAGTGCCAATCAGACCACAGAACTGATCCTTGATTTTAGTGCTTCAGAATCGGTTGTAGTTGGAGGCAATAGTGGTACATGGCTTTTGAAGCCTACGATAAAGGTGCTGAACACTCAAAAATACTCTATCATCAGTGGCACAGTGATTGACGGTGCTACCAAGAAGCCTCTTTCGGGAGTGTTGGTTAGTGCACAGATAAATAACACCGCTGCATCTGATATAAAGGATCGGGTAGTAATCGAGGCCTCAACATTCACTGACGAAAAAGGGCAATACAAGATCTTTGTAAAACCCGGAACCTATACCTTGATTGCATACCGTGCCAGTTACGATCCTGTAGTGGAATGCACTGTTTCTCTTACCGCAGGGCAAGTAGCTGAAAATCATGATTTCACACTTACCTCAGCTCCCACCGGAACCGTTTCTGGAAACGTCATCATTGCAGGAGCAGAGACGGATCAGTATGCGACTATCAGCTTTAGGCAATTTGTCGACTGCGGTGGCACCGATACGTGGATCGAAATCAAATCCCTTAATGTCATCCACACTGGGCTTTACAGCATAAAATTGCCTGTGGGCTTCTATGACGCAGTTGTTTCAACTTCTGGGAAGGATAGCATAATCCGGGTGGACGTTGCGGTTACAGAAGGTGAAATTGCCAACCTGCCCATCAACATGTAACGATCCGAAATGAGGAGAAGGCAGGGCCGTTCTGGCTCTGCCTTTTGCCCTCCCCGAACCCACCATCATGCTGCTTCTTGCTTCTGGGTTGGTTGGGCTTGTAGGGGTCAGGAAGAGATTTAGCAAGTAGATTCTATTTCACAACTCTGACTTCTGGCGTTGGAGACTCATAATGACCACTAGGATTCGATTCCCATATGATAGACGCGGTGGCGAGGATAGACGCAGATCCTATAGCTTGGAATATTTTCTAGAGGGTGGAAAAGACAGAAGGAGACGCAAGGATCGAAGGCGCACGGATGAAAGGAGAACCGATTGGGTAAGAGGCAGCGATTGGGGCAGTGTCTGAAGAGAATTCATCGACCCTGAACAGTCCTTGCCAAAGTAAGAAAACCTTATTCGGTTTTCAAAGAACATGAGCGGGGCTTCGGCTCCGCTTTTGTTTTGATGATTTGCTCCGCCTCTGCTATTAGCGATTTCTATTGCTAATCGAAACCGGATGGGCGCTATTGTGAGTCAACCATTCTGCAAGTTTTCAACAGGCGGCGTATCGCTTAGAAATTGCGTTAGCTGAGGTGAGGCGGCGTTTTGAGCGAAAAAGGGCGGAAATCACCCTGCAAGCCGCACGTCGATTTCAAAACTCATGGCTGGAGGTCAGCCGGGTATATGGGCCCACATAAAACCCGTTATCGGAAGGCAGGACCTGGGAGTCTGAATAATCGATATGGGGCTCGGTGTATAAGGGCTGCGCTTTGGGCATCCGAGGTGGAGGTCTGGGTTTTACCTCCCAAAGGCCCAATTGCTCGTCACGAGTGCTTGAACCCCGAAACCCTCATAAAAGACGCCTCGGCCGCAATCGTGGAACCGGCTGATCCGGTCAGTCTTGATCCGCGGGAAAGGCTTGGGCGGCGGAGCACCACTGAGCATCGCCACAAGCACGTATTCATCGAAGCCCACATATTTTCGTTGGGAAGCAACACTATAGTAACGCCGCGCCGCCGCCCTGATTTCTTCGTACCCGCAAGTCGAAAGACTGCATTGGTCATACACGCCCAGGAATGCCTTGCCTTCTTCCGACGCAAAGACGGCGTCAAACTTCTGGTAGGCCATCCGTTCGACTTCTTGATGATCGCCCTGGGGGTACCAGAAATAGTCCGCATTGAAATGCCCGCTCTGGATGAAGCTCTTCCTGTCAATCCACCGGTGCCGAAGCAACGTCTCTTTGTAAACCGAAACCGCACTCTTCGCAACATCGGTCAACTCGCCCAAACCGAAGACCTGCTTTTGCGACACCAGTCTGCGATCGATCAACCAAGAGTCGAGCGGGATTCTCTGGACGTTGACCAGATCCGGAAGCCCATCGTGATTTGTCAAAGCAATGAATGCCACGCCGCTCGAAGAAAAAAAGAAACTGCTTTCATTCTGAACTCCACCCTGCAGGAAATAGAGGTAAGCACCGGGATTTAGCAAGGTGACAGCGTCGGGCACCTTCAGGATCGGCCCCCCGGACACCGGAGGAAGATGGCCATAGCCCAGCTTGAACTATGGCTCGATGACTATCGGAGGAAGGTTGTGTCTGACGGATTCGCTTCCTTCGAGAATCGGCGGAAACACTGGGAGGGACTTGGCAGCTCCGACATGGCAAAAAGGAACAAAGCGGTTCAATCCGCAGTGTGGTGGTTGATTGGAATGTGATGTTGTCAAGAGGGCTGAGCACGATGAGCGCTGCATGTCTCGCCGGACCCGGGGCGAACCCGGCGGACAAGTGCGTCCGTCGGGGAGGTTTTGCTCTGCCATGTGGTGTCACCCAGACGCACAGGGCTGAACCCCGTATAGTGCAAATCCGAAAAAAGAATCTCTATCACCTCACCCTCACCTATGCCACAGTGTCTGGTGAGAGCTCAATTTTCAGCGGAATACCCACCGCCAAACTGGCACGCGCCAGCGTAGCCAAGGTAACACTGGTATCATCCTCATCCAGCAACCGATTTACAACAGCACGACTCGTCCCCATACGAACTGCCATTTCAGTCTTCGTGATGTGCATTCTCTTCATGGCCTCAACCAATTGCCAAGCAATAACACGCTTAATGGCTGCTGCCGTGACTTCTTCCTGGATGCCTTCTTCCTTTAGAAAGTCATCAAAATCGCTACCAATACGCGGATTCCTCATGAATACCTCCTACAAGTGGCTCTTGCGAGCCTTGGCTGTCTCTAAATCGGATTGGGGCGTCTTCCGGGACTTTTTGATGAAAGCATGGAGCAACACCATTTGGCCTCCAACCACCGTGACTAGCACTCTAGCAATACGGCCTTCCAGGTGGCTACGAATCTCCCATAAGTCCTTTCCCATCTTGCGCACCAGCGGCATGCCAAGCGGCCAACCAAACTGAACCTCCTTGATATCTGTGCCGATGATCTTCCGATCATCAGCAAGAACGACCTCCCTAAAGTGTAGATTACGATAAGAACGTTGGTGACGGTACAGAGTAAAGATTATTGCAGATCCTGAATTCCGACCAATATCAAGGTTTGTAATGGTAGCCTGAAGCCCTGGGTGTCAAGTTGTGTTACTTGCCGCGAACTGCATATGTCACATCCCTCAGATTACTTGGATATGAGTTACTGATTTGCAGCCGAGCTTTATGAGAAAGAGCGATCTCGTTGTTTAGCCGACCACAAGATATTTTGTGCGAGTCCTGTAAGAGAGCGATTAGCAACCACCCGGCCTTTCGTATCCACTTCCTCCTGCATACTGCAAGCCCTGCCAATCCAGAAGCGAGAAGCCACAAAGGACTAAGGCTGGCGGATTAATTCCTGTTTTAACTGGTTGGCCATGAGCTTCTCATAGAGTCCTGGAGCCAGGCGACTGAGCCAGTAAGTCATTTTACCCGTCGGCGTCAGAACCAGCATGCGCTTCCTCTTCATGACTCCCTGGAACACAGCTTGGGCAACATGTTCCGGTGTATCCTCTGCCCCGACTTTAGACCTCGGATGCCGGGTAATGCTGCCGTCACCATCCAGAGCCCTCTCCTGCAGGTTCGTTCGAGTGAATCCGGGGCAGAGCATCATGACGTGCACGCCCATATTCTTGACTTCCGTGCGCAAACTTTCAAAAAGACCATGGAGGGCATGCTTGCTGGCGCTGTAGGCCGTCCGTCCCAGCAGCGGCGCATATCCGGCGTGGCTGGAGGTGACGACAATGACACCCCGCCGTTCAATCAGGCTCCTTATCGCCGCCTTGGTACAGTAGAGGGCTCCGAAGAAGTTCACGGCCATGATCTTTTTGTAAACAGTGGTTTGTGTATCGACAAAGGCGCTCCGCTGAGTCAGGCCGGCATTATTGACAAGGATGTCAATACCTCCGTAAACGTCAATAACAGCCTGAATGGTCTGTAAACATTCCTCTTCCCGGCTCACATCACAGGTGAAGGCTTTAGCTTCGACACCCGATCCCTGTAAAACCTTGACCTGGCGCGATGCCTCCTCCCCGTTCATGTCGATGACGGCCACCCGGCCGCCTTCGCGGCCGAAACGTCGGCAGATGGCCAGGCCGATTCCGCTGGCACCTCCCGTCACCGCTATCACTTTACCTTCCAGCAAAGAATTTATCCTCCATAACAGTTTAGCTTTTTGAAGTGAATGGCTGACGCCATGGGGGTCTCTCTAAAAACAGAAAACGAAGAGTATGCGGGAAAGACTTCGCAGATAAGGGGCAGCGAAGGCGGGCGGCGAGGTTTCACCGGCACCTGCCAGCAGCGTCTCACCTGGCGAGTTCCCCGACAGCCCTCCGCCCGCCTCACCCATGGCCTAAAGCAAGCGACTGCGCTGTGGCTTCTTCGTTGTTCTGTTTTTAGAGAGACCCCCATGGCCTTTTCCTATAGCTATTTCAAAAAGCTAAACTAATACAATCCTTTAGTCTTCGCACTCCAGAGCGATTTTTTCCACTTTGTCCAGATCCTTCTTGTAAGAAAAGGAGCCGGCAAAAAACAGGAGGGCCGAAACAAGAAGGAAGACGGGCAGAATAGACATGGCCACTTTGATGCCATAAGCATCGGAAAGTGCCCCTATGACGATCGGCGCCATGGACGCCCCGAATAGATTCTGAATCACAACGCAGACGGAGTAGGAGATGGCCCGAAGGCCGGGGTGGATAACCTCCTGGGTGACGATGATGGCCGCCGGAGCGAACATGCTGGCCAAGACCCCCATGAGCAGGAGCATCATGTATCGTGTCTTTCCGTCAAGGAAGGAAAAAGCGGCAAAGATGACGACGGCATTCAAGGCCATTGTCAGCGCAGGAAATAGCATTCGTGAACTCACATTTTTCTTAAACCACACATCGGCCAACCATCCCCCCACGGGAAGACCGATGATGGCCAGTAACATGATCAGCCCCACCTTCATTCCCGCCTCGCTGATGGGGACGCCTTCCACGCGGTGAAAATAGGTGGGAAGCCAGACAATAATGGCGTTGTTGACGAAGATACAGCCGATAAACCCTATATTGGTCAAGATCAGGGATGGGGTATGGATAAATTCCCGAAAGATATCCATCTTGCTCATCCTGGCCTTATTGTTCCCCGCACCTGAGGATCCCACGGTTTTGACCAGATCCACTGTTTTATAATCTTTGACAAAGAAAAATAGAATAGCTGCAATCGCCCCAGGAAGAGCCACCAGGCCGAAGGCATGCCGCCATCCCCAATGCTGGGCAACAAATCCGCCGACCGCGATACCAACGGCGATACCGAGGGGAATGGACATATTCCAGAGACCCATCATGCGGGAGCGTTTTTCAGGAGGAAAGAGGCCGGAGAGCATTGCCGTCCCTGCGGGGGCATACCCGGCTTCGCCAATACCGATGCCGGAGCGAGTCATAAGCAACTGGGGGAAGGTCTTGGTGAAGGCGCAAAGCGCCGTGGCCAGACTCCAGATCAGGGCCATGATACCGATGGTTTTCTTCCGACTCCAGCGGTCCACGAGGATCGAAACGGGAAAGACGAACACGACGATGGACCAGTAGACAACCGATACCAGCAGGCCGGATTGCGTATCCGTCAGCCCCCATTCTTTCTGAATGTAGGGAAAAAGGGAGGTAACGATCATCCGGTCTACATAATCGAAGAAATACAGCAGAAACAGCAGGATGAAAATATAATAGGTGCTGAATTTGGACAGCTTGTACTCTTTGGGTGTAGTCACGGTATTCGTGTTTACCGACGGCCGTGACGCATTGACATTTCGTCTGTCCTCTTGGTTTCCATGAGGAAGAGATTCACCGTCCCTCATACTCATTTTGCACCTCTCCTTGCTAGGAATACCTTTTGGAAAAGAGATACCCTTCAGAACCGGCGCCTTTCATCACCATGCCTCCCAAGTCATTGATCATTTCACATTGATCATTTCATCATTGACACAAAACAAATCGGCCCATTCTCAATGCGTTCGTAAACATTCATGACCTGTATGTTGGTCGCCCCCACGCATTAAAATCGTTCCCTCTCCACCCAATTGGGGGGAGAGGGCAAGGGTGAGGGGTGTGTATTTTCACGGCAAAAAGTCGAAAAATGCCCTTTCCCGTCATTCCCGTGAAGACGGGAATCCAGTCTTTTTAAAGTCATGCAAAAAACCTGGACCCCGGTTCTTGTCCGCCTGGCGGGTTCAACGGGGTGACGACTTTTACGAAGCCATCCTTGTTGATGCCCAATGTTCAATGATCAATATTATGCTTCTACGCCTTATAGGCTCCCAGGTTGGCCAGGGCCATGCTGCCCGGACTGATGGTCGTCGGATCGGTCAGCACATTGATGCACGTTGTCTTGCCCGAGGCAAAGGCTTCTTCCAAAGCCGGTCTTATGTCATCCGGACGCTCCACCATCAGTCCCTTGCCGCCCAGAGCCTCCACCAGTTTGTGATAGTCCACCTGTCCAATGAAAGTCCCATCCTGGATGGCGTGCCCTATCTTCAATTCCTGGCTGTGCCGGATCATGCCCCAGCCCAGGTCATTGCTGATGATCGCCACAATGGGCAACTGCTTTCGAATCGCGGTTTCAAACTCCATGAAATTGAATCCCACGGATCCGTCCCCGGTGATCAGACAGACCCTTTTATCAGGATAGAGCAGTTTCGCTGCATTGGCGTAGGGGATGCCCACGCCGAGACAGCCATAAAGGCCGGAGTCCAGGTAATGACCCTGCTGTCGCACGGTCCGGGTCATCCCCATCCAGACCTGCGTGTCCCCGCCGTCGGCAACAACGATGTCCTGCTCCTTGCTCATGAACTTGTTGACCTCTGCAGCAAGTCGCAAGGGATGAATCGGCGTGTCCGGACTTTCCCACTGGGCCTGAAAGATGGACTTGCCATCTTCATTGGCTTTTCGCAAGGAAGCCACCCACTCCCTGAACCGCTCCGGCAGGCCTTGATGCCGATTGGATTCTTTCAGCAAAAGGTTGCAGGAATTCAGCAACGCTTTAATGTCGCTCATGATGGCAAGATCCACACTCCGGTTGCGGCCGATCTCCTCCGGCTCTATGTCCACCTGGATGATCTTGGCCTCTTTGCTGAAGATATCCCCGAATATGTAGTAAAGGCTGACGCGGTTTCCCAGGAACAGAACCAGGTCGGCGCTCATGTTGGCAAACATCGCCGCCCCCGGCCTGATTGCCAGGGAAGACTCGAAACAGAGGGGATGGGTGTCCGGAAGCGTTCCGCGGCCCAGGGTGGATGTGAAAACCGGAATGCCGGTCCTCTCAGCGAACTCCTTGAGCTCCTTTCCCGCATCCGAATACCACGTGCCGCTGCCTGCAATAATCACAGGCTGGCCGGCCTTCCCGATCATTTCCAGCAGGTCCTTGCACTTTTCAAGATCAACGGGTCTCGATTGCACCACGGTCTGTGTTCTCTTGATGCTGGCCTCCTCGACCTGGCCATTCAGAACGTCCACCGGCAGTTCGAGGTAAACAGGGCCGGGCCGGCCGCTCCCTGCGATTCGAAATGCCGCATCTATGAACTCAGGTATCCGTTCAGGCTTGTGGCACACCAGGGCTTTTTTCACCATAGGCTCGATCACTGGCGCTTGGCGCATGTCCTGAAGATCCAGCTTCTCAATGCACTCGAGTCCCACACAGCCTGAGATGAGCACCACCGGAGAATTGGCCAGCCGGGCATTGGCAATGGCCGTCAAAGAGTTTGTGAACCCAGGGCCAGCAGTCACCATGGCCACTCCGGGCTTGCGCGTCAATCGGCCCCAGGCTTCGGCCATGAATACGGCGGCCTGCTCGTGCCGGGTATCGAAGAGCTTCACCTTGGAGTTCTCCAGGAATTGATAAATAGGGGTGATATGCCCTCCGCTCAGGGTAAAGATGTAAGGAATCTCTCTTTCGATCAATGTTTCAGCAGCTAATTTTCCACCAGATATCATTTCCACATTTTCCTCCTTAAGAATTTCTCGCAGAGCTATCAGAGAAAAAAACAAAAACTAAAGTAGAAGTAAACGATATTTCAGATTCAAATTCCCAAAATAGATGTCCTGTGCAGGCTGATCAAAAGCGTTCAGATGCAAGGCACCCGAAATCCCGATGAGTGAGGCGTACAGAACAGTACGCCGCAACGAAGAGGGATGAGGGTCACGCAGCCCTTCGGCTTTGCCCCTCGATTTTACTCGGGGCGGTGAGCTTGTCGAACCGCTCAGGGCCATGAGCCCGTCGAATGGCAGATGGGCGCTTTTCATCAGCCTGCTACAACTCCATGAGTTGGCCACCGGTAATGTTGATGGCCTGGCCTGTCATGTACGATGAAGCGTCGGATGCCAGGAAAGCAACAAGGTTAGCCACCTCTTCAATCGTCCCAATGCGCCCCAGGGGAATAGTCTTACACATCTCCTGTTCCCTTTCCTCCACCGTGCTTCCGTAGAAGCCGGCTTCCAACTCGAATCGCCATTTTTCGAGATCCGTGCTGATCTGGCCAGGGCAAATTGCATTGACCCGAATCCCTGCGCCGGCCAGTTCTTTAGCCATCACCTTGGTCAACATGATGACGCCGGCTTTAGCCACAGCGTAGGCTCCGTTGAAAACAGGGGGCACCTTCCCTGCCCTGGAAGCGGTATTAATGATGCTTCCCCCTTTTCCCGTCATGAGAGGAACAACTGCGCGGGAAACCCGGAACACTCCGTGAAGGTTTACATCGATCGTCTTCATCCAGGCTTGCTCGTCATAGTACAGGACCGTATTCGGAACCCCAAAGGAAGCGCCGGCATTGTTGCAGAGCACATCGATCCGCTCAAATTGGCCCTGGACGGTCTTCACCATCTGCTCGATAGACTCATGGCTGGTGACATCCACTGAAACAGCCAGGGCTTTGACCCCAAATTGACTCGCGAAGTCCCGGGCAATGTCCTCCATCTCGCCTTCTGTGCCTGTAGGCACCTGGCTCGTCTCCTGGGCAAGGTTCCCCAAATCCGCCACGATGATCCGGCTGCCGAGGCCGGCCAGTTTCCTTGCGATCGCATACCCGATGCCGGTTCGTTTCCCTGCCCCTGTCACCAGCGCTGTTTTCCCTTTCAGATCTTCCAACATGGTTTTCCCTCTCGTGATTCTTTACCTTAGGAGCTTATTGACACGCTGCCTTTCACTCGCGGAATGTTATTTGAGCAAGTCCCAACAGTCAATGAGATTGTTCTCACGGGAATATTCGAGATTGACGGCCACAGGGTTTTTCCATATCATGCCATTTTAAATAAATGCCTGCACCACGACAATTTCTCTCTTCTCGATTGACGGAATCAATTTCTGCTCAGTGGCGGTCAAAAGCTCTCTAGCAGGGTGCAGAAAAAACTCTGCTCGCAGGTTGCTCAAAAACGCTCAGATACAAGGCGCCCTAATAAGAGTAACGAGGCATGAGGACTGAGGACTGGGCAGGATAAAGAAATGAATGTCTTTTGAAATCTACTCAGTCCTCATTACTCATTGCTCAGTCCTTTCTTTCATAGGTACGTCGCAATGACTTGCCCTGTTAAATCGGCTCCGCCGTCCCGCATCCCGGGAATTTAACAGGGGGAGGATGAGGGCAACGCAGCCCTTCGGCTTTGCCCCTCGATTTTACTCGGGGCGGTGAGCTTACTGAACAAAGCCATAGAAAGCGAACCTCTGGCCTGGGAGACGCCGGAGGGCTGGAAGATCATGCGAAAAGGGGATCACTCGGTTGTTGAAGATGTCGTGTGGGGTGAAACCATGTTCAGCGACAAGTATGGTTTCGCCATACTCAAGAATCTGCAGGCCATACAGGCAGAGCAGATCTGTAGAACCCCGGAAGAACTGAAAGCTGTCCGGGACAGCTATGAAAAACGGATGAAAGAAGCGAAGAAGTAGTCTGCCCCCGCTCTTCCTGAGGCGGCGGCCCTTGCCGCCGCCTCAAGGGCAACGGCCCGTCTAGACCTGACACCTTCCGTTCGGACAGACGATGCCAGGCATGTCCCACTATTTGGGGAGCAGTTTCTTAACCTTTTCCAGCAAGGACTCGACCCGAATGGGCTTCTCCACGAATTCATCGACGGGAAGATACTCACCGTCTTTTTCCGGAGAGAATTTCATGCCCATTTTCTGCGATATAGACGTCAACATGATGATCGGGATTTTGGAAAACTCGCGGTACTCGGACTTCGGATCTTGGTCCCTGAGTTCATAGGACACGTGGAATCCTTCAGTGACAGTATCCATCATCACGTCAAGGATAATGAGGTCAGGACGGACTCGCTTGATTACCCGTAGCCCTTCAGCGCCATTTGAGGCAGCGTGCACTTCGTAATTGTTGGCCTCCAGGGTAATGCGGAGAACATCGAGTATATCAGAATCATCATCAATTGTGACAATCTTTACTTTTCTCATGTCCTTCACTTTCCTCAATAAATGTAACTACTCAGGTAGATAGACTGAAGGTAGATAGACTGAAGGAAAAGACATGCGCGATCAAACAGGCCAAAATCGTTTGGAAACGTTGATAGGTGGTTGTGCCATGGATGATCATTATTACCCTTCAGCCTTCAGCCTAAACACCTGAGCAGTTACCAATAAATGATTACTGTTCCATATAAAAATACCACCTTGCCTGACCAAGTCAACCGATCACTCCCCGAAATGCCTCCGATGGAAAAACAGAGCCAAGGAGTCAATGCTCATTTTCACTTCCGGGGAAAGGCCCTCTTTGAATGCCAACTCTTTCGGCTGAATACCGAGAACCAGGGTTTCGCTTCCACTCTTTTCCCACAGGTGGAGTAGAGTTCGTAAAGGCAGGCGATGCGTGGAGTAACAAAAAGCCTCGGGAATCGCTTCCGATTCGAGGATAGCGATACTCCCCGGTTCAGCGTGAAGATCCATGGCATCAATCACGAGAATCAGCTCAGGTTTGAAATCTACGATTCGGATCAACCAGTCTTCTGGAGAATCTCCGGCGTCAATGAAAAAACATTGCCCCTGAAAATTCAAACGCGTTTCTTGCACCTCCCATTCTTCCTTGAGCCTCCTCAAAAGTTCGGGTCCGGCTCCATCATCACCCCAGAGTCGATTGCCAACCCCTATGACTGCTGTCCGCCGTGGCAAAGAAGGATTGCAGAGGCTGGCAAGAGCTTCCAGGTCCAAAGGATCATTCCAATTTCTTGCAGAAATGCTTTGTTCTCTCATTGTATCAAAGGAGTCAGAAGCCAGAATACAGAATTCAGAATAAGAATCTTTGCTCTTCGGTCTTTTTCTCCTGTGTTCTATATTCTTTCATCCTTGGTTGCGCTCATCAGGGCAGCGGGTTGATTGGATCGCTAGGCCCCCTGTTCTATGCGACTGATGATTTCCTCCGGAGACTCCTGTCTTTTGACGATGGGGGAGACTTTTTTGGGAGCTATGCCGAGAGCAACAGCTACCCCATAGAGAATCGCCTCTGGCCGGGGCGGACAACCAGGAATAAAATAGTTGACCGGCAGGACCTTCTCAAGGCCCCCTACCGTAGCATAGCTGTCGAACCACATATTTCCTCCCGTGGGACAGCTGCCAATAGCGATGACCAACTTTGGGCTCGGAACCGCTTCGTAGAGCCTGAGGAGCGCCGGGGCGACCTGTCTGGTCACAGGTCCGGATACCAGAAGGACATCCGCATGACGGGGAGAACCGACGAGCTTTATCCCGAATCGTTCGGCATCGTAATAAGGGGTCAAAACACAGATCACTTCAATGTCGCAGCCATTACAGGCTCCGGTGTTGGTATGGTAGACCCACAGTGATTTCGGAAAAGCCTTCTGGCACATTTTCTGGAACATGACCTCTCCTTTTCATCACGGTAGCGCCGTCATAGCGGAAATAGCCCTGGTGGACTCATTCAGAACTGGAAACACTATCTGAGGATAGACTCCAATGATAAAGCAAAGTAAAGCCAGAGCCAGCATTCCTCCCCACATGAGAGGTGAAACCTCTTTGATTTCTTGATTGGCAGGATTCGCGGCAT
>CAVPOU010000013.1:0-192164 GCA_963707125.1 uncultured delta proteobacterium | reverse complement strand
CACTTGAAAATTCCACCCCAGCGTAAATTCCATAATTGGTGGTTTTTTATAATAAGCTGTTTGCTTTGGCAGTTCAGAAAAAGCCCCGATATAAAACCTGGGAAACCTGTACTGGAAGAAAAAAGGAGGTATTGCCATCGCTCAGGAAATAAGAACCGATACAGAAATTATCAATATAGAGTTTTATAATAGGATTAATGTTATCCGCTATTTCTCCAAATGTTGAGTCTACGGCATCAATCAAAACAGAAGGTTCAAGGACAATATTCATGCTCTTGCTGAGAATAAACTTATATCCGATTGTAAAAAAATAGGTTCTTGAGACAGGGATCCTGTAATTACCTGTGCTATCAGCCTCTCCGGGATTTCCAAGAAGGTTGATTGCTGATATCCCGGTAAAAAGATTCGTGCCGTAATAGTATATTCCCGCGTCAAGGTTGGGATAGAAAGTGTTTTCTGAAGAATATCCTGCATCGGCCAAGCTCGTGTCAAGCATGTTATAAACACCCTTAACGGATGCTCCGAAAGAGAGAAATGAGAGAGCCTGAGTATTGAGCGGTACCTGGTAGGAACCTGCTGCATTCATTCCAATATTATGCGATGATTCATTTAAATCGTTAAAAACAGAGCCGCCAAGTCCTACTCCATTGAATTCTTTAAGTTTTGGAGAGTTGAAATAGCCTGTTTTGTTTCTTGAGAGCCTGGAATTCCCACTCAGAATCTGTGCCCGGGAATCTCCCTGGAAAGCTGCGTTAAAATCAAGAGTCAGATAATCTTTGCTCCCAACCATTGCCGGATTATATATGTAGGGGGTAAAAACCCAATAGGAGAGAGGATTAAGAGGTGTTTGCTGAGCAAAAGATAAATTAAAAATGTTAACCGTTACCAGCGTCAGAAATACTTTATTAAATATGCGCATGTCAGATCTTAAGTCCATAAATTTCATGTAAAAAGAAAATCAACCAGATCTTCTCTATGTCATTTAACTTAATATTCAGAAAATTATTTTACAAATATCAAAAAAGTATTTGAGATTCGTATAGAATTGTTGATAAACAAAACGTAATTGCAAAATATACTGTTGGAATAATGGATGTTTAAAACAAATTGTAACATTAATTGAAGATTACTATATCCCAGCTCCCGGGCTCGCTGATTACAAATTCAAATATTACATCGTACTGTGAAGTCATAAGCTGATACCAGGAATGGGTATTATGACTTGGCTGAATGAAATATTAGTATATTTATGACATTTGATATATTGCTGAATATTATAAAATCCATCAGATACTAATGAAGATGATGAGTCCGTATTCCACCCGAAATATGACAGCGTGGTACACATTTAGACCATTTTTTATTATTTACCTTCTGGAATATGTTTCCTTAAGGGATAATAACATCTAATAACAGATCAATGAAAAAATCGACTTACTATCTTTTTGTTCTTTACTTATTGTTTACCGGAATTGTGACAAGCTGCAGGCAAAATAAAGAGACTAGTATAAAAAAGGAATTTGCGATTCTGGACAATGAAAAATGGTGGGGCGGAGCTGTCCTTGACGGCCGCAATTCCCCTCTGAATGACAGACAATTTGTTTATGACCAGTTTGCTGACTGCAAATCCAATCAGGCTGCGCCTTTCTTTATTTCTGATATGGGACGGTATATATGGAGTGAAAAACCCTTGAATATTGAATTTGCCGGCAACAAAATTGCTGTGGAATCCAAAGGCGGAGAAGTTGTTTGGGGCAAGGCTGGGGAGACTCTGAAGGATGCTTTTCTGTATGGAACCAGGAATTTCTTTCCTCCTTCCGGTAAGATTCCTGATCCTTTGCTGATCACTTCTCCCCAATACAATACATGGATTGAGTTACAATACAACCAGAATGAAAGAGACATCCTGAAATATGCCGATGATATTGTTAAGAACGGATTTCCGGTTGGTGTCATCATGATTGATGATAACTGGCAGGAGCGTTATGGAACATGGAACTTTGATTGTAAAAAATTCTCTGATCCCAAAGGAATGATTGAAAAGCTTCATAAAATGGGCTTTAAGGTGATGCTCTGGGTTGTACCGTTTATTAGTTCCGATTCACCGGTCTACAGGGAACTTGAAAGAAGAAAGCTGTTGATTTTTGAAGACAGTACAAAAACAAAACCTGCAAAAATCGAATGGTGGAATGGCGTGAGTGCACTTGTAGATCTGTCAAATCCTGAAGGCAGCAAATGGTTCAAGGGGGAGCTTCAAAAGCTGATCAGCGAGTATGGAATCGATGGATTTAAACTTGACGCGGGTGATCCGGAAAGTTATATTGGGAACTATTCATTTAATGATTTCAGCCCGAATGAACACTGTGAAGCCTATGCAAAACTTGCGCTTGATTTTCCTCTCAATGAACTCCGGGCCTGCTGGAAGATGGCAGGTCAGCCTCTGGTGCAGCGGTTGAGGGATAAAAGCCATACCTGGAATGATGTTCGTGTGCTGATTCCGGATATGATCGGACTGGGTCTTATAGGGCATCAGTTTGGATGCCCTGACATGATAGGCGGCGGCGAATGGACATCGTTCCAGGATAGCTCAGTGATGGATGAAGAACTTATTGTACGCGCAGCACAGGTAAGCGCCCTCATGCCGATGATGCAGTTTTCGGTGGCCCCATGGAGGGTTTTGGGAAAAGAGAATCTTCTGATCTGTAAAAAAATGGCTGACCTGCATTACTCAATGGGCAGGGAAATCCTCGATCTTGCGAGGGAATGTGCCCTATCCGGCGAACCTATGGTTCGTAACCTTGAATATGAATATCCAGGTAAAGGTTATGAAGAAATAAAGGACGAGTTCCTGCTTGGGAGCAAAATACTGGTCGCCCCTGTAGTTGTAAAAGGCCAGAGGTCGCGTGAAGTTAGTTTTCCCTGATGGTAAATGGCAGGGTGATGATGGAAGCATAGTAAATGGTCCGGTTACTTTAAAAATTGAAGTTCCTCTTGAAAGATTACCTTGGTATAGAAAAACATAAAGTTATGAAGACGAGACATTTTGTTCTATCGTTATTATTTCTGGTTCTTGCAGGGGTGCTTACTGCACAATCTTTTGCAAAGCGGACAGGAAATATGCTAACCCTCGACAATGGGATTGTAAAGCGTATTATTCAGTTTAGTGCGGAAAAGCAGGGAGCTCTTTCAAAAAGTTATTCCTTGAACAAAAGTACCGGTGAGTTCCTGGCGCCAGGTTCAGATGAGTTCTATTTTGAGGCTGAAGGGAAACCGGTAACCGGACTTGATGACTGGAAACTGGTATCTCTTGAAATGACAGAAGGAGAAAACCTGGGCAATGGGGCCATTGTGATTCTTGAACATCCTTCTTTAAAATTACGAGTCAGCATCACTTACCTCCTCTATCCCAAACTGCCTGTTATCAGGAAAAAAATATCATTCCTGAATACCGGAAAACAGGAGATCAAAATTGAAGCCCTCGACATCGAAAGCCTTAGATTTGATGATTCCGGTACTGGTACTGAATGTTGGGTGATGAACAACTATGCCCGACAAAAGTCATTAGGACAATTTATTGGCACTGGTTACGATCCCGTTGTGGTAGTGCATGAGATCAAACATCATCGTGGTTTTGTGTTGGGGAACGAGGCTCCTGGCGTTATGAAGCGCACAACAGCTTTTATCAGGATGGATCAGCTCACGATCGGATTAACTCATCCTGACCAGAATTTTGGATTCCGGAAGTGGCTGAAGCCTGGTGAACCATGGGAAAGTACCTGGGTGTTTACCGCCATCTATGAAAATTCCGATGATCCCTATTCAGTACTTAACACTTCTGTCAATGATTTTGTCCGCCGTCACCTCGGTACCCGATTGAGTAAAATCCCGGAAAAGCCTGTATTTGTATACAATACTTGGGAACCTTTCCTGCATGACATCAATGATAAGCTGATCCGCGAACTGGCTGATGCCGCTGCAGAATGTGGTATTGAGGAGTTTATTATCGATGACGGCTGGCAGGATTCCTATGGTGACTGGGGAATAAGCAAACAGAAATTCCCTGATGGACTGAAACCTGTATTTGACTATATAAAGTCAAAAGGCATGAAACCGGGTGTATGGATTAGTCTGGGATCCGCTGAATCGAAAAGTAAAGTTTTTAAGGAACATCCTGAATGGGCCGTGCGGAAAGCTGACGGATCGCCGGTCAGTCTTCATGCCGACTTTGATAAAATGTACGGCTGGGAAACATATTCAATGTGTATGACGACAGGGTGGTACGATTATATCAAGGGTGTAATACTGAAACTGGTTAAAGAACACGGCCTTGAATACATAAAAGGTGATTTTGCCGTTGTTACAGGAGCTTATACCACAGACAAGACAAGGTCGGGTTGCCATGCTTCCGATCACACGATGCATAAAGACCGGAATGAATCAATGCTTCCGATGTACCAGCGCACGTGGCAGTTATTTGATGATCTCCATGAGGAAGGCTCCTGATTTGTTTATCGACTGCACTTTTGAGACTATGGGCGCTCTGCAGCTTATCGACCTTGATATGTGCAAGCATGCCGAAGGCAACTGGTTGTCCAATTTCGGTGAGAAGGCCCCGCTGGGCTCTATGAGAGTAAGACAGATGTCCTGGTGGCGAACACCTGTCATACCTGCAACAGCAATGGTCATTGGCAACCAGAGATTTGACGATCCTGAATTTGAATTGTCACTTAAGTCGCTTGTAGGATCCCCCCTATTGTACTTGGAGATCCGAGGCTGCTTTCCAAGGAACAGCGTACAAAAATGAAAAGCTGGGCTGACTGGCTCAGGGAGATGCAAACAAAACATGATTTCATGTCCTTCAGGCAAGACCTGAAAGGCTATGGTGAACCAGCTGAAGGAAACTGGGATGGCTACAGCGCATCAATTCAGAGACAGGGTCAGGTGGTACTGTAGGCATATTCAGACAGGGTTCTCCGGAGATATTCAGAGAACAGTAACAGTGCAGTTCCTGAATCCGTCATATATTTATGAAGTAAGGAAAGCTCCTTCAAGAGAACTGGTAATGAATTCAACAGGGAAGGAACTTGCAGTTACTGGATTTAAAGTTGTGCTTGATAAGAGGTACGACGGGGCACTATACGAAATAGTCAGAAAAACAATCAAATAAATTTATAATGATAATATTATTATGAAGACAATTTTATTTTCTCTGATTATTCTGCCTTTAATTAGTTGCGAAAGCGGAAAAGAAACCCAAACTGAGCCAGCAGGAATATAAAATCGAAGAAGCTGGCAAAGCGAACTCAAAAAGCTGGGATCTGTGTATTCAACTAAGGAATGTTTCCTCATTATGCACACACAGCTTTATGGAGCCGGATACAGAAAAGATGATCCGGGAAGAATTATTGAAACTAATAATGAATTTTTAATATGTTAAATATCAGTAAGTTATTTATTTATCCGATCAAATCTTTAAAGATGTATCTCCGGAGCCCGTGGCGTGGGATGACCGTCGTTCGTTGGCCGGTGCCGCCAGGGAGCTTTTCCAGGTCCTGCTTCAGTTCGGCCGCGGCGTAGATGTAGCCCCAGGCACCGAGGGCATTGGAGGCGCCCTCGGGGATCACATAAGGTTTCAAACCTGAGCGGCGAAGAGCGTCTGCCTCACGAGTAAACATCTGATCCCGCCTTTTGTATTCATCCGCTGTAATCCACACGATCTCACTTCCTGCCAGCCGATCAAGGAGGAGGTTGCCTTCTGGGGCCGGTGGGTTGGATGGATCAGGGGTTCTCAGGATGAGGCGACAGCGGAGCCCAAGCCGCGCGGCTGCAATGGCGGTGGCCCGGCTGTGATTGGATTGTGCGCCGCCGCAGGTGAGCACAATATCCGCCCCCTCATGAACGGCATCAGCGAGCACGAATTCCAGTTTGCGCACCTTGTTCCCCGTGAGTTCCACGCCGGTGAGGTCGTCCCGTTTGACGTAGAGATCGACTCCGAGTCTCTCGCTCAGTCTGTTCAGTCGCTCCAGAGGAGTGGGGATGCGTGCCAAAGGGACACGGGGCGGATAGGGAATGTTTGTGGCTTTGAGCATGATGACAGAACCTCGCAATAAAAGATTTTGTAACTACTCAGGTAGATAGACTGAAGGAAAGTGAAAAGACATGCGAGATCACACAAAGCCAAGATCGTTTGGATACGTTGGCAGGTGAGTGTGTCATGGATGATCATTATTGCCCTTCAGTCTTCAGCCTTCAGCCTAAACACCTGAGCAGTTAAGAGATTTTTTGATATAGCATCCTATCGAAAAATCGAATAAGAATAAAGGATCTTGAAGCCCGCTTTGTCTGGCTACCCATCGGCATTCTAATCTGGGACTTCTCTACTCTTTGCGAAGAAGTTCTAGAAGCGAACCGCAGAATGTCGAATAATGAATAAAGAAGGCCGAAGGAGCACAATGGAAGTCATTAAACTTCGTCATTCGAAATTCCTTGTTCGACATTCGATATTCATTCAGTGCAAAAAGATACCAATGGCCCACTGATACAGGTTGGTTTTGGCCAAGAGGCCAGCGTAGGAAGACGGGAGGATTGCCATCCATGTTTCTTGGCCCTGATGATGTGAACATGGTTCTTGATGAGGGTATCTACGAGAAGATCTCGGCTCTTCCGGCCTATGAAGAAGCCGATGAGGTCATGATTCATTACACGGTGACCCAGGAATGCCCCTTTAACTGCAGGGGGTGCATCAATGCGCTCACGGCGGGAAAGGGAACAGCGGCCGCTTGGACTTTTTCCCTGACGCAAGCAAGGGTCAGGATCTTGAAAGAGACCTCCTAGGGATTGCCGAGTTGATCGAGACGAGCGGCAAGAGCACAGCCGTCATTGTTTATTATGGGGGAGAGCCCATGCTCCGCCTCGACCGTATGAACCAGCTCTATCAAGACGCTGCCCGGAATCCTGGGAGACTCAACGTCCCTCAAGCACATGGTCATCACCAGCGGGCACTTTCTGGAAAAAGCGATCAAAAAGAGCCCTGAGCTGGTCTCCAGCATGTGGCTCACGGCCCTTTCGATTGACGGAAATGAAGAGCAGCATGATGCCATGCGCAGGGGGACGTCTCTCAGCAAAATCAGGCACCAAGTGGAAGCCTTGAATCATGTGCGGCAGGGTGAAGTGCTCATCTGGGCGACCCTGCGACCTGAGATGTCTCTGTGGGATTGTTTTGACTCCTTCATGTATTTTCGGAAACGCGCGGAGGCGGAGCACTTTTTCTGGCACTGCGATGAAGGCGACGGAATGATTCCTGATTTGCCAGGATACCTGGAGAGATATCGCCGGGATCTGGAGAGAATCATGGAAAGCTATGTCGAGCACATGAGCCGGGGGGATCTCCTGTCGCTCATCCACGTGAACGATCTCCTCCTTTATCTGTTCACTCGAAAGAGGCGAGGAACCACAGCCTGCGCAGTCGAAAAAATGGAGAATTTCGACATCATCGGCGATGGAAAAGTTCACGCCTGTGCGGACCTGCCTGAAGCCATGAGCATCGGACGCATTCTGGAATCGGGTGAGATTGTCTTTGAAGCGGATGCGAGGGAAAGACTGGGGAAAATCGTGAGCTACAAAACAGACCTTGGGTGCAGCGCCTGCGGGGTTGAGCCTTACTGCGGGGGAAGGTGCCCTGTGCAGGCCAACACAGGCGGTATAGGACGGGCGCGACAGTACTGCTTCATGATGCGGGAATACGTGAAGACTGTCAAACAGCATGCGGGTCAAATCGCGGACCTCATGGTTGAAAAGGGGATTACTCCTGGAGATCTCTACCGCTCCGCCCACCTCACGAAGTTCGCCGATGTGACGCCGTAAAAGAACAGAAAACCCTCTTTATCCCCCTTTACGAAAGGGGGATAGTTTCTTCTCCAAGGGAAGGCGTGGATCGGGAATCTCCCCTTTGATAAAGGGGAGGCAGAGGGGATTTTTCCGCGAAGAGAAAAAGGTCTTCAAAATCATGGAGAAAAAAGAATTTACTGATCATTGGAGCATGTGGCGGTGTAGGGAGAGCCTTTCTGCGCAAGCTCGCCAGGGACCGGGGACGGTTGGGAAAGCTCGTGCTTGTTGATAAGCAAGATCCGCTGCTTGATGACCGATTTCTTTCTCACCAGGAACTGGACTATGAATTCCTGAAAGCGACCATTGATGTGGACGAGCGGCAGGATGATTATCTTCGTCTGCTGAAGACCCGCTGAATCGACATCGTGATCGACCTGAGCGTCAATGAAACAAGGGCCATGCTCGCGGTAACAGACAGGGCAGGGGTGAGCACCATCAACACAGGGGTGGCGAACAGGCCGGGGGAGAACTTTTCCGAAGTTGTTCTTGACCTTGTCAAGCGCAAGACCTCTTCATGGAACGCGCCTCACATCCTCTGCAGCGGAATGAACCCCGGGATCGTGAACATGTGGGTCAGAAGGGGCATTGAAAAATCCGGGGTGCCGCAGAGCATTGTTCACTTCGAATATGACACAGGCCAGCCGGTGGACGGAGGGGCGCCGATCATTGCCTGGAGCCGGGAGACCTTCCTGGATGAAATCGTCAATGACCCTGCGGGATACGTGGAGGGACGGGACAAAATCCCATTGGTCCAGCCCAATCCTCTCAAGAACCGGATTTCCATGGAGGAGGTCCTTCGCCCGATCATGGATCTTTCAGTTTATCCGAGAGGCTTCCTTCTCCTCCACGAGGAAAACATTACCCTGGGCCAGCAGTACGATGTGCCGTCTCGCTTTCTCTTCTCTCTTGATATGAGAACCATGGATTACCTTGAAGAGGTCTACGACAAAAATAACGAGGTCCCTCCGGGCACTCTGGCCCTCGGAGACAACAGGAAGGTCCTGCTAAAAGGAGAGGCAACCGTGGGGGTCTGCCTCGAATATGAAAGCACAAGGGAGTACTTCTTCAACACGACAGCGCAGGGGGCTATCCCGGGGGTGAGCGGGAGTTGCCGGCAGGTTGCGGCCGGGCTTCATGCCGCGCTGTGGACAGTGATTGAGGACCCTTTGGAAAACGTGTGTACTTTGTCGAAGACCTGCTGGGAACGACCTGCGAGCGACTCATGATCGACAACCTCCCCATGCAGCACGTCGTGATTCCGAAAAAATAAATCTTCCCCCACCGTAGGCCTTTCACCGCGGAGCACGCGGAGCTCGCAGAGACATTAAAGTGGGTTAAAGACGCTGGAAGGAAAAGTTTTGAGGTCTTTCACAAACGGATCCTCTCTGCGTTCTTTGCGCTCTCTGCGGTAAGGCTATCCACCGCAGAGCACGCCGAGATCGCCGAGAGGTTGCGGGGGGTTAAATGGGGTTTGGGAAAGGGTTTTGAAGTTTGTTAAACCCGAATTCCCTCTGCGTTCTTTGCGCTCTCTGCGGTGAAATGGTTCAGCGGGGGGCCGGCGGGAAGTACAAAGAAAAGACGGTTCCTCCTGATTGATGACAGCTCTCGGTTTTTGAGCACAAGGGGCATGTGCTGATCCGGCCGGGACAGACATCCGTCTCCTTCCTCAAGAACTCGCATCGCGCAGAGGCCATGTCGATCTGGAAATGGTATCGCTCGGAGAAAATCTTCATGCGCAAAAGGTCCGCGCCTTTGCCGCCGGCATTGAAATCAAACGGTCTCTTCGAAGAATAGGCCATGGTGTCCTGGGTGTGAAAGAAACCCTCGAAAATTCTTTTCTGCGCTTCTTCCGGGATGCCGACCCCGTAATCGTGAACCAGCAGTAAGGCGCCTTCGCCCTTTGGTTGAACTGCAATCTCTACTCTCCCTTCATCCGGTGTGTTTTCAATGGCATTCTTGATCAGCCCGTCGATCACCTTTTGCAGAACATCCGGAGGGATGAAAATGGACGGTGCAGGACCAATCTGCGACAGGATCTCCACCTGGCGGTGGAAAAAAGACGGGCCCAGGGCTTCCAGCCTTTCTTTCACCATCTGATCCAGCCGCAGTTCCGCTGGAGAGGACTCCTTTGGCCCGAAAAGCTCTGCAATTCGTTTTCGGATCCGTTCGACCACCGCGCCGTTACCGGTCTCCTGGGCCACGAGAACAGCCAGTTCATCGGAGCACTGATCCAGCAGGAGGGACAGGACTCCGTAAGGTTTATACTGGCGATCCTCCATGATGTCTTCCACCTGAATCTGAATCGCCTCCATGCGATCCAGGTTTCTCTGAGCCATGTCCACAAAAGGCTTCCAGGTCGCTTCCGGCAAGGTCTCCATCTTTCTCTTGAGCACGGCGAGAGCGCCGGACAGGATGGAGATGGGCGTCCTCAGTTCGTGGGACAGGTGGTTGATCACCTTGTCCTTGGCGCGGTTGAGGCTCGTCACCTCTGTGTAAGCTTTCTTGAGCTCAGCGGAAACCCGGGCGTTTTCAATGGAAAGAGCAACGGTGCCGGCGATCATTTCCAGCAGCTCTATATCCGCCTGAACAAAGTCCCCCTCTTTTTTGTTGATCGCGCAGAGCGCACCCCTGGCTTGCTCCCCGCTCCCGAGAGGCACGAGAGCGAGATTCCGCGTCTTAAAGCCGAGCTTCTTGTCCCTCTGTTCATGGATGTGCCGGTCTGCGGAGGTGTCGGACACAATCATGGGTTCCCCTGTCTTGACGACTTTGCCTGCCAGAAGCTGATCCATGGGGAACCGGGCCTCTTTGGCTTTTCTCTCCATGTCGGACTTATCGTAGGCCGCTCCCAGGATGAAGAACTCCTGCTTCTCTTCATCGAGCAGGATGGATACACACCCTTCGGCGTTCAGGAGTCTTTTCACCTCTCCATTGACGTAGTCGAGGATGTCTTCAAGATTTGGATACCTTGGCAGGGCCAGGCTGATGTGAAGCATCGCTTCGTTGATCCGTGCGATCCGTTTCTCCTGGGTGATATCCCGGAATATGGCGATCACGCCGGAAGGTCCCTCCTCCGATTCTGAGAAAACCGCGGCCCTGATGGATACATCGAGCACCCGTCCTTCCTTGGTCATTCTCCTGGACTCATGCCGGACAAGAATCTTGTCTCTGTAAAGGCGTTCCAGATTCTCGATCGTCTCCTTTTTGGCCTCTTCAGGCACGAAAGGAATTTTCTTGCCCTCGAGCTCATGGAGCGTCCATCCAAGAACCTTGGTGAAGCCGGGGTTCAGATAAACAGGGAACCCTTCCATCGTGAAGACGCCGATGGGGTAGGGAACAAAGTCCAGAAGGGTTCTGAAACGTCTCTCGGACTTGCGGAGAGCTTCTTCAGCCAGCCTGCGTTTCGAAACGTCCTGGAAAGTCTCAATGGCTCCCACGATCTCGCCCGTTTCAGAGATCAGAGGGGCTGCGGTGAAGAAGAGCCACTGTCCATTTTCTCCAAGGTTCGAGAAAAAGAGTTCCGCCTCGTATCCTCCTTCCGCGAGAGCAGACTTCCGGCAGCGCTGACCAAAATGCCTGAGGATTTCTTCTCCCGGAACACGATCAACAATGTAATCCACCATGGCGCGGCTGGGCTCTTTGTAAAAGGTCATCCACTGGTTGCTTGTGCCCACCATTTTCTCTGCAGGAATTCCCCTGAGCTTTTCATAGGCCTTGTTACAGTGGGTGATCACGTGGTTCTTGTCGATCACCAGGGCTGGGATGGCGCTGCTCTGAATGATGAGGGAGAGCCTTTTCTCGCTGTGCTTCAGATCTTCAACAGACCTCCTGCATTCGGCGAGTTCCCTTTCCTGGGCCTTCACTTTGCTTGCAAGGTCTTCACGGGGTTGCTTGGTCGTCATGAGAAAAACCTCCCGATCAAGGGCTGCGCCATACCGACGTTAATTCTGCGGGCCCGACTCTTCCATGCGCCTGTGGCACGTTGCTGGTCGCAGGTTGGGAGTCGGCGATGCAGTGTTTTCTGCCTGCTGCTTACTGTTTACTGCTTCCTTCTTGTTTCTTCACTCCTCCCTGCTCGGCGAGCGAAGCGGGCGGAAAATAGATCATGAAGGTAGTCCCGCCGGAAGCGTGGCAGTTCTCCACCCTGGAGCAGAAGGGACATTGGCTGATCCTGCCGGGGCAGATATCCGTATCTTTGGACAAGAACTTGCACCTCGCGGAGACCATTTCCATCTTGAAGTTATATCTCTCGGAGAAAATCTTCATGCGCAAAAGGTCTGCGCCTTTGCCGCCGGCATTGAAATCAAACGGTCTCTTCGAAGAATAGGCCATGGTATCCTGGGTTGTGAAGAACCCCTCAAAGATCCTTCTCTGGGCATCTTCCGTAATGCCCACCCCGTAATCCCGCACAACCAGTTCCGCTCCCTCGTTCTTCTTCCGGACAAGAACTTCAATTTTTCCCTCATCCGGGGTGTTTTCGATCGCATTCTTCACCAAGCCGTCGATCACCTTTTGCAGCACATCAGGGGGAAGAAAGATCGGGGGGGTCGGCTCAAGTCGGGTGGCGAAGTCCAATTCTCTGTGGGCAAAGTGAGGTTTGAGCTGTTCCAGGCTCGACTGGATCTCCTGTTCCAGCCTGAGCTCCTTTGAAGCCTCTTCTTTTACGCTGAACAGCTCATCCACTCGCTTCCGGATCTTCTGAATAATCCCTTTTTCCCCAAATTCTTCTGCCAGGAGAGTCTCCAGTTCGTCGCCGCACTGGTCGATCATGGAAGTGAGGAGCCCCCGTGTTTTGTACTGCTTGTTCTCCATGATGTCTTGCACCTGATACTGGATGTCCACGACCCGATCGAGATTTCTCTGGAGCCTTTGGAGGGTAGGTTTCCAGGTCTCTTCCGGAAGAGCGGCAAGCCTGCGGGTCAGGATGTTCAAGGAGCCTGAGAGAATGGCTACTGGGGTCCGCAACTCGTGGGACAAATGATTGATCACTTTGTCCTTGGCGCGGTTGAGGCTCGTCACTTCCCTGTAAGCTTTCTTCAATTCGTCGGAAAACCTCGCATTCTCCACAGAAAGAGCCACGGTTCCGGCAATCATGCTGAGCATCTCCACATCCGTCTGGTCAAAGAGGCCTTCCTTTTTGTTGATGGCGCACAGAGCGCCGATAATCCGATCGCTGCTTTTCAGGGGAACGAGCACGAGGTTCCTTGTCCTATAGCCCAGCTTTCTGTCTCGTTCTTCGTGGAGCAATCGATGGGTGGAGGTGTCATTGACGATCATCGGCTCCCCGGTCCGGATCACCTGCCCGGCCACAAGCTGATTCATGGAGAAGCGGATCTCCCTGGCCCTTTTCTCTGTATCCATATCATCGTATGCGGCGCCGAGGATGAAGAGATCCTCTTTGATCTCATCATGGAGTATCGTGATGGATCCTTCTGTGCCGAGAAGACTCTTTACTTCGCTGTTGACATAGTAAAGAAGGTCTTGCAGGTCCGGGTATTCGGGTAAGGCCATGCTGATCCGGAGCATGGCTTCGTTGTTGCGGGCGATTCTTTTTTCCTGGGTCACATCCCGAAGGATAACCAGCTCGCCCCCGGGCTCCTCCTGGGACACTGAGAAGACAACCGCTCTCAGAATCACATCGAGAATGCGGCCGTCTTTGGTCATCCTTTTTGTCTCTTCCCGGAGGATCACCTTCTTCTCAAAAAGCTGCTTGATCTCCTCAGTCGTTTCATGCTCCATGCCGGGCGGGACATAGTGGATGGGCCGGCCTTCCAGTTCGTCGAGACTCCAGCCAAAGACTTCGGTGAAAGCCGGGTTCAGATAGGAGACTTTCCCATCCAGGGTGAAGACCACTATGGGATAAGGGGCGAAATCAAGGAGAGTCCTGTATCTCTTTTCAGATTCTCTGAGAGCTTCTTCCGCTCGCCTGCGTTCGGTCACGTCCTGCAACGTCTCGATGGCGCCTGTGATTTTCTTGTCATCATCCATCAACGGCGCCGCCGTGAAGAAGAGCCACTTTCCCCCGCTCCCCAGGTCCGGGAAGAATTCCTCCACTTCATAGGCCCCCTCGATGACGCGGGACTTCCTGCACCTGTCTCCATAGCATTGCTTCATGTCTTCCTGGGAGGCTCCGTCCACAATGAAGTCGGCCATTACAGGCCTTTCCGAAGCGTAGAAAGCCATCCACTGGGCTCTCGTTCCTATGATCTGGCCGGCGCGGATTCCCGTCAGGTTCTCGAAAGCCCTGTTGCAATGGATCATGGTGTGCTTGTCGTTGATAACAAAGGTGGGAATGGAGGTTCCGTGGACGATCTGAGAGAGCCTTTTCTCGCTCTCCCTGAGAGCCGCTTCCGTCTCTCTGCTCTCTGTGATGTCCTGCAAGGTCTCGATGGCACCGACGAGGTTGGCTTCCGCATCCCGAAGGGGCGTCGCGGTGATGGACAGCCACTTGCCTTTTTCTCCCATCTTTGGAAAAAAGGCCTCGGCTTCGTAAGCCCCTTCGATGCCCCTGGACTTTCGGCATTTCCTGCCGTAATACCAGACCATCTCTTCTTCAGGAGCCTGATCCACAACGAAGTCTGCCATGTACGGGCGGGCCGTGGCGGCAGCGTCCAACCACTCCTTGCTGCCGAGGATTTGATCGGCCGAGACTCCGATGAGGTTCTCGAAAGACTTGTTGCAGTGGGCGATGGTGTGATCCATGTTCATCACGAAGGTGGGGATCGGGCTTCCCTGGATCATTTGGGGCAAAACCCGCTCATTTTCTCTCAGGGCCTGTTCTGCGACTCTGGCTCTTGCCGTCTCTTTTTCAAGCTCTCTGATTCTTCGTTTCAATTCCTCATAGGTAGGCTTGCTGGCCATGAACAGAATCCTCCGCATCCAAACAAGAAAGTGAAGCTCCCCGTGCTTCTCCCGCTCCTCCCACAGCAGGAGTGATGACCATATGATATCGAGAGAGATGGACAGAGTACTCATTGGTTTGGCGAAGATCGAGACTGGACTCTCCAGGGTCTATGAGAAGCTTTCAGGAAAACCCTATTTCAGACAGCAGGTGAAAAGCTTCTGGTCGGAGCTGGCGAATGAAGAAATGGCCCACGCGCAGGTTTTCAACAAACTCCGGGAAAAAGTGATTTCCGATGACTCCTTTGAGGTTCACATCGGCCAGGACCTGGATTACTTGAAGGGATTTGTGAACAAGGCGAAGGAACTGGTCAAGAAGGTCGAAACGGATATTTCGGAAGCAGAAGCGTACAACCTCTGCGCTGAGATCGAGGGAGAGCTGGACGAGGCAAGCTTTATCGATCGGATTCAGATCCAGGATGACATGCTGAGCCGGAAACTTTCAAGGGTCAAAGCAGATACCCGGAAGCACAAGATGGTTTTGATCAACTACGCAAGAGGCATCAAGTAGTTCTCTCGCATTTGCACATGGGATAGCACCTAGGTGCGATTCAAAAGCACATACGGCCCACATGCCATCGCTGAAGGTTTGAACGCCCTATGTGCCGATGCCTCCCGATATTGTCGTCTTTGAAAACCGAGAGCAGACCCTGCAATTCTGACGTATGCCTTTGGATCTGATTACACATTCAGCCTGATGCCTGGGTATGACACCAGAACGTGGTGAATCCTAGTTTTTCATTGAATAACAACGGCCAAACGGATATTAAGTCATCTCAAAAAAAGGGAATTCTCATCAGCTCTCTTCACGGCAGCCATGTTGCCGCATTTTTCGCACAGAACCAGCTAGGCCATGACGCTGACTCCGTGGGATCGGCACACCGGCGGTTCTTGTGCAAAAGGAGCTGGTTATGAGGTGGACGAGCAGATGGATCGATGGCAGATTGGAATGTGCGCACTGGCGCTGATTTTTCTTACCCTTGTTCCATGCAGTGACGCGCACGCGGAAAGGGATTGGGCACTCACGCTCTATTCCGGGAAGATGACGGATGCGGCTCTCGCTAAAACGGCTACGTTCAATTTCGAATTTGAAAATGCCTATTTAATCGACCTGGGTCTATCCAGAAGATTATACACCTTTCAAAACTACTTCGATATCGAGATCGAGGGCCAAATCGCCAGATACTTTGGAGACCAAGACAATTGGGAATTCGATCTTGTGGCCTATTTTCGCTGGCTGCTCTTTCCCTGGAACGAGTACTTAGACACAAGTTTCGCTGCAGGGGCGGGGTTATCCTACGCTACCTCCGTGCCGGCAATTGAAGCCAAGCACTATGAGGAGACCGCCCAGTTCCTGGGAGCACTGATGTTTGAATTTGCTTTTTCGCTTCCCCAGGTTCCGCAGTGGAGCCTGGTGACTGGCATTCATCATCGCTCCGGTGCGGGTGGGGTATTCAGTGGAGTTCAAGGCGCCTCCAACGCGTGGGTCATCGGAATTCGCTACAGATTTTGAGAAGGCCGTGAAAGGCGTGTCGCCCGCTTCAACCCCAATCGCTGATAACCAGGGAGTTACTGCGCTAGGCGAAGAGGTATGCGAGGATTTCCGGTGGTTGCAGTTTCGGTCAGCGCCATTCGACAGGATAATATTCTTTAATTCAGTAGTCAGTTCTTCCTGTCCCATGCGTTGTTCCCAGAATATAGTAACCTCTTCACGAAATGGTTTTATTGATCATCATAAGATCAGCGAGAACAACGGCTGTTGCCGCTTCAACAATGACAGGCATACGCAGGGCTATGCACAGGTCGTGGCGGCCTTTCACTTCCAGATCAACCATCTTCACCATCTTTGTGTTCATTGTATGCTGGGTTTTCGATATGCTTGCCGTTGGTTTAACGGCTATCCTGAACACAAGGTCATTGCTGTTGGTGATGCCTCCGTTGATGCCACCCGCATGGTTGGTTTTGGTTTTTCCGCTGATGGTGATGATCGGGTCATTGTGCTGAATGCCTGTCATGGCGGCCGCTTTGAAGCCGGAGCCAAACTCAATGGCTTTAACACCGGGAATAGAAAATACAAGATGACTGATGAAGCGATTCAACCGAGTCGAAGAATGGCTCGCCCAGTCCTACCGGCATGTTCAGTGATCTGCATTCGATAATGCCTCCGATCGAATCATTATTTTTTATGGCCTTCTGAATGGCTTTATCAATATTCTTTTCACCGCCTGCTTCAATGAGGTCGGCTTTGACATGAATGGGATTGATGATCTTCTTTGCTATCACGCCGGCTGTAACGAGCCCCAGTGTCAGGCGGCCCGAGAAATGCCCTCCCCCGCGGATATCGCTGAACCCCTCGTATTTCTTCTTTGCAACAAAGTTGGCATGGCCCGGCCGCGGCACATCCCTGAACATATCATAATCGGATGAGATGACGTCGGCGTTATGAAACATGACGGCAATCGGGCTGCCTGTTGTCTTGCCTTTGTGGACGCCGCTCAGGAAAACTGGGTTTATCATCCTCCCTGCGGGATGTAGTGCCTTTTGCTCCGCTTTTGCGGCGAGCAAGGTCGGCTTCGAGATCTTTTTCGGCCAGCGTTATGCCTGGCGGACAGCCGTCAACGACAATGCCCACGGCCTTTCCGTGAGATTCGCCGAAGATGCTTATTCTGAATATTCTTCCGAATGAATTCATATGATTGTATTTTCATTTACCTGCTGTTATTTCATATTACAATGAAGGAACCATGATTCTATCCATGTCATCAAAAAACTCAGGATAGGATTTAGCAACGCACTGTGCCCCATCGATGATCACTTCGCTTTGAGCGGCGACAGCCGTAACCGCGGCCGCCATGGCTATCCTGTGGTCATTATGCGAATTGACCTTGCCGCCTTTCACCTGTCCCCCCCTGATGATCATCTCATCGCCATCAATCCTGATATCAACACCTAATTTACCAAATTCTTCGCGAAGTGCTACAGCACGGTCGCTTTCTTTATGTTTAAGGCGTTCGGCGCCTTTTATAGTTGTGATGCCAATGCAATGCGCGGCCAGCGCCACCAGCGGCGGGAACAGGTCAGGGCATTCGGTGGCATCAAATTCAAATGCCTTCAACATGTTCTTTTTAACCTCGATACAGTCCTCTTTGACGACTACAACCGCCCCGGTTTTCCTGAGTACTTCCACAATGGCTTTGTCCGACTGTACGCTTTTCTTCTGCAGCATGATCACTTTCACCTGGCCGGACAGTGCTGCAGCCACAAGCAGGAATGACGCGCCAGCTCCAGTCGCCCTCCACACAATAATCGCGCGCATGGTATTTCTGGTTTCCGGGTATGCTGAACGCTTCATAATCCATATTCTCTACTTCAATACCAAAATCGGACAATACCTGCAAGGTCATATCAATATAAGGTTTGCTCCTAAGGTCATCTACCATGAGGTGCGATTTACTCTTGACCAAGGGCAATGCCATCAGCAAGCCGGTAAGAAGTTGTGAAGTGATTGATCCCCCAATCATGGCTGTTCCGCCATGCAGGGGTCCTTTCACGGTAACAGGCATCAACCCGTTGTTTGTTTTGCATTCCACGCCCAACTGCATCAGGGCAGTCTTCGATCATACCAACAGGCCGTTTGAGCAAGGAGCCGCTGCCGTTGATCGTGATCAGTGAGTTATGCAGTGAAGCAATAGGGGTGAACATCCGCATACACAGGCCTGATTCATGACAGTTAACATGATCCTCCTTGGGGGCAAAGCCGCCTTTGATGAGGACTTCATCCTTGTTGATTTCTATCACTGCCCCCAGCCTGCGTGCAATGTCCAGTGCCGCCATTGAATCGTCGCAGAACGACGGGTTACGGAGAATGGTATAGCCGTCCGATAATAAAGCAGCAGCCACACTGCGCTGCATCATGCTCTTTGATGTCGGCGCCTTGATTGTACCTTTAATGTCCGAAGGCCTTACTAATCTCTGCATATATTTTGTGTACGATTGCTTCCACTTGTTTATTCTCAGTATTCACCATGAGGTCTGCGGCATCGGCATAATATCCTTTTCGGTTGTCAAAAAGGTTTCTTGCTGTTTGAACCGGATTATCAACATTCAGCAAAGGCCTTGTGCCGTCGTTCCCTCGTTTCACGCTTGTTTCAATAGAATTATAAAGCCAAATCGTCAATGCGTGCTCTTTAAGGATACGCCTGTTTTCCTGATAAATGACAACGCCTCCTCCGCATGAAACAACAACATTCGTCCTGTTTATCTCTTGGTTTAGAATGTCCTTTTCAATGGCCCGGAAGGCCGATTCACCTTTTATCCTGAACATATCTGCTATCGTCATCCCCGTTGTTTTAACGATCAGTTCATCCAGCTCAATGAACTCATATCCGAATTTCTGCGCGAGAGCAGCTCCAACACTTGTTTTCCCTGTAGCCATAAAACCGACAAGCGCGATTGTTCCTTCTTTGTTGCCTAAGGGTTTGGTATTGAAGCCTTCCCACATCAGTTTTTTATCCGGATCGTTCCCGAGAAAATATTTATATGCCGGTACCGCCTGGTTGATGAGCATATCGGCGCCAGTGACCATGCGGCATCCTTTTTTACCGGCCAGTTCCGTAAGGAATGACTGTTTGTAATTCACGTCGTAGATCACCTGATCCGGCCTGATCGTTTCCTCTTTCAGTATGTTGATTGTAGAGGCATCCACTGCATAAACGACAATATCGGAAGATATGACGCATGATTCAAGCTGATCGTATTTTGCAGCATTGCATCCGGATTCACGGGCAACGCGTTCAGCCAGTTTCTCATCAATATCAATGACGATGCAATCCGCACCTGCTTTATGAATGCCGTAAAGGGCGGCTCTTCCAGCGCCGCCGGCGCCGATAACGACGCAGGCCCTATTTTTTAGCTCTACATTTTTATCCCTGAACGACTCAATAACTCCGATATAATCGGTGTTGTAACCTTTCAGCCGGCCGTTATCATTCACGATCGTATTTACTGCATGAATCTTTTCCGCATCTGTATCTGTTTCGTCAAGGAACGGGATGACATCGCCTTTGTAAGGTGCGGTAACATTCAACCCTGTTAGTTCCAGCGCCTTCATCACCCCCACGGCTTCACCTGCCGTATCAGCTGCCAGGCGAAAATAGGCAGCATCTATGCCATTTTTCGTGAACACAGCTCCGAAAATATCCGGACTCTTGCTGTGAAGGATAGGATCACCCGTAACTGCGAACATTTTCATTGTTGATTTCTTTTTCTTGTTCCGTTCAGAAAGAAGACAGCACCCATGGTCAAAGTGATAACCAAGATTCCCTTCCATTCAACTTTATATTTATTAAACTTAAAAAGATTCCAGAGAAAGGTTGCCGTCACAGCTGTAATGAAAGCAAATACTCAGGCAGACATTGCCCGTATCATGGCTTCATTGAATCTCTCTTTGGCAATCCTTCCAATACTTTTGTCATCTGTTTCCTGGTTATCTGTCCGGGTGCAGTTTCCTTGGCTGGACTGGTCGACACGTAAGAAAACGGAGCACCCATCCGCAATGAGGCCACACGTGTGATCCTTCCGTGCTCTCCCATGCCCAGGGCCACGAGGTTCTTGTGTTTCGCATAAAGCGAAAGTATTCTCAAAGCATCCGATTCGCTGTTGGCAAGGCACGCGACCTTGGCAATATCCGCCCCCTGTGCAAAACTTGCATCAACCATCTTGTTCAACTCATCCGTCGGCGGTGTTCCAATGAAATTATGATAGGATAAGATCACCTTGCAGTTATGTTTGCGTGCCGAGGATACCAATTCTGTTTTGAAAGCATCTGGTGCATCAATCTCAATATCCACGTAGGAAGCGCCTGATTCGATAGCTTTCTTCAGTTTAATCTTCCGCTCTTCATCGCTGAATTTGCCGGCACGGCAGGTGGCAATGATTTTGCCTTCGCCTGAAAATACTTTCTCAATATCGTGATCACTCAGATCCATCAGATCAAGTCGGACCTCTGCAATCTCAGACTTCTTTATGAGGTTGAGGATCTTTTTTACTGACGGCTCCGAAATTGAAACACATAACATATGGATAACCAGTTATGGATTATAAAAAACGTCAGTTCCTTTTATCAAGGCGGGCAATTGGCCCACGTCCATTTTCTCAACAGTTGGATTGCCAATGCCCTTGAGGCATACAACGTGAATACTCTTACCTTCTCTCTTTTTATCTTTTCTCATGGCATCTTCAATGCTGCTGGCCGGGATGCGAACACGCACCGGCAGGCCGATAGAACGGATGAGCATTTCAATCCTGGTGTATTCTTCGGGGTTTAACCACCCTTTTCTCACCGACAAAGCTGAGATGGCTAGCATGCCGATGCTTATGGCTTCTCCGTGCGAGTATGTGTCGGAACATTTTTCAATGGCATGGCCGAGGGTATGTCCGAAATTCAGTATCCTCCGCAAACCTTTCTCGCGCTCATCCTGGTTAACAACATCTGATTTAATAATAACAGACATGTAGACGAGTTCTTCAATGATTCTGCTGTTAAGGGCAAGAGCTTTCCTTAAGTTCTTCTCAAGGAAATTAAACATGTTCGCATCGGCTATCAACGCGTGTTTTACTATTTCAGCAAATCCGCACAGGATCTCTTTTTTCGGCAGTGTCTTCAGCAGTTTCATGTCGCAGATGACGAATTCGGGCTGATTGAACACACCGATCATGTTTTTAAACCCGTTGAAATTAACGCCGTTCTTGCCACCTACGCTGGCATCTACCTGCGCAAGCAAGGTGGTGGGAACAAAAGCAAACCGCAGTCCGCGCATATAGGTTGATGCTGCAAACCCTGTGATATCACAAACAATGCCGCCCCCGACACCCACGATGAATGTAGAACGGTCGGCCTCAAGCTCGACTAGCTTTTTGTAGATATATTCAACGGTCTGTAAAGTTTTATTCTTTTCTCCTAAACTGATCGCGATGACGGGGTATCCGGCTAATTCCTTATGATACAAGCGATGCACATTTTTATCCGTGATGATGATCGCCTTGCCATGGGGCAGGTAACTGGATAATTTTGTTATCCGTTCGCCTACAAGAATGACCGATGTACTGCCTGATCCGTGTATTTTAATTTTCTTCATGCTTCTTCGGTGTTGCCGCGTTATTCTTGGTTTATTTATTCATCACTTTCATCTGGTGATTGATTGATTCCTGGTGGATCGCTTTGAACAGCTTATCAATAAATTCAGCACTAAGCCCTTTTTTGTCGCCTTTCTCAATAGCCTTCCGTATGATCTGGTCCCAACGGCTTGCCTGAAGGATAGTGATGTTATTCTCTTTTTTATATCTCCCGATGGTTTCAGCCACCTTCATGCGCTGTTCCATCAAGTCGAGAAGCTGGTCGTCATAGAGGTCGATCTGTGTTCTCAGTTCACCCAACAGATCGAGGAATTTACTGTCGTTTGACACGGGCACGCGCATGATCAGCCGGCTAAGGAGTTCCAGCAGTTCGTTAGGCATGATCTGCTGCTGCGCATCACTCCATGCATGGGCCGGGTCAATATGTGATTCGATCATCAGTCCGTCGAAATTCAGGTCAATGGCTTTCTGCGAGATCTCATGGAGGTATAATGTATCTCCAGCCATATGGCTGGGATCGCAGATTATAGGCAGATTGGGTATGCGCCTCATGAGTTCGATAGGCATCTGCCACTTGGGCAGATTGCGGTACTGTGTTTTCTCATAGGTGGAGAATCCGCGGTGTATGACGCCTATTGTATTGATGCCTGCCTTATGAACACGTTCGATGGCGCCAATCCACAATTCCAGGTCGGGATTGATCGGATTTTTGATCAGCACAGTGACATCAACGCCATGCAACGCATCAGCTATCTCCTGTACGGCAAACGGGTTGGCAGAGGTGCGCGCGCCTATCCATAGCACATCAATGCCATATTTCAATGCTTCATAAACATGCTTTTCACTAGCTACTTCAGTACCAACAGGCAGATTGAATTCCTGCTTCACCTGCTTCAGCCATTTCAACCCTTTGACGCCAACGCCTTCGAAGGCATTAGGCCTGGTGCGGGGTTTCCAGATGCCTGCCCTGAAGATGTCCACTTTGACTGTTTCAGCCAATTGCCTGGCTGTATTCATCATCTGCTCTTCCGTCTCGGCACTGCAAGGGCCTGCAATAATAAGCGGGCGCTGCCTGAAACTCTTCCATGACGTGATGGATTGTATGTTATTCGCTATTACCATATTCTATATCCAGTATTACTATTTTGGGTCAGAAGAGTAACCCGGGTGCCTGTCATTTCAAGATCTTCATGATCCTGTCCTTTGCTTCTTTAAGAATCTTTTCATCCCCGCAAGGCGAGGTCAGCTCATAAGAACTCGCTTCAGATGGGCGGGAGTATAAGGGAATCTGCCCTTGTGTGTCAAGAGCGAAGGGGACGCATCATGCAGGGGACAAGGTATTGCGGCGAAGGCGGACGGTACGGGATGATGTAGTCCGCTATGAACGGAAAGAGAGGAAACCTATATGCGATCTGTTTTCTTCAGGAAGCGAGCCACGCCGTATAAGATAAAAAAAGGAATTGAAAATAGAACCAAGAGCCCGGGACGGCCGAGTATGCCGACCGGGCCGATCAAGTAGAGGTATTTGGCGATCAGAAGAACGTAAGCGCCACAAAAAAAAATGAACAGGGTCCCATACTCCTTGGCGATCACCCTTTTCCAGTCGAAGGGATGCTGTCTCATTGTCTGTGCCAGCCCCTTAGCCGAGGCACGAAGCGGTTCGTATCGCGAACGTACTCGTCATACTTTTCTCCAAATTGCTCCCTCAGGAAACGCTCTTCTTCAAAGACGATACTGAAGTAGACCAGAAGAAAGAAAGGAAAAATAGCGAGGAACGTCCAGGGCGAACCGTACATCAGGCAGAACCCCAAGGCGAACAAGAGATTGCCTACATACATCGGATTGCGCGTATGTGCATAGATGCCCTCCGTCACGAGGTCTTTTGCGTAAACCCGGTGGTCGCGCCCCCCCCGGACGATGGAGTAGACGAGACCGATCGTGAGACATCTGACGGTTTCACCGAGCATAGCCACCATCAGACCGATACCGGTCACAAAGGGATCCCATTTCGGATTCCCCGCAAAAAATGCAGGCCGAACAAAAAGCGCCACTAGCAGGTAAGTAACTGGAAACACTTTACTTCGGAAGCGAAAAAAAAAGCTCCCATGACACAAAGTGTTTTGTCTACGAAAGAGCGATCTTTTGCGTTCGTTTTGGGGGCAATCATTTGATAAGAAATTCCTTTTTCAAGGCAGTATATCAAGCAGCATTTTGTACGTCAAGAGACCGAAGTGGGTGCACGTGAGCGCATCATGTGGGGTGCCAGCTGATGCGGTAGACAGAGCGCGTCAGCCCAGCTGCCAGACCGAAGATAAACGATTTCTTCTCCTACTCGCTTGTCGAGGAATGCCGGGAACATGGGCTCCTCCTTTCGACTCCGTAGCCTTGAATCTGATAGCCCTTCCTTTGATCCCCTGCCTTTCTGTCCTTAAAGTCGCATTTCATAGGTTGCGAACCCTAAAACCGTAACCTCTCCATAAATCCGGGAGCACTGTGGAACGCCGTGTTGTCTGGATTCCGGCGCCTGTCCCGGACCCTGATCCGGGACAGGCCCACCGAGAATCCATAGCAGTTACCGGACTTATTGAGAAGTTACCAGAGAAAGACCAACACATTGCTCACACTGAGAAATGGGGTTCCCTATCCGTGCCTCTTTGGTGCAGCCTTCTTTTCATTCAATTCCCAGGCGAGTTGGCGGACTTTTCGCTGTTCTTGGAGAAAACTAGAGCCGCCCCTCTGTTTACATCTTGCCTGGACCGGTAGCGCTTCCGGGCACCGCACCCCTGTGGAGAAAAGGGCACTACGCTGTTCGGCGGGCGCACGGTGAGAAGCTTATTCCATTAATGCGGATTTATCGTCATAGCGTGAGGAAAAAACGGCTGCCCTGCCGGAGAAAACGTTGCAGTGGGTGAGGACATGCTCGGCAACCTCTTTCCTTTTCCCTTCCTCCAGAGCATTGAAGGCCTGGATAAAATCCCCTTCATCAAGGATCGCGGAAAGAATGGGCCAGATTTCTCCTGCGTTCATATCCGGTCTCAAACCGAGACTGTCTTTTCTTGAGGAACCCTCAAAGACATCCCGGGCCTCTTTCAACACATTTTCAATATTCTGCCGGATGCCCTGGACCTCGGATTCCAGGGCTCGATAGGACTGACAGGGTTGGGTGACAAAGCAGGTCGTTTCAAAAGAGGAGAGCTTGACCCTGATGCCGAGCCGCACTTCTGTCTTTTTTCCCTCTTCCTTTTCCGGCTGAGTGATCAGTTCAAAGATTTTGTCCATGCGGCTAGAGCTCCAGCTCGCTCATTTCCATCGCTGCTTCGATGACCATGCCGGATTTTTTTGCTCTGGCAAGGGCTTCACACTCCGTTGTCAGGGCGGTCACTTCGAGATCGGTCCTGGCAGGATCGTGGTGGGTCAGGACGAGTCTTTTCACGTTGGCTTTGTCAGCCATTGCGAAAGCAGCTCCGTAGTCGGAGTGCCCCCAATCACGATGGTCTTCAATCTCTCCAGGGATATACTGAGAGTCATGGACCAGGATGTCAGCCCCCTTGCAGAACTTGATATAATCCTTCGGGGTCCTGCCCTTCCACTCATCCTCACGGAGTTCGTTATCCGTCATGAAAACGAAAACTCTTATTCCCTTCTTTGAACCGGAATGCGAATCCGCCCTGGGGATGATGGAGGGGTGCAGAACTGATCACTGCCCCGTCCACTTCAAGGGCGCCATGGCGCAGTTTCTCCAGATATGTGATTTTGGCTTTGAGGTCTGTAAATTTGACCGGGAAAAACCCATCCCCCATCTTGTTTTCGAAGGTGTTCTTGAGCCCGTTCATGCACGTATGGTAGCCGTCGATCTTCAGATGGGTCGAGCCCTTGTAAAGAGGGCCGAAGTAAGGAAAGCCGAGCACGTGATCCCAGTGGATGTGGGTGATGAGAAGGTGAATATCCAGGGTTTCGCTCTCGGCTGACAGCTTGTCACCGAGAGGTCTGATCCCGGTTCCGGCATCAATGATGATAACGCGCCCGCTCTCCAGGGTGATCTCGAGACACGTCGTGTTTCCGCCATAAAGAATGGTGTCTCTGCCAGGAACAGCAATGGAGCCACGCGTGCCCCAAAACTTGATTTTCATAGCGCCTTCCCCGGGACAACGAGATTCAGGCTTCTTTGGAGTAAACAGCCCGCGGAGAATGTGTTTAAATTCAAAGTAATAGCAGTTTAAGTCAACAGCTGTCCCACTGTCAATTCAAAAGAGTTGTTGAAGATCTCATGATAACTAGCCAAGGGCCTGCAGCCCGCAAACGGATCAGTGCACTCCTTCTCCTGTTCCTGCTTTCTCTCCTCTTTGCGAGCCCTGTCCCGGCCTGCATGATCCTTGTTCCAGGCTCCATCATCTCCCCCTTTTACTATTGGTCCGGATCATGGCTCAGAGGAGATGAAAAGGTCCCCGTGACAATTCACATTGTGAGGGGAGGCACTCTCCTCCGAACCCTCAATGGGGAAACTCCCCTGGAGTTCGAACTCCTGGATGAGGGGGCGCCCGCTGGGCAGATGACCACCTATCGCTTGGTGGATTCCATGAAACACCTGACATCAAATCTCATATTCGTGAGGCGCCAAAATGGAGGGATTTGCGATGGCTGATTTGTGATTTTTTGATTTTCCATTGGAGAACCCGTCAAAAAAGAGATAGTATTCTAACTACATCATCGATCTGTCTCCCAGCGGCCGTCAGCACACCTCATGGCAGTTATGGAATCTGATCGTTTTTGAGCACTGGTATGAGAAGGACATTGAATAACGGTGCAAGGGGTAAGGCGCAAGGTGCAAGGCTCACGCACACGGACAAACAGACGTTTGTCCGTGGCACCGCAAGAAAGCTATTCGTGCGTATTGGGTGGCACGGACAAACAGAGTTTGTCCGTGGTACAGGGCATGAACTCAACATGGAAAATAGCAAACCGATGATGCACAAGATCCCGGGCAATTTCCAAGGCTTTTCATGTTCCTGCCTGTTCTGCTCCTTACCTCAGGCTGTCAAGTGGGCTATCTCTTTCACGCCGCAGCAGGGCAGTTTCGGTTTCTTTATCATGCTGTTCCGGTGGAAGAGGCTCTCCAGCAGGAATCCCTCCCTTCCCCCGAAAAAAGACGGCTTTCCCTGGTTTCCCACATCAAGGATTTTGGAGAAAATGAGTTAGGACTTAAGAAATCCGAAAATTATGAAACCATCAACCTGAGAGATCAGTCTCCCATTTACACCGTGTCCGCGTCCCCAAAGGACGAACTGACGTTGGTGACCTGGTGGTTCCCTGTGGCGGGACGTGTCCCCTACCTGGGTTTCTTCGAGCTCGATCGCGCCAGAACGGAAAGAGACAGGCTCCTGGCCAAAGACCTCGACACCTTTGTCGGAAGAGCGGAGGCATACAGCACCCTCGGCTGGTTCAAAGATCCCCTCCCATTGAATCTGATCCAGGGCTCGGACCTGAACCTCGTCGAGACGATTCTCCACGAGATGGTCCACACCACCCTCTATGTCAAAGGACAGGGTGAGTTCAACGAAGGTCTGGCACAACTGATCGGGAAACGGGGCGCCCTGCTCTTCCTCGAACAAACGTTTGGCCCTGCTCACCCTGCGACCCTGGAAGCGCGGGATTCCATCGCCGATGAGATCCTTTTCTCCACCTTCCTGGCCTCCCTTCTATCGGAATTGGATGCCCTTTACAAGGATGCACAAATGACCTATGGCCTGAAGCTCTCTGGAAGGGAAAAGATCTTCACCCGCCATCTGGACCCCTTTGAAGGGGTCAAGGGCCGGATGAGGACTCGGCGTTTTGCGAATTTCGGTCAAGCCGGGCTTAACAATGCCTACTTGATGTCCGTGGGCCTCTACCATCGCCATTACTTGCTTTTCGAAAGCGTTCTGGCCCGGAAAGGAAACTCCATCAAAGATTTCGTTGCTTTCTTCCAGAATTTGTCCGAAGAGAAGGGAAATCTTATAGACAAAACCCGCGAATGGTTAAGCCTGCAGAATGTCCGGAAGGACGGGGTTTCCTCTTAGGATGGGAAGGAAGTGGAAAATCCTGATTCTTCTTGGAGTGGTGCTACTGCTTGTCCTTTGCACTGCCTTCGCCGTGGTCCTCTATTACTTGGAGTCTCCCGGCGAAGTCAAAGCTCTGGTTGAACAATCCATCTCACAGGCGACCGGCACCGAGTGCTCCATCCGTGAATTCTCCTATTCTCTGAATCCGCTCCTCATTCATGCCAGGGGGATCCAGCTCAGCGACCATGTCCAGTTGCGTCACCTGGAAATTACCGAATTGGTCACGGAACTTTCTCTTCAAGGCTCCTTCACTCGAAGAAGCCTGGTGGTAAATCATCTCACCATCACCGGGCTCTCCCTGAACACCCATCAACCCTCCCGCCTGACGGAGATCGGCGATAAAACGGCGGTCAGCAGCTTTTCCGGTCAACTGGCGAGAGGGCTTTGTTGCTCTGCTGCTCTTCCGGGATATCCGGGTCGATGATGCGAAACTTTCCGGCGGCCACATGAACATCGAAATGGGCCAACAAATCTTGACGATGAGCGGAATTCACCTCAGTTTGAATGAGGACGAATCCCTGCAGATAACCTGCTATGGTCGCCTGCGATGGCCTTCTGAGGAAATGGAAGTGACCATGCCGCACCTCCGTCTCACGGCGGATCGTGCGATTTCCATAGTCGATCCGGAAGTCCGGATGTCCCTGAAAGGCGAGGAGATGACATTCACGACGCCTCGTGGGAAAGCGGAAAGTATCTCCGGCGAGGCCTTGGTCGTGTACGACCGGAACAAAGGGCTCCTTACTTTCAACTCTGCTCGTCTTTCCTCTGATAACCTCACTTTGAAACAGGGGATCGGGTCTCCGTCCCCTCTTTGCGATACACTTCAATGCCGATGGTTTTGTGGATTTCTCCAGTGGAAGAGCCGGTGCTCAGCGCTTTCATCTGATTTTGAACCAGATCCTGGAAGCAACCGGCGCGCTGCATGCTCTGACGGGCGCCAATCCGGAAGTGAAACTCACCGGTCTTGTTTTGCAGATGACCCTCCAGAAGGCCTGGCCTTTGCTCTCTCAGGCCTTTGGAATAAAGCCGTCCTCTTTCGAGTTCGGAGGTGTGGCTGACGTGACCGGCAACCTCGATGGCATCCTCGAGGAAAACACCTGGCAGTGGAATTGCGAGCTTCAAGCCCGGCTGAAAGACAACGATGTGTCTTTCACGATGCCCGATACCCATGGGCGCGGAGTGGTCACGGCGGACCTTCAGGTGAAAGGCCTCTTCCCTGCTGTCGAGACCGCGTTGATTTTCGCCGTGGAAAAGGGGGAGCTCTCGTGGAAGGGCATGGGAGTCCATTCCGCAAGAGCGGATTTTTCGGCGTCAGGGAAAGGCTTGGATTTTGATGTGCAGAATCTGAACTTCCGGGCTTCCCAGGTCGAATTCCCTCTCGGGGGCAAGCGGGTCCAAGCTCCAGACATAAACGCACAGACCCAAAGTGGAACGATTCATTTTGCCCCAACCCAACTCAGCTTCCCGAGAATCGACATTCACGCTTCCTCAATGAAGAACTTGCAGTTGTCCGTGGACTCTCATGATGGCCAGGTAACCTTTGGCCTGGAAGGTAAAGAGGTCAGGATTTTCACTTTGGCACAGGCTCTGAGCCTGATCCCCTCCGGATTGGCAAATAGAGGGACTCGATTCCCTCTTGATGAAAGGCACTCTGAAAGAAGATGGACATTGGCTTCTGGAATCAAAATGGAATCTCGACCAGTTCGCTTTTCAGAGTCCTGATTCCAGGCACGCCGGCGAAAAAATCTCCCTTGGACTCAGCATCGCGGCGACCGGAGACATGAGTTGGACGAAATGGACGGCTCGTATGCAGGGGAGTGCGCGACAAGGAGGCTTTCTTTACGATCGGATCTATCTCGATTTGAACAGGAACAGCCTGGATTTTCAGGCCCAGGGCGATTACGATTTGTCCAGCAGGACCGCCGACCTATCGGGAGTAAAGTTGGTGTTAAAAGATCTCCTGTCCCTTGAAGCAGAAGGACAACTCAAAGATCTCATGCTACAGAAGCCATGTCACCTCCGTGTCCGTCTTCCGTGGATGCACCTCAAGCCTGCTTTCCAGCTTTTCTTCAAAGAGCCCATGGAGCGAGAAGTGCCATTCCTCTCAGAACTCGATGTGGGAGGAGACTTCATGGCTGAGATGGAGTTTCAAAAGGAGACCGAGGGTTGGAGGCTTCTCGGCCACTGCTCATGGCACGACGGGAAGATTCTCGGAAAAAGGGTCACGATTGAAGGGATTGAACTCGATCTGCCCTTCTGGGGCGAAAATCTCGGGGCTTTTGTGGAGTCTTCTTTCAGAGGGAGATTTCCTTTTTCTATGGGCCTTAAGCAAGAAGGAAACCTAGTTATTCAGTCGATCGCCCTCCCCTATCTCCCGATGCAGTCCTTCGCTGCTCGAGCCCACATCACTCCAAATCTCATTTCTTTCATACCCCAGGATTCCATCCAAGTTTCAGGTGGAGAGATCGAACTCGGCCCGATATCGCTCCATGGGCTTTTCACCCTCTCGCCTTTCGTCGTGACGAGCGCAACCTTGAAAGAGGCCGACCTAGCTCCCATTCTCTCTGACATCTGGTCACACCCTGTGCCGGGTTCGATCCTGGGAAAACTCGATGTAGTGCATTTTGATGGCGACAGGATCCAAACCAAGGGCGACGTAAGAGTTCGGACTTTTGGAGGGGAAATCGTTTTTTCAAACCTCGGTGAGTCGGGAGCTTTTGGCACGACTCCGACGTTTCTCCTGGACGCGACGTGGAAAGATCTCAATCTAGCAGAACTCACCAAAGGAACTCCATTCGAAACAATCGAAGGCGTTCTCAAAGGACAGGTTAAAAACCTGGAGATGGTAGGCGGTGAACCTCAACGATTTGATCTTTTCATGGAGACGGTCAAAACCAAAGATGTGCCCCAGAAAATAAGTGTCAGAGCTGTGGAGAACATCGCCCAGATCGGCGGGGGCGGGAGCCCTTTCATTGGACTGGCAGGGGCGCTCACTTCTTTTTTCAAGGAGTTCCCCTACGACAAGATCGCGATCCAGGCTTCCCTTGAAAACGATGCCTTCAAAATTGACGGCCCCCTCAAAGAAGGGGATAAGGTCTATCTAGTGAAAAGAAATGGCTTTTCAGGTGTAAATGTTGTAAATCAAGACCCTGACCGCCAGATCCGTTTCAAAGACATGGTGAAAAGAATTAAGCGTGAGGCCTCTGGGGAGCATGTCGGCCGAAGAACAAAACCCAAAATCCCAAGAACAAGAATTAAGGAATTGAGGAATTCTGGTATTGAGGGATTGAGCAGGAGGTTGGAAATGAATAGAGGCAGAAAAGCCCTTCGGGCATTAATCTTCGGGGTAACGATTTTCACCTTTGCCTGTGTGACCATCAACATCTACTTTCCTGCGGAAAAAGTGGAGTCCGTGGCCGGGGAAATTGTAAAGGACATTCGAGGCCAGGACAAGGAAAAGCCGGTCAAGGATGACAAGACCTCCTTCTGGAGGAACATGCTCGCCCGCCTCGAGGCGAACTCAGCCTGGGCCGAGGATGCGACGACCGTCTCCAACCCGACCATTCGGGCCCTCAAAGAGAGAATGAAGGCGAATTACCAGCAGATGAAGCCTTACTATGCGAAAGGGGCAGTGGTTGAGAACAACAGCGGCTACGTGTCCCTCGGGAACACACAGAAACTGGAGCTCACGGAAAAACGGGATTTAAACGCTCTCGTGACGGCAGAGAACTCCATGAGAAAACAGCTCTACGAGGAGGTGGCCAGATCCTTAAAGATCGACCCCAGTCAGGTGAACCGCATCGCAGAGATCTTTGCCAAGGAGTGGCAAAAGCCGACAAGGTAGGTTGTGGGTTCTATGGAAAAAACACCCTCGGAAATCTACGACAAATACATCAAGGCCCTGATGGATATCAGTCAGGCTATCACGTCCGATTTCTATATCGAAGAGATCCTGAAGCTCATTGTGATGGTCACGGCCAAGGTGACTGGAGTGGAAATCTGTTCCTTGTGGCTGATCGACGAAACGGAGACGCCCAAGAAGATACGCCTCAAAGCCACACAGGCCATTGATCCTGATTATGTCAAAGACCGATCCCTGAATATGCATGAGGGCGTGGTGGGCTATGTGGCCGCTCACAACCAGTCTCTCATCATCCAGGATGTGCTCAAGGAGCCCCTGTTCAAGGAGAAAGAGATGGCCAGGAAACTGGGTCTCGTCTCCATGGTCAGCGTTCCCATGGCCGTCAAGGAAGGGAAGGTCATCGGCGTCCTCAACTGTTTCACGGCCATGCCCCACAACTTTTCGGAAACGGAAGTCAATTTGATCAAGACCGTGGCCAATCAGGCGGCGGTGGCGATTTTCAACACGGAACTGATGGTTAAGACCAAAGTGATCCAGGAAGAGCTTGAGACCCGGAAACTCGTAGAGCGGGCCAAAGAGGTTTTGATGCGGCGCCGCTCCATGACCGGGGAACAGGCGTATCGCTGGATCCAGAAGCGGAGCATGGACTCCCGAAAATCCATGCGTCACGTGGCAGAAGCCATTCTTCTTTCTGAAGAGATCTAAGACCTACCCGCTTGCACTGAGGCCATTGCGGCCCCCAAGAAATTTCTTGACATCCTCCGTTAGCTCTGCTTAAAAGAACCGATTATTTTCAGTGCTGATGAAGTCTTTACACGATGACGTGTAGAGGCTCAAGGATGCGCAAGACAAAGGTGTCTATTCCTCGTCAGAGGGAGACGCCTTTTTTTATCATCACTCAGGAGGAGGAGACCTATGAATCTACAAAGACCCAATGCAAATGAAGCCATGCAAACCAGCAACCGCTCCAGGGATGTAGCCCCTCAATCCGGCATCTGCAGTCGGTGTGTGGACGGGTGCCGCGGAGGCTGTGACATGTTCCACGCCACCTTCCGGGGCAGAGAGCTTCTTTATCCGCAACCCTTCGGCAGTATCACGGCCGGAGCAGACAAAGACTATCCTGTCGACTACTCTCACCTCAACATCATGGGGTATGCTCTCGGAGCAAAAGGAGTGGATCCGGACCCTGATAAAGCCACCTTTCCGGCAGTCAACACGGAAACCTCCTTCGGCGCCGTCCATAAGGTGAAGATGAAGGTTCCCATCTTCACAGGAGCCTTGGGCAGCACGGACATTGCGCGGAAGAACTGGGACCACTTTGCGGTCGGAGCTGCGATCAGCGGGATCGTTCTGGTTTGCGGGGAAAATGTCTGCGGCATCGATCCTGACCTGGAATTCAACAACCAGGGCAAGGTGAAAAAATCTCCGGAAATGGACCGACGCGTGAAAGAGTACCGCCGCTACTTTGAGGGCTATGGCGACATTCTCGTCCAGATGAACGTAGAAGACACCCGCAACGGGGTAGCCGAATACGTGGTCGGCAAATTGGGCGTGGAGACCGTGGAGCTCAAATGGGGCCAGGGTGCCAAGTGTATCGGCGGAGAGATCAAAGTAAACTCCCTCGAAAGGGCGATTGAACTGAAGAAACGGGGATACATCGTGACCCCTGACCCTGAAGTCCCTGCTTTCCAGGCGGCTTTCAAAGCGGGTCCTCTGAAGCAATTCGAACGCCACTCTCGTCTCGGATTCGTGGACCAGGAAGGATTCATGAAGGAAGTGGAAAGAGTCCGGGGCTTGGGGGCCAAGCGTGTGACTCTGAAGACCGGCGCCTATCCCATGCGGGAACTGGCCATGGCCATCCGGTGGTCGAGCGATGCCAAAATCGACCTGCTGACGATCGACGGCGCTCCGGGCGGAACAGGCATGAGCCCCTGGAGAATGATGAACGAGTGGGGTGTCCCTTCCATTTATCTCCATTCCATGGCCTATGAACTCTGCGAACGCTTGGCAAAAAGAGGCAATTGGGTACCTGATATTGCTTTTGCAGGCGGCTTCTCTTCCGAGGATCACGTCTTCAAGGCCCTCGCTCTCGGCGCTCCTTATTGCAAGGCCGTTTGCATGGGCCGAGCCCTGATGATTCCCGGGATGGTAGGAAAAAATGCCGAAAAATGGTTAAGAGGCGAGGACAAAGGACTCCCCAACACCGTTTCCAGATATGGGTCCACCAAGGAAGAAATCTTCATGAACTATGAGGTCCTCAAGGAAAAGTACGGATCCGAAGCGGAAAAACTTCCTCTGGGCGCCATCGGGATTTACAGCGCCGTGGACAAGCTCAAGGTTGGACTCCAGCAGCTTATGGCCGGTGCGAGAAGCTGGCAGGTCCGCTACATCAACAGGAAGGACTTGATGTCTCTCACCGAGGAATGTGCCAAGGTGACCGGGATTCCCTATGTCATGGAGGCTTACAGAGAGGAAGCCCTGCAAATCATAGACTCCTGATCCCTGTCGCCCATCCTTTCCTTTTCCAATGACCTTTGTGCGGTTTTTTCATATAATTTTTCCCCCAGGATGAGGAGGGCTTCTTGTCCCGGGCCGCTTCCTTCGGCGACTCGGGGGGCGATTGATCAATCAACGATCCTCAACCATTGGAGCACGGCAAAGCGATGACCAGCGCGCCTTTACCTACTGAGTTCCATGCTCGGTTCAAGGCCTTTCACGAGCTGATGGCCAACAAGATCCGGGAGATCTTGCTGGTCTCGAGCCCTTATGACGCCTATGTGATGGAAGAAGACGGCCGGCTTGCTTCGAGGATCATCAATGAGTATCGAGGTCTGAACCTCAGCCAGCCTCCCAGGGTGACCCGAACCTCTTCCGCCTACGCGGCCCTCGAACATCTCAATGAGAAGAAATTCGACATGGTCATCACCACGCCCCACCTCGAGGAAATGGACGCCTATTCCCTGGGCCGGGCGATCAAGAAAGTCAAACCGGAGCTTCCTGTGATTCTTCTGGCTCAAACCCTGAGAGGGCTGCCTCCCCAGCCTGAGGACGGGAACGGCAGGGGGATCGACAAGGTATTCATCTGGTCCGGAGTTTCTGATTTTCTCCTGGCCCTGGTCAAGAATGCCGAAGACCGCCTCAATGTGGATTTCGACACCAAGAAGGCGAATGTGCGCGTCTTGCTCCTTGTAGAAGACTCTCCTCTTTACTACTCTTCTTTTCTCCCCTTGATCTACCAGGAAGTGGTGAAGCAGACTCAGGCCGTCCTGGAGGTAGGGCTCAATGAAGAACACCGGCTTCTCACCATGCGTGCGAGGCCGAAGATCCTCCTGGCGGTGGACTACGAAGAAGCCACAGAACTCTACGAGAGGTATCAGCCCTATGTATTTGGGGTCATGTCCGACTCCCGCCTGCCAAAAGCTCAGAAACTGGAAGATGACGCCGGCTTCTTACTTCTGTCCCAGATCCGAAAGGACATTCCGGATCTGCCTCTGCTTCTCATGAGTTCGGAATCGGGCAATCAGGAAGAGGCGGGAAAAATTCCGGCTGTTTTCCTTGACAAGAACTCCCCGAATCTGCTTTCCGAGATACACGATTTCTTCATGAATCACCTCGGGTTCGGCGACTTTATCTTCCGCATGCCGGACGGCAAGGAAGTGGACCGGGCATCGAATCTCCGGGAACTTGAAGAAAAAGCGGCGCGCATTCCTGCAGAATCTCTCTGGTACCATGCGAGACGCAACCACTTCTCGAACTGGCTCATGGCCCGCTCTGAAATCGGCCTTGCTTCAGCATTCCGGGAAGTCCAGGCCTCTGAGTTCTCCAGTGCCGAGGAGATGAGGGAATACATTGTCTCAAACCTCCACAGGTTGCGAAGGTGGCGTCAAAAGGGGGTGGTCGCTCAGTTCAACACCTCCTACTTCGACCCCGACGTGAGTGATTTTGTCAAAATCGGTCAGGGATCTCTGGGAGGAAAGGCGAGAAGTCTTGCCTTCATGTCGGCCCTCCTTCAGGAAGATCCGGCGATATATGAAAAGCACACGGACGTCAACATTGAAATCCCCAAGACCCTCGTCATCAGCACCGACGGCTTTGAGTCTTTCATCTCCAAAAACCAGCTCCGGCATTTTTCCGTTGAAGATATACCGGACTTGCAAATTGCGGATGCCTTTTTGCAGGCGGAAATGCCGGAGTGGCTCGTCCGGGAGCTTGCATTCTACCTGTCTCAGATCCGTGTTCCTCTTTCTATTCGATCTTCCAGCTCTCTAGAGGATGCCCAGTTTCAGCCCTATGCCGGGCTGTACCAAACCTATATGATTCCCAACAATCATCCCGATCCCTCAGTCCGGCTCAAACACCTGATCAAAGCCATCAAGCTCGTCTATGCCTCGACCTATTATGAAAGCCCCAAGGCATTCGCCCGGCACACCTCCAACCGACCCCAGGAAGAGGCCATGGCGATCATTATCCAGAAGCTCACCGGCGAGGAATACGGGAACTACTATTACCCTGCCGTCTCCGGTGTCGCCCAGTCGCACAACTTCTATCCCATCCCTCCCATGAAGCGGGAAGACGGCATTGCCTACATCGCCCTTGGACTCGGCAAGACAGTGGTGGAAGGGGAAAGAGCTTTGCGCTTTTCCCCAAAGCACCCCACCTCCATGCCCCAGTTTTCAACGGTGGACGACATCCTCTCCAATGCGCAGCGGTATTTCTACGCTCTGAAAATCAGGAGCTATCCGGAGGAATTGACCTTTCACAGGTATTCTAATCTTGAAAGGAGAGAGGTCGACGAGGCGGAAGAAGAGTTCCCCGTGAGAGCCCTTTCCAGCACCTACATTTCCGATGAACACCGAATCCGGGATTCAGGGTACCTGAAGGGGCCGAAGATCCTGACCTTTGCCCAGATCCTCAAGTACAATGTTTTCCCTCTCCCTTCCCTGCTGAGCGACTTCCTGGACCTTGGGCGCAGAGCGATGGGCTGCCCTGTGGAGATTGAGTTCTCCGCGAGTCTCAGCCCTGATCCAGCGCAGAAGAGCAGTTTTTTCTTCCTCCAGATGAGGCCGATGGTCGCGGATCTCGAACCCTTCGACGTGAAGATCACACAGCAGGAAATGGAAAAGGCCTTCTGCATTTCCACTCAAGCCCTGGGAAACGGCAGAGACAATGACATTGCCGACATCGTCTATGTCAAACCCGAAGACTTCAAACCTGAGTCCACGGTGGCGATCGCCAAGGAAATCAGTCGGCTCAACGGCGGGCTTCTCAAAGAGGGGCGGCCCTATTTGCTTGTGGGGCCGGGGAGGTGGGGCAGTGCCGACCGGTGGCTCGGAATCCCGGTTCAATGGCACGACATATCGGGTGTGGGTGCCATCATTGAACTCAGGAGCGCCTTGCTCAAGGCAGATCCTTCTCAGGGGACCCACTTTTTTCAAAACATCACCTCCCTGGGCATTCACTATGTAACGGTCAGCGAAGGATCAGAGGACCGGTTTGACTGGGAATGGATCCGATCTCTGCCTGCGGTTCAAGAGACCCAGTTCTTGCGACACGTGCGAATGGACAAACCGTTTCTTTTGAAGATTGACGGCAAAACATCCCAATGCGTGATGATTGCCGCTTGATTAGATGATGGTTCCATTAAATCAATTATTCTAAACGGACGGGAGGAAAGCTATGACGGAAATCTTGAAAGTGATTAAAGCGCGCGATCCTAATGAAAAGGAGTTTCATCAGGCCGTAGAAGAAGTGGTGGATTCGGTGAAACCGGTCCTGGACCGCAACCCGCAATACCGTGAAAACGGCATCCTCGAAAGGCTGGTGGAACCTGAGCGAGTGGTCATGTTCCAGGTTCCCTGGGTGGACGACGAGGGGCAGGTGCAGGTGAACCGAGGTTACAGGGTCCAGATGAGCAGCGCCATCGGGCCCTACAAGGGTGGACTTCGATTTCATCCATCCGTGAACCTCAGCATCCTCAAATTTCTTGCCTTTGAGCAGGTCTTCAAGAACGCTCTCACCACGCTGGCCATGGGAGGAGGGAAAGGAGGCTCTGACTTTGATCCGAAAGGCAAATCCGACAATGAGGTGATGCGCTTCTGCCAGGGCTTCATGATGGAGCTTTTCCGACACATCGGGCCGAATACGGATGTTCCGGCAGGCGACATCGGAGTGGGAGCAAGAGAAATCGGATACCTCTTCGGCATGTACCGCAAGCTTGCGAACGAATTCACAGGGGTCTTGACCGGCAAGAGCCTTGGCTGGGGGGGAAGCCTCATCCGGCCGGAAGCAACGGGATACGGATGCGTTTACTTTGCCGCTGAGATGCTTGCCGTTCGGAATCAAACTCTGGAAGGGAAAGTGTGCCTGGTCTCCGGATCCGGAAACGTGGCCCAATTCACTGTGGAGAAACTGATAGAACTGGGAGCGAAAGTGGTCACCCTGTCCGACTCCTCAGGTTACATTTACGACGAGGAAGGCATTGATCAGGACAAGCTGGCTTTCGTGAAGAGGCTCAAGAACATCCGCAGGGGAAGGATTAAGGAGTATGTGGACAAGTACTCTCAGGCGGTTTACACTGAAACGGATTCCTCATTGGACTACAACCCCCTGTGGAACCGCAAGGCAAACTGCGCCTTTCCGAGCGCCACCCAGAATGAAATCGGCAGCAAGGACGCTCAGAACCTCATCAAGAACAGCGTCACCCTGGTTGCGGAAGGGGCAAACATGCCTTCTACACCGGAAGCGATCCATATCTTCCTGGACAAGAAGATCCTCTACGCCCCGGGCAAGGCGTCCAATGCCGGAGGGGTCGCTGTGTCAGGTCTTGAGATGGCCCAGAACAGCATGCGGCTGAGCTGGCCGAGAGAAGAAGTGGATGCCCGCCTCAAGATCATTATGAAGAGCATCCACAAGGCTTGCCTGGATGCGGGGTCGGAGTACGGGGTCCCGGGAAACTACATGGCCGGGGCAAACATGGCCGGGTTCGTTAAGGTCGTGAACGCGATGATCGACCAAGGTCTGGTCTAGCCTCTCCTCGCTCGAGCGAAACAAAAGGGGCCTTCCTTTCGGAGGCCCCTTTTTATTTCGCCTTCCGACGCGGCAAAAACGTTTTCCGGTGCTTCAGCTGATTCAATCGTTCTTTCAAGGCGGCCAGATTGGCTTCGTGCTGCGGGGCGTACTTTGATCTCGCATAGTCGGTGTGATATCGATGGCCGGCCACGAAAAGCGTATTCATGGTTAACCACTCTGCCTCAGCAAGTTTGCGGCCCATGCGATGCTCGATTTCCAGACGAATCAGTTCCGACACTTCAAGAAAGTCCTTGCTTGCGAGATGGGAGATATCCGCATCGCAAAGGACCTGTTCCATGAGGGTTTTGGGATTCTGAGGCATTTTGGTAGCCCGGATACACCTTGCAACCCGTGCGATCTTTCCTTCAGGATACCCGTTTTCCCGCAAGAAGGAGGTGGCGATCTCAACACTTTTCTCCTCGTGGCCCTCGATCGCTTCCACATAACCCCCATCGTGGAACCATGCCGCAAGAATCACGCCTTCGAGGTCTTCCGTGCTGAGGCGGCAGGCGGTGCCTATGGTTTTACTCGCCTTGGCCACGGCCTTTGCATGCTCGAAATTATGATACTTTACCCATCCCGGCTTGGTGGTTTTGAGAAGAGCCTCGACATGGGCGCGGGCTTTATGGATGAGAGTGCTCTTGGACACGCTTTAAGTTGAAAGAGAGGATCAAGAGTGAATGGAGATGACCCTTTATTGAGCTCTTTTGAACAATAACTCCTTCTGCCCCGGCAAGCTGATCTTGAACGCACTGCCCTCGATCTTCCCCACGATGACGCCGCCCTCTCTGGTGTTGATTCGGAGATCCCCCGCCTTGATATGCCAGGAAAAGGAAATCTCCTGATTGCCGGCTATCCAGATGCCGTCTCCGCTGGCTTTCAGTTCCATGCGGACTTCCCCGGTCTTCCCTTGGGCTGCATAGGTTCCGGCGTACTTGTCCTTGGATTCGCAGGCCGGGCAAAGGGCCAGGAGCAAACACAACAGCGACACTCCCAGGGTCCATGTGGTTCTTTTCCTCAGTGCCATTTCATTCTCCATTAAGAGGCGACAGGAAGAGCGCTCTTCCTGAACCTCTTGGGCAGAAGTCCTCCGCCGTAGAAAACGAAGATCCGGTCAAAGAAAAACACTTGAATCGTCATGAGCAGCCAGATCACATCCTCGGTGACCTTCTTCCAGCCCAGTTCCTCGCCCACTGAGTCGAAACAGCCGCAACTAATCGGGGCGTCACGATAGATGTTGATGATGAGCATGACGATAAACATCATCAACATCAGGGAGGTCACCACAGCCGCTGCGCGGGTCCTGAGCCCGATGATGAGAAACAGACCGCACATGAATTCCACCCAGGGCAGAACCAGGGATCCCAGATTCAGGAAAAAGTAAGGGATCACCTGATAGGCGGCCACGGATTCGGAAAAAACAGCGGGATACGTGATCTTGTACATGCTCGCGTAGATGAACACATACCCGATGTAGATCCTCAAAACGAGGGCCAGGTATTCGCTGGTCACAATGCGTTTCAAAAGTCCTTTCATGGCTCTACCGGATATCCTTTCTTCTCCCAGTCGCTCAGCCTGCCCTCCAGGACTTTGGTGTTCTTGTAACCTCTTAGGGCAAGCTTGTTCGCCACCTCCAGGTCGTACAGTTTACTGATCGTCCTTCCGTACACAATGATTTTCTTGGTTTTGCTTTCTTCATCAAAGGTCATTAGATAGACGATGTCAAACAGGGCCAGAGGCATGTTGACCGCGCCCTTGATGTGCCGTTTATCATAGAAGTTCGCCGGCATGGCATCCACGAAAACGGCTTCGCCCTGCTTGTATTCTTCTGCTGCGGCAAAGAGGGTGATCGAGGGGATGGCCTCCTTGGAAGGCAACTTCTGAAAAAGAGGAATCCCGTTCGGATTGGACTGGTTGAAAACCAGAGCGAAAAGAATGCTGACCCCGATGAGAAGAACAAAATCAAACCAGGACATCTGGGGAGGGGTAGCCATGCGCCTCGCCTCTGTCTCCAGGGCCTGCTCGTCCCGTTTCAGCCATCCGGACAATTGCTTGATAAACGTCAAGGACACCTCAGGGTGACTTTTCAGAACCTGTTCGAACTGCTCTTTAGTGAGAACCAGCGCCTGAGTCTCCTCCAGGGTCTCCACACTTGCCGACCTGGCTTCTCCGGTCAGCAGGGCCACTTCCCCAAAGCTCTGCCCCGGCCCCAGCTCCGAGAGGGTAATCTCAACCCCTTGGTCATCGCTGCGAAACACTCTGATCTTACCGGATTGGATTACCCAGAAACTGTCTCCAGGGTCTCCCCTTTTGAAAACTACGGTGCGGGCCGGAACCACCCTGTCCTCCACGACCCCGGAAATCTCATCCAGCATGTCCACAGGCATGTCCCTGAAGACAGCCGTCTCAGAAAGCTTCTTCTTTTTGTCATCATGAGTTGTCATTCTGGTTTCTTCCGAAAGCCGGGTTCGGTTGGTGCAAGGAAATCCGTGGTTGACGAAAAGCTTTAGCCAGCCATACTACCGGCTTTTTCTCAAAAGTCAAGATTCCTGCATTACTTCAGCTTGATCCAGAGAAGCCTGGCCGTGCCGGGACCGGGATTCTTCCACTGAGTGGGGATATCGCGGGTCAGGTAAACCACCTCTCCGCTCTGGAAGGTGTAAACAGAGTTTTTCATCTTAAACTGCAATTTCCCATGCAGGAGGTATCCCATTTCTTCTCCCTTGTGGACGAAGAAATGCGATGAGAGGGTCTTCCTTGGGGGGATTTCGATGAGGTAGGGTTCCCCTTTGGCGTCCAAATCCAGCGGAGTGAGGAGCCTGGCCTGAACATCCCCTTCGGCAAGCGCCTGAAGCTTCACGTCCGTTGCCTCTTTGATCGAGAAGAGCACCCGGCCCGTTGCCTTAGCCGGCTCCTGAAAAAAAGCACTCACCTCCACGGAAAGCACTTCCGCCAGCTTGAGGAGCGCAGGCAAAGAAGGGTAAATGAGATTGCTCTCGATCTGCGAGATGGTGCTCGACGTTACCCCCACGAGATCCGCCAGCTCTTTCTGAGGGAGCCCCCGCTTGGTCCGGAGATCCCTCAGCCGCGTGCCCAGGTCGATTCCACCCCGCGCCGGACCCTCTGTTTCAAAAGTGACGTCGAGGCCTTTGCTCCAGTAAGGGTAGGGCCGGTTCTGGGTGTCGAGATCCCGGTTCTCCGCCTTCAGAATGGTGAGCGAGCAGGTCCCTCGCTTGACGGAAACATCCATCGCGACCTGAGCGATCTGATTGATCTGAGCCCTCAGACGGGCCGTGTGGGCGCGCTTTTCCAGGATCCAGTAGGCAATGGTGTTCAGTTCGTAGAGGCGTGCGCAGGAATGGGCGTAAAACTGGATGATGGGCTCTTCTCCGCCCCAGAGCTCCCCCATGCCGGTCAGGCTTTCGAAGACGAAACGCACGTCCCCTTCCATGCTGGCATGAATCCCATAAAGGGCATCCATCACCTGATTTTGATCCCCGGGCTGGTCGACTCTCACGACCCTGCATGTTCTTTTCTTCTTGCCTTCGTAGAACCTGAGAAAGACAGGAGAACCGGCGCCTTTCCCCTGGGTGAAGCAGTCGAGGATCGTTAGGCCCGGGTACTCTGCAAAACGGCCGAGCTTGTCGAGGAGGTTCCTGGGAGACCGATCAAAGGTCACGTAAATGATCGGTTTTTCCTGAGCCTGAGACGTCTGGATGAAATTGAGGCAGAAGACGGAGGCAAGACTCCCGGCGGCGTCGTGCCAGACCACGTTGTCCCCGATGAAAAGCCCGCCCAGCAAGCGGTCCAACTCGCTCACTCCTGATGAAACCCGCACTGTTTCTCCCATGGAAAAACCCCTCTCCCACAAAATGCCCAATGCAGTCTTTTGGCCGAAATCAAAGCATTTATCAATTAACATTGATGCGTTGTAAAAAGTCGGAAAACGCCCTTTTCCGTCATTCCGGCGAAAGCCGGAATCCAGGAAAAACAAGCACTTCTGGACCCCGGCTTTCGCCGGGGTGACGGCTTTGATGACTTTTTACGAACCCAGCAATGTTCAATGATCAATGATCAATGTTCAATGAGAATTGGGTTGTGGCTCTACTGAAGCACCCCCAGGATTTCCCGTCTCACCTTCTCGAGAACGGAATCCTCATAGATTTTCTGACCGCTCGCATCCCTGACGTAAAAGACACCGGTCATCTTCTCCTTGTCGCTGTTCACCTTGGCAAACCGAATGTCCAGGCCAAGAGAAAAGATTTTCTTGGCCAGTTCATAGAGCAGCCCGGTTCGGATCCCGCCTCCCACCTCAATGATGGTAAAGAAGTCGGAGCCTTCATTGTCGACTCGGATTCTTTCCACCGGGTGCTCGGTGTAGTGGATCTCCTCAAAGGAACTCATCTGGGCTTTTCTGCTGATCAATTCATCGAGCGGGAGTTGGTCGTCGATCGCCTGTCGCGCGTCATGCAGCATCTTCGCCCACATCTCCTCCTCCCTCAGAGGGTCGAGGGGGTTCGTAACGTCATAAAGGTCAAAGGCCAGGCCGTTCTTCAGAGTGAAGATGTTCCCTGAAAGCACATTGATATTGTGAAGGGTGAAAACCCCGACCATTTTGCTGAAGAGTCCTGGCCTGTCCCTGGTGCACAAGACGACGCGCGTGACGGGGGCGTGCTTCAACTTCTTCAGCGTCCAGGACAGTCTTTGATGGCCCATGCTCAGGGCAATCCGAAAATGCTCCACCATGTCTTCCAGCGGTACATTCAAAAAGTATCGGGTCGAAACCTGATCCATAAGAACCGCGATCTCCTTCCCTGAAAACGCTCCCGCCAAATACCGGGACAGGGCTATCTTGTTTTCTTCCACCCTTCTTGTCGCATCCGGCGAAGCAAGGGTGCCGCTCTGAAGGATGCGCCTGACCTTGAAAAAAAGTTCGATCAGGAGCATGATCCTCCAGTCGCTGCTCGCGATCGGCCCCGTGGCGAAGCTGTCGGCGACTGTGAGCAGAAAAAGAAGCTTCAGCCTCTCAAGGTCACCCACCACTTGGGCGACTTGCACAGCCGTCTTTTCATCGTTCAGATCTCTTCGCTGAGAGATATTGGCCAGGAGAAGGTGATGCTGGATGAGGAAAGGGATCACCTGGATGGCATCCCTGTCCACTCCAAGCCTCTTCAAAATCCTGGGGATGATCTCCGCCCCTCGTGTGGGATGCTCCCCTCTGTATCCCTTTCCGATGTCGTGCAAGAGGCCGACCAGAAGGAGCCACTCCGGATTCTTGAGCTCAGCGTAAACCTGCTTGAAAAGAGGCCACCGATCACCGTACACGCCCCTTGAAACGTCGTGGATGATCTCCAGCGTTTTCAACGAATGAAGATCCACGGTCTCTGAGTGGTAGTAGGTGAACTGAGCCAGGTTTCTGATTTTCTTGAACTCGGGAATAAACAGGGTGATAAGCCCCAGTTCCAGCGCCAGCCTGAGAATCTTCGGATCGGAAGGGCGATACAGAAACTCAAGAAAGAGACTTCTCGCTTCGGGGAGATCCAGAAGGGCCTTCCCTTCTTGCTCGATCTTTTTGCTCGCCTCCCAGATGAGCCCGGACCCTAAGGACAGCCCCCTCCGATTCGCCTCATCCAGGGCTTTGAGGACCAGCAAGGGAGTGAGGCCTTCCGCCTTCAGAACAAGATTCCCTTTGATCGCCTGAAATTCAGGCGAGATTTGCTCAGGAGAAGGCTCCTCGGGCTGCGGATCAATGAGCTCCATGGCCTTCACGTGAAACTCTTCGCTTCTGTAGCGAATTCGGTTCAGATGGCCGTGGAGATCTTTCATGAATTTCTCAGGCCCTGTGTTGTAGGCCCCGTTCTTGAAGCCCAGACTCTTGGCCACCTTTGGCTGGAACGGGAGGAGAAGTCGATCCTCTCGCCGCCCTCCGGCCAAAAGATGGAGCTGGTTTCTCACCTTGAGGAGGAAACTCTCGGATTCATGAAGCTTGTCCAGACCGAAATGGGAAAAAACGGAAAAGCGCTTCACCTCGCGGAGATGCTTTGACCTGAAATACAACTTGGCCGCCCAGGCCATGAAGTGGATGTCCCTGAGGCCGCCCAGACCCTCTTTGATGTCCGGTTCCACAAAATATTCCTGGGTCCCGAATTTTTCCTGTCTCTTTTGCTGATACAGGAGGAACTGCCTGCGGATGGCCTCTTTCTCCCGGTCGATCTTCGACCAGAAGGCCGCTTCAAAAAGGCGGTAGAAGTCTCTGGCCCCCAGCAGGAAGCGGGCATCCATCACAGAGGTGAGAAACCGGAAATCGCTCAGGGCCAGACGGTTGCATTCCTGAAAGGTCAGAACCGAGTGACCGACTTCAAGTTTTGCATCCCAGAGGGTATAAAGGACCCGGCGGATCATCTCGCTCGTCTCACGAGAGAGCCTCCCCTGGTGAATCACCAGGAGATCCACATCCGATCCCAGGCACAGTTCCCGCCGTCCATAACTGCCGAGGGCCGCAAGTGCGACGCTTCCCTCATGGATTTCTTCGGACTTGTCGCTGAACGCGGCCTCAAGAAACAAAGACCGAATAAACCGGTCCATAAGGTCGGCGTAGCGCCGGGTGGTGAGAAATCCAGAACTCTGGGTGAGCTCTTTCTTGATGAGGGTGTTTCTGGATTCCAGAAAATCCTGGCCGATTTGATGAGAGGAGTTGCGGTGACTAGATGGCGTCCTCGTCTTCTTCTCCTGTTCTGATGCGAACGGCCTTCTCTACGGGAACCACGAAAATCTTCCCGTCCCCAATCTGCCCCGTGTAGGCATTCTCCTTGATGGCCTTGAGCACCCTTGGGACCAACTCTTTGGCGACAACGACTTCGATCTTGATCTTGGGGAGAAAATCGACCACGTATTCCGCGCCCCGATAGATCTCCTTGTGACCTTTCTGGCGGCCAAAGCCTTTGACTTCCGTGATCGTCATGCCGCCCACTCCGAGTTGAAGGATGGCATCCTTGACTTCATCCAGTTTGAACGGTTTGATAATGGCCTCGATTTTTTTCATTCTTCCCCTCTGTGATGATTTTCATGGAATCGTGAACCCAATGTCCTCTGGGAGCCCCGGCTCCTGAAGTGGTCAAGCAGAACGGAGGCGGGAAAAGGAATAGGAATCATGGTATTCACCCCTCCCTCTGTTGTCAACCTCTTTCGCCTCAGCGACCTGAGCCTTCGCTCGCCGAGTTTCCCCGATCCGCAAGTCCGTGACAATTTCGTATAGGCAATAAATTATTCCTACAATTTTGTCACGCATCATTCAGGACGAAAAATCGCCCCTCTATCGCAACCTCTTGTTTTATAGGGAAAACCAGTCTCGAATTGCAATGGCACACTCCTTGCCATGGAGAGAATGGAACAGCGAAAGGAGAGAACTCATGAATACAGGAGATACGGCATTCGTACTCGTTTCGTCGGCGCTGGTCATGCTCATGACCCCGGGGCTGGCCCTTTTCTACGGAGGCATGGTCAGAGGGAAAAACGTTCTCGGAACCATTATGCAGAGTTACATCATCCTTGCGCTCATCACTCTTGAATGGGTGCTGTGGGGATATTCTTTGTCTTTCGGCCCGGACCACGGCGGCATCATCGGAGGCCTTGATTGGTTCGGCCTGAGAGGGGTAGGAATGGAACCCCACGAAACTTATGGCCCCACCATCCCGCACTACGCTTTCATGATCTTTCAGTGTATGTTCGCCGTCATCACTCCGGCGCTGATCACCGGCGCCTTTGCCGAAAGAATGAAATTCATATCGTTCTTGCTTTTTACTGTTCTTTGGGCAACCTTTGTTTACAATCCCCTGGCTCACTGGGTCTGGGGTTCCGGAGGATGGATGGCCAAGATGGGAGCCCTGGACTTTGCAGGAGGCACGGTGGTGCACATCAGCTCCGGGGTTTCCGCTCTCGCCGCAGCCCTGTTTGTGGGGAGAAGGCTCGGTTATGGAAGCACGGCCTACATTCCTCACAATCTGCCCATGACCATCACCGGGGCGGCTTTGCTGTGGTTTGGTTGGTTCGGTTTCAACGCGGGCAGCGCCCTTGCGGCAAACGGTCTTGCAGCGAGCGCCTTCGTGGTGACCCACATCGCTTCTGCGGTGGCCGCCTTTTCCTGGCTTCTTGTGGAATGGATCCACAGGGGCAAACCCACCACCCTGGGCGCAGCCAGCGGCGCCGTAGCAGGTCTCGTCGCCATTACCCCCGGCTCCGGATTTGTCGGGCCTATCTCCGCCATCCTCATCGGAGGTGTCGCCGGCATGATCTGCTACGGGGGCGTGATGCTGAAGGGCAAACTGCGCTACGACGATTCTCTTGATGTGGTCGGCATTCACGGCCTCGGCGGCACATGGGGGGCCCTGGCCACCGGCCTCTTTGCCAGCAAAACCGTCAATCCTGCGGGTTCCGACGGTCTTTTCTTCGGTTATCCAGGCCAGCTGGGCATTCAGTTCGTCGCCGTTGTTGCGACGATCGTGTTCGCCTTTGTCATGACCCTGATCATCCTCAAAGTGGTTGATTGGGTCGCCGGCATCCGGGTCAGTGATGACGAAGAAGAAAGGGGCATGGATATCAGCCTGCACGATGAAAAAGGCTACAGCTTTTAGAGGCAGACCTTGAGGGACAAAGGAACAGAGGGGCAAAGGCACAAAGCAGAAAAAACATTCTATCCCATCCTTTTGTCCCTTTCTTTGTGCCTATGTGCCTTTGCAACTTTGTGCCTGCATCGTGGCGCAAAAACGGAACGAACGTTTTCGCCTGAAGGCGAGGATTTTCCTCCCCTTTCTGCAGCGGGAAAAGAAGCAACGATGAATCGTGATCTTCAATAAAAGGAGCAAGGACTATGAAAAAGGTAGAAGCAATCATCAAGCCTTTCAAGTTGGATGATGTGAAGGAAAGCCTCTCCGCCCTGGGGGTCAAAGGATTGACCGTCACGGAAGTCAAAGGCTTCGGCCGCCAGCGGGGTCATCGAGAGGTTTACCGGGGAGCGGAATATCAGGTCGATTTTGTTTCCAAAATCAAGATCGAAGTCGTGATGGAAGACGAACTGGTTTCCGACGCCGTCCGCGTCATCCAGGAAAAGGCAAAGACGGGCCAGATCGGGGACGGCAAGATTTTCATTATTCCTGTGGAGAATGCCATCCGCATCAGGACAGGCGAGTCAGGCAAGGACGCCATTTAGCAAGGGCCATGACTTCTCCCTCTGACGAGCTGAAGAACGCAAGGAGCGAGCTGATCTCCCTCTTCTCCACCGGAGAGGGTTCAGAGACTCTCCAGGAGAATTACGCGGAGATCGTGGACTATTACTTCCGCAGGAGTGTTCAAGAAAGCGAAACCGGGCAAAAACTCTTCAGAGATAAAAAGCCTTTTGCTCTGGTCGCGGTGGGAGGATACGGCCGCAAAGATCTTTGCATTCACTCCGACATTGACGTCCTGATCCTTTTTGACTCCAAGGTGCCCTCCTCTGCCAAGAAACTGGCAGAGGACATCTTTTATCCTCTCTGGAACATGGGCCTCGACCTGGGCCACGGGATCCGGAGCATCAAGGACTGCCTCACCCTGGGGAGTGAAAAGCTCGAAGCCCTCACCTCCATGCTGGATGCTCGCTTCATCTGCGGAGAGTCCCCCCTTTACCTCGCTCTCATGGAGAGGCTCGGCAAGAGAGTTCTTCCTAAGAAGGGATTGGCCTTCAGCCGATGGCTTGAGGAACAGAATCAGATCCGGATGGCCGTCTTCGGAGATGCGAGCGACCTTCTGGAACCCAACATCAAGGAGGGGATCGGCGGATTGAGGGATTATCATCACCTCCTGTGGTTGGCAAAGGCCTTTTTCCGTCTCCGAACGCCGAAGGACCTCGAGTACTCGGGAATTCTCTCTCACAAGGAATATCAGGATCTCGAGAGCCATCTCAAATTCATTCATCTCGTGCGGAACCACCTTCACCAAGGCTCCGGCAGAAAGAATGACCGGCTGACCTTTGATTATCAGGAGAGGATCGCCCAGTCCCTTGCCTTCAAAGACCAGGACGGTCTTCTGGCGGTGGAACAGTTCCTGAGCCAGCTCCACGCGTCCATGGCTTGGATCAAGTCTCTGCACCGGTCCTTTGTGTTCACCCACTTCCCGGGCTCCCGGAGGAACGGCACCGGCTCGGGCCAGCCGGAAAGCCTCCCCGCCCCGTTCCACATGGAACAGGGGGAAATCCATTTCCATTCCGCCACCGCCATTCTCCATGATCCCCTTCTGCTGTTGGACATCTTCGTGGAGACGGCAAAAGCCGGCCGGCCCCTTTCCCTGGAATCCAAAAGGCTGGTCCGGGAATTCTTGTACCTGGTGGATGATTCCTTCAGGAGGTCCAAAAGAGCTGCTTGCGGTTTTCTCTCCATTCTGAATGGGTCCAATGCCTTCGAGGCACTTGATCAGATGCTGGAGACCGGCTTTCTCTGTTCTTTCATCCCTGAGTTTGAACCAGTCAAGGATCGGGTTCAGTTCGACCACTATCATCTCTTCCCCGTCGGCAGACACTTGCTTCAAACCGTCCGACACCTGAAGACCCTTCACCAGGAAAGGGATATCCTTCTGACAGACATTTTTCTTGATCTCCGTGATGCGGAGCCTCTTTTCCTGGCCGCGCTCTTTCACGACATTGGAAAAACCGGAAAGGATCATGCCCGCAAGGGAGCCCTCCTCATCAGAAACATTCTAAAGCGCTTCGGCTACGACAGGAAGAAGACGGAACATGTCCATTTCCTTCTCCAGCATCACCTCCTTCTGGCCGAGACTTCAACCCGCCGGGATCTCAACGACGAGAAGATTGTGGTTCAGTGTGCCAGAGTGGTGGGGACCATTGAACGATTGAAGATGCTCTATCTTCTGTCCTGGGCCGATGGAAGAGCCACAGGGCCCAGAGCGTGGAACGATTGGGTCGCCAACCTGGTTCTTGAGCTGTTTTTCAAGATCCTTCACATCCTGGAAAGAGGAGAGCTGGCGACCCCGGATGCTTCAAGAAGGGTGAGGCAGTCCCTGCAGCAGGTCCGGGGCCAGATCGGCGAGCTGCTTTCCCCTGCCGATGGGGAAGCGATCTTTGATGGGATGCCTCCAAACTACCTGATCGAGACCAGCCCGCGGGCGATTGCACGCCACGTCACTCTTTTTGAAAGCCTCCGGGAAGCCATGGTGAAGGGACCTGAAAGCGCATTCTGCCTTGAAGCGGAAGCAGAGCCGGCCAGCGGAACCTATGAAGTCACGTTTCTGGCCAATGACAGAGCCGGCCTGTTCTCTGACGTGGCGGGCGTCATGGCTCTGAACAATATCAACATCCTCTCCGCCCGCATCTACACATGGCGAGATGGAACGGCCGTGGACATTTTCACGGTGACGCCTCCGCTGGATCCGATCCGCACAGAGGAAATCTGGGAGAAGATAAAAGGGGATCTGGCTGAAACGTTTCAAGGCAAGCTTCCCCTTTCAGATCGTCTGCAACAGAAGGCCAAGCCGACCCTTCTTTCCCGCAAGAGAACCCTCACCCGTCAAACACAAGTCACCGTGGACAATGAATCCTCTGACTTCTTCACCCTGATCGAGGTCTTTACCGACGATCGCATCGGCCTCCTCTATCAAATCACGCACACCCTCTTCACCCTTGGAATCGATATCCGGATTGCCAAGATTGCCACGAAAGCCGACCAGGTTGCGGATGTCTTTTACGTGCTGGATCTCGAAGGGCAGAAAGTCTTGGAAGAGGAAAAGGTCAAGAGGATAAGGGATGTCCTGGTCCGGGTGCTTTCCACAAACTGACCCGCCCATACAGGTTCTTGGCTGTAACCAAATAACCGAAGCCGATGAACACCATGAATATCGAATGTCGAACAAGGAATTTCGAATGATGAAGTTTAACGACTTCGATCCTCTCCTTCGGCATTCTTTATTCGTTATTCGACATTTCTCGGTTAGCCCTTGAACTTCTCCGCTTCGTGCAGTTAACGTAGGACCTAAGACGGTAAGAGAGCATCAGCCCTTGGGGACCCAGGGCAGGCGGTCAAGGTCCACGTTCCCTCCTGAAACCATGATACCTACTCGCCAGCCCGTCACATCCAGCCGCCTGCTCAGGATGGCGCCGAGCGGCACCGCAGCAGAGGGCTCCACCAAAATTTTCATTCTTTCCCACAGGCACCGCATGGCCTCTACGATCGCCTCTTCGCTCACGAGCACAATGTCCCTCACATATCGCTGAATGATGGGGAACGTCAGGTCCCCCAGGGAAGTGAGCAGGCCGTCGGCAATGGTGTTCGGATGGACGGACGGAACAATGCGGCCGCTTCGAAAGGACCGGTAAGCGTCATCCGCCCTCTCAGGCTCCGCCGCAATCACTGCCGTCTCCGGGGACACAAGCGAAACCGCGAGCGCAGTGCCGCTCAAAAGCCCTCCCCCGCCTACAGGCGCGACAACCATGTCCAGCTTCTGCACCTGCTGGCACAGTTCTATCGCGGCGGTCCCCTGCCCTGCAATCACCCGAAGGTCATTGTAAGGGTGGACAAAGGCGGCCCCGGTTCGCGCGACGACTTCGGCCAGAGTCCTCTCACGGGCTTCAAGAGTGGGTTTACAGAAGATGATTTCCGCACCATAACCGGCCACGGCGAGCTTTTTTACATGGGAAGCGTTTTCAGGCATGACCACATAGGCGGGAATGCCTCGCCATCGTGCCGCCAGGGCAAGAGCGGCCGCATGGTTCCCAGAAGAGTGAGTGGCGACACCTCGCTTCGCTTCATCTTCGCTCAAGGAGAAAACAGAGTTGCAGGCACCACGAATCTTGAAAGCTCCGGCTTTCTGGAAATTCTCACATTTGAAAAAGACTTCTCCGCCGCACATCCGATTGATCGTGGCGGAGGTCAAGACAGGGGTTCGATGGATGAAGGGTTCGATCCTCTCGTGGGCTTGACTGATATCTTGCAAAGATGGCTCTGTTCTCATCGTCCGGTCCGCTCCTTCCTGATACAGGAGATCTGGCAATCAGCCTCAAGAATGCTTATTCTTGTCACTAAACTTATACACGAGGGGAGGATATGCTATGGAATATGAAATCACAAGAAGAGAAATGATGAAGGGCCTGGGTCTTGCAGGCATGCTGATCGGCATGGAAGGCCTCCACGCTTCCGCTCAGGCTCAGACCCCACCGGGCGCCGCAGCGCCTCGCCAAATCGGCGAGTGCAAGCTGCCGCCCTTGCCTTACGCCTACGACGCCCTTGAGCCCACCATCGACAAAGAGACTCTCACCCTTCACCATGACAAGCACCATGCCGCCTATGTCAATGGATTTAATGCAGCCATGAAAAAGCTGGAGGAGGCAAGGGCCTCAGGAGATTACAGTCTGATCAAGCACTGGTCCAGAGAATTTGCCTTTCATGGCTCCGGGCATGTTCTCCATTCCCTTTACTGGGCCAACATGTCCGCCAAGGGGGGCGAACCAAAGGACGATCTCCTGGATGCTCTGAAAAAAGGGTTTGGGAGTTTTGAGCAATTCAGGAAACAGTTTGTTGCTGCGACCAACACGGTCGAGGCGAGTGGCTGGGGAGTTCTGGCCTATGAGCCTTACATGGGGTATCTCGTCATCCTTCAGGCCGAAAAACACCAGGACCTGACCATCTGGGGGGTCTGCCCTCTCCTGGTCTGCGATGTCTGGGAGCATGCCTATTATTTGAAGTACCAGAACCGCCGGCCGGAATATGTGGACAACTTCATGAAAATCATCAACTGGGACGAAGTCGCGAGGCGGTACACCAAGGTTAAAGGCCTGGTAGGGTACCGGTAGCCTTGTAGGAAGAAGCAGGCAGTAAGCAGTAGGGAGTAAGCAGTGAAAACTCATGTGTGCTGCTCTCGCTCTTTGGTGCTTACTGCATACTGCCTACTGCATACTGTTTACCTGTTACTGCTTGCTTCCAAAGACTTTCTTCAGAAGGTCCGTGGTCCGGGCCACGGGATCCTGGCGGATCCTTTTTTCTTCCTCGGCGACCATGACAAAGAGGCCGTCCAGGGCCCGATCGGTCACGTACTGATCCAGGTCAAAAGCAAAGGTCCCTGCAAAGGGCACCGAACGCGCCGATTGCTCCAGGTCTTGATAGGATTTGGTCACGCCCACCTCGCCCATCGCCTGATGAACCATGGGCTTTGAGATCTCTTTCAGCCGAGGAGAGGTTTTGTCCTTGAAGTAGAGGGTGGCTTCGTTCTCCCTTCCATTCAGGATTTTCTTGGCGTCCGTGAAAGTCATCTGCTTGATCGCATCCAGGAACAGCCCCTTCGCCTCCGGAGCGGCCTTCTCAGCCGCTCGGTTCATGCTGAGCTCGAATTCATCCAGTTTGGACCCGTATCCTGCCGCTCTCAGAATCTTCTCGGTCTTCTGTACCGTATCAGGAAGGGGTATCCTGATTTTGGAGTTTTTGTAGTATCCATCTACTTTGGAAACGGTTTGAACGGCATTCCCTGTTCCAATCTGAAGAGCCTCTTTCAGACCGTTTACGATTTCAGTCTCCGAGGCGGTGGAGGAACCGCCGATCCCTTTCTTCAAGCCCTTCAGGACATCTCCCACTTGTTGGGCATACGCACCATGGCCCAGGAAAGCCAGAACCATTCCCATCAAAAGAACGACTCGAACCAGCATCTTTTTCACCCCCCGTGGTTCTTGATCAAGGCCGGCGCAGGGCTCCTGCCTTTGAGTCAAAGTTAGGCTTTCCCCCACCCTAAGTCCAGTCTTTTCCTTCCCATTCCTTTGGCCTTGACATCACTACAGCTCTTCCCTATATTCCCCAAGAACCGCGACATATAGACCAAAGAGAGGAATAAGATTCATGTATAACGCCAGCTCCTTGAGGAAGGGTCTCAAGATCCTCATTGATAAAGAACCCTATGTGGTGATCGATTTCCAGTTTACAAAACCGGGCAAGGGCCAGGCGCTTTATCGATGCAAGCTCAAAAACATGATCAGCGGGAACATTATTGATCGGACCTACCGCTCCGTGGATTCGTTTGAATCGGCCAACCTTGAACAGCGAAAGATGCAGTACCTCTACAGCCAGGAAGGTCACTTTCACTTCATGGATCTCGAAAGTTACGATCAGTCGGCTCTGCGCGCCGAACAGGTAGGGGATGCCAAGAACTACCTCATCGACAACCTGGAAGTGGACGTCCTTCTCTTCGACGGCAGACCCATCGGCCTGACCCTGCCCAACTTCGTCGATCTCCTGGTGACCCGTTCGGATCCATGGGCTAAGGGCGACTCCGTTGCCGGTGACAGCAAGCCGGTGACCCTTGAAACAGGATACACCCTTCGAGTTCCTCCCTTTATTGACGAAGGGATCAAAATCACCGTGGACACACGGACCGGGGAGTATGTCACCCGGGTCAAATGATCACTCCCCTCTGCAAGAAAGGGAGACCTTAACCGCCAAAAGGCCGACCCTCTGGCTGCGGGCCGGATTGATCCAGGCGATCCGGCATTTTTTCACTGAAAAAAACTATCTCGAAGTCGAGACCCCCTGCCTCATCCCGGCGCCGGCTCCCGAGCTTCATATCGATGCGGTCCGCGGAGGCGGGGTGTTTCTGCACACGTCTCCTGAATTGTGCATGAAGCGGCTCCTTGCGGCCGGGTATCCCAAGATCTTTCAGGTCTGTAAGTGCTTCCGGGAAGGGGAAAGAGGTCAGCGCCATCTTCCCGAGTTCACTCTGCTCGAATGGTACCGCGCAGGGACAGACTACCTGGGTCTTATGGATGAATGTGAGGAGATGGTCGTTTTTGTCTTGAAGGAACTCGGCCTAGCCTCTGGCCTGGAATTTCAGGGCAACGCCCTGGATTTGAAGAGACCATGGCCCCGGGTCACTGTTCAGGAGGCTTTTGAGCGATACGCTTCGAGCTCTATGGAAGAAGCCATGGCGAGCGGCCGTTTTGATGAAACCATGGGGGTAGAAATCGAACCCCATCTGGGATTCCCGAAACCTGTTTTCCTCTACCATTATCCGTCAACCCTCGCAGCACTTGCACGCCTGAGTAAGAACGCTCCAGGCTTCGCCGAGAGATTTGAACTCTATGTGGCCGGTCTTGAATTGGCCAACGCTTTTTCCGAATTGACAGACCCTGTCGAACAGAGGGCCAGATTCGAGAAAGAACTGGCCAAACGAAAAGAGCAGGGCAAAACGGTCTACCTTATGCCTGAGAAGTTCCTCCGCACGCTTCCTTTCATGCCGGAGTCGGCAGGCATTGCCTTCGGGGTCGACCGGTTGGTCATGCTCTTGAGCAATCAGAAGGAGATCGATCCCGTGGTCTCCTTCACCCCCGAAGAATTATGATGAAGTTTATTTTTCTCATCGTTCTGGCTCTGGTCGCCTTTTCCGACCCCGTCTCCGGCGAAACGACCGCTTCTTACGCGATCCAAGTCGAGAGCTACAAGGATTTGCAGAAGGCCGCGAAGAAAACGGACCCGGGCCTTGTGATCTCGGAGATTACCTTCAAACTCAAGACCCCGGACAAAGAGGCGGTGTGGATTCAAGGCAACCGACTTTTTACTCCCTCTGCCTTCGCCATTGAAGAAGACAAACCTCGATTCGTCATCGACATCAAGGATACCCTGCCCGTGAAACGGGAACTGTCCCGGATTGCCACGGAGGGTAAACTGATTGAGAGGATACGGACCTTCTACCACCAAGAGAACCGGACTCTAAGAGTGGTCCTGGATCTTCAGCCGTCCAAGACCTACCGGATCAGTCAGTTCTTTTACCAGGCCCAGAACATCTATGCGGTGGAGGTGGAAGGCGAGTAAACTTCACAAACCCATGTCCGGCCATCGACCATTCCAGGGTTTTCTCTTTTCGAAAGCATAGGCCATTTGCAGGACGAGGTCCTCCCGATGCCGCGGCCCGATGATCTGCAGCCCGGCTGGGAGCCCGTTTTTTGTGAGACCCGCGGGCACGGAAGCGGCGGGATGGCCGGATAGATTAAAAGGATAAGTAAAGGCTACCGCTCCAAGGAGCGGGATGGGGTGGCCATCCACCTCTGACGGCGGCGGACCTCCGGCAGAGAAAGCTTCCGTAGGCATGGTGGGAGTCAGCAGCAGATCAAAGCTTTCAAAAAACTCCCAGAGGATGCGGTTCACTGTCGTCCTTATTTTCTGAGCCTCGATCTGCTCTCTCATGGCAACCCCTTTCGCAAGATCCAGGGACTGGACAAGAGTCTTTCCCATGTCCTTGCGATCTCGATCCAGCCTCTGGTGCAGGATCCCGTAGAGTTCGGCATTCATGAGAAAGGACCAGGTATCTCCTACGTCCGGGAACTCCCCTTTCCACAGTTCAACCCTGTGCCCCATGTCCTCAAAGCACCTGACGCCCTCCTCAACCCTTTCCATGACATCCTTTTGCACTCTTGCATAGCTCAGGGTCGGGCTGAATGCGATGCGAAGATCTTTTGGGGACTGGTCCAAAGCTTTGAGAAATGAGCCGGAGGGAGAAGGGAGAGAATCAGGGTCTGAAGGGTGATAGCCCGAAACGCAATCAAGATACAGAGCAGCGTCACGAACCGTTCGGGTCAGGGGGCCCTGGGTCCACACGTGATACATTTGCAGAAAGGGGGAAGGACCCAGCGGGACTCTCCCAAAAGACGTTTTCAAGCCAACGCATCCGGAATAGGAAGCGGGAATGCGAATCGAACCTCCTGCATCGGAACCGGTCGCCACAGGAACCATTCTCCCGGCAACAGCGGCAGCTGAACCGCCGCTCGATCCTCCGGGCGTCCGATCCGGGTTCCATGGATTTCTGGTTATTCCATAGAGCCTGTTCTTGGTGAAGCCGGTGAACCCGAATTCAGGAGTGTTGGTCTTTCCGACCACGATAGCCCCTGCAGCCTTCAGCTTGGCCACTTGAACGGAGTCGTGCTGGGCCACATTGTTTCTATAGGGAATCGATCCGAAGCTGGTCACCATTCCTTTAACATCTTCAAGGTCTTTGACGCCGATAGGAACGCCCGCCAAGGGGCCCGGATCCGCCCCTGAAGCCAACGATTCGGTCATTTCCTTCGCCTCTTTGATCGCCTCTTCTCTGCGAAGAGAGACAAACGCATTGACCAGGGGGTTCACCGCGTCGATTCTTTTAAGGGTTGCCTCCATCGCTTCGAGAGGCGAGAGCTTTCCCGCTCGAATTAAGCTCACAAGCTCTATGGCATCCATATCAATCAACGCTGCCATCAACTCTCCCCTCTTTGCCCCTGATGCGTTCTGCTCTATGCTCTATGCTCTGGCTGTACCATAGTCCGACGATGATGTTAAAGACTTTTGTAGAACTCCATCTGATCACTTACCGAAAAATGGCGGATCCTTCAGCTTGACGAATCGGTGCGCTTTTCCTATACTTATTATTTATCATTGCGTTGCTTTCCCTCTAACCTGAAAAGGGATTCGGCCATGCTCGATGAGATCATCCACAACAAGGATCTTGAGAGGTACCTCAAAACCTATCAAAAGGGAGACACCCTTTTCCTGGAAGGGGATGAATCCCAGGACCTCTACTTCTTGGTCTCCGGCCACCTTGAAGTGCTTAAAGGAGACAAGAAGATCGCAGAAATCACCGAGCCGGGCGCCCTGTTCGGGGAGCTCTCCTTCCTTCTGGGAGCAAAAAGAACGGCAACGGTTCAGGCTGAAAATGAAGTCAGGGTTCTTCGTATTCCCAAAAATGAAGTTTCGACCTTCCTCAAGGACTTCCCCGCGGTTGGCCAGAAGATCACGGAGATCATAGCGCGCCGGCTCGATGAATCGAGCCAGGCGGTGTATGGGCTGAGACTAATCTGTGACAAACTGCCGGACGCCGTCATGCTTACGGACAGCAGCGGCAGAGTTGTCGCGTGGAACGCAGCCGCCGAAAAACTCTACGGCAGAAACTGGCACCATATGCGTGGAACCTCTGCCGAAGACATCTACGAAGAACCTCAGGTCTATCGAGAGCTTTTGGCGGAAATACAAACCAAAACGTCGGTTCCTGAGAGGGTTCTTAAGATCAGACACCCTGAAAAAGGGACCCGTTACGTCTCGACAAGCACCACACTTCTCCACGACAGCCAGGACAATATCCAGAGTCTTCTGTGGCTGGGCCGCGATGTCACGGCCGCACACCGGCTTGAGCGCAGGTATCGCAGGGCGCGTTACTGGCTCATCCCTTCCGTGATCCTTCTTGTTCTCCTGGGCACGGCGATCCTCTTTGGGTACCCTTACTTCTCGAAGGGTGTTCAAACCATGGACCACAGGAAACTGGAGCTCAGGAACCTTCTGGCCAAAGATTACCTCCTGCTGAAAGCCCTATTGACGGAGCCTTTGGCGCGAGGGGATCGGGCCAAAACGACGCAGGTGCTGAAGGAGTTCTTCACCCTCCAGGTGACCAAGCAGTGTCCCTACACCGGACTCCTCTTGCTGGACCGGCAAAGGAAAGTGTTTGACGCTTATTCCATAAAACCCGGTTTCAATGCTCAAGCCATCATTGGCACTCCTTACACAGGGATCGAATTCCAGGGCTCTGAAAAATCCCTGTACCGGGTCCTGGTCCTGTACCGTGCAGACAAAGAGAACCCCATGGGCCGAAAGGGAATAGAGATCGCCTTTGACCTGAAAGAGAATGAACGGAACATTGGATGGTTACTCTTTCAAATGGATATGGATTGCATGAAAACCAACTATGAAGTTGATGAGGAAGAGTTGAGAAACCTTCAATCCTAGCACCATGCACAGTTCAAAGGGCCAAGAATCATGGGGTTACGAGACTTCAGACGACCGGGAAGGAGGATTGATCCTTCACCTTACGGGCAGGATGGATGCCGCGAGCGCTGCATCGATGTTGCGTGATCTGGGGCCTCTCATTCACACCAAGGCCCCAATCTCTCTCACCATAGACCTCTCTGAAGTGACTTATGTGGACGACTTCGGTGTGCTCGTGTTGATTCAGTTGAGGCATATGATGACGGCTCAAAGCGGCTCTTTCTCTCTCATCCATGTCACCGACAGGGTGAGGGAAATTCTTTCCCTTCTCCACTTCGATGACCTGACGGATAGAGTCCCCCTAGCCAAGAAGCTGGTCCCCAACATCTTTATCCGTCTAGGGGACGCGACCCTTCGTCACATCAATGACTTGCGCTACCTGACCTCCTTCACGGGATCCGTTTTCCTTGGCCTTCTCTATGTCTGCCTTCATCCCGGGTCTTTGCGAAAAGAAGATACGGTGCTCGCCATGCAGAGGACAGGCGTTGATGCCCTGCCCATTGTCGGTCTGATCAGTTTTCTGCTTGGATTGATCATGGCTTTCATGTCTTCGGTCCAGCTCCGGCAGTTCGGGGCGGATATTTACGTAGCTTCCCTCGTCAGCCTCGCCATGACCCGGGAGTTGGGACCTATCATGACGGCCATTATTATCGCGGGCAGGTCCGGTTCCGCTTTTGCCGCCGAAATCGGTACCATGAGAATCTCGGAAGAAATTGACGCTCTTTTCACCATGGGATTTGACCCGACCCGATTTCTGGTCATTCCCAAGGTCATCGCCTCCCTCGTCGTGGTCCCTCTTTTGACCCTGTTTTCCGATCTTTTTGCCATTCTGGGCGGCCTGGTCGTGGGCGTTATGATGCTCGATCTGACGGCCAATGCTTACGTTGCTCAGACTTTTGCGACCCTCACTCTTTTTGACGTCTTCTGGGGGGTCCTGAAAAGCGCTGTGTTCGCCTTCTTGATTTCCTGGATCGGATGTTTCCGCGGCTTTCGAGTGCGAGGCGGCGCAGCAGGTGTTGGAGAAGCCACGACCTCTGCGGTGGTGAGCAGCATTTTTCTCATCGTCCTGACGGACTCTCTTTTCTCCGTGATCCTTCGATACTGGGGCTAGAATCAGTAATCAGTGAACCGTGAGCAGTGATCAGTGGGAGAAGACAGAAGACGGGAGTAAAACCAGTAAGCAGGGAACACTAATCGGAGCACGGTGAACGGATAACGGTGAACGATCAACGGTGAACGGACAACGGTGAACGGTTAATGATGAACAGACAACCCATCATTCGAGTGAGAGACCTTGTGGCCCGGTACGGGGACGAAACCATCCTCGAAGGCATCTCCTTTGATGTTTTCGAGGGAGAGATATTCGTCATCCTCGGGGGGAGCGGGTGCGGCAAGAGCACGCTCCTCAAGCATCTCATCGGGCTCATCCGGCCTTATTCAGGTCAGGTCACCATCGACGGCGACGACCTCTCCCGTGCAGACTCTCAAGGATATCAGAAGCTCTTGCAAAAGATCGGCATCCTTTATCAGAGCGGTGCCCTCCTGGGTTCCATGACTCTCGCAGAGAACATCGCTCTGCCCATTATGGAATACACCGATCTGTCCTCGGACCTCGTGTCTTCCCTCGTTCGTATGAAGTTGCACCTGGTCCAGTTGCAGGGGTATGAAGACTACCTCCCATCCGAAATCAGCGGTGGGATGAAAAAGCGTGCAGGACTTGCCAGAGCCATGGCTCTCAATCCGAAGATCCTTTTTTTTGACGAGCCCTCCGCAGGACTTGATCCTGTCACTTCGGCAGGACTGGACAATCTCATCTTGCACTTGAACAAAAGCCTGGGGACCACCATGGTCATCGTCACCCATGAACTCCAAAGCATTCTCGCGGTCGCTCAGAGAGTGATCATGCTCGACAAAGGAACAAAGGGAATCATCGCGGAAGGGGACCCCAGACACCTTCGTGAGACCAGCCGGAACCCTCTGGTCTGGCGGTTTTTCAACCGCCAGCCCGAGGAGAGTGCGATCCCGGCGTAAAGGGGCATTTTTCCATGGCTTCACAGAAAACCAAGTTCATTGTAGGCCTGTTTCTTGTTTGCGGAATAGGGATCGCCCTTCTGGCTTTCATCTGGCTCGGGATGTCTCGATATTTCGAAAAAGGCCGGTACTATGTGACCTACTTCAACGAATCCGTACAAGGCCTGGACAAGGATTCCCCGGTCAAATACAGGGGCGTTTCAGTGGGCCGCGTCCACAGCATTATCGTGGCTCCGGACTCCAAGCTGGTTAAGGTGGTTCTGAAGATCGAAACAGGGATGGTCCTGGACACGAACCTCATCGCACAGCTGAAGTCCGTCGGCATCACCGGAAGCGTCTTCGTGGAGCTCGACCAAAAACTGAAGGACGAGCCGGACCGTTCCCCGCCGCTAAGCTTTCCTTCCGAATACCCCATTGTCGCTTCCAAGCCTTCTGAACTCGGTGAGATCCTGCGAGGGATTGACGATATCCTGAAAAATATCAAAGCCGTTGATTTGGAAGGCATCTCCGCGAAAATAAAGTCCAGCCTGGATACGATTGAGACAACGGTTCAGGAGGCCAATGTCAAGGGAATCTCCAGAAAGGCCGAGAGCTCTCTCGATCAACTCAATCGAATTCTGAATGGTCCTCAGTGGGACAAGATGCTGGCCTCCACCCAGGAAACGATTCAGGCAGCCAATGAGTTCTTCGTGAAGGGGAATGCCACCTTGACTCACGCGGAAAACGCTTTTGCCCAGGCCCGCGGGATCATCGCCGACAACGAGCAGACCATCCGGGAGGCTTTGGAAAACGTCAACAAAGTCATTGAGAAGACCGCTTCTTTAGCCACAGGAACGGATGAAGCCTTTTCCCACCTGAGACAAAACCTTCTGGTGTCAGCGCAGAATCTTGAAAGGGCCAGCGAAAACCTCAACCGGTTCCTGGAGGTTCTTGCAGATCAGCCCTCCCAGCTCATTTTAGGAGAGCCTCGGCCTCGCCGTGACATGGACCCCGAATTCTAGCAAAGGAGATTGACCATGCCTTGGACAAAAAGATCGCTCATCTTCCTGGTTCTCCTTTCCTGTTGCGCGTGTTCAAGCCTCAAACAGCCCGGCCAAAAGATCGATTATTACACCCTGGAATATGAGCCGCCTCAGGTTCAAGGGATCACGGCACTCCCTTTTGTCCTGAGGATAGAACGCTTCAGCGTTTCACCCATGTACAACACCCATCAGATCATCTACCGGGATCGGTCCTTCAAGCGAGAAGCTTACCCGTACGAGAAGTGGCGTGCCAGTCCCGGCGATCTGGTCACCTATTACCTCTCAAGAGACTTCAAGCACCTCGGCCTGTTCAAAGCGGTGGCTCCCTATGAGAGCAGGGTCGAGCCGTCCCTTATCATGGAAGGATCTGTCGACGAATTCTTCGAATGGGACTCAGAGGAAGGTTGGAAAGCCGTGTTGACCGTGAGCACTGTTCTTCTGGCTCATCCCGAACCCGACGTGAGCAAGAGGATTATCTTTCAGAAAACCTTTCATGCGGTCAAACCGTGCAAGAAGAGAAACCTCACCAGTCTTTCTGAAGCCATGAGTGAAGCGATGGCTGAGGTGTCCGCTCAAGTGATCCGGACGACGGTTCAACATCTGGTGAGGTAAAGCCCTATGCATCCCCTTTTAATCGAACTCAGGCAGGACAGGCCGGGATTTGATCGGTTCATCGGATCGTGGTTGTGTCCCTACGACAAGACCGTAGTCATTGATGTCGGGCCTTCCAGGTCAGTGACAAAACTCATCGAATCTCTCTCAGTCTTGGGGATTCGCGAGGTGGATTTTGTTCTCCTCACCCATATCCACATGGATCACGCAGGAGGATTGGCGGAATTTCTTGATCACTTCCCCATGGCCCGCGCCGTTTGTCACAGCAAAGCGATTTCTCATCTTGTCGACCCTTCGAAGCTCTGGCTAGGAAGCCAGAAAACCCTGGGGGATCTTGCAGAGGCCTATGGCCCGATAAGGCCGGTAAAGAAGGAACGCCTCATACCCCACACAGAGGCCCGGGTGGAAGGCATCGACATCATCGAGACCCCCGGCCACGCACCTCACCATCTCAGCTTCATCATCCAGGAAAATCTCTTTGCCGGCGAGGCGGGCGGTATCTATCTCGCAGTTAAGGACTGGGAGTATTTGCGCCCTGCGACACCCCCTGTTTTTTTTCTGAAGGAATTTCTTGGAAGCATTGATCGTCTCCTGACCGCGAAGGATCTGCCCATTTGCTATGCGCATTTTGGTAAAGCGAACAGTTCTCACCGCATGCTGAAAAGAGAACGGGCTCAACTCCTTTTATGGGAAACGGTCCTCCGCGAAGAAATCACAAAAGGCGATCACCGTCTCATGGAAAGAGGCATGGCGAGACTCCTAGCCGAAGACCCTGAGCTCAAGGCTTTTGAAGCCATGTTTTCTGCGGATCAAGACAGAGAAAAGTTCTTCATTGGAAATTCGATCAAGGGTTACCTGGGATTTCTCCAGGAAAACCCTCATCCTTGAGAAGCCCTACTCGTTTTGATTGCGGGAAGTGTGTTTGCCTCAAGTCGGAGAACATGGGTGACAAGCCATTTTGAAAAAGAGAACTTCCGAGCCCTCATCGAGCCTGACGGCCTGCAGGACACGGACATGAGGCTCAACATCATCGACGTGTTTCTGGTGACCCTGGATACCGGCCACTGAACCGCCTCTATTGAGGCTGTGGGATCACGCCACTTTTTGCAGGAAACGCCTTGCCCGGTCTCGCAGCTTTCTGACCGCTCTTTCCACGGGGCTTCGGTCCTGATAACGGCGCAGGTCTTCAGGGTGGATGGCCTCAGGGCAGTGCCTGAGCTGGAACTTGATAACCGCATACCGGTCATCGAGCAGAAATCTCTTGTAGATCAGGCGGGCGGGGAAAAATTTGAACTCCTTTTCCAAAATGGCGGCCGACCAGTCGATGATGTAGGGTCTTCCATCGTCTCCAACCAGGACATTGGCCGCTCTCTTGAGGTCGCAGTGACACAGGCCTCTTCGGTGGAAGGCCTCCACCAGATCGCGCAAGTTCTCAAAGAACGTGGCAGGGAGACTTTCCTTCTTTTCAAGTCCTTCCATGCTTCTGCCGTGGATTTCCTCAAGGACCAGCGCAAGGCCTCCGACGACGCCGTAAAGGGCAGGAACTCCATTCAGCCCCTTGAGTCTTCGGTAAGCTTTCTTTTCTCTCCAGATCAAAAAGCGGCCGACAAGATTCCTGAACACCCAGCGGTTAACGCTGTAATCCTTGACAACCGCTCGGGCATGACCTTCTTCGATCCGGTACAGAGCCGGCCTCGTGGAGGAAGGCCTTCTGAGAGTCGTCATCCTCTTCTTGGCGAAGTCCGATAGTTTCAAATCGTCAACCGTGGCATCCCTCTCTGAAGCTCCGCGATTTCTCCTTCACTCTCTCACGCAACCACCGGTACCAGTCTTCAAGGCCTTCCCCGGTCTTGCAAGAGACCTGGAAGATGGCCAACTCCGGATTGATGTTCAAAGAGTCCTTAATGATTTTCTCCACGCTGCAATCCACATAGGGAAGGAGATCTATTTTGTTGACCAGGAGCACTTTCGACTCGTGAAACATGAGAGGGTACTTGGACGGTTTGTCATCCCCCTCCGCAACGCTTAAGATCATGACCTTAAAGTCCTCTCCTACGTTGAACTCCGCAGGACAAACAAGGTTTCCGACGTTCTCGACCACCAGGAGATCCAATCGGCTGAAATCGAACTCTTGAAAGGTCTCCCGGATCATGTTCCCGTCCAGATGGCATGCCCCTCCCGTGTTGATCTGCACCGCGGGAACTCCCTTCCGGGCAATGCGCTCGGCGTCGCTCGTGGACTGGATATCTCCTTCGATCACTCCGATTCGGAGATCCTTTTTCAGGGCATCAATCGTTTTTTCCAGAAGGCTGGTTTTTCCAGCACCCGGAGAGCTCATGAGATTGATGACCAGCAGGTGATGTTCTTGAAACAAAGCCTTGTTTTGTTCAGCGATCCGCTCGTTCGCCTCCAGGATATTTCTCACCACCGAAACTTTCATGAAAAACCTCCGCCAAATCGTTCACGGTTCACCGTTCACTGTTGACCGTTCACCGTTCCTCGCTTTTCCTACTGTCTTCTGTCTTCCTAACTGCCCACTGCTCACCGTTCACTGGTTTTACTACTGTCTTCTGTATTCTGTCTCCTGTCTTCTCTCTTTTTCTCACTCCACCTCCATCTCGACGATCGACAGCTCCTGTCCCTCAATCGTTTCCACATTTGTGCTGCCGCAGGTCGGGCAAACGAAAACAAACTCCTTGATAGGGAACGGCCGTTCACAGTCCGGGCAGTATCCTTTGAGAGGAATCCTGTCCATGATGAGTCTCGCCCCTTCAAGAGGAGTTCCCTCGATGATAATCTCAAAACAAAAGGACAGAGACTCCGGCACAATGGCGGACATCTCCCCGATACTCAGGCGCACCGACCTGAGCGCTTTCGCGCCGTTTCTTGCCATCTCCTCCTGGACGATGGTGATCAGGCTCTGGGCAATGGACATTTCATGCATTTTAGACACTAACACCTGTAGCACGGCGCACGGAGCACGGTGCATCGGATAATGCATCATCGATCGAAAGAACTCCTTTAGCTCCCTTGTATTACCCATCGCTCTCCTATCCTTCTGGCGTCTTAGGGTCTTTAACCGTGGGCCTTAGCATCGTGCTCACTTTAGGCGCCGTCTTCCCTACCCTTGCATCAGGGCCACGGTCAGGGAATTCATCTTCTGCCTGGCGTCATTGAATATTCCTGAGAGATTCAAGGAATGGTTTGCGAAAATGCTGTCCGGGTCCCCATTGAAAACGATCAAGGGCTCGAAATAGCATCGACCGAGAATCTCCAGGATCTTGTCGACCAGGGTCACGGAGTTCTTGTCCGTGAGAACCTCGTTGAAGTCGACTCGAATCGCCCTGAAGGACTCATACAATGCGTAAGCCACGCCCTGGGCATAGTAGAAGTTGTCATCAATTTGTCGCCAGGGAATATCGATGTCCACGGTTTGAGCCGGCGCTGCCTTATCCTTCTGCCCCTCGATGGAAACAGCGGCTTTCAGATCCCGTGGTGCATTGATCAACCGGGTGTTCGCTCCACCCATAAGAGACAGATACTGATTAAGGAGTTCTATCAGGTTGTCGGCCCTGGGATAGAAATGAGACTTCCCTGAAGCGAGATTCTGGTTGTAAGTCTCCAGGTGTTGGAAGGCCAGTTTCCATTTGCTTTCAGCAGACGGGAACCACCATTTGAAGGGGTCATTGGACAAATTCGTGAAAGCGGCTTCGGCACTTGGGTCCAGCCGGTCTGTCGTCCTCATGCGAGAGAGGTTATCCCGCAACACCCTGGCATTGTATCGCACAACCTCAAGGACACCCAGCTGGAAATTGGGCATGTTATCCAGAAAGGCCGTTGGCCAGAACGTATCGTTGGGCAGCCAGTTATCAGCCATATCCTTGATCAGCATCTCATTGATCTTGATGAAGTGAGCGCCTTTGACCTTCTTGTCCAACTTTTCCATGGGATGAGACTGGGGCTTTCTGGAATTGATCACCATCACCACGACACAGAAAACGACAAGGATGAGGAGCACCAAAACGGCGATGCGGCCGTGTCCTCGAACATGAGATCTTTCCGGTTTCTCTTCCTGCATTTCTTATCTCCTTCTGGACCCTCTAAGGAACGACGGGGATTTCCTATTTACGATATGACCCTGCAAGCAATTCTAAGGGCAACCTCGAAGCGTTGTCAACCCTAGATTCAGCAAGGTCTCCCGCCCCCATTCTTTTACACCTTGAAAAAGAAGTTGACAGAAAAATCGCTTCGGCCTATTGGAAAATAGAGGGATGGGAAGAATATTTCAACGGAGGTTTGAAAATGACCAGGAATCTTCTGGAAGGTAAAATTGTTCTGATCGTGGATGATGAGCCTGACGTCCTTGAGACTCTCGAAGAACTGCTGTCCATGTGTGAGGTGGTGAAGGCTTCTACCTTTGAAGAGGCCAAGCTGGCTTTGGAAACCCAGGTTTTTGACGTGGCTGTTCTGGATATCATGGGCGTGGATGGATACAAGCTTCTCGAGATTGCACGGAACAGAAAAGTGATCCCTGTGATGCTCACCGCCCATGCTTTGAGTCCCGACCACACGATCACCTCCTACAAGAGGGGAGCCGCCCTCTATGTGCCTAAGGACAAAATCGTAGACATCGCAGAGTACCTGAATGATGTGTTGCAGGCGGTCGAGGCAGGGAAAAGCACCTGGTGGCGCTGGCTGGAAAGATTCGAGTCCTATTACAACAGGAAATTCGAAGTGGAATGGAAGGACAAGGACAAGGAATTCTGGCGCACCTTCCCCTACACTTGAGACTCTGCCTCATAAGCGCTGACTCTGATCTCTGGAGCCTTCCTCTGGTAAAAGCCCCGAAAGGGGCTTTTACTTTGCCTTTCCGTACCCTCAACTTTTTTCTTGCTGCCCCACGAGGTTTTGATATAGGCCTCAATCCGTCGGGCTGGACCCGTCCGGTTCAACCGGTTCTAAGGAAAAGGTTTTTCTTGACTTCCCAGGCCTTTTACAACCCATGGCATAAGTATTTTGCCTTCCACACTTTAGCCTCCATAGCGGAGGTTACTCATGGAGAAACCTATCAAAATGGGCTTACCTCACTCCTGACGGACCGCGCTTGTTCTGTTGGGAGGCCACTGTACCTTTTCTCGGATCGGACTTCTCTTCTGAACGCAACTCTCGTTCGATAGGTCAAGAATGAAGTGCCCAAAAAGGCCAGATTGAGAACAATAGATCCCGAACACAGATTCGATTCCTCGATCCAGAAAGTCCTCTCCATAAGCCTTATTGCGGAATATCTTTACTCATTCCATTCCCCGCCCCATGACCTGATGAACGGGACCAGGGGCATCCAGCCCTGCTTGTCTTGCCGTGAGGTAAACCTTCCATGATCCACTGCGCCCTGTTAACTCCTTCTGGAATTAGCATCTCCTTTGACGATGAGTTTATGAAATTGCAATATCTGAATGTTTCATATATAAGTATTTTTAGATGCCTTAGAATATGCTGGATATTATGAACCCGGAAACGAAAGGAGTGCATGCTATGTCGAACATTGCGAAAGTTCTGAAAGCGGAAATTATGAGAATCAGCAGGAAGGAAGCCAAAGGCGCTACTCAGGGGATTGGAAAGTCGAACACGTGGCTAAGGAAAATTGTGGCGGATTTGAAGAGAAGAGTGCTCTTACTTGAAAAGGAGAACAGGCGCCTCGTAGCGACGATGAAAAAGTACCAGGTAGAATCCCCTCAGACGGTTACTGAAGAAACCACGAAAGCCCGGTTAACATCAAAAGGCATTCGCAGTCTCCGGAACAGATTGCGTCTGAGCCAGTCCGATTTCGGAAAATTATTGGGAACCACCGCTCACTCGGTGTACCTGTGGGAAAGGAAGGAGGGGGCGCTGAGACTGCGCGACAAAACCAAGGCAGCCCTTCTTTCGATCAGAGGGCTGGGGGCTAGAGAGGCAAGAACGAAAGTGGCCGAGGCTCAAGCGAAGAGCAGCAGGGGCAGGACAGTTGCGCGGAAGAGGAGAAAAAGATCCTGAAGCCTGACGGTAGTCGTGTCATAGCCCGTAAAGATTGAGACCCTCTGAGAAGGTGGCGCCAATCATGGGTTATAGATACTGTTGATAATCCATACCAGAACCTGACTTCACGCCGGGATCATTTTTTGTGAGCAACCGCAAGAATCCAGACGTGGCAAATCCTACAACGCTAGAAGCCAGAGTATTCTACACATATCCCCGGAAGACGATTATCCCGTGTTTAGAGTGTAGGCGACTTATGAATGCGAACTCGGTTGAAAAACAAAGGAAATTCTCAAAGCGCCTGACTGCTATCCTAAATGATGGCGCACTGAATCTCGCTTTGGCGATTGGATACAGAACTCGACTCTTCGACGTGATGGATGGATTTGAATTGCCACAAACCGATTCAGCTATCGCAAAGAAAGCGGGATTGAATGAACGGTATGTCAAAGAATGGCTTGGGGTGATGGTTTCAGGAGGGATTGTGGAATTGTCACAGAGCTCATCAGAAGAGGATTTATTCTATCTTCCAAAGGAGCATGCTGACCTGATAACGAGGCGAGCCGGCAACTCTAATCTGGGAGTATACACCCAAGAGATACCGCTGCTGACGACCTGCGCAATTGAACCGGTACTCCAAGGATTTAGCACGGGTGAAGGGGTAACGTATCGCCATTATCCAGCGTTTTATGAATTTATGGCCCAATTGGCTGATGCCAAACATCGCGCAGTTCTGGTCGACAAATTTCTGCCCTCTGTTGCGGAAGGTCGACTCATAGAGCAGTTGAGGAGCGGAATACACGTATGCGATCTTGGATGCGCCGAGGGTATTGCGGTTATGCTCATGGCAGAAGCGTTCCCTAATAGTGCGTTCATTGGTATTGATATCTCAGATGAATCTATTGAGAAAGCTCGATGTGTGGCGTCAAGCAAGAGATTGCGAAATGTGTCTTTTCTTAACTTGGATGCTGCTTTTCTCAAGGATAATCGTCACCTTCTGGAGTCATTTGATTACGTGACGGCCTTTGACTCTATTCACGACCAAACCCGACCGCTCGATGCTCTGATCAATGTTCATGCGATATTGAGGCAGGGCGGGTTGTTTTCAATGGTCGATATAGCAGCAAGCAGTTATTTGTCTGATAATAAGGATCATCCCATTGGACCCTTCTTATACACGGTCAGCTTGATGCATTGCATGCCGGTAGGTTTAGTTGATGGCGGTGCAGGTCTAGGGATGATGTGGGGGCGGCAAGGAGCAGTCAAGATGCTTAACGAAGCCGGGTTTAGAACGGTTCAGGTATTGGATATCCCTGATGACCCCTTCAACTTGCACTTTCTATGCAAGAAAATGGGATAACCCATGCGATGGCAATAAACCGGACAGCGAGCCTCTCTTGAAGTGGGTAATGTCATTTTTTCGTAACATTTTAGCTTTTTGAAATGGAATGCCAGTGGCCCCGCCCAGGGGGTGTGGAAAGAGATAGGATCAAAGAGCGTGGGAAGTGAGCGCCACGGTCGGGACGATCCCGTCTTGGTCAGCAAGATTGGAAGTTTCTTGTCATCATCTACGCCATACCATGGCCACACAGTTACTTAATGCCGATGCAGACCTGGTCACCATCCAGGATCTTCTGGGCCACAGCAGGATCAAAACCACGCAAAGGTACTGCACTGTCTCTAACCTCAAAGTGCAGAGGGACTACTTCAAAGCCATGACCGTTATCATGCAAGAGGGAGGAGGTGAGAGAGTTATGACTTGACAACACCAAGAAACCCTTAGAGGATAATGCCGCACAACTCAAATGGATCACTAGACAAAATAAGATTTGTTACGTATGAATTGGGAAATCATAAGCGACAGTCTATCTGCCCGCCCGATAGGTTTCATTCCCAAATCGTAACCTGCCATTTTCTCTCCAGGACCATTCATCTCTGCGATAAATCCATTCACAATCATATGAGATTAGAAACAAAGAAAAATAGTCAGTAAACGATCACTTTTTGCTTGACGTACACGATGTCTGCAGTAAAATGTAAGCAATCGATAACTTATCGCTAGCCATCGTTTGGCACATGGAGGTTGTCATGAACGAAAAAATAGCAAAGGAAAAAAAAGGGTTCTGGAGCGCATTTATTACCTTCCTGGGCATGGGCGGTTTTATGGTGATCTTGGTAGCGGGGGTCGCGATCGTCATCCTCATTTCGTATTTGACCAAATAGCACGCCGATCACAGGTTCCACAAATAGCGCTTGCCCTCCAGGGAGAGCCGGTACGCATCGTCCCTTTTGAGGACAGCCAGTGTCGCCTTTTGTGCGCCAGTAAACTTGATGGCTTAGTGCGGTGCACTTGGCACAGGTTCTCCTCACGTCATTCTCCCGAGGTTGAATGATTTCTTGGCATTGGTCTTCCTGATAGGGATCGGTGGCGTGCAAGAGTTCTCCGGCTTTCTCGATATCCCGCTGTTGATCCGCTTCTACTTCATGCTCGCAGGATTCTTCAACTATCTCCTGGGAAGGGCTCTTTACTACAGCAGTTTCCGATTCATCGGCGTGACCCAGAGCATTGCGATCAGTTCCACCTACCCTATTATCTCCGTTGCCTTTGCGGTAACCGTGCTGGGTGAGAAAGTGAGCGTCCTCCAGTTCGTCGGCATCGGCCTAACTCTATCCGGAGTGTACATCCTTTTGATGAAGGGAAGGAAATGAATCGCTTGCGCGGTCAAACCGAGGCTGTTCTTGCATCCGTATGCTTTGGGCTGGCGCCGATTTTTGCCAAGAAGGGGCTCTTGAGTGGGCTGAATCCTTTATATGGGGCGACCATTGCCAATGCCACGGCCCTGCTTTTCATGATCCTCTTCTTCCTTGCAGCAGGGCAGCATAAGGGATGGACATCGGCAACTAAACAAGGGGTGATGTTCGCTGTTCTCTCGGGCCTTTGCAACTCCGTTGCACTTGTCTCTTATTATTGGGCCATGGCGATCGGCAAAGTGGCCATAGTGGTTCCTGTCACCTGCATCTATCCTCTTTTCACCATGGTGGTGGCCTATCTCGCCATGAAGGAGAGTGAAGTCATTGATGTTTTCACGGTCATCGGAACTCTTCTCATTGTCATCGGAGTCATTCTGACCGTTTGAGCGCATAAGTTCTTCCGGTCAGGCCGAATATACTCGCATTTCCAAAAAATCAAATGTCCCCTTTCGAATTCTGCGGATTTTGTTTCTTCCATTTTCCCGTTCGGTGACCAAATCCTCATTGATCATGCCTGCAAAAGAGGATATTCTCTAGTAAATAGGATTTCTATTTCGACGAGGTACCAAGAACACGGAGGTGATCGAATGCCCAAAGCAAGCGCAAACAATATCCGGATTGAGTATGAAACCTTCGGGAACCCGTCCTCGCCCCCGATCCTCCTCATTATCGGGCTGGGCGGCCATCTGATTTATTGGGACGAAGAATTTTGCAGGCAGCTTGCGGATGCCGGCCGGTATGTGATCCGGTTCGACAACCGGGATGCAGGGCTTTCAACAAAGTTCGAAGAGGCAGGCGTGCCTGACATTATGGACGTGATTGGTAAACTGATGAGCGGTCAGAAAGTCACCCCTCCTTACTCGATCGAGGACATGGCCGCTGATGCGGTTGGCCTGCTTGATGCTCTGAAAATTGATAAGGCCCATATATGCGGCATGTCCATGGGAGGAATGATTGCACAGAGCCTTGCAATCAATTATCCCCGGCGTGTGTTAAGCCTGACATCCATCTACAGCACAACAGGCAACCCCCATCTCCCGCAGCCTAAGCCTGAGGTGATGGGTCTTTTGCTCACCCCTCCCCCTCAGGAACGTGAGCCCTTCGTCCAGTTCTACCTCAACGTTTTCCGGGCGATTACAGGGCCCCGGTTCGGACTTGATGAGGAATGGGTCCGTGGCACCATGGCTAAGGCATTCGACCGCGCCTACTGCCCGCAAGGCACCGGTAGGCAACTCGTTGCCGTATTGACGCAAGAGAACAGGAAGCCCGCGCTGAAAGGCGTAAGGGTACCTACCCTGATCATTCACGGTGATGCCGATCCTCTTGTCTCAGTGGAGGCAGGCAAGGATACTGCCGAGGCTGTGCCGGGGGCTAAGCTGAAGATCATAGAAGGCATGGGGCACGACCTGCCGCACGGGGAGGTCTGGGCTCAGATCGCCAAGGACATCATCACTCACACGAAGAAAGCTTGAGGTTGAGTTCTATTGGGTAATCGCAACCAGCACTTTGAGCGCAAGCTCTGGATGATTGATGCGGCTCCCGATCTCACCGCACTACGGGTGCCCCCGGGGAATCGGTTGGAAGCACTGAGTGGGAACAGATTAGGACAACACTGCATCCGGATTAACGATCAATGGCGCATCTGCTTTCGGTGGCAAGATGGGAATGCCTATGACGTGGAGATCGTAGACTATCATTAGGAGCAGAAACATGAACAAGAGAAAGATATCTCCCATCCACCCCGGCGAGGTTCTCTTGGAGGAGTTCCTCAAGCCTATGGGCATTTCGCAGTATCGCCTGGCGAAGGATATCAGCGTCCCTGCCCGCCGCATCAACGAAATTGTTCATGGCGACAGGTGCATCACGGCGGACACCGCGTTGCGTCTCGGACGTTACTTTGGCATGGCCCCTCAATTCTGGCTTAATCTTCAAAGCCACTTTGAACTTGCCCGAGAGGAGGATCGAATAGGAGACCGGCTGGCGCGAGAGGTCCATGCGTTGGCCATCGCATGAACGATATCCACGGTGAACGCCAGGCTTGCCCGCCTACGGGTTTCTTGGTGTTGTCAAGTCATAACCCTTTCACCTCCTCCCGCAACATCCTGATCATCCTCTCTACCCTTAACCGCCTTCGACTCACACCTGTCTTCTTCATCCGCGGCCCCGATTATGCCTGAAAACTATCACAACATCCGGACCAGTTTTCGGGGAGCAGGGCGGAGGTGAGCGGGTTTCCTTCCTGATCCTGGCCGGCACTTTGATCGCCGTCTTTCTCCCTTTGGTATTTCTTTTGTTCGGGGTACCTCTCCGCCTTGGCTGCTTTATGTTTTTTCCGTTTGCTGCGGATATGGAGGCGGCTCCTCGGAAGGTATCTCACAAAGTCTTGGCAAAGGGGGTGCAAAGAAATGGGTAAACGCCCGTCCCTTACCTTGACACACGAGCGGCTATTCCGTATAGTCCACCCTATCAAAACCAAATTCTATCTAGGAGAAAGCGATGTTCGATGAGATCAGTGAAATAAGAAAAACCCGCAAGAAGTACAATCAAGCTATGTTTCGCAGCGGGATCAGCACCTTTCGTAAATTTGAAGATCTGGAAGCCGATGCCTTGAAAGACGGCGCCTTGTCTCGGAAATACAAAGAGCTCGTTGCTCTGGGAATCAGTATCACGCAAAAGTGTTATGGCTGAATTGAATTCCATGTCAGCAGTGCTGCTGACCTTGGAGCCAGCCGGGAGGAGATCCTGGAAACAGCGGCAGTTGCCCTTGCCTTGAATGGCGGTCCGGCTCAATGGCCTATCCGGTTTGTTTTTAAGGTGCTGGAGGAACTGGAAAGCTAAAAAGAAGGGAAAGAGGGGAAGAGATAAGCGGTCGGCGGTTATCGATCAGCTCATTCTTGAAAGGTTATAGTAAATGGATCAGTCCATACGGCCACACATTGTTCAAGCAATAAATCTCATCAAATCAAATGCTGCTTTACTTATTGTGCCCTATCTAGTCATCGGTGCCTCCTATTTGTCGGTTCTTTTTCCAGAGGGCTTTGGCGGGATATTGACTTTAGGTTCTGTTCTCGCAACCTTGATTATATATCCTTTAATGTATGGGCGATTTACTGAAATCATCACTGGCCAAGGTCCTGTGCCTTGGGGACAGCTTTTACGTCAGCACTGGTGGAATTTCATTTCAGTGAGCATCGTCTTGCATGCTCCCTTGTTCATCTGGCTTCTGATCAGTTATTCTTCCGGGTTGGCGGCCGGCACCGTTACTGAACTCGTGTACGGATTGATCAATATTTTGAGCATCTATGTCATCCCCCTTGTGTTTCTCACAGGAGAGAGATTTTCTTGCATACCGCTTGGGATTAAGTGTCTGATTGGAAATTTCCAGTTCAGTTTGCCCCTGGTCGTTCTTTCGATGCTCTCCATCGCCCTAGGTTCTTTCATGGGGCATACTGGCGCAGAATCACAAATGCCTGCGTCATCTGCCTTTGCGGGCCTTATCTTTATCTTCCTGACGGTTGCTGTCGACTTTGTGGTTTTTGTGGCTGCATGTCTGGTTTTGAAAGAAAAGCTTTTTCAGAGCAAGGTCTAGCGGCATAGAGGGAGATCACACCATGGCCAAGGCCTCCCGCCCCTATCAAATTTTTGCTAAACCCATTGGCTCCATTTGTAACCTCAGTTGTGACTACTGTTACTACCTGAAAAAACAAAGCCTCTATCCTGATGAAAACTCCTTTCGCATGCCCGACGATATCCTGGAAGAATACATCCTTCAGCACATTGAAACCTCCCCCGATCCGGTAATCCCTTTTTCCTGGCACGGCGGGGAGCCGACCCTGCTCGGATTGGATTACTTTCACAAGATCGTTGAATTGCAGCGCAAGCATCAGCCCTCTCACCGTCAGATCATCAACGGGATTCAAACCAATGGCACCCTCATCGATGAGGACTGGTGCCGGTTTTTAGCTGCAGAAGGATTTGGCCGTGGGGATCAGCCTGGACGGTCCGCAGGAAATGCATGACAGCCATCGCCTTACCAAGGGCGGAAACCCACCCACAGCCAGGCAATGAGCGGTTACGAACTCCTGCGTAAGCACCGAATCCCATGCGATATCCTGTGCGTGGTACACGCGCACAATGTCCACCACCCCGCCGAGGTTTACCGGTTCTTTAAGCAGATCAAAGCCACATACATGGGTTTCTTACCTTTGGTAGAGCCCCGGCCGGACATCGATGGAACTGTAAGCTCTTGCACCGTCCCCTCTGAGGCCTTTGGCGCTTTTCTCTGCGCCATCTTCGATGAGTGGACGAGTCAGGATATCGGGCAGATAAAAGTCCAGATCTTCGAGGAGGCGGCCAGAACAGCCTTGGGGCAGGAGCATACACTGTGTATCTTTAAGAAAAGCTGCGGTGATGTTCCCGTGATCGAACACAATGGAGATTTTTTTGCCTGTGATCACTTCGTCCACAAAGAACACCACTTGGGGAATATCCGTGAGACCCGGCTGGTCGATCTCATCGAAGGTCCGAGGCAGAGGGCATTCGGCCAAGTCAAATGGGACACCTTACCCCGGTATTGCCTGGAATGTGAGGTCCTCCCTCTCTGTAACGGAGGGTGCCCGAAGGATCGCATTCTCCGGACCCCCGATGGCGAAGCAGGGCTGAACTATTTGTGTGCGGGCTACAAACGCTTTTTTACCCACTGCCAGCCTTTTCTTGCAGAACTGTCCGCCCTACGGCACAGGGAGAGCATCGAAGGGCAAGTGCCTCCTCGCCCTGCCATGCAGACCCAGCCTCATCCCAGAATAAGTCGTAACGCCCCGTGCCCCTGCGGCAGCGGCAGGAAGTACAAGAAATGTTGCATGGGGAAGTCGACCCCTATCAGCTAAAGCTGATAGTTTGAGGGGCAAAGGGACAGAGTCACAAAGGCACAAAGCCGAAGAAAGGGACAAAGTGACAAAGGGGCAAAGATGCAAAGGGTAAAGAAAAGAAGAAGTCTTCTGCTTTGTCCCTCTGTGCCTGTGTGACTATGTCCCTTGTTTTGCTTTGTGCCTATGTGCCTTTGTCCCTATGTGCCTTAGGGTTTCAGCTTTTCCTTGAGGAACGCGATGGTCCTCTGCCAGGCAAGCTGGGCTGCCTCCTTGTTATATCGGGCAGGGGTTGTGTCATTATTGAACGCATGTTGAGCCCCCTCATACATGTAGAGTTTGTAATCGATTGATGCCTTCTTGAGGGCTGCTTCAAATGCAGGGATGCCACTATTAATTCGTTCATCAATACCGGCATAATGCAAAAGCAACGAGGCTTTAATTTTTGGGACATCTTCAGGTGCCGGCGCGGCGCCGTAATAGGGAACTACCGTAACCACATCCGGAGAATAAACGGCCACCTGGTTGGCCATTGCACCTCCCCAGCAGAATCCCACGACTCCCACCTTCCCGTTAGACAGAGGATGGGTCTTTAAATATTTGACCGCGGCAAGGTAATTCTTTGTTGTCTTTTCCTTATCTAATTGACCAATGAGTGCAGGGGCCTTCTCAGAGTCTTCCGGAGTCCCACCAAGTGGTGACATGGCGTCCGGCGCTATAGCCAAGAATCCCTCCAGAGCAATGCGCCTGGTCACGTCTTCGATGTGGGCATTCAGTCCTCTATTCTCGTGGATAACGACCACGCCGGGAAGTTTTGCATCTCCCTTGGGCCTGACGAAATTAGCCCGAACCTCGCCTGTCTCACCGGGATATTTCATGTTCTCCACAATCAGACGGGCATCATCCTTTGCTACGACTTGCGCTCTTGCAGAATTCCGTTCCAACAAAGGCAGCAGCGCATTGGCAGCAGCCGTGCCGCCGGCAACAAGGGCGAGTCTCTTGAGGAATTCACGCCGATCCAATGATCCATGAGAGTACTTTTCATACAAATCAATAACCTTTTGATGCATAAGCTTTCTCCTTTCTTTGAAGATTGGACGAAAAATCCCTAAGCTGTATTTCAAAGATGACGCCTACTCTTTTGCCAAACTCTCTATCGAGAAAGACCACGCAGGTTGCTCAAAAATGCTCAGATACAAGGCGCCCGAAATCCCGAGGAGTGAGACGTACATAAGAGTACGTCGCAATGACGAGGAACGAGGGCAACGCAGTAGATGGGCGTTTTTCAGCCATCTGCGAGCACCTGGCACCAAGCCAACAGTAGTTCGTCCGCACCAAAAGGGGCAATAAACTGTAAGCCAAGGGGAAGCCCGTTTTTAGCCTGTCCAGCAGGCAACGTGATCACCGGCATTCCCGCATGAGTCCAGGGTAAGTTCATGTTGGGATCGCCCGTGGCCTGGATGCCTTCAGGGGCAGGACCTGGAGCGGAAGGGGAAACCCACAGATCAATGCCTGTATGAGCCATCGCAGCCTCCAGCTCTCGCCTCAGGGCCGAGGAATTGGCTCGGGCAGTCGCGAGTTCCTGGTCGCTGACCTTTTTCCCAATCTCGATAATCTCAGCGGTCCGCTTTCGATAAAGAGGCGCATGCATGGCGTATATTTCAGCATGTTCCCGGGCGAACTCAGCGAAGACCATGCGCCGGTGAAGATTGTTAAGCTCCCCAATGTGGGGCAAGGCCGGCACTCTTCTAATCGTGCAACCCAAAGTTTCTAGCTTTGACAAGTGCTGCTCAAACGCCAGCAACCCTTCCGGGTCTGCCTGTTGCAGGTAGGGGCCTGTAGGGACTCCCAAGACAGGCAAGATAGCTGTCGCAGAAACAGACCTCCACGGCCGGCAGAGCACTGACGCGGCCAACGCAGTGCCTGCCAAATCTTGTGTGAAGAACCCAATCTGGTCCATGGTCCGGGAGAAATAGACGAGCCCCGCTGTTGGGATCCGATGAAGCGTCGGCTTAAAGCCAATGATACCGCAAAAGGCTGCGGGCCGGATCACGGAGCCTATGGTCTGGCTGCCCAACGACAGGGTGCAGAACCCTGCCGCCACCGCAGCTGCCGACCCGCTGCTGGAGCCGCCGGGAGTGTGTGAGAGGTTGTGGGGATTGCGGGTCGGACCGGGCTCAAAATACGCAAACTCGGTTGTAACCGATTTTCCAAGGATGATCGCACCCGCATCGCGAAGCATTTGGACGCATGTGGCCTCAGGGCCGGCAAAAAGTTCGGGAGGTACCGCTGACCCTGCGGCTGTAACAAAGCCTGATACGTGAAAAATATCTTTCACAGCAACCAGTGCACCATAGAGCGGCGGCCGCGTTGCAGGATCCCGGTAGCGCGTTTGGAGTTCTCTCGCCTCGGACCTCACGCGGCTGCGCCGGTCCGGCTCCTGCAGCATTGCTTCGATGCGCGAATCCAGTTTTGCCACACGATCGCACATCTCATCCACATACGTGGTGAGGTCCATTTGACCGGCGCGCAGTTTCTCTACAATCAAAGCGAAGGGGGCTGAGTTGATCAACATAACTAAGACTCAATAATGTAATGGTTTGTGGCGCTAATTATGAGCGTTCTCGCTCTTATCTCCCCTCGCCAAGGGACATCCAAGCTTACGGGTTAGATTCCAGAGCCTTCATCCGGGCAAGAGTCTACTGTCTCTTGAGTTCAGCAATCGTTCTAGGACCAGGGACAGCGTCAGCTCCCAGGTTAAACTTGCTTTGGAATTCTATGAGCTTTTGTTGTGTCGTAGGACCCCATATCCCATCCGTCTTCAGATTCGCACCCAATAGCTCATTTAACGCCTGCTGAAGGAACCTGACCTCATCCGGATTGGACATTTCCCCCGATCCCCGGGAAATATCCGCCTTGTAGTCTCGAAATGCGGTCTTCAGAAAGGCCCGCCACTCGCTCTCGGTCAGCCCCAGTTCCCCGATCTCTTCTCCCAAATCGAATGTGTGGCCTTTTTTCTTAGCCATGCGATAGAGATCGTCCGCCTTTTGTTGCTGATCCAGGAACAACAGAAAAAGGCGGATCTCTGCAATCTCAGGAGAATGGAGGCCTATGTCTGAGGCCTGCCGGGCCAATGACTTCAGGGAAGGCACCTCTTCTTCACGCATCCTGTCCATGCGCCAGTTAGGGAGAGGGTTCAGCCGTTTGGAAGATCTCTGAGCCACTCCATCGACTCGCTCTGACCTTGGCCAGTTGAACCTGGCAGTAGTCAATTTCATCCTGAATCGCATGTTTTTGCTGTTCGGTTGAGGCAAGGGAATGGGCTTTTTCGAGCCACCGAGAGGCTTCCTCAAAACGACCAAGGGTGTTGTTCAGCGCGCCCAGGCTGAACACGTACTTGTATGTATTCGGCGAAAGATCATTGGCTTTTGCAAGAAAGCCCAGTGCACTCTGAAGCTCTGCCTTGGTCGGTTTTTCTTGCCCGTAAATGGCCATGAACTTCTTGTAATTGCCTTCTGCTTCATTGTCTTGTGCGGCCACGGGTGATGAGACGATGCAAAGAACTGCGATCAGAAGAACAAACACATGGAGATGGATTCGCCGATAGGCTCGCTTCATACTCGCGTTTTCTCCTTCCTTCTTAGTCTGGAACCTTTGCCCTGTGAAGGGTCTCGTCACCCTTGGGCGCTGCTTGCACAGCGGTTCATTCAGCGGGGGGGACCGGCTTTGACTTCAAACGGTTTTTGCATGGCCAGGCCCCAGATGATAATGGCCGCTCCCATGAGCACAAATAGGGCCCCGGGGCTGGCTGCCTTTAGCTTTGTTTTGAATCCGCTACCCGAGAAGCCGAAATCTATCTCTCCTGTCACACCCCTGATGAGGGTGTCATGCCCTAGGCGCACGATGAGGTAACCGAGAACGAAAGCCGTAACCTTCAGGGCCAATACACTGATCATAAAAACAATCGCTACGGGAGAACTCGCGGTGATGACCGCATCTGCAGAAAGGGATGACTGAGGCTCTGCCGCAGCAGCTAACCCTAATAGCACAGAGGTCGCCATGATTCCCAGGAAGACGCTTACCACCGCAAGAACATCTTTCTTGCTCTTGATGAGAGGAAGTCCCGATCTCTTTGGTTTTGCCTGTTTCTGGTCCATAACGCTTTCCTTCTGTCAGAGGATTAAAGTTCTTTTTTCGGAAGCGAACTATAGAACGCGGCAACCCTGGTGTCAAGTTCGCCCCGGCCTTTCCCTCGTTGACCAACGAGGCTGACCCCCCTAAAATCCCTTCTTCAAAAAATGGAACCACCCTTTTCCCAGTCTCGCCATGTTCAACCTCCCCTGAGGCGGTTCGCCGTGCCCTCTCGTCAAGGACTACTCGCTTCACCCTTTGACGTTCTACACCCCTTCAACCCCCAATAAACAGCCAGGACCCACTGTTTATGGCTCGCCCCATGCCCTGTAGTGTCTGAATTGCAGAGCTAAATTTCAAATAACTTGACTTTGATTAAAAGAAGCTTAAAATGTCTGACATAACTAAGAAGGCTTGGCTTTGTACGCTGGCCGGTTTCCTTCTGAGGGAAAATCCATTTGTCAAAAGTGGCACCCTGAAGTTTGAAACTATTAGAATCTTTTTGAAAGGAGGTTGTCACTATGGCTAATGGAACTGTTAAGTGGTTCAATGACCAGAAGGGCTTCGGCTTCATTGCCCAAGAGGGCGGTCCTGATGTATTTGTTCATCATTCCGCGATCAAGGGAAACGGCTTCAAGTCTCTCAGAGAAGGCGATAAAGTTACCTTCGACATAGAGCAAGGGAAAAAAGGCCCGGCCGCGGCGAATGTCACCGCAGTTTAATAACGGCTCTTAACTGTAAAGGGCACCCTGCCGAATTAAGGTGGGGTGCCCTAATTAGAATTTTGGAACGGTCGGCGTTGCATAAAGGTCATGCCACTCTTCAACCATTGCATCCCTTCTGGTTCCCGATAAAAAGAAAAGAATCTGAACTCGGTCATCCAATTCCTGCTCGATGATCACCATCCTCCAACTTTGATAAAAAAATCAAAAGGACATTTGCAACACTTGAGAGGATTAGAGGAAAGGAAGTCGATGCGAACCCTGCTGATTTATCCTCAATATCCGGATACCTTCTGGAGCTTTAAGCACGCGCTGAAATTCATTCACAAGAAAGCGGCCTTCCCGCCGCTGGGGCTGCTGACCATCGGGTCGATGCTCCCCAAAGCATGGCCGAAGAAGTTAGTGGACTTGAATGTGGCAAAGCTCACGGAAAAAGACCTGGCCTGGGCGGATTGCGCCTTCATCAGCGCGATGGTCGTGCAAAGAGAATCGGCGCGTGAAATCATTGCCCGGTGCAAAAGCGCCGGTCTAAAAATCATTGCAGGAGGGCCGCTCTTCACCAGCGAGCACGATCAGTTTGGAGAGGTGGACCATTTTGTGCTGAATGAAGCCGAACTGACCCTTCCTCCATTTCTGGAGGATCTGGAGAAGGGCTGCGCTAAGCACCTCTACGAGACATCCGATTTTTGCGATATTCAAAAAACACCTGCTCCTATGTGGGAGCTGATGGACTTAAAACACTATGCCTCCATGAGCCTCCAGTTCTCCCGCGGTTGCCCGTTCAACTGTGATTTCTGCAACGTGACGGCACTGTTCGGGCATCGGTCGCGCACCAAAACCGCTGAACAGATTATTGTGGAACTGGACGGGCTTTACAATCTGGGCTGGCGCAGTCCTGTGTTTTTCGTGGATGACAACTTCATCGGGAACAAAGCCTATCTCAAGGCCCATCTTCTGCCCGCCCTGATTCAGTGGCAAGAAGGCAAGAAAGGAATTCCCTTCAACACAGAGGCATCGGTCAATCTGGCCGACGACCAGCCGCTCATGGAGATGATGGCCAAGGCCGGTTTTGACTCGGTCTTCATAGGCATTGAAACGCCCAATGAAGAAAGCCTCGCTGAGTGCAACAAGCAGCAGAACAAGAACCGGGACCTGATCGAGAGTGTGAAGCTCATGCAGCGGGCCGGGCTGCAAGTGCAAGGAGGCTTCATTATAGGGTTCGACAGCGACACCCCTTCCATCTTTCAGCGGCAGATCGAGTTTATCCAAAAAAGCGGAATCGTGACGGCCATGGTTGGCCTGCTGAACGCTCCTCCCGGCACCAGACTCTATGACCGCATGAGAAGGGAGGGCCGCTTGATCGGCCTCCTCTCCGGAGACAACGTGGACGGCACAACCAACATCCTTTCCAAGATGGGCAATGCTGCGCTGCGCGACGGATACAGAAGCATCATGCAGCACATCTACTCGCCCAAACCTTACTACAAGCGAGCCATGACCTTTCTTCGAGAGTACAAAACGCCGGAGATTAGAACCCCCATGGATTTTCACCGTCTGGTGGGATTCTTCCGTTCAATCATCCGCCTTGGTATTCTCGGCAGAGAGCGATTCCAATACTGGAAGCTCTTGTTGTGGACTTTTTTTCACCGGCCCCGTTTGTTTTCTCTGACGGTTACCTTTGCGATTTACGGCCATCATTTCCGCAAAATCTGCAAATTGAACCGCGTCAAGGAATCCTAATGGCATCGGGTCAGGGTTCCAGGTCAAAGACCTCAGAGAAGTGGCACAGAAGCCTTTCGGTCACTTCTTCCATGGAAGGTTGGAACCCCAGGACCTCCTGCATGGAAGTGGTTTTCCTGTTTTTGAAGCCGCAAGGATGGATAAGCGAGAAGTGTTCCAGGTTAGGGGAAACATTGAGAGCAAAGCCGTGCATGGTTACCCATTCGCGTATGCTCAAGCCGATGGAAGCGATTTTCTTTTGACCGACCCAGACGCCCACATGCTCAGGATCCCGACCGGCCTTTATGGAAAAATCCTCCAGGGTCCGAATCAACACCTCTTCCAGATCGCGGACATATCGCTTCAGATCCCCGCCTCTTGAACTCAGATCGAGAATCGGATAGCCCACGAGCTGACCTTGCCCGGTTAAATCCCCGCTTTGCGGGGTCCGCCATGGGCGAAATTTTCAGGGCGAGCCCCTCCCCCATCCTCCGTCCTGCCTGAAATACCCCCCTCTACCCCTGGCCCTGTAAAGGGGCGGTTCAGGAAACCTCTTGCTTTTTGTAGCACTTCAGTCTTTCATACCAAGAGGAGAAAAGAGAGATGAGGAAAAAATTTTTCACTACTGCCTTCTAAATATCATGGCGATCCTCTTCTTGCTTCTGGCCGGGCCGGAGGCTCTGGCAGCCGGGAAAGCGAAGAGCGTGATCGTGCTCATCGTGGACGGCTGCTCCAGCGAACAGTACACTTTTGCCCGTTGGTTCAAAGGAAGCCCCCTAGCCCTTGATGCCATTCAGGTCGGCGCGGTGAAAACTTATTCCGTGGACTCGGTCCTTTGCGATTCAGCGTCCGCAGCTTGTGCCTACGGCCCGGACAAACCGCAGGGGCTGCTGGATGGTCCGGATATCGCGACGGTGTGCGCCAGAGCTCTAGGGCTGAACCTGGCCAGATTAAACGACCGCCTCTTCGTGGACCCGGAGAAAGCGATTCCTGGGGCCATTGTCACCGTAAAGAAGGTGGATCCAAACAACCCCGTGGTCAAGATCGAGTACCGGGGAAAGTGGGCCGAACTGCCGGTGAACAAGAACATTCTCAGGATGGATTCTAGAGAGATCCCTCTTGAAGGCATCGTGGTCTATGCGCCTAAGACGGGCATGGTCTACCTGCCGATGCAGGCCGTCCGGTTGATCACGGGAACCTCAAAGCCCTTACCCTCCGTTCTTCGCTGAAGCAAGGCATTCATTTGTCTCGGTTGACAAACTCATTGATAGCCCGAGCCACCTCTTCCGGTTGATCCAGATTTGAGAAGTGACTGGCATTCTTTATCCACCTGAGCTCAACGTTGGGGCATTCATGCGGCACGTCCTTGAAAATGGAAACCGGCTGAGCCGGATCACTGTCGGCTTGAAGGATCATGATGGGGAAGGAGAATTTGCCTCTGCAGATCCTGTCGAGCGCCGCCTCCAGATCCCAGTTGCCTATCTTGAAATACTTGGGCACCTGTTCGGCAACGCCCGGACGGGAGAATTCATTGATGAAGTACTCTCTGTCCACAGGGTCGAAGGGCTTTTTCATACGAGGCGGGTACACGCGATCGATAAACCATTCCGCGTCCCGCATCATATAGGTGGCCAGCCAATTGGACTGGAATAGGAGAAACTGGGGCTTCTTGATCCAGTTCGTGACGGTCCCCGGCCGAAGCAGGTCCGCCTGCATCCGGACATACCCGAGAATTCGACGGGGATGGTCGTTCACGAGAACGCTTCCTACAAGGCTGCCCCAGTCGTGCCCGACGACATAGAATTTATCTATGCCCAGGCTGTTCACGAACTCCACCGTCTGTCTCGCCACCGTATGCCAATTGTAGTCGCTGTCCGATTTGTCTGAACGGCCGTAGCCTTTCATGTCCGGTGCGATCACGCGGTATTTGGGGTCGATCAACGGAAGCACGTAGCGCCACGAATACCATCCCTCCGGTAGACCATGTAAGAACAGGATGACCGTCCCGTCTTTCGGCCCTTGATCGACATAGTGCCACTTGATCCCATTGACGACAGAATCCTGGTGGTTGAACTTGGAGTCGATCTCCTCCGCCTTAACGCGAAAATCCGCCATGAACCTGGCGTTCTTGACATTGAGTCGCTCGTCTCTGAGGGGGGCATATCCCCAAATAAAACCGCAAACGACCACAATCAGAACCGTGATCAGTCCCAGCATTATTTTCAGGATCTTCATCGTACAATGCTCAGCACCAGGGGGCCTTCGACGATCCCCTTCTTGACCGGATGCTGTTCCTGGTTTGTAGCCTGAGGGACCTGTTTGGAGACATAGGTGTAAATCTCGTCCACGGTGATCAATCCGTCGCCGTCCGAATCGGCCTGTCCCTGAAGTCCCTTGATGAAAAAGTGGGTGAAGATGCCATGTTGCAGTTCATCGCTCTCGGCGCTGACTTCGTTCGCGCCGCTTGCCGTCAGAATGATCTTTCCTTTGCCGCCCGTGATTCGATCCAAAAACCCGTCGGAGATGCCCGCCCTGAGGTCTGCCACACTGATGGTTCTGCCCCCGCTCGCCCCGCTGTAGCACGTATCGACAATGAAAACCAGCCGATCCGATCGGATTCGGCTGAAGAGGCGGGAGATCTCTTCCATGGGCATGGCCGTAGCGTAGAGTTCCTTGGGATCAACGTCGTAAGGCAGCAGATACTTCTCCAATCCGTCGCCATCAGGGCTGGTCGCCTCCCTCTCCGTCGCTCCGTGCCCTGCAAAATAAACAATGACCATATCATCCTTAGAAGCCTTATTCTTCAAATAGACGCCGAGGGCACTTCTGAGGCGTGTCAGATTGGCCTCCTCATCAAGGAGCAGGATCACATTCTCTTTCGGGACCTGGTTGTACTCTACCAGGTGATTGCAAAAGGCCATGGCATCGTTCACCGCGTACTTCAACCGCCTCACATGGGGATAGCTGTTGACGCCAATGACCACGGCCCAAACATTCCTCTTTTTCTCGACACCTCGCACGGTGATTATTTTTTCAGCAAAAAACCCTTCCACATCCACAGCATTTATTTTGATTTGATTCTCTCCCTTTCGAAGAGGGATCCTTTCCTGGAATTCCAGACGTTTTGCCGTCTCCTGACCTGAGGAGGGATCCATCCCAGTCCAGTAGGTCTTGAGCTTTTCGTCATTGACCGATATCTCCAGAGCCTCCAGCCCCTGGTCATCCTGGATCACCCCCGAGAGCACCAAGACGTTCGCTTCGGTTTCCCACCCGTCTCTAGGTGAAACCACCAGGATCACGGGAGGGACCTTCGCTCCCTCGGCGAGTCTTCCCATCAGGGCTCTTTCTCTTTTCTCCTTGTCCTCCAGTTGTTTTGAAAGCACCGCGGTCTTCTCTTTCTCCTCCTCCCACTGCTTCCTGGCCTCCTCTATGCGTTCCGAGGTCTTTCTGGAGGCCGCGTCAGCTTCATACCGCAGGTTCGCCTCATGATAGGCTACAGCCACTGAGGGACTGTTCGGATGGTCTTTTTTCATCGCCTCGAAAAAAGCAGCGATCTGGAGCCAGTCGGCTCTCTTCCACACGAGGATTTCCACGTCCATGGGTTTCAAGGACTTCACTTCCTGAGAGGGCTCGACACTCAAGTAAAGATATCCCGAGGACGCAGCGATGTTGTGATACTTCCCTCCGGCCACCGCGGGTTCATCCCCTATTTTGTACCTCAGGATTTCTTTGGTGCGGGTTTCCCTGGGCAGCAGCGTGAAGGCATCTCCCGCCACCAATCGAACACGGGAATTCACCGGTTCCGGTTTCGTGATGGTCAGGCTTTGGTAGTCTTTGATGATATCCGAGACAGGATCAGATCTTTTCAAGACCGGACTCATCAGGGGGGCACTGCCGGCGCACCCCGAGGCAAGAAGAAGCATTACACAGGTGCAGAGCAGCAGAAATCTGTTCATCATCTTCAGCGACGTGTTTGGGAGGTGAAAGTTGCTGGTTTCGCAAGAAGTCAGAAAATGCCCTTTTCTGTCATTCCCGCGAAGGCGGGAATCCAGTCCTAGCAAACTCTTCTGGACTCCCGCCTCCGCGGGAGTGACGACCTTGGGGCTTTTTACGAACCCATCAAATTTCATATCAAAGGGGTTTCCTTTTTCAGTTGCCCTATCTTGTACCGCCTCCCCTTCACGGTGATGAAATAGTCATCGCCCTCGAAATCCAGGAGGTCCGAAATCCGAATGAGGCTGTGGTCCGTGAACTTGATCCGGTGTTCTGCGGAGTTCATGTACAAACTGTCATCGTTCACAAAAAGGCTTCTTGGTCTGAGCTTGACCCGTTTCTGTGTATTCAGCACCAGGAAAATCTCTTCTCCCTTGATCACGTCGAAGACAAACAATGCCGCGTCTTCGTGATAGAAATAAACTTTTTCGATGCAATTCCCCAGCTTTTGTCTGAGGTGATAGCCTTTTTCGTCTTTTCGAATGCTGGAATGGAAGTAATCGATGATCTTCCTGTGTTCGAATTTCCCTTGCTCCTTGTGGCGCCAGAAGCCGTGTTTGTCCAGGAAGAATACCGCCTCTTCTTTGGGGATGACGATTTCTGTGAGTGGCTTCTTCATGAGATCACCGACTTGCCCATCCTACTCTTCGAACGCAGGAGGGATTGGAATGGTCTTCCAGACCCTGATGAATTCCACCAGGAAATTCACCTTCTCTTCAAATCGCGCCTTTGCCTCTTCAGGGTCGGCCTCCCGGGGATCATTCTTCCCCCATACCCCGCTGGACGTGAAATCATCCGTGTCGGGCTCAACGCAGGCCCGGAATACCTGGCTCACCATTTCATAGGTTCAGTTGTTCCTGCAACTGAGAGACACTATCAAGGATCATGTCGGGATCCTCTCCTTTAAGCGCCTCGTAGTCATCTACCCCGGTCAAAACGGCGATGGTCCTCATGCCGGCCGCCTTTCCGGCCACGATGTCTCCTGCCGCGTCTCCCACGTAGGCGCATTTCCCAGGGCTGACCCCGAGCCTCCTCGCGCACTCCAGTAGAGGGTCTCCGGAGGGCTTTCTGTTTTTTACATCGTCAAGGGTGATGACCGAGTGAAACAGGTCGTGGAGCCCGCGCTTTTTCAATGGAATGAGTTTGAACTCGATGAACCTCCCAAGGGTGGACGTCACCAGGCCCAGTTTCACGTTGCGCTCATGAAGTCTTTTCAGAAGGTGCTCTGCTCCGGGCACCACATCCACCTCTTCTTCGAATACACGAGGATACATCTCTCTGATGACTACTCTTGCTGAGGCAATCAGATCCTCGTCGGAACGCCCAGTTCCGGACGGGAGAACCAAGCCCCAGTCGAACCCACCGTCTTTTATGGCGTTCCGCATCACCTCTCTGGACACCCGGGGCCAATGAAGCCTTTCAAATACCGACTCCATCATGACGTAATAAACCCCAACGGAATCGATGAGCGTCCCGTCCAGGTCAAAAATGAGCCCCTCCAACGCCATGCCGCCGTCCCCGATTTCCCCGGTACTATTTTTCAGAAACAGCATGAAGTTCCTTCAACCCCTAACCCTGCTTCTGAAACCATTTCTTTTTCTGGAAATCGTCCGGCGAGTACGGCATGGGTCCCTTCACCATGGCCTTCAATTTCTGAACCAGAACATGTTCCTCTCCAAGAGCCCTGCTGACCGACTTCACCGCCCTTCCCAGAGTGCCATCCAGAGCCGGTTGAATTTCTTTCAGAACTTCTTCCGGAAGCAGTTGATAGGCTTTTTCTTGGTTCTCAACCCACTTCTCTATCGTGCCCGCTTCCACATCAGGCCTCTTATAGACGAACCCCTCCAGGGCACCGACTGAAGCCGCAAACTCATACAGCTGTGTGAAATGATGCATGCTCGGATCTCCTTCTTAACTCATTGCTCTTAGCATAAAAAAACCCTGCCCGCAGGTTGCTCAAAAGCGCTCAGATACAAGGCGGCCGAAACCCCGAGGAGTGAGACGTACAGTCCAGTACGTCGCAATGACGAGGGGTGAGGTCAACGCCGTAGATGGGCGGTTTTCAGCAACCTGCTAGAGATATTTTCTCGCGCCTACATATCGGCCATAGTAGTACCTGTCTGAAAGAGAATCCACCCTTATGGTTTTGCCTTTTCCAGGAGCATGAATAAACCGGTCATCACCGGCATACACCCCCACGTGGGAGATCTTTCCCAGACCTTTTGTGGCAAAAAAGACCAGATCTCCCTTTGCAAGCTCAGTCCTTTCAACCGGAGCCCCGATGGTATACTGGTCCCTTGAAGAACGGGGTAAGTTGAGGCCGTTCAACTGAAAGACGGCCATGGTGAGTCCGCTGCAGTCAAAACCTTCCTCAGTCGAAGAACCGCCCCACTGGTACGGAAGACCGATAAAACCTTCAGCCGTTTCCACAATCTCGTTCCTCACCGTGGCTTCCCCGTAGAGCCTCACCCTGGCCAGCGAATAGTCTTCAGGGGTCACGATGTAGTACTCGCTGAAAACTCCGGCTTGAACCAGAGCCTCCGCCTTGACACGAGCAGCCTCCCGGGTGGGATAATCACCAAAACGAACCTTGAAGAGGCCGGACTTGTGATGGAAATAGTAAGCCGTCAAGCCTTGCTTTTCCAGGGACTCTGCGAGACGAATCGCGTTGTCCGCATTCGTGAAGGCCCCAACCTGAATCGAGTATCCCATGCGGGGCACTTCTTTACCGGGTAGAGCAGGAGGCGGTTTTGGAGGGACCGGTGGTTTACCGGCACACCCCCCGCCGAGAAGGAGCAGGACCACACCGCAAAGGCCTATCCAGCCCTTGAGGGTATGCCCCCTTTTCACCTGGCTCGGGCACTCAGCGCGTTTCCTTGTTCCTGTCATACCCTGTATGTTTACGCCTGGCATCCTACCCCATCATGATGGAAGAAAACTCTCCCCTGGCTGGAAAAACATGCTCGAAGGGGTGATAATATGGTGCCTGAGCTCTTCCACTGTGTCAAGCTCCTCCTGCGAAGCAGTTTTATGAAATAAGAGCTTTCTTTTTTTTGCCATTCAGGGTAGAGGTAGCGTGTTTAGATGTTACTCACCCAAAAATGGACAGGAGGACACAAAGAAGCAGATGGTATTCGGTCCGATTTCAGCTCTTTTTTCTCATGACCTGGCCATTGACTTGGGCACAGCGAATACCCTGGTCTATGTGAAGGGGAAGGGAATTGTCTTAAATGAACCTTCGGTTGTGGCCGTGAAGGGAGGGGAGAAAGGAGTAGGCAGGAAAATCCTGGCTGTCGGCAAGGAAGCCAAACTCATGCTTGGCCGTACCCCTGGAAACATCGTGGCCATCCGCCCCATGAAAGAAGGTGTCATTGCCGATTTTGAGATCACAGAAGCCATGCTCCGCTACTTCATCAGGAAGGTACACAAACGAAGCAGGCTTGTCCGGCCCAGAATCATCATCGGGGTGCCCAGCGGCATTACCCAGGTGGAGAAAAGGGCGGTGCGGGAATCCGCCGAGTCAGCCGGAGCAAGAGAGGTCTTTTTCATCGAAGAACCCATGGCAGCGGCCATCGGAGCAGGAATGCCCGTTACAGAGCCCAGAGGGAATATGGTTGTGGACATTGGCGGAGGAACCACGGAAGTTGCCGTAATCTCCCTGGGAGGAATCGTCTATAGCAAGTCTGTGAGAGTGGCCGGTGACAGGATGGATGAAGCCATTGTGGATTACATCCGGAGAAAATATCATCTCCTCATAGGAGCCAGCACGTCGGAAATCATTAAGACGACCGTGGGGAATGCCTTCCCACGCGAGCAAATCGACACCGTTGAAGTCAAAGGAAGAGACCTGGTGACCGGAATTCCGAAGATCCTCACCATTGATTCGGATGAGGTCAGGGAGGCGATTTCCGATCAGATCAACACCATTGTTGAAACCGTTCACGCTGCGCTCGAGCAGATACCGCCTGAACTGGCTGCGGACCTCGTGGACAGCGGCATCATGCTCACTGGAGGCGGGGCGTTACTGAGGAATCTGGATGAACTGCTGCGCAACGAAACCAAGCTTCCCATCCACATTTCAGAGGATCCTCTGTCGGCCGTCGCCGTCGGCGCGGGCAAAGCACTGAGCAATCTCTCCATCCTCAGAGGAGTATAGCCAGAGAATAAACTGCTTCCTCAGGGACAAAGGGACAGAGGGACAAAGTCACAAAGCAGAAAAGTCATTTTGTACCCCTTTGTGCCTCTGTGCCTTTGCAGCTTTGTGCCTACACTCTGATCAATACAGGGAGATGTGTTCGACGCCAGGCTTCAGATAGAAAGTGCTCATCTGGACTTTTTTCTGGAGCTTGGAGAAAGTGATCACGAATTTCTTCTCGGCAGGCACCCTTTCAAGGCTCTTGACATCCTCCAGTTCAATCGCAGCATTGCATCGAAAAGCAATTTCGATCACCGGCCCTGGTTTGATTCCCACGATATCCGCAGGCCCCTCGGGGTAGCGGGGATTGCGGAAAGCAGGGATGGGCGTGAGTCCTTGCTCCTTCAGCAATCCGAAGAGAACACACCGGATCGTTTCTTTGATCACGAGATCACTCAGGTATCCCTCGGGGATCTTGCCAAGAGCTTCCAGAATCCTTTTTTTGATTTCTTCTTTCACGATTGTCCTGCACTTTCTTCATGCTTGTCAAAACCAGGATTATCACCAGTAGAGACACAGAGGGCACACCCTCTGTGTCTCTGTGGTGAATCAAAGTTTTTTTACTCGTCCTTTTCCCCGGTTTCGTTCCCATCAGGAAGTTGAAGGGCGCGCGGGGTTGTTTCAACGGGACTGAGAACAGGGATTTCGGCGCCCGGCACCACCCCGAAGTCTTTGAATTTCCGTGCTGCGGGCAACACCCGTCCCTCCCCGGGACCCCTTCACAGATCCTACCAAAACCTGCTTCGGCTAATCATCTCCGAGAATCTTTCCAAGCACATCCTCTGATCCCCGGCCGGCCGGCGCTTCTTCAGGTAAATAGAGCATCACGCCTCCCTTCACAGGCCGGGTCACAATTTTCCCCTCCTGGGCCAGCCTCGTGGTTGCCTCCACAGGATTCGCGTTGAAGTAATCTTTGAAGGCCCTGTTGAACCCACTGTAAACAGAGTGGATCCCCTTGTAAGGAGGTTTCCGAAGTTTCTTGATCGCTCTGAGGACGAATTCGTGTTCTGAGAGTTTCTTTTCTTCGCCTTCCATAATTTAGTTCCCTCCCTTGTTGGAGATAATCAAGACCCCGATTTCAATTTATGAAGCGCAAGCCAAGACGCGTGGACTTACAACGCTCCCAAGAGTCTAATCGCGAGACACATTGTCATCTGTTAACAGATAAGCGACTGGAATGTCAACCCTTCGACTACCCCGTGCTTCTCCACCCTCCGCAGTAGCACTGCTACGGAGGACGGGCGAGCGGGGCTTGAGCGCCGTCGAGGGGTCAAGGAATGAACCGCTAGGAAAACCGGAAGCTATATAGGTTGGAGGAGCGTCCCGCCTCTGGCGGGAGTCTAGGGAACTGCGAGGTGGCACGGACAAGCGACAAGCTTGTCCGTGGTTCGGCAGATACACAGATACGGGGGTCTCGCGCCTGCAGGCCGCCCGAATCGGTGACGGTGAGCTGAAATCCGAGCGTTTTCCCATCGGGGCCCAAGTTCGGAGGCGAAAATGCAGATTGAGCCGCTGAGGGATTGCTCAGGGTCACGAGGGCTCAAAGGTGGGTGCATTCTTGGGCGACTTGCCCTTGAGATGCTCGTGATAGTAATGATAGGTCATGGGCCGCCCGGTTTTCAGCACTTCTGAACTGATCACATCGGCGACGAAGATGCTGTGCGAACCAAGGTCAATCCGATCAATGACCTCCGCCTCCATGACCGAAAGAGAATGCTCAGTAATGAGCGGGCAGCCCGTGCTTCCCTTCTTGAAACTCACCTTGGCGAGTTTGTCCACGTCACGGCCTGACTTGAAACCGAAAGGCCCGAAGAAAGTCATGGGCGCCGATTCTTCAAGGACAGACACGCCAAACGCCTGGCTCTTGAGGATGAATTCATGGGTCAGATTCTTTTTGTTGATGATCACGGCGACCCGGGGCGGCTCGGAAGTCACCTGGATCACCGTGTTGACGATCTGCCCGTTGAGACGATCCCCTTTGAAGGATGTCACAATATAAAGGCCGTAGCTCAGGTCTCGAAAGGCTTTTCGATCCACCTCGGGAGTCATGATCTTCCCCACTTATTAGGAACGTTCTACTTTCTTGCGACTCAGCCTCCTCACCCTTCCCCTCTCCCCCACCATGGGGGAGAGGGCGGGGTGAGGGGGGAGTCTCATTTCCCAATTCGCTTCAACTCCGCCAAGCTCAAAACGATCCGTGCCGCAGCCAGCCTCTTATAGTATTTCTTGATCTTCTCCGCATTCCCTTTGGCTACCGCCTTCACCAAGTCTCCTTCCAGTTCCGCGACCTCCAGTAGCTTGTAGTAGTCCAAGGATTCCTTGAAATGGGCCAGAACGATCAGCCCGGTAAGCACGGGGTGATTGCTGGTTACATTGGCATCTTTGAAAGTTATGCCATGTTCAAGCTCGACTTGGAGCCCTTCGCAAAAGTCTTTTAAGTCGATCTTCATCTTTTCCTTGTTGACTACGGACAGAACCACCTTCGCTTCCCTGGGTGATACAGTTGGAGTTTTCTTCTTTGTCCAGTCGCTGATCTTGAGTTCTTTGCATATCCTTTTGACTTCTTCAATCGTGACGTACTGGGGAACTTTCATGATACCCTCCTCTCCTCAATGTTTCTGCAGAACGTCCCGTTCACCCTTCGATACCTCAGGGCGAACGGGCGATGTGTGGCGTGATTATTTGGGTTTCCGTTCATGGTGAGGTATCGAACCATGAGCGGAAGGAATTCTTCTGACTTCTCATAAGACCATTATTCAGTTGATAGAAGAACAGGACTCCCAAATAAAACCCCTCGATCCCTTGAACCTGATCCTAGCGAGAATAATTGAGACTCAATAGTAGGTTATGGAAGAAATGTCAATAGCAGGATGAGTTTGCCCAAGAGCTTGAAAATGATTATGTTGAAGCGGCTGCGGAAAAAAGAGTATGGTAGTGCGATTTTTTTCTTGAAAGGATGCACGAATGAAAACAATCTATCTCGACAACAATGCAACGACTCAGGTGGCCACTGAAGTCCTTGAAACGATCCTCCCTTATTTTCACGAGTTCTATGGCAACCCTTCAAGCGCCCATTCCTTTGGCGGGCAAGTTGCGGAAAAAGTTACAGAGGCTCGCGAACAGGTCGCAGGCCTTCTGGGAGCCAGGCCCGGAGAAATTATTTTCACGAGCGGTGGAACGGAGAGCGACAATGCCGCGGTTCGCTCAGCCCTTGCCGCCTATCCGGAAAAACGACACATCATCACCAGCCCGGTGGAACACCCTGCCATAAGGTCTCTTTGCCAGCACCTTGCAAAACAAGGTTACCGCGTGACAGAAGTCCCGGTGTCCAGCCAGGGCGAACTGGATATGGACGTTTACGCAAAAAGCCTCACTCCGGATACGGCCATTGTCAGTCTTATGTGGGCAAACAATGAGACAGGCGTCATCTTCCCCATAGAAAAGGCGTCGGAAATGGCCAAAGAGAATGGGATCCTTTTCCATACCGATGCGGTTCAGGCTGTTGGTAAAATCCCGATCAACACGCGCAACAACGCCGTGGATATGCTCTCCCTTTCAGGCCACAAACTCCACTCTCCCAAGGGTATCGGGGTGCTCTTCTGCCGCACGGGTTTGAAATTCAAGCCCTATGTCATCGGCGGCCATCAGGAACGCAATCGCCGGGCGGGAACGGAGAACACGGCAGCCATCATTGGGCTTGGGAAGGCTTGCGAATTGGCGGCTCTGCGCATGAAGGAGAAAAACCCAAGGGTAAGGCAGCTGCGGGATAAACTCGAAAAAGGAATCCTAGAGAAAGTTCCTCACACCACGGCGAACGGGAGCACTGCGCCCCGCCTCCCGAATACGAGCAACATCAGTTTTGAATTTGTCGAGGGCGAATCCATTCTTCTATCCCTCGACGCTGAAGGGATTTGTGCATCCACTGGGTCAGCCTGTTCTTCCGGCTCCCTGGAACCCTCCCATGTTCTCCTTGCCATGGGACTCACGCCAACCACAGCGCAGGGTTGCATCAGGTTCAGCTTGAGCGTCTACAACACGGAGGAAGAGATCGATTTTGTCCTTCAGAAGCTCCCGCCCATCATCGAGAGACTGCGGAGCATGTCCCCTCTCTGGACAGGCCACCAAAGAGCATAGAGCAGGGGAAGAGCGAATTGGTATCAACGAATACCCTATCGGCCATAAAGGTCCTTGCGCCGGGGGGACTTCTCTCCCCGCCTTTTCATAGCCCGGGGAATCCGGGACAAATACTTCTCCATCGCGGCCTGGTAGGTCTTTTCTTCGATCATTTTTTCCAGGAGCATTTCCCCGACCCGACATGCCCTTTACGGCCTCCTCAAAAGGTATATCGAATCCCTATTACCCACGCATTGGAGGCGCCCTGAACCCCACTGAATGCCCCACCCGCGCCGGAACGATGATGAATGCCTGTGACCAGGCTCCACTGTGGAACCTGGGGAAGCGAAAAAGCAAATTCAAACATCAGCGCTCCCAGCAACCGGGCGGTCTCCTCATAGAGCTTGGCTTCAATTGCCGGCACGGAGGTAGCATAGGATAACCCCGCCCCTGCAGCGAAACTTGTATTTAAGTACTCATTCCATGGAAAGAGCAGCCAGCGGAAATAGGCCACAAGATCGAATTCCCAATTGTCTTGGTCTCCAAAGTATCTGGCGATTTGGCCCTCGATCTCGATATCGAAGTAGTTTTGAAAGGTGTATAATCTTCTGGATAGGCCCAGGTCGACTATATAGGCATTTTCAAATTCGAAATTGAACGTAGCCGTTTTACCGAGATCCGCATCCGTCATTTTTCCGGAATAAAGCGTGATTGCCCAATCCCTTTCTGCGTGCGCGTCACTGCATGGAACAAGGCTGAGAAAAATCAGCGCCAGTGCGCACATTCCAATCTGCCATCGAACCATTCGCTTCTCCACCTCCTAATAATTCCGGTTACTCACGCGAACCTGTGGGTACAAATATGTTGATATCTTCAGCGAGCACCGCAGGAAACGGGACGCTCGTCGCCCTGTCCCTCCCGACGCTCTAGGAACCGCCTCGAGGCTTCGTGGCGGGAAACGGTCATTGTCCGGATCTGCACGAGACTGCTTTCGATGCTGTACAAATTGAACAATTTTTGCAAAATAGCTTCCTCCGCCATTGTTGTCAAGATCCGTGTTGAGCTTTCAAAAGGGAAAGGAAAGCGAAAGCATTGCTCCCCCGTGCAATGGAACGACTTTAACTTGAACTGGATTCTCTTCCGGAAGACCCATAAACGCGTCATGGACGAAAGCGCCGAAAAAATAGCCGATGGCAGCCCCTGCAAAGACATCCGAAAGCCAATGAGCATTTGCTTCAACTCTTGCCCAGGCCGTTGCAGAGGCAAGGACTAAGTTCCCTACCTCCAGTGCAAATCTGAGATTGTCGGACATTGGGATTTGCTGCAGATTCCTGTTGGACAGTACGGCACTGGTGAAGGCTCCTGACGAATGGCCCGATGGGAAGCTGTTGTCTCCTCCACTGGGCCGTTCACGGTTACTGATATCCTTTAGCCCGCTGGTCACTCCGGCGGTCACTAACTCAGCTCCCAGTTCGACGGATAAACCCTTTGCCTTCGAATAAACCCATTCCTTAGAGTCTTCTCCGCTTGGTGTCGCAAGCGCGGTCACCAAGACCTCTCCTACCAGTATGGCTTCCAGGTAGTTTGCGGCTCGACTGGCCGAGTCCATGGATCCAAAAATCGGGGTACGCCCGGTTGCCCATGAATTCACTCTTTCGTCGAAGTTGTCGAAAGAACTTACTACCGCCCCTCCGGCAGGGATTAATGTCCCCCAGTCCGTGCATGCGTTGTAAAGAGCGTTGGAGACTCTTTTACCGTTCACCGGGTAGATGGCATCCTGGCCCCATCCCCGGCCATTCTCTAAAGTTCCGCAACCCGTAATGAGGATGGTAAGGAAACCGAGGATCAAAAGCAAGGGGACAGGATTTTTTGCTTTTCTCAGCATCGCGGGGTATCTGTCTAGAGTTGTGCCTAAGAATTCGGGTCCAGAGACACGACCTGCATAGGAGAGGGCTTCTCAAGGTTATCTGTCCGATAGCCATATCCCGCCCTGTAAAAGAACTGCCCGACGGTTCGGCCGTTCTTGACGATCCTTTGTTTCAGGACCGGATCTATTCTGTCGAAGTATCTCGCCAAAACAGGGTTCTGGAGGTCTTCTTGCCTAAAGCCCACCATGAGAACCAACTTCCCTTCTGCCGCTGAAATGGGCTTCCAAAAGGCCCACATCAAGCTGTTTTCTCCAAAAAAATGCTGCCCGGACATCTCCGCCATGCCGTCGCCATCGAGATCGTAAAAGGCCAATTCACTCGATATAGCGTATTTGTCCATACCTACTACGACCAAATTTCCCTTTGACTGTTCATCAAGCGGAGTCTCTATCTCTTCTACCAGGCGCGCCATCTCCGCCCAGGCAATCGGCAAACTCATCCTATTGTTGGGTGTGAGCCAGCCTATTCCAAAGTGGAGGCAACATAAGAAACCGCCGTAGAGCAGAGGGAGGCTGAGAAGTGCCGGCTTCCAAATCCGAGAGCTGAAGACGGAAAGGTTTCTCCATAGTCCGTACCCTCCAAGCACGAGGTGGTGGGCAAGCAGCGGCAGTGCGGCTAACCAAACGGGACCCGTCCAGTTCAATTTTGGGCTATTTTGCAGGCTATACAAAATGAAAACAAGAAGCGGCACTAGGACAAAGACAGTGACAAAGCAACGGCGTCGGTCTGAAGAAACAGGATTCCATCTTGTTCCTAATGCAGCAAGCAGTCCCGCGAACCCCAGGGGCGTTAACTGTGCTAAGGCGGTGCCCAGCAGAAGATGAAGAGCGAATTCATGCTTCCCGCTCCAGCGGTTTGGCCCCTGGAAAGCAAAAGAAGCCCAGTCATGATGAATGTTCCAGTAGAGGACTGGAGAGAAAATAAGGGCAGCTAAAAATCCTGCCAAATAGGGTTCAGGGCGCAGATACCACCGACGCGATGTGGAATGAAAGAAGGTGAAGACAATAGCAGCCGGGCCGAGCAGGGCTATAGAGTATTTGGACAGCATCCCCAGACCGAGGCAAATACCTACCCCGATCCAGGATTTTGAGCGACCCCCAAGAAACGCTCGCTCGAAGTAGAACAGAGTGGCAGCCCATGCCGCATAGAGTGGCGCATCGGGTGTCATTACAAACCCGACCGAAAAATAGATCGGCAGGACGGACAGCAAGATTGCTGAAACGTAGGCGGCTGTTTTGCCGTACAGGTTATAGGCAAGTCCAAAGAGGTATGTGACAGCTACGAGGGAGCAGACACAAGATGGTATTCGGACCGCCATCTCCGTGTTTCCCAAAAGAGTGGTACCCAGCCGAATCAGCCAGGCGACCATGGGAGGATGATCAAAGTAGCTGAAATCGAGATTCTGGGCATATGCCCAGTAATAGGCTTCTTCCGGCAATAGATCGACGAAGCCTATGAACGACAAGCGTATAAGCATCGTGAACGAGATCAGAAAAATGGCCAAAATAGGCCAATGAAAAAGCCGAGAAGCTTGACCATCTTTGAGAAGATGGAACATGATCGACTGTCTTCGCCTTTCATCACGAAAACAGAATCAAAATGGCAGCATCAAGATCAGGGAAGCAGGGCTCACCGAACACTCCTGGGAAAATGCAAAGAGGAATAATGCAATGCCGATGACTGAAAATGCGACCCAGGCGGACCAACTTTTTCCAATATATTCATTATCCACAAAGAAGCCCTGTGCATGGGGTGGCTACATCCATAAATTCCTTTGGCCCAAACCAGGGGCCACACACGTCTGACTCTCTTCAATGTTTCGAAGGTATCATAGAGAGGAAAAGTTAACCGGAAGATGACGAAACTATTACCCTTTGGTAATACCTTTATGGGAAATGAGGGAATCAGTGAATAAGAGAGGATCGGGGAAGAGTCATTGTGAAAGTGCTTCCTTGGCCCGGAACACCTGTGACCTTGATGTCCCCACCATGGGCGCGCGCAACGGCCAAGGTTAAGTCACGGGTCGAGCCAGGACCCTGGCGCAGCCTGGACATTTTCACGGAAAAGAAAGCCTGGGGAGCCTTTCCGTATGAAGTCTATCCTTCCTATGATTTCGTTCCCATTGCAGAGAAGCTGCAGCTGGACTACTTCTGAAAAAAGCGACTAATGGGTTTGTATCATAATATCGCAAACTGACTTTGAAGTCGCTTAAACTTCTTCCCAAACTTTCTGGGGAAAGGCTTTGAGCGATGAATAAGCATACCAAGTATGACAACCGCTGCGATCTTATGACAATCCAATTCATTAAAAATCAGTTTGCGATGTTATAAGTGCAGCCACGTAGCCATTTGGTAACTGTGAGTTGGCGTCTGTTTTCAAACTCGATAGACTTGGGGTAAATAGCCGTAGCAGCGCCTCGTCACCAGACATCAGCATAGTGGAAACCTGACACATCATGCCGGGGATCAAAGTATTGCGGCAGAGGAAAAGGGGGGGAACCTATATGCGATCTGTTTTCTTAAGGAAGCGAGCAACGCCGTATAAAATGAAAAAAGGAATTGAAAATAGAACCAAGAGCTCGGGACGGCCGAGTATGCCGACCGGGCCGATTAAGTAGCGGTATTTGGCTATCAGAAGAACGTAAGCACCGCAGAAAAAAAGGAACAGGGTCCCATACTCCTTGGCGATCACCCTTTTCCAGTCGAAGGGATGCTGTCTCATTGTCTGTGCCAGACCCTGTAGCCGAGGCACGAAGCGGTTCGTATCGCGAACGTACTCGTCATACTTTTCTCCAAATTTCTCGCTCAGGAAACGCTCTTCTTCAAAGACGATACTCAAGTAGACCAGAAGAAAGAAAGGGAAGATAGCGAGGTACGTCCAGGGCGAACCGTACATCAGGCAGAACCCCAAGGCGAACAAGAGATTGCCTACATACATCGGATTGCGCGTATGCGCATAGATGCCCTCCGTCACGAGGTCTTTTGCGTAAACCCGGTGGTCTCGCCCCCCCCGGACAATAGTGTAAACGAGACCGATCGTGAGACATCTGATGGTTTCACCGAGCATAGCCACCAGCAGACCGATACCGGTCGCAAAGGGATCCCATTTAGGATTCCCCGCAAAAAATGCAGGCCGAACAAAAAGCGCCACTAGCAGGTAAGTAACGGGAAACACTTTACTTCGGAAGCGAAAGAAGAAGGCTCCCATGACACAAAGTGTTCTATTTACGAAAGAGCGATCTTTTGCGTTCGTTTCAGCGGCAATCATTTTATGGCTATCATCCCGCAGAAGTTATACCACCTGAAGAACATCTCGCAATGCCTAAACCCGCATTCCACAAGAAGATCCCGGTTCTCGAAGTAATGGTACGGAATCAACACGTTTTCGAGGGCTTCCCTTTTTTGTGCAATCTCCATCTCCGAGTAGCCGTTCCTCTTTTTCATTTCGTAGTAGTATTTGATGAACAATCTGTTGATCGTCGAGTCCGGACTGAGCACCTTCTCAACCAGGAGGAGACATCCATCCTTATTGATGCCGGAAGCGACTTCCTCGACCACGCGCGGGCGACGAAGCGGTCTGACAAATTGAAGGACTAGGTTCATAATGACCACGGAGGCGTTTTCAATGCTCACGCTCTTATTCAGATCTGAACAGATGAGCTCACAAGGGTGGCTGATTGGATAGCTCGCTAGTTTTTCTTTCGCCTTGGCAAGCATCGCCTCCGAGGAATCCGTACCGATGAAATTCACACCCTTGGCTATCACGGAATCGATCTGAATGAATGTATTGCAGGTAGAACATCCCAGATCGTAGAGGTTGGTGCCGGAGACAGCAAAATCGGCCGCCATCTCCCCAATCATTCGCTGGGTCTCTGTATAGAACGGGACGGAGCGGTCGAGCATATTGTCAAAAACCTTGGCCGTGTCCTTGCCGAAATCGAAATCCTTCACTTGACGCTTTTTCCTTCGGAACAGGGCATCACTTTTTGACGACATGAAACCTCTCCTTTGAAGCTAATTTATAGATAAGAAATTCCTTTTTCAAGCCAGTATATAAGCAGGATTTTATATGTCAAGAGGCTTTGCCCGCAGGATTAATGACCTCCGCTTCTGGGGTCACAGCATGAGTGGTCACCATGAGTGTTGGAAATCCTCTCGAAGCACTCAGCCTTAGCAATTCAAAACCATTTACCCCCATGATATCTAATAGGACGACATCGTAAGCATCGTTCAAAAGATATTGCGTTGCCGTCAGTTCATCCTGCCCCATGCGTTGCAGCCAGAATATAGTAACCTCTTCACGAAACGGTTTTGTTGATCATCCTAAGATCAGCGAGAACAATGGCTGTTGCCGCTTCAACAATGACAGGGATACGCAGGGCTATGCACAGGTCGTGGCGGCCTTTCACTTCAAGATCAACCATTTTCATGATCTTTGTGTTCATTGTGTGCTGTGTTTTCGATATGCTTGCCGTTGGTTTCACGGCTATCCTGAACACAAGTTCATTGCTGTTGGTGATGCCTCCGTTGATGCCACCCGCATGGTTGGTTTTGGTTTTTCCACTGATAGCGACGATCGGGTCATTGTGCTGAATGCCTGTCATGGCGGCCGCTTTGAAGCCGGAGCCAAACTCAATGGCTTTAACACCGGGAATAGAAAATACGAGATGGCTGATGAGCGATTCAACCGAGTCGAAGAATGGCTCGCCCAGTCCTACCGGCATGTTCCGTGATCTGCATTCGATAATGCCTCCGATCGAATCATTATTTTCTATGGCCCTCTGAATGGCTTTATCAATATTCTTGTTCCCGCCTGCTTCCATGAGCTCGGCTTTGACACGAATGGGATGGATGATCTTCTTTGCTATCACGCCGGCGGTAACGAGCCCCAGGGTCAGGCGGCCCGAGAAATGCCCTCCCCCGCGGATATCGCTGAACCCGTCGTATTTCTTCTTTGCAACAAAGTTGGCATGGCCCGGCCGCGGCACATCCCTGAACAGATCATAATCGGATGAGATGACGTCGGCGTTATGAAACAGGACGGCAATCGGGCTGCCCGTTGTCTTGCCGTCGTGCACGCCGCTCAGGAAAATGGGTTTATCATCCTCCCTGCGGGATGTAGTGCCTTTTGCTCCGCTTTTGCGGCGGGCGAGGTCGGCTTCGAGATCTTTTTCAGCAAGCGTTATGCCTGGCGGACAGCCGTCAACGACAACTCCCACGCCCTTCCCATGAGATTCGCCGAAGATGCTTATTCTGAATATTCTTCCGAAGGAATTCATAAGATTGTATTTTTATTTACCTGCTGTCAATTTATATCATAATGAAGGAACCATGATCTTATCCATGTCATCAAAAAACGCAGGATAGGATTTAGCAACGCATTGTGCCCCATCGATGATCACTTCGCTTTGAGCGGCGACAGCCGTAACGGCGGCTGCCATGGCTATCCGGTGGTCATTATGCGAATTCACCTTGCCCCCTTTCACCTGCCCCCCCCTGATGATCATCTCATCGCCATCAACCCTGATATCAGCACCTAATTTACCAAATTCTTCGCGAAGTGCTACGGCACGGTCGCTTTCTTTATGTTTAAGGCGTTCGGCGCCTTTGATAGTTGTGATGCCATTGCAATGCGCGGCAAGCGCCACCAGTGGCGGGAACAGGTCGGGGCATTCGGTGGCATCAAATTCAAACGCATTTAACATATTCTTTTTAACCTCGATACTGTTCTCTTTGACGTCTACCACCGCCCCGGTTTTCCGGAGTACTTCCACAATGGCTTTGTCCGGCTGCCCGCTTTTCTTCTGCAGCATGATTACTTTCACCTGACCGGACAGTGCTGCAGCCACAAGCAGGAATGACGCGCCGCTCCAGTCGCCCTCCACACTATGATCGCGCGCATGGTATCTCTGTTTTCCAGGGATGTTGAACGCTTCATAATCCATGTTCTCTACTTCAATACCAAACTCCGACAATACCTGCAAAGTCATATCAATATAAGGTTTGCTCTTAAGGTCATCCACCATGAGCTGCGATTTACTCTCGACCAAGGGCAATGCCATCAGCAAGCCGGTCAGAAGTTGTGAACTGACTGATCCGTCAATCATGGCTCTTCCGCCATGTAGGGGGCCTTTCACGGTAACAGGCATCAACCCGATGTTTGTTTTGCATTCCACGCCCAACTGCTTCAGGGCGTCTTCGATCATACCAACAGGCCGTTTGAGCAAGGAGCCGCTGCCGTTGATCGTGATTGGTGAGTTATGAAGTGAAGCAATAGGGGCGAACATCCGCATACACAAGCCCGATTCATGACAGTTAACATGATCTTCATTGGGGGCAAAGCCGCCTTTGATAAGGACTTCATTTTTTTTGATTTCTATCACTGCGCCCAGTCTGCGTGCAATATCCAGTGCCGCCATTGAATCGTCGCACAGCGCCGGGTTACGGAGAACGGTGCGGCCGTCCGCCAATAAAGCGGCGGCCACACTTCGCTGCATCATGCTCTTTGACGTCGGCGCCTTGATTGTACCTTTAATGTCCGAAGGCCTTACTAATCTCTGCATAGATTTTGTGTACGATTGTTTCCACTTGTTTATTCTCAGTATTCACCATCATGTCTGCGGCACCGGCATAATATCCTTTTCGGTTGTTGAAAAGGTTTCTTGCTGTTTCAACGGGATTATCAACAATCAGCAAAGGCCTTGTCCCGTCGTTCCCGCGTTTCACGCTTGTTTCAATAGAATTATAAAGCCAAACCGTCAAAAAGTTCTCCTTAAGGATACGCCTGTTCTCCGGATAAATGACAATGCCTCCTCCGCACGAGACAACAACATTTGTCCTGTTTATCTCTTGGTTTAGAATATCTCTTTCAATGGCCCGGAAGGCCGGTTCACCTTTTATCCTGAACATATCTGCTATCGTCATCCCTGTAGTCTTAACGATCAGGTCATCCAGCTCAATGAACTCATATCCGAATTTCTGCGCAAGAGCAATTCCAACACTTGTTTTCCCTGTAGCCATAAAACCAACAAGGGCGATTGCTTCTAGTTTTTTGGTTAATGGTTTGGTATGGAATCCTTCCCACATTACTTCTTTATCCGGATCATTCCCGAGAAAATATTTATATGCCGGTATCGCCTGGTTGATGAGCATATCGGCGCCGGTCACCAGGCGGCATCCCTTTTTACCGGCCAGTTCCGTAAGGAATGACTGTTTGTAATTCATGTCGTAAATTACCTGCTCCGGCCTGATCGATTCCTCTTTCAATATTTTGATTGTAGAGGCATCCACTGCATAAACGACAATATCGGAGGATATGACGCGTGATCCAAGCTGATCGTATTTTGCGGCATTGCATCCGGATTCACGGGCAACGCGTTCAGCCAGCTTCTCATCAATATCAATGACGGTGCAATCCGCGCCTGCTTTATGAATGCCGTAAAGAGCGGCTCTTCCAGCCCCTCCAGCGCCGATAACGACGCAGGCCTTGTCTTTTACGTCTATATTTTTATCCCTGAACGACTCAATAACTCCGATATAATCGGTGTTGTAGCCTTTCAGCCGGCCATTATCATTCACGATCGTATTGACTGCATGAATCTTTTCCGCATCTCCATCTATTTCGTCCAGGAACGCGATGACATCGCCCTTGTAAGGTGCGGTAACATTCAAGCCTGATAGCTCCAGCGCCTTCACCAGCTCCACGGCTTCAGCCGCCGTGTCAGCTGCCAGGCGAAAATACGCTGCATCTATGCCATTTTTCGTGAACACAGCTCCGAAAATGTCCGGACTCTTGCTGTGAAGGATGGGATCGCCCGTAACTGCGAACATTTTCATTGTTGATTTTTACTTGTTGTTCTGCTCAGAAACAACACAGCACCCATGATCGAAGTGATAACCAAGTTTGCGTTCCATTCAACTTTACATTTATTAAACTCAAAAAGATTCCAGAGGAAGCTTGCCGTCACACCCTTAATAAAAGCGGCAAATAGTTAGGCAGCCATTGTCCACATCATTACTTGATTGAAGCTCCCTTTGCCAATCCTTCCATTACTTTTTTCATCTGTTTCTCGGTTATCTGTCCGGGTGCAGTTTCTTTGGCTGTACCGGTCGACACGTAAGAAAACGGAGCACCCATCAGCAATGAGGCCACACGTGTGATCCTTCCGTTTTCTCCCATGCCCAATGCCACGAGGTTCTTGTGTTTCGTATAAAGCGAAAGTATTCTCAGAGCATCCGCTTCGCTGTTGGCAAGGCACGCAATCTTGGCAATATCCGCCCCCTCTGCAAAACTAGCATCAACCATCTTGCTCAACTCATCCGTCGGCGGTGTTCCAGTGAAATTATGATAGGATAAGATCACCTTGCAGTTACGTTTGTGTGCCGCTGATACCAATTCTTTTTTGAAACCATCTGGTGCATCAAGCTCGATATCCACGTAGGAAGCGCCTGACTCGATGGCTTTCTTGAGTTTGTTCTTCCGCTGTTCATCGCTGAATTTGCCGGAAAGGCACGTGGCAATGATCTTGCCTCCGCCTGAAAATACTTTCTCAATATCCTGATCACTCAGATCCATCAGATCAAGGCGAACCTCTGCAATCTCAGACTTCTTTATAAGGTTGAGGATCTTTTTCACTGACGGTTCAGAAATTGAAACACATAACATATGGATAACCGGTTAATGTTTATAAAAAAGATCATTTCCGGTTAACAAGGCGGGCAATTTGCCCACGTCTATTTTCGCAACAGTTGTATTGCCAATGCCCTTGAGGCATACGACGTGGATACTCTTACCTTCTCTCTTCTTGTCTTTTCGCATGGCTTCTTCAATGCTGCTGGCTGGAATGCGAACATGCACCGGCAGGCCGATCGAACGGATAAGCGTTTCAATCCTGGTGTATTCTTCGGGTTTTAGCCATCCTTTTCTCACCGACAAAGCGGATATGGCTACCATGCCGATGCTTACAGCTTCTCCGTGCGAGTATCTGTTGGAACATTTCTCAATGGCATGGCCAAGAGTATGTCCGAAATTCAATATCCTCCGCAAACCTTTCTCGCGCTCATCCTGGTTAACAACCTCTGATTTAATAACAGCAGACATGTAGACCAGTTCTTCAATTATTCTGCTGTTGAGGGCAACCGCTTTCCTTAAGTTATTCTCTAGGAAATTAAACATGTTCGCATCGGCTATCAACGCGTGTTTTACTATTTCAGCAAAACCGCACAGGATCTCCTTTTTCGGCAGTGTCTTCAGCATGTTCATGTCGCATATGACGAATTCAGGCTGATTGAACACACCGATCATGTTTTTAAACCCGTTGAAATTAACGCCGTTCTTGCCACCTACGCTGGCATCTACCTGCGCAAGCAAGGTCGTGGGAACAAAAGCAAACCGCAGTCCGCGCATATATGTTGATGCTGCAAAACCTGTGATATCACAAACAAGGCCGCCCCCGAAACCCACGATGAATGTAGAACGGTCGGCATCCAACTCGACTAGCTTTTTATAGATATATTCAACGGTCTGTAAGGTTTTATTCTTTTCTCCCAAACTGATTGCGATGACGGGATATCCGGCCAATTCCTTATGATACAAGCGATGCACATTTTTATCCGTGATGATAATCACCTTGCCATGGGGCAGGTAACTGGATAATTTTGTTATGCGTTCGCCTACAAAAATGACCGATGTTCTGCCTGATCCGTGTATTTCAATTTTTTTCATTCTTCTTCGGTGCTGCCGCGTTATTCTCGTTTGATTTATTCATCACTTCCATCTGGTGATTGATTGATTCCTGGTGGATCGCTTTGAACAGCTTATCAATAAATTCAGGGCCAAGCCCCTTTTTGGCGCCTTTCTCAACAGCCTTCCGTATGATCTGGTCCCAACGGCTTGTCTGAAGGATGGTGATGTTATTCTCCCTTTTATATTTCCCGATGGTTTCAGCCACCTTCATGCGCTGTTCCATCAAGTCGAGAAGCTGGTCGTCATAGAGATCGATCTGTGTTCTCAGCTCATCCAGCAGATCGAGGAATTTACTGTCGTTTGATACGGGTACGCGCATGACCAGCCGGCTAAGAAGTTCCAGCAGTTCATTAGGCATGATCTGCTGCTGCGCATCACTCCATGCATGGGCCGGGTCAATATGTGATTCGATCATCAGTCCGTCGAAGTTCAGGTCAATGGCTTTCTGCGAGATCTCACGGAGGTATAAGGTATCTCCTGCCATATGGCTGGGATCGCAGATTATAGGCAGATTGGGTATGCGCCTCATGAGTTCGATGGGCATCTGCCACTTGGGCAGATTACGGTACTGTGTTTTCTCATAGCTGGAGAATCCGCGGTGTATTACGCCTATTGTATTAATGCCTGCCTTATGCACACGTTCGATGGCGCCAATCCACAATTCCAGGTCGGGATTGATCGGATTCTTGATCAGCACAGTGACATCAACGCCATGCAATGCATCGGCTATCTCCTGTACGGCAAACGGGTTGGCAGAAGTACGCGCGCCTATCCACAGCACATCAATGCCATATTTCAATGCTTCATAAACATGCTTTTCAGTAGCTACTTCAGTAGCAACAGGCAGATTGAATTCCTGTTTCACCTGCTTCAGCCATTTCAACCCGTTGACGCCAACGCCTTGGAAGTCAGTGGGCCTGGTGCGGGGTTTCCAGATGCCTGCCCTGAATATGTCCACTTTGACTGTTTCAGCCAATTGCCTGGCTGTATTCATGATCTGCTCTTCCGTTTCGGCACTGCAAGGGCCTGCAATAATAAGCGGGCGCTGCCTGAAACTCTTCCATGCCGTGATGGATTTTATGTTATTCGCTATTACCATATTCTGTATACAATATTACTATGTTTTCTCAGAACAGGAAACCGGGTAGAGGGCATCCTGGCCCCCCTGACCGTTCTCAAAGGTTCCGCAACCCGTGATAAGAGTGAAAAAGAGACCGAGCATCGGTAGCAAGGACGCACGGCCTTTTGCCCTTGTCATCATTATGGCACCTTCATCTGGAGTCGTGCTTAAAAAGACGCCTGAACACACTCAACCTGCATAGGAGAGAGCTTATCAAGGGTAGTGAGGCTCCAGCCGCAGAGCGGCTGCATCAGGAAGCCCCATCTCCCAACCCCTCCCGCCTGGGGAGGGGAATGAGAGATCGGTAGAACCTACCCGAGGGACCTTCGCCTGAGTAGGAGGGTTTAGCGCTAACTCAATCGGCAGATTGCTTGGGATCTTCTTCGGGCCAGTGCCGTGCTCAGTTTCGTAGGGCAGCCACGCAAGCCTCCAGGGTCTCCCCTTTAGGCTGCCTTTTCCAGCGTCTCGTCATCCACAGCCATTGTTCCGGATGCTCACGAATGATCGCTTCGCATGCATCAGTCCACATCTGGGTGTTCACGATCAGATCGCGCCTCTTGTCCCCTGTCACCACAAGCGGCGCTCTAAAGGTTGATGACGAGATCATAGAGAGGGAAAGTTAACCGGAAGATGACGAAGATATTACCGTTTGGTAATAACTTAGTGAAAAAGGAGGGAATCAGCGGGGATGGGGGATGCGCGGAAGACTCATGGCGAATGTGCTTCCTTGGCCTGGAACACTTGTGACCTCTACATCGCCGCCATGTGCCCGGGCAATGGCCAAGGTCAAGTTGAGGCCCAGCCCTGTGCCCGGCAGGGAACGGCTTCGATCTCCCCTGAAAAACCGGTCAAAAATATGCGGCAAGTCGCGATCTGAAATTCCCTGGCCGGTGTCCTTCACCGAAAGGACAACCTGATCGGCTTCTCCTTCGACCAAAGCTGTGACCGTCCCTCCTTGGGGAGTGTATTTTAAAGCGTTATCCAAAAGGTTGGACACGGCTCTCTGGATTTTCATTTTGTCGCCAGAGATCGTGGCGTTCTGAGTGAGCCTTTGGACAATACGGACTTGATTGTTTTCGGCGACGGGCTGAAACAGGTCACAGGCCTCTCGGACCACTTGAGCCATGTCGACCTCCTCTACGGCCAGTTTGGCCACTCCCGCTTCAGCTTCCGAAATATCCAGCATGGTATTGATCATGACAAGCAGACGGTCACACTCTTCAACAATGCTTCCAGACATGAGCTCGAAGTCCTTCGGGGAGTTGTTGCCAGTCAACGCTGCCTCTGCAATACCGCGGATTCTCGTGATCGGGCTCTTGAGGTCGTGGGCAATGTTGTCGGTCATTTCTTTCATCCCCTTGATCAGGATCTCGATTTTCCCCAGCATGCGATTGAACGTTTCAGCAAGCGTATCAATTTCCTCGCCTCTCCCTTTCACATCGACCCTTCGTTCAAAGGCCCCTTTCGATATCTCGTTTGCCGTCCGTGTCACTTCCTCCACGCCTGCAAGAGCACGTCTGGCAAACAAAAAACCACCCAGTGCAGATAACACAGCGATAAGGCCCAGTGTTACACTCAAAACTTCACGGCATGCTTCTATCAGCCGCTCGTCATCCTCCAGCGACTGTCCTATCTGTATGATCAGTGTCAGGCGCAATGCTGGAGGTAAGGACCCGAAATGGGTATGGACGACCCGGGACAACAAGGGTTTCGAAAAAATGGTCTCTCCGCCGCTCAACCGATTGATGGACGCTCTCCCCATGCCAGAGTCTCTCCAGTCCGATCCGCTTGGGAGGGTGAACTCCTCTCCCTTACTGATCCACAAAGCGCAAAAACATGTTACCGGCCCCTTCGGATTCCATTTCGGTTAGCATTGCGGCTTTGAGCTCACCGATGCCTTTTGTCATGTAGGCAGACGAAAATTCTTTGGCATCTTTCAAGAGTTCAAGATCTGTTCGGTGACGAATAACGGACGCCGTGGCGAGATAGAAAACGATGAGAGCGCCAAAACAAGAGACGGAAAATATCCCTGCATACCAAAGGGTTAATTTGAAGGCCAGTTTTCTCGTCACACTTAAATGGTTTCCTTGAGAACATAGCCCGCTCCCCAGACGGTATGCAGAAGTTTGGTGTCGAAGTCTTTGTCGATTTTATCACGCAGTTTACATATCCGCGCATCCACAACGTTCGTCATGGGGTCAAAATTGTAGTCCCACACATGTTCCATGATCATCGTTCTTGAAACGACCTTGCCGGCATTTCGCGCAAGATATTCAAGAAGCGCGTATTCTTTTGGCTGCAGAGGGATCTCTTTATCCCCTCTCTTAACCACGCGGGTAATAAGGTCTATACTGAGATCTCCGACCACAAGACAGTTAGGTTCTGAGACAGCGGTCGTTCTGCGAATCAGGGCCTGGACTCGCGCCAGGAGTTCAGAAATAGCGAAAGGCTTGGTCAAGTAATCGTCACTCCCCCTCTGGAGGCCTTGAATACGATCATCCACGGATCTCTTGGCACTCAGAATGAGAATGGGGGTATTGACCTTTTGCCGCCTCAACTCCTCTATGAGACTCAAGCCGTCAAGTTTCGGGAGCATAATGTCGACAATGGCTGTATCGTAGGTCTCGGTAAGTGCCCTATGCAGGCCTTCCTCACCATCCGTTGCGAGGTCCACAGCGAATCCCGCCTCCTTTAGTCCCCGTGTAACCAAAGAAGCAACCTTCCCATCATCTTCAATTAAAAGAATCCGCATAGTACTCCCGATCTTTCCCTCATCTCTTAATCGCACAATGACCTTCTTGAGCAACCTGCCAGCTTAGGAACTGCGCCGCGGCTTCTTGCCCTTTTTTGGTGCTTGCGGCGTCACCGACTCATCTTTCGGCAAGAACTCCCTGGACTTCGCAAAGAGAGTAAGCAGTTTGTCCTGGTAGTAGGCTACGTTTTCATCCGGGCTCACGGGATCATACATTGAAGCGAGCTTGCTGTTTTCATAGACCTTCACCTTCTTGGTTTCGCCTGTCACAGAGTAGGAAAGCTGATCGCCGGCCCGGTACGAACGCCCTGAAGCAAGGGCCAGTCCAATCTTAGCCATCAACTCTCTCCATTGCGTTGCCTTCCCCTCACCCCTACAGGTCATCAAGGGGCGGAGATTATCGGGGATAGGCCACACTTTCCATATCACAATCCGGGGCATTATTACAAAACGGACTGCTGCCCAAGTCAGCAAATCAAACTGCAAAGCTGGATGCCCTTGAATCCATGGGACTAAAAGCAAGAGTTGATCTGGAGCTTGGATTGGAGTAGTTTCTTCTTTGTGCCCTGTCGATTGAAAGCCATGCCCCTCAAGGAGGTCTCCATGAACCGTAGAACCTTTTGCACCCTGCTGGTTTTCTTGCTTCTCAGTGCCTGTGCGCCGACCATCACGCCCATGCAACAGGAGCTTTCGAGCAAAACCATGCCCATGTACGAGGGACGCTTTTCACCTATCCAAACTCCCGTCTATCTCGAATATCGACCTGTGGCAATGAAGCTTGCCGCCCAACTCGGGATCCACAAAAACGTGAGAGACACGGACGAATTTCTCTCCGGAGAGCTTTACGGCCGGCTCAGGGTATCGCCTGCAGGAGACTCCTTTCTATGGGAATTCAGACTCGAAAATGCCGTCATGGGCGAGGAGAAAATCAGTTCCGGAAATTCTCCACTCTTGGAATTCAGGGCTCGCAGGGACAAGCAGGGGGCCACCAAAGACTTTGAAATCGCACCTGTGGGGATGAAAATCAGTTCCCCGGAAGACAAGCGTCTCTTTGAGCAGATAAGGGTCCTGGTCGTGTCACAGTTCAGAAGCTTTTCCGCAATGCTCCCTGCCGCCCCGGTCCAAGAGGGGAGTCTTCTTTTAGAGACGGATATGAGCGCCGCACTCCAGGCTTATGAGAACCTGTGGGGTGCTCCGCAGTGTTCTCCTCCAAAGGAAAAGATCGGTTATGCGGTAAGAGGTCTCGGCTCCTTCAAAGGTCGCAGGGTGATTGTAGCCGTGATGGAAGAGGACTTTGTCTGCACATCCAGAAACGAGAGAAGATACAGGTTCTCCCAGCATGGGTATGCTCTGCTGGATACCGAAACCGGACAGATCCTGGAGCATAAGGCCTTGACAACCGTCAAACCTTTTTATTCCTTCGACAGCATAGAACTGCGGATGCTGCAGAAATTCTCGGGGGAAATCCTGGAGTGATTCAGGAAGCCCGGATGCACGGGCAAACGGTGAAGGCATCAAAAGCAGGAAGGGCAGCCGAGGCTGCCCTTCCTGTGTGCTACAAGTTATCCTTAATCACCTTGATGAGTTTCTGAATTTCTTCCTGGGTCAGCTTGCCGTCTTTTCGGAAGATGACTTTGCCTGACTTGTCAAAAGCAAGAATATCGCTGCTGTCATCCGCCAGGTTCCATTGCTGGACAAGCGCTTTCTTGAAGTCTCGCAAGTACAGGGTCCTGGGGTATTTTTCCTGTTTCTCCTTTACAGAAGAGGAAATCAAAAAATTGGGCATGAAGGTCGCGGCCATATTGATGATGGCGACGGACTGGAACTTCTCGGCCGGGAATTTCTCTTTGTCCAGAGCTTCGCTCGTATCATTGTTCGTGTCTTTCTCATCAGGGTCCACATAGAAGAGCACGTGAATCTTCCCTTTGAGCTCGTCGCTGCTCCAGGGTTTGCCGTCGAGCCGGCCACCCAGATTGTCTTTCAGTTCCACCTTCGGAGGGACCTGGCCCAATTCTGCGCCGGCCCATGCCGCTGCCGGGACGAGTGAAACAACGAACAACACCGCAAGAACCACTCTCAATACATATTTCATGATTGACCTCCTCTTTAAGTGAAAGCTTCTTGTCGCATGTTTCAGCGACATAATGAATTCTATCCCTTTTCCTTTAGAAGAGAGTTGAATTTGGCTACCAGCGGGAGTTTCAGCAGCACTGCAAACTCCTTTAACCACTTACGAATATACTTCTCATTCATTCGTTTATTCTTGAGAATCATGCTTCTCACGTCCTCAAGATCGCGGGGTCGACCGGAAACCAATTTATGAATAATGAGATCCTCAAGGGAAGCAAATCTTACTCGCGCCTGACCTATGTCCACAAAGGTCACCCGCTTCATCGCCTGCTTTTCGTAGGGAGTGAAGGAAAAGATGAAGTCTACCCTAATGCCGGTTTCAGGGTCGTGGCAGGGAAGCACCATGGTTTTAAGAGTGAAAACCTCCGGATCGACCAATGGCCTGAGCCCGGCACTGCGGACGATATCTCGTACCGCACTGGCCTGTTCCGCTGAGACCCCCAGGGTGATATCGATGTCTCGGGTCAATCTCGGTTCGCCGTAAACAAGCACCGCCTGACCGCCGATAACCATGTAGGGAATGCCGCTCTGTTCAAGGATTAGAGCGAGTCTTTCGAGCAAGTCTTTGAACATTCAGCGCCCTGGCAAGTTTGATATCGACTTCAATTCCCTCAAGAGGATCTTTCAGAGGAAAGATTCCCAGGTGCTTCGCTTCCTCATACAGGCTTTCGAAAATTCGGAGGTTCTGAAAGTAGTCAGGTTTCCTCTTTCGGATTTGCTCTCTTTCAAACTGGTCGAGAAGGTTTGCGTTCCTGATCATTTCGCGAGACACGAGAGAAGGGTTTCAGCACACCACCCTGCAACGGTTGTGAATTCCAAAAACTGAGATTTCTAGGCTCACCTTAAACTTATCCTGCTGATCTGTCAACAAATTCGGGTCACGGGCTGGCACGGTCACAGCGCAAGAGGACTACTTGATGCCTCTTGCGTAGTTAATCAAAACCATCTTGTGCTTCCGGGTATCTGCTTTGACTCTCGAAAGTTTCCGGCTGAGCATGTCATCCTGGATCTGAATGCGATCGATAAAGCTTGCCTCATCCAGCTCTCCCTCGATCTCAGCGCAGAGGTTATACGCTTCTGCTTCCGAAATATCCGTTTCGACCTTCTTGACCAGTTCCTTCGCCTTGTTCACAAATCCCTTCAAGTAATCCAGGTCCTGGCCGATGTGAACCTCAAAGGAGTTATCGGAAACCACTTTTTCCCGGAGTTTGTTGAAAACCTGCGCGTGGGCCATTTCTTCATTCGCCAGCTCCGACCAGAAGCTTTTCACCTGCTGTCTGAAATAGGGTTTTCCTGAAAGCTTCTCATAGACCCTGGAGAGTCCAGTCTCGATCTTCGCCAAACCAATGAGTACCCTGTCCATCTCTCTCGATATCATATGGTCCTATCTCCTTAGGAACGCACCATAATTATAACATCAAAGGGCACAGTGGATTCAAGAGAGAAATCTGATCCACTTCTGAGGCAGGTAGAGCTGTTGTTCTTAACAGCCTCGAAATTGTATTGACATGGTCTGTAAAATCTCCCCTTACCCCTCTTTACCCTCCGGGCCAGAGGCCCTATGGGCCGGCGGCCAAAGAGGGGTAATCCCTCCCTTTGCTAAAGAGCCTGTCCTGAGCCTGTCGAAGGAGAGGTCAGGAGGGATTTGTGAAGAGTGTCCTGACAACTGTGGGACCACTAATATTACGCTGCAGGGTTTCCCACCATTTGGGATTGAGATTTCGATCCTCCTGTAATATCTTGTCGTTCACGTTGGGCGATCCAAACAGCGCCGTGCGGCGCTTCATTTTTTTCTTTGACCCGGAGGATTCTGTTCATGGCCAGCAAGCCTACCTATGAGGAATTGAAACGAAGAATCAGAGAGCTTGAAAAAGAGGCGGCCAGAGCCAGAGTCGCAGAACAGGCCCTGAGAGAAAATGAGCGGGTTTTGCCCCAAATGATCCAGGGAAGCCCGATCCCCACCTTCGTGATGAACATGGATCACACCATCGCCCACTGCAACAAGTCTTTCGAGAATCTCATCGGAGTCTCGGCCGATCAAATCCTCGGCAGCAAGGAGTGGTTGGACGCCGCCGCCACGGCCCGCCCGTACATGGCAGACTTCGTTGTGGATCAGGCTCCTGAAGAAGAGATGGTCTGGTATTACGGCAGGAAATGCCGAAAGTCCAGGGTCATCGAAGGGGCTTACGAAGCCGAGGCCTTTTTTCCAAAGATGGGAGAAAAAGGCAAGTGGCTGTCCATCACCGCGACGCCCCTTCGGGATGCGGAGGCGAAGCTCATAGGTGCCATCGAAACCCTGCAGGACATCACAGAGAGCAGAGAGACGGAAGCAGCTCTTAGGGAGAGCGAGAAAAGGCTCTCTCAAATCGTTCACGGAACCTCCATTCCCACCTTTGTTATCAACGACAAGCACACCATGATCCATTGCAACAGGGCTTTCGAGAATCTGACGGGAATCCGCGCCGGCCAGATCATAGGAACGAGAGCTCAGTGGATGGCTTTCTACGCTTCGGAAAGGCCTGTAATGGCCGACTTCATTGTGGACGGAGCCTCCCAGGAAGACATGAAGCAATGCTATGGAGACAGGTGCAGAAAGTCCCGCGTCATTGACGGAGCCTATGAAGTGGAGGAATTCTTCCCGGACCTGGGGAGCGGGGGAAAGTGGCTCTTCTTCACGGCGGCGCCGTTGATGGATGATGACAAGAAAATCACAGGCGCCATCGAGACGTTGCAGGACGTGACCGAACGCAGGCGAGCGGAAGAAGCTCTCAGAGAATCTGAAAAGAGATACAGGACTCTCCTTGATTTCGCCCCTTATCCCATAGTGGTCTTCACCCTGGATGGGAAAGTCTCCTATCTGAACCCGGCTTTCACCGAAGTCTTTGGCTGGAGTCTCGAGGAACTGGAAGGCCGGCCCATCCACTATGTCCCGCCCGGCATGGAGCATGAAACGACTGAGGAGATCAAGCAGCTTTTTGAAAAAAAGATGATCCTCCGGGAAGAAACAAAAAGGATGACCAAAGACGGCCGCATGCTCGATGTGATTCTGAGAGCGGTTGTCTTCTCAGTGTCCCAGGAGGAGCCTGGGGGCGAGCTGGTTATCCTTCGGGATGTGACCCAGGAAAAAAGAATCGCCCGCAACAACGAAGCCATGCTCCGGATCAGCATGGCCTTACCCGAATACCCGGACCTGCAAGACCTTCTTTACTATGTCAACAGCGAAGTAAAGAGTCTTCTCGGCACAGAAGGATCCATCACGATACTCCATGATGAGCTCAAAGAGGATCTCTTCATCCTCGGCGCCGCATACGATGATATGGATACAGAGAAAAGGGCCAGGGAGATCCGCTTCTCCATGAATCAGCTTGTGGCCGGGCAGGTGATCCGGACCGGGGAGCCGCTGATCGTCAATGACACCTCCACCCATCGATTGCTCCACGAAGAACGGGACAGAAAACTAGGCTATAGGACAAGGAACCTCGTGCTCGTTCCCCTGAAAAGCAGCGATCGGATTATCGGCGCTCTGTGCGCCATCAACAAAAAGGAAGGCCTCTTTGACCAGACGGATGTGGAGATGCTCAGCATGATTGCCGGAACCGTGGCTCTGTCTGTGGAGAATGCGAGGTTTTCCGACGAATTGAAGAAAGCTTACAGGGAAGTGACGAGCCTCAACCGCGCCAAGGACAAAGTGATCAATCATTTGTCCCATGAGTTGCGGACCCCAGTCGCCATTCTCTCAGGCTCTTTGAACATCCTGACCCGCAGGCTTGCCGCTCTTCCGGAAGAGACCTGGAAACCTACCCTCCAAAGACTCCAGAGAAATCTCGATCGGGTCGTGGACATCCAGTATCAGGTGCAAGACATCATGGAGAACAAGCAGTACAAAACACGGGGGCTCCTCACTTCCATGATCGACCAGTGCGGCGACGAACTGGAGACTCTCCTGGCAGAAGAATTTGGGGAAAAAGGGATTATTCAGAAGATCCGGAAGCGAGTGGATGAGCTGTTCAGCGTAAAAGAAGAGGCTTCAAAGGAGCTCAGGCTGGAACAGGAGATCCAGTCGAGCCTGGAACAGCTCAAACCTCACTTTGCCCACAGAGAATTGGACTTCGCCACCCGACTTGAGCCGACCCCCCCGATCTTTCTTCCCCCTGATGTGCTGCAAAAGGTGATCGACGGCTTGGTGAAGAATGCGATCGAAAACACCCCGGATGAGGGAAAAATTGAAGTTCTTGTCCGGAAGAAGAACGAGGGAGCGGAACTGGTTGTGCGGGATTACGGGGTGGGCATTACGGAAGATGCCCAGAGAAGGATCTTTGAGGGGTTCTTCACAACCCAGGATACCATGGCCTATTCTTCGAAGAGACCGTTTGATTTCAATGCCGGCGGCAAAGGCGCAGACCTTTTGCGCATGAAGATTTTCTCCGAGAGATATAACTTCAAGATGGAAATGGTCTCCGCGAGGTGCAAGTTCTTGTCCAAAGATACGGATATCTGCCCCGGCAGGATCAGCCAATGTCCCTTCTGCTCCAGGGTGGAGAACTGCCACGCTTCCGGCGGGACTACCTTCATGATCTATTTTCCGCCCGCTTCGCTCGCCGAGCAGGGAGGAGTGAAGAAACAAGAAGGAAGCAGTAAACAGTAAGCAGCAGGCAGAAAACACTGCATCGCCGACTCCCAACCTGCGACCAGCAACGTGCCACAGGCGCATGGAAGAGTCGGGCCCGCAGAATTAACGTCGGTATGGCGCAGCCCTTGATCGGGAGGTTTTTCTCATGACGACCAAGCAACCCCGTGAAGACCTTGCAAGCAAAGTGAAGGCCCAGGAAAGGGAACTCGCCGAATGCAGGAGGTCTGTTGAAGATCTGAAGCACAGCGAGAAAAGGCTCTCCCTCATCATTCAGAGCAGCGCCATCCCAGCCCTGGTGATCGACAAGAACCACGTGATCACCCACTGTAACAAGGCCTATGAAAAGCTCAGGGGAATTCCTGCAGAGAAAATGGTGGGCACAAGCAACCAGTGGATGACCTTTTACAAAGAGCCCAGCCGCGCCATGGTGGATTACATTGTTGATCGTGTTCCGGGAGAAGAAATCCTCAGGCATTTTGGTCAGCGCTGCCGGAAGTCTGCTCTCGCGGAAGGAGGATACGAGGCGGAACTCTTTTTCTCGAACCTTGGAGAAAATGGACAGTGGCTCTTCTTCACCGCAGCCCCTCTGATCTCTGAAACGGGCGAGATCGTGGGAGCCATTGAGACTTTCCAGGACGTTTCGAAACGCAGGCTGGCTGAAGAAGCTCTCCGCAAGTCCGAGAGACGTTTCAGAACCCTTCTGGACTTTGTTCCCTACCCCATCGGCGTCTTCACGATGGAAGGGTTCCCTGTTTATCTGAACCCCGGCTTCACCAAGGTTCTTGGATGGACGCTCCATGAGCTCGAGGGCAAGAAAATTCCTTTCGTGCCTGAAGAGGCCAAAAAGGAGACGATCGAGAATCTGGAACGCCTTTACAGAGACAAGATTCTTGTCCGGCATGAGTCCAGGAGAATGACCAAGGAAGGACGGGTGCTCGATGTATCCATCAGGGCCGCGGTTTTCTCAGAATCGGAGGAGGGACCTTCCGGCGTGATCGCCATATTCCGGGATATCACCCAGGAGAAACGGATCGCACGGATCAACGAAGCGATGCTTCACATCAGCCTGGCCCTGCCAAGGTATCCAAATCTTGAGGACATCCTCGACTACGTCAATGGAGAGGTGAAAAGACTCCTGAACGTCGAAGGGTGTGTATCCATCCTGCTCGATGAAGAGAAGCAGGAGTTCTTCATCCTGGGAGCGGCCTACGATAAGTCCGACATGGAGAGAAAAGCCAAAGAAGCCCGGTTCCCCATGGATCAGCTTCTGGCAGGCAAAGTCGTCAAGACAGGGGAACCCATGATTGTGTCCGACACCTCCGCAGACCGGCACATCCATGAACAGAGGGACAAGAAGCTCGGCTTTAAGACGCGGAATCTCGCTCTCGTGCCTCTCGGGAGCGGGGAGCAAGCCAGGGGTGCGCTCTGCGCGATCAACAAAAAAGAGGGGGACTTTGTTCAGGCGGATATAGAGCTGCTGGAAATGATCGCCGGCACCGTTGCTCTTTCCATTGAAAACGCCCGGGTTTCCGCTGAGCTCAAGAAAGCTTACACAGAGGTGACGAGCCTCAACCGCGCCAAGGACAAGGTGATCAACCACCTGTCCCACGAACTGAGGACGCCCATCTCCATCCTGTCCGGCGCTCTCGCCGTGCTCAAGAGAAAGATGGAGACCTTGCCGGAAGCGACCTGGAAGCCTTTTGTGGACATGGCTCAGAGAAACCTGGATCGCATGGAGGCGATTCAGATTCAGGTGGAAGACATCATGGAGGATCGCCAGTATAAACCTTACGGAGTCCTGTCCCTCCTGCTGGATCAGTGCTCCGATGAACTGGCTGTTCTCGTGGCCCAGGAGACCGGTAACGGCGCGGTGGTCGAACGGATCCGAAAACGAATTGCAGAGCTTTTCGGGCCAAAGGAGTCCTCTCCAGCGGAACTGCGGCTGAATCAGATGGTGAAAGAAAGGCTGGAAGCCCTGGGCCCGTCTTTTTTCCACCGCCAGGTGGAGATCCTGTCGCAGATTGGTCCTGCACCGTCCATTTTCATCCCTCCGGATGTTCTGCAAAAGGTGATCGACGGGCTGATCAAGAATGCCATTGAAAACACACCGGATGAAGGGAGAGTAGAGATTGCAGTTCAACCAAAGGGCGAAGGCGCCTTACTGCTGGTTCACGATTACGGGGTCGGCATCCCGGAAGAAGCGCAGAAAAGAATTTTCGAGGGTTTCTTTCACACCCAGGACACCATGGCCTATTCTTCGAAGAGACCGTTTGATTTCAATGCCGGCGGCAAAGGCGCAGACCTTTTGCGCATGAAGATTTTCTCCGAGCGATACCATTTTCAGATCGACATGGCCTCTGCGCGATGCGAGTTCTTGAGGAAGGAGACGGATGTCTGTCCCGGCCGGATCAGCACATGCCCCTTGTGCTCAAAAACCGAGAGCTGTCATCAATCAGGAGGAACCGTCTTTTCTTTGTACTTCCCGCCGGCCCCCCGCTGAACCATTTCACCGCAGAGAGCGCAAAGAACGCAGAGGGAATTCGGGTTTAACAAACTTCAAAACCCTTTCCCAAACCCCATTTAACCCCCCGCAACCTCTCGGCGATCTCGGCGTGCTCTGCGGTGGATAGCCTTACCGCAGAGAGCGCAAAGAACGCAGAGAGGATCCGTTTGTGAAAGACCTCAAAACTTTTCCTTCCAGCGTCTTTAACCCACTTTAATGTCTCTGCGAGCTCCGCGTGCTCCGCGGTGAAAGGCCTACGGTGGGGGAAGATTTATTTTTTCGGAATCACGACATGCTGCATGGGAAGGTTGGCCATGATTAGTCGCTCGCACGTTGTTCCCAGCAGGTCTTCGACGAAGTACACACGTTTTGCCAAAGGGTCCCTAATCACTGTCCACAGAGCGGCATGAAGCCCGGCCGCAACCTGCCGGCAACTCCCGCTCACCCCCGGGATAGCCCCCTGCGCTGTCGTGTTGAAGAAGTACTCCCTTGTGCTTTCATATTCGAGGCAGACCCCCACGGTTGCCTCTCCCTTTAGCAGGACCTTCCTGTTGTCTCCGAGGGCCAGAGTGCCCGGAGGGACCTCGCTATTTTTGTCGTAGACCTCTTCAAGGTAATCCATGGTTCTCATGTCAAGAGAGAAGAGAAAGCGAGACGGCACATCGTACTGCTGGCCCAGGGTAATGTTTTCCTCGTGGAGGAGAAGGAAGCCTCTCGGATAAACTGAAAGATTCATGATCGGGCGAAGGACCTCCTCCATGGAAATCCGGTTCTTGAGAGGATTGGGCTGGACCAATGTGATTTTGTCCCGTCCCTCCACGTATCCCGCAGGGTCATTGACGATTTCATCCAGGAAGGTCTCCCGGCTCCAGGCAATGATCGGCGCCCCTCCGTCCACCGGCTGGCCTGTGTCATATTCGAAGTGAACAATGCTCTGCGGCACCCCGGATTTTTCAATGCCCCTTCTGACCCACATGTTGACGATCCCGGGGTTCATTCCGCTGCAGAGGATGTGAGGCGCGTTCCATGAAGAGGTCTTGCGCTTGACAAGGTCAAGAACGACCTCGGAAAAGTTCTCCCCCGGCCTGTTCGCCACCCCTGTGTTGATGGTGCTGACCCCTGCCCTGTCTGTTACCGCGAGCATGGCCCTTGTTTCATTGACGCTCAGGTCGATCACGATGTCGATGCAGCGGGTCTTCAGCAGACGAAGATAATCATCCTGCCGCTCGTCCACATCAATGGTCGCTTTCAGGAATTCACAGTTCAGTTCCTGGTGAGAAAGAATTCGGTCATCAAGCAGCGGATCTTGCTTATCAACAAGCACGAGCTTTCCCAACCGTCCCCGGTCCCTGGCGAGCCTGAGGAGAAAGGCTCTCCCGACACCGCCACATGCTCCAATGATGAGAAGGTTCTTATTTTTCTCCATGATTTTGGAAGACCTTTTGCAGTTCGCGGAAAAATCCCCTCTGCCTCCCCTTTTATCAAAGGGGAGATTCCTGATCCACGGCTTCCCTTAGAGAAGAAACTATCCCCCTTTCGTAAAGGGGGATAAAGGGGGATTTCTGTTCCTTTTACGGCGTCACATCGGCGAACTTCGTGAGGTGGGCGGAGCGGTAGAGATCTCCAGGAGTAATCCCCTTTTCAACCATGAGGTTCGCGATTTGACCCGCATGCGTTTTGACCGTCTTCACGTATTCCCGCATCATGAAGCAGTACTGCCGCGCCCGTCCTATACCGCCTGTGTTGGCCTGCACAGGGCACCTTCCCCCGCAGTAAGGCTCAACCCCGCAGGTGCTGCACCCAAGGTCTGTTTTGTAGCTCACGATTTTCCCCAGTCTTTCCCTCGCATCCGCTTCAAAGACAATCTCACCCGATTCCAGTATGCGTCCGATGCTCATGGCTTCAGGCAGGTCCGCACAGGCGTGAACTTTTCCATCGCCGATGATGTCGAAATTCTCCATTCTTTCGACTGCGCAGGCTGTGGTTCCTCGCCTCTTTCGAGTGAACAGATAAAGGAGGAGATCGTTCACGTGGATGAGCGACAGGAGATCCCCCCGGCTCATGTGCTCGACATAGCTTTCCATGATTCTCTCCAGATCCCGGCGATATCTCTCCAGGTATCCTGGCAAATCAGGAATCATTCCGTCGCCTTCATCGCAGTGCCAGAAAAAGTGCTCCGCCTCCGCGCGTTTCCGAAAATACATGAAGGAGTCGAAACAATCCCACAGAGACATCTCAGGTCGCAGGGTCGCCCAGATGAGCACTTCACCCTGCCGCACATGATTCAAGGCTTTCACCTGGCGCCTGATTTTGCTGAGAGACGTCCCCCTGCGCATGGCATCATGCTGCTCTTCATTTCCGTCAATCGAAAGGGCCGTGAGCCACATGCTGGAGACCAGCTCAGGGCTCTTCTTGATCGCTTTTTCCAGAAAGTGCCCGCTTGTGATGACCATGTGCTTGAGGGACGTGGAGTCTCCCAGGATTCCGGGCAGCGTCCGGTAGAGATGGTTCATAGGGTCGAGCCGGAGCATGGGCTCACCCCCGTAATAGACAATCACCGCTCTCTTCTTGCCGCTGTTCTTGATCAACCCGGCAATCCCTAGGAGGTCTCTTTCAAGATTCTGACCCTTGCTTGCGTCAGGGAAGAAGTCCGAGCGGCCGCTGTTCCCTTTGCCCGCCGTGAGCGCATTGATGCACCCCCTGCAGTTAAACGGGCATTCCTGGGTCACCGTGTAATGAATCATGACCTCATCGGCTTCTTCATAGGCCGGAAGAGCCGAGATCTTCTCGTAGATACCCTCATCAAGAACCATGTTCACATCATCAGGGCCAAGAAACATGGATGGCAATCCTCCCTGCAATCTCCCCAACGCAGGCCCTTGACCAAAACCAACCTGTATCAGTGGGCCATTGGTATCTTTTGCACTGAATGAATATCGAATGTCGAACAAGGAATTTCGAATGACGAAGTTTAATGACTTCCATTGTCTCCTTCGGCCTTCTTTATTCATTATTCGACATTCTGCGGTTCGCTTCTGAACTTCTTCGCAAAGAGTAGAGAAGTCCCAGATTAGAATGCCGATGGGTAGCCAGACAAAGCGGGCTTCAAGATCCTTTATTCTTATTCGATTTTTCGATAGGATGCTATATCAAAAAATCTCTTAACTGCTCAGGTGTTTAGGCTGAAGGCTGAAGACTGAAGGGCAATAATGATCATCCATGACACACTCACCTGCCAACGTATCCAAACGATCTTGGCTTTGTGTGATCTCGCATGTCTTTTCCTTCAGTCTATCTACCTGAGTAGTTACAAAATCTTTTATTGCGAGGTTCTGTCATCATGCTCAAAGCCACAAACATTCCCTATCCACCCCGTGTCCCTTTGGCACGCATCCCCACTCCTCTGGAGCGACTGAACAGACTGAGCGAGAGACTCGGAGTCGATCTCTACGTCAAACGGGACGACCTCACCGGCGTGGAACTCACGGGGAACAAGGTGCGCAAACTGGAATTCGTGCTCGCTGATGCCGTTCATCAGGGGGCGGATATTGTGCTCACCTGTGGCGGCGCACAATCCAATCACAGCCGGGCCACCGCCATTGCAGCCGCGCGGCTTGGGCTCCGCTGTCGCCTCATCCTGAGAACCCCTGATCCATCCAACCCACCGGCCCCAGAAGGCAACCTCCTCCTTGATCGGCTGGCAGGAAGTGAGATCGTGTGGATTACAGCGGATGAATACAAAAGGCGGGATCAGATCTTTGCTCGTGAGGCAGACGCTCTTCGCCGCTCAGGCTTGAAACCTTATGTGATCCCCGAGGGCGCCTCCAATGCCCTCGGTGCCTGGGGCTACATCTACGCCGCGGCCGAACTGAAGCAGGACCTGGAAAAGCTCCCTGGCGGCACCGGCCAACGAACGACGGTCATCCACGCCACGGGCTCCGGAGGCACCACGGCCGGGCTGATCCTAGGCACAAGGCTCCTGGACTTGAATGCGAGAATAGTGGGGATCAATGTTTGCGACGACCGGGAGTACTTCGTCAAAGTGATCGGTGCAATATGCGAGGATACCATCTCCAGGTACCGCCTCAACATCTCCTTTTCGAGGCAGTTGGACATTGAGATCATAGATGGCTATGTGGGGCTGGGCTATGCGCAGTCAAGACCGGAAGAGCTCTCCCTTCTCATGGAACTGACCTCAACCGAAGGCATCTTTCTTGATCCGGTCTATACGGGCAAAGCCTTTTTCGGGATGATGCAGGAGCTCCGCCAAAATCCAAAGACCTTTGGTGAGCGCATTGTTTTCCTTCACACCGGAGGCATCTTCGGCCTTCTTGCCAAGGCGAACGAGTTCGCTCCTCTCTTTCGGTGAACCAGGGAAAGTAATGGGTCATGAGGACTGAGAAAGATGAAGAAATAATTGTCTTTGGACCTCCACTCAGTCCTCATTACTCATTGCTCAGTCCTTTCTTCTGAGCTAGTGGGAAAGAATCTTGCTTAGAAACGCCTTGGACCGTTCGCTCTTGGGATGATGGAAGAACTCTTCGGGCGGCGCCACTTCGATGATCGCTCCATCATCCATGAACGCGACCCGGTGGGCCACCTCCCGGGCAAAACCCATCTCGTGGCTAACCACAATCATGGTCATCCCTTCCCTGGCCAGCACGCGCATGACGTCCAGAACCTCATTGATCATCTCCGGGTCCAGAGCAGAGGTCGGTTCATCAAAGAGCATGATCTTGGGACGCATGCATAGACCCCTGGCAATGGCCACGCGCTGCTGCTGCCCGCCGGAGAGCTGGGCCGGATGGGCGTTCGCCTTGTTGGCCAGCCCAACGCGGTCAAGGATTTGCATGCCGAGTTTTTCCGCTTCCGCCTTAGGCATCTTGCGCACCTTCATGGGAGCCAGGATCACGTTCTCCAGAGCGGTCATGTGCGGATAAAGGTTGAAGGACTGGAAGACAAAGCCGATTTCAGCCCTCAGGTCCGTCATGTTGGTCTTTTTCTCGTGGACCTTCATGTTGTCCACGATGATTTCACCCTTCTGGATTTCCTCCAGCCGGTTGATGCAACGGATCAATGTGCTCTTGCCGGAACCGCTCGGCCCGCAGATGACGACCACCTCTCCGGCGTCGACGGTGAGGCTCACGTCTTTCAGGACGTGGAGGTCCCCGAACCACTTGTTGACTTTTGAAAAGGTAATCATGTTCATATCGACCTCACACGATGGGCTTTCTCCCCTCCCCCCTACGGGCCTTTGGCCGCAAATAATTCATTTATCGAAGCCAATGGACTGAATGAATATCGAATGTCGAACACCGAATTTCGAATGATGAAGTTTAATTTCTTCTATCTTCTCCTTCGGCGTTCTTTATTCGTTATTCGAAATTCTGCGGTTTACCCGCCTCTGGCGGCGCCGAAGGCGACCAGGGTTCGCTTTTGAACTTCTTCGCAAATAGCAGACAAGTCACCGCATAGGGGTCTAAGGTTCTAAAGCCGGGTCGTCACCACGGTCAGCCGTTTTTCAAGGCTGTTCGACAACTGAATCAAGGGATAACAAATCACAAAATAAAGAACTCCCACAAGGCCGAAAACCAGCAAGCCTTCGGGAACGCGTTGAACGGTCAGCCACCCGACCCGGGTGACGTCCATGACGCCTATAGCCGACACCACGGACGAATCCTTGATCAAGAGCACATACTGTCCCACCAGGGGAGGCAAGATCACTCTCAGGGCCTGGGGAAGAATGACGTACCGCAACTGCTGGTAGCCCGAGAGGCCTGATGCGGTGGCTGCTTCCCTCTGTCCGGAGGGAATGGCCAGGATGCCTCCTGCAATGATTTCACAGATGAAGCACGCGGAAAGATTGCTCAGGGCGATCACCGCGGCAGGAAAGGCTTCGAGCTGGATGCCCACCTCGGGCAGGATGAAGAAGGCGATGAAGATCTGGACCAGGAAAGGCGTCCCGCGAATGAGGTCCACCCATGCACCGATGACCCTTCGCAAGGTTTTGTAATGACTGGCGCGGATGATTCCCCAGATAAGCCCTACCAGGGTTCCCGCCAAAAGGCTCAGGCCGGAAATCGCAATCGTTCCCCAGAGCCCCTTGAGGAAAAAGGGCAAGGTTTGCATCAGTTGCGTGAAATGGATCGTGAACATGTTCTTCTGTCCAGTTCTCAGCGCGCCTCGCGGAAAATGAGCCGCTTCTGAGTCCACCCAGAAATCCCTTTCAACATATAATAGATGAGCAGGTAAAAGACCGCCGTCGTCAGAAAACCTTCGGCGGGCATGAAACGCTCTGAGGTCATGATCTGTCCTGCACGGGTCAGCTCCATGATCGAAATAAGAGACAGGAGCGCGGAGTCCTTGAACAGGACAATGGACTGACCCAACATGGGCGGAAGAGTCACGCCGATGGCCTGAGGAAGAACGATGTGACGCATTCGTTGAAGATAGCTCAAGCCGGAAGACATGGCTGCTTCGATCTGTCCGTAGGATATCGACTGCACACCCGCCCTGAGGATCTCAGCCATGTAGGCCCCACTGTTTAGGGTGAGCGCCAGAACGCCCGTCGATTCTTCACTCATCGGGATCCCTAGAGAGGGTAGGCCAAAGTAGAAGAAATAAAGTTGCGCCAGAAGGGGCGTCGAACGAATACTCTCGATGTATATGCCGGCCCCCGTTGAAACAAGCTTCGAACGGCTGATGCGCATGGCACACGCTACCACCCCCACGACCAGCGCCCCGAGAAGACCGGCTCCGGAAAGCCAGAGGGTGGCCAGCAAACACTTCCAGTACAGGGGCATGTACTCGAGAATGACTCGGAAGTTGAAGGTTTCAAGCATGCCGTGTGCCTAAGGGAATGGGTAGCTTGCGGCCGGCTCACATCCGCCCCCTCACTCCCTCTCCAATGGGGAGGGGGGAGGGGGCTTGGATGAGGCAACTCCAAACGCCTTTGTTTTAGTGATCTTTTTTCCAGTCCAGCGTATTGACCCAGTAGTTGATGTTCTTGTCCAGACGGCCGTCCAGGCTGATGTGGAGAAAGAAAAGGTTGATCCACTCCAGCAAGTCCATCGAGTCGTAACGGACCGCGAAGGCCAGGGGCAGCTTGGAAATCATATCAGGAAAGATTTTGAGGCTGTTGGGAGGGAAGTTCGCCATTTGACCCACCACCGCTGAAGAGTCATTGACGCCGATATCCGCATGGCCTTTCAGCACCGCGTCAATCAGGAGTGGTCCACCGCCCTTGTAGGACTTGAGTTCAGCGCCGGGAAAAGCGTTCTTGGCGTCGGTTTCACCGGTTGAGCCCAGGAGCACGGCAATCTTGAGCCCCGGTTTCCGGCAATCTGCCATGCTCTTGATCGGGCCGTCCGCTTTTGTAAAAACAACGCTGCCCGTGTACATGAAAGGCGTGCTGAAGCCGATTTTCATGGCCCTCTTCAACGTCGGTGTCATGTCGGCCGCCAGAATGTCTGCCTTCTTGGAAAGAAGCGCGGGAATGAGGCCGTCCCAATCATAATCCTGGAAGGCCACCTTGACGCCCATCTCTTTTGCCATGAGTTCGCAGAACTCTATGGAACTGCCAGCCCTCTTCCCGTTCTTATCCACAAAGCTGAACGGGGGCCCCTGGGTCTGGCAGGCAATACGCAACTCTCCCCGCTGGGCGATGTCATCGAGGGTTCCTGAGTACGCAGTGGATGCGAGACCCGTCATCAAGACGACTGCCAACAATGCTTTTAAACCTTTGCATACCATCTTTCTTTCCTCCTGTTGAAATGGGTTGATGAACATGACGTTTCCAGCCGCAAGCAAAAGGGTTTCCCCTTGCTGATAACCCCTGTTCTCAAGACACCTCTTCCCTGACCACGATGCCTCGGTGTGCCAACTCGGTCATAAAAGGCTCATAGGGAACATCGACGGCAGGGGACAGAAGTCCCTTCTTTGTGATTTCTCCCCGGCCCAGCATCTGAGCCACAATGCTCGCAGGACCTGCCACACTGATGTTCATGGCCAGAAGACCTGTCTCCAGATCTCTCTCAATCAGAAGACTGCTGACCCAGGATGCCTTTCGACCCTTCTTGACGCCCTCAAAGACATTGAGCATGGCCACGAGATCTTTTTCATCGTCAAGGTATTGAAGCCTGGGCTCCAGGAGCTTGACCATGAACCGGTGAGGGCTCACGAGACACCCGTCGACATCAATGGGCTCCTCGGAGAGAAAACCCAGCTTCTTCAGGGGACGGATGAGGGAAGACCACCCCGGCCAGCGAAGCGCGTAACGCCCTGCTTCTCGCACGGTCTTCGTGATGCCCAGCAGGTCGGTGTAGGCAACCGTATCGCCGTTGGGAATCGCCTCCAACTCTCCAAGACCCGGGAAGGCGATATTCGTGATCATCTCTTCCTTATGCTGCTCATCGGCTGAGAGTGTCACCCGCTGTCCATCCTTGATAAGCACAGAGGCCCTTTTGTGGCTGCGCAGCACCATGTCCCAGTTCCAGCTTATTTTATAGCTGAGAGGATTGGTGCAGGCCCTTCTTTCAGGAAAACCTCCGCAATAGGAGTTGATGACATGAATCTCGTCAAACTCCCTGGCCGCCTGGCCACAGATCACGAGGTCGATCCCCGGATCCAGACCGCACTCCGGCATCAGGGCTATCCCTGCTGCAAGCGCGGGCTCGTGCAGGTGGTGTAACGTGTGAGCGTAATTCGTGCTCACAAGCGGGACGCGTGCTTCGATGGCCGCATCGAAGGCCAGCGGCATGAACTGGATCGGCAGCAGGTCAATAGCCACATCCACTTCCCTTTTGAGGACCCTGACGATATCCCGGGTGGACGAGGCATCCATTTCGACCATCTCCACCTTGCCCATGTCAATGAACCTCGAAAGCTTGCCCAGATCTTCTTGAACCCTATCGGCGCAAAGCACCTTCTCGACCTTCTTGGACCGTGTCAGGTCGAGTAGGGCCGCTTTTCCCTGAAGCCCCATGCCGCCTAATACCGCAATAATCATCTCGTCTCTCCTCTCGTCTCGTCTTCTCCCTGTCTCAGGCAACAGCAAGGAAATCAGACGACGCTCGGAGTGTCAATGTTTTTTTCTCTCCGGCTAAACGCTCTTGATCTTGGACATGCTGGGGAACAGGGTCTGGGTGCTGATCACTCCCAGGATCTGTCTCACCTGGTTGTGAACAAACTGGCCGATCATCTCGGCATCAGAAGAGACCAGGTCGCGGGTCAGCACGATTTTATTGAGCACGTCCACGTCTCCGTGTACTGATGGGGTCCGCCGTTGTACCAGCGGGACCCCTCAAGTCCCAGAATGTTCATGCCTTTAAAATACAAGAGTTTTTCGTTCAAATTGGTGCATCCATTCGGCGGCTTTGAATCGTGACGGATATCGTGATTTCCGAGCACATCATAGAGAGGGACTCCGAACACCCTTGTCAGAAAAGAAAGGTATTCCGGAGGCACATCTCCACAGGAGAGGATCAGGTCCACGCCCGGGAAACGGGAAGGCGCCTCCGGGTCATTCAGGATCGGCTCAACGCGGTCGGAAACAGTGAGTATTTTCACAAGAGCGCCTCTTGGCTCTGCCCCCTGGCTTTGCCTCTACCTGCAATGCAAACCTAATACGTGCAACCAAATCCCGATGCCGATAAGTCACTGCGAATTGAATATCGAATATCGAATGCTGAATTTCGAATGACGAAGTTGGACGACTATTGGGGTTTCCTTCGACATTCATCATTCCTTGTTCGACATTCTGCGGTTCAAAAAAACGACTAAGACAGGTGATTGCCCGCACCTTCCAAAGAATTCGCAAACTGTCAGCCTAATATTACATCATGACATGCTCCAAGGCAAAAACCATTAACGGTATTCGATGTGGGCCTGGTTTGTAGCCACCAGTCTGCTCAAGGCAGGATACCCCAACTCAAAAACAAGTCGATCGCCAACGCCCCAGGAGACCTGGGACTCTGTCAGGTCCACCAGGGTATGATCGCTCGTGGCCCTGAGAACTCTGACGCCTGGCTGTGTGGGAAACAGAAATTGCGGATCCGCGTCGAGCGTTCCGAGAGAGAGAATGCCGAAGGTCTTGTCCCGTCTCTTGACCTCGATTAGTTCCGCGTCCAGGAGAAACGTGTCGTGGTGGAAGCCTTGAATTCGTCGCGGTCCAATGGACGCTGAAAGCCCCAGGAGGATGGCCGTTCCGATCCGGAGTTGATTCATTCCGGGTACGGACCTGCCCTCCAGCATCAGGCTTCGGAACACATTACTCGATCCCCCTGAAAGAACCGGCAGCGAAGTCTTGTGCTCTTTTTCCATTTCCCCTGCGAGCTGGACAAGGCGGCCAACCGCCGGTTTGTGAATCTCATCTTCGCTCTTCATGTCAAAATAGGTGCCCAGCCCGCGAAGGGCGAGTCCCTTCATGGCAAGAACCTCACGGCATGCCCCGGACAGCTGCGAAGGAAGGATTCCTTCGCGCCCTGTGTCCAGATCCACCATCAACAGGACTCCGTGCTTTTTTCCGGCCCGAACCGCCACTTCCGAGAGGGCTCGAAGCACGCCCACATCCACGTTCAGACTGACGTCACAAAGACGGACCGTTTCCTCCACTTCACTCAGCGCGGGAGAACGGATGAGAAGCATAGGTTGGTCCATCCCTGCCTCTCGCATGCGGGCGATGTTCTTGAGCCTTGAGTCACCGAGCGTCCTTATACCGCCGTCAACCATGGCCTTCGCCACCGATGGCAAACCGCTCACCCCCTTGGTGACCCCTACAACCTCCACGCCGAACCCGTGGCAGAGATCGATCGTTTTGCAAGTGTTTTCAGTGATGGCTTTCAGGCTGACGAAGAGGCGTGGGGCCATATTTCCAGGGTCTCTCCTTAGTTGACATCTAACTTTCCGTTTAAACCTTTGAATGCAAAATGGCAAGGGAAAGCGCACTTCTCGCTTGCTGAACAAGCCGTCACCGACTAAACTGCCACTCGTTTAAGCATGAGTGGTCAGGCCCGTAATAGGAAAGGAGTGCGAAACATGGCGAAAAGAAAGGCATTGGGAACGAAAAAACGGAAAGAGCTGGAGGCTCTGTTTCAGGAACACGGTATCGCGGACTTCAAATGGATCGATCCCAAGGAAATCGTGGTTTCACAGTGGGTGAGGATGAAGTGCACTTTTGGTTGCGGGGAATACGGTCACAATGCGACCTGCCCACCGAACACCCCTTCGGTTGCGGAATGCGAAAGATTTTTCAAGGAGTATTCGCACGCCGCCATTCTCCACTTCAAGAAAAAGGTCAATAAACCGGAAGACCGCCATGCCTGGTCCAGGAGAGTCAACGCGAAGCTGTCCAAGCTGGAGAGGGACGTGTTTCTCACAGGATTTGAAAAAACTTTCCTTCTTTTCATGGACAGCTGCAGCCTCTGCTCGGAATGTTCAGGGGAGAGAGGCAAATGCAAGGTGCCGAGGGTCGCTAGACCATCCCCTGAGTCCATGGCCGTTGATGTGTTCTCTACTGTGAAGAAGTTCGGTTTCCCCATTGAACCTCTCACCGACTATGCTCAGGCCATGAACCGTTATGCTTTCCTGATGGTGGCATAGGGTATTCCAGCGAAGGCGAATAAGAAAGGCGCTCACCGATAACGGGAGCGCCTTTTTTGTCAAATTGACGAGCTAAAGGATGGTAACATTCACTGCGGTGGGGCCTTTTTTCCCTTCCTCTATATCGAAAGTGACTCGGTCACCTTCGTTCAGAGACTTGAAACCGCTTCCTTGGATTCCTGAGAAATGAACGAACACGTCCGGGCCGTTTTCCTGCTTAATAAAGCCGTACCCTTTTTGCTCATTGAACCACTTGACGGTCCCATCTGCCATGGCGCCAACCTCCTTTCCAAAAAATTTTGCTCCAAAACCCAGGTCAACGTCCTGACAAATAGGTACCGTCTTGGCCGTTAAAGACTTGCAAAAAACTCAAATCCAAATTGTTCCCAGAATTTCCAGAGCAATGGCTTACTATCCTAAAATACTTTGTTTTTGTCAAGAACATAATAGAGATCACACGGTGCTGCAGGCCATTTCCCTCAAAGCCGGTTACTCGGCCATCTTGAAAGGATGATTTTCATGATCTTCTCATCCTTGAATGAATTTCAAGTCTTTCGAGCGAGAGTTTCACCACGTCTTTCAGCTTCTCTTGCTTCTTCATGTATTCCTGGAAAAAACCCCTGACCTCTTCTTCCCTCCCAAGGCCGCAGATGGGAACTAGGGCCGCAATCACTCTTTCATAGTGAATAGGGTGGAATCGCTCAAGCACGGCAAGGTTGGACCGGTACCAGTCCCACAGGAAAGGGATCGCATTCAGATTCTCGCTCATGACACTGATGGGGATGAACTTGTTTCTATCGGGCACCTCTTCCAGCACGTATCTCTGCACCCGTTTCAGGACTTCCCAGTCTTTGAAACAGCCGATGGCCACAAGCATGTTCATTCTCTCATGCTCACTCTCGGAAGACTTGATTTTTCCCATGAACCACTCGAAGGTCTCGCGGTTACCGAGAGAAGCGCCCACCTGCAACACGCTTTTTGAAATATCCGGGTGCACCTTCTTGTCCTTCAGCAGAAGAGAGAACTGGGTCATGCAGAATTCTTCAGCCTTGGTTGAGCCATAGAGAGCCGCCTGCCAGAGGATCTGATCCCTCAGGATCGAAGTGGTGTGCTTGTCCTTGCGCCCCGGTTCATAACCGATGGTTTCAAGAACTCTCTCGAAAAGGGTTCGCCCGACCGATGCGATCCTCTGACGGGAATCTCCTTCCCGGAGGATAAACGCCTGGTGGAGGTTTGCGGCGATGCTGCTGAGCGGCAGGGAAGCATCTTCTTCAGAGTAATGGGGGAGGAAATCCAGGTAGTCCTCCGTCTTGGCCTCTCCCCTCTTCACCATCGCGTAGAGATCATCTTGAATGCCCCACCGATCCACGGAAGGAAGTGCCCTGCTCGCGACCTGCTTGCCGAGTTCCTTGAGGTTGTCCTTGTCCCGGTATCGGACTCTGTAAAAGCCGCTTTGCCCATCATTGAGCTTGTACGCGACCGCACCGGCTCCCATATCGAGGATAGCGCTCTTTGCATCGAGGAGGGTTGTCATCCCTTTGGATTGTCCGTCCCCATAGAACACGCGGACAGAGATGGGGATCAGCCATTCCTGGTCCGACGGGCCGGGCATGTAGGTGAATCTTTCCTGAGTCACATGCAGGTTGCCACCCTCTCTTTCCACGGTCACCATCGGGAACCCGGGCTGCTCGATCCAGTTGGACATCATCTTGCTCACGGGTTTCTCAGACACCTCTTCAAGCGCTTCCCACAGGTCTCGGCTTGAAGCGCACCGGTACTGATATTTCCTGAGGTACAGCCTGAGACCCTCCCTGAAGGCTTCTTTCCCCACATAGCCCTCCACCTGTCTCAGGACACTTCCCCCTTTGTTGTAGATGATGGGAGCCGTGCTTGCATTGATCACCACATGATCCCCTCCGGGAATTTCGATGGCAAAGGTTTCGTGGAGCGCATCTCTATCCAGGGCAACCTCGGTCTGCCCCTGCAGAAACTGCTCCCACAAATCCCATTCCGGGTAAAAGTGATCCACCACTTCATAGCCGAAGAAGGTTGCAAAACTCTCGTTGAGCCACAGGTACTTCCAGTCTTCGGGGGTCACGAGGTTTCCAAACCACTGGTGAGCCAGTTCATGGGCAATCACCACACACATCCTCTCTTCTCCTGCTTTGGACGTTTTGTCCGGGTCATGAAGCACAAGGTTTTCCCTGAAGGTGATGGCTCCCCAGTTTTCCATCGCTCCAAAAGCAAAATCCGCAATGGCGATGAGATCCAGCTTGGAAAGGGGATACTTGATCCCGTAGTACTCCTCGCAAAAAGTCAGAGCCTTCCGCAAGAACTCCAGGCTGTACTTCCCCTGCACCGCCTTCCCCAGCACGGCGGCGACCCGAATCAGCACTTCCCCGGGATCTTGTATGAATTCGAATTCCCCGGCCCCAAAGAACACGAGGTAGGTGGACATCTTTGGCGTTCGTTCAAAACGAACCAGCTTCCGCCCGTCCTCCAGGGGTTTTTCTTCCACGACGGCCGTGTTCGATATTGCTGTAAGACCCCCATCAATAAGCATCTCCACTTCGAAGGTGGCTTTCATCCTAGGATGATCAAAACATGGAAAGGCCCGCCTCGCATCACTCTCTTCGAACTGAGTCACCGCAGCATATCTTTCCTTCCCATCCCTCACATATCGGCTTCTGTAGAAGCCGGACATCCGGTTGTTGATCTCTCCGACATAGTCGATGATCAGAGACACCTCGCCGGAGACCTGGCGGGGGAAGAGGATTCTCAGCTCCTCTTTCTGGGGATCAACCGAAAAGACACAGGCTTCGCCCTTGCCTTGAGCCATGAGTTCACACTTCCAGATCGCCAGGTCCAGGATGTTGAGTGAGACCCCTGACGCAGGCGCAGGGACTTCAAGAATCAATTCCAGCTTTCCGGTGAATTGGAATTTCGCAAGATCAGGTTCCAGGTGGATTTTGTAGTGGATCGGTCTTATCTCGTTCATCCCTCTCTCCTTCGTTCGAGGCCTTTGGCACTAACCAAATCCTCTCTATCAGCTCGCCATTGGTATCTTTTATTTCGTTCAATGTCTCACGGCCTGCCATTTCGAATGCGAAGTTTACAGCACGAAAAATGCCCGGCCCGCTTCGCCTTCATTCCGGCTCGCCGATCCGGCGGGCAATGCCTCCCACCTCGCTGATTCCCCTGCCTTCGCTCGGGGCCATCGGGTGCCCCCTTTGTGACTTCTACGAACCTATCAAGTTCAATTTCCTCTATCTTCTCCATCACTCCATCATTCGATATTCCAATTCTGCGCCCACTTAAAACTCCTCCGCATGCTGCAGAGAGCTCACCTCCCAACACTCTAATCCATATACTTGGACGGGCCTCGGGTCACGCCCTGAATTTGCAGATCCTTGAGGATCATCATCGTGGAAGTCCCGTGGGCAAGCAGAGTCCCTTCTTCGTTCACAAGGCTCGCCTCCCCAAGACAGAGCGTCTTCCCTACCCTCAAGCTTTTTCCCCTCGCGATCATGCGGCCCGTGGAAAGAGGAGCAAGGTAGTTGAGTTTCAACTCAACGGTGGTCATGCCGAGTTCCTCAGGGACCTGGGTATACACCGCCCAGAATGCCGCAGCATCGACAAGAGAGGCGAAAACTCCCCCGTGCACCATACCGAAAGGCTGAAGATGCTTTTCCTGAACCAGAATTTCAAGCAGGGATTCGCCCCAGCTCAGCCCCTTGATCTCCATGGAGAGCAACGAGAAGTAGGGGCAGGAGTTCACGTACTTCTCAACCGCCTCGACATATTCCGGATTCAGATTTCGCATTCTTACCCTCCTTCCAGCGCGATGAACCCCTCTTGAGTCAACCGCTATCGGCTGAAGCCGACAGCCTGAGGGACAAAGGGACAAAGTGCCAAAGGCACAGAGTCACATCTCTTTCTTCGTGGTTCTCCGCTTTGTGCCTATGTCCCTTTGCAACTTTGTGCCTGCATCCTGGTGAAAAAACAAACTGAAGTGTTCGCCTGAAGGCGAGGTTTTCCTCCCATTCCCCGATCGGGACAATAAGCAATCATTAACCTTTTGTAGCGATCATTTCAATAGGGTATGCTGGAATGCCAGGGAGACGAAGATGGAAAAATCCACGGAACGCTATAGCATTACGGTCGGCGAGGGGGGCTTGGAGATTCACAGCAGCGAAGGGAAAGGCCTCAGCTTCACTGCGGCGGAAGCCCTGATGCTTCTGGACATCCTGAAAAACGAAGAGGAGAAGCTCAAGCTCCTGGCGGAACAAGCCTCCCCTCTTCCGATTCGGATCCGCGTCTGAAATCAACCCACCCTCAAGAAACCCAGCGAAAAGGCGATGAGAAACTGGCCCGCATAGTACATGGGAAGGCCTATAAGGCGATTCACGAATTCCTTTTTCATGAATCGGTCCCTGGCCACAAAGACATCCGAAAAGTAGAAAGCCACAGCCCCTGAAAAAGCCATGACCCTTCCGGAAAGGCTGAAATCAGCAGCCCCCAGGACCGATGAGGCGGCACAGACCATGACGGTGATCACCACCATGTACCCGATGACCGGCCCTCTCATCTTTCCGAGATGGGATCTGAGCCACAGGTAGACCAGACCGCTGAATATTGCGGCCAAAAGGAGGCTCACCCAGGTCCATCCACTAGGCCCTGCAACGGAGAAAAATCCAATCACATAGAACACGTGCCCCACCAGAAAAGAGACCAACCCCAGCATGAATGCTTTCTTCTGCGGCAGGGCGAGGAACACATCGCCCCCGAGGCAGAAGACAAGGCCGGTCACCACGAACGCAACGAAAGGACTCAGAGGGTCTTTTTGAACCAGGGCGGCAAGGATAAAGAGTAAAGAAAGAGATCCTTTGGTGGACACAAGGCCCGTGCGGTTTTCCGTTTTTTCAAAATAAAGGACCACACAGAGGAGGACAAATGCTGGAAGAAGAATCACTGCGGATGTCATGGACCCTCCAAGCTGAAGCTACACCCGTAGAGGTGCCCGCCTCAGCACCCCCTCACCCTTCCCCTCTCCTCCAATGTGGGGGAGAGGGCAGGGTGAGAGGGCGAACCGGCTACTTTTTTCTTGGCTATTCTTTGCAATATCCCTACTATCATGCCTTTTGCAAGAAAAAATCCGCCAAATCCCTCCTGACCTCTCCTTCGACAGGCTCAGGACAGGCTCTTTAACAAAGGGAGGAATAACCCCTCTTTGATAAAGAGGGGCTCGCCCTGTTAAATTCCGCCCACGGCGGACCCCTCAAAGCGGGGATTTAACAGGGCAAGGGGAGATTTTAGGGGTTGTTAACACCGCCGATGACACGTGCAGAGAATACAAAACTCAGCCCCGCATGGATCGGAACCATTCAGATGATCGCCGGAGCGGTCATGCTCAGCTTTTCCGCCGTCTTCGTCAAGTGGGCCCACGTGGGGCCCACCATGGCAGGTTTCTACCGCATGTTCTTTGGCGGTCTTATTCTGCTGGGTGTGATCCTCGTGAAGAAAGAGCGCCTCTTCCACGGGTCTCATCACCTGAAGACCGTGTTCATCTGCGGCCTGCTCTTTGCCCTGGACATCACCTTGTGGCATCGCAGCATTCATTTCATTGGCCCCGGCCTTTCAACTCTCATGGCGAACTTCCAGGTCTTCTTCCTTGCCCTCTTCGGGATGATCATTCTCAAAGAAAAATTCAACTGGAAGTTTTTCGTCTCTATACCGGCAGCGATCCTTGGCCTCTATCTGATCGTAGCGCCCAACTGGAATGCACTCGGAGGGGAATACAGGGCCGGGGTTGTGCTTGCGCTCCTGACAGCGATCTCCTATGCCACCTACATCCTGGTGCTGCGAAACTTCCAGTCAAAATTCACTGTCTCGGCCCTCTCCACGATCGGCCTTGTCTCTTTGATCACCGCTTTCATACTGGCTCTGGAAGCCCTGGTGATCAACGAGTCCTTCGTCATTCCCGATGTTCAGAGCTGGTTTGCCCTAGTGGGATACGGGCTCTTTCCTCAGGTCCTCGGTTGGGTGCTCATCTCCAAAGGCTTGCCGAAAATAGAAGCTTCCAGGGCCGGGCTCATTTTGCTCCTTCAGCCCACGTTTGCCTTTGTCTGGGACATCCTGTTCTTCAGCCGCGCCACCACCTGGCTCGAACTGCTGGGAGCCCTGATGGCCCTGTTTGCCATATATATGGGAGTGACCGCCAAGAAAGAGTAAATATGCGATGTCTATCAGGCCAGCTGTCTAATCACCCTAATGTGGATGATTCGGTGAATCTACGCGAGCAAAATTCGAAATTCGAATATCGAAATCCGAAACAAATTCAAATATCCAATACCCAATGACCGAAACAGGAGAAGGCAAATGAGTTTATCGTTTGGATCATTTGAATTTGAGACATTGAGTATTGTTTCGTATTTCGGATTTCGTGCTTCGGATTTGTTGAACGAGATATCCAGAAAACATTTCTTTGTGCTATGCTTTTTGCCGCTCCTGAGCGGCAGGGAGTGTCCTAGTTGAGTGAATTGGGAGATAGGTTATGAACAAAATTGATTTGAACTCCGATGTCGGTGAGAGCTTCGGCAACTACAAACTCGGGCTGGATGAGGCGGTCATCCCCTTGATCAGCTCGGCCAACATCGCCTGCGGATTTCACGCGGGCGATCCCTCTGTCATGCGGAAGACCGTCTCTCTTGCAAAGCAGCACGGTGTTGCTCTGGGTGCCCACCCCGGATTCCCGGATCTGATGGGCTTCGGCCGACGCAACATGGACACCTCCCTGAACGAGATCAAAGACTACATTGCCTATCAAGTGGGGGCACTCCACGCATTCGCCGCCATGGAGGGCCTCAAACTCCAGCACGTCAAACCGCACGGCGCCCTCTATAATATGGCGGTTAAGAATTCGGCCATCTGGGAAGCGGTTGCAGAGGTTCTTGCCGGTGTGGATCGAAATTTGATCCTCGTTGTCCTTGCCGGATCGAACAGGAAAGAACTGGAATCCATCGGATCCCGTTTCGGCATCCGGATCGCCTTCGAGTTCTTTGCAGACAGAGCTTACAACCCGGATGGGTCCCTGGTCTCCAGACGGGAGCCGGGAGCGGTGATCCATGATCAGGAGCTGGCCGGTCGCCGGGTTCTCAAGCTGGTGAAAGAGGGGAAGGTCATCGCTGTGGACGGAACAGAGATCGAACTGGCTGCCGAAACCATCTGCGTGCACGGAGACAACCCCACAGCCGTGATGCTCACGAAAAAGATCAGGGAAACCCTGCTTGTCTCAGGGATCGAGGTAAAGCCCATGGGGACGTTCATCTGAACGCTTCCCCGCGGTCTCAGCTTTACGCACATTGATGGAGAGCATCTTATTCTGCTTGATGATAATCGGCTGAAAACACCGAATGTCGAATATCGAATAAGAAACCGCAGAATGATGAAGTGTTGACTTCGACATTCGACATTCCTTGTTCGTCATTCTACGGTTCAAACTCTTTCAAAGCAATCCAAGGTCCATCGCTGTCTTATTACGCAGGCAGGTGAGCCGGAAGTGAAGTCATTTAAGGCATGCGGGTCCAGGTGTTGTCTATGCTTTTTAGTGAACCACTTTTTCGCATGATGGGAGATCGAGCTCTCCTCGTTGAGCTGGGAGATGAGATCAGCCCCTCGATCAACGAGAAAGTGAGAGAGCTCTTCCTCAAGCTGGACCGTTATCCCCTGGATGGGCTGGTCGAGCTGGTCCCAAGCTACCGATCCCTCATGGTTGTTTATGATCCGCTAAGAATCGGATTGAATCGACTTCGAGAGGAGATCCTCAAGCTCCACCAAGCCACAGACCCATCCCTTGTCTCGGAACCTAAAACCTTGCACGTGCCGGTCGTCTATGGGGGTGAATCCGGCCCTGACCTGGAATGGGTGGCAGACTTTCACAAGATTTCTTCGGAGGAAGTGATCAAGCTCCACTCCGGAACGATCTACCGGGTCTACATGATCGGCTTCACTCCTGGATATCCCTACCTTGGAGAGTTGCCTCAAGCCCTTGCCACTCCAAGAAGAGCGACCCCTCGCACTGCTGTGCCTCAAGGATCCGTAGCCATTGCCCAGAGGCAGACCGGCATTTATCCTGTGCAGAGCCCTGGTGGCTGGCACATCCTGGGATGGACTCCCGTCAAGCTTTTTGACGCAAACCAGTGGCCCCCCACCCCTCTGGAGATGGGCGATCTGGTCAAGTTCTTCCCAATTCAGAAAGAGGAAATCAACCGTTGGACATGATCGAAAGCCTAGAAATCCTTTCTCCAGGCCCCCTGACCACTGTCCAGGATCTGGGCAGGTACGGTTTCAGTCGTTACGGGGTTCCACCGAGTGGCGCCGTCGATTCCTTCTCCCTTCGAGTGGCCAATCTTCTTGTGGGCAATTCTGAAACAGAAGCAGGCCTCGAAATCACTCTGATGGGTCTGAAGGTGCGCGTTCTAACGGATCTCTTTGTGGCCCTGTGCGGCGGTGACCTCCAGCCTCATTTGAATGAGAAACCCTTTGACATGTGGTGCTCTCAGATCGTCAGGAAGGGAGAGACCCTGTTTCTTAAGGCACCCAGATCCGGCTGCCGGGCTTATCTTGCTGTCTGGGGCGGGATCAGTCTTGCGCCGGTTCTCGCAAGCAAGTCAACGAACCTCGCATCCAGGTTCGGCGGATATGAGGGAAGAGCCCTTATGAAAGGAGACGTTCTCTTCTCTGAAGCCCCGGATCAGCATTTCCAGAGAGCAGGAAAGATCTTTAAACCCGAATGGAGGCCGTCCTACAAAGGGGATTGGGTATTGAGAGTGCTTCCAGGACCTCAAGATCAGGATTTCCCGGAGGAATCAAGAAGACTTTTTTTTGACTCTCCCTTCACGGTTTCATCACAATCCGATCGAACAGGCATTCGCCTCTCCGGGCCCGCTGTTCATCGAAAAAAAGACCTGGGAGATTCAATTATCTCCGAGGGCATCGTACCTGGCGCGATTCAGGTGCCCGGTGATGCGCAACCGATCATCCTCCTGGTGGAGACTGTCACAGGCGGTTACAGGAAAATCGCAACCGTCATCAGCGCAGACCTCCCTCTTCTCGGCCAGGTCAAGCCCGGCGAGAGAGTGGTATTTCAGGAGGTCCCAATGCAAGAGGCGATGACGGCGCTAAAGGTGTGCGAGAATTATATTAATATGCTCAAGAAAACCTCAGGCTGATCGTCCCCATCACCTCGAAAACCTTGATTTTTCTTCCATCAAAACGCATAATAATTCGTTATCATTAAATCTTCGAGACTTGTCTTTACATCGATCATTTTCAGAGCTATAGAGATGCACGGGTTCGGGGAATCGATAGGATGAGACCCCTTGATCTCTGACCAGGCTGCTTCCAATAAAGGATGAAGAGATATGAAATTCTTCAAGAGAGATACGGACTTCTTTGAAATTTTCGACGCCATGGGCAAGAACCTTATCCTGGCCTCCAGCAAGCTTGTAGCATTCTTTGAAGACTTCAGCGGCATGGAGTCCAAGATCAAAGAGATTCGTGACATTGAGCACGACAATGATCTTCTGACCCATGAAGTGATTCGAAAGCTCAATCAAACTTTTCTCACTCCTATCGACAGGGAAGACATTCACTCCCTGGCTTCGAGAATGGATGACATTCTGGATCTCATGTGGGGTGCAGCGCAGAGGGCTCAGCTCTTTAAGCTCAAGGAATCGACAAAAGAAGCCGCTGCCCTGGCCAAGACCCTCGCCAGCATGACCGATCTTGTTTACAAGACCTTCAATTACCTGAGACAGAAAAAATATTCCTACATTCAGGACCTTTGCGTCGAGATCCACGGGTTGGAAAACCAGGGCGATGAAATCTTCAGGGCGACCCTGGGAAGGATGTTTGATGAGGTGAAGGATCCCATCCTCATCATCAAATGGAAAGAAATCTATGAAAATCTGGAAAACGCGACCGACCGTTGTGAAGATGTTGCGAATATCCTTGAGTCCATCGTTCTGAAGTATGCATGAAATCATTCTGATCATTGTTGTTCTTGCTATTCTTTTTGACATCAGCAACGGCTGGAACGATTCCGCCAACGCCATTGCCACGGTGGTCTCGACGCGGGTGCTCTCCCCTTTCAAGGCGGTCGCACTGGCTGCCTGCATGAACATCCTCGGGGCTTTCTTTTCTACGGAAGTGGCCAAGACTATCGGTGAGGGGATTGTGAGTCCTGCCGCGGTGACCAACACGGTTATAGTCGCCGCCCTGGTGACATCCTTTCTGTGGAATGCGATTTTGACGAGAATGGGAATGCCCATCAGTTGCTCCCACGCTCTTATCGGTGCCCTCATGGGTTCCTCCGTGGCTTACGGAGGAGTCGCCATACTCAATTTCGAAGGTCTCAAGAAGATTTTTCTCTCCCTCTTGATCTCGCCGGCTATAGGGGTGCTTCTTGGTTATCTCACCATGAAACTCCTGCTTAGGCTTTTTGGTACCTACTCCCCAGGAACTCTTAACCGGACCTTCGGACGGTTTCAGCTCGTCTCTTCAGCGTTCATGGCTTTCAGCCACGGGTCCAACGATGCTCAGAAGGCCATGGGCATTATCACCCTGGCTCTGGTGAGCGAGGGTTTGCTCGGCTCTCTCGAGGTTCCTTTCTGGGTCATCTTGACCTGCGCTACGGCCATGGGGCTGGGAACCGCCATGGGAGGGTGGCGTGTCATCAAGACACTGGGAGTGAACATGCTGAAGCTGGAACCCATTCACGGGTTTGCCGCAGAGACCACTGCGGCCTTGACCATTTTCGTTTCAAGCCACTACGGTCTTCCGGTGAGTACAACACACGTCATCGCCACCTCCATCATGGGCGTGGGAGCGACCAAAAGATTTTCAGCGGTTCGGTGGGGGCTTGCAGGTAAGATTGTGATGGCCTGGATCTTCACCCTGCCGATTTGTTTTGTTGCAGGGTGGTTGATTGCGGAGTTGCTGCTCCACATGTAATCAACCGCTGTCGGCAGAAGCCGACAGCTTGAGGGACAAAGGGACAAAGTGTCAAAGGCACAAAGGGGAAGAAAGGCATAAAGATGCATAGGCACAAAGTGACAGAGGGTAAAGAAAAAGAATAGCAGTTTCTGCTTTGTGCCTCTGTGCCTATGTCCCTCTGTATCTCTCTTCTCTGCTTTGTCCCTTTGTGCCTTTGTCCCTCTGTCCCTGCACAGTTATACAAGAACCAAACTGTGCGTTTAACCTGAAGGCGTGAAATTCTTTCCAGTTGCCGGAGGGGAAAATCAAATTCCCAGGAAGGCGGACCTGAACATGTCGCTTGCGAGGAGCTCCGCTCCGGTGCCCTCCCCAACAATCCTGCCGGTTTGAAGGACATATCCCCTGTCTGCCAGGTCAAGGGCCTCACGAACGTTTTGCTCCACCAGCAGAATGGTCATTCCTGTTTCCTTCAAGCGCCGAACCGTGTCCAGCACTTCATCGACCAGGATGGGAGCGAGCCCCAGGGAAGGCTCATCGAGCATGAGGATCTTCGGATTCGACATGAGACCGCGGCCGATGGCGACCATCTGCTGCTCGCCGCCGGACAGAGTCGATGCCGCCTGTCCGCGCCGCTTGCTCAAGGGAGCAAATAGGTTATAGACAAATTCAAGGTTCTTCTGAATCCGCGACTGATCAGCAAGCACATAAGCCCCCAGGAGAAGGTTTTCTTCCACGGAAAGGGGCTTGAAGAGCATCTTCTCTTCAGGCACGTACACGATGCCCAGGTGGACGATCTCCTCGGTTCTCAGCCTGTGTATTTCTTTCCCCATGAAGAGGATTCGCCCTTCGAAAACAGGCTGTGTCCCCATGATGGCTCGAAGAAGGGTGGATTTCCCGGCACCGTTGGCTCCCAGCACGCAAACCGTCTCACTCGCATTCACACTCAAGGAGACTCCCTGGAGAACCGGCAACCCGGAATATCGGACTCGAATGCCGTCAATTGTGAGAATCGCTTCAGACATCAATCAATCCTGGAGTATTGGAGTACTGGAGTGATGGAGTGATGGTAGTTTTCGTTGTTCTTGCATTACTCCATTACTCCAACACCCCATTACTCCATTCTTGCTTTCTCTCACGTACCTTTCCCCGAGATACGCTTTAATGACCCGTGGGGTCCTTCGCCACCTGTTGCGGGGTCCCTTCTGCGATTTTTTCGCCGTAGTCCAGCACGATCAGGCGGTCGCTGATGTTCATGACGAGTTCCATCACGTGTTCGATCAACATGACGGTGACGCCCATGTCGTCATGAATGTGACGGATGCTTCCCATGATCTCCTCGATCTCCGCAGGATTGAGACCTGCCGCAACCTCGTCCAGAAGGAGCAGCTTTGGCTCGGTGCCTAACGCCGTCGCCATGGTCACGCGTTTCTGCGCCGGCACAGGAAGCTCTCGCACCATGGAATCAGAAAGATCCAGCAACTTGAGCTCTCTGAGGATCTTACGGGCTTTCTCACTAGCGGCAGCTTCGTGATCCGGTGTGCATGAAGCACCCCACCATCACGTTTTCCTCCACCGTGAGGTCTCCGGATGCGACGTAAACCTGGAAGGTCCTCGCAATGCCCCGGCGTGCCACCTCATGAGCTTTCGATAGAGTGATGTCTTCGCCATCAAACAGGATTCGACCGGAAGTGACCGGATAATGGCCGGAGATGCAGTTGAAAAGCGTGGTCTTGCCGGCCCCGTTGGGGCCGATGAGACCGATGAGCTCTTTCCTTTCAAGAGAGAAAGAGATGCTGTCGTTCGCCCTCAGGCCCCCAAAGGCCTTGGTCAGCTTTTCAATCTCCAGAAAAGCCATTATCTCCTCTTCCTCCTCCTCACTTTCTCCACAATGCCCCAGATCCCTCTGGGCTCGAACGCAGAGATGAGCATGATGATGACCGCGTAGAGGATGAGGTCAATGCCGACCAGTCCTGCCGCAGCGCCCAGCCACTCCTTCAAATAACTCTTCAAGGGGATCAGGATGCCGGCGCCGATGATGGGCCCCCACAGCGAGCCTGCCCCACCCAGCATGGCCATGAGGGCGATCAGGATGGAGATGTCAAGACTCATGGTGTCTTCGGGCTCGATGTTCTTGATGTAGCACGCATGGAAGGAACCCACCATGCTCACAAAGGCCGTGGCAATGGCATAGGTCTTGATTTTTGCCCAGTGGACATTGATCCCCAGAGACCTCGCCACATCCTCATTGTCTTTGATGCATCGCAGTTGAAATCCCAAACGAGACTTTCGGAACCAGTTGAGGTAAAGGATGCCGAGAAAGAAAAACCCGAGGATGACATAGTAGTAGTAGATATCTTCCTTGAAAATGAGCCTCAGAAAATCAGGCGGAGTGTACTTGATGGGAGAGATCCCGAGCCCGCGGGCTGCCCCAACGAAGTTCCACACCTCAAAGATGTCCTTGAGCACCAGGGACGTGGCGATGGTGGCGATGGCAAAATAGTGGCCTTTGAGCCGGAAAAGGGGATACCCGATGATGAAGGACCAAAGGACTGAAAGGCCCATCCCCACCGGCATGGAGAACCAAAAGGGGATGTCCCAGCGAATGAGCATGACCGCCGTGGTGTAAGCGCCGATACCCACGTACTGGGCTTTTCCAAGATCCACCTGTCCCCCATAGCCGCCGATGGTGTTCCATCCCATTCCGTAGATGGAAAACATGAAGAACTGGATCATGGTAGCCATGGTGAATGAGGAATGGGGGAAGGCAGGAAAGATGAGAAAGGAGAGGCCAAGGGCCCCTGCAATCACGAGATCGATACGGGGGAGATCGGAAAAATCCAAGGCATTCTTTATTGCTTCCATCCGAAGAGCCCCCGGGGCCGCACCACCATGATCACGAAGTAGGCGACGTAGATCCACATGTACTTCAAGGAGGTCATGGGAAACTGGCCCATCCACTCAGAGTCCGTCAAGTAAGTGAGGAAGTCCCAGATGCCGGGGATCTCCATGATGAGCCCCACCACCAACCCTGCGAAAAAGGCGCCCGGCACGCTCCCGAAACCGCCCAGGGCCACCACGGCAAAAGCGATCATGGTGAAGAGAAGCCCCACAAAGGGGTTCACGGACCAGAAGTTCACAATCAGGGCCCCAGCAATCGTCACGGTCGCCCCGCCGATGCCCCAGGCCAGGGTGTTCATCCGCTCCGTGGGAATCCCCATGTAACGGGCTCCCTGGCCGTTCAGAGCCGTGGCTGTGAGGGCCTTTCCCACCTTGGTCCGGTTCATGAGCAGCCACACCCCTACAAAGGATAAGACGGATAGGATGGCTGCAGCAAGCTTTGTGGCCGGAATGATGATCCCCACACCCACATCAAAGCTCTTCCCCACGAGGATGCCATGGTGAAGGGCCCTGTCTTCGGCGCCGAAAATGAGGAGAGCCAGGTTTCTCAGGAAGAGCATGAGACCGAACGTCCCAAGGAGCTGGGCCACCATGGGTCCTCTCAGGAGAAATTTCACAAACCCGGAATAACAGAGGACCCCGAGAAGAAATCCCACGACCGCTGCAACAGGTAAGCTGAAAAGAGGATCCACGCCCGTGGCCTGCGCCGTCAGAAGGCCTGTGTACATCCCCAGCATGAGGAACTCGCCATGGGCGAAATTGACGATGTCCATGACGCCGAAGATAATGGTCAACCCAAGGGCAACCAGCGCAATGACCATTCCCAGCAGCAGTCCTGAAGCGATGGCCCCTAAAAGAATCTCCACGCTGTCATCCTTTTCTTCTCCCTCATCTCAGGGAGCAGTCAGTCCTGCGACTCCGCTCAGGATCTCCGACGGTCAGCCGTGATCTCACCCCCCTCCGACCCTGTCGGACCAATTGTCTCCCCTCCCCTGGCGGGAGGGGACAAAGGGGAGGGGGAAACAACAAGACCCAGGAATGTGAACCAACTTCTTCACCCCCACCCTCGCCCTCCCCCATCAAGGGGGAGGGGGATTTAGGTTGCCGGACAACCTCGATGGGGGGATTTTGTTAGTGCGTTTGAACTAAAACCCTTTCAGCGGGAAAATCAGGTTAGCCGTGGCCACATCAAAAGGATAGGCGATCTCCAGAGTGATGTTGCCGTCTTTGTCTTTCTGGTACTGGCCGATCATCCCGGTGCCCAGAACATTTTGCCCGATGTCATCCCCGGTGGTGGCAAACTTGATCCCTGACCAGGGCACGATGAGCTGGTCTCCCGGGATCTGAATACTGTTGCACGCTTTCTGGATGTCGGCAGGTTTTGTGGAGCCGGCTTTCTCCAGGACCTCGACCCAAGTCTGAAGCCCCGTGAAAGCCCTTGCCGATGCGCCGCTGAAATCCCTGCCTGTCTTCTCCTTGTAAAAAGCATTGACCTCTCCGGCCACCTTTTTGACTTGCGCGACCTTGGGGAGGAAGACGGTGCGGGTCAAAACTCCTACGATGTCATCCCTCAAGGTATCCCTGAATTCAGGAGCCTCGAATCCGGCGTTCTGCCCCCAGATGATTTTTGGCTGGGCCTTCTGCGCCTTCAGGGTCTTCAGCATGAGGATGGCATCAGAGGCATAAGAAGCGAACAGCATGGCATCCGGCTTCACGGCCTTCAGAGAGCCCACCTCACTGGAGAGATCCGTGGACTTGGCTGCATAGAGGATAGACTTCTTAACCTTGAAACCGTAAGTTTTCGCCATTGCTTCGATCACTTCGGAAACATTGGAGCCCCACTCGGTCTTTTCGCAGGCAGTGGCGAGATTCTCGATCTCACTCTTCTTGACCGCTTTCACTCCCTTTGCCTTGCCTTCTGTCAAGCCTTTCAGGAATTCGAAGAGGTCCTGGGTGAACGTCACATCGTGAGGGGTGGTGCGCCAGAACCATTTGAAGCCCTGCTTGGTGAGGGCGGGAGAGGTGGAGGAATCGTTGATCATGGGCACGCCGTACTGCTCGCAAACCGCGCTCACGGTCTTGGTGACGGCACTGTGGTAGCAACCCAGAATTCCCACCACCTTGTCATCGAGAATCAGTTTCTTGGCCAGGTCTGCACCCACAGTCGGGTTGCCTTCGTGATCCTTGAAGATCAGCTCAATCTGCGCCCCTCCCAAACTCTTGATCCCTGCGTTCTTGGCCATGGTCATCGAAATATTGGGATACGCTTTGTTGGCAATCTCAAGAGCAAGCTCAGCTCCCGCCCGGAGCTCCCGCCCTTCCGCTGCCGCACCTCCGGTGAGAGGATAAATCACACCGATTTTAATGGGCTCAGCAGCTTGAATGACCGTCGGAACAAGCAACGCGATGATTGCGAGGATCCCAAGAACAATGCTTCCAAGTCTTACCATTGCTTTCATGTTCACACCTCCTTCTAAGGGCCACAGGGTTTATAATAAAGATATGCCGATCCGGGATGGGAAAACGTTGCGAGTGGCGAAAAATATAGGGTAAAGCTTTGCTTAAGTCAAGACTGACTTTTGGGTGACTTTTGGGCGCTTATCAAAGGATGGTCAGGTCTTCGTCTCTGAGATCGGAAACAAACATATGGCCGGGCGCATGAGTGATCACAAGCGGAAGTTGCGCCGAGGTGGCAGCCAGGGCCGAGGTTACGCCGCAGGCCCAGAACACCGGGATCTCGCCTTGCCGGATGGTGACCGGGTCGCCGAAGTCGGGGCGCCTCAGATCCCTGATCCCTATTTCCTCGGGAGCACCGAAATGAACAGGCGCGCCGTGAGTGAGATGGAACCGGGTCGTCACCTGGGTCGCCCGAACTGCCTGTTGGGGGGTGAGGGGTCGCATGCTGACCACCAGAGGAGAAGAAAAGGGCCCGGCGGGCCTGCAGCGCCGGTTGGTGATATACATGGACACGTTCTTTCCTTCCTCAATGTTTCTTATGGGAAGACCTGCAGCGAGCATGGCGCTTTCAAAGGAGAAGCTGCACCCCAGGAGAAAGCTCACCATCCCCTCATGGAAGAAGTCCTTCACCTCTTCCACCTCTTGCTGGAGTACCCCTTTTTCATAGATCCTGTATCTCGGCAGATCTGTGCGAAGGTCAGCACCCCTCGCAATCGAAGGCTCTGCCTGGCCGGGTTCCAAAACGTCGAGGATCGGGCAGGGCTTCGGATTTCGCACACAGAAAAGCAGAAAGTGAAAGGCCTGCGCCTTGGGGAGCATCACCAGGTTGGCCTGCACAAAACCGGGCACAAGCCCCGTGGTCACCTTTGTCCACTTCCCTTCCCGGATAAGGCTCCGCAGCTCAACGGGTGAGATTCTCTGTTTGGACCCCATCGGACACAACGCCTCCTTTACCAGGTGTTTGTGAAGCTACCATATTTTGCCCTGATCGACAACCCTCCTTCCCTCTGTTTCCTCCCTCGATAGTTCACTCCCAGTTATCTTCTGCCATCCCTTGACAGGTCAACTCCGCAGCGATATGCTCCGGGAGCGTTAATATTTTAGAATCACAGCGTATTCTTCTCAATGCCGAGCGGGGCGCGTGAACATCGGATGCCTCTGAATCATTTCAAAATCAAAACCTCTTTATCCAGGCATCTCCCTCCTGCCCGCATCTTCATCCTCAGCTTTGCCGGGGTCATTCTCCTGGGCGCCTTTGCCCTGTGGTTTCCGTTTTCAGCCGCCAGGGAGCAGCTGACCTTCATTGACGCTCTGTTCATGTCGACTTCCGGTGTCTGTGTGACAGGTCTCGCCACCATTGACATCGGCAAAGACCTTTCCATTGCCGGCCAGGTGATCACCATGGTTCTCTTTCAAATCGGGGGTCTGGGGATCATCACCTTCTCGGTTTTCCTATTCGGGCTCATGGGCAGGGGAATCTCCTTTAAGGAAAGAGAAATCATCCAGTCCGTGTTCATGCATACCCCCCGGAGGGACTTCCTTCTCATCCTGAAATCCGTCCTTCTTTTCACTCTGATCATTGAGACCGTGGGGACTCTGCTTTTGTTTATCCGCTTTTCCCAGGATTTTTCGTGGGGTCAGGCTCTTTACACTTCCGTTTACCATGCCGTCTCCGCCTTCAACAACTGCGGATACTCCCTCTTCTCAGACAGCTTGATGGGGTACCGGAGCGACTGGATCGTCAACCTCACGATCATGGGATTGCTCATCCTGGGAGGAATCGGTTTTATTGTTCTTCATGAACTGATGGCCAGGTGGAGAGGTTCTCAAAAAAGGCTGTCTGTGCATACCAAAATTGTCCTGATCACCACAGGTTTCCTTATTGTCTCCGGCGCCCTCCTCTTCTACCTCTTCGAAAGAAACTTTATGGTGAAGGACATGGATCTCTCCACCACTGTTTTGGTTTCTATTTTTCAGGCTGTCTCTCCCAGGACCTGCGGGTTCAATACGGTGGACATCGAGCTGCTCACCAATGGAGCGATCCTTCTCATTATGATTCTCATGTTCATCGGCGCCTGTCCTGGTTCAACAGGGGGCGGTATCAAGACCACGAGCGCCGCTCTTCTTTTTCTCATGATCTGGAACCGGTTCAAGGGGCACGATGAAGTCAATGTATTCAACAGGACCATCCCTAAAGAGATCCTGACCCGGACCATCTCCATTATCATTGCCTCTGCTTTTTCAGTGTCTCTGATCACGTCCGTTCTTCTCCTGGCCGGCGGAACAAGTTTCCCGCCCCTGGAAAGTCGCCATTTTTTCGTGCAATATCTCTTTGAAACGATCTCCGCCTTTGGGACCGTAGGGTTATCCATGAATGTGACTCCCAACCTCAATGAGATTCAGAAGATCGCCGTGATCATCATGATGTTTGCCGGCCGCGTCGGCCCTTTGACGCTGGCCTTTTCGCTTGCAGCCGCTTCCTCCAAACGGAAAATCACTTATGCGGAAGAGACGGTTATGGTGGGATAAGGAGGGAACAAAATGAAACGCATCGTGGTGATCGGTCTGGGAATATTCGGCATCAACCTTGTGAAACAACTTCACGAGAGCGGCCTCGAGGTCCTCGCCATTGACAAGAGAAAAGAAGCCGTCCAGGAAGTTAAGGATTTCTCCACAAAAGCCATTGTCGCAGATGGAACCGACAGGAACGTGATGGAGGCGATCGGTCTCAGAGAAGAGGACATTGTGGTCATCTCCTTTGGAGAAGATCTCGCTGCCAGCACACTTGCGACGCTCCACCTCAAACAGATGAAGGTGCAAAAGATCATTGTCAAGGCTCCCAATGATGAACACAAACTTATCCTCGAGAAAGTGGGAGCTACGGAAGTCATCATCCCTGAAAAAGAAATGGCGAACAAGATCGCCAAGGGCCTCATCTCTCCGAATGTCCTGGACTACATTCCATTGACGGACGACTATATCATCTGTGAAATCGCGCCTCCCAGCAGCTTTGTGGGGAAGAGCATTGCTCAACTCCAATTGAGGGGAAAGCACCATATCGAAGTGATTGCCATCAAAGATGTCCTCACCGATCAGATCCAGATGGTCCCGCGCGCTGATTTCGTGATCAAGGGAAGCGAAGTGCTCGTGGTGATCGGAAAAGAAAAAGACATCGACAAGGTCAAATGAAACTCGACACACCCGTTCCATTTCAAAGATTGAAATGGTTTCAAGAAAAACTCGGCCTCGGAGACCGGGAGCAGCAAAGCCTCGCCAAACACCGAGACATCTTCCTGAAAGAGAAACAGCGTTTTTCCGAGGAATTCTTCCGGTATTTCTGGGAGATCAAAGAAACCAGGATCATCCTGGATCACGAAAGACGGGGACCCCATCTCAAGAAGCTCTGGGAGCAATGGTATGAACTGATCTTCACGGATGCCATCACCCCCAAGGTATTAGGGGTTCTGTGGCGAAGCGGACTCCGCCACGTGGAGCTCAACATTGACAAGCGGTTTATCAATCTTGGGTATGCCTTTGTGCGGCAGTTCTTTCATGAGACGGCCAAGGAAGAAGTGCCTCCTGCAGACCTGCACAGTGTGAACACCGCGCTTGACAAATTGGTGGACTTTTGTGTGCTCATTGAGACCCATGCTTATGTGACCGCCACGTCCCAATGTGATCTGGAAGTGGTCAGAGGGATTTCCCATCAGGTGAGAAATCCGCTGACCGTCATCGGGGGCAATATTCTGAGGCTTCAGAAAAAAATCGATCCTGCCAGCCCTCTTCATCGAACCTACGAGACCATTCTCAAGGAAAACGAGCGGCTGGAGGCCATGGTCAGGGATGCAGCAACCTATTCTGAACTTTACCAAAAGGAACCGGCCATTTCCGAAGTCTCTTTGGAAAACGTCATCTCCGAGGTTCTCAAAGGCCTTGAAAAGGCTCGGGCTCACAAGAGGGTCGCCGTCGCCGTCGAACCTAACCTCGAATATCGGCACGTCCAGGGAGATCCGAAAGATTTTGAGACCATGTTTTACTACCTGTTGCAGAACAGCATCGAGGCGGCAGACGCACAGGAGCCTTTCATTCGGATTTCCTGGAGAGGGAAAGAAAAGGATCTCGGGTTTGTGGAGATTGAGATCTTCAACAACGGCAAGTCGCCAAACCTAGGAGGAGATGGACAATCTTTTCGTTCCCTTTTACTCCTCAAAACCTTACGGGACCGGGTTCGGCCTGCCCATCGCCCAACTTGCGGCAAAGAAAAATATGGGAGAGCTTTATCTTGAACGGGTGCCTGACCAGGGAACAAAATGTGTCATCCAGCTCCCTGTGCCGGCCAAAAAAGAAGTCAACCACTGTCGGACTGAAGCGGACGGCTCGAGGGCCAAAGCTCAGACAAGGCGACAAAGCCCGAGGAGTGAGACGATACATCCTAGTACGCCGTAACGACGAGGGGTGAGTGCAACTGCCCTAGATGGGCGTTTTTCAGCAACCTGATCTTTATTCCCGGCCATCCGGGACAAGATACCTTGTTGGCTCTCTGATGAAGGCCTCCAGGCAGCCGGCATCGCAGAAGGAGTAGGTTTTTCCTTCGTAGTCGATCTTCGCTCCCGCTTTCGCAGGATCTACCTCCATCCCGCAGACAGGATCGATCGTCCCCTGAGCAGCAGGCTTTCCCGCAATAACGTGATCAATGTAAGGCTGGATATCTTCTGCAAGGTGTCTGTAGACGGCCACAGCGATCAGCACCGCAAGGCCGAAACAAACCGCTCCGGCAACGAATGCACCCCTCTGAGAGAGCCCTGATTCCTCGTAAAGGTAGTTCCCTAAGATCCCTCCGGCGATGATTCCGATCATGGGGATTCCAATTAGAATGGAGACGCTTTTCCAGACGGCGCCGGATTTGAAGAGAACCGATACGTTATCGCCTACCCCGGCCCCTGCCCTGTTGGATACTTTGATCACCAAAGAGGATGTTCCTTCCGAACAGTGACAGTGTTCTGTTCTTGAGGAGCATCCGGGCAGAGTGTCGTCGGTCCGGATCGCTACCTGGGCCTTTCCGTCTTCAGCGATTGCAGTGACAACGCCTTCCGCCTGTTTCATTTTTCTCCCCTTTCAAAAAGCAATATAACTCTTCGCTGATCCATTTTAAAGCCCGTGCTCATTTCCGGTGGCACGGACAAACGGTGGCACGGACAAACTCGTTTGTCCGTGTTTTCCTCTGCCTTCTCTCGCAAACGGTGCCACGGACAAACGGCACCACGGACAAGCACAGCTTGTCCGTGCCACCCATTGTCGTTCCTTGTGCCACGGACAAACTCGTTTGTCCGTGTTTTCCACTCTCTTCTCTCGAAAACAGGACCACGGACAAGCACAGCTTGTCCGTGCCACCCATTGTCGTTCCTTGTGCCACGGACAAACTTGCTTTGTCCGTGTTTCACACTGTCTTCTCTCGAAAGCAGGACCACGGACAAGCTGCGCTTGTCCGTGCCACTTGCCCCTTGACGACACGAAAACCGATCTGTTAAGAACTCCAAAAGCCCTTCACAAAAATGAAACCCAGTTACATTTACAATCTTGATGATCATCCGCCCATTCGTTACGCCCTCCTTTACGGGTTCCAGTGGGCCATTATCATGTTTCCGGCCCTCATCATCACGGCAAGCATCAGTGTCGGGTCCTTTCCTGCAGGGGCCCTGGACAAAGTCTATTTTCTGCAAATGACCTTGCTGACGTCAGGGCTCTTCACTTGGTTTCAGGCTCTGTGGGGTCACCGGTATCCACTTCTCGAAGGCCCATCGACCGCGCTCATGCTTGCCTTCATTCTCCTGGCTCCTCTCGGTCTTCCCGCGATCCAGGGAGGCATGATTCTTGGAGCGGTCCTTTTGATCCTGACGGTTCTTTCAAGACAACTCGACCGGGTGACTGCTTTTTTTACACCCAACGTCATCGGTGTCATTCTCATGCTCGTCTCCCTGGGGCTGATTCGCCCGCTCATCGGATTCATGACCGGAGGCAGCACAACCGATGGCGGCGTTTTTCTGGTCAGTGTTTTCCTTGTCCTTTTGATCGCGAGCCTTTCCCACTGGCTTAAAGGGTTCTGGAAAACCGTTTCTATCCTTCTCGGAATAATTCTTGGATCGCTTCTTTTCTATTTTCTCGGTCGCCTGTCTCTCAACGAGATTGCCGGCTCTCCCTGGCTCTCCCTATCTCTTGTGAGACTCCCCGCTTCTCCCGGCTTCCATTGGCAGGCCGTCATCGCCTTTGCTTGTGCCTATCTTGCCGTTATGGTGAACAGCCTGGGAAGCCTACAGGGGATTTCTGTCATCACAGATCAACAAAGACTCCCCGCCTCGATTCGCCGGGGGCTGCTCTTCAATGGGCTGGCCGGTATCTGTTGCGGAATTTTCGGAGTCGTGGGTACGGTGAGTTTCAGCATGAGCCCGGGCGTGGTCCTGGTTCTTCGAGTTGCCAGCCGTTACGCCGTGGGCTACTGCGGGCTTATCCTGTTCGCTGCCGCCTTTTTCCCGAAGCTTGCCGCCTTGCTTTCCATTGTGCCCGCGCCGGTTGTGGGAGCCGCTCTGTGCGTCGGTCTTGGCGGACAGATAGGCATCGGCATCGCTACAGTGGCTTCTCAACCTCTCTCATCAAGAGATTACTTTGTCGTCGGGGTGCCCCTTCTCCTGGGAACGCTGGTCGGGTTTCTTCCTCAGACTCTTTTTGATGCCCTGCCTGGATCTCTTCAGATCTTTGTGGCCAACAGCCTGATCACCGGGATCTTCCTGGTGCTGATCCTGGAGCACCTCCTTCTCAGGAAAAGGAACTCAACCCTCAGGGCTTCTCAGGGACTAAATCAATAACGGTGACTTCAGGCGGCGCCAGAAACCGAATGGGCGGGCCCCATGTCCCTGAACCTCTGCTCACATAGAGATGGGACCCGGAGGATAGATCATAGAGTCCCGCAATCTGCGGGAAAACCAATCGGACGATGAGGGTAAAAGGAAAAAGCTGCCCCTTGTGAGCATGACCTGAAAGCTGCAAATCGAAAAGACCTTCCGCGCTTTTTTCCACGTCAGGCCTGTGTTTCAGAAAGAGAGTGAACTTGTCTCCCGGAAGTCCGGAGAGGATTTCTCTTTCCGGCGCCTCCCTGGATCGGCCGTAACCTCTCACCACAGGGTCATCAACGCCTGCAATGTTGATCAACCCTGCCACGCTCGTTCCTTCCCCCCGGAGAACGCGGAATCCCGCCTGCTTCATGAATTCCAGTGACCGATCCAGCCCTGCATAGAACTCATGATTTCCTGTGACGGCATATTTCCCGAGGGGTGCCTTGATCTCTCTCAGCAAGTTACCCACTCCGTTGAGGCTGTCCGTCTGCCCATCCACCAGGTCCCCGGTCGAAACAAAGATATCCGGGGAGGCGGCCGTCACTTTCTCCAGAATCCTGGCCAGCCTGGGCTCCCGGATCAAAAGGCCCAGGTGCACATCCGAGATCTGGACGATCCGCACCGGTCTCGTAATTTTTGGAGACTTGAGCACGAGCGTCTCCGTCTGGATGTTCATGGCTTCGTAGGTCCCGTAGCCCGCCGCCAGCATGGCCGCAATGAGGGGAAGGAAGAACGCCTGGCGGTGTGAGAACTTGAGGGCGCCTAAACTCGTCTTCAGCAAGCCTTCGGCCGCATAAACCAGGAAGCGCCACACATCGAGACTGAAAGAGGCGATGAAGAACAGGAACAAGAGACCCATCCAGGTGTATCCGACATAGGCGAAAACCTTTGCTTCTCTTTCAAAATCGGCCGATTCCACAATCCTGACGATCAACGGAGTCAGGATCATGAGGATCATGAGGGCAGCAATGAGAGCTGTGGCGATCCCGCTCAGGGACACGGCTCTGCGCAATTTAAGGAAAGCATAAACGTGCAGGCTTGTGTAGAGCGAAGTGAATGTCGTGATGAAGAGAAAGAATCTCACTTAAAGCGAACTCCTGTTATTGCGCCTCTCATCAATCGCCTTTTCTGTTTCATGGTCGCCACTTGAATAGAAATATTAATCTCGTTTTTCGAGAATGCTATAGCCTGTCCGATTTTATCTCTCGTCTTCGTTATGGGCACGCAGCAGATCGTGAGGTCACCGGAAATTTCACTCCTTGCCCTTCGAACGCAAAGGAGGAAGACGGAGGGGAGGGGGTGAAAAGCCCTGCTTCATCCGCTCCGAGCAAGCCGGCCTTGCGCGATCGCTCGTCCGCCAGGGACAGTTGCCGCACCGCCTTGTCCGTGATGATGGAAATCCTGCGTTTCTTGTCCAGCGCTTCTGCAATGTGATCCATAGGCCCATCCTGCTTGGTCCATCCCAGCGCGTCAAAGCGTCGTCAGGTCAAGCGGCAAGGTGTAGGCCCGGAGCGTCTTCTCGCCTGCCACGTTGTAAGAACTGTTCAAAATAGGAAAGGACCAGTTCTCTCAGGTTCCGGAACACGGGCTCCCGAAACCTCAAGCCCACGAAATTGGACTTGGCCACCGCTCCCCACAAGCCGTCGCGATTGTAAAGAGCGATCAAGTGGTCGTCATCCCTTTCATTGGGAACGAGTTCAAGGACCAGGGGCGGAAACCCCAGCCTGCGCAAAGCTGCCGCCGCAAAAACCGCGCCGTCAAAGCAGTGAGCCCTGCACTCCCGAAGAACACGGAGCGGGCAGCGATAAATGTCCTCCGTGGAGTAGCTTGTCTGATCAAGGAACTCCTGAATTTTGGCAGGACTCGTCAGCCTCGCCATGATCCTTTGCTCGGATCTCGTCAGCATCCCTCTAAAAGGATCAACCCTCATCCTCTTGCCTCCCCTTTTTGCTCCATGGCTTCCCGGCATTGCACGGCGAAGCTCAGCGCTTCCAGGGCCTCTTCGGCAAACCAGAAAGCGGGAACTCCTCTTGGTTCGAGAAAGGCTTTGGCCGCTTCCATGTGTTTTTTTTGGCCGCTGAAACTCACATAGATCGGCTTTTCCGGATAGCGCCGCGATAGATCCACGATGAAATCCAGTGGAGGCGCTCCGGTTTCATCCGTGAGCATGAGGATGGAGACCACCGCGTTCACATGCGGGTCCATCAAGACCGCCTCCATCCCCTCGCGATAAGCGGTTTCTGAACCATGGAGGGTCGCACTCGGCCAGATGTCCACTGGGTTTCTCATTCGAATGAACGGCGGGCTTATCGCCTGGAGACGGTTTCGCGATTTCTCCTCCAGGTCAGGGATAGAGAGATTCAGCTCACGCTCACAGAGATCGGCCAGGCAAACCAACATCGCCCCTGAGGGGGCGAGAACCCCTACGCCTCTCCCTTTGGGGAGAGGCATGAGCGCAAGAGCTTTTGCAGCCAGAACAAGGTGGGAGTATTTGGACATTCGGACCACCCCTGCCTGGCGCAGTGCCCCGCTCACAAGCCGGTCGTCAGCGGCCATGGCTGCTGTGTGAGTGACGGCGGCCTTGGCCCCCTTGTCCGTGCTTCCTCCTTTGAGAAGCAGGACCGGTTTGTGACGCGTTACTTTCCGTGCGACTTCCAGGAAACGTCTGGGCCGCTTGAAGCTTTCCAGATAGAGCAATATCGCCTTTGAGGCAGGATCCGCTCCCAGGTATTCGAGAACTTCACTCTCATCCACATCCACTTTGTTTCCCAGCCCGACCACACGGGCCACCCCGTAGTTCTCCGCGGACATGATGTAGCGCATGGTGTGGGTGGCGAAGTTCCCTGTTTGAGCGATGTAAGAGATGTTTCCTCGAGGGATTTTCCCGAGGGGGAAAAAACTGGCTGCAAGATTTTGCGGCATGGAGAGAAGGCCTGACGTGTTCGGCCCTAGAACACGCATTCCCGTCTCGCGGACGACTTTGAGAATCTCCTCCTGCAGTTCTCCTCCCTGGCTGTCGACTTCTGCGAATCCCCCTGCCACCAGGACCGCCGCTTTCATTCCCCTCTTGGCGCACTCTTTCAAGGCCGGGATGCTGGCTGAGGCAGGCAGGACGAGCACGGCAAGATCAATCCCCTCCGGAAGCTCTGAGATGGATTTGAAAACCTTGATTCCCAGGATCTCTCCTCCCTTGGGGTTCACGAGATAGAGGATGCCCCGGTAATCATTGCTCTGAATATTCCTGATGATGTCGTTCCCGCCTTTACCGGGTGTTGCCGAGGCTCCGACTATCGCGACGCTTTGGGGTTCAAAAAACTTCTTGAGCATGGCCTCCAAAAGAAACCCTCCTCCCCTTTTCCTTTAATCAAATTTTCATATACCTGTGAGCCAAGGAGATCGTCAAAGGAATTCTGCTCCAAAGCCCGTCCTCCCTAGTCCCGCCAAACCCGAAACAAGGCCACTGCTGATTTCCCAAGATCCATGCTTATTATTAAGACAACTCTTCCTTCTTCAGGACGGAGAAAGGCAGAAGGAGGTGATCGTCATGCTAAAACTTACTGCTTTCACTTTGGGGATGATGCTTATGATAACCACAACCGCCTCAGGCGATTCGACAAAGGGGAATCCTTCTGAAGAAAGATTCGAGAAAGCGACCTTCGCGGGTGGCTGTTTCTGGTGCATGGAGCAGCCCTTTGACAAACTGGACGGCGTGATATCCACCACATCCGGGTACACGGGAGGGACGGAGAAGAATCCGACCTATGAAGAAGTCTCCTCGGGGAGGACAGGACATATCGAGGCTATTGAGATCCTCTATGATCCTTCCAAGGTCTCTTACGTGCAACTGCTCGATGTGTTCTGGAAAAACGTGGATCCTACCCAGGAGAACGGACAGTTCGTGGATGTCGGGCCCCAATACCGAACCGCCATCTTCTATCATAACGGAGAGCAGAAGCGATGGGCGGAAGATTCAAAAAAGAAATTGGAAGAGTCCGGAAAGTTCGGCAAAAGAATCGTCAGCGAAATTCGTCCGGCCATGGAATTTTACAAAGCCGAGGATTATCACCAGGACTACTACATCAAGAATCCGATTCGATACAAATACTATCGCTGGGGTTCGGGAAGGGATCAGTTTTTGGAAAAAGCTTGGGGTAAGAAGGATTAGTGCATCGAATAATTCCTTAGACCTTTGAGAACTCTTTGCTATAATGGATCCCATTCTTTTCTGCAGAAATGAGGTCCTCTCACATAGGCGTCGCTGCAGGATTGAGTCTTGGTATGGAGGGAATCATGACACAGGGACACAAAAGCACCCACGTCAGAAAAAAACAGATCATGGACGCGGCAAGAAAGTTGATCATGAGATCCGGCAGCGAGCACGTGACCGTGAGGAATATGGCCAAGGAGGTAGGGATCTCAGAAGCCGCGATCTATCGCCACTTCAAGAGCAAAACGGAAATTCTGTCCTTTCTGGCGGATAGTGTCGCGGACGGGCTGCTCCATGACATCGACATGGCTGGAAATGTGGGCTTCACGTCCCTGGACATCATCGATGAAATCCTTAGAACGCACCTTTCTATGATCGAGCAAAGGCGAGGGCTTTCCTTTTTGGTGCTCGCGGAGATCATCAGTTTCGGCGATAAGTCTCTGAACAAGAAGGTGTCGGACAACATCCAGATTTATGTTGACCGGCTGAAACTGCTTCTTTCCGACGGTGTCCGAGCCGGACTCATTAGTCCGGACGTCGACCTGGAGGCCGCCGCACTTCTCCTTTTCGGAATGATTCAGGGCTTGGTCAATATCTGGGCTCTGAGCGGCTACAAATTCGATCTCGCAGAAAAATATTCAGAGCTGTGGAAAATCTACAAGAGATCTCTCACCCTGCATTGACAAGTGCAGGACTGTTATCCTTCCCTAGCCTCCGAACTTTCTATATACTGCCATGATCACCGTAAAGAGGATGAGCACGCCAAAAACGGTCACGAAGAACCACCGCACATAAGTCCCGACTTTCCCCTTGCCCTCTGTGCTTTCCTTCTTGGCTTCCATTTCTTTTCTCCTTTCCTGGAACTCTGTTGAATCAACAGGGAGCCGTCTTCGCTCTACCCCATCACCCGCCGAAACCGAAATATGCAAACGATCACTAATGTAAGCAATCGTTAACTAAAATGATACACCAAAATTCCTGTGTGTCAATGTTTTTTTAAAGCTGACTTTGTGAGTTATATTAGCATATTAATTTCATAAAGGAGAGTGGCCCCTTACATACAAAACGGGGCCTTATGTTCCGTGGTGTGGCCCAAAAACAGGTATGGAGCATTTCGTACCTGGGTGCCTTGACACCAAGGGGCTTCACCTCTATACTTTCGCAAAAATGAACGACCCCGCCGCAAGCAGCGGCGTATCGTCTTCTCTCCTGGGCCGTCATTCCGTGCTTGACTGAGCCTGCCCCGCACTTGATACGGGGGAATCCAGTCGGGTTTTCTGGATACCGGCTTTCGCCGGTATGACGAATTTGCGGCAAGCCGCGGGGAATGCACCCCAAGGGATTCAAACCTGAAGAGCGTTTTGCGCGGAGAGGGGCTACAGAACGCCGACAGGCGGAGAGCAAATAATGGACACGAACCTTGGACCTGGCAGATCAAAGGACTTGTTACGCAAGATTTTTCTGAGCAAAATCTTCATTGTTCTCATTGGAGTCTTCGTTCTTTATACCGCAGCGGGCTTCTTCCTGCTCCCTTATGTGATCAAGCAACAGTTGATCAAGCATGTCTCACAGGAACTGCGTCGGCAGCTCACGCTAGAAAAGGTGACTGCCAATCCCTATACGTTCACGTTGTCGATGAGGACTCTCGACTTCAAAGAACAGGACAGCACGCCTATTCTTGGATTCAAGGAGCTCTTCGTCAATTTTGAGTTGTTCTCCAGCCTTAAAAACTGGGCCTTCGCCTTTGCCCTCATTCGTCTTGACGAACCGCATGTCAACGTCCTCATGAGAAAAGACGGAAAGCTCAACCTGCTGGAACTGGCAGCCGCGGTCGCAGGGGAAAAAAGCCAACAAGCGGCAGAGGAAACCCCTCCGACTCGCATGATCCTGCGGCAGTTCCTGATCCAGTCCGGCTCCGTCGATGTCTCAGACCATCGGGTGACTACCCCGGCAAGGGTCACCCTCCAACCTCTCAACCTGGAGATCAACGAACTGACCACGATCCCCGAACGACGTGGGCCTTACACCATTGCAGCCACAATGCCCGATGGGAGCACCCTGCGCTGGCGCGGGGAAGCGTCCCTCCACCCCCTCTGGTCCGAAGGAAGTCTCTCTTTCGAGAAAATAAGAGTAGCCACCGTGTGGCAGTTCATCCAGGACCAACTCCTGGTCAAGAAACCAGAGGGATCCTTTGACCTGGAGCTCCGTTACCGGTTTGCCCTCGCCAAAGGGAAACCCCACCTAGACCTTGACGGTTTGCACTTCAAAGCTTCCGATCTCTCCCTTGAACCGCGCGACAAACCCGAAACCCTGCTTCAAATGGCCAGGGTGGAGGTGAAAGAAGGCCGGTTCAACCTGGACAAGCGAGAGCTGCTCATCCGCCTCGTGAAAGTGGAAAAGGGAAAGATCTCTGCGTCCCTGGCCGAGAACCGCCGGATTATCTGGCAGGAACTCTTCGTCGCGCCCAAGGAGGGCCCAAAGCAGCAAGCGCCCGGCGAAGCCTCTTCTTCAGAACCACCGTGGCGAGCGGTCATACAACGGGTGGAAGTGAAAGATGTGGCGGCCGACTTTGTAGACCAAAGCCGCGTTTACCCGATCCATGTCAGTCTGGGCAAGGTTCAAGCCAGCCTCTCCACTTCTCTGGAAATATCACCCCATACGATGCAGGCCGTCGTGGAGGGACTGTCCGCAGGACTCTACGATATCGCTCTCCGGCCGGACAGCCAGGCAGAGCCGATGCTCCTGGTCGGCGCGGTAGAGACGTCGGGAGGAAGTCTTAATCTGCTGGAGAGAAAGGTTTCTGTCGAACAGGTGAACGTCCGCGGAGGTTTGGCCAAGGTGTCTTTGGACGAGAAAGGCACAATCGACTGGCTCAAACTAATGGAGATGAAGGTGCCTTCTGCGCAGGTGGAGACCCAACAGAGTGCAACCAATGAACCGGCCTGGCAGGTGGGAGTCGGGACTGTCGAGATCAGCGAATTCGGCGCCCAAGTCACGGATCGGCGTTTCCCGAATCCAATCCAGCTTGATCTCGAAAGACTGCATTTCAAGCTCACCGGTTTTCATTCTCCGGAAAAGAATCCTTTTCAGTTTGAATTTCAGTCTGCTCTGAAACAGGGGGGGGAATTCTTTGCGACAGGAGATATCCTCTCGCTCGCTCCTTCCCTTGAAGCCAGTGTCAGGGTGTCGGAGTTGTCTCTTCCTGCCCTTCAATCCTATTTTCTTTCCTTTCCTGCTATAACCCTTGCGTCCGGGAGAGTCTCTGCGGACGGAAAGCTGAAATACGCGCTCAAGAGCGGCAACAACGATCTGGCCTTTGATGGGAACGCGAGCATCTCCCAATTTCATATAAAGGAAGTCAAGACCGGTGAAACCCTGCTGGCCTGGGAAAAGCTTCACAGCGATGGGATCAAGTTCACTTTGTCCCCCATGCGGCTTGACATCAATGAAATTCGACTTGCCGAACCAGGCGCAAAGCTCATCATCCAGGAAGATGGAACCATCAATGTGAAGGAGGTCCTCAAGCAGGGGACGGATTCCTCCTCGACTCAGGAAAAGTCTGCAAAGGATGAAAAACTGCCTCCTATTAAGGTCCGAAGAGTCCTCCTTGAAAAAGGAAAACTCCAGTTTGTGGACCTCCTCCTTCGACCCCAGTTCGCCGCCCTCATTCACGAACTCAAGGGAGTGATCTCCGGGCTATCCACGGATAGCAAGAGTCTTGCAGGAGTGAAGCTTGACGGCCGCGTGGATGAGTACGGCCTGGCCAGGATTGATGGGGTATTAAACCCCTTTGACCCCAAAGCCAGCACGGAAGTCAAACTGGTTTTCCGCAACGTGGAGATGACCTCCCTGACTCCTTATTCCGCAAGGTTCGCCGGTTACAGAATTGACTCCGGTAAGCTTTCCGTCGATGTGCAATATAAAATCAAGGACAGCAGGCTGGTTGGAGACCACCGGATTATCCTGGACAAACTCACTCTGGGAGAAAAGGTGGAAAGCCCCGGCGCCATGAACCTGCCTCTTGACCTGGCGCTCGCACTCCTGAAAGATGCGGATGGGAAAATCGACATTGCATTGCCCGTAAGCGGTGACCTGGACAACCCCCAGTTCAGCTATGGACAAGTTATCTTGAAGGCCATCGTCAATCTATTCACCAAGATCATCACAGCCCCTTTCGCTATTATCGGAAGATTGATGGGTGTGGAATCGGCAAACCTCGACACGGTAGGCTTTGAGCCGGGGAGCATCGTGCTTCCGCCTCCGGAGCGGGAAAAACTCAAACAGCTGGCCGAAGCACTCAAGAAACGCCCTAACCTGAGGCTGGATGTTCAGGGCTGCTTCAACGCGAAGGCTGATGGGGACGCGATGAAATCCCTGAGTCTCAGGCGAAGCATCGCAGGGCACACAGGAATCCAGTTGAAGCCCGAGGAAGATCCGGGGCCGATTGATTTCGCAGACTTGAAATCGCAGAAGGCCATGGAGACGCTTTACAGCGAAAGGTTTTCTCCTGATGCTCTGGTCCAGTTCAAGAAAGAGTTCGAAAAACGATCCGCAGAGAAAAAGCAGCAGACAGCGGCCGGCCAAGCCGATTCAAACCCGGATCTCTACCAAGAAATCTATAACAAGCTCTTCGAAACCGAACCCCTGGAAGATGCCGGGATGTCAGAGGCTGCTCGCAGCAGAGCCAGTGCTGTCGTGCAGGAATTGACCGGTCCGGGAGGCCTTGAGCCTTCAAGGCTGTCGGTCCTGGAGCCCGCGGCTGCTCCAGACTTGATGGACGGAATGGTGGCCTGCAAATTGACCCTCGGCGCCTCGAAGTGAGATCTCTCGCATCGCCTATTCTCCTCCCCTCCCTCGATGGGAGATCGACAGTAATTCTCCCCTCCCTCGATGGGAGGGGTTGGGGGAGGGTGATGAGACAAAAAGCACCATGAGAAAAACAGAGATCCATTGTCCGCAGTGCGGAGACAATCTCCATCTGAAAAGAACCTGACGGGAAGTGTTCCTGAGCTGCAGGGCTTGCGGTGTAGACTACTCCATTCATCGTTTCGCTAAATTCCTCGACGAAGAGATCGAGGAGGCCCTGGCCGTCATCCGCTGCGATGGATTATAACCAATGCGATACACGATCATCACCAACCCTGCTTCGGGCAACCTCAGCCTCCCCCGGAGGCGAAAGTTGCTCGCCGATGCGGCCCGGATCCTGCAAGCCGGGGTCTACGGACTGGATACAACCTGCAAAGAGGAATTTCTGGCTTGTGCGCGGGACCTCGCCGCAAAGTGCGACGTTCTAGTGGTGGCCGGGGGCGACGGAAGTCTTTCCGACATCATCAACGTGATCGACACCAAAGAGAGGCCCATCGCCTATATTCCACTGGGAAGCGGAAATGCCATGGGCCATGCCCTGCACACCCGGGGGAGTATCGCAGAGGTGGCGACGCGAATCAGAGAGGGCCAAGTCCGCGAGTTTGACCTCATCCAGTGCGACGAAAGACGGCTTGCCTATATGGTATCCATAGGGCTGGAAGGTGCTGTCATTCAAAGAAGGAACGAATACAAAGCCCAAGGCACTTCAGGTTTCAAGGCTTACCTGGTGGCCCTTCTCGCGGCCTATTTCAAGGACTTCAAGGGCGTTAAAGCCAGGATCGCCATCAATGGACGACCCTACGAAACAAGCTCCTTGCTCAGCATCATGATCATGAAGCAGCCTTACTACGGTTATGGACTGAAGGTGATGCCCGGTGCCCGCCTTGACGATCAAAGATTGCATGTTCGTGTTCTCCACACGGGCTTGATGTCATCCCTTGTTGGAGGCGCGACCTCTTTGACGGTAGGCAACCGCGTGGGCTTCTATCAAACGGGCGAGCGAGTATCCGTGGTTCTGGAAAGAACCTTGCTGATGCAGACGGACGGCGATGTGGCATGGGAGGCAAAGGAGTTTCATTTCAAAATCTTGCCGGGAGCTTTGAGAATTAAAGTATAGCAAAGGGACCCTCTTCTCGTCATGCCCGCGCAGGCGGGCATCCAGGAGTTTTCAGGACTATTCATAGATTTCTCTGAACCTAAAGACTTCGCTCACAGCTTCTGCAGGAACGAACTCCGGCTCATGCCTGCCCCCACGGAGTCACTCAGGATGATCTTCGACGATTTTAGCTTTTCGAGATTCCTGTTGACCGGATACCCCTGAACCACGTCCTCCTCAAGGGCACCTCTTTGCAGGTCATAGGGGAGCCTCTGCATGGAAACCACAGAGCAATTTCCTCTTCTGTGGATGTTCGTAATCATCCGGTTCGCGAGATAGTCCATAACGGCTTGCTTGATATCCCGGCGATCACCGCCTTTATCCATCAGCCTTTCCAGGGTCATGGGGATCATAGCAAAATTGGCCTGATGCTCGATCAGGAGATTCAGGTCCTCGAGACTCAGGCTGTTTCTTCCAAGGAAATCCTCCACATGGGTCTTCGCTCCCCGGGTGGCGTACAGGAAAACGCCCTTGCCGTTCATATCTCCAAAAATATCCCCGTTTTCAGAAACGGCCTGTATATAATTCGCGAAGCATCCGTGAGTTCTGGTGTGGGTATCCACGATTCCATGGGAAGGTTTCCTCTGGGCGAAGCCTTCGCCGCAGTGAAAAGCCACTTCGATGCCCTCGTGGGACAGAAACACGGAGGCTACGACACCGCATTTTCCGGATTCCAGATAGGCTTTGGCAATCGTTTCAAGCAAGCCGGGGCCTTTGGATAGGGTCATGATGTCAAAGGCAAAGGAGTTCACCTTCCTTTCATAGAAGGCAAGGGCTTCTCCAAAACGACTGAACGCTCCTCTCGATTGCTCTTCGGGATAAAGGAGTTCGACGAACCGGTGCTGCACCCTTGCTGCGGTTGCAGGGACTCTGTGGAGGAGTTCCCCCAGCTGATTGTCGACGATAATGCCGTCGATATGATAACCTTCACCCAAGCGGACCAATGCCTGAGCAATGTCTGTCATGAAATCACTGCCAAAGGGGAATCTCTCTCTGCCCTCACAGGAATAGCGACCTGTGGCTTTGCTGTCGGTCGTGGTTTGGAGCGCTGTGGCGAGGGAATCATCTCCAAAAATAATATTCGAAGTGTCAAGAGGTTTGAACGCCTTAGCCCTGTGTATGTTTTCCGCTCCTACTATGACCGTGATATCTCCTGCCCTCAGCAAACCCGAAACAGAAAGCACAAAAGCAACCTCAACAGACACGTTGAAACCCGGGCAACCGGCGTAGAGGTCAAGAACCATAGCATTCGGGCAAGCGTTGCGAATCAGCTCGTAAGGAGTTCTGATCAGCGGCCCCGGATCATATTTGTCTTCTCCCACATTGGTCGCGCCAATGACCAGTTTGATTTTTGACGGGTCAATAGGGTTTTCTTGAAGAAGGGCCGACATGGCCGTGACCCCGATTCTCTCATCCTCCGGTGCCACGACCCTGGTCTTCACACCAATCCGGCTCTGAATAGATTGATCATCAACAGGGATGTCCCCTTTGAAAAACATCCCCTTGTTCTCATAGAGAGAATTATCCTGAACCGTGCCTCCATTCCACGCGCCGTGAGCGATGATTTCAAGAACAGAATCCTTCAGCACGTCACACTGCCTTTCTCGGCCACCCAATCGCAGGCCTAATCTTTTGGTGCCAGAGTATAGGAAAAAGAGGGATCTGTCAACGATGGACTTTGCAGCCGGAGAGCTTAAAGTCTTGGCCTGCAACTTTTCTCCACCACGCGGAGAAGTTAAAAATTCGAAATCCTAAGCACGAAATCCCTGGCCCAGACCTGGTAAACAAGGACACTCGTCTGAGATCAGAAGCCAGTGCTTCGCTTACAACACCTCTATGAAACCTTATAAGTCGAGCCAGGTCAGGCCGAAACAATATCCAATGATCCAAATTCAAATGACCAAAACCAAGGGCCGCCAGGCTTCTGTTTTGTGCATTGAAGCATTAGTATTTTGAATTTGTTTCGAATTTCGGATTTCGAGATTCGAGTTTGCTTTTTTCGCCTGAAGGACTGCATTGGCTAATCGCTGAAACGATATCGAAGGATCCGGTTGACTGGGCCAATGAAACCCATTAGAATCGGCAAACTCTTAAGTCCCTGCAGGCCCACCACCTGCAAATCTCATGAGAGAAGGAGCAAAAAGGATGGCCACACCTTTACACGACAAGAAAGCGGATCTCGTTGGACCAGGCATTGGAAACTACGCCGAGTTGGAAAAAACCCTGCCTCAAGATTATTCATCCTTGCTCACCCCCAAGGAAACTCAAAAGGCCGTCTTTGAAGCGAAGAACTTCATTGAGGAGAATCTCTGCAAGGAACTCAACCTCATGATGGTCACCGTTCCTCTCATCGTGGACGTGGAGACCGGTGTCAATGACATGCTGGACCGGGACGGCTCACGGACTCCGATCCAGTTCCACATTTCCAATGACTACGACAAGCATCCGGTGGACGCCCAGGTGGTGCAGGCGGCCACCAAATGGAAGAGGATGGCCCTGAAGCAGTTCGGGATGCAGGTCGGTGAAGGGCTCTGCACGGATATGCGAGCCGTGCGAAAAGACTACTTTCTGGATCACGACCACAGCGCTTACGTGGATCAGTGGGACTGGGAGAAAGCCATCACCGCGGAACAGCGCAATCTCGACACACTCAAGGACACGGTCAGGAAGATCTGGAAAGTGATCAAGGGCGCGGAGATTTACCTCCAGCAGCTTTTTCCTAAACTCAGGTCGGACAAGTGCCCAAGCCTTCCCGACGAGATCACCTTCCTCCACGCCGAGGAAATCCTGGACATGTACCCAGACCTCCCGCGCAAGCAGCGCGAGACCCTGGTCATTCAAAAATACCCTGCCCTCTTTATTATCGGCATCGGATGGACCCTCCAGGATGGATATCCCCACGAAATGCGGGCCGCAGACTACGATGACTGGGTGACGGAAACGGTTTCCGAAAAGGGCCGGCCCATGAACGGGCTGAACGGGGACATCCTGGTCTGGAACCCGGTGACCAAGCGGCGCCACGAGCTCATGTCCGGCGGCATCCGTGTGAACGCTGAAACCCTAAAAACGCAATTGGAGATGACCGGCCAGCTCGATTGGCTCAAGCTCCCTTATCACCAGGCGATCGTCAGGAATGAAATCCCTCTCAGCATCGGAGGAGGCATCGGCCAGTCCCGCACCCTGATGCTTCTCCTCAAGAAGGCTCATCTCGGCGAAGTCAGCGTCACGGTCTGGCCGAAGGTCCTCAAGGACATGTGCAGGAAAAAGAACATTCATGTGATCGAGTAAATGAGGGACATAGGGACAAAGGCACATAGGCACAAAGAGACCAAGAAGACAGCTGTTTTTCTGCTTTGTGCCTTTGTGCCTCTGTCACTTTGTGCCTGTATTCAGCGAGGTTCGCATGCCGTATATCACGATCAACAACCTGAAGGTATCCTACGAAAGCCACGGGGAAGGAGAAACCCTGATTCTTCTCCACCATGGTTTCGGCTGCACCAAGATGTGGAAAGACATCTTTCCGGCCCTGGTGAAGGCCGGGTACCGGGTCGTCCAGTATGACAGGAGAGGATACGGCCGCTCTGATGGAGGCGCTGAGTATCTTGAATTTTATGTGAGTGACGGATTTCGGTCGGACAGCGTGCAAGGGCTGGCCGAGCTCAAGGCTCACCTTGGAATCGGGCCCTGCCATCTGGTGGGACAGTGTGAAGGCGGTGTGGTTGCCGTTGATTACGCGGCGAAGTATCCCGAGCAGGTCAGAAGCCTGGTGACTTCAAGCACCCAGTGTTTCAGTGAAGTTCCGATGACGGAACTGAACGCGATCAAGTTCACAAAGACCTTCTCAGAGCTGGATCCGGACCTGAGAGCGAAATTCTTGGACTGGCACGGAGACCAAAACGCGGAAACTCTCTTTAACCAGTTCCGCTTGTTCGGAGGGGCTTACGGAAAAGATTACTTTGACCTCAGGAACACCCTTCGTTCCGTGACGTGCCCTAGCCTTGTCATTTACCCGGACAGGAGTTTTATCTTTGCCGTGGAACAGGGCGTGGCGTTCTACAAGCATCTCCTCTACGGAGAGCTCATGGTGCTGCCCAATTGCGGCCACAACACCTACGAGGAACGGCCCGCAGAATACATCCAGGCCGTTCTCGACTTCCACGCCAGGCTGAGGTCCCCGTCCCCCCGGCGCAAAGCCCGAATCTCCTGCGCGGCGTGAGTGGCTTCCATGCAGACCGAACGACACGTTCACTCTAAATACGGGAGACCCTCGTCAATAGAGACGGTATCAAGGGGTTGCCATTCAATCCCACCCCCCTTTCTAAAACCCCTCCCCCTCGACGGGGGAGGGTAAGGGTGGGGGTGGAAAAGAGGGCGAGTATTCATTAGCTTTTTTGTGCCCCCTCCCCTTTATCCCCTCCCACCAGGGGAGGGAAAATTATTTGTCGGACAGCCTCCAGGGGGATTTCAAAGGGGGACTTTCCTCGCGCCTTTCAATTCCAGTTTATCCCGCTACTGCCGTGCCGCGCTGGTCTTGAGAGCCGTCACAAGGTCCTTCATGGTTTTCGGAGGCTCCGGGAAACCAGGCTTGGGTTCCATGACAATCGCCTCTTCCTCACACCCAGCGGCACACATGGCACACCCAAAGCAACGGTCGAGGTTGACGACCGGTACGTTCTCGCCCCCCATTTTTAATGCCCCCGGCGGGCAGCGATCCACGCAGATCTCACAGCCCGTGCATCGTTCCGCGTCAAATTGAGGTTGGAAACCTGAATTGAAGATAAGGCCAGGTTTCGGTTGTTTGAGAACCGCTTTGATCACTCCGCAGTTCCAGCGGTCGCAGTTGCACAGGAACTCGATCTCCTCCGTGGTATTTCGGCTCATGTGGACAAGGCCGGCTTCCTCGGCTTTGTCCAGGATCTTCATGGCTTCCTCTTTGGACACCTTTCGTCCACCGAGGCGCTCTGCGGCAAACTCGCCTCGCTTTCCAAACCACATGCACACCTCGATCGGCATGCCGTGGACATCTTCCCCTCTGAGCTTTGCTTCGTGGCGGCAATAGCAACTCCCCACACAGACGGGGTCATACTTGTTGATGTAAGTCGCCACCTGGTCATAGGTGTGCACGGCGTTCTTCACGCTGATCTTTCGATCCACGGAAATGACGCGGGTCAAGGGAAAGGAAGTCCGCTGTACTCCTTTGACGGAATTGTAGGCTTCCTTGTAAGCATGGATGAGCCTTGCAATCTTTTTGTCTCTTTCTGTAGCCTTTCCCCCCATGAACTGAAACTCGAAAATACCCGGCATGAAGGCCGCGCCCTGGTAATAGTTCTTTCCCTCGGAGCGATAAGAGACGCACAATCCTTTGTTGGCCATCCCTTCGAGCAATGCCGTCGCTTCCCCTTCACTCGCTCCCTTCTCTTTCGCGATCTCGGCTGCAGTGGCCGGGTTTCGGGGCAAGGCATTGTTGAGTTCAGCCTCTCCAGGGGTAAACAGTTCCTGAACCAATGCGTAGAACTCAGGGATGTCCATCCCGGCGTAAGACCCACCGCGTTTTATCATGACATCGAGCATGTCCTTGTAAACCTGTGACTCCATCGTTTGATTACCTCCTCTCACCTCAAAGGTGTTTCAATCATACCAGCCCGATAAAGAAAATGGAATTTCTTCCTTTCTTTCGCCGAGTTGAATTCTCCCAAGAGAAGGCGTATTTTAAGTAATACGAACGCAACAAATCCCTTTACACTGAACGGCACCCCCTCACCCTTCCCCTCTCCCCCAGCTTGGGGGAGAGGGCGGGGTGAGGGGGCTGCATGGCATTAGAGAATACCTTGGACGGACGGGCGTCGAATTCTCGGATAGCATCGGATACAGGGAAGAGAGCTCTGAGTCATGAACCATCAAACAGGCCTCACGTGCATGCATTGTGGTAATTGTTGCCTTACGGATCTGATCGCCTACGTCACTGAAGAGGACAGAAAGCGCTGGACTCAAACAGGGAGAAACGATATCCTCCATATCCTGGAGAAGGAACACGGTGTGTGGGCCGGGGATCGTCTCGTATCCCAGAACGACGGCCACCTGCTCCAGGGATGCCCCTTTTTCACCTGGGACGGAGCCCTGGGCGCCTGCACGATCTATGAAACAAGGCCCAGGGTCTGCAGAGACTATGTGCCCGGCTCTTCTGAATTCTGTCCGCATTACAAAGGTCGCAACTCTTGAGCATGGCCAGTACGAACGCAATAAATCTTTTGAAGCAGGACGGCACCCCCTCACCCCGCCCTCTCCCCCAAGCTGGGGGAGAGGGGAAGGGTGAGGGGGGTGAATCGCAAACAATTAAAGGCGTTCGTATTAAAAAGATCTTAGCACTTCTCTTTATAGCACTATGGATGGGTTTTTCCATGATCCCCATGAGTGATGCAGGTCCTCTCGAAGAATTGCAGCATGCCCTGCCTGAAAAAGTCATGAACTGGACCAAGGCAGAGGAAGATCAATTCTACGACAGTCAAACGATTTTCGATTACATCGATGGAGCCGGCGAAGTTTACAGGGCTTACAACATGCAGCGCTGCCTGAGCCGCCGATACGTCACCGATCAGGGTCCGGCCATTATCCTCGACATCTTTGAAATGGCGTCTTCCTATGATGCGTTCGGAGTCTTCACCCATGACCCGGATGGAGAAGAACTTCCGGTGGGACAGGGCGCCGTGTACCGTTCCGGATGGCTCGGCTTCTGGAAAGACCGATTCTTCATCTCCCTTTATGCTGATGAGGAGACAGACGCCGCCATTCAAGCTCTGCGAGAGCTGGCCGGAAAAGTGGCCTCTCTGATCAAGAAAGAAGGGCCTAAGCCTCAGATCCTTTCCAGATTGCCGAAAAAAGGGCTTCAGGCCGGGAGCATCCGCTATTTTCATGACCATCCTGTGCTGAATCGCCACTACTTTGTGTCCACAGAGAACATCCTACACCTGGGAAGGCAGACCGAGGCGTTACTTGCCGCCTATAAACGCAAAGAGGGAGCAGCCCAGATCCTTCTGGTCAAGTACCCGGATGGGGACAAGGCGAAGGAGGCTCACTCCGACTTTCTGAAACACTACCTCCCCGATGCCGATCCATCAGGCATGGCCAAACTGGAAAACAACAAGTGGTGCGGCGCCTCGGTAAAGGGACCCTTGCTTGCCGTAGTTCTGGAGGCTGACTCACGGGAGATCGCGACGGACCTCCTTGGGGGATTGATTGGGAAGGACAAGTGAACGTGAGGCACAAAGGGACAAAGATGCAAAGGCACAAAGCAGAAAAACCAAGCTGCCATATCCCTTTGTCCCTCTGTGCCTTTGTCCCTTTGCCCCTTTGAGCCCGTATCATGGCAAAAAACCAACCGGAAGGTACTACCATGAAAACCATCATCACAAGGCGGGATTTTCTGAGGATCGGCGCAGCTGCCGCCGTGGGTGGCCTCCTAAGCCTTCCCAGGATGGCCCCGGCCAAGACGATCGGGAAAAGCCGTGTCGTCCTGATACGCAACAAAGATGTCCTCAGTGGGAGCGGGAGCATACGTGCTGAAGTGCTCGAACAGATGCTGGATCAGGCCGTGACGACCCTCCTTGGAACTCCGGACCCGGTTAACGCGTGGCAGCAACTGGTAAAGGCCGAAGAGGTGGTCGGCATTAAGAGCAACGTGTGGTACCAGCTTCCGACACCCCGCAGCCTTGAAGCCGCCATCCAGGGGCGTCTCCTGCAGGTGGGAATAAAGAAGGAAAACCTGTCCGTCGATGACAGGGGAGTTCTCTCGAACCCGGTCTTCCAGCGCGCCACCGCTCTCATCAACACACGGCCCATGAGAACGCACGACTGGTCCGGGCTGGGCACTCTCCTCAAAAACTACATCATGTTCACGCCAAGGCCTTCGGATTACCATGACAATGCCTGCGAGAATCTGGGAGCGCTCTGGCACTTCCCTCAGGTGAAGGGCAAGACGCGTCTCAACATCCTGGTCATGCTCACCCCCCAGTTCCACGGTGTGGGGCCTCACAGCTTCAGCAAAGAATACCTCTGGAATTACTGTGGCCTCATCGTCAGCGCCGACCCGGTGTCCGCAGACGCTACGGGAGCCGCCATTATCCAAAAGAAGAGGGATACCTTCTTTGGGGCCCGGAAACCCATCAGTCCTCCCCTGAATCACATCACGGCCGCCGACACCCGTTTCGGCCTGGGCAACAGCCGTCCCGAAATGATAGAGGTCATCAAGTTGGGGTGGGATGAAGGTACTCTTATTTAGGACTCTGGACTGCGATTCTTCTGCTGTTTGCGCCGAAGCTCAAAATTCGAAGCACGAAGCACGAAACTCGAAATGGTTCGACCAGCTCACCACCCTGAGCCACGTCGAAGGGCAATATCTAATGAACCAAATTCAAATGACCAAAACCGCGAACCGCTGCGTTTTTGTTTTGAACATTGGAGCATTGGCGTTCTGAATTTGTTTCGGCTTGCCCTGGCGCGACATTCGGGATCCATTTAGAGATCTTAGTCCTAAGAGGGATCCGTGTTGTCTGGCGAGTGAGTCTGCCAGGTCTGGGCCAGGGATTTCGAATTTCGAGATTCGAATTTGCCTCGGGCAAAGCCTTAGGGTGCCATAGGCGGGAACCTTTTGCAGAGGAATTTGTCTAAGTGAATGAATGGGGGAACGAAAAGGCCGGTGACCTCCTCAGGTGAAGATGCGCTTCTCATCAAGGCTTTTCAAAGAGGCGACAAAAGAGCCTTTGATCAGCTCGTGATCAGGCACAAAGACAGGATATTCAACCTGTGCTACCGGTTCATCGGGGACTATGAAGAAGCCAATGATTCTGCTCAGGAGGCTTTTGTAAAAGCGTACGGTTCGCTCAAAACCTTTCGACTTGAATCCGCTTTCTCCACCTGGCTCTACAGAATTGCAGTCAACACCTGCAAAAACAAACTCGGCTCCTCCTCTTACAGAGCGAAGCGCAAGACGGTCTCTCTGGACAACCCCGGAAACAACGAGGTCGGAGCTTTGCCCATGGAGATTCAGAACGGCACTCCTTCGCCTCTCGCTAGAATGGAAGAGAAAGAGAGAAGGAGACTCGTCCAAACAGCCCTGGACGCCTTGCCTGCAGAGTTCAAGATGGTCGTGGCTCTTCGGGACATCGAGGGACTTTCGTATGAAGAGATCGCGCAGGTTACCGGGCTCAACCTTGGCACCGTCAAATCGAGGATCGCACGGGCAAGGACAGACCTCAGAAACAAGCTCAGGGGTGTTTTATGATGGACTGCTCCGAAATCAGAACGCTCTTGTCAGAGTATCTGGACGATGCTCTGGATGAAAAGGCAAAGGCCCTTGCGGACGAGCACCTCCGCACCTGTCCCGCGTGCCGGGAAGAACTTGATTCGCTGAAGACCCTCGTCAAAGGAATCGGCTCCCTCGAATCCGTCAAGGCTCCCGCAGACTTCCTTGATCAGCTTCACAAGAGGATGGAGCGACGTTCGAGAATATCGGAAATATGGGGATGGCTTTTCTACCCTCTTCGGATGAAGATTCCTCTACAACTGGCAGGGGCTGCGGTCATGGCCTTTCTCATCTTTTCCATCCTTCCTCTACAGCAGGCCCCACTCCGTTTATACTCGAAGTCAGAGCCTGAAAAGAGAGTCGAAGAGAAAACCTATTATGTGGATGAAAGCAAAGAGATGAAACCCGTCGGGAGGTCTGAGGCACTGGTTCAGAAAGCTGCCACCGGTGGGCCGGCAAAAGACAAAGAAACAAGAGAGGTGGCGCTAAACCTGAAAAAGCAGGTTCGCGCCAAAGCGACCCCTGAACCCTCTGCAGCACCAGCCCCGGCACCGCCGGCTGCCCTGGAAATGCAGAGACAGAAACTGGCGACAAGAGCACCCCTTCAGGAAGATAAGAAAGAAGATCAACTGGAAAAGGAACCTGAATCCGTCCTCTCAATCACCAGAGCCATAGAGACCGCCAAGGGAAAACTCCTTTCCATCGATTACAACCAGCAGACAGGCCGGCCGGAGTCCATCCACGCTGAGATACCGGCTGGAGAGATTTCTCTCCTCTATGAAAAGCTCAAGGAACTGGGCGATCTCCAGGTCTCTCCGGAAACCCGCACTGAAAAAGACTCCGAACTTATTCATGTCAGAATCCGGCTGACCGGACTGCCATAGGACTTGAGCTATTACGCCTGCATTCGAACGCAACGTTTCAAATCCCCCCGCCCCCTTTTCGAAGGGGGAGTGATCTTTTTTTCTACGCCTCATTTCCCAAGCTGGAAGATTTCCAGGGAACTTTTGTTCCTCCCCCTTTGTCTAAGAAAGCGGGACAAAGAAAAAAGGAGGACAAAAGCAATGAAAAACAGAATCACGGTGTGGGCATTACTCATTCTAGTCATGTTGGTTATGGGGAGCGCACGAGCCTTTGCGCAGCCTGAAACAGGCGAAGACAAGACCCTGTCGCCATACTTCTTCGTGAAAAGCGACGATCCGGATCTTGACCAGCTTCCGCTCAAATCCACATCCGCTCACGTGCGCATCTCCGGTGTCATTGCCGACGTGGAGGTGACACAGGTCTACAAGAACGAAGGAAAGAGACCGATCGAGGCGATCTACATCTTTCCTGCTTCCACAAGGGCCGCTGTCTACGGCATGAAAATGACGATTGGAGAGCGAACCATCATCGCGAAGATCGCAAAGCGGGAGGATGCACGCCGCGAGTACGAGGAAGCCAAGCAGGCAGGCAAGAGCGCATCGCTGCTTGAGCAGCAAAGGCCCAATGTGTTTCAAATGAGTGTGGCGAACATCCTGCCCGGGGACATGATTAAGGTGGAGATGAAATACACCGAACTCCTGGTGCCGACCGATGCCATTTATGAATTCATTTACCCGACCGTGGTTGGGCCGCGCTATTCGAATCACGAAACAAAGCCAAACGACCACTGGCTTGCAAACCCTTATCTTCAGCAGGGAGAATTGCCCTCTGACCACTTCGACATGAAAGTGGACGTGGCTGCCGGCATGCCTGTTCAACACATCACCTGCCCTTCCCACAAGGTCGGTGTGAAATACGAAGGGCCTTCCTTTGCCTCTGTGACGCTGGATCCCTCTGAAAAGAACGGGGGCAACCGTGACTTCATCTTGAAATACCGTCTTGCCGGAGGCCGCATTGAAACGGGGCTCCTTCTCTATAAGGGCGCGGAGGAGAACTTCTTCCTTCTCATGCTCCAGCCTCCCAGGAGACCGGCTGACAAAGAAATCCTTCCCCGAGAGTATATCTTCATTGTGGACGTATCCGGTTCCATGCATGGTTTTCCCCTGGACATCTCCAAGAAGCTTCTCAAAGACCTGATCGGCAACCTGAGGGCCGGCGACAAATTCAACGTCCTCCTCTTTGCCGGAGGCTCCTCCCTGATGTCTGAAGAATCCCTGGCTGCTTCCCCCGAAAACATTCAGCGTGCCCTGACCTTGATTGAACGCCAGCGCGGCGGCGGAGGCACAGAGCTTTTGCCGGCTCTCAAGAGAGCTTTCGGGATCCCCAGGGCCGAAGGATTTTCCCGGACTATCGTGATCGCCACGGACGGATATGTGGCGGTGGAAGAAAAAGCCTTTGATCTCATCCGAAACAACCTTGGAGACGCAAATGTCTTTACCTTTGGAATTGGTTCAGCGGTCAATCGCCATCTTATTGAAGGGATGGCAAGAGTGGGCATGGGCGAGCCTTTTGTGATCACCAAACCGGAGGAAGCTGCGGCAAAGGCCGGGAAGTTCCGACAGCTCATTCTTTCGCCCGTTCTGACCCGGGTCAAAGTGGACTTCCAGGGTTTTGAGGCTTATGACGTGGAACCACCCTCCATCCCCGATATTCTCGCTGAAAGGCCGATCGCTGTTTTCGGAAAATGGAAGGGAAAACCTGCTGGAAGCATTCTCATCACCGGCCTCAGCGGAACCGAGTCCTTTAAGGCGAGCATACCCGTTGAGAATGTCAAACCTCTGGAAGCCAACTCGGCATTGCGATATCTCTGGGCCCGCCACCGCATCGCCCTTCTCTCCGACTATAACCACCTCCGCCCAAATGATGAGCGGGTGAAAGAAGTGACAAGCCTCGGCTTGAGCTACAATCTCCTAACCGCCTACACGTCTTTTGTCGCCATTGATTCCCAGGTTCGTCTTGTAGACGGCCAGGCAGTGACGGTCAAGCAGCCCCTTCCCTTGCCTCAGGGTGTTTCCAATGACGCGGTAGGCAATGCAGCTAAAATGTCTGCCCCTTCCAGCGCTGCTTCTGGTTTCCTGCAGGCACACAGAGCGTACGGCAAGAATGCCGCTGACAGGCAGGAGGCGCTTGCCTATGAATCAAAGACCGTGGACGAGGAGAGCGGGACCCTCCGGCTGAGCAAGATCGAGGGGGTCGGAGGTCTGAAGGATGAAGTGGCTCGAAGCGCCGTTATGAAGGAGATGGGTGCGATCAACCGTTGCTTCACAAGGGCAGGGGTCGAGAAATCATCCCTTCAAGGCGAATGGATCTTCACCCTGCTGGTCGGTCCTGACGGCCGAGTGAGAGAGGCGCAAGTCGCAAAAAGATCTGCCGCCACTGAAGAGCTTTCTCGCTGCATCCTGGAGATCCTGAGGGCCATAAGATTTCATGCAGACTCGGGACGCCCCAATGTCACCTTAAGGCTTACCTTCTCTGCAGGCTAATCCAATCCCGCCCCCCACCCCGACTCTCTCCTCTGCAGGGAGAGAGTGGGGGTGAGGCGGGGAGTCGGGTTTCAAAGGATTCCTGATCACCAGCAAGACGTCAGATGCTAGGCGCCGAGGAGCGACGACTGAGGCGTATGGAGCAATACGCCGCAAGGAGGAGTCCGCCTGTGGCGGAAAGGCAACGCCGCAGATGATGCCTTGATGGTGAATCAGGGATGAGGCTCCAGAGTTGACGCACAAGAGGATGTCCCGTATACTCCGAGTCCGAGAAAGGAGTTCTTATCACCTATGAACTTCCGGTTGGCGTCGTTCGGAATTGCAGTAGTTCTGCTGATTTATTGCTCTATCCCACTACCCATTTTCTGTGCTCAACCCGCAGCCCCGGAAACCTGGACACTTAGTTTCAGTGCGGAGTACAGTATGCTGAACCAGAACGGTTTTGGCATCACCGTGAAGTCAAGCGGCCAGGCTGACATTCAGGCGGATAAAGATGGAAAATTCAAAGGAATCGGTAATGTGTCGGCGGTGATCACTACGGTCATGCCTCCTACGCCGGGACTTTCTTTCACCCCTGCCACGGGTCAAGGAACGTTCACCGTAACAGGACACCGAGACCTTGACAATCTAGTCTTCGGATTCGGCAGCAACATAATCCCGTGCGAGGGCACTCTAACCGTCACCACTCCAGTGGGTTCTGAGACCTCGACAGTCGACCAACAATACGACACCGCTGTTCCGGCTCCCACCGAAACCACCATAATTGAACGCAAGGAGGGAACGACCACTACCGTTCAGTTGGGAATTCAATCTGCAATCTCCGGTTTATCCGGTACGGCGACATTCAAGCTTACCGGCGGATCGAATGTAGTCACTGCTCCCCTTCCTAATAAGGGTATATTTCCAAAAACACCCAATATGTGGACGCTGGAGCATGAAGTCGATCTGGATACTATTGTTGATGGCAATGGGTTTCAAGGGACGTACAAGATTAGCGGGCGTGGCAAAGTCGAGTTTCCGCTGCCGGTTGGTGATGGACCCGCTAAGGGCGAAGGCCCACTCTCCGCGACATTCAATTCTAAATGGATCAAGCCCCAACCGCATCAGGGCACGGCAACCGCCAACGGCCTCATGACGCTTGATGGTGAGATAAGGAACAACACGCTCATATTTCGCCCACGCACAAAGCTGGACGATGTTAAGAGTCAAGAAGGACCGCCGCAGGTTAACTACGGCGCGAGTTTCGGGACCGGTGTCACATGGGTCGATTGGGTGGAATCCGTTTCGATCCCCGTAAACGATGGCGCTGAAAATAAGATCGATCTATCGCATTCAACGGATGTATCGAAAACCACTGGGCACGTGACATGGCGGCTTCGGGGCAAGAAGATCGAAAAGTGGCGGGTGACCGTCGACCAGTGGCCTTTGATGGTCTTCGGCGCATTCAAAGGTAAGAGCCAAACCCGCGCGGGCCTCAAAGTCCACTGGAGAAGAACCATCGAGATTGAGATTGAAGATGATATGTATAAGCGCGGAACTGGCAAGAACAAACTCGTTGGATTAACATCGTATTCCGAACCACCCGGTAAGTATGAGACTAAACCTGTTGCAGGTTCGACCATAGGCACGGGCACTGATATAGACTATGAGCGCTGGGACCAGATCAAGAATGCAAAGAGATTCAATCCGAAATTCATGACTCCAGAGGATGCAAAACTCAAGGAGAAGTGGGAGAACATCAGCCAGCAGAAGACTCCCTTCACGTTCCCGGAAAGCTACCCCGTCCCCGGAACAAAGAAAGGCAATCAAGTCACGCTGGAAATGCCCAGCCCATGTGGATTCCTGGTCGCATATCATACAAAACCGACAGAAAACGCCTTGGCAACAAAAGAAAAGTTGATGCCGGAAACCGTTAACGAGGACCGATACACCGTCAATGGAAATCTAACCGTCCCATTGCAGGATGGATGGACAAAAACACGTCAGTTCTCTACGTCCTACCAAGGTAATCTGGGATGGAGTGAATTATCCGGTGGCAACAATGCGGGCAACGTTGAAACCATAACCGTTGTCAGGCTAAAGGAATAGCCTTCCCGCTGAACTACCGCTAGCAACCTGTCGTTAAGCATCTGGGGTTATAGGAGGTAAAGCGCGGACCTTCACCCAGGAGGCTCAAAGTGTACCCCATACACACCAAGCCCTGTTTTGATCATTCAGATTAGCAGCTCCCCGCGTCCGATAATGGCCTTTATCAGCTCACCTTAATTCAGGACAGCCGATATGTCTTTGAGGCGAAGAGGCGGAGCGTGCATTCCTCCGCCTTCTCTGGTCCATGCAAGGTTATGACTTGAATTGCTAATATATCGCTTACAGCTAGACCTCAAGCTGACGACTACGCAAACTGATAAGCCGAACGGTAACATTCGGCTATCATGACGTGGCGATTTCCTGGTCAGGCAATCGACTTGAGTTGTCGCTGTAGGAAAGGCCGAAGCGCCTGGAGAAATAACCGCCCTAAGTTCCTGGCCCCGCCTCAGACAGCAGACGGATCAATCTCTTCCGGTTGCCAGAGCAACCGCCCCTCCATCCCGCCCGCAATCACCAGTGTCTGCCCGGTCACGTGCCGCGCAAGTGTGTCGGAGGACAGATACACTACCGCGTTGGCAATGTCGTCAGGCCGCGCAATCTGGGGCAGCGCCATCGTCGCGGTGACTTTGCGGACTGTTCTGGCGTTGGTGAGCTTCGCCGCGTTGCGTGGCACGACCGTCCATCCGGGGCACACGCAATTGATCCGTCCGCCGCAATAATCCCGCGTGTGGGGCGCGAGGTGTGACAATTCGTTCTTCAAACTGCGCGTGAGGCCAAATGCCATCGCCGCCTTTGCCGAGGCATAATCCGCGTGGTTGGCTTCGCCGAACACGGCAGCCGTCGATCCAATCAACACGGCGTTGCCACGCTTCTGTTTCGCCACCAGCCGGAAAAATTCACGCAGACAGAGGAATGTCGAGGTCAGCACGCCGTCCAGCGTCCCCCGCCACTGTTTCAGCGGCAGCCTATAGAGCGGCACATCGCGAGTCTCCCACGATCCGGCATTCGCCACAAGGGTGTCCACGCGGCGGAATCGTCTCGATGCCTGGGCAAACAGATTTCTTACCTGTGACTCTTTCGTCAGGTCCGCGCGTACCAGAAAGGTTTCAACCGTTGCCAATTCGCGCTGCAACTTCCGTGCGCCAGCCAGATTGCGGTGATAATGCAGAACGAGCTTTGCGCCTTCACCGGCAAAAGCCCGCGCGATGGCCAACCCGATGCCGCCCGACGCGCCGGTGATGAGGATCACCTTGCCAGTCAGATTCGTGTTCATGTCAGATCAAAGCCCAAGTTCACACAGAACGCGGAAAATACAGTGCCCGAAATCATTCGGGTGATTGCCGAGCAGATCTTCCGGCTTCTTGCGGAACGCCACCGCCTGCCAGTTATTAAACACGTCCGCATAGGCGCAACCAGTCTCCAGCGCCACACGCTCCGTTGCCGCCGCATAGTCATCATGCATGGGTGATAAGCATTTGCTTCAGGGGTAAGCGAGTATAGGGGAATCCGCCCTTGTGTGTCAAGAGGCAGACGGATACATCATGGTGGGGGCCAGAAGATTGTGCGAGATGGGGGCGGCACGGGGTGACACGGTCCACAAAGAACAGAAAGCTGAGGAAGCCTGATCTGACAAGCGATTAGGACCGCGAGTCGACGGTGGGAAAAACTGGTCCCCGCTTTCCACGACGATACGTAAGGTGGCGTCCGGGAGAAATGTAGGTTACGCCTGCTACCCTTCACTCCTGGGATTCAGTCGAAGGTGCTATTCGCTCCTGTCCCACCTGTGATATCTTGCCAAAGACTGGACCTATCAGAGAATTCAGAGTATTGAGATAAGGCTTAGCGATCGCTTCATCAAGACTTCGATCGGCCAACAAATTGATCCTTACTTCCCTCTCTCGTAATTTCTTCGAGCCGAGAAATTCCCCCTTCAGGTCAAGGCTGCAATGCTCCCAATAAGGACCCTCTACGATTCGGCTATCTTTGACTATGCTGAGAGAGTAATCAACCTTCCAGTCAATTATCTGAACTGTATGGGATTCATATGTTTCAACCGTCTTTTTCTTCTTCCGGCCCATACTTTCGCCATAGAAAATAACCCGCATAATGGGTTAGTCTCCACCAAGACCCCCTCCGGATAAAGGTGGGTCGCCAGTTGTCCTACCTCATGCCCTGTGTCGAAAAGTGCCTGCTGTGTAGGAGAAGCCGGAGACGCCAGATCCGGATTGAAGCACTGGTGCCGCAGGCGTAGCGGGCACTGCAAACCTGCAAGGTACTTTGACTTGGAAAGCATGGGAATCTTTTCAGAGTTCATTTTTCTATCAATTCCAGCATTTCAGTTTGTTCCAGACTATCAGAGGCCTTTGACAGATGCGGACAAACTCATGGCTATTTTTCTTGCTTTCCTAAAGAAAAAACCCTTCCACATAGGTTTGGATCTTCCTTATGGCTTCAAGGATATCCACGACGCGGTGTTCCCACAGTCTAGGCGACATTCACTGTCTCCCCGTAGATCCTCTCCCGCAGCGCGGGGTGCACGGCTCCCCTCTGGACCAGGTCTACCTCAGATACCCCAAGGATTTCTTCAATTCGGTGCCGCACCCTGAAGAGGTGAAAGACCCCCACAGGACTCCCGAACTCAACAAGAAGGTCAATATCACTTCCCTCCTTGGCCTGATCCCGGACAACAGACCCGAAAAGGGCAAGGGAGGTCACTCCCATTTTGCGAAGCTCTTCCCTATGGGCACTCAGTTTCTTGACAACCTCATCCTTTTTCATGTCGCTTCCTCCTGCCGCAGGCACAATGCAGTCTACACCATGTCACCGGGTGAAATCAACTGCCAGCGAGCCTGAGGAATCCAGGCCGGAACGGGCCCCTTTCATTAACATTTCTTTTTCCTCTGATTACGCTCTGCGGCCTCTTCAAGCCAATGGGTGTTCCGGCATCCACCATTCGCCGGGCTTTGTTCATTGCTGACCCGGACAGCCGGAGAATGTCAACAAATCAAGAACGTTCCCCTTCTAATCAAGGATGTCCCCTTCTGTCTTTCATTTCCAGCTGATTTTGGGTGCCTTCCGCTCGGGCAGGCGGCTATATTTCCGCTTTGGATAGCCGACCATCATGGGGTAGTGATACGGGTGCCCGTCCGGGAGCCCCACCGACTCCCTGACCTCGGCGGATCCCTGTAGTGCGCCTTCGAGCACGCCGGCCCAGCAGGTCCCCAGCCCGAGGTTCTGGGCCGCCAGCTCCAGGTAGGAGAGTGCCAGCGACACGTCCACCATGCCGGTGGTCGCCTCCTGTGGCGCGGATGCCACGATCAGCGCCGGGGCGCTCCATGTCACGGAATTGTATCCCATGTCCCATGCACCAATCATCATCGGGATGTAAGGCGGCAGCGTTGGGGGGGCCTCTGCCACGAGATTGCGCATCCATTCCACGGTCACTCTCGCGATCTCCTTGATCCTTTCCGCATCTGTGAACACCATCCATTCCACCAGTTGGAGATTGCCGCCGGACGGCGCGTAGCGAGCGATCTCGATGACTCGCTGGAGCGTCTCCTTCTCCACGGGCTGCTTCTTGAAGAAGCGTACGGAGCGGCGGGATCGGAGAAACTGCACGGCCTGTTCCTCGCGGATCTGCAGGTCCTTCTCGATCAAGGGGCTTTTCTCGATGGGCACGTTGGCGTGAGAGAGCGCGCCGTTGGCGCAGATAGCGACACAGTGGCCGCAGTTGTTGCAGATGGTTTCCCCGCCCGGGACCATTTCCGGAAACCCGTTTCCGTTCTTGAGGTTGATGATGACCATGGGGCATTCACGGGCGCAGATGCCGTCCTTCTTGCACTTGGTTTCGTCGATGATCAGAAGTCCCATTCGTTTTTCGATCTCCTTTTCTCATTTCTTGGACATGATGGCAGCTTATACGGTGTAGATCAGAAAAGGTAAGGGGCCTGATGGCTTGAGGGTAATCTGAGCGCTTACCATACTCACTGCCGACTCCCACCGTAGGTCCAGTGCGCGATGGTAGGTGATCTCCGGGTACCGGTCCCGGCCCCTGTCGGTCCGCAGTTCCCCAAACATCTGGAGGTATTTCTCAAGCATCTGCCAGAACGAGCACCTCAGGCTTTGCTTTTCCTGATCGTTGAGACTCGGTCAGATCACGAATGTAATAAAATGATGACCCCTATTCCCGAAAGAAGATCAACCCATACCGCTTCCCATACCGTCTTTTATTACTCTTGCTCTTCTTCTTTACTCCACCAACGTTTTCCTTGGGTACACTCCTTTCTCCTCTCAGGAGTGTCACCCTTTTCTCCCTCCTCCTCTATCTCATGATCTAGTAGTTAGGACACCATCAATGATTTGATTAGGAATCCCATCCATAGGCATCAACGGCCTTGCGTTCTTGACATTCAGTTTGGCAATCCTACCTCCGGGCTTTGTCAAATCCGGTCAAAAGACAAGGCCCCACGTCCCCTGCTCAGGGAAATGGGGCCTTGCATATGTTCTATTTGGGGCCTTCGTGTTTCACGCCTCCTCGATCCGCATGCGGCGTAGCCGCAGCCAAATCCCTGGCCTAGACCTGGCAAGCAAATAAGCCTTTGCGAGATCGACATTCAGTGCGACAAAAAACTCCCATCGATCACCTGGATGTCACGCCAGGGCAGGCCGAAGCACTAAATCCCCGGCCCAGACCCGGCGTGCAGGATAGCGTTATCTGAACATGAACCCTTGCTGGTATGAAGCTCAACAACGTGCCGGTCATGTCGCGCCGGGGCAGGCCGAAGCACGAAATAAATTCCAATGACCAAAATTCTAATGGCCCAAACCAGTTGAAAACAAAGACGCTATACACCCACCAGGGCCAAAAAGTATGAAGCCATGATACGAAAGGACCATGGAAAAGCAAAAAATCTTCTTTACCCCCTTGCCATAAGCTGCGGGAGCTTCTTTCGCTTCAAATCCGATTTTCTTTCTGGGTGGCTCGGCGTAGTCATGAGCTGGCGGATCGCTTCGAAGATGTTTTGGATCTGTTCGTCGTGCCCTTCGAGGCGTTCTTCGAGTTCGGCCAGTTTAAATGCCAGTTCCTTGTGCGTTGCCATCATCTCCCGGAGTCGAACAAACACCCGCATGATGGCTATGTTACCCTCGATAGCTCGTTCGCTGTTGAGGATGCTTGAAAGCATGGCAACCCCCTGTTCCGTGAACGCAAAGGGCAAATACTTGGAATACCGACCCGGCTCTAAGATCACATTTTGTGATCTTAGAGATCGATTCTCCTCCTTTGTGAGCTCAAACATAAAGTCACTGGGGAACCGGTTTCTGTTTCTCCTGACAGCCTGTTTCAGCACTCTGGTCTCGACACCGTTGCCGATTCGATTCTCGAGCTTCGCTTTTTTCCCATCACTCCAGTGCTGTTGGCAGCCGTAGATGTAGAAGTTTTCAGCGTCATGGATAGTGAGGCGAAGTTCCCCGGAAGGCGCACGCTCGTCTACAACCCTGCTGTGCCCGAAAGTGTAACTCCCACTCAAATCGTGCTCTTCAGGTCTCTTTTTTCCTGGTCACAAGCTTCTCGCTAATCCCGAAGCTAATGGGAACCTCGAGAATTTTGGTCCTGGTGCGTCCTTCGGATAGGTAGACGCTGTGTCCGCGCTTCTCAAGTGTCTTAATGACCGTGTCCATTATGCGGGAGTGCACGCCGCAGGCTATCCTTGGAGACCGTGATGTCGAGGCAACCCGATTTCGGGGGATTGACAAGCCCAAGTTCATTGGATTGTAGGCCGGTCAGGGTTTCAGAGGATTGTCTGGTCAAGGGATGGGGGATTGGAAGTTGTCTAGGGACGACTATGGGCTCTTCATCTACTTCTTGATGAGGGGACATCCCTGCTAAGGAATCCTCGCGGTTGTAAACACTCTGGCTGCGAATGTTTGGGTTGATTTCAATCGCTACATCGTCTCCTTTCGGCAGGGGTAACCGTTTCACGTTGTAACCCGCCGTCTTCATGGCCCAGTAACCACGAGGAGGCCGCGAAATGCCATATTTTTTGCAAATCTTGGCCAGGCCCACATCCGAGAGCCCATACTGCTTTGCAAGGTTCATCATAGGGATTTCCCAAACCTGGTTATAAAGCTCTGTCCGGGCTTATAATCTTGCTCTCCCTATCCATTGCTTGACACCCTGATACCTTCAAAGATGGCTAAGAGATTAAGTTAGAGTTGCATAGAGTTGCCCTTATTGCATGGTGTCGGCAGAAAAAGCCACACATAAGCCACACAGAATCACTTCCAATTGACTCACCGGCAGGAACATTAACCGGCCCAAAATCTAAGACCTTTTAACCCCGCGTAATAGAACGCCGCAACCAAGGCGATTCGAGTGAGGTAGGATTCCTCCCGAATCGATTCGAGTCTTATCAGATTCAGCGTGCAGGGAATTGCCGGACTCCAACACCAATCCTTTGTCTCATCCTTGTTCTGCCCGCCGTATGTAGATATTTTTAGAAGACGGATTCAAGAGAAGGTGAAAAGAGGCTTCTGAAATGGAAAGGGTCATGTTACCCGCTTCTAAAGCGGATATCCTTCAAGCCCTATCCAAGTTCCCCAAGAGACTACGAGTCACTTCTGCGAGAAATAGAGGAGCTTGACCGAACAGACAGAAAGGTTGCTGCCAAATTCGTTGGAGCCCAGGAACTCAACATGCTGTCGGGCTTGATCTCCATTGGCGGCGATGCCTTGGAAGACACTGAGAAAGTTTATGACTAAGGCTATCCTCGATTCGAACTTCCTGGTCGCGCTAATTGATGAAAAGGATAAGTGGCGGAAGAGCGCCATTTCAATAGACTGAAGAAAATAACACCTGAAGCGGTAGAATGAGTTGAAGCTACGAGCGGATGCAATAATCACCGAGGAGAAGATTAGTGAGTATCTTCTGAAGTGGCGGCCCGACAGTGAGCAGTCCCAGTTCCTGAGGCGGGCGGGTTACACTCAAGCCAATTGGCGCAATTTGTTGGAGGATATCCGTCATCAGATATTGCCGCTGGAGGCTGAGTTCTGCAAAACACGGGCTATGGGTTGTTGTGGAAGATTCGAGGCACTCTTAAAGGCCCAAATGGTGTAACCATCCGCGTTGTCACCATCTGGATGCATGAGAAATACACGGAGATGACAAAGTTCATCACTCTTTTCCCTGACAAGGAGGGATAAGCATGGCATATCCGCTTTTCACACGCGTGTCTTTGGCAAAGGATTTTCCGGAGTACAGTCTTCATAAGGGCGATTTGGCCACCATCGTTGAGATACATGAAGGTGGCCCGGCGCAGGAGACAGGATACTCCCTGGAAGTCTTCAATGCAGTTGGCGAGACCATCGCTGTGCTGGTGGTCGAGGAGTCCAAAATCAATCCTGTCAAGAGGAATGAGATCCTGCATGTCCGACAGCTCAGTGAAGTTGCTGCAATGTGAATGACGCGGCGTCCGGGCCACTCCGTATCGGGATCTGTGAGTTTGATCAAGACTTCCCATCACGTGGACGGAACCTGAGAATCGGACATAACCTAAACGCCTTGGAACGCCACCTTTTGTTCCTCGAATCGCTTCGAGATTTGGCTGAAATTCTGTGTGTGCGTGTAAAAGGCCCCCTGTGGTCTCCTTTGAATCAGCGGCAAATTCCCTCAATAATGCCCAAAGTTAGTGATGGCAGGCACTTACACCGACTACCGCTCCGGGGAAGTTGTCCGTTTACCCACCGAGAAAGGAGCGAAAAAGAACGAAAAATGGACCGAAAAGCCCTCATAATCACCCGAAATTCCGTCCTCGGCCTCTCATCACTGCATTCCCAACATGTCAGATCGCCACACGGAGGAAGAGTGCCCTGGATCATGGAAACTGGAACAGAGTGGCGCCGCGTGGGCAGGCAAGAGCGCCCCAATGCTGATCAGTCCAACCACAGAACGCCCAAAGAGGCAGTCCGATCAATCTGATCGAGGCAAAATACCAAGGTTGACAAACAAAGGCCCATCGGAGTAAATTGCCTCTAAATTTCATCACTCGGTACAGACAGTTACCATTAACAATCACAACTCACTGGTGGACATGGCCTATTTGAATGAAAAGAAGGCTGCACCAAAGAGAGGCGGATAGAGAACCCCATTTCTCGAGTTGAGGGATGGGGTTTCATGTTTTTTCTATTGGGAGCTGTGACCGAGTCTGTCAAAAGGGTGGGGTATGATAGGGTGAGACTCTAGAGGCAAACTTCCCCTGCGTCAGCAACGGCCGTATCTGGAGAGAAGATAGACATGGCAAATCGCTTTTTTGAGAAACCGATCCTTAACTCCCCCTACAAATACCCAGCACGCCACTGGGAGCTTGATGCCAGCGGCCAGCCTACCCAGCAGATCATCGAAAAGCGCCGCCGGGCAGAGTTCATCACGCCGATTCCAAAGCCCAGGAAGCGCAAGGGCGCAGCCGAGCAACAGACAGTTCGTCTTCGATGAAGGCAAAGGACTTTCAACCCAAGAGCAGCAGTATGATCCGACTTCGATCATCAATCAGCTACGCCAACATGTGGACCAGTGGCGCAGCTTACCGAACCCCAACCAGTGGCAGGTTACTCCCGAAACGGCACGTCTACTGCAGCACTGGCGGCATCACCAATTCAGTAGCATCAGGCCCTTTTTCTGCCAGGTGGAGGCGGCTGAAACCGCCATCTGGCTCATCGAGGTAGCGCCTCAAGCTGGAAAGTCCGGCAAGGCTTTCATTGAACACCTGGCGAATGCCAATCATGACGCCAACCCCGAGCTCATGCGTTTTGCGCTAAAGCTGGCGACCGGTGCAGGAAAGACCACCGTGATGGCCATGTTGATTGCATGGCAGACCATCAACGCCGTGCGGCGACCCCAGAGCAAGAAATTCACCCGTGGCTTTCTTGTTGTCACACCCGGACTGACCATCAAAGACCGGCTGCGCGTTCTCCAGCCGAACGACCCGGACAGCTACTACGCCAGCCGTGAACTCGTGCCAGCCGACATGCTGGACGATGTGAATCGGGCCAAAATCGTCATCACCAACTACCACGCCTTCAAGCTCCGCGAACGGATTGATCTCTCGAAGGGCGGGCGTTCGCTCCTGCAAGGTCGGGGCGAAGAGTTGAACACCCTCGAAACCGAGGGGCAGATGCTTCAGCGGGTGATGCCCGACCTGATGGGCATGAAGAACATCCTCGTGTTCAATGATGAGGCGCATCATTGCTACCGCGAGAAGCCGGGAGCAGAGGAACAGGATGATGATCTCAAAGGCGATGACAAGAAAGAGGCGGAGAAGAACACCGAGGCCGCCCGTCTTTGGATTTCCGGCCTTGAGGCTGTAAACCGCAAACTCGGGGTCGCGCGTGTCATCGACCTGTCTGCGACACCCTTTTTCCTGAGCGGCTCGGGCTATGTTGAGGGCACCCTCTTCCCCTGGACGATGAGCGACTTTTCGCTCATGGACGCCATCGAGTGCGGCATAGTCAAACTGCCGCGCGTCCCTGTGGCCGACAACATCCCCGGCGAAGAGATGCCCATGTTCCGCAATCTGTGGGAACACATCCGGTCGAAAATGCCCAAGAAAGGGCGGGGCAAATCCGCCACCCTCGATCCACTCAGTCTGCCGCCGCAACTCCAGACCGCCCTCGAAGCCCTCTACGGTCACTACGAGAAGACCTTCGATCTTTGGGACAAAGCTGGCATCCGCGTGCCGCCCTGTTTTATCGTCGTCTGTCAAAACACCGCCATCTCCAAGCTGGTTTATGACTTCATCTCTGGCTTTCTCCGCGATAACGATGACGGCTCAAAGACTCCTATAGCCGGCCGCCTCGCGCTGTTCCGCAACTTTGATGAGCATGGCAACCCTTTCGCCCGGCCAAACACGTTGCTCATCGACAGCGAGCAACTTGAATCCGGCGAAGCGCTGGACGACAACTTCCGTGGCATGGCCGCCGACGAAATTGAACGCTTCCGCCGCGAGATCTTTGAACGCGGCGGAAAACTCGCCGATCAACTTCAAAAGGGCAAAGAACTCGATGACGTGACTCTTCTCCGCGAGGTGATGAATACGGTGGGCAAGCCCGGCCAGTTAGGCGGATCGATCCGCTGCGTCGTCTCTGTCTCCATGCTCACCGAGGGCTGGGATGCGAGAACGGTCACGCATGTGCTGGGCATCCGGGCCTTCGGCACCCAGCTTCTTTGCGAGCAGGTCATCGGCCGGGCTCTCCGCCGCCAGTCCTACGATCTCAATGAAGAGGCCCGGATAAGGGCTTTTCAATGTGGAATATGCCGACGTCTTGGGCATTCCCTTCGACTTTACCGCCAAGCCGGTGGTCGCGCCCCCGCAGCCGCCGCGGGAGACTATCCACGTCAAGGCCGTGCGGCCCGAACGCGATGCACTCGAAATCCGCTTCCCCCGTGTCGTGGGCTACCGCGTCGAATTGCCCGAGGAAAGGCTGACCGCCGAGTTCAACGAGGACTCCGTGCTGGAGTTGACCCCGGACCTGGTCGGCGCAACGGAGACCCAAAACTCGGGGATCATTGGCGAAAGGGTGGACCTCAATCTGGTTCACACCGGCGACGTTCGACCCTCGCAGGTTTTATATGAGCTGGTGTCTCACCTCGTACTCACCAAGTGGCGCGACCCGGGCGAAGACCCCAAGCTCCACCTCTTTGGGCAGCTCAAGCGCATCGCCCGCCAATGGCTCGAAGGGTACCTCGTCTGCAAGGGCGGCACCTATCCGGCGCAGTTGAAATACAAGATGCTGGCCGACATGGCTTGCGAGCGCATCACCGCCGGAATCACTCGCGCGTTCGTGGGCCAGCGACCGATCATGGCCGTGCTCGATCCCTACAACCCCACCGGCTCCACGGTCCACGTCAATTTCAACACCTCCAAAACGGACCGCTGGGAGACGGACGCACGCCGCTGCCACATTAATTGGGTCATCCTCGACAGCGACTGGGAAGCAGAGTTCTGCCGCGTGGCCGAGTCCCACCCGCGCGTCCGCGCCTATGTCAAGAACCATAACCTCGGTCTTGAGGTGCCCTACCGCTACGGCTCGGAGATGCGCAAATATCTCCCCGACTTCATCGTGCTGGTGGATGACGGTCACGGCGACGACGACCTTCTGCACCTGATCGTCGAGATCAAAGGCTACCGGCGCGAGGACGCGAAGGAAAAGAAATCCACCATGGACACCTACTGGGTGCCCGGTGTGAATCACACTGCTCAACTATGGCCGCTGGGCCTTTGCCGAGTTCACCGAGGTCTATCAGATCGAGGCCGACTTCAAAGCCAAGGTCGAAAGCGAGTTCAATAAGATGATCGAAGGCATCGTGAAGGGTGCAGCGTGAAGCCGGTACGTCTGAAAATATTCGTCAGCAGTGTCCAGAAGGAATTCAAACAAATTCGCCTGGACTTGAAGGCCTTTCTGCTCGGCGATGCCTTCCTGCACCGCTTCGTTTCCGAAGTTTTTCTTTTCGAGGAACTTCCAGCCACGGACCGCCGCGCGGACCAGGTCTATCTGGAACAAGTGGAACGCTGTGACATCTATCTGGGAATCTTCGGCTATGAATACGGCAATGAAGACCAGGACGGCATCTCCCCGACCGAACACGAATACAACCACGCCACCAAAAAGCGGAAAACCCGGCTCGTCTATGTATGGGGCTCGGATGAAAAAATGCGTGCGCCCAAGATGCGGAAACTGGTCGGCAAGGCCAGTGGAGAACTGATCCGCCGCCGATCGAAGACATCAGCGCCCTGACAGCCGAGGTCTACGCCAGCCTCGTGGACTATCTCGATAACATCGGCGCGCTGCGTGTCCCGCCTTTTGACACCTCCGCTTGCGATAAGGCCAATCTGAAAGATCTCTCCCGCAAACGTATCGACTGGTTCCTGGAAACCGCCCGCCGCGAGCGTGGCTTTCCCCTCAAGTCCAACACTGCGACGCAGGCCCTGCTCACCCACCTCAACCTGCTCGACGACGGAAAACCGACCAACGCCGCAGTGCTGCTGTTCGGCAGCAATCCGCAACGTTTCCACCGCACCGCTGAAACCAAATGCATGCATTGTCACGGCACTGAATACCGCCGCCCGTTTGCCTCAATGCAGGTGTACGGTGACGATCTCTTTCGAGCAGGCCAACCAGGCACGAGATTTCGTACTGGCCAAGATCAATCGCGCCATCGGCACACGTGCAACCAGCATCACTGCACCCGCCACTTACGAACTGCCCCCAGACGCCATCGGCGAGGCGATAGTCAACGCCATCGCCCACCGGGATTACCACAGCAACGCCTCCGTCGAAGTCCGGCTCTTTGCCGACCGCCTCGAAGTCTGGAACCCCGGCAGACTCCCCGGAACTCTAACGCTCGACGATCTGCGTAACGATCACCCTTCGGTACCCAACAACCCCCTTATTGCCGAGTCTCTTTACCTGACGCGATACATTGAAAAGGCCGGGTCAGGCACCCAACGCATGATCGAACTTTGCCGGGAAGCTGGTCTGCCGGAGCCGCAATTCGAGCAACGCAGCGGCTCATTCGTCATTACCCTTTGGCGTGATT
>CAVPOU010000012.1:0-34183 GCA_963707125.1 uncultured delta proteobacterium | reverse complement strand
ACTACGATACGGATTGGGGTGCGGTAATTGGAAATACTCGATTGAAGATTTCGAAATCATGCCGAGCTTCGGGCTCAGTTTGGAAATCGTAACCGGCCCGATTTCTGTCCGTGCAATAGGCCACATTTGGCAGTCATAACCTGAAGTTTTCCTGGTCTGGCAATCGACTTGAGTTGCTAATTGTAACCCCCAATCTTCCTGCCATCACCGTTCCATAGAGGCGGGAGACAAACATCCGCAACATCCTGGCCTGACTCTATCCTGACACACAAGGCCAAATCCCGCACAGGCCGAAATCGAAAAAGGGAGTTCCATCACCTCTTCACGCTCAGGATCACGGGGATCACGACCAGACTTAAGAGCAGACTGACGACGACAAAAGGCCAGCGAAACCCCATATGGGAGGCCATGATCCCCCCGGCCAGAGGACCCAGCGTCATTCCGAGAGAGGTCATGGAAGCCATCAACCCGTAAGCTTTCCCATAGGTTTCCTTTGTTGTGAGTTTTCCTACCAGGGCATTCATGGTGGGGAGGTTTCCGCCGGCTGCAAAGCCGAAAACTATACGTATAATGAGCAGTTGGTGTATGTTCCGGGCCAAGGCATGGGCGGCCCACATGAGACCTGTGATGAACAGATTGACAATGAGAACTCGTTTGTGGCCCATGCGATCGCTCAAATAGCCGATGGCGATGGCGGAAATGGAGGCGGTGGCGCCGGTAACAGCAAACATCAAACCGGTCGTGGAAGCGACCCCTGTCTTCAGGTTTCCGACCTCTTCGATGAACAGCGGCAAAATGGGTATGGCGATTTGAATCGAAAAGTGGAATAGGAGAAAGACGGCCATCAGGGAGACGAATCCCGGCAGGGCAAAGAGCGTTCGCATACTCCCGCTTCGTTTCAATGATACGGCGGAGGGGCGGATGAATTTCTCCTTCGCCCCCATCAGGACAAGGAGGCCGCCCACGAGCAGGATAACGCCCCCTGCAATGAAGGTCAAACGATAGCCGACGATATCGGCAATCATGCCGCCGATCCAGGGCCCCAAGGACATCCCCAGAAAAACGGCGACCTGCATCAGTCCCAGCCCGAACCCCAGGTTCGCGCCGGGCAAAACAGTGGAGACAAGGGAGATGGAGGCGGAAATGGTTCCCGTGAAGGCGCCGCTGAGCAGAAGCAGGATGAGAAGTTGATAGACGTTGCCGACCATCCCCATGGCCATGGTGATGACGGCGCCGGCAAACATGGCGCGTTCGACCATGAGCTTTCGGCCGTAACGGTCGGACAGCCAGCCCCAGATGGGGGAGAAAATGGTCATAGTGAGGCTCGCTGCCGCCCCTAGGATACCAGCCCAGACCGGCACCAACTTCTCATCCGTCACCCCGATTTCACGGATGTAGAAGGGAATGAAGGGCAGGACGAAGGCAAAGCCCACAATGGAAAGCAATTGGGCAACGAACATGACGAAGAGGGTGGAACGCCATGAAGAGGTCCCGTCGGTGTCCTGACCAGCGTTTTCTTTCGCTGTCGGGGTCATGGAAGGATTTCCTTTTTTGGGAGAAAACATAAGAGAAGCGGTCTATGATGTCAATGAAAGAGTAAGCATCCGAATTGATTTACTTTATTTCCGTGCTGCACCATCTATAGAACAAGCGTATGTACTTTTGATCCCGCCACAAGAGGCTTATCACTTCTCTAACTGAGGCAATTTCTCGTAGGTGTACAGCCCAGCCTGCGCTGTGTTATAGGGTGACAGTTTGATCCGCCAAAGTCACCAGATTTCACCATGGCAGAAGTGATCTATCAAACCAGAGAGGACCTGTATCCCAGGTTCGGGCTTGCCCTGCCTGACAAACATCAGGTCTATGTGAGAGAAGACATCCCGGGTTGTGTGAAGCGGTTCGTCATCAGTCATGAACTATACCACCTGAAAGACAAAGCCCAGCGGTGGATATGGAGGGAGGTTAAGGCGACTATCCATGCTGCAATGAGGCATCCGATAGGATTCATTGCTTGCGTGTTGATGAGTCTGGCGCCATACCGCATCTGGTATTATTTGCAGAGGATTCGTGGCACAGTGAAGTGAGGGACTGAGCTGGGTTTCGTATCGCTATATGTAGTCTGAGATTCAAGGTTCAGTTCGGAAGTCATAACCAGCCCTTCAGGTGCCGAGGCGAAGGGTTTCGGTAATCATGATCGGCCATCACCCTTTTTGAAAGATTGCCTAGACCTTGAAGTCAGAAGTGGGAGGGAATCGGATTTCGTTGACTTTGGGGGGTTTCTTACCATTTAATGGCTTAGGTATTTCCCCTTCTACCCCTTAACCTCCATTTGGGAGGTTGTTGATGGAGTATCCCCTCAAAGTGTGCATGCCTCGCTCCGAGCACGAAGCTGGCTATTCTGCTAGGAGAAGCAAAGCAAAATTAGTAAAATCTCCTCCCTAAGACCGATCGTGAGAATAAAAAGCGCGGAGTCTCTTTGGTCCTAACCCACAAGAAAAGAAAGGAGCAACCTATTATGTTTGCGCCTCTTACAATACTTCAGGTCGAAACCGCTAGAATAAATGAGTTTATCAAGTCATACGAGCGCCTTGTCATCACAGTAGCCAGATGCCAAGAGGGTTACAAACGAGACCTAATGCTCACTGACCAAAAGACGGGGAAAATCATTGCAATAACTTTCTGGGAAAGTAAGCAAGATGCCACTGCGACTGAAATAAGCGGCCACTACCAACAAGAGGTCGGAAGGTTCACAGATTACTTTACCAAGCCACCTGTTCACGAGGGCTATGAAGTGAGCATTGAGCGTTAACCAAATCGCGGCCCTGCCTTTTTTCTTTCACACAACATATGGACTTGAGTTGCCAGTCTATTCCCTTCTCCGCGGCCTGAGGCTTATGACTTCGATACGTTGTCGCTTTGGTGTCCCAAAGGAATTTTGTTGACTTCGTTGAGAATGGGGCTCAGTATTATTTTCAAGTTATCCTTCCGACCTAGGTTCACTCACACCTTTTTTCGGGGTTGTTATGAAGTGGGCCTATCTAAAGATGCCTGATCCTTGCCTCCCTGAGGCTTTGGCCTGAGGGGGGCGTCTCCGACACCTGACAAGGCCAAACCCACTGTAAAGTGGGGACGGAAAGCCACGGGTCTTATTGGATTCCTTTGACTTCCGGTTCTCGGTCTTTACTGCGCTTCCTGAGACTCAGATGCTGAAAGATAGCCGAGCCGCCGAGTGTGACTTCGTTAAGGTCACATTACGTGCTGCCCGGCTTTTCTTATTTGGACCCTCTTACGCATGGAGTACTAGAAAAGGAGGGGACATCATGAAACGATTTGATCAATCATTCACTGCCGTGGTGGTCATTGCCGGAGCGTTTTTCTGCTTTGGGGGATGTGCAGAAGTGCAAAAGCCGGGTTTGGATGCTGGTTTCTATACAAAACGTGGGGTTGAATTTCAACTCAACGGCCAGTGTGAAGAGGCTATCTCCGATTTCAACAGGGCTATAGAGAAAGACCCGAAGTATGTGGAAGCCTACTTCAATAGGGGTCTTGCCTATGCTCAAGGCGAAGACCAAGATGATCAAGCCATCTCTGACTTCAATAAGGTTATCGAACTGGACCCGAAGCATGCTTCGGCTTACAACAATCGCGGACTCCTTCATATGAACAGTCACCGCTATGACCAAGCGATCTCAGATTTCGATAAGGCCATAGTCATAACACCTAAGTCTGTCAAAGCCCACTATAACCGGGGAATTGTGTATCAATACAAGGGTCAGTATGACCGAGCCATCGGTGATTACAGTGCTGCCATCGAGATAAATCCGGGGCATGCCATGGCTTACAACAATCGGGGAACTGCGTTTCATTATAAAGGCGAGTATGGCCAGGCTATCTCCGATTACAACAAGGCCGTTGAGATAGACCCGGAGTACGCTCTGGCTTACTTCAACCGGGGGGTTGCCCATTTTAAGAAAGGAGACTACGAGAAGGCATGGGAGGATGTTCTAAGAGTACAAATGTTAGGTTACAGAGTATCGCCCGAATTTCTCGAACAACTCCGTAATGCCTTTGAAGGAAAAATCTGAATACGACGCCGAACTGAAGCTTTGGCCTTGTAATCGCTTGTCGAGGAACGCCCGGAACATAGGCTCCCTCTATCGATTTCGATACGAAGTCCCAATCCAACGGTTGGTGTGAAACCGCAACTTTTGGGAGTATGCTGAGGTTCGGGTTCATTCAGTCAATTGATCTGTCACCCCCCTGCTCCATCATCCGCTGCCTAGTGAAACCCCTTTCTGTCGGTGAAACAAATAAAAAAGGCATAACCCCTTTTCCAGAGGATCATGCCTTTTCTAATGAGCATTAATAGGCCTACTACTTTGTCTTCGGCGCCGCGGGTTTCTTCACTGCTATCACGGTAATAGAAGTCGCAGTCGTCTTGCCGCCTTCCTTCTTGTAGGCCACTGTCACTTTCGCATCTTTTTTTACTTCGCCTGTGATCTTAGTATCTGGAAGGACATCAAACGCCCAATTCTTTTCCTTCGCATCTTTCACAGAGATCGTGCCTGCGGTCTTATCAGGTTGGCTGGCGGCGATATAGGCTGTGACTGTACCTGAAACTTTGCCCGCCTGTGGTGCCGTTGCCTTTTTCTCGGCTGCCAAAGCCCCAGTGGCAAAAGCAAACACCGTAAGAAGAGCGATCAGAGCAAACAAGAACTTTTTCATTCGCTTTTCACCTCCTTTCCCATGTGACCTTTAGCCAAACTTTATATTGGCAATTTTGGCAGAGATTCCCCTAATATGTCAATAGGATCTTTTATTTGGTTGATCTGACAATGCATTGAAGACTTGGATTATTAAACGCTCGCCTATGGAACCACACGTCCGCTTTTCCACTAACGATACGGATGGTTCCGCTCAGGCCATTGATCTGAACATCAAGATTTCGAGGGCATGCTCAGGTTTCGGCTCGAATGTCGAAATCGTAACCGGCTTCCTTCCTATCGACGCAATAGGCTGAATTTGGAAATCGTAACCTGACGATTTCACTGCCGCATGATAGACTTGAGTTGCTAACTGTAACCCCCACTTTTCTTGCGATCACCTACCGGCGAAAACAAACATCCACAAAGTGATGGACTGGCTCTTGCTTTGACAAACAAGGGTGGATCCAGTACAATTTGAATTCGAAGAGGGGCATCTTATCACCCGACCTCGTGCACCAACTATGGCCGAAGTATCATACACTTCGATTGGACGCGGGCTGCTATCCTGCCTGACCGCTCTTGCGCTGCTTAGCGCGACATTGCCCGGATGTCTGGCCACGTCAATGATCGAAAAGAGCGCTATGGGTGAGCCCAAGGAGGGCGTGTACTTTGCCCTGTCCGCCAGTGTTAACGCCTATGAAATTACCCGATGGTGGGACTCAGGCCAAGAGACTTTTAGCGTCCCGAGGCGCGATTTGCCGGCGGGCTGTGACACCGCTCGCTTCTTTCTCAACGACTCGGCCCATGAACTCCAGATCGCGCAGCCGGCGAGTGCAAACTGGGTGACGGGGGTCCGGCCCCTGCTGCCTGATGACAGCTATCCGCCCTGTGCGTTGCTGGTGTCCTATGGCTCTTTTTCGGAGCCGCCAGCACTGGAGGGGGTGGCCGTTACCAGTGCCGCGGGGCTCGTCGCGACCGGTGAACGAAAACAGCCTAATCAAGCCGCATGGGCTCTGATGCCGGTGGGAATTGCTGCGGACTTCTATCTCTTTGTTGGGGCTGTGGTGACCATGCCTGTCTGGGCGCCCATTGGTCTCATGTCGGAGAGTAGTGCGGCAAACGAAAAGCGCGAACAGGAAGCGGAGGCGAAGGGTGCGCTTCCTCCGCTCATCGCTGCCTGCTGGACCGCCATCGATAGCGCGATGGAAAAGGGCGGGTCCTCCAATCCAGACCAGCCGTTCGTCGGGTTTGAGTGGGTTCCTGGTAGAGAAAGCGCCTATGTCCTTACGACGGCGAACGAGGTATTCAGTGACGATAAGCCTGTCCCCATCGACGCACGCGTGATGCTAAGTCAGGGCCGTGTTCGATTTCTATTTGAGAATAAAGGCTCCCTATGGACGGACGCGGATGTTGAGTGCGGCCTGCGGGCTGGCGATGTTGTTGCGACCTGCGTGAAGCTCCGCAAATGAGACCAGGTATTGGAGCACCTGGGGCCAGCGGTGATGCTGGTTAAAGAGTTCGATACGAAACCTGCAATCAGAAGGTTGCTGCACAGAAACCTCAACGACTTGCACAAGCCTCTGTGCAGCGTCAGCCCATCAGCGCGAAATAGCCTCTTACCTTCTCAGCCCTCTATCATCTTAATATAACAATACTTATTCTTTTCATCGTCTTTACTTGTCTCCAGGCACGATATTTGAATCCGAGAATAAAGGGACGCATTTCTTGTTGTGCTTTGAAACGCGTTGGATCAAGAAGGCAAAGAGATTTCCATCAGCGAATAAGGGGAACATGGGCCCGTGATCATCCGCTGCGCTCGCATTGCCTGTGTCCTAAGGTTTCGACTCTTCTGTGTGGTATGCAATGCACTCAATTCACCTCTGGTAAGGTAATTTGTTGCTTAGGAAGAGCAAGATTTATAAAGACCATTTAGAGATTTTCTTTGGGAGGGGAGAGAGCAGTGGCTATGAATTCCCACGTAAGGCCTTTTATGATGGATCCCTTAAAGATGACTCTGCAAGATCCCACCATTACGCATCAGTTGTTTCAACTGATTACAGAAATGTCAGAAGATGAGAAACGTATTCTATTGAAACTTCTCGAAAGGGGAACACTGAAAAGTAAATGCCGAAGGCAGCATCACAGAAAACCAGTTCATGTGGCTGTGCGCTATACCAATAAGGCTGGACTTTCCAGCGGTGTTATCCGAGACATAAGCCTGGGAGGGATGTTTATCATGAGCCGAAAAGCTTTTTCTCCTGGACAGAGTCTTTCGGTCTCTTTTTCTCCTGCCAACTTCGAGAAAACCGTTTGGATTGCCGGTGATGTTACGAGAGTAACGCCGGAAGGAATCGGTGTCAGATTTAGATCAATGAATGAGATTCAAAAAACAGCGATTATATCTGTCGCATCGACGCAGCAGTCAACCGGAATGAGGCTGTAAGCGAGTGAGGCCACAGAACAGGGTATGCCGGATTTTGTCACGAAAAGCACGGCGAGAATAAGACAAACAATTGACTTCTTGGTTGTTAACCGGAGGCCCATCACAGTCCAGATAGAAGGAGAGCGAACTCTTTTTGATTCAATGATTGTGAAAGCAGATCACGGAGATCCTCTTTCAAAGACAGGGCCAGGTGGAAGAGCATTCATTCAGTGGCTCTCTCCACCAAGGGGTAACAATCTTATTCAATCTACGAGTCCTGTTCAGGTGAGATTTTCACTTGGAAAACATAAATTGGCGTTCACCTCTTATTACATTACCAAGAGTCTTGAGTCTCCCTACTTAGGTCATATTATCACCTATCCCGATGCCCTGGTCATTGCAGACAGGAGAAGGAGTGATCGTCACGAGGTAGATAGCAACACAGCGCCTCTTTTTTCCAAGGCAAACGTCCACATGAGGGCAGGCGGATCTCAGGGGAAAGTCTATGATTTTGGGGTCTTTGACGTTTCAGAGAACGGAGTTGGGATACTAGGGAAGGAGCTGTTTGATTGTCTAGGAAGAATTGGAATTGGAGATCGGCTAGAGGAAGTAGAGTTATCCGCGCCATGGACCATAGTGAAGGTGGATGGCACTGTGAGACACAAGTCTAGGATTCACAAAGGGAAATACAGCGGCTACCATCTACTGGAGATTGAACTTGACGAAATGCTCAAGCGAATGAACCAGACGCCTCCACGTGTGTCGAGCATCGCTCGACCAGCCGCCCAGGTTGAGCCAGAAGGAGCTGAAAAGATGGTTATCATTATCAGAAGCCGCTATGATCACCTTCTAAAGGAGTTAGGCGAGGCTTTTTCAGGACAACAAGGTGTGCGGATTCTAGTGGACAGGCGGCGGGGCCAGCGGCGAAAAGTCGGGCGCTCCGTTTCATTAGAACGACGCAAAGCAGACCGGCGAAAGCACGAAGAGGAGTTATTGAAGGTAGTCCTTCCAACCTAAGGCTGCTGGCCTAACACTTCAGGCATACCAGATGGCTTTCAACCTGAGTCTTACTACGTTCTGAAACCTTACCAAAGCCCAATTGATAAAATCTCAGATAGCTTTCACAACTTCGAGCCACCTCACGATACCATATGCAGCGCACGCGAAAGGCAACCCTTTCCACGAGAAACACCAGCGAGAAGGAACAGCGAGAGTAGGGTCTGGGGAAAGAGGTTTTTGCCAACCAGAGTGAGCAATCTTTCACCTAGCCTTTGGCGATTCGGGCCGACTGCGGTGATCGCCGAGTCGGCACCCTTTCAAGCTTACAACTGCCAATCGCTTGCCGAGGAACGTGGCGAAAATGGACTCCCGCTTTCGACTTCGATACGCTAGTTGTTGAGCCGAACGGTAACTTTGGAAGTGATGAACAAAGAACAAGGCCTTATCAGACAGGCAAATAGAAAAGATATCAGATCAAGAAATTGGATACAGACAAATCAGCATCAGAAGATTAGAATCAAACAGAAAATGCTACGTCACTCTGTTCTTCGCAATGACAGCGACAAGGCCGTCTTACAAGACCGTCCATATCGTCACATGAAAAAGGAGGATCACATGAATCATCTATTACAACCTAAAAAGTACAAGAGTCTAATGGCCGACACAGGGTCACTGGCCATCATGGACAAGACTATCGATTTTTTCGAAAACCGGATGGGCAAAACCAAGTTGACGGAGGACTACTGGAGCCGCATCTGGTATCGGGAGTTCCTTGATTTTGTGAAAACAGAGCAGATCTTCTACAAGCTCCTCACGCCGAAGGCATATGCCGACAACCCCGACTGCCGTTGGGATACTGCTAGAAACAGCGAATACAGCGAGCTGCTGTCCTTTTATGGATTCGGTTACTGGTATTGCTTCCAGGTGAGCATTCTCGGCCTCGGCCCCATCTGGATGAGCAGTAATGAAAAGGCCAAAAAGAAGACGGCAGCACTCCTGAAGGAAGGCGCCATCTTTGCCTTCGGCCTTTCAGAACGGGCGCACGGGGCAGATATCTACTCCACAGAGACGAGCCTTTTCCCCGATGGCAAGGGCGGCTGGCTGGCCCGGGGTGAGAAGTACTATATCGGGAACGGTAATGAAGCGGAGATGGTTTCCACCCTAGGCAAGGTCCGGGATGGGTCTGACGACTACTGCTTTTTCGTCACCAACTTCCGCAACAAGGCCTTTGAGCTGAAGCGAAACGTCATCTCCCACCAGGAATACGTTGCCCAGTTTGCGCTGAACGACTATCCAATCACTGAACCGGACATCCTAAGCCGGGGTCCATCGGCTTGGGATTCGGCCCTGAACACGGTGAACATCGGCAAGTTCAACATCGGTCCTGCCTCCATAGGTGCCTGCCAGCACGCCTTTTACGAAGCGATCACTCATGCCGCGAATCGCACCCTCTATGGCTTCCGCGTGACGGACATGCCGCATGTGAAGAAGAACTTTATGGAGGCTTGGCTGCGCCTCATAGGGATGAAACTCTACCAGCGCCGCGCCACGGACTATTTCCGGAACGCCACCGCTGACGACCGCCGCTACCTCCTGTACAATCCCACGAGCAAGATGAAGGTCACCCTCCAATCCGAAGAAGTCATTGCTTTGTTGTGGGATGTCATCGCCGCCAAGGGCTTCGAGCGCGATACCTACTTCTCTACGGTGGCTAGCGACATCAAGGGGCCGTCAAAGCTCGAGGGAACCGTCCATGTGAACGTCCAACTCATCCGGAAATTTATCAAGAACTATTTCTTCAATCCCAAGGGCTATGCCCCTGTCGGCCCGGATTTCAGCCAGAAGGACGATCTGTTCCTTTTCAATCAGGGCACGGCCAGAGGCCTGAGCAAAGTCCAGTTCCACGACTACGGGCCCGTCTTCGCTGAATTCAAAGACCTCCCAAATGTCGCTGTATTCATCAAACAGATCGACCTCTTCAGAGAAATGCTGGCAAGAGCCTTCCCGGACAATATCCAGGAAATGGATCCGTCTTTCTCTCTGACCATGGGAGAGATGTTCTCCATAGTCGTCTACGGCCAGCTCACCTTGGAGCAGGCGAAGATCGACAACCTGGACAAGGATGTCATAAACCAGATCTTCGACTTCATGGTTAGGGATTTTTCGCACTTCGCTCTGGAGATCTATGGGAAGCACACGACGAACGACAGCCAGCGGGCGTACTGCAAAGAGATCATGCTGCTTCTCTCCGTCCCCAATCCTGCCCAGTATGAAAAGGTCTGGCAGGATTACGTCATCGCCCTCAACGGCGAATATCAAATGACAGAATGACCAGCTTTAATGGTCCGATTTTCAGAGATCACGCACGAAACCATCAATTGGGTAAGCGCTGGTTGATGATTGCTCGAATTCACGACGGACTTGGATTAGTAATCGTAAGCTGTGTCTAGCCATCACGCGTCAGGATAGAGGAATCCATATCACTTCAGCGCTGCCTTGCGCAAATTCTCGGCTATGCGATCTTTTTCAGATTGATCCCTAGGATGTCCCTTCAAAAATCGCTCCACTGAGAATTCGGGATCGATCCTCAGGACCTCTGCAGCTTCAGCTCGGGCCTCATTCTCTCGGCCCAAGTAAATGTAGCTAGCGGCCAGCTCTACGTGGGCTCCCAACGAATCAGGGCCATAGATCTGCAGCGACTTCTTCCATGTGACTACCGCTTCCTCATACTGGCCGAGCGCGGTATATGAAGCCGCCAGCCAACCAAAGACACCAATGTGGTAGGGGCGCGGGACTTAGTCGAAGGCATTTCTGGAGAACAGGAATAGCTTCCTGATGCCGACCTGCATAAACGAGCGCAGCTCCTAAAACAAAGTAGGCTCCAGCGGAATTGGGGCTGAGGGAGATGTCTAGAGCCTTTGTTTGGCATTGTATGGTCGGGGCAGTCATATGGCCGACCCTAACAGCTTGCAGCAAAATCAAAAACAGGGACCTCGACTTTCCGTACGGGTCTGAATTGTTCTTTTGCGAACTTCAATAATTCGTCCGTGACCTCTGGAGAATATGTCTTCTCCCCGCATCGTTCACAAACTTCAGCAGGGACATTTTCAACAAGGAAATACTTGCCTTCTTCTTCATAGCTGAAGGTCACGCTCATTTTCGTGGTTTCACCCCCGCAAAAAACGCATCTCATGCCTTTGTCCTCCTGACTCTGTAATCTATCCATTCGGAAGCATCCGGCTCATACGCGGTAATGACAGTAACTGCCGGTGGAAGCGAAAGCTGCACATGAAGGTGCCTCCCGGCTTTCGACACTCCATAAATAAGACAGCTTGGGGAGTATTGGTACCGCCTATTCTCGCAGGCAAAGCGGGACTCGGGTTTCGAAGGATTCCTGATCACCAGCAAGGCGTCAGATGCTAGGCGCCGAGGAGCGACGACAAGGCGTATGAAGCAATACGCCGCAGATGATGAATTGATGGTGCATCAGGACTCTTCTCCTTGTCTCCTCCCAGGGATTCTGTTAAGCTCTCAACAACTTTTCACCTACTGTTGACGTATAGGCGAGTTTGAAGAGGCGATTCACCATAGAGAGGATCCCCGGCCCCCTGGCCTCTCTTTATGAGAAGGCCTCGAGGCTTGTCATCAACAGTTACTACACTCAGGTCGCTGAGGAAATCCTTTCGACTTTCCATCAAGGCCTTGTCCTTGATCTTGGCACGGGCCCGGGCTACCTCCCCATTGAGATGGTGAAGAGGTCTCCTGAAGTCAGAATCATTGGGATCGATTTGAGTCGTGTTTTGATAAGGATGGCCAGGGCCAATGCTCTCAGGACCGGATGCGCCGGAAGGGTGCATTTTGAAGTCGGGAATGCGGCCCAGTTGAGATTCAGGAAGGAGTCCTTTGACGGGGTGGTCAGCACCGGAATGCTTCACGTTCTCCGGGACCCTGTAAGGGTTCTCGGGGAATGCTGGAGGGTCCTCAAGCCGGGTCGTGAAGCCTGGATCTACGATCCAGCAAGGGTTTCCTCCCAGGTGGATGTGGCTAAGTGGAAGGTGTCACTCAACTCCTTTGAGCGGCATATGTATCGCTTCCTGCCTCTTTTTGCCCGGTTGAATCCGCCTTACTCCTACACCCGGGAACAGGTGGAAAAATGGATCAGCCGCACTTCTTTCAAAGAGTACTCAATAGAAGAACACGGTAAGGAAATAAAGATTAGAATGAGAAAATAGCCCAGTTAGCGAGGATGAAGAAATGATCCGAAGTCTTAATGGAAAGACTCCTAAAATTGCGGAATCTGCTTTTGTGAGTGAAGCAGCTTACGTCGTCGGTGACGTGGAAATCGGTGAAGAGTCCAATGTCTGGCCCGGAGCAGTGATCCGAGCCGACTTTGGTAAAATCACCATTGGCCGCAACACCTCGATCGAAGACAATTGCGTGATCCATTCAGGAACACCTTCTGCTCCGGCAGGGGATGTTTTCATCGGGGATCGGGTAATCATCGGACATGGGGCGGTTCTCAACGGCCGAAGAATTGGAGATAGCGTCCTTGTGGGTATGAATGCCACTATCCTCCATGATTCGGAAATCGGGAGCAACTGCGTGATCGGTGCCTGCTGCCTTGTCGGCCAAGGAATGAAGATTCCCGACAACTCATTCGTCGTCGGTGTCCCCGGAAAGATCAAAGGCCAACCCACTCCTGAGCAGTTGTGGTGGACCAAGGAAGGATACAAGGAGTATCTGGAGCTTGTCCATCAGTACAAGAAGGAGGGACTCTAGAAGATGGTTGAAAAAGTTCTCATCATGGGGGCTGCAGGACGCGACTTTCACAATTTCAATATCTACTTCAGGGATAATCCCCGTTACAATGTCATCGCTTTCACAGCGACGCAGATACCGGCCATTGAGGGCCGTCTCTATCCTCCGGAGCTCTCGGGAAAGCTCTATCCCGACGGCATTGCCATTTACCCGGAGTCGCAGCTCAGCGATCTCATCCGGCAGCATCCGATAGACCTCGTCGCTCTCTCCTACAGTGACCTTCCCCACGTGGAGGTGATGCACAAGGCCTCTCTGGTGATGGCAGGGGGCGCGGATTTTATTCTCATCGGCGCCACCTATACGATGCTCAGGTCGAAGAAACCTGTCGTTGCAGTCTGTGCGGTGAGAACGGGGTGCGGAAAATCCCAGACCACACGAAAGGTCTGCCGGATTCTCGGAGACTTAGGGCAGAAGGTCGTGGTCGTGAGACACCCCATGCCTTACGGCGATTTGAGAAAGCAGATCGTTCAGCGTTTCTCGACATACAAGGATTTCCAGCAACATCAGTGCACCATTGAAGAGCGAGAGGAATACGAGCCCATTGTGGATCAGGGCATTGTGGTCTACGCCGGAGTGGACTACGCCAGGATCCTTGAAGCAGCGGAAAACGAAGCGGAGGTGATCGTTTGGGACGGCGGCAACAACGACACCCCCTTTTATTTCCCCGATGTCCATCTGGTTCTCTTTGACCCGCATCGGCCCGGCCATGAACGGCTCTACTACCCCGGGGAGACAAACATGCTGATGGCCGACATCGCCATCATCAACAAGGTGGACACCGCTTTACCCAAGAACGTGGAACTCGTTCGAAGAAACATCGAGCAATATGCGCCCAGGGCGGATATCGTTTTTGCCGAATCTCCCGTTCTTCCTCAGACTCCCTCTCGAATTCGGGGCAAGAGTGTTCTCGTGGTGGAAGATGGCCCCACCCTGACCCATGGGGACATGGCTTACGGCGCAGGGCTCATCGCTGCAAGAGCTTACGGCGCAGGAAAACTGGTCGACCCGCGACCCTATGCCGTGGGAACGATCCAGGACGCCTTTCGCCTTTACCCCCACATGGGGCCGGTCCTCCCTGCCATGGGTTACAGCAAGAGCCAGATCAGCGACCTTGAACAGACCATCGACCGCACGCCCTGCGATCTGGTTCTCTTTGCCACACCGATCCACCTCACCCGCATCGTGAAGATCAGCAAGCCCACGCTGAGGGTCCGCTATGAGTATAAAGACCACGGGAGCCCCTCACTCGAAGAGGTGCTGCTGAAACGCCTTCGCGCTACGGGAAAAATTCGACTCTGAGAGGTTCCAGCCGTGATGGACAAGAAAAACCAAAAAGAAACCCTGCTGGTCGCTTTTGGCGGCAATGCCCTGCTCCGCAGGAATCAGTCGGGCACCGTGGAAGAACAGTTTGAGAATCTGCGAGTCCCGATCCGCCAGATTGCCCGCCTTTCCAGAGAGTACAAGACCATCATCACCCACGGCAATGCGCCCCAGGTGGGAAACCTCCTCCTCCAGCAGGAGTGCTGCAGCGACGTTCCACCCTTGCCTCTTGAAATCCTCGTTGCGCAGACGCAGGGACAGCTCGGCTACATGATCGAGTCCACTCTGGACAGCGAACTCATGAAAATGGGAATCCTTGCAGACCAGCCTCTGGTCAGTCTCATCAGCTATGTCGTCGTGGATGAGAAAGATCCCGCTTTTCTCAAGCCCTCAAAACCCATAGGCCCTTTCTTTACCGCTGAAAAGGCGAAGACCCTTGCCTATCCGACAATTCAAACCCCCGGAGGCTATCGCCGCGTCGTGGCATCTCCCAGGCCTGTGACCATTGTTGAAAAGCGGGAAATCAAGAAACTCATTGAGATGGGTTTTATAGTGATCTGCTGCGGAGGAGGAGGCATTCCCGTAGCAAGAGAAGGCAGAGCTTTTGCCGGCGTGGATGCGGTGATCGACAAAGATCTGGCGAGCGCAAAGCTGGCCGAGGAAGTGGGCGTGGACATCTTCATCATCGCCACGGAGGTGGAGGGGGTTGCCATTCATTATGGCAAACCCGATCAGAAATTCCTTCGAACCCTGAAAGTCCATAAAGCGACACAATACCTCAAGGAAGGCCACTTTCCCCCCGGCTCCATGGGTCCGAAAGTTGAAGCCGCCATGCAGTTCATCCAGAAGGGAGGCAAGAGAGCCGTCATCACGTCGATTGAAAAGATCGAAGAGGCTGTGGCAGGAAAAGCAGGAACGGAAATCGTCAAATAAAGGCACAGGGTACAGGGTGCACGGTGCACGGAACAGGCGCAACGCCTATTGCATCAAGAGGTTACCTTTTCTTCCTTCCGCCTTGCACCTTGCGCCCTGTGCCTTGAGCCTTTTGGCATTGACATTTCCTATTTTTTCCCCCTATTCTGTTATGGTAGCCATCTCCAGTTCTCACGTTTCGAGTCAACTTACTCAAAAACCCTTCCACCCTGAAAACAACATGGTCGTACAGGAGATAAACAAAGCGAAGGCGTTTTATGACGCATACGGGAGCGCTCTTCTGGGAGACGAAAAAGTGCACGAACTCCTAGAAAACTACCGGAGAGCGATTACCCGCACTTACGAAGTCCTGGCTAAGGAAATCCGCCGCTGGATCGACTCCGGGACAAGGCAGGCAGTTCCAAAGCGGGGGATTGGGCCATGAAGGAATACGCAAATCCGAGGATGCACTCGGCCGAGCATATTCTCAACCAGACGATGGTCCGGATGTTCAAGTGCGACCGGTGCTTCAGGGCTCACATTGAAAAGAAGAAGTCAAAGTGCGATTATCATTTTGATCGGCCCCTGACGGACGAAGAGATCGATGACATCGAATCCAAAGTGAACCAGGTCATCGACTCAAATTTGCCTGTACGAGAGGAATTCCTGACAAGAGAAGAAGCCCAGGCTCAGTATAATCTTGGTCGTCTTCCCGAGGAGACGGGAGACCGAATCCGCATCATCAAGGTGGGAGACTATGATGCCTGTCCCTGTATCGGCCCGCACGTGAGCACCACCAGGGAGATCGGCGGATTCCGCATCCTCTCCAGCAGTTTTGAAGATGGGGTTTTGAGGATACGGTTCAAATTAGAATCTTAGGCAAACGGTCTTTGGTTGCGGCAAAAGGCCTGCATGAGGAGGGGGAAGAAGAAAAAGTGTTCGAATAATCCAGAAGGGAGGCGAAAGTTTGCATCCGCCTGTGGGAATGAATAACTTTTGTGTAAAGCGCACGGTCACACCAACTCAGAAAGGAGGGGAGAACCATGAGAATTCTTTTAAAGCGTATCCTTTGCGCCACGGATTTCTCGGATTTCTCGAATCATGCCATTCCTTATGGCATTGCCCTGGCGAGGGAGTTCAAGGCAAAGCTCTACGTGTCCCACGTCATTGATCTCTCCTCCGCTGCCATCTACGGCGAGGCGGTTTTTGCCCTGGAGGAGCAGCAGAGCAGAATGACGAGTTACGCGCACAAGGAAATGACAAGGCTCATGGGCCAGGAGTCTCTGGACTGGGAACCCCTGATCACCGTGGGGAATCCGGCCAACGAGATTGCCCGCCTGGCTGCCGACAAACAGGTAGACCTCGCTATTGCGGCGAGCCATGGCCGCTCCGGTCTGAAGCGTCTGATTCTGGGGTCTGTCACCGAGCGTTTAATGCGGACCTTGCCCTGCCCTCTTTGGGTCGTACGGAGCCCAGAACGCGGTTTTGTGGCGCCTGTAGACCAGGCCATCCAGCTCAAAAAGATCCTTGTGGGTTGCGACTTCTCACCGGATTCCAGCCTGGCTTCCGAGTACGGGCTCAGTCTGGCTCAGGAATTCCAGGCCGATCTTCATCTCGCCCATGTGGTGGAGCCTCCGCTCTACGATGACTTGATCAAACCCTCCGAATCCAGAGAACCCTTCAGGCAACGTTTGCGAAAAACAGTGCAGGAGAGACTCTCTGTGATGGTTCCTGAAGAAGCCCGCACCTGGTGCAATCCGGTGACGGCCCTTCTGGCGGGCCAACCCCACGAGGAATTGATCAAGTATGCGGTCGTCAATGACATGGACTTGATCGTTTTGGGAGTTCGAGGCCACAGTCTTGTGGAAACTTTCTTTGTCGGCTCGACGACGGATCGTGTTTTGAGAAGGGCACCGTGTCCGGTGCTCTCTGTTCAGCCGAAGGCGCACGTAAAGTAGGATCGTCGCCCTCCTCCACGCCCATGGCTGTTCCCATGGGGTGGAAAGATTTTGCTTGTCTCCAACGGGTTTTTTCACTAGAAAGTCCTTTCAGAATAATTACTTTGGGGGCGAGATGAAAATTCTGGAATACCAGGCGGAAGAGGCGCTGAAACTTAATGGGCCGTTCTCTTCTGCTCTCACTTGTCAGATCAAGAAACTGAGATGGGCTGGAGCGCGTCTTTGTTTCATCGGGTTCCTCTCCTTTGGGGTCACCACCGGGGTCGGCCTTTACCTCCTGGCGCCCCTGTTCAGCTATTATTTTTTCGGAACCCTGCGGTTTTGGAAATACGCCCACATGGGTCCGCGCGTGATCGCCTATGCGTGCACCATGGCCTTCGGCTATCTTAAGAGAGAATTCACTCCCTCTGTTCGCCTCACCGCTCCTCCCATGACCAAGCCCGACCTGTCCCTGGTTAAGATCAACCCTGCCTGGGAAAACGGGGAATCCTGCGCAGATTGCGGCAAATGCTGCAAGAAGATCCGTTGCCCCCTTCAGGAAAAGACCCATAACGAGTGCATGGGATACGACTCCTTTTACTGGCGCTATTTCAACTGTGGTCGTTATCCTGCCACCCAGAATGACATCGATCGCTACGAGTGTCCGAAGTGGGTCATGCGGGCGTAGCGGTCGATGAAACAACTCTCAGCCTTTTCAGCCTTTTCGAGCCTCTTGAAGCCCCGATAAGAATGTGTTAAGCTATGCCTGCATTCATGTGATTCCTGTTGCAGGAGAACTCGGTTACCTTGCGATTCCTAGCCCGATGAGCCCACTTTCCATGAGGCCTTTTGCTCTGGAGTGGGCTTTTCTATTAGAGAGGATACTCCAATGGCGCCCAAACCCCGCTACCAAGAGCTGATTGAAAAAGTCAGAAAACTGGAAACAGAGACCGCGGAACTCAGACGAACCGAAGCGGCGCTCCGGGAAAGCCAGGAGCGCTATCACGCCCTCTTTGACCATGCAGCAGACCTGATCGCCGTGGTCGATTTGGATGGGAATTTTCTTGACCTGAACGAGCGATTCGAGCACGAGAGCGGCTACACACGGAAAGAAATGATCGGGAAGAGTGCTTTTGCCAGCGGGATTATGACGCCCCAGTCCGCTGAACTGGCTCGTTCCCTTCTCCGCAAAATCCGTGAGGGAGAACCCTCGATGATCTTTGAAATCGAAGGCGTGAGAAGAGACGGGACAAAGATCCCTTTTGAACTCAGAGCGGCTCCCCTGAAGAGGAATGGAGAAATCGTGGCATTCCAGGCCATCCTGAGAGACATCCGGGATCGCAAACGGGTCATTCAGGCTCTCCAAGAAAGCGAAGAAAAATACAGGCACCTCGTCAATCATGCTCCCGCGGGGATCTACGAGGTCGACTTCTGGAATCAGAGGTTTGTCACGGTCAACGACGTGATGTGCGAATACACGGGGTACACCAAAGAAGAATTTCTCTCCCTGAGTCCTCTGGAAATTCTTTCCGAGGAAAGCAGAAACCAATTTATCCAGCGTCTCGCCAAGATCTTTGCCGGTGAGCAAGTTCCTGAAACGGTCGAATTCATGATCAGGGCTAAGAGTGGCAGAGAATTCTGGGTGATTCTGAACATCAACTTCATCTACGAGAATGGGAAACCCAGGGGAGCCACGGTCGTCGTTCATGACATCACCGAGCGAAAGATCGCCGAAGAAGCCATTCACAAATCAGAGGAAAGATATCGGCTCCTGGTTGACAACGCCAGTGAAGGGATCTTCATCGCCCAGGACGGCAGGCTGAAGTTTCCGAACCCGAAAACCCTGGAGATGCTGGGTTACACGGAGGAGGAGATCAAAGACATCCCTTATGAGGATCTCCTCCATTCGGAAGATCGCAGGGTGATCCAGGAAGCCAGGAAGGCTGCCGAGCAGGCGCTTCCCTGGACCTATTCTTTGAGAGTTCTCAGCAAGACGGGGGAAGAATTGTGGGTTGAAATCAGTGCGGTTCCCATTACCTGGGAAGGCCGGCCGGCTGCTCTCAGTTTTGTCAGGAACATCACCCCCCAGAAGCGCCTGGAGGCTCAACTGATGCAGGCCCAGAGGATGGAAGCCATTGGGACGATTGCCAGCGGGGTGGCCCACAATTTCAGGAACATCCTCACCGTGATCTCTATGAAAAGCCAGCTGCTTCAGATAAAGTACCGCCACTACCCGGCGCTCCAGGAGATTGCGGAAGGAATGAACACCTATGTGGAGAGAGGGGTGCAACTGGTGGAAGGGCTCATGCAGTTTTGCCGGAGGGAGCCGAAGCGGGAGTTTCAGCGGGTCGACTTGGCGGACGTGATCCGGGAAACCTATCAGCTCATCAGCAAATCCTTTGACAAGATGATCGAGATCCGGATGAGCATTCCTGAAACTCTTCCGGTCACAGGAGATCCTTCCGGCTTGACCCAGGTGCTGATGAACCTCTGTATGAACGCCCGGGATGCGATGCCCCGGGGCGGGATCCTGAGCATCCAAGCAAAGAAGGACGGGGAAAAAGCCGTGATCGTGGTAGAGGACACCGGCCTTGGAATGGATAAGAAAACCCTGGAGAAGTGTTTTGATCCTTTTTTCACCACCAAGGATCCGGACAAGGGGACCGGTTTGGGATTGTCAACGACCTATGGGATTGTGAAAGAGCACGATGGGGAGATTCGGGCGATTTCCGAGGTAGGAGTGGGGACCACTTTCGTGCTCTCTTTTCCTGTGGCTTTGCCGGCGGCGCAAGCTCTGATGGAGCCCGGTGACAGAGTCATTCCCGGCCGTGGGCACAAGGTGCTGGTTGTCGACGATGAGGAAGAGATCTGCCGTCTGATGGAAGAATTGCTGGAGGGATTCGGGTATCGTGTGGGTTACGCCACGAACGGCAGAGACGGGGTCGAACGGTATCGGCAGTGGAGTCCCGATATTGTGTTGCTGGACCGTAACCTGCCGGAGATGGATGGATTGACCTGTTGTGAAGAGATTGTGAAACACAACCCGCAGGCTAAGGTGGTCATCATGTCCGGCTATGATGAGGCAGGCATGGAAGAAGCGCAGAGAAAGCTCATCAAAGGATATCTCACAAAGCCGGTGGACATCACCCAGCTCACCAAGCTTCTCTCCGAGATGTGCAAATAGCATCGAGGCGCAAGGGTCAGGGTACGAGGTGTTGCAGACCTCCGTTCCCTTCCATGATCAGCCCTCCCCATCCCTTGCATTGGAGGCGCTCTCTCACCAGCAGTCCGAAATCGGCAAAGAAACCCTCCATCTCTTCCGACTGGTTCTGACCGAATCCTGAAATAATCGCGCGCCCTTGCTCGTTGAGGTGCGCAGGAATCCCAGCGCCTGTTCTGAGCAGCACGGAGGGGACCAGGTTCGCCAGAATGAGATCCACCTTGCCTTCCACAGCCTCCCAGGACCCCTGGGAGATCACGATTCTTTCAGTCAGACCGTTGAGCACCACATTCCTTTTCGCCGTCGCTGCAGCATCAGGGTCGATCTCAACACCCTGGCCGCGACTTGCGCCCAGCTTTACAGCGGCGATGGCAAGGAGGGCTGTCCCGCAACCGAAGTCAAGAACGCTTCTCCCGCTCAATCCCCATGGTCCACAGGACAGCTCATGGATCGCCTTCAGGCACAGTTCCGTCGTGGGGTGCCTGCCGGTGCCGAAGGCCAGATTGGAGTCGAGAAGAATCGTGCGACGGTCCTCGGGCTGAGAGGCTGAAGGACTCCAGGGCCGGATGGTCAGGGAGGGAACAGGCTGGAAGGGTTCTCTGAGGGATTCGCACCAGGGGGTTGGTTCAGAATAGGCGAGGTTTCGCACGCGAAACTCCAGTTGGTCAGCCACATGGAGGTCTCTATCCACTATCGAGGAAATATGAATCAGGCACTGATTGACCTGGTCGTCTTCTTCGACAAGAATCAGTCTTGCCCGTTGCGGGTCATCCCCTGTGCCCTGCTCCGGTTTTTCCGATCGATTGGGAAGTCTCTGGTGCAACGCGAGGACGGCATCCCAGGGTCCTTCAATAGCAATTTCTATTTTCATTTTTCTTCTTGAAGATTCATGAAAAATCTGTTCTAAGAATCGAGTTGAAAGTATAACGCCTTCGAGTTCAATTTCCTAATGATAAAGGGTGGAGCGGATGAAGATCGCCATTAGCGGCAAAGGTGGGGTGGGAAAGACTACTTTCGCTTCTTTCTTGATACGGGCCTTTGCAGACCAAGGCAAGAAGGTTCTGGCCATTGACGCCGATCCTGATGCCAACCTTGCTCAGGCTCTCGGAGTGAAACAGGACTCGCCCATCGTTCCCATCTCCGACATGAAGGAACTGATCGAGGAAAGGACTGAAACCAAGCTCGGAACCATGGGCTCTTTTTTCAAGCTCAATCCCAAGGTGGATGATCTGCCGGACAAGCTTTCCATCAAGGTGGACGGCATTAAGCTCATGGTGCTCGGCGGAGTGAAAAAAGGGGGTGCAGGGTGCATCTGCCCGGAGAGCACCCTCCTGAAGAACCTGGTGAGGTACATCGTCCTTGCCCGTGACGAAGTGATTGTGCTGGACATGGAAGCAGGACTCGAACACCTGGGAAGGGGCACGGCCATGGCGGTGGACAGACTGATCGTCGTGGTGGAACCCGGCCGAAGGAGCGTGGAGACCGCTTATCACATCAAGCAACTGGCCAAAGACATCGGGGTCAAGACGCTGGCCCTGGTGGGCAACAAAGTCCGTTCAGACAAGGACCGGGAATTTCTTGTGTCTCAAATGCCCGACTTTGAATTCCTCGGGTTCATCCCCTTTGACAGCAGCATCATCGAAGCAGACCTCGAAGGCCGTGCGCCCTTTGAGAAGAATCCTGAAGGGCTCAGAGTGGTGAAAGATATGATCAAGAAGTTGGTTCAGGGATGATTCACCTTTAGAAACCGATTTGGGAAAGGAGAGGTGCTCATGGGAAAGAGGATTCACAATTTCAATCCGGGTCCTGCTGCATTGCCGTTGTCCGTGCTTGAGGAGATCAGAGACGAATTCCTGGATTTTAGAGGCACAGGGATGTCCGTCATCGAGGTGAGCCACCGGTCCAAGCCGTTTGAGGCTGTCTTGAACGAAGCGATTGAAAGGACCAAGAGGCTTCTCAAACTGGGCGATGATTTTCACGTCCTCTTCATCCAGGGAGGGGCGAGCCTTCAGTTCACGATGGTCCCCATGAATCTCGCGGTGGACGGAAAGCCCGTAGATTACATTCATTCCGGAAACTGGGCCAGCAATGCCATCAAAGAGGCCAAGTTAATCGGAAAGGACGTCCGCGTCATCGCGACTTCCCAGGACAGGAATTTCTCTTACATGCCCAAGGAGTTCCAGGTGGACAAGGACGCCTCCTACCTCCACATCACATCGAACGAAACGATCCGGGGCACCCAGTGGGCTCAATTCCCAAAAATCAATGTTCCGCTCGTGAGCGACATGTCTTCGGATTTCATGAGTCGCCCCTTTGACGCCCGTCCTTTTGGACTCATTTACGCCGGCGCTCAGAAGAACGTGGGACCTTCCGGGTCCGCCATGGTGATTATCCGAAAAGACATGATCGAGAGAATTCCGGCCAATCTCCCGACCATGCTCAAATACACCACGTTCACGGAAAACAACTCCTTGCACAACACGCCCGCCTGCTTCGTGATTTATGTGATTAACCTGATGTTGAAGTGGCTGGAGGAAAAGATCGGCGGGTTGGAGGCCATCGAGAAAATCAACCGCGAAAAGGCGAAGATCCTCTATGACTTTATGGATCAGTCCGGCTTCTACCGAGGGACTGCGGAGAAGGAGAGCCGCTCCTTTATGAACATCCCCTTCCGGCTTCCCACGGAAGAGCTCGAGAGCAAGTTCGTGGCAGAAGCCACGAAGGCCGGTCTGGCCGGGCTCAAGGGGCACCGTTCTGTGGGCGGATGCCGTGCCTCCATTTATAACGCCACGGGGATCGGCGCGGTGAAAGATCTCGTTTCCTTCATGGCCGACTTCCAGAAAAAAGAGGGCTGAGTTGAAGAGAACACGCATCGCCAGAGTCCTTGCCTCTGAGGAGATCGGCTCCACCTTCACGGTCATGGGCTGGGTCCGCACCAAGCGGGAATCCAAAGGGGGATTCTCCTTCATCGAATTGAATGACGGCTCTTGCATGGGCAGCCTTCAGGTGATTGCCGGTGAGGATCTGCCCAACTACAGGGACGACGTGGCAAAACTCCAAACGGGCTGTTCGGTGCGGGTGAAAGGCACTCTCGTGTCCTCGCCTGCCAAAGGACAAAGGGTGGAGCTCAAGGCCGAGGAGATCGAAGTTCTTGGATGGGCGGATCCGGAGCAGTATCCTCTGCAGAAAAAGCGCCACTCCTTCGAGTTTCTCAGGACCATTGCTCATCTCAGGCCAAGAACCAACACGTTCGGTGCGGTGGCGAGGGTCAGGAATGCCCTGAGCTTCGCCATCCACACCTTTTTCCAGGAAAGAGGCTTCGTCTATGTCCACACGCCCATCATCACCGGCAGTGACTGTGAAGGCGCCGGCGAGATGTTCAGGGTGACAACCCTCAACCTCGACCAGATTCCTCAGAAGGAGGGCCGGCCGGATTTTGCGCAGGATTTCTTCGGCACTCCCGCGAACCTCACCGTGAGCGGCCAGCTTGAAGCTGAAGTCTATGCTCTGGCTCTGGGCGACGTGTACACCTTCGGCCCCACCTTCCGGGCAGAAAACTCCAATACCGCCAGGCACCTTGCCGAGTTCTGGATGGTAGAACCGGAAATGGCCTTCTGTGACCTCGAAGGAAACGTGGAGTTGGCTGCGGACTTCCTGAAATATCTCTTTGCCTATGTTCTGGATCATTGCCGGGAGGACATGGAATTCTTTAAGCGGTTCATTGATCCAACGGTCATTGAGACTCTGGAGAAGCTGTTGTCGCAGGACTTCAAGCGGATGACCTACACGGAAGCCGTCAGGATTCTCACGCAAGCCAAGGAGTCCTTTGAGTTCCCGGTGAGCTGGGGGAGCGACCTCCAGGCCGAACATGAACGATATCTTTGCGAGAAAGTGATGGAAGGACCCATCGTTCTCACGGACTATCCCAGAACGATCAAACCCTTTTACATGAAAGTGAACAAGGACGGAAAGACGGTAGGAGCGATGGATGTTCTCGTGCCGAAGATTGGAGAGATTATCGGCGGAAGCCAGAGGGAGGACGACTATCAGACGCTTCTCGAGAGAATGAAAGAGACCAACATTGATCCCACCGGCTACTGGTGGTATCTCGAACTCAGAAGATTCGGGTCAGCGCCTCATTCCGGATTCGGACTCGGCTTTGAAAGGCTCGTCCAGTTCGTGACGGGCATGGCCAATATTCGCGATGTGATCCCCTTCCCACGGACGCCGGGAAACGTCGCTTTTTGACGCCTGCCCGCTTTGCCTAGGAGGGTGCTGAAAAACACCTGTTATGCAGGCTGATCAAAAACGTCCAGATGCAAGGCACCCGAAATCCCGAGAAGTGAGGCGTACATCTAAGTACGCCGCAACGCCGAGGAATGAGGGTAACGCCGCAGATGGGCGTTTTTCATCAGCCTGCTAGGCCACCTGTGCAGACTCGGCTAGAGCCAGCCCCACAACATAGTGACCTCTGAATCGCCCCTGCTCTTCCTTGATGATTTGTTGGATTTTTGTGTCCATCATCTTGGTGCGGCAGTCGGAGTCATTGGTGTAGTACTTCATTTTCACGACTTCGCCGACTTTGAAGCGATCCAGGATCTCCGAGGAGTGCTTCACCAAAACGAACATGGAGCACGGCTCGCCGTTCCAGATGCGGAATTGGTGGGAGCATTCGATCCCTTCGAAGGTTACTTCCACGCTCTCGAACTCTCTTTGTTCTGTTGGACCAGAGATCTTCTCATGACTCTTTCTGGTGAACATAGGATCCCTCTGTATCCTCCTTTCTGTTAAGGTCCCTTATGCACACGCAACAATCCTTAGTCTCACTGACAGCAACATTTGTGCCAGATTACGAGTGATTACGCTCAACCACTACATTTAGAACTCCTTCCCTACTGGATACCGATCTGTTGTGGAGACCCCGTTCAACTGCTGCTTAGCGATTCAAGATTAGACGGTCCGGGTGACAATTTTTGTATGCACCGGTGTCCATTTACGTCAAATTTTTCATACAGGGCTGTCCAAGGTATCCGGCCGAAAACCAAAGAAGCTTCCATTTCTTCTCTACAATCCAATGTCTGGCCAAGCTTTCAGAATCATGTCTGCAACGGATTTGAAACATGTTTTGGTCTTTTCGCTCATTCGATTCCACGATGACTTCTTTATGTTCTTCATCTCCAGTCCAAATTCGCCTTGGAACTCCGAGCCAGTCGTCCATGCAACTTCACGAAGAAGGTAGTCCAGTTTTTTAACTTCGGCGGCGAGTCCGTCCTCTTTCAGGCAATCGATGAGCGTCGCGAACGGACTTGGTTTAGTCTCTTGTTTCATCTTCTTCGTCGGACGGGCAACTCAGCGGTGCGGGTTACCGCGACTGCTGGAGTGAATGGTGATGGGAATATGAATCAGCACCATAGGATGACCCGATCCCATTCCCAATTCCCACTGGAGAGGCTTCGATATAGGGGGGAAATTTAGGCTTATACCATGAACATCATTCACTTAACATGGCTCGACCCCAGACAAATCAGCACTGAACGCAAACCTTAGCGGCGGTGGGAGGAGTCTATCCGTTGAACCCGACCGCGCTTTCGCGCCGTCCGCCGGAGCGGCAAGTTAGGCCTTTAATAGATGCACGCATCGAGTATAGAGAGAACCTCTTCAAGCACGCCATCGGAAGCTCTCCCAATGCGCTTGGCCTTGCGTGCACGAAAATCGATCGACTTGACCTGCTCAACCATAACGAATCCAGTTACATCCGGGTCGTTCACAACGGGCACATGGAAGGGGAACCCTCGATCTGTGTTGGTTAGGGGGCAAACGATAGCAAGCCCCGTATGTTCGTTAAACAGGGTGTTGCTCACAACCAGGGCAGGGCGGCGGCCTTTCTGCTCATGGCCAGACTGCGGGTCGAAGGTAACGGAAACAAAATCGCCTTTTTTTGGAACGTAGGGTCTCACTTACCACACCTCCCTGCCAACTGGCGATCCCCATTCAATTTCCTCTGGCTCGTAGTTTCTAGGAATGCGTGACACCAGTTCTTGCAAGCTCTGTTTACCACGTATACGCCTCACGGGGGCAATGACAATCATGCCGTCCCTTGCGGTTACATCGACGTCGTCACCAACCGCGATGCACGCGTCCTCAAGCACCTGCTTGGCAAGGCGGAGTCCCTGACTGTTGCCCCATTTCTGAATCTTCGTGACCATTTTCACACCTCCTTTAGGATATCCGAAGTATAGCCCATGGAAAACAACATGTCAAGTCGGTTTGCGGCCCAACGAGCGGGTGAGCGGTTCATCCGCTCGACCCGAATGGTTAGAATCTCTTTGACGGTTTTTGCTTTGCATCACCGGACCAACTGAAGCATCGCCGAGGCCAAGAAAATCGAAGAGGTAGCGGTCCTTCAGGACTTCGCCGGCAAGCCGGGCATGCGGTGTCGGGAGGCGGCGGTCGAAGTTGGTGACGGGCGTGTGCATGGGGACGCTTTTGGGTTCTTAACTTGACGCAAGATGGCATTCTTTTGCCTTTGTATCCTCCAGGACCTCCGCCAGTGAGTCCCCCGGGCAGAGCCCGGGGCACCCACTTCGTCTCCCTTCGACTTCGCTGCGCTCCGCTCAGGGCGACCCCTCGAAGACTTCCCTTCGCTCGGGACCCTATCCCGAGCGAAGGCCCACGGCCAGAGGCCGTGGCCCGAGTCGAGGGATCGCTCCGCAAAGTAGTTACTACTATCGGTGTCCCCTCTGAACAGCTCGATTCTTTCAATCCCCCTAACCATGATATGGTGGAGAGCACCAGCAGCATCGATTCGTGATCGTCCGGGCATCTTCCATCATTACCATTTCAGAACTCTTCCCCGTACACTGAAAACCCAACAGCGTTCCCTTTCTCATACGACGCTTCGGCGGGGCTGTGGGGAATCTTCATTTTTTCATTGAAGAGTAATTGCCTTTTCGGGACAGATCTCCTGACAGCAGAAACAGGTGATGCAGGTGTCGGCGTCCACCTGGGGAAGGTTGTCGTCACCCATGCTCAGTGCCGACACCGCACACTGGTCTACACAGGTTCCACATGCTGTACACAATTCCGGATCCGCTTTCGGCCTCAGAATGGTCCGACTGTAAATCAGCTCTTGCGCGGCTTTGTTGCCGCTAAGCGCCTCTCCGCCCAGTGGAGGAAGTTTGAAATCCGGCAGTCTCTTCAATTCCCCGATCACTTCTATTCGGCTGATTTCATAATCCCCAAGGCCCATTTCGTGCGCTCTCTGAAGGAATCTCAACCTACCCGGGTCGCATCCCATCATCCAGGCTACGACGGCATCCAGGGCCACCGCATTGTCGGAGGCCAGAATGAGACCGATATCTCTGAGATCAGGGGAGGCCGGGCCGTTTCCTTCCATGCCCACAACCGCATCAAGGATAAAGAGGTCGGGAATCCGCAAACGGAAAACATCCACAATCGCTTCATGGAAGCGCGCCGGGCTTCCGGCAGCTTTGTGGAGTCTTGCCTTCTGGGCTCCGGGCAAAAAGCCGTAGCTGTTCTTAATCCCTCCGGTTACTATCGTCAGCCCGTGGGTTTTGAATTTCGGCAGACTGATGATGATTTCCGCATTCAATACCGCTCTGGAAATGCTCACAGCCGGCATGAAATCGGGGTTGAAGTCCACCTTTTCGGCATCGTTCCCGATGTTTTCGTAATAACCCATCGCCGCTTCCATCAGGCCTGTCTTTTTGAAGCTCTCCTCGTTTGCGCCGTAGCTGAAGAGTCCGGGATTGTCGCCCACGACGATGTGGGCCGGCTCAAGGCTTTCCACCTTTCTCACAACTGCCCGAAGCACCGCGGGATGGGTGACAACGCCTTCTTTCGCCTCAGTCGCTCTGAGTACGTTGGGCTTGATCAACACCCTTTTTCCCTGGATTCTAAGGGGGAACAGCTCGAAGGCTTTCTCTACTGATTCGCGGACATTTTCATAGGTAGCCGGGTTGATCATCACTCTTGGCATGACATGTGCTCCTTCTCGTAAAGTGCAAAGCGATTAGACGTGCGCAGCGAGCCAGGTTTCCACATCTTTGAGCACACGGGCGCGTTCCGGCTCGTTAAACACCTCGTGATAGAGCCCTTCGTAGATTCTTATGGTCTTATCTTTGGAACTGGCCTTGTCATAGAGCGTTTGTGCCCCGCCGGGGTCGACGAGCCTATCGTCACTGCCCTGTACGAGAATAAATGGCAGAGTGATCTTGCCCGCCTCTGCCGTGACGCGCAGCATGGCTTTCAGCAATTCCGCTGCCAACCGTGCGGGCGTTTTGCCGTGGAAGACCAGCGGGTCATTGACGTAGGCCTTCACCACTTCGGGATCGCGCGAGATGCTTTTGACATCCAGCGGCAGCAATCCCATCTTGGGCGCCAGCGCCGAGAGGATCTTGCCCATGATGATGGTCGCCTGTGAAATGTTATCGCTGACTTTGATAAGCGGCGCGGAGATGACGGCGCCTCTGAAATCGGCCTGATGGTCGAGCAGGTAATAGGAGGCAATCAACCCGCCCATGCTGTGGCCGAGCAGGAAGATGGGTTTTCCCGTCTGCCAGCCTTTGACCATCTCGTGATAAACCGTCAGCGGGTCGATGTAATCTGTGAAGCGTTCGACGCCTTCACGCATGCCCTCTGACTTGCCATGGCCGATATGGTCAAGCCCGTAGACGGCGTAGCCGAGCGGGACGAAGTGGTTGACCACGTTCATGTAGCGCCCGCAGTGTTCCCCAAGCCCGTGGATGATGAGCAGTACGGCTTTGACGTTCCCTTCAGGAAGCCAGGCTTGATAATAGATATTGGCGTTCCGCACGCCCTTGAAATTGCCTTCTACATGATCCATAGGTTCTCCTTTTTCAGGCTGTCATGAAGCGGCCTGACGGTATGGCTTTGCTTCGCCTTCCTCCCTTCGGCGCGCGCTGATAATGGAAGCCACTGTTACTACAAGAATAATGATGCCGCCGCCTATAAGCGCATTGGTGCCCGGGGTTTCTCCTATCGCGAAGAACACCCATACGGGATTGAATACAGGCTCGATGACTGCGATGAGGTTCGCTTGAACCGCGGAAACGCGTTTGATCGCGATGGAAAATAAGATCGCCGAAAGGCCGATTTGAACAACACCCAACACCGCGATTGCGGCGAGCGATTTCGCTGTTACCTGCGGCAATGGAAGAAAAAACGATATGGCGATACAGATCCCGGCTGTGAGCCAATGGGACAGAAGAATCGATTCGAGCGGAGAACCGTCTTTTTGCATGCGCATAAACACGAAATAAAAGCTAAACGTTATAGCCGACATGAACGCAAGGACATTGCCCAGCAACTTCCCGCCGCCGAGTTCATCAAAAAACATAAAAATCATACCTGCAGCGACGAGAGGTAATGCCACGACATGTTCCACACGAGCGCGCTCCTTAAGCAAAATAGCACCGATAAAGACGGTCGACACCGGTGCAAAATATTGAAGGATAATCGCGTTGGCCGCAGTCGTGGTTTTATTGGCCGAGACAAACAAAAGCATGGTGGCAGCATTGGCTATCGCCGCGGCAATCTGCGGAAATGAAAGGTGAATCTTCGGATGCTTTAAATAAATGAAAATAAGTATGGATGCGATGAGACTGCGACTACCGGCTATCGCTATGGGGTTCCAATCGATTACTTTTATGAACAATCCTGCGATGCTCCAGAGGAACGCCGTGGCTGCCATTGCAAGAATGCCCGTACTCTTATTGAGATTTTCCATCAGTGTTTCAACCCAGTCCTGTTAATGGCTCCCCAACCAGGTGAGGGCCTTTCCAATAAGTCTATTCGCAGAGGTCCGCTCCCCACTTCGCCGTACCAAAGGGCGTCGTGGGTCAGCCAGTTTCTTGACAGCATGTCTTTCAGCTGATTTCGTTTTATTGCGAGTGCTGCCACCGTTTGTCCTATCTACAGCTAGAGATGATGCCGAACATCGGCGTGTTTGGTTAGACGTGCGCAGCGAGCCAGGTTTCCACATCTTTGAGCACACGGGCGCGTTCCGGCTCGTTAAACACCTCGTGATAGAGCCCTTCGTAGATTCTTATGGTCTTATCTTTGGAACTGGCCTTGTCGTAGAGGGTTTGTGCCCCGCCGAGGGTCGACGAGTCTATCGTCACTGCCCTGCAGGAAGTAAATGGCAGAGTGATCTTGCCCGCCTCCGCCGTGACGCGCAGCATAGCTTTCAGCAATTCCGCTGCCAACCGTGCGGGCGTCTTGCCGTGGAAGACCAGTGGATCATTGATGTAGGCCTTTACCACTTCGGGATCGCGCGAGATGCTATGGGCATCCAGCGGAAGCAACCCCATCTTGGGCGCCAGTGCCGAGAGGATCTTGCCCATGAAGATGGTCGCCTGCGAAATGTTATCGCTGACTTTGATAAGCCGGCGCGGAGAGGACGGCGCCCCTGAAATCGGCCTGATGGTCGAGCAGGTAACAGGAGGTGATCAGCCCGCCCATGCTGTGGCCGAGCAGAAACAGGGGTTTTCCTGTCTGCCGGCCTTTGACCATTTCGTGATAAGACCGTCAGCGTGTCGATGTAATCCGCGAAGCGCTCGACGATTTCACGCATCCCCTCTGACTGGCCATGGCCGATATGGTCGAACCCGTAGACGGCGTAGCCGAGCGGGACGAAGTGGTTGACCACGTTCATGTAGCGCCCGCAGTGTTCGCCAAGCCCGTGGACGACAAGCAGTGCGGCTTTGACGTTCCCTTCAGGAAGCCAGGCTTGGTAATAAATCCTGGCGTTCCGCACGGCCTTGAGATTGCCTTCTATATGCTCCATAGGATCTCCTCTTCCAGGTTGTTGCGGAAGTACCTGATGGGGAGGCTCAGCCTCACTAACGCCGATCATACATTGGCCCGCGGTTAATACCGTCCCCCTTTACACTTCATGAGCGGTTTTCAGAGACCTGTTAATCTTTTGACCTGAACTGGTCCTCCCTGTTCTGGAAGAGGACATTGAAGGTTGTCAGCGAACCATAACACCGGCTTATATATTGCTGGATCTCAACCTTCTCCGCCTCGTTCAACTTTTCGTGGCTGTTGATCTTCTGCTCCAGGACCCGCAGGTTGTTTCGGATCATCACGATTTTGTGGAAGAAGGTCTCCAGCGGCACCTCTTTGGCCTGGAGGCCCGGGTCGGCCGGATGCAAGACCAGGCGCCCTTGATGCCAGCGGCTTCCGAGTTGCTCAACGATACGCTCCGGCTTTTCAAGCCCCATCTCGGTGACGAGGGCTCGAACGGTCTGCTCGACGAACTGCCAAAGGGAGATCTCGCGACCGCTCAGGGTAGCGACAGGGTCTGCGGGCTGGAGATGGCTTCCCTCCGGAGAGACGGAGCGCATGCCTTCTTGAAAGAGGATTTCGGCCACCTTTTCAGAAAGGCCTTTCACAACCCCAACGCCGTAATGAGGATGTTCAACTTCCATTCCAATATGCAACGCCTCGATTTTCATCATGACCCTCCGCAGCAGTTTTCGAAAGACCATATTCAGGGAAACGTCCCACTGGCCCGCGATTTGATCATGGAGACGCTGACACAAATCGCATGTTACTTGGTCCTGAAATTCTTTAATCTTGTGTGCTCGATGAGTTGATCGAGTGTTTTGAGCGTGAAAACCTTACCCCTGGTCGCGAGGATCATCTTTTTCATATCTTCGCGGCGAACGCCGAACCCTCGCCCTCCTATGCAGGCGACGACCTCATACTTTGGGCTTTCTGCCAATCGACCAGCGAGACTCAATTCGCCGAGATGTTGAATCCTTGTCACCTTGTCGCGAGCCGTACCGTCATCTTCGGTGATCTTCGCTTCAATGATAACCTGTGGATTGAACTCGCTGGGAACAATGAAGTCCGGCGCCTGATCAAAGCCCCCGATCCGTTCGGCTCGTTTTGTTTTTCGGAAACTGATCCCTGCCTTAGCGAGAACATCTTCAATTGCTGATTCCAAGCTGTCTCCGACGAGTTCGCTCACAGAGTCTCGATGTCCGGCAAAAGGCCTTCCAAGGAATCGTTCATAGAGGAGCATGGCGTAGGGAACGCCTAAGCCGGCCAGATTCTTAAGGCTATCAATGCCGCGTTTCGTATCGGCCTTGTCCAGGCGATGTAGCTGCTCCTCATCCACTTCTGGGACAGCGGACGAAAGCAATTCGCATGCTGTCTTGAGCATTGCTTTGAGCCGTTCCTCGGTAACCCCTTTGGTTTTGAGTTCCCTTTTCGAGGCCATTCGGACCTTCCGGTCCAGCGAGCGCACAAAGCCCTGCGTAACCGATACGCCGGTTCTCTGAGTCGTGACATAGCCCCACTCGGAGGGTGTGAAACCAAGCATGGAGCGAAGAACCACCATCGAGATCGGTTCAGAAACGATCGCCAGAAACACCTTGTCTGGATCGAGCTGAGAAAAGCCTACGGTTGCGGCCTTCAGCGCTTCGTATCCCCGTTCGAAGAAAGGATATTCAACAAAGCCCTCCCCTTTGGGCATGACAAGGAACTCCGACTCCAGACATGAAAACACTGCATCAACGTAACTTTCAGGGTCTTGAAGAATTTCTTCCATGGAGACTTCAAAAGGGAACATCGGCATATTTAACCCCATATTCCGCAGTACTTTCGCGTACAGCAAATAAAGGCATGTCTTGGATCGTTGCCGGCCGATCTTGGTCTATAAACTTTTGTACTTCGGCCCATTCTCCGAATCGATGAATCCAGTCCGCAACTTTCGCGATCCGTGACGCCGTTGGTTCTTTCTTGCTCCACTTGAGTCGCAAAGACCAGATCCCGAGTCGGATCAAATGACCGTAAGTGACGCATCTAATGTCACCAGGACTGGGGGTGACGTTTCCGGCCCTGAGTCTGTCAAGATCCTCTTGCACGATTTTTGCGACTTCATGCGGAGAATCCGCCAGCCATTTGCGCTGCATGACTCCTGTTGAGCGACAGACGAATACGGAGTCGATGATGGAAGAGCCCGTCCCGTTTATGTGTATGGATGCCCCCATTTCCCCCGGACAGGGCAGCGAAGCGGAACACGTCAAACCTGCATCAAGAACTGCAACCGCAACAGGGTAATAGGCCTCGATAGTGTTGTGGTGATAGGTGAACGCGAGAGGAGCACCAGGCTTGAGGGCCTTTGCCATGCGCATGAAGACCTCAGAAAGCCCCTCTGTGAAATGCTCTAGACCACGTCCCATATCCAAGTTCCCGGTTAATTCATCGGGATTCCGTGTTGAATCGACACTGAACGCCTTGGCGGTCTGACCGACCAGTCGTTTGAGCCAAACATAGCAAAAGTCCATCAGTTCTGCGTACTGCACATTCCCGAAATAGGGAGGATCGGTAAAAACAGCATCCAGCGAAGCGTCCGGGAGGTCAGATAACGCGGCATCCTTACATTCGATGTTGACGAGTCGCACAGGGTTCGGACCAGAACCGTTCAAATGGTCTCCAATCCATTCGCCTTTAATTGGGACCAATTCCTTGCCGTGTCCATGGTGCATCACTTCAAATGGATTGTCGCAATACGATTTTGCCTTTTTATACTTCTCTATGATGTTGGCCCAACCGCCACTCCCAATGCACGAGTTTCGGCCTGGATCCAGAATGCCCAGGAAATTGGACTCACACTCTATTAAACCCACCGGAAATCCATGAACGGAAAAGATATCCAGGGATTTCAGGGCAGTCGTGTCATAACGGCACAACATGTTCTGGTAGCGGAGCAAATCTGATAGGTTGGTTGCGAGCGCATTCCATACTCGTTCATCCTCGGTTTTGTCGATAATACGGCCGGAAAGTTCTAAAGCTA
>CAVPOU010000011.1:0-22013 GCA_963707125.1 uncultured delta proteobacterium | reverse complement strand
ATCCATTATCCCCTGGATAAAATTCAATACAGTGAAACCATGTATTTGTCTGATGAAAAAGTCTTGATCCAGGTTATCAAGAATATGAACAATTCAGTAAATCAGGCAATGTTCATCGGCCATAATCCAGGATTAACCGGATTAGCTAACTACCTCGGCGACCAACCGATCGACAATATCCCGACCGGCGGCGTATGTTGCATGGATTTAAAGATTACCTCGTGGAAAGGGATTCGGGAACACGGCGGTAAGTTACGGTTCTTTGAATTTCCCAAGAATCATGCTTCATGATTTCTTGTCTTTAGAATTCGTAACAGTTTGGTGTTTTTCAAAAGTGTTTGCATGGGCTTCCAGAAAGACTCCTAACATCGAGCTGAATTCAGGACAGGGTTGGGACCTTTTCTGGAGTGACTCTGGTGGCACGGACAAACTCGTTTGTCCGTGAGAGCAAAGAACAGAGCCAGTGTTATCACGGACAAGCAAAGCTTGTCCGTGCCACCAGCCCAGGAGCCCTTGGAACGCAGGAAAAGGCTCCAGCCCTGTCCCGGGTAGACAGGCCCCATGCAAACACTTTTGAACACTTCTAACCGTTTAGCTTTTTGAAATGGATGGCGCCTTTCCTTCCAGCATGGACCGAGCCGCCTCCAGCTCCTTCCGTTTTTCCTCGTCCACCTTGGGATACGCCAGGTTCATGTCGTCCAGCGCTTCGATGATGGCTGCGGCCACTACCAGGCGGGTGAACCACTTGTTGTCGGCCGGCACCACGTACCATGGCGCGTGCGGCGATGCCGTATGACGGATCATGTCTTCGTAGGCGGCCATGTAGTCGTCCCAGCGTTCCCGCTCCCGGGCGTCGGCCATGGAGAATTTCCAGTTCTTGTCAGGATTGTCGAGACGCTCCAGGAAACGCTTTTTCTGTTCATCCCGGGAGACATTGAGGAAGAACTTGCGGATGGCGATACCGTTTCTCGTTGCGTAGCGCTCGAAGGCGGAGATGTCCTCGAACCGCTCCTTCCAGATCTGATTCGTCAAGAGGCGGGGAGGGAGTCTCTGCTTCTCCAGAAATTCCGGGTGAACCCGGACAACAAGCACCTCCTCGTAGTAGGAGCGATTGAAGATGCCGATCCGCCCCCGCTCGGGCAGGCACCGGCAGGTGCGCCAGAGGAAGTCATGGTCGAGTTCCTCCGGAGATGGTGACTTGAACGAGTATACCTGACACCCCTGGGGGTTGATGCCGGACATGACGTGCTTGATGGTGCCGTCCTTGCCGGCTGCATCCATGGCCTGGAAGATGAGGAGGAGCCCCCAGCGGTCCTGGGCATAGAGCTTGTCCTGCATATTCGAAAGGAGCTCGATTTCCTCCCGGAGGGTCTCGGCAGCCAGATCCTTGATCCCCTCCCGGTGCTTGAGGCCGAGGGTCTCGTTGGGGGCGAACTCCTTCAACCTGAACTTTTTTCCGTCGTCAACCCGGAAGTTCCTGGCGAACTCCCTGGCCCGTTTCACCAGTTTTGCCATGACACCCTCCCCTCCTCCAGGTTAACGACCGACACAAAAAAGGGGACATCCTTAAGTAAATGAACGACCCCGCCGCAAGCAGCGGGGTATCGTCTTCTCTCCTGGGCTGGATCCATTCCGTGCTTGACACGGAATCCAGTCGGGTTTTCTGGATACCGGCTTTCGCCGGTATGACGAATTCGCCGCAAGGGGCGGGGAATACGGCCCCTACTGAGATCTAGGGTCGTCCCCCTTTTACTTTTGCTTGCGCTTCGGGGATGAACTTGAACGGGTAGTCGGGAGACTTGTATTTTTTGGCCGTCCGGCGCTTCGGCAACTTCACCTTTTCACGGGGCGTTTTCTTATACGGAACCTTGCTGAGGAGGTGTGTGATGATATTGAGACGCGCGCGCCTCTTGTCGTCCGATATGGCCACGTACCATGGCGCCCACGGCGTGTCGCTCGCTGCAAACATTTCATCGCGGGCCCGGGAGTAATCGTCCCAGCGGTCGTAGGATTGGAGGTCCATGGGGGAGAGCTTCCATATCTTCCGGCCATCGTCGATGCGACCCTCCAACCGGCGGGTCTGCTCGTCAGGACTGACCTCGAGCCAATACTTGAGGAGAATGATACCGGACTCAACCATCAACTTCTCAAAGGTCGGTAGGACCTTCAAAAAGCGTTCGGCTTCCTTCTCCGTGCAGAAGCCCATCACCCGCTCGACCCCCGCTCGGTTGTACCAGCTGCGGTCGAAGATGACCACCTCGCCGGCCGCCGGGAAATGAAGCATGTAGCGTTGGCTGTACATCTGCGTCTTCTCACGCTCCGTCGGGGCGGGCAGCGCCACCACGCGAAACACACGCGGGCTGACCCGCTCGGTGATGGCCTTGATCACTCCACCTTTCCCTGCGCCGTCGCGCCCCTCGAAGACGACACAGACTTTGAGTCCCTTGGCCTTGACCCATTCCTGAAGCTTGACCAGCTCCACGTGAAGCTTGGCGAGTTTCTTGAGGTAGTCCTTGTTCTTAAGTTTCTTCCCCGGTTTTTCATTCGTTCCTTTTTCTTTCTTCTTGGCTTTGCCCATGCTTTTCTCCTTTCGACGTGTCCATTTTGTCTGTAACTGCTCAGGTGTTTAGGCTGAAGACTGAAGGGCAATAATGATCATCCATGACACACTCACCTGCCAACCCTGCCTGCCGCGGCGGCGCAGGCAGGTGTCTTTTCCTTCAGTCTATCTACCTTCAGTCTATCTACCTGAGTAGCTCCCTTTATCTTATTGCTACGCACTCATCCTCCAAATTTCACCCTACCATCTTCTCCCTGTCTCGTCGACCCCGGTCGTCCCTGAAAGGCCTCCACAGCCCGTTCGAGGTTGAAGAACATCCGCTCCCGGCCCAGCGTCTCTCCCAGCTCCGAATTCTGGACGACCCTCAACACCTCGGGATTGAGCCCCACCAGCCACAGCATGATACCGAGATCGCGCTGCCTTTTCTCCGCTTCGGTCATCATCTTGAGCGCGGTGTACTCGAGGTCGGGTACGCCGCTGAGGTCGAGCGCCACGACCCGGGGTTTCGCTTCAGCGATCAGGGGCCTCATCTTTTCTCTAAGGTGCTCGGCATTGGCGAAGAAAACCCGCCCTTCCAGCCGCAGGATCAGCAAGCCGGAAAAGGTTTCGTCCTCGGGATGTTCCCTCGATCGGGGCCGGAATACGTTGGTGCCCGGCTTGCGTCCCAACACGTGGACCGGCGGATTGGCCGTCAGGTACGCCAGGCCCACCAGCGACGCCACAATGGCAACGATGATCCCTTTCAGGGTTCCCAGCAACACCACGCCGGCAAAGGCGGCGAGGGCCCAGAAAAACTCCATGCGCCGGACCTTGAGGATGGCGCTGAACTCCGCCGGCTTGATCATGCCGATCGAATAGACGATGACCACCGACGCGAGAGTGGCCTCCGGCATCAGGCCGACGAGCGGGGCGAGCAGGAGCATCGTCACCAGCGCGCCTGCGGCGGTGACCACTTCCGCCAGCTGGCTCCGGGCCCCCGCAAGACGGTTCACAGCGGTCTGTGTTGTGCCGCCGCCTCCGGGCATGGACCCCAGCAGCGCACCGCCGGCATTCGCCAGCCCTGTCGCCAACAGCTCTTGGTTCGGCCGGATCGTCGGCTCCTCGCTCTTGGCAAAGGCGCGCCCCGCAGCGATCGTCTCGGTGAAGCTCATCACCGCGATGCCCAGAGCGCCGGGCCAGAGATCTGCGGCGAGGGAGAAGTCCGGCCAGGAAAAAGAGGGCAACCCCTGGGGAATCTGGCCGACGGATTTCACCCCCAGGGTGTGCAACCCGAGCAAGCTCATGCCGACGATTCCGAGAGCCACCGCGATCAACGGTGCCGGCGCTCGCGGCCGAAACCATTCAATCCCAACCAGGATGGCGATCATGACTGCCCCGACGCACAGCGTCGCCATAGACGTTTCGGGAAGGCCTTCAAGAATGGCGAGCAGATTATGGAGGAACCCCCCCTTCTCAAAATGGATGCCCAGGAGTTTCGGGATTTGGTCCACCACGATCACCAGCCCGATCCCGGCCTTGAAGCCGATCAGCACGGGTTCGGAGATGAAGTTGGCGATGAACCCCAGCCGCAGGCACGAGGCCAGCACCAGCATGCCCCCGACCAGCAGCGTCAGTGTAGCCGAAGCGCTCATGAGGGACGCCGGATCGCCCCCCGAGGCAACCTGGCCGAGAACCGCCCCGCTCAGAATAGCGAGCGTTGTGGTGGTGCTTACGCTGAGTGGGCGAGAGGTCCCGAGGGCCGCATAGATCAGCATGGGTAGAAATACCGTGTAGAGTCCCACCTGGACCGGGAGCCCGGCAATCGTCGCATAGGCCATGGCCTTGGGAATGACCACAGCGGCCGCCGTCAGGCCGGCCATGACATCCGGCCGCAACCAGTCCTTCTGGTAGCGGCGCAACCACCCGATGCAGGGGATGAGATCCGGTTGAGCCTCTTGTCTGTCCAATTCTAACTGTCTGGAGTCAGTATTCATTAATCGAGAACCTTTCCTTGACGATGATGGGGAATTTATGGGAATTAAAACAGGAAAGATATTGGACTTTGGTCCAATACCAGCGTTAAGATAGAGGCCGAGGGGTTTCCACGATCCCCGATGGGGACCTTAACCTGAAAGGAGGGTAGACCTTATGGCAAAGCTCTTCATAGAAGACCTGGATGTCAGGGGCAAGCGTGTCATCGTCCGTACGGACTACAACGTGCCGGTAAAGGACGGCAACGTCGAGGATGACAAACGGATCGTGGCAAGCCTGCCTACGGTCAACTACCTGCTTGAAAAAGGCGCGGCAGTCATCCTGATGAGCCACCTGGGACGCCCCGACGGCAAGGCCAAACCCGAATTCAGCCTCAAGCCTGTTGCTGAAAAGCTGCAGGAGCTCATCAAACGGCCGGTCAAGTTCCTCAAGGACTGCGTCGGCCCTGAAGTGGAAAAAGCGTGTGCGGCCATGAAATCCGGCGACGTTATTCTGCTCGAAAATCTGCGCTTTCACATCGAGGAAGAGGGCAAAGTCAAACTCGAGGATGGGTCCAAGCTGAAAGCAAAGGACGAGGACGTGAAAGCCTTCCGTGCCAAGCTCACAAAACTGGCCGACATCTATGTGAATGACGCATTCGGCACGGCCCATCGCGACCACAGTTCCATGACCGGCGTCACCTTGCCCCAGCGCGCCTGCGGCTATCTCATGAAAAAAGAGCTCGATTTCCTTGGCAGTGCGGTGGAAAATCCAAAGCGGCCCTTTATCGCCATTCTCGGCGGGGCCAAAGTTTCAGATAAGATTTCAGTGATCAACAACCTCCTCCCAAAGGTCGACAAACTGATCATCGGCGGCGGCATGGCTTTTACCTTTGCCAAGGCAGCCGGGCTCGAGATCGGCGCTTCCCTGTGCGAGAACGACAAGATCGACCTCGCAAAACAGATTCTGGGCGCAGCAGGCGATAAACTCATGCTCCAGACGGATGTGCTTGTTACAGACAAGCTCGACTTGAAGGCCCGTATCATCGGCGCTTCCAAAATCGTTGACGCAAGTGCGATTCCCCGGGAATGGCTGGGCATTGATATCGGCCCCAGGACCATTGAAACCTTTTCGAAGGTGGTGCGGGCTGCCAAAACCGTTCTCTGGAACGGCCCCATGGGCGTGTTCGAGATCGAAGCCTCGTCCAAAGGAACCTTCGCGATTGCGCAGGCAATGGCCGATGCCACGGTCAAAGGCGCCACGACGGTCATAGGCGGCGGCGATTCAGCATCAGCGATCAAGAAAGCCGGACTCAGCAAGAAGGTGAGCCATGTTTCAACCGGCGGCGGCGCATCCCTCGAATACCTTGAGGGCAAGCCTCTCCCCGGGGTGGCAGCATTAACCGATAAGTGAAGAATCCCTTGCTTCCGTACGGGACATCTTGCGTTCAATCTAAAGTTTTTCCTCCCCCTCGATGGGGGAGGATTAAGGTGGGGGTGATATCCCTCTCTCTTCACCCTCCCCTAACCCCTCCCATCAAGGGAGGGGAATTTAAAAGGAGGCCATTGATCCCCCGCCTTCCCGGGCGGGGCATTCTGACGAAGGAGAGTAATTTTACAGGAGTCATCATGCGCAGAAAAATTATCGCAGGCAACTGGAAGATGAATAAGAACATCTCTGAGGCCGTAACCCTGGCAAAAGAAGTTGTGGCAGCCACCAAAGGTGCAACGGCCCAAGTCATCATTTGCCCAACCTATGTCTGCCTTGCCCCAGTCAACGAAGTCATCAAGGGCACGCATGTCCTTCTGGGCGCTCAGGATGTTCATTGGGAAGAAAAAGGCGCATTTACAGGCAAGGTCTCGTGCGACATGCTCAAGAGCGCAGGGGTAACCTACGTGATCATCGGCCACAGCGAGCAGCGCGCCTTTTTCCACGAAACAAACGAGACGGTCAATAAAAAGGTCAAGGCATCGCTTAAGGCCGGTCTGCGGCCCATCATCTGTGTCGGAGAAACCCTTGCAGAACGGGAAGCCGGCCACACGGAGGCGGTAGTCAAGGACCATGTGGAAGGCGCCTATCAGGGGCTTTCAAAAGAGGATGCCCTCAAAACCGTGATCGCCTATGAGCCTGTATGGGCCATTGGCACGGGCAAAGTGGCCACTCCGGAGCAGGCCCAGGCCGTTCACGCGTTCATCAGGAAAAAGGTTCTTGCAACCCTCTATGGCGCTGATGCCGCGTCGAAAATCCAGATCCAGTATGGAGGGAGCATGAAGGCTGACAATGCCGCAACGTTGCTCAAGCAGGAAGATATCGACGGCGGACTTATCGGCGGTGCTGCGCTCAAGGCTGAGGATTTCAAAGGTATTGTCCTGGCATGAACTGCCCCGTAGCACGCTGCGGGGTCAAGAATTCAGGAATGGGAGCCTGCCCGGAGCCGCAATCATGGCCTATCTGCTTTCAGCGACAAGCAGACATGGGCCGTGCCGCCGCTTGCCGATTGTTTCATAGGAAGCCCGCTGCGTGAAAAGACACTAAGCATCGCCCTGTTTTCCGAAAGCACCTCCGCCTCGAACTGCGACACTCCTTTTTGGCGAGCGATGCCAGCCAAATGCCGCAGCAGCAACCCGGCGATCCCTTGACCATGGTAGTCTTCCTCTACCATGAACGCCACCTCCGCGCTGCGCTGGCCGCCTGCGGCATCAAAGGCCACATAGCGTCCGGCCCCGATGATGGTCTCGGTCTCTTTTTCCCCGATCGTAACCATGAGAGCGACCTCGTTTTCGAAATCCACCTCGGTGGCGGCCTTGAGCTCTTTATCGGTCAACGCTTTTTTGTACTGGAAAAAGCGTTTGTAGATCGATTCGGTTTCGAGGTTCCGGAAGGCTTCAGAAATTCTTTTCTTATCGTCAGCCCGGACGCCCCTGATCCTCACTGCGGTGCCGTTCTTCAGTGTCTCTTCTACGGAATAGCTCCTCGCGTCTATCATCGGTCCTTTCCTTTCACCCTTTTAAGCGTTTGGTAACGTTCAAAAGTGTTGACATGGGCTTAGAAAGAGATCCCACACAACAAGCTTCACCTCGGACAGGGTTGGGACCTTTTCCGAAGTGACTGGCGGGAGGGCGCTGTCTTTTCACGGTTTATCAATGGGGGAAACCCCTGGCCCTGAGCGTATGCGAGGGGATCAGCGGGAGGGGGCAAAACTCCCCCGTGGATAAACCGTAGAAAAGACCAGCCCGGGAGACTTGGAACGCAGGGAAAGGTCCCGGCCCTGTCCAGAGCGGTCGGTCCCATGTCAACACTTTTGAACGTTACTAATCGTTTCGACAGTCTGCTGTGCAATTTCGCGTTCCTCGTCGGTCGGTACGACGAGTATCTTCACCCTGCCCTCCCCGGCCTGTATCTCTGTGATACCCCCGGCAACTACATGGTTTGCGCGTTCATCGAGAGATATCCCGAGGCCTGAGAGTCCCTCACAGGACCTACTGCGCACAAGGGCCGAGTTCTCACCAATGCCCCCCGTGAAGACAATGGCGTCGACGGAGCCGAGGGCTGCGCAGTATGCGCCGATGTACTTCTTGACGCGATAGCAGAACATCCCAAGGGCGAGTTCGGCCTGCTCATCATTCCCAAGAGCACGACTCTGGATCTCCCGCATATCGTTCACGCCGCAAATTCCTTTTAGTCCGCTCTCCCGGTTCAGAACTCCTTCGATCTCATCATAGGGCTTGCCTGTCTTTCCCGCCAGGTAAAAGGGGACAGCAGGGTCCAGATCGCCGCATCGCGTGCCCATGATGAGCCCTTCGAGGGGCGTCAGGCCCATGGACGTATCGATGCTCTTTCCCCGTTCTATGGCCGTTGCACTGGCGCCGTTGCCGAGATGGAGGGTGATCAGGTTCAGCGCCGCGAGCGGTCTTGCCAAATGGCGTGCCGCCTCCCTGGCGACATATTGGTGGGAAGTCCCGTGAAAGCCGTAGCGGCGGACGCCGTACGAACGGTAGAAGGCATAGGGCAGCGCATACAGGAAAGCCTTGGGCTGCATCGTCTGATGAAATGCCGTGTCGAAAACAGCCACCTGCGGAGCATCCGGCAGGAGTTCCCGCATGACTTCGATACCCGTCAGGTTCGCCGGATTGTGAAGGGGGGCCAGCGGGATGAGCTGTCTGATCGCTTCGAGCGTACGGTCATCGATGATCGCCGGCTCCTTGAACCTCTCTCCTCCATGCACCACGCGATGTCCCACGCCAAGAACCGCCTCGGGGGTGGCGCCGGCCCGCGCCCGGCTTGTCACCTCCAGGATAAGGGAGAAACCCTGTCGGTGGTCGGCAATGGCCCGCGTCTCCTCCATCTCCGCCCAATGGCCGGAGGTGGGGTCGAGCCAGCGGTGCTTCAGCCTGCTGTCCGATGTGCCGATGCGCTCCAGCAACCCCTTTGCCGAGGCGTTGAAGGGACTCACGTCAAAGGACTCGTACTTGATCGAGGAGCTTCCCGAGTTGACCACGATGACCCTCATGCAGGACCTCCTTTGGATTGAGCCTGAATCGCCGTAATGGCCACCGTGTTCACGATGTCCGTCACCGTGCATCCGCGGCTGAGGTCGTTCACCGGTTTATTGAGCCCCTGGAGGATCGGCCCGACGGCTACCGCATTGGCAGAGCGCTGAACAGCCTTGTACGTGTTATTGCCGGTGTTCAGGTCCGGGAAGATGAATACCGTTGCACGGCCTGCCACCTCGCTTCCCGGAAGCTTCGTCTTGGCCACCCCGGCATCGACCGCTGCATCGTACTGGATGGGACCTTCGATCTTCAGGTCGGGACGGCGTTGTTTTGCGATCTTCGCCGCCTCCCGAACCTTGTCCACGTCAGCCCCTTTTCCGGATTCTCCGGTGGAATAGCTGAGCATCGCGATGAAGGGATCGATGCCGAACATGCGGGCCGTCTCTGATGAACTGATCGCTATGTCGGCCAATTGGTCCGGGTTGGGAGCAGGGTTGACCGCGCAGTCGCCGAAAACGAGGACACGGTCGGAGAGGCACATGAGGAAGACGCTCGAAACGATCGAACACCCCGGCTTGGTCTTGATGATCTCGAGGCCGGGACGGATCGTATGCTGTGTCGTATGGACAGAGCCCGATACCATGCCGTCTGCTTCCCCGAAATGCACCATCATCGTGCCGAAGTAGCTCACATCCGCCATGGTATCAAAGGCCATCTGGGGTGAGATCCCCTTATGCCTGCGGAGTTCGAAATAGGCATCGGCATAGGACTGGCGGCGGGCAGAGTCCAGAGGGTCGATCACCGTCGCACCAGAAAGGGAAAGACCGAGAGCGGCAGCCTTCTGCTGGATCTCATCGCGATTGCCGAGAAGGGTGATTTCGACAACCTCGCGCATCCTGAGGATCTCCGCAGCCCGGAGCATCCGCTCTTCCGTCCCTTCAGGCAGAACGATGTGTTTGCGGTCCGACCTCGCCCGCTGAAGGATCTCGTACTCGAACATGAGCGGTGTCACACGGGTGGAACGGGCCATAGAGAGGCGGCCGATGAGCTCGCGGGAATTCACCTTCGCTTCGACTATCCCGAGGGCTGCGGCGATCTTCCGTGCATTGTCTGGAGATAGGACACCCTCCAGGGAACTCACCTGCTGAGCGGTCGTATAGGTGTCCGTGGAGACCATGATCACCGGTACCGGTAAATCTCCGAGTCCCTTGATCAACCGTTCCACCTGGGGTGCAGGCCTCAGCCCGCCGGTCATGAGGATTCCGGCGATATGGGGATAGGTCTTCGATGCGTAGGCCAGAAGACTGCCGAGGAGAATGTCTGAACGGTCACCGGGAACTATGATGAGGCTTCCTTCTTCGATATGCTCCAGATAATGGGGAAGCTCCATGGCGGCGATCTTGAAATTCCTCACCTCGCGGTCGAAGCTCCCCTCCTGGCCGCTCAGACGTTCAGCGTCCAGGGCCGCAGCGATCTCACCGACCGTCGGTTTTGAGAGGATCGGGAGTTCGGGGAGTACATAGGCGGGAATATCCGACGGCAGCACCCGCTTCAGCTCTCCGGCGACCGCATCGACAAGGGAAGCCTGAACCCGATTGGCAACGAGGGCAAGAGCGTCGCATTTCCGCTCTTCGAGCGAGTCCAGGAGGCCCCGTGCCGCAGTCACGACCTGCATGGTGTCCCTGCCGTATCCCTGGACGACCGGCAGCACCGCGCATCCAAGGTTGTTCGCCAGCTTGGCATTGAAATCGAATTCAAGGGGAATGGCGGGCCCCGCATAATCCGAGCCTGCGCAGACGATGAGATCGCATTCCCTTTCAAGGTCTCTGTATTTTCCGAGGATCATCTTCAGAAGATCCTCATCCCTATTCCGGGAAAACATATCGCGGGCCGTATCGTATCCGCAGCCGTAAAGCTTCTCATACGACAGATCAAGGCCATATCTCTTGATGATGAGAGTCGTGATATTGTCCGGCTTCCTTTCATCCCGAACAACGGGACGGAAAAAACCGACCTTTCCCATCCTTCCGGACAGCATCTCCATCATCCCGAGGACGATGACGGACTTGCCGCTCCGGGGTTCTGCGCCGACAATGTATATTCCCTGATTCACGGCATATTCCCCTTGCCCAGGACTACTGGACGAGCGGCACTCCGTTCGCAAGCTCGTACTTCACGGCAGCCCGGATTTTGTTCTCGATTTGCAGATACCGAGCGACCTTCTTCGGGGGCAGCACCTTATTCAGTTTCGGAACAGATGCCGCCTGGAGCTCGGCCTCAGCCTTCCCGATGGCCACAAGCTTATCAGTGAGTTTCTTAGCCTTCTCATCGGTGAGGGTATTTGCCCGGAAGTCCTCAGCGTAGCTCTCGATGAGCCTGACGATGCGCTGATTGATCGCAGTCAGCTTCTTCTGATACTCCTCGTAGACGGGCCAAAATCCCTTTGCCTCCGACTCGGTCAGGTCCATGTTGGCCGCCACAACCAACTTCTTGTCCGCCTTGATCTTGTCACGCAGGATCTGCATGTTGTCCTGCGCCACCACAGGGGAAACAAACCACATCGTGATTGCCGCCATCAGGGTTAGGAAAAAGGTTACCTTCATGCTTTTCTTCATTTGTTTTTCTCCTTTCTGTTTTTTGTAAGGGTGATGTCCGATAAATTCGCTAAAAGGCCTTCAAGCCGTCACCCCGGCTCCCGGCTTACGCCGGGGCAGGGTCGTCGGAGTCCAGAAGTTCTTGGTAATCCTGGATTCCGGCGCCTGCCCCGGACCTGATCCGGGGTTCGCCGGAATAACCGAAAAAGGTGCTTTCCGCCCTTTCACATAACCTTCAAATTTCGTTTTCATGCCTCCCTCTATTTCTTCCATCAGGCTGCCTCAGGGCAAGCAAGCTGAATTGCTTTAAGCAGCCAGTGTTCATCAAAAGGCTTCCTCAGGTAAGCGAGGGCGCCCGCTTTCTTCGCCCTTTCCTGCCACTGCGGGTTGTCATGAGCGGTCATAAAAATCACCGGGTACTTCGCCCCCAAGGAGGCGAGTTTCTCTTGAAGATCAAGACCCGTCATTCCCGGCAGGCGTATGTCCAAGACCAGACAGCCCTCCCCTTGGCAGGAGGTGGCTTCCATGAACTCCTCCGCGGACTCGAAGGTGACAGCGTGATAGCCGGCAGACCTGAGCAGCCGCTTCAGGGCCCTCCGTATGGACTCGTCATCATCGACCACATATACCGTGACTGATTTTTGGGGCATGTCATCTCCTCGGGTCCTGACACAATGGCCCGGTGAATAGATTCAAACGGCTTTTCCCGAAAAAGGAATCAGTCAGAAAAGATGATGTGGACTTTATGGGAACTAAAAGAGAAAAGATATTGGACTTTGGTCCAATAGGAAGCGTCCACAGGCCCACGGGCTTTACCTACCCATTCGCCTGCAGGAAGAGGCTTCTCAAGAGGTTGCGGCACGAATCGCCGGGATAAACCGAACGGATTTTTTGTTGGTATTGGCCAGGGCGGGAAGGAACTCTTTTTAGGTCGATTCTTTGATCCTGCCCATAATCTCGCGTGAGAGTTCGAGAAAGGTTTCTTTCAGGATCTTTGCGTCAACCTCAACCACCACATCCACCGGCCACTTCGCTATGTTGTCAGGATATTTCTCCACCTCTACCAGCGCCGCTGCAAACCAGTATAGATCAAAGCCGGGATCTTTTTCCTTTGCCTTATCCAGCAGGGGGCCGATCTTTTCCTTTTTAATGATTTCGAACAAATCCACTGCGTCTCTTTGGGTCCACCTGCCGAAGAAGGCAAGGACCTTGTCGACGATCAGGTCTTGGTAGCCATTGACGTTCACCCCGTATTCCGATTGAAGCGGCTTGCCCCAGCGAAACGGGGAGTCGTAAGCAAGGTGAATCTGCACCTTTTCACCATATCCTTCCGCTTCCAGTTCGACAAAGGACTCAAATCGTCGCATGGGTCTGATCAAGTAATCGGACTGCAACCCTAGGCTCTTCTCCACAGTTCGCGAGAAATGAATGACCAGGCCTGTCTCTGAAGTGAAAAGATCGAGGTCATAAGACCGCCGGTGACCAAGATAAAATTCCGCGAGGGCAGTACCCCCTGTCAGATAGAAATGTTGTGTGTCCGGCAGGGATGCCATGTCATGCAGAAGTTTTATTTGAAGGGGAGTAATAATCCCTTTACCTTTTAGCGTGTTCAAAGTAGAACCTCCAGAGTCTCAATACGCGTTCAGGCAGTTTAAGATAGGGCAGGATCCTTTCGATTTCTTCCCAATCCAATTTGGAGACATCTGAAGCCAAGCCGTTTGTAAGCACATCCTGGATATAGCTCTTCTTCTGAGACGAATCCCCCAGATCAATCTCCTTCTTCGTAGACCACACGACGTGACTCTCAGCCTTCATGATCATTTCTCCGCAGGGAAAAGGATACGGTCTTCCCCTAATTATTCGCAAATATGAAGCACTTTCCTTCCCCTGTCAACAACTACCATGCCTGGTTTTCCTCGCTATTGACCCCATGGTGCGAAGGTTTTAGACTCGTTTAATTCGTTCGTCTGTGGGGCGGGTCAACCTTATCTTTCAGCGAAATGAACAACCCCGCAGCAAGCCGCGGGGCATCCATAAAGGATACCAAATCTACTCTGGAACGAAGCGAGCTTCGGGGAACTGACCCCGAAAGGGATTAGGGGAGCTTTAGCAGTTGGGTTCATACGCTCACCTTTATTAGTCGTCCCCCACGCAACAAGTACGGGGCAGGCTCTGCCCTCTTTCCCATGATCGGGGGAGAGAGTCGGGGTGAGGGGGCGCATGTAAAACGGCCTGACAGCTACTGTGCCTTCTTCCAGGTCTTATCTGGGTTGAAGAGCTTCATTGCCACAGCATTCTTCTCGGTGCTTTTCCCCAGGTCTTTCTGGTAAACCACCCCGTCGTGATTCACGATAAAGGTCATGACGCCTGAAGCCCCATATTTGGCCGGATACGCCACCAGAGCGAATCCGCCGATCATGTTTCCTCTGACAAGGTAGTCATAAGCCCCGTCCGGCGCACTTTTGCCCTGAGCAGTCAGGATTCTGTAATAATACCCGTGATAGGGAACGGGCTTGCCACCCGCCGCCTTGCTGTAACCTTTTTCCTGGGCTGCGGCAAAGAGAGGACCCAAGGGACTCTGCCCCTCGCCCGCTTTCGCCTCCCAATAAAGACCATTCTTCTTCCCAGGGTCACTTCTGAATTTCTGGGCATATTCGAAAAGGCCATCTCCGTCCCGGTCTTTAACCACGTATTCTCTTTGTGCGTCAACATAAGCCAGACAGGTCTGGATGGTGTTCAGCTCATTCCTTCCAATGCGCCGGTTGATCAGTTCTTCCTTACCTTTCCCTGTATCAAAGGACCATTTTTCACCCCTTTTCACAATAGGGATGGGGAAGGGCCATTCCTCTGTACCTATCTGAAGGACAACCTTCGCGTCACCCTCTCGTATCAGGGCATTTTTCATCTCATAAGCCTTAACGAACTTCTCCCTGCCTGCCTTGTCCGCTATCGCATCTCCAGAGGAGAGCACTTCTTTCCCTGCAGGGCCAAAGATGGCGCTCAATTCCGCCATGTTCTCGGCTTTCACTGCATCGACCAACGCCTTCACTGCTTCCTCGGGAGAAGCAAATACCTTTTCCCTGGCTTGTGCTGCGTAACCCTGCAACGGGACAGACAGCACGATGATCAACGTCGCAACAGCGACGGAGCAAACAAACCTCAATAGCCACTTTTCGTTTTTCCGTGTGTAGGTATGCATGTTCTCCCCTCCTTATCTTCCTCTGCCGCCGCCGCCACTGCGGCCACCGCCCCCACCACCACCACCGCCGCCGCTGCTGGACTTGCCACTGCCGCCACCGCTGGTACCGCTGCTGCCACCACCTCTCTGCGAGGATTGTGCGGACGCGCTTTGGCGGCTTGACTGCCCACGGTCACTCTCCATCTTCGCACTACTCCCTTTCTCCGTGCCTCCGAAGGCACTCTGCTTTCCGCCACTTTCCTTCCTCGAGGGGCTTGATTTACCACCACTGCCAGGTCCTGCCTGCTCGCCCCGGGCTGAATCCTGCCTGCCTGTATCACCACGGCCGCGGGAGGACTCCCGTGACTGCGCATCCTTGGGTCCTCCCTTGCCGAACTTGTCAGCGGTTCCCTGATCCTTGTACGATACACCCTTACGATGTTCAGGGTTATGCTGCCACGATCCCTTCCCGCCCTCGCCGCGCGTTACCTTGTTCTGTTCCTTGCTTCGGTCGATGTTGTTATTGATGTTGGTGTTCTGGTTCACGTTGACGTCGACATCCCCTCCGTTCCAGTTTGCGTGACCCCATGCGTAACCCCACGCGGCGCCTACGGCGACTCCGGCTCCAAATCCGAACAATCCCGCACCAGGCGCGTATCCGGGAGGATAGTAGGGGTAAGGCGGGTAGGCCGGGTAAGGCCAGGTGCCGTACACCACGGTCGTGCTGTAGGTCGGGACATAGACGACCTGTGGGTTGGCCGGTTCGATGATGATGACCTCTTTTTCGACCTTGACAACCTGCTCCTTGGTCGTCTTCAGATTCCCCTCTGCATGCGCTTTCTTTCGAAGCTTCTGGGTCGTGTCCATCACGTCCTTCTGCTGTGCGAGGAATGCGTCGCCCAATTTCTGTGTCCAGTCGAGTTTCTCGCTCATCATGGCCAACACCTGGGGAAAGTTCACCATGGACTTGACGCTCGGGTCCCAGGGCTGAGCTTCAAGAGCCTTTGTCAACGCGTCACCCTTCACATCCTTGTTCTTCTTTGCCCAGCGATCAGCCTCCACAACCTCAAGCGGATAGGTGGAAGCCATCAGTATCTGGGTGAGCAGGGAGTCAGGGTAGAGGGCGATGGGCGCTATCATCTGATCCAACTCTTCCTGCTTAAAAGTCTTCTGCTCGCCTCCGCTCTGCGCGAGGACCCCCAGCGGGGCCCCCAGCAGGAGCGCCAGAAACATGGTCAGTGCTGTTATCAACGGCCTTTTCTTCTTCATATCTCTCCTCTCCTTCCTACACCTCCAGCATCTTCATGAGGGTTTCTTTCTTGCGTTGTTTCCGGGAATCCGCATTCGCGGGAAGCATCGGGGCGACAATTGAGCCTAGATCGGCCGGTGCCTGTGCTCCCGGCAAATGCAGCAATTTCATTCTCGAAGTGGACGGCCTCAGCGTGTGGTGCCTTCCTGCGTCTGGCGGCCCGCCAGGTAGTCTTCTATCTCCTGTTTGTTCTGTGCGACCACCTTGGCCGCGGCCGTCATGAGAAGCTGCCGGTCGCACTCGGAGGCCAGCTTAAATCGGGTCGGGATCTCGGCAATGCGCTCTACCACCGCTGTCGGCGAATCCAACGGGGGCGACTCCTCGCGGCAAACCTCGGGCAGATCGCTGAGATCCTCCTTCCACTGTGCGTCAGTGTGACGCAGAACGATCACGCGCGCGGTCTGGCTATCGGGGAACACTCCCTCGATCTGCATACTGCGGTAGAACAAGGACATATAAGCCGTAGCGCGTTCCTCCATGATGCTGGGGATGCGGGAAACATCGTAACTGAACAGGGTCCAGGGCTCCGAGCGCATGCTCAGTTTCCTGTAGCCCACGGAGAAGGGGTAGGAACTGTCAAAGGCGATAATCAGGGCTCGGCGAGACTTCTTAGCCTGCAGCTGCTTCAGAATTACGAAAAGCAGCGACTCGATGCCCGAGTTTTCATAAAGTCCACCATCCCCGATGTGCCAGTATTGCTCCTCCTCCCCCACACGAACGGTGAAGGGTCCCACCAGGGGGGAAACGAGGCCGAGCCGGTGGCTGCGGCGGCTATCCTCACGGCGCACTGATCGACCTTGAGATCAAGCGGGGTCATCGGGATGAGCGATTCCCATCGTCGCACAAGGAGCGGCGGGAACTCAACGGGCTTCCCCCGCTTGGCCAGCGATTGACGCAGTTCTCCGAAAAAATCGTAGTGAAAGGTCTCGGGGGGCAGGGTGGTCAACACGAGCCGCCGGCCGTTGTTGTAAAGCGTGGTGTTGATGATCAGCCGCGGGGCTGTCCCCCCGCGCCTCCCGCGCACTCAGATCCCCGAAGGTGACAGGACCCAGCAGCCGTTCAGTAAACAGTTCGGTCAGTGACTGGGCCGCCAAGGCCGGGTTGAGGATCAAGCGAAAACTCCCGATCTGGCGCCAGAGAAGCGCGCTTTCGAAATCTTGACTCACGTTGTCCTTGTAGCCTGCAAAGAAGGTCTTGTAGTGGTCCGTCAACGCCCCATCAGGCCCAAGGACGGCCGTTTCCTTGGAGGGCTTTTTCATGGCAAAGTAGCTGGCCGCCACGCTGCCGCCGGAGACGCTGGAGAGGTGTGTGACCTGATCCAGCAAAGAGCCTCCGCCGGGGGCGCGAACCTGGGCGAGCGCCTCCAGGCCGGAAGCCCCGAAGAGGGCCGCGCGGCTGCCCCCGCCCGATAAAGCTACACCCACGACAGCGGCGCGATCCGGCGCAGGCATAACACAGGTCGTCTGGGGGCCTGCCACGGGGGCGCGGTAGGCAACAGCCGTAGCACACCCTGTTGCCAGGAGCGCACACGCCAGCCCCAGCGCCATTCCTCTAACCAGGTTCCATGCCTCGACCCCGCGAATCCTCGGAGTCCTCATACTCCACGAAACTTTTCGTTCTTCTCTCATCTTTCACCTCCTGGGCCAAGGCCCCATATGCTATGAATCTCTTCCGTTTACAGTTTCCGGATACCGACCCAATTCCCGAAATAAGGGTTTCTATCGCTTCTGCCCTTCGCCGATCCAGTGCATCATCAGTGTGTAACCTGCTGATAGAACGATGGCCCCGGTGAACAGCCCGATCAAGCCGGAGAAAATAAACCCACCGATGGCGCCCAGGAAGATGACCAGCATCGGCACGCTGGAGCCTTTTCCCATCAGCAGCGGTTTCAGTACATTGTCGGAGAGGGCGATGACCAGCAGCGGGATCGTCCACAGAATGGCCGGCATCAGCTCTTTTACCGAGAAAAGGTAAATGATGACAGGTACGATGACAATGCCCGACGGCAGTTGAACAATGGCAAAAACCAGGACACCAAAGGCCCAAAGTCCTGCAAGAGGTACATGAGCCAACAGGAACACCGTACCGGCTGCAACAAACTGAAAGAATGCGACCCCGAGGATGCCTTTGGCCACATTCTTGATCGTTGCTCCTGTGACAGGGAGGATCTCATCGCTGCGTTCTCCGACCAGGCGCCGGATTAGTCTCCGCACAAAATCGGCCGAAGCATCGGCTTTGATGAGAAATACGCCGGCGATGATCACCGAGACGAAAAACATGATGAGGCTCTTCCCGAAACCGCCCAGGGGCCCGAGAAAAGTCATTCCCAGCTTCGACAGCGGTTCCCTGTAGGTCGTGATAACCGATTCCAGGCTCTGGGAGGCCAGCAACCATATTTCCGAAATTGGTTTCCCTATCAGGGGCCATGCTGCAACAGACGGGTCAGGGGGAGGGATCACAAGGGTCTGGTTCCTGAACTGGACGACCAGGCTTTGTACCCCTTCAACCAGCGATTTGATAACCCAGACGCTTGGCAGCAGGAGGATGACAAGGACCAGCAGGGTCAACAGGACCCCTGCCAGCATATTCCTGTTCCCCAGCCAGCGTTTTACCATAGCAAAGAAGGGGTGCAGGGCCACGGCAATGATGGCACCCCAGATCACGGGTTCGAGGAAGGGGAGGATGATCCCGATGCACCAGGCGATGATCAGGAAAAGGACGACGATCCTCAGGATAGTGTCGATTAAAGGAAACTTAACGGTTTGGTTCATACACTTACCTCTGACTTACTTGCGCTTAACGTTCCGGCTAAACCCGGTTCATATCCCCTATCCTATCTCGTGTCTTCTATTAGTACCTTTATGCGAACCGAAGTCTATTGGACTTTAGTCCAATTAGGAGCGTCCGGGGGGCTGGCACCGGATCAAGAATTCTCGGCTAAGCGACCTATCTGTAAATCCGGCGGAAAAAGGGCGAGCAAAGGGTGAATAGGTGCGAAGAAGACGTTCGCTTTTTTTCATTGAAAAATCGGATTGACATTCCGAATTTTCAATGATAGATGTTAGCCATGATTGATCGACCCGTCTATCTGACCCAACTATCCCGCGCTGTGAGACGCTCCCCAATCACGGCCCTCATAGGCCCCAGGCAGTGCGGTAAGACAACGCTCGCTCGTATGTTTGCGAAAGAAAGAACCAACGTGTTGTTTGACCTGGAATCGCAACCCGATCTAAACCGCCTCCAGAATCCGCAATTGATGCTCGGATCCTTTCGCGGTCTCGTGATCATTGATGAAATTCAGGCAATGCCCGAGCTTTTTCGCGTGCTACGCGTGCTGGTCGACCGCCCTGAGAACAAGGCTCGGTTTCTGATTCTGGGGAGCGCATCGCCCGATCTTGTTAAGAATGCTTCCGAGACCCTTGCCGGTCGTGTCGAATTCGTCGAACTCTCCGGTTTTGATCTGCAGGAGGCGGGAACGAATCGCTCCACCATCCTGTGGCTGAGGGGCGGATTCCCTCGTTCCTTTCTAGCCCCCTCAGATGACGACAGTCTCGCATGGCGCGAAGCGTTCATCCAGACTTTTTTGGCACGAGATATCCCACAGCTTGGCATCTCAGTTCCCCCTGCGACCATGCGCCGATTCTGGACCATGCTCGCTCATTATCACGGTCAAATCTGGAATGCCTCTGAACTCGGCCGTTCCTTGGACCTGTCGGACAAAACGGTCAAATCCTATCTTGACGTTCTGGCCGGAACCTTTATGATCCGGCAGCTTCAGCCGTGGTACGAAAACATCGGCAAACGCCAGGTCAAAGCCCCCAAGGTGTACTTGCGGGATTCGGGTCTACTCCATGCCCTGCTTAATCTTCCCGATTCCCAGACGCTTCTAGGCTATTCTCGGATGGGAGCCTCGTGGGAAGGTTTTGCGATTGAACAAGTATTGCAGTCTGTGAAACCCGCCCAGGCTTTTTTCTGGGCGACCCACACCGGCGCAGAGGTGGACCTCTTTTTCATTTCTCGTGGTCGTCGATATGGCGTCGAATGCAAATTCAGCGAAACCCCTAAAATCACCAAATCAATGAACCAGGCCCTTGAGAGCCTGAACCTAGCCCATCTTTGGATCATTTACCCCGGAGAGCACCCCTATCCCCTTTCAAAGCAGATATCCGTCTGGCCTCTGAAGGACATTGTCTCCCTGCCGAAGCAGCTACGATGATCGACACAAGTAGGCCCTCGCGGGCTGTCCCTGTCACACGACCGGGCAACCGGGTCTTCGTTCGACAACTGCCAAACAGCCAAGATGTCGATGTCGAGTGACTCGCAGATGTGGCGCTGGGCGTCTTCAATCTCGCTGTCTATCCGGTCGGCGGGGACATTGATAAAACGCGTCGAGGTCTCGGCCAGGAGCGTCTCGAGGCTTAACCGTTGTTCCAATTCGGTGCGCTTGGTTTCAATCGATTCTTGCATTTGTCAACCCTCCGGCTCTCCAGCCTGAAGGCCGGATCTTGCTCAAGGTTGATCCTGAGCGGGACCTTATCCCCGCTCTAAAGAGCAGGGCTAGGGCCCGGTCGAAGGATCAAAGCCGCTGCCCCCAATTTATTTCGGCTCCCCATATTTTTACGATCGTATCAAGGAATTTTTGTCGGCCAACTCGCGTAGAAATCCCCGCTGGAGGCTGTCCAACGGAACATTCGGGCAAGAACCGGAACGGGTGTCCCGTTCGGAGTTCGATACCTGCCTGACAGATGGCAGGCAGGCCTCACCACGAACGGAAAATCAGACAGATATAAAACACCTTCTGTGTTCACCCTAAGGGGGAAGGATGAAACAGAAGATGATTGGCAGATTGATCATGCTCGCGATCTTCATCAGTGCACACAAGGCCGAACCCTATTCAGTCCGAGTCCGAAAAAGGGAGTCTGCATCACCTGACCTACACTGCAATCTCCAGCATCAGCTTCTCATACGTGACAACCGGTGCGCTCCTTCTCTTTGTCTTCTTCTTTTCGATCAGTCCGATCTGATCGAGGTACTTCACGTCATCAGCGACATTTTTCACGTCCCGCTTGGCCATGCGGGCCAGCTCATTGATGGACGAAGGCCGCTCCGTTCTGACGATGTGAAGGAGTTCCATGCGCTTAGGCGTCAGGGCCTTCCTGAATGCCTCCAAGCTCGTGAAGTAGGTGCCCGTTTCTTTCTTCACTTTCTCCCCCCGCTCGACTGCCTCCCCCGTCTTCACAAAGTCGTCCAGTATGGATTTCACGCTCTTGATCCCTATCTTGATTCTCCTGACCTTCATGGTTCCTCACCTCGTTTGAATTTCTCGATATCGTCATAAAAATCCGCGACAAGCTGACTCACGCTCTTGAAGCGGTACGGTCGCTCGGTCTCCCGATAGTGCCGGTGCTCTCCCCTGCCCTCCGCGTTGTCGTAACCGATCACCCGTTCCCCGTTCACGATGTAGACCAGAGAGTATTTGTAGCCATAGGGCTTGTCTGCCGTCCGCTCGGCAATCTTCCACATCTTGACTTCGATGATGTTGCCCAGTTCATCGACACCCTTTACATGTCGGATGAGGGAAGCCTTCATGTATTGGTATGCTATACCCATAGGGAAGACATGTCAAGCCCCGAGAAACAGTCGGTGCCACCGAGCGCACCGGGGAACCGCCCATGAGCATGATCAGGCCGACGAAGCCCAGCTTGATGCCCAGCAAAATGCCGATGGCCCACATACCGGACATGGGAAACTGCTTCCAGATGATGTGGACTCTATGGGAACTAAAAGAGAAAAGATATTGGACTTCGGTCCAATGGAGGGCGTCCTCCCGAAGACGTTTCCGGCTACCGAGCCGGCAGGGCTGATAATGCTTTTGCTATGGGTGTCTTTGAGTACTTGAGTTTGAATCCCGTCCTGCGAGTTCCGCTTG
>CAVPOU010000010.1:0-117373 GCA_963707125.1 uncultured delta proteobacterium | reverse complement strand
AAAGCGTGTGCGGCCATGAAATCCGGCGACGTTATTCTGCTCGAAAATCTGCGCTTTCACATCGAGGAAGAGGGCAAGCTCAAACTCTAGGATGGTTGCAAGCTGAAAGCAAAGGACGAGGACGTGAAAGCCTTCCGTGCCAAGCTCACAAAACTGGCCGACTCGATGTGAATGACGCATTCGGCACGGCGCATCGCGACCACAGTTCCATGACCGGCGTCACTTTGCCCCAGCGCGCCTGCGGCTATCTCATGAAAAAAGAGCTCGATTTTCCTCGGCAGTGCGGTGGAAACTCGCCTGAAACCGGCCCTTTGTCGCCATTCTCGGCGGGGCCAAAGTTTCAGACAAGATTTCAGTGATCAACAACCTCCTCCCAAAGGTCGACAAACTCATCATCGGCGGCGGCATGGCTTTTACCTTTGCCAAGGCAGCCGGGCTCGAGATCGGCGCTTCTCTGTGCGAGAACGACAAGATCGACCTTGCAAAGCAGATTCTGGCCGCAGCAGGCGATAAACTCATGCTCCAGACGGATGTGCTGGTCGGACAGCTCGACTTGAAGGCCCGTATCGATCGGCGCTGCCAAAATCGTCGACGCAAGTGCGATTCCCCGGGCATGGCGCATTGATATTGGCCCCAGGACCATAGAAGCCTTTTCGAAGGGGGTGCGGGCTGCCGAAGACCGTTCTCTGGAACGGCCCCATGGGCGTTTTCGAGATCGAAGCCTCGTCCAAAGGAACATTCGCGATTGCGCAGGCAATGGCCGATGCCACGGCCAAAGGCGCCACGACGGTCATAGGCGGCGGTGATTCAGCCTCAGCGATCAAGAAAGCCGGACTGAACAAGAAGGTGAGCCATGTTTCAACCGGCGGCGGCGCATCCCTCGAATTCCTTGAGGGCAAGCCTCTCCCGGCGTGGCAGCGTTAACCGAAAAGAAGAAGCGATAGAGGAGTCATCATGCGCAGAAAAATTATCGCCGGCAACTGGAAGATAATAAGAACATCCCTGGAAGCCGTAGCCCTGGCAAAAGAAGTTGTGGCAGCCACCAAAGGCGCAACGGCCCAAGTGACATTCGCCTAACTTATGTCTGCCTTGCCCCGGTTAACGAAGTCATCCGAGGACGCATGTCCTGCTGGGCGCTCAGGATGTTCACTGGGAAGAAAAAGGCGCATTTACGGGCAAGGTCCCGTGCCATATGCTCCGGAGCGCCAGGGATAACCGACGTTATCATGGGCCACAGCGAGCAGCGCGCCCTTTGCCACCAAAGAAACGAGACGGTCAATAAAAAGGTCAAGGCATCGCTTAAGGCCGGTCTGCGGCCTATCGTCTGTGCCGCAGAAACCCTTGCAGAACGGGAAGCCGGCCACACCGAGGCGGTAGTCAAAGACCATGTGGAAGGCGCCTATCAGGGGCTTTCAAAGAGGATGCCCCAAAACCGTGATCGCCTATGAGCCTGTATGGGCCATTGGCACGGGCAAAGTGGCCACTCCGGAGCAGGCCCAGGCCGTTCACGCGTTCATCAGGAAAAAGGTTCTTGCAACCCTCTATGGCGCTGATGCCGCGTCGAAAATCCAGATCCAGTATGGAGGGAGCATGAAGGCTGACAATGCCGCAACATTGCTGAGGCAGGAAGATATCGACGGCGGACTTATCGGCGGTGCTGCGCTCAAGGCTGAGGATTTCAAAGGTATTGTTCTGGCATGAACTGCCCCGTAGCACGCTGCGAGGTCAAGAATTCAGGAATGGGAGCCTGCCCGGAGCCGCAATCATGGCCTATCTGCTTTCAGCGACAAGCAGACATGGGCCGTGCCGCCGCTTGCCGATTGTTTCATAGGAAGCCCGCTGCGTGAAAAGACACCAAGCATCGCCCTGTTTTCCGAAAGCACCTCCGCCTCGAACTGCGACACTTTTTTTTGGCGAGCGATGCCAGCCAAATGCCGCAGCAGCAACCCGGCGATCCCTTGACCATGGTAGTCTTCCTCTACCATGAACGCCACCTCCGCGCTGCGCTGGCCGCCTGCGGCATCAAAGGCCACATAGCGTCCGGCCCCGATGATGGTCTCGGTCTCTTTTTCCCCGATCGTAACCATGAGCGCGACCTCGTTTTCGAAATCAACCTCGGTGGCGGCCTTGAGCTCTTCATCGGTCAACGCTTTTTTGTACTGGAAGAAGCGTTTGTAGATCGATTCGGTTTCGAGGTTCCGGAAGGCTTCAGAAATTCTTTTCTTGTCGTCAGCCCGGACGCCCCTGATCCTCACCGCAGTGCCGTTCTTCAGTGTCTCTTCTACGGAATAGCTCCTGGCGTCTATCATCGGTCCTTACCTTTCACCCTCTTAACAGTTTGATAACGTTCAAACGTGTTTGCATGGGCTTACAAATAGAGCTCATACGACCAGCCCAACATCGGACAGGGCTGGCACCTTTTCCGGAGTGACTCTGGTGGGCACGGACAAATCTCGGTTTGTCCGTGAGAGCCAGAACAGAGCCGAGCGTTGCGAGGGATCAGCGGACAAGCAAAGCTCCGTGTAACCGTGCAGACCAGCCCGGGAGACTTGGAACGCAGGAAAAGGTGCCAGCCCTGTCCAGATAGCTCGGTCCCATGCAACACTTTTGAACGTTACTTCTCTTAATTTGCCGCTCTATCGTTTCGACAGTCTGCTGTGCAATCTCGCGTTCCTCGTCAGTCGGTACGACGAGTATCTTCACCCTGCCCTCCCCGGCCTGTATCTCCGTGATACCCCCGGCAACTACATGGTTTGCGCGTTCATCGAGAGATATCCCGAGGCCTGAGAGTCCCTCACAGGACCTGCTGCGCACAAGGGCCGAATTCTCACCAATGCCCCCCGTGAACACAATGGCGTCGACGGAGCCGAGGGCTGCGCAGTATGCGCCGATGTACTTCTTGACGCGATAGCAGAACATCTCAAGGGCGAGTTCGGCCTGCTCATCATTCCCAAGAGCACGGCTCTGGATCTCCCGCATATCGTTCACGCCGCAAATTCCTTTGAGTCCGCTCTCCCGGTTCAAAACTCCTTCGATCTCATCATAGGGCTTGCCTGTCTTTCTCGCCAGGTAAAAGGGGACCGCAGGGTCCAGATCGCCGCATCGCGTGCCCATGATGAGCCCTTCGAGGGGCGTCAGGCCCATGGACGTATCGATGCTCTTTCCCCGTTCTATGGCCGTTGCACTTGCGCCGTTGCCGAGATGGAGGGTGATCAGGTTCAGCGTCGCGAGCGGTCTTGCCAAGATGGCGTGCCGCCTCCCTGGCGACATATTGGTGGGAAGTCCCGTGGAAGCCGTAGCGGCGGACGCCGTAGGAACGGTAGAAGGCATAGGGCAGCGCATACAGGAAAGCCTTGGGCTGCATCGTCTGATGAAATGCCGTGTCGAATACAGCCACCTGCGGAACATCAGGCAGTAGTTCCCGCATGACTTCGATACCCGTCAGGTTCGCCGGATTGTGAAGGGGCGCCAGCGGGATGAGCTGTCTGATCGCTTCGAGCGTACGGTCATCGATGATCGCCGGCTCCTTGAACCTCTCTCCTCCGTGCACCACGCGATGTCCCACGCCAAGAACCGCCTCGGGGGTGGTGCCGGCCCGCGCCCGGCTGCTCACCTCCAGGATAAGGGAGAAACCCTCTCGGTGGTCGGCAATGGCCCGCGTCTCCTCCATCTCCTCCCAATGGCCGGAGGGGTCGAGCCAGCGGTGCTTCAGCCTGCTGTCCGAAGTGCCTATGCGCTCCAGCAACCCCTTTGCCGAGGCGTTGAAGTGGCTCACGTCAAAGGACTCGTACTTGATCGAGGAGCTTCCCGAGTTGACCACGATGACCCTCATGCAGGACCTCCTTTGGATTGAGCCTGAATGGCCGTGATCGCAACCGTATTCACGATGTCCGTCACCGTGCATCCGCGGCTGAGGTCGTTCACCGGTTTATTGAGCCCCTGGAGGATCGGCCCGACGGCTACCGCATTGGCAGAGCGCTGAACAGCCTTGTACGTGTTATTGCCGGTGTTCAGGTCCGGGAAGATGAATACCGTTGCATGGCCCGCCACCTCGCTTCCCGGAAGCTTCGTCTTGGCCACACCGGCATCGATCGCTGCATCGTACTGGATGGGGCCTTCGATCTTCAGGTCGGGACGGCGTTGTTTTGCGATCTTCGTCGCCTCCCGCACCTTGTCCACGTCAGTCCCTTTTCCGGATTCTCCGGTGGAATAGCTGAGCATCGCGATGAGGGGATCGATGCCGAACATGCGGGCCGTCTCTGAAGAACTGATCGCTATGTCGGCCAATTGGTCCGGGTTGGGAGCAGGGTTGACCGCGCAGTCGCCAAAAACGAGCACACGGTCGGAGAGGCACATGAGGAAGACGCTCGAAACGATCGAACATCCCGGCTTGGTCTTGATGATCTCGAGGCCGGGACGGATCGTATGCTGTGTCGTATGGACAGAGCCCGATACCATGCCGTCTGCTTCCCCGAAATGCACCATCATCGTGCCGAAGTAGCTCACATCCGCCATGGTATCAAAGGCCATCTGGGGCGAGATCCCCTTATGCCTGCGGAGTTCGAAATAGGCATCGGCATAGGACTGGCGGCGGGCAGAGTCCAGAGGGTCGATCACCGTCGCACCAGAAAGGGAAAGACCGAGAGCGGCAGCCTTCTGCCGGATCTCATCGCGATTGCCGAGAAGGGTGATTTCGACAACCTCGCGCATCCTGAGGATCTCCGCAGCCCGGAGCATCCGCTCTTCCGTCCCTTCAGGCAGAACGATGTGTTTGCGGTCCGACCTCGCCCGCTGAAGGATCTCGTACTCGAACATGAGCGGTGTCACACGGGTGGAACGGGCCATAGAGAGGCGGCCGATGAGCTCGCGGGAATTCACCTTTGCTTCGACTATCCCGAGGGCTGCGGCGATCTTCCGTGCATTGTCCGGAGATAGGACCCCCTCGAGGGAACTCACCTGCTGAGCGGTCGTATAGGTGTCCGTGGAGACCATGATCACCGGCACCGGTAAATCTCCGAGTCCCTTGATCAACCGTTCCACCTGTGGTGCAGGTCTCAGCCCGCCGGTCATGAGGATTCCGGCGATATGGGGATAGGTCTTCGATGCGTAGGCCAGGAGACTGCCGAGGAGGATGTCTGAACGGTCGCCGGGAGCCAGGATGAGGCTTCCCTCTTCGATATGCTCCAGAAAATTGGGAAGCTCCATGGCGGCAATCTTGAAATTCCTCACCTCGCGGTCGAAGCTCCCCTCCTGGCCGCTCAGACGTTCAGCGTCGAGGGCCGCAGCGATCTCACCGACCGTCGGTTTTGAGAGGATCGGGAGTTCGGGGAGCACATAGGCGGGAATATCCGACGGCAGCACCCTCTTCAGCTCTCCGGCGACCGCATCGACAAGGGAGGCCTGAACCCGATTGGCAACGAGGGCGAGAGAGTCGCATTTCCGCTCTTCGAGCGAGTCCAGGAGGCCCCGTGCCGCAGTCACGACCTGCAGGGTGTCCCTGCCGTATCCCTGGACGACCGGCAGCACCGCGCATCCAAGGTTGTTCGCCAGCTTGGCATTGAAATCGAATTCAAGAGGAATGGCGGGCCCCGCATAATCCGAGCCTGCGCAGACGATGAGATCGCATTCCCTTTCAAGGTCTCTGTATTTTCCGAGGATCATCTTCAGAAGATCCTCATCCCTATTCCGGGAAAACATATCGTGGGCGATATCGTACCCGCAGCCGTAGAGCTTCTCATACGACAGATCAAGGCCATATCTCTTGATGATGAGAGTCGTGATATTGTCCGGCTTCCTTTCATCCCGAACAACGGGACGGAAGAAACCGACCTTTCCCATCCTTCCGGACAGCATCTCCATCATACCGAGGACGATGACGGACTTGCCGCTCCGGGGTTCTGCGGCCACAATGTATATTCCCTGAGTCATGGCGTAGTCTCCTTTTCCTCATGTGCAACTTATGGGAATTGTCCTCCTTCATGCTCTGGAGCACCGGGCTCCAATGCCGCGATTCTACGCGCGTAAAGTTCCATTCCGGGCACGGCGCTAAGTCCATGCGCAAAAATGCTGACAAACACTGTAGCCATGACGGCGAGTCTGATGGTGGACAAGCCCTCCTGGTGCATCGCATGCTCGATATAGACCAGCCCAAGCACAATGGACGCCAGCCCGCGCGGGCCGAACCATCCCATAAACAACACCGTCGCAGAACTCAGTCGCGTGCCCCAGAGAGCAATCGCCACCGGCAGCATGCGCACCACGGTGAGACTGAGGCCGGCGTAGAGCAAGTGCATCCCGTTGAATTGCGGCCAGGCTCGCGCGACCAGCAGGCCGAAGAGGAAGAACACGGAGAGGTTGAGCAATTGTCCCCATCCCTCGGTGAATTCCCCACCGTGCTTGCCCGCTTCCTTGAAACCGACTTGCACTGTCAGACCTGCCGCAAAGGCCGCGATGAACATGCTCGCACCTACGGCTTCGGAGGCCATCGCACAGAGCAGCGGAAGCGTGACCACGCCGAGTGGCTGCCACGACTCCCCCATCCAGTTCTTGCGGAGCGCAAGGCCCAGCAACACGCCTCCGACCAATCCGATGCCCACACCGACCAACACGCCGTAACCGAGTTGTTCCACGATGAAGCGTGTCAGGCTTGCCCCTCCCGCGTCCGAGCCGGCCAGTGCCATGAAGAAGAGAAGGAAGGGGACGGAAAGACCGTCATTGAGGCCGGCCTCCACGTTGAGAGCTTGGCGGATCTTCATGGGCACACGCGGACTGTTCACGATGATTTGTCCCAGCCCGGCATCGGTCGGGGCGAGGATGGCGGCCAGGATGCCGGCTTCCAAAACGCAGATTTGGCGAAAGACGACCAGTGCGCCGAGAGCACCGAGGAGAATGGTCAACAGCATCCCGACGCTCAGCAGGCGGACGGGAAGATAACGCATGCTTTTCAACACTTGGCGATCGATGCGGCTGGCGTCATTGAACAGCAGGAGGACCAGGCCGACTTCGGCGACTTTCATAAACACTTCGAGATTGCCTTGCTGCTCCCGAAGACTCGGCAGAACGAGGAGCGCCAGCATTCCGGCGCCGGTGAACACAATCGGGGCGGTCAGGTTCGTCCGTTCGAGACGCCTGGAGACCATGCTATAGAGCAGGATCAAAGCGATGAAAATGACGATGAGGGTCACAGTTTAAAGCCTCCCACACAGTCCACTTCAAATTGGACAAATTGTCAATCGGATTGCCAAATTGGCCAATTCAAAAAAACAAGTCGCTTTCTTTTCGAGGTGCTTGTCCAACTCAGCCTACGGAATCCCCATGCAGTGAACAGGTCCAAGAACCATTCATAGCAACATTCATAAAACTCGGCATCAAAAATTGTGAGATGCGAATTGTTTTGAGGGTTTAAAATATATATAATAGCTAAAAAACGGTTCCCTTATCCTACGCCGATGGGCCGTGGCGGGTCAGGAATTTGGCAACGAATAAATAGGAGTGTGTTTGAGATGACAACGTTGACTATGGAATTGCCGGAAAGAGTGTTAGTAGCCTTACGCTTCAACCCTGAAGAATTCACTAGAGAGATGAGGCTTGCTGCGGCCATCACATGGTATGAAGAGGGAAAGGTTTCTCAAGAGGTTGCAGCGAGAATCGCCGGGATGAACCGAACGGATTTCTTGTTGGCATTGGCCCGGGCGGGAAAGGACTCTTTTCAGGTCGATTTTTCCGACTTGGACAGGGAGCTAGCCCTTGGATAGAATCGCTGTTGCAAATGCCTCTCCACTCATTTTCTTAAGCCGCGCGTCCCATCTTTATCTTCTCCAGCATTTCGCCCACCGCGTTTTTGTACCAGGGCATGTCCATTCCGGGATGTATCTGTCACGGACCGTGATCGAAGAGGCATTACGCAGAGTCAACGAGTAGATCTCATCCTTAGCGCAATAGGGTGTCAGCCTGCTGGGGAAAGAGAAGGCTTTTCTTGCGATGGCGCTTGCGGGCTGGGAGGCCCTGCGTCAGCGATTTCCTCTTCCACCCAAGCCGATAGAAGCTTGTGGGCCACAGCGAGCACCACCGGCCCGACGAAGAGGCCGATGATGCCGAAGGCGATCAGGCCGCCGACCACGCCGATAAAAATGAGGAGCAAAGGAAGATCCGCGCCTTTCTTGATCAGAATGGGACGCAAGAAGTTGTCCATGCTGCCGACCACTAGGGTCCAGATCAGAAGAAACGTTCCCCAGCCCGTGCCGACGCTCCAGTAGGTCCAGACCACAGCCAGAGCCAGCACGGGCACCGCGCCGATCTGGGCGATCGCCAGCATGAACATGACTGCCGTCAGGACCGCAGCAAAAGGAACTCCGGCGATGGCAAGGCCTATGCCTCCAAGGATGGATTGGACCAGGGCGGTCACCACCACGCCGAGAGCGACGCCGCGAACGGCCTGCCCGGCCAGCCGGATGGAATGCTCCCCCTGCTCTCCTGCCAGACGACGCGAAAACCGCCGGGTCCAGGAGGCCGCGCGCTCCCCTTTGGCGTAAAGGAGTGCAGCGAACACGACCGTGAGCAGAAATTGCAGGACCAGTATCCCGAAGCCGCCCACCTCCGTGGCGAACCAGCGGAGGACTATGGCGCCGTAAGGGGCCAGCTTTTTCATGAAATCTTGCAGTCCTGCCACCGCGATCTTTTGCCAGGCCGCTACCAGGTCATCGCCGAAAAGCGGAAGACGGCCGAGCCAGGCCGGGGGCGGCGGCACCTCGAAGGAGGCCAACGACTTCACCCAACCGGCAATCTGGTCCGCGTTCGACACAATGGTGCCGATGGCCAACCAAAGAGGCACAACGAGAACGCAGAGAAGGACCACGGTCATCACGGCCACGGCCAGCGATCGGCGGCCCCAAAGCCGGCGCTGGATCGAAGCCATCAGCGGCCACGTCGCCACCACGATGGTCACCGCCCAGATCGCTGCCCCCAAGAACGGCTGGAGGATCCAAAGCGATGTTCCGATCAGCCCCCCGACGAAGAGCAGGGCCAGAAAGGTGCGGGTGATGTCGCGTCGTATTTCGGTCATGTAGAGTCAACCCTCTGAGATGAATTGGATTTGAGAGGAATTTATTGGGATTAAACCACCCAGAACGCCGTAGCCTTCGGATCAAGACCGTGGACTTTACGGGGGTCCATCAGCTCACCAGACAATGCGTCATTCAATCGTCTCCTCCAGCCAATCCGAGAAAGCAAACCACGGTAGCGCCTCATTGTTCCCGGGCAATCTCTTCTTCTGGTTCACGGTGCATACCATCAATCCTTTGCCGGATGCTTCCTTGCCGGCCATCTCTTTGAAAAGATCGAGAGGCTCCGCATGATGAACCGTTGGAGTTGAAGTCAGTTTGACCTCAACGGGCCATAGCTTACCCCCAGTCTGAATGATCAAATCCACTTCCAGCCCGCTCTGGGATCTCCAAAAAAAAATAGACGGCTCTTTGCCTCTATTCATAAAGGCTTTCCAAACCTCGCTCACGATGAGTCCTTCAAAAAGAGCTCCGCCCATGCTGCTCCTTAAGAGAGATTCCGGTGCCGGTTGCCTGGTGAGAAAACAAACCATCGAAGGATCCGTCAGATAGAACTTAGGACTTTTGATAATGCGCTTTCCGAAATTCTTGAAGAAGGGGGGCAGCATGGTCACCAGGTAGCTGGCTTCGAGGAGCTTGGCCCAAGTCTTTATCGTAGGTTGGCTTACCCCGCAGTCCCTTGCCAAATAAGCGGGATGGAACTCCTGGGATTGGTAGGCGGCGCACAAGTGCACGAAGCTTTCAAAGGCACGGAGATCCTTTATATTCTCGATTTGCCGGATATCTCTTTCCAAATAAGTTTGTACGTAGGATTTCAGCCAAAGGTCGCGTTTTTCGGGGTAGCAGGACGGTTCAGGGAAAAGCCCATTCCACAACACGCTCTCAAGGTCTCTGCCGGACGCACCGATTTCCTTCAGGCTGAAGGGAGCCAGTTCCAGGATTGCTATTCTCCCGGCAAGAGTCTCGGTAATCCCTTTCATGACAGCAAACTGCTGGGAGCCAGTGAGGACCCAAATTCCCGGCTTCCGGTTCTTATCAATTCGGATCTTGATATAGGGCAGAAGGGAGGGGACATATTGAATCTCATCCAGGATCACGATCTTGCCCTTGAACTGGTCGAGGAACCCCTCTGGATCTCTTACGGCGAAATCCCGGCTCAGAGGATCATCGAAGGTCACATAGGGAGCATTGCTTAAGACATGCTGAACGAACGTAGACTTTCCCGATTGCCTGGGGCCTGTGACCAGAACCGCAGGGAAATGACGGAGAGCTGCTTCAAAGGTTTTTGTCAATGCTCGTGGGACATACATGTATTTTCCAAATTAAAACGGCATTTTAATTTGGAAAATACCTTGAAACCCGGCCATTGTCAATGGGAAAGGCTATCGGCGAGAGAAATTTTGCATAGGGCAAGGGAATTGCGAAGAGAACTGAAAATATCGATTGAAGAAGGACAGAAAACAAGAAATGGCATGGATAAGCCCCGTGAAACCTGCCCCCATCGGAGCGTCCAGCGGGACCGCCGGCGTCAGGCGATTGAGGAACGGATCCCGAGCTTTTCGGCAAAGCGGACCAGGTCTGCAAGAGATCGGGCGCCCATCTTTTCCATCACGCGGCCACGGTGCACCTTGATGGTCTTTTCCCCAGTCCCGAGATCGAAGGCAACCTGCTTGTTCAGCATACCGGTGACCACGAGCCGGAACACCTCGCACTCCCTTGGCGTGAGCGTCTCCAGCCTGGACCGTAGAGTTTCCATTTCCTTTTGCTCTTGCCGCAGGCGGCGGTGCTTTTCGATCCCCCGGGAAACCGCGTCCAGGAGTTCCCTGTCTTCGAAGGGCTTCTGGAGGAAATCCATAGCGCCGGCTTTAAGGGCCCTGACGCTCGCGGGAACCGTCCCGTGGCCCGTGATGAAAATGATGGGAAAGGAAATGTTCTTTTCGGCCAGGCGGTCCTGGAGTTCGAGACCGCCCAATTTCGGCATCTTGATGTCAAGAACGAGGCACCCCGGCGCATCAGGGTGGCTGAAATCCAGGAATTCAAGAGCTGATGCGAAGGTCTTCGCGTCATGGCCGGCCGATCGAAGCAAACGCTCCAGAGCTTTTCGCACGGACGGGTCGTCGTCGACCACGTATACAATGGGCTTTTCCTCTGTCACGCCGCATCTCCCTGGTGTGCCGGCAGCGTGAAGGCAAAGGTGGCGCCGCCTTCCCGGTTGTTCCGAGCCTCCATGGTCCCTCCATGGGCCTTGATGATCGTCTCGCTGATGGAAAGCCCCATGCCCAAACCCTCGGGTTTGGTTGTGTAAAAAGGCTCGAAAAGGCGCTCAATATTGTTTTCGTCGATGCCGGTCCCGAAATCTGTCACGAAGGCCTTCACGGTTCGGCTATCCAGCATTGCGGTTCTCACAATGATTTTGCGCTGACCGGATGGTGAATTTCTCATGGCAGCGGCCCCGTTCAAAATCAGGTTCAAGATCACCTGCTGCAGTTGGATGCCATCCCCATGGATCACCGCCAAACCCGGGCTCAAATCCGTGGCAATGGACAAACCCTGGAGAAGGGAGTCGGCCCGAATGAGATCGACAACTACCAGAATCACCTCGTTCAGGTCCAAGGGTTCGTCACGGAGCTTTTCCTTCTTCACAAGAGCCCGGACTTTCCGAACCACATCATTGGCCCGCCTGTCGTCCCGGATAATGTCCTCCAGGATCTGCCGGACTTCGCTGATGTCCGGCGAGGCTTGCGAGAGAAATCTCTGGGCTGCCTCGGCGTTGCTCAGAATAGCCGTGAGGGGTTGGTTGATCTCGTGGGCCAATGATGTGGTCAATTCCCCCATCATGGCGACCCGGGTTACGTGGGCAAGTTCTTCCCTGTGCCGCTGAGCCTCGACCTCTTCCTTCAGGCGTTCGGTGATGTCACGCGCAGCCGCATAGATCAGGTTTCCGGCCGGCGCGGATCTCCATTCGAGCCACCGATATGTGCCGTCTCTGCATCGGTAGCGGTTTTCGAAATAGATCACTGTCTCGCTGCGACGCCAGAGCGGACACTGCACTCCTGAGTTCTGTACCAAATCGTCAGGGTGGACGAAGTCGAGGAACCGCTTCGCCGTTAGTTCTTCCCTGCTGTAACCAAGAATCCTTTCCCAGGCCGGGTTCAGGCGCAGGAAATATCCCTCCGTGTTCGCAATACATAACAGGTCCAGAGTGACGCTGAAGAACTGATCCAGTTCCTCCGTTTTCTGCCGCAGCGACTGCCTCTGCCGACCTCCTGCGGCGCTTCTGCAACAACAGTCCAGCGATCAGGAACGACTGCGCGATGACAAAGGCCAGGACTCCAATGATGTAATACTTAAGGTCCCAAAACGTGAACTCCCGGTTCACCACGATGCTTCCCTTCGGCAACGCGCTCTCGCTCAGGTTCCACCGCGTGAGCTGTCGCCAATCGAACATGGGAACGGAGGGCACCTCCAGAACGGGTGGGACATCATCAAGGGTTTTGACACCTTTGAGGATATCTATAACCAACTGTCCCGCTCTTTTACCAATAAGGTTCCAGCTGATGAGAGTCCCTCCGGTAACCCCATATCCCAGAGCGGATTCGAACAGACCGAAGACCGGGACCGTGGAGACCTGGCTCAGCTCGTGGGCTAGGCCCAGGCCTGTGTGGCTTTTTCCGGCAACATCCTGGGTGAGGGCCAAGTAAAGGATAACGGAGCCGGGAGGCGCCTTGGAGACGGTAGCCAGTATGTCCTCAATGGTCATGTGGCTCAGGTAGAGAAATTCCACTCTCTCCCATTTCTTCGAAGCAAGTCTAGCCTGATCCTCTAACCATTTATCGACTTTGTGGGCGCCGCTTACCACGTAGACGCGTTTTGTCCCGGGGACCAGTTTCAGGGCATTGTCAATCGTGCCGGTGATGTCATATTTGGGGAAATGGCCGATAATGCGGCGGCCCGTTTCCGCCATCATGAAGTCTTGTGGCAGGTGCAGGCCGATGATGGGGACATGGGGGAACACATCCCTGCAATCGTTCAACACAAATTCCAGGGCTTCCGGGTACACGGTGATTACCATGTCGGCTTTGCGATGCCTCCACTTTAGGCGCATTTGCTCGACGAGGAGTTTTCTGAGCTCAGGGCCTGGGTTCCGCCTCAAATCCATCGATTCGAAAAATAGATTTGCCCCTGGTATCCCGCCGATACGAAGCGTATCTAAGAGCCCTCTATTGGTTTCTAAGCTGAGCGGTGTGCTGCTTTCAAGTGCGTGCAGGATCAGGACGTTCTTGTCGGTCAGCGGGTTTTGGGGCTGAGTCTGGGCGTAGGTGGGGACTGGGCATGATAGGAGTCCACAGATCAGTAAGATAAGAAAAATGTGAGGCCGAAGCGGAAATCTTCTAGCCTCTGAACAATTTCTGGATCATCGCCGGTCTCCGTGATCTTCCTTCACCTCTTTATCAGTAACTGCTCAGGTGTTTAGGCTGAAGGCTGAAGACTGAAGGGCAATAATGATCATCCATGACACAATCACCTGCCAACGCACCTACCTGCGCGGCGCGCGGCGCGGCAGGCAGGTCCAAACGATCTTGGCTTTGTGTGGTCGCGCATGTCTTTTCCTTCAGTCTATCTACCTTCAGTCTATCTACCTCAGTAGTTACGTTTATTACATATCAGGAGATGGCGCCGGCAGTCAATGGAAGAGGCTTGACCTTTGCTGAAGGAAAATTCGGGTCGACATTCCGATTTTCAAGGATCAGATTCCTTTCATGCCCGATCGGTCAAAACGCCTGAGACAATGATCAGCTGCGATGAGAGCGATTTTCGGCGTCCTGTAACTGCGCCCTCCGACGAGAAATCGCCTAAGGTGAGGTTGTTACAAAGTCGGCAATCTTCTCCACAGGTTTATCCTCGAAGTTGACGCCCTCAGCGCGATTGGGATTCCGGCGTCGGGCGGCCAGCCAGGTAATCCTCTATTTCCTGTTTGTTCTGTGCTACCACCTTGGCGGCGGCCGTGATGAGCAACTGCCGGTCGCACTCGGAGGCCAGTTTAAAACGGGTCGGTATCTCGGCGATGCGCTCCACCACGGCTGTCGGCGAATCCAACGGGGGCGCCTCCTGACGGCAAACCTCAGGCAGATCGCTGAGATCGTCCTTCCACTGTGCGTCGGTGTGGCGCAGAAAGATCACGCGCACGGTTTGGTTGTCGGGAAACACTCCCTCGATCTGCATGCTGCGGAAGAACAGGGCATTATAAGCCGTAGCGCGTTCCTCCATGATGCTGGGGATGCGGGAAACGTCGTAACTGAACAGGGTCCACGGCTCCGCGCGCATGCTCAGTTTCCTGAAGCCCACCGAGAAGGGATAGGAGCTGTCAAAGGCGACAATCAGGGCTCGGCGCGCCTTCTTAGCCTGCAGCTGCTTCAGAATTGCGAATAAGAAGCGACTCAGTTCCGGAGTTTTCATAGAGCCCGCCATCACCGATGTGCCAGTACTGCTCCTCCTCCCCCACGTGTAAGGTAATCGGCCCCACCACAGGGGGAAACGAGGCCGAGCCGGTGACTGCGCCTGCAAGGCGTCAAGGGGCACGGATCGATCTTGAGATCAAGCGGGGTCAGCGGGACAATCGATTCCCAGCGCCGCACAAGGATTGGCGGATACTCGGCGGACTTCCCCCGCTTGGCCAGCGATTGATGCAGGTCCTGGAAAAAATCATAGCGAAAGGTGTCAGAGGGCAGGGTGGTCATCGCCAACCGCCGGCCGTTGTTGTAAAGCGTGGTGTTGATGATCAGTCGCGGGCTGTCCCCCCGCGCCTCCCGCGCACTCAGGTCCCCGAAGGTGGCCGGACCCAGCAGGCGTTCTGTAAACAGCTCGGTCAGTGACTGGGCCGCTAAAGCAGGGTTGAGGATCCAGCGAAAACTTCCGATCTGGCGCCAGAGAAGCGCGCTTTCGAAATCTTGACTCACGTTGTCCTTGTAACCTGCAAAGAAGGTCTTGTAGTCGTCCGTCAAGGCCCCATCAGGCCCCAGGACGGCCGTCCCCTTCGAGGGCTTTTTCATGGCAAAGTAGCTGGCCGCCACGCTGCCGCCGGAGACGCTGGAGAGGTATGTGACCTGATCCAGCAAAGAGCCTCCGCCGGGGGCGCGAACCTGGGCGAGCGCCTCCAGGCCTGATGCGCCGAAGAGGGCCGCGCGGCTGCCCCCGCCCGATAAGGCTACACCCACGACTAAATCCCGCTCAGGCGCAGGAGTAACACAGGTCGACTGCGGGCCGGCCACGGGGGCGCGGTATGCAACGGCCGTAGCACACCCTGTCGCCAGGAGCGCGCACGCCAGCCACAGTGCCATGCCTCTAACCAGGTTCCACGCGTCGACCCCGCTAATCCTCGAACTCCTCATCTTCCACGAAACTTTGCGCTCTTCTCTCATCTTTCACCTCCATGGCCAGGGCCGAGTAGTTAGATCGGACCAAGCCATTTATTGACATCCACAGAATTTGATTCTGAGAATAGGTGTGTCAACTTACGTTTGAAATCCCGTTTACAATTTCGGAATACCGACCCAATGCCCGAAATAGGGATTGCTGTCAGTTCTGCCCTTCGCCGATCCAGTGCCCCATCAGATTGTAACCTACTGAGAGAACCATGGCCCCGGTGAACAGCCCGATGAAGCCGGAGAAGATAAATCCACCGATGGCGCCCAGGAAGATGACCAGCATTGGCACGGTGGAACCTTTTCCCATCAGCAGCGGTTTCAGTACATTATCCGAGAGGCCGATGACCAGCAGCGCTAGCGTCCACAGGATAGCGGGAGGCAGCTCTTTTACCGAGAAAAGGTAAATGATGACGGGTACGATGACAATGACCGAAGGCAATTGAAGAATGGCAAGAACCAGGATAGCAAAGGCCCAAAGTCCTGCAAGAGGTACATTCGCCAACATGAACACCGTACCGGCTGTAACAAACTGAAAGAATGCAACCCCGAGAATGCCTTTGGCGACATTCTTGATCGTTACCCCTGCGATAGGGATGATCTCATCGCTGCGGTCACCGGCCAGGCGATGGATTAGTTTCCGCACAAAATCGGCCGAAGCATCCGCTTTGACAATGAATGCTCCGGCGATGATCACCGAGACGAAAAGCATGATGAGGCTCTTCCCGAAACCGCCCAGCGGCCCGAGAATGGATATGCCCAATTTCGACAGGGGTTCCCTGTAGGTCGTGATAACCGATTCCAGGCTCTGGGAGGCCAGTAACCATATTTCCGAAATAGGTTTCCCGATCAGGGGCCATCCTGCAACAGACGGGGCGGGGGGAGGGATCACAAGGGTCTGGTTCCTGAACTGGATGACCAGGGTTTGTATCCCTTCAACCAGCGATCTGATAACCCAGGCGGTTGGCAGCAGGAGGATGACAAGGATCAGCAGGGTCAACAGGACCCCTGCCAGCATATTCCTGTTCCCCACCCAGCGTTTTACCATCGCAAAGAAGGGGTACACGGCGATGGCAATGATGGCTCCCCAGATCACGGGTTCGAGGAAGGGGAGGATGATCCCGATGCACCAGGCGATGAGCAGGAAAAGGACAACGATCCTGAGGATGGTGTCGACTAAAGGAAACTTAACGGTTTGGTTCATACGCTTACCTTTGACTTGCTTGAGCTTAACGTTCCATCTGTATTTGGCAAGGCAGGCCCATAAAAGCCAGGTGGAATCTAGTTACAAGTTTGTTTAAGTGGATTGCACCCTGGGGCCCCTGGACTATTAGGTCCAATTTCCGACTGCGCCTTGGTGGTTTCACAAGCAGCAACGCTTACGCTCAAGGCCAGAAGGAGCAACAACATCAAAGTCTTTATTGAGTTCATACTGAATCGCCTCCTTTGCTTTGCTTTCTCACACATTGACGATATAGAATTTACAGGGGTCAAAACAAAAAAGATATTGGACTTTGGTCCAATAGGGAGCGTCCTGTTGCAGGTCGGTCAATTCGAAGATGGGTACGCTGCATTCGAAGGCATGCAGGACCAGGATGTTCTGGGCGACCAGTGCGGTTTGACACTGAGATTGAGCATGAGCCGACCCGGCACCAGGCCCAAAGACGAGCAGAATGAACAAAAGCAAGGAGGCATAGAATATTTTCAATGCTATTCGCTCGCTGAGCAGCATCCGTCATCCGGTATTCCTTACAAGGCATAGAACCATGAGAGTCTCTCCGTAAATCCTGCAGGATCCGACAAGACTGACCAGCCGCGCTTTGACCCCGATTGTCTATCCGAACAAATCCGAGTGCGACCCCGTTCGGATGAGGCAAAGTTCACTGCCTTCGATGCGGTAAATCAATAGCCAGTCGCCTTCAATATGGCACTCCCGACAGTCCTTTAGAGTCCCCTTGAGTTGATGATCTCTGGTCCGAGCAGGCAATTCTTGGGCGTAGACTAGGCGATCAATAATCTCCTTCAGTTTGTGCATGTCCTTCCCACGCCTAAGCAAGCGTTTCACATCTCTCTTGAACTGGGTATCTCGCCTGATAGAGCGCATGTCTTCAGATCCCCAGGTCCTTGAAAAGTTCCCGCGAAGTCAAGAATCTTTTCCCCTTGCCTGCTCTCGAGTTCCTGATCGCTTTCATGGTTCTTTTATTGGGCACCTGAAGGTCGAAAGGCAGCCCGCCTTGAGCCACTACCTGACGGTAGAACAGTTCGACAGAATTTGAAACCGACAGCCCTATCTCTTTCAGTATGCTTTCAGCCTGCCTCTTGACTTCGGGATCGATCAGCGCCCTTGCCGTAGCTGTTTTTGTCGTTCCCATGGCTTTCCTCCCTTCTGCATAGACGTATAGCATACTATATGCCATAATTGCGTGCTGTCAAGGGTCTCCTTCATAGACTTTCCCCTAATGAGCAACAGCACAAGATGGGCGCCTCAGCACACGCAGGGACTTTCTATTGACGAAATCCGTCTTATGCAAACCATGCACTATGCCTATTTCTTCCTGAGAGGTCCGAAAAAAACATGGGGCCTAATCGGAAATCTTCTAGCCTTGAACAATTTCTGGATCATCGCCGGTCTCCGTGATCTTCCTTCACCTTTTTATCAGTAACTGCTCAGGTGTTAAGGCTGAAGGCTGAAGACTGAAGGGCAATAATGATCATCCATGACACAATCACCTGCCAACGCACCTACCTGCGCGGCGCGCGGCGCGGCAGGCAGGTGTCTTTTCCTTCAGTCTATCTACCTTCAGTCTATCTACCTCAGTAGTTACGTTTATTACATATCAGGAGATGGCGCCGGCAGTCAACGGAAGAGGCTTGACGTTTGTTGAAGGAAAATTCGGATCGACATTCCGGCTTTTCAAGGATCAGCTTTCTTTCATGCAGTCGCCTTCGCGAGGATGCTCCGTGTGGCAACACGGGGAGCTTCCCTCCTGTTCTGATTACCATATTGCGGTGGGTCAATAAGGCCAATCAGAGGCCCATTGACAGAAGTTGCCAAAATGGATATTATTCCATTCTAGTTCAACCAAACAGGAGCGGTATCCATAATGCGACCCATTGACCGATTGGTGAGAATTGAACTTCCAAAGGGACAGTCTGCCTTTTTTTGGGGGCCGAGGAAAACAGGAAAGACCACCTATCTCAGGGCGACCTTCCCGAACAGCTTGATTTATGACATGCTTCAGACGGATCTTTTTCTTGATCTAGCCAAGCGTCCCTATCTGCTCCGTGAGCAACTCATCGCGGCAGACCCAAAGCGGCTCAGAGATCCAGTGATCATCGATGAAGTTCAGAAGATACCGCAGCTCCTTGATGAGGTGCACTGGCTCATAGAGAATAAACGGTTCCGGTTCATCCTTTGCGGTTCCAGCGCAAGAAAACTCAAGCGAGGGAAAGCAAATCTGCTAGGCGGCCGGGCCTGGCGCTATGAAATGCACCCGCTGGTCTCTGTGGAAGTCGATGACTTAAATCTCCTCAGAGCACTTAACCGAGGGATGTTACCCTTGCACTACTTGCAGGAGGAATACAGCAAATCGCTTCAGGCCTATGTTCGGGATTATCTTAAAGAGGAAGTGTTCGATGAAGGCCTTACTCGGAATATTCCCGCTTTCTCAAGGTTTTTTGATGCGATGGGGTATTCCCACGGAGAACTGACGAACTATTCAAATATCGCACGGGACTGTGGCGTTGATGCTAAGACGGTAAAGGAGTACTACCAAATTCTCGTGGATACTCTCCTTGGGACAATGATCGAACCATACAAGAGGCGGCAGGAACGCAAAGTCATCACGAAAGCGGGTAAGTTCTACCTCTTCGATGTTGGAGTTGCCGGAGCAATTACGCGGCGTCACATTGCCCATGAGAGAGGGGAAGAATTCGGAAAAGCGTTTGAACACTTCATCGTGATGGAAATCCTCGCGCATCGGTCTTACAAGGATCTGGGATACGACGTGAATTTCTGGCGACTAAAATCCGGCCTGGAAGTGGATTTGGTCTTAGGGCGGGGGGAGGTCGCTATTGAGGTGAAAGGCGGCAATCGAATCGATAAAGCCGACCTGAGGCCCCTGAAAGCATTCATCCAAGAATACCGACCGAAAAAGGCCTTTGTCGTCTGTAATGAACTTCATCCACGGGTGCATGAAGGGATCTATATTCTGCCTTGGCGTAATTTTCTAAAGATGTTGTGGAGCGGGGAAGTGATCACGTAGATCTACCGATCAGAGGCTTGTGTTCATTCGCCTTGGGACTTCCTGTTGATCAGGTCCGCCTTGCGCATAGCAGGTACTATACATATTTCTACCTGACAGGCCTGACAAGAAGCCCGGGTTTCGCTTTTTCAAGATCTCTCAGCCGCCGCTCGGTCGGCGAGCACCAGGGCTTGGTCCCCGCGAACCCGGCCGGCCGGAATCGACAAATCGCCGTCTCGCAGCCGCACGAGCATGTTCGCCTTTTCGCTCCCCGTCACCAGCCAGAGGATGTGCCGACAGCGGTTGATGATCGGATAGGTCAAGGTCATCCGCCGCCTCCCCTGATAGACCCCCGTCAGTGCGACGTCGGCATCGGTAACTTCGAGGACCGCATCTCCAGGCACCAACGAGGCGGTGTGGCCGTCGGGCCCAAGGCCCAGGTGGACGAGGTCGAGCACCGGCGGCGACCCGGCGATCTCCTGCAGAGTCATGGCGTACCGCGTTGCGGCCGCCCCCAGGTCCTTTTCCTCCACCGGCATGGCATATAGTTGCTCGGGCCGCAGCGGGGCATGCTCCAGCAGGCTTTCACGCAACTGGGTCAGGTTTCGATGAGGGTCGCCCTCTGGGGCCACACGCTCATCAACCTGCACCACATGCACGTCTTTCCATCGGGCCTCCTCGCCGGCCAGGACACGGAGCATTTGCCACGGGGTACGGCCGCCGCTGAAGGCCACCACGAAACGGCCGCGAGCGGCCACGGCGGCCCGTGCCTCGCGGGCGATGATCGCGGCAGCCTCCCGGGCAACCGAATCGGCATCGGCCAGTATTCTAATCTCCAATGAGACCTCTCAATGCGGCCTGTTGCCGCATTTAAATTCGAAGCACGAAATTCGAAATCCGAAACAAATCCAAAATTTAAATACTCCAATGCTCAAAACAGAAGATCCCCTCCTTCGTTTTGGCCATTTGAATTTGGGGCATTTGATATTGTTTCGAGTTTCGTGCTTCGGATTTCGAATTTCTTACTTCTTTGCCTCTTTCTCCACGTGTCCGCCGAACTGGTAGCGCATGGCGGACAACAGCTTGTCCGCAAAGTCGGCTTCGCCTCGCGAGCTGAATCGCTGGTAGAGCGCCGTAGTGAGGACAGGCGCCGGCACAGCCTCATCGATAGCGGCCTTGATCGTCCAGCGCCCCTCGCCTGAGTCCGAGACCCGGCCTGCAAACCCCGAAAGGTCCGGGTCCTGGACCAAAGCGGTCGCTGTCAGGTCCAGCAGCCATGAGGCAATCACACTCCCGCGCCGCCAGAGTTCGGTGATATTAGGCAGGTTCATGTCGTATTGGTACTCTTCGGGGCTGCGGAGCGGTGTTGTCTCAGCGTCGATCGCGTGTTCCTGCTTGCCGATGTTGGCGTGGTGCAGAATGTTGAGCCCCTCGGCATAGGCGGCCATGATGCCGTATTCGATGCCGTTGTGCACCATCTTCACAAAGTGGCCTGCGCCGTTTGGCCCGCAATGAAGATATCCCTCCTCGGCCGTTCCACCCGCTTTCTCCCGGCCCGGTGTTCGGGAAATCGCACCCCTGCCGGGAGCCAGGGCTTTGAAAATCGTATCCAGATACTTAACCGCCTCTTTCGGCCCGCCAATCATGAGACAATACCCACGCTCCAACCCCCAGACCCCACCGCTTGTCCCGCAATCCACGTAAAGAATCCCCTTGGGAGCCAGTTCTTTGGCCCGCCGGATGTCATCGATGTAGTGGGAATTTCCGCCATCGATGATGATGTCCCCCTTTTGCACCAGGCTTGCTACCTCGTTCAGCGTCTCATCCGTCACAGCTGCAGGCACCATCACCCAGACCACGCGGGGCGGCTTGAGCTTGGCCACAAGCTCGTTGATCGATGAGGCGGCAAAGGCGCCCGTCTCTTTCGCAAAGGTTTCCCTCGTTTTTGCCGTGGCCGAGTAAACAATGAATTCATGCCCTGCGGCCATCAACCGGCGCACCATGTTTCCACCCATTCTCCCAAGACCAATCATTCCGATTTGCATAAGTGCTCCTCCCAGAATTCTCCCATCCCTGTCCGACAACTACTCCCCCCTCCCCTGGTGCCGATCTTTACCAACACTTGACACAGCGGGTTCTGTTGGCCTCCCTCTCCCTCGCCTGCGGGGGAGAGGGTCGGGGAGAGGGGATAACGTTTTGATCTCCCTTGGATTCTTGCACCGACCCTCAACCCCCTGTATCAATTGTGTGCAAAGATCAGCCCCTGGTGGGAGAGGAATGGATTTCCAGAGTTATGTTGATGCCTTCTGCCTTCCTTTCCGATAGCGACGGATCAAGTTGTTCGTGGAGCTGTCATGTTTGAGCCTGGGTGCCGCCTGGCTCTCCAGCTCCGGAATAATGCGCTGGGCGAGCACCTTGCCAAGCTCCACGCCCCACTGGTCAAAGGAGTCAATATCCCAGATGACGCCCTGGGTGAAAACAATGTGCTCGTAGAGAGCCACAAGCTTGCCTAGTGTTTCCGGCGTGAGCCGGTCGGCAAGGAGGGTGTTGGACGGCCGGTTCCCCTCGAAGACCCGGTGAGGCACAAGCCACTCCGGCGTGCCTTCATCCCTGACCTCCTCAGCCGTCTTGCCGAAGGCGAGGGCCTCGGCCTGGGCGAAGACGTTAGCCATGAGCATGTCGTGGTGCCGGCCTAGGGCGTTGAGCGGCTCGACAAAAGCGATGAAGTCACAAGGGATAAGCTTGGTTCCCTGGTGGATCAACTGGTAGAAGGAGTGCTGGCCGTTGGTTCCAGGTTCGCCCCAGTAGATGGGGCTTGTCTGGTAGTCGACTTCGGTTCCATCGAGGGTGACGTGCTTGCCGTTGCTCTCCATGGTCAACTGCTGGAGGTAGGCCGGGAAGCGTTTCAGGTACTGTTCGTAGGGCAAGACTGCAACGGTCTGTGCGCCGAAGAAGTTGTTGTACCAGACGGCCAGGAGGGCCATGAGCACCGGCAGGTTGTGCTCGAACGGGGCGGTGCGAAAGTGCCCGTCCATCTGGTGGAAACCGTCAAGCAAGGCGCGGAAGTTGTCCGGACCGATGGCGAGCATCGTCGAGAGGCCGATCGCCGAGTCCATAGAGTAGCGGCCGCCCACCCAGTCCCAGAACCCGAACATGTTGGCCGTGTCGATGCCGAACTCGGACACCTTCGCCCCATTCGTGGAAACCGCGACAAAGTGTTTGGCTACTGCCTTGACGCCGCCGCCAAGGCCCTTGAGCAACCAGTCGCGTGCGGTTTGGGCGTTGGTCATCGTTTCCAGCGTCGTAAAGGTTTTTGAAGAGACGATGAAAAGAGTTTCCGCCGGGTCCAGGTCACGGACGGCTTCCGCGAAGTCGGTGCCGTCGATATTGGAAACGAAGCGGAAAGTCATGGCGCGCTCGCTGTAGTGCTTGAGAGCTTCGTAGGCCATGACCGGGCCGAGGTCAGAGCCGCCGATGCCGATGTTGACGACGTTCCGAATGCGCTTGCCCGTGTGTCCTTTCCACGCGCCGCTCCGGACACGGTTGGAGAAGTCAGCCATTCTGTCGAGAACGGCGCGGACCTGGGGCACTACGTTCTCACCGTCCACGAGGATGGATGCCCCTCTCGGCGCTCTTAGGGCCACGTGCAGCACGGCTCGCTTCTCCGTGATGTTGATCTTCTCCCCGCTGAACATGGCATCGATCCTGCCTCTCAAGCCGGATTCTTCGGCCAGTTGCAGAAGGAGCTTGATGGTTTCGTCGGTAATGCGATTTTTCGAGTAGTCCAGAGTGATGCCCGCAGCCTCGGCGGTCAGCCGCTCGCCGCGCTTGGGATCCTCAGCGAAGAGATCCCTGCAGATGCAGCTCCCGGACTTTCTTATAGTGGGCTTGAAGGGCCTTCCATGCCGGTCGTTTGGTGAGTGGTCTGATGTCTGCTGCCATGTTGAAACTCCTTTCTGCCTTCCCTTCTTCGTCTTCTGGTTACTCCCTGCTTCACCCTGCTCTGCTCCACGGACAACCTCGCCAAAGGCGAGCGAGCACCCGGAAGTGACTAAAGTGAGCTAAAATGCCCCTCCGGGCCGTAGGCCCTACAGGCCGGAGGCTAAAGTGTCTAAAGTTGGAACACGAAGAATGTTTGTCGGATGTTTTCCGTTGTTTTCGGTTTTCTACTGTCTTCTGTCTTCCGTCATTCAACTTTGCTGCTTACTGCATACTCCCTACTGCTTACTTTTTCTGGGCACGTGCGTCCGTGCCACCCTTCTTACTGATCACTGATTACTGGTAACTACTCAGGTAGATAGACTGAAGGAAAAGATATGCGCGATCACACAAAGCCAAGATCGTTCGGGTACGTTGGCAGGTGATTGTGTCATGGATGATCATTATTGCCCTTCAGCCTTCAGCCTTCAGCCTAAACACCTGAGCAGTCACGATCACTGTTCACTGATCACTGATTACTTCTTATCACGTGCTGCTTACTGCATACTCCCTACTGCGTACTGTCTCTAGTGGGGCGAGCGCCACGAGCCCATTCTGCTCGACTGAAAAAACTGGCCTCTCCCTCTACGAGAGCAACGAAGTGATCCCTTTCAATACGGTTTGGGGGAATTTCCTGGCCATTTCTTTCAACGTATCGACGTTGATGCTCTCCATTTCCAGCTCATCCGGAGTTGGAAGGGCTTTTCTTAAATAGAACGTATCCAAGATGGCTTTTTCCGGCGTGGCCACGTAGAAATTATCGATTCGGGTGAACCCGAAGAAAAGGGCAGGCGAGATTTTCGAGAACTCGATGGTGACGCCCTGATACTCAATCCTGTGGTGCCTGCCCACGGCTGAGCCCAAGGTGGCTGCTGTGCAAACAACGGGCGATTGGACGCTGATCCCATGGTAGTTCAAGGCCCACTCGCCGCTAACGTACGCTGGCGGCCGCATAAAGCAGGCCACCTCTTCCACCCGGGGAAATCCGCGCAAAAACGAATTGACGTAATTCCCCCGATTCAGCCGATTCACCAGGCCTTTCTTCAGGGCACGTGATAAGAAGATCGCGGCATGAGGTGTCACCTTTTCCACATCCTGCTTCCGAAAAAGGACAGGAAAGAGTTTCAGTCGCTTCAGGGTGGATCTTTCATCGACCGCCGGTTTCAAAATACTCCCTCATTCCTTGATCCCAGAGCCCACGGGTGATTTCTTCGACTGCATGGATAAAAGCGCTGAAGTTATCCTTTCGGTACACGGAAACGATATTCTGGGGGATGAAGCGCGCCAGATCAGAATCCAATGCGCGGATCATCTCTGCAGCCGCCTCCTTGGTTTGAAAATAATCGCCCTTCCGCGCCAGTGTAAAGCGGGCCTGATACATGGCTAGCTTTTCCCGGAGGATCGGCCAGCGGAGCTTGGTCCCCATCTGGTTCACGATCCACCAAATGTCGAAGAGGTCTCTGCCTTTCACATACTTTCTCTCAAGGAGCGCCCTTATTTTGTCTGATAAAATCTCCTCGGCTGTTTCCGCCAGGACAATGCTGCTCGTGTACGGTAGCAGGAGCTGCCCGCCGACCATCAACCCCGCCACCTGGGGCAGATCCCTCAAAACAAAGCGCTCATATTTCGGTGCCTGATCCTGTTGGAGCATTTCAAATTCTAACCGGACAGCAATTCGCTCCCTCTGTGTTTCCGGGCGGAAGACAAACAGTATTTTGTAGGCCGACTTCCTTGCCTCCTTGATCTGCTGCTCGGCTGAGCCCCGACCGAACTGCGCAAGGCACGACTTCACAACTTGTGGATATGTTTTGGCCAGAACCGTTTCGATTCCCGTTCGTGTCAGATCGGTGACAAAATCAAGGTCCTCTGAAAAACGCATCCCCCCATAGACCCACCTAAGCGCTGTGCCCCCCTGGAAGATAATTCTCTCAGATCCGGATTGGGCATACAGATTATCCAGAAGCAGCAACTGCAGCAGTTCAGATTGCCTGACTTGCTTTTCCCTATACATCCGTGATCAACCTTCCGGCAGAACCTTGACCGTCTTCAAATTGCCTTCTTCCATCAATTGTCCCTGTCCCGCAGACAAAGATCGAGTGGGATTTCAAGACTTCCTTGAAATAATATACAACTTTGTATATTAACGTCAACAAAAGGCGGAGGCAAGCACAATTTTATTTTTTCCAGGACTGCATGCTGATCTTCTCCACGGACAAGCAGAGCTTGTCCGTGCCACCTTTCTTCTCGTGGGCACTGATCACTGATCTCTTCTTATCACGTGCTGCTTACTGCATCCTGCCTACTGCCTACTTTTCCTGGGCAAGCTTGTCCGTGCCACCCATCCTGCTCCTGATCACTAATTACCGCAACCTCTTCAATGCCAATTGGCACAAATATAGGTATAGCCGGCAATCGCGCTGCGACCTCGATCAGGTACTCGTCAGCCAGGATTCCCAGAGGTGTCCCTATCACGGCAGCCACGCCGGCAATCAACGCCATCCTCCGTCCCTTTGTTGAAGCAAACCACACTCCTGCTGTGTTCAACTCGTAGTTGATGTAGGGAAGAGCGAGCAGGGCAATGAGCATGAGGAGCCGGGATGACGAAGAGCGCGAAGATCGGGTGAAAGTGCAGAAGCATTTCCTGGATCCCCATGAAGTACCAAGGGGCTTTTGTCGGGTTAGGGCTGAGGCCAGGATTGGCCTTGTCCCCCAGCGGCGCATTGAAAAGCATAGAGAACACCAGCACCGAAGCCAGAAGAACCAGCGCCACCACGATCTCCCGCAGGAGGAGATTGGGTATGGCCGGAACAGACGGGCCGCGGTCCCCGGAGCTTTGCTCGGGCCCCCGGGGAATGACCAGCCCTCCTGCTTTGCGTATGCGCCAGAAGTGAAAGGGCATGAGGATGAGCAGAAAGGCGGGAAGGATGGCCGTGTGGATGGCGTAAAAGTTGGACAGAGTACCCGGTCCGACCTCGGGCCCGCCCTGAATCAGCTTTTGGAGCCAGAGTCCAATCCAGGGAATGTATTCCAGCCCACCGGTGCAGATGGTGATCGCCCAGAAGGCAAGCTGGTCCCAGGGCAGCAGGTACCCGGTGAAATTGGAGAAAAGCACGCCGAGAAAAAGACCGGAACCGATGACCCAGTTGAACTGGCGGGGCGTGTGAAAGGCTCCCGTGAAGAAAACGCGGAGCAGATGCAGAAAGGCCACAATGATAAGGGCATTCGCGCTCCAGTGGTGAATGTTTCTGATCAACCGTCCGAACAGGACATCCCTCTGAAGATGAAGGATGGACTCATAGGCCTTTTCCGGAATGGGCTGGTAAACGAACTTCAAGAGAACACCCGTCCCCAGAAGCAGGAAAACCAGCACAACCGCCATGCCCCCCAGCCCCCACGTGAGGGTCCATCGAAGCGTGTCTTCAGGAACGCTTCGCGGCCGAAAGTGAAGAATCAGGGAGTTGAAGAGCCTGCGATATCCTTCTCGAACCTTTTCTGTCCTCAATGTGCCTGGAAAAATGGAATAGCGGATTCGCTGAAAAAAGTTGGGGTCGGTTGCGGCATAGGATTTTTCTCCGAGAAACCCCCTCCAAAGTCACCTATCCATATAGCGGAAGGAGGACTCTGTCAATGCTCGCCGCAAATCCGAAATCCGAAGCTATTTCATTCTCGTGAAATAAACATCGAAATTTTGCTTAAGGGCCGCCTGGAAGTACACGCCCCTAAGCACATCGTCCTTAGGATCATAGGTCAGAGTATAGACGCTCCCCGGGTAGCCCGTGTCGCGCAACTCCACAAAGACTTTCATCTTCCCGCCTTCTTTGGTTACTTCAGCTTTAGAAACATTGATCGGGCGGGGGTTGAAATACCCTGCCTCCATTTTTCCGCTGCTGTCAATGCTGCGAATCTGGATAATGTATCCTCCATCCGGTCTCAACCACCGACCCTTGAGAACATCAAACGATGCCTTGCCCTTCGTCTCTGTCGCTGCTTCCTTCTTAGCCTGGGCTGCACACTCTGACGCCGTCTGCAACGCAAATGCCATCCCCAAAATTATCATGATCGTCGTCAATAGCGTTTTTGTCATGTCTCACCTCCGCATCAACTCATCGTCGCTGCCAAGCTCCCGCGCTGGCACACGCAGCCTCACCTTTATCTCATCACCGCTGATTCTGCACCGACACTCCCTAACCGGACCCAAGCCTAGTCCTCTCAAGCTTAGGAAGCAATCCAAAAGGGCAGCTCCCGTCTCCATGGGAAGCCCTGACTATTTTTCATAAGGCTGAAAAATGGTCATGACTATTTTTCAGTTCGATGAATTACGGTCAATCTTCAACATCCCACGCAGTTCAGCTCCCCCACGCTTTTACACCCTCGGCCCCGCCTTTGACGGGGCTACGCAGGACAACCACACGGGGCCTCCCCGCATCCACGGGAAATGAGGAGAATAAAGGAGTTTTCGGCCGGATGGGTAAGGGGTTGACACTCCAGTACCGAATCCTTTAAAGTTCAACTGACCATAAGGCAGTTCTTATCTCCTCATATCACCTCACCGGGAGTTCATCATGGACAGAATGGTCGCAAGTGCGTTCTTCGCTTTCGCTTTATTTGTCGGAATGCTGGTTCTGCTGATTGTCGGCCGTCGGATCGGAGCCAGGCACCTGGCGAGCGACCCCAAGGGCGCACGCACTGGAACCGGAACGGTCGAGGCAGCGGTCTTTGCCCTGCTTGGCCTGCTCATCGCATTCACCTTCTCAGGGGCTGTCTCGCGATTCGACCACCGCCGGCATTTGATCGTGGAGGAGACCAACGCAATCGGAACAGCCTACCTGCGTCTCGACCTCTTGCCGGCCGGTGCGCAGCCGGCCCTGCGGGAAACCTTCCGGCAATATGTAAATTCCAGACTGGAGACCTATCGGAAGTTGTCCGACATCGAGGCGGCAAAAGCCGAACATTCCAAATCGATAAAACTGCAGGAGGCAATCTGGACAAACGCGGTCGCCGCCTCTCAGGCGCAAGGCGCATCCTCTGATGCCCCGATGCTGCTCCTGCCCGCTTTGAATCACATGATCGACATCACCACCACGAGGGCCATGGCACTCGAACTGCATCCGCCGCTCATCATTTTCGGAATGCTCTTCCTGGTGGCCTTGGCCAGCGCACTGCTCGCCGGCTACAGCATGGCGGGCGGTAAGGACCGAAAATGGCTCCATGTGATCGGTTTCGCACTGGTCATCGGGATTACAGTCTACGTCATTCTCGACATCGAGTTTCCGCGTTTTGGCCTGATCCGGGTCGATGCCTTTGACAAAGCGCTGGTGGATTTGCTGAAGAGTATGAAGTGACCCGAGGATACGGCCAGGAATTTGCGCCCACGGCGGAAGAGGTGGGCTGGGGCGAGGTCCGATCTTCGTATGGTCTACGCCCCCGCTATTGCCCCTGCACCCAGTTCACGATCGACTGATAATTGGCGAGCGGCATCGAACCCTGCCCGACCATTGTTCCCGTCTCACGGCCTCCTGCGCAGCCCCACGCGGTCACGGTGGTTTACGGAGACCCGCTGCTGTCCAGACCCTGGACCTGCACGGAAAACTCAGTTCCATACATAGTAGGATTCAAGGCGGTCGCCGTTACACTGAACTGGACGTTTCCCGCACTGTCCGGCGATCCTACACTCTGGGATTCTATGTTTTGCATTTGAAGCTGGGTCTGCCCGAAAGCTTCATGACCAAAGACCAAGGCCATGAACAATGCGATTACCTATGCTGTTTTCTTCCTCATGCTAGATCCTCCTATCAACTCCCTCCCCCTACTCCTCCTCCATCCTCCGCAGTAGCAGTGCGACGGAGGACGGGCTTTAAGGGAGGGGAAGTGGAGAGTTGCTCAGAGTCTACCTGCTATTTTCCGGGAAGAAGAAGTTTCTGGCCCGCGTAAATGTACTTCTTGTCCTTGAGGTTGTTGAGTTTAACAAGCTCATCCACCGTGATTCCGTGTTTCTTTGCAATCTCATACAAGGAATCCCCGGACTTAACCTCATAGTACTTGCCGCCGCCTTCAGAAGGGGCCGCTTTTATTGGTTCAGCCTGCTTCGCGCCACTTGCTGCTTTGGAAACCGCTGCGATCAGCTTGGCCGATCCCGGATTGCTCACATTCTTGCGAATCAGAATATCCGTCGGGGTCACCCCTGGCTTGCTATAATAGGCGCCATTCCACTCGTTTCGCACAGCGACAACAGCTCCCTCCAAGGAGATGCCGGCATACAAGCCTTTCGAAAGGGCGAACGTGAGAATGTCCGCGCTGATGTTGGCTGTAGCTGCGCTAGCCCCTGCTCCCACAGGCCCGGCCGCCACTCCGACGTCCGCACCCAGCTTCACGCTGGGAGAGAGAAGCGCGTTGACCCCGCGCTCGGTCATGGCGAGCATGACGACCTCTGACGCTTTCCCTCCAGCCTGCAAGCCAAAGCTTGCTTCACCGACGGTATAGAAAGCCGGCCCGTTCCAGCCCCCTGTCCCGGGGTCGCGAGCCACAAGCACTCCGCTGCCGCCCGACAACCCGAAAATAAATGCCCCTTCCAGTACCTGGGGGGAGATAAAAACGCCTTTCGCTTTCTTCAGTAAGTCGCGGAAGGTCCCCATTTCATTCATTCCTACAAATCGGTCAAAGGTCATCTTCGACTTTTCCACGAGCTGCTTAGCATCCGACGCATTATCCGCAAAAGCGGGGGTGATGCTGGATACCGTGAATCCGATCAGCATAACAAAGGCTGTCAGCACTAACATCAACCTCCCAACAATCCTGTTTTTCATATTTTTTCTCCTTTGATCATTATTCGTTGATGGGTTTAATCCGCAACGCCTTCCGCAGGTTGGGCTATCCAACCCCTGCTCGCGCTTCCTAAGTTACAGCCTAATATAAGTGTCTTATCCTGACGCGCAAGGCGGTCCCCTTAACCTTTCCGGAAGTTCTTCATTTCTCCTATTCAACTCATTGTGGCAAGAAATAGGCACTTGACATTTGAAACTGGGATGATATGGTTAGCCATATGAAAACGACCGTACAGATACCCGACAGTCTTTTTGAAGAAGCCCGCAAGGTAGCCAACCGGGAGAAGACCACCCTGAAGGCGCTGATCGAAGAGGGTCTTCGCCGGATCGTTTCTCAGCACAAGCGGCGTAACGGCTTCCGGCTCAGGAAGGCGACGTTCAAAGGCAAAGGGATTCAGCCTCACGTTGCCAACGCTTCCTGGGAACAGATCCGCGAGCTGAGCTATGAGGGTCGGGGCGGATGATCGCTGTCGACAGCAACCTTCTGGTTTATGCGCACCGTGAAGATTCGCCGTGGCACTCACCTGCATTTGAGCACCTGGTTCAGCTGGCTGAAGGTCGGGCGCCATGGGCAATTCCGTGGCCGTGCATTCATGAATTCCTGGCCATCGTAACGCATCCCCGCATCTACACTCCTCCGACCCCTCTCGCAAAGGCCATCGACCAAGTTGAGGCTTGGCTGGAATCGCCAAGTCTTGTTGTGCTCTCGGAATTAGAGGACTACTGGGTGATGCTGCGAAACATCCTGCAGACAGGACGGGTAGCCGGCCCACAGGTGCACGACGCCAGGATCGCTGCACTGTGCCAGCAACATGGAGTGACCGAACTGTGGTCAGCCGACAGGGACTTCAGCCGATTTCCGAGGTTGAAAGTCAGGAATCCTTTGGTAGGCTAGGCGAGGCCAAGCTTATTTCCTTCTCCAAACTTTTCTCTCATCACCGACACCAGAATGAGACCAGTTGTTTGGCCTCATTGCTCTTTGTTCAATGCTCAACGTTCAATCACCCTCTTCTTCTCACTTCCTGATCTATTTGTTCTCTTCTCTCCCGAAAAAGTCGGTCACCCCTCTGAAGATCGAGCCCACCCCTCTTGCCTGATCCCCGATGGCATTGGCAGCGCCTTGGCCTGGGATGATTATCACACGCGGATCATCCAGTGATCCGCTCAGGTTGAAATGGATTTCCGTCAGGCCTGCTGCAACCTTTCCCACTAACGGGACAAACCCCATAACCGTTGACACCGCGCCGAGAGGCCTCCATCTTGCCCCTACGTCCATTTGCCCTTCAAGGAGGTTAATGCGGCCCTGGGCGTTTAAGTTCACGGCGTAGCTCACAAATCGAAAATTGGTCAGGTCCATGTTACCGTTGTGGAAGGTAGTCTGCGCGATTATCGTCTGGTAAGGTAACCCGTTAACGGCAAAATTTTCAAACACGCTCCCTGTGAAAATGCCTCTGAAGCTGGTCAATGAAAGCATTCTTGCCAAGAAATCACCACCTCTGCCGATGCGGGCGATTCTGCCGGGGCCTATCTGAGCCTCCATGTCGCCACTCAGGCTGGCAAGAAGAGCATCGGAGTTTCCTGTCTTGCCCTGCAGCCTGCCGGTCAACGATATTGGGCCGCTCACTGAAACCTCGGGAACGCCGAGTAAGGCCGCCAGGGTTTCCAGCCTTATGGATGTTATGTTAGGGCTTACATTGAAGGTGACGTGCTCTGGCTCCCGGATGTCGCCGGAGCCCGTCATGGCGACGTGACCTCCTTGCATGCCGAAACTCAGATCACCTTGTTTGATCACTCCCCGATCATAGGTGGCATCCAGTTTGAGGTTCTGGAATTCTATCCCCCTGTACCGGCCTGCATCCGCCGCAACCTGAACTTGCGCTGTCGTTTTGAGTGCCGCCGGAGACCATTGCGTTTTCATGGTCTTCTCTGCGCCATGGCCGCCTTTTCCCTGCGATGGTTTCTCTCCGGGCTCTTCCTCGACTGACGGTGGTATAAGACGATCCAGGTTCAAGTCAGGTGAAGTCAGAAGGAGCTTGATGCTCGGTTCCACAGGATTTGCGATCTGCCCTGTGACCGCCAGCAACGTACCATTGACCAGTGCCTGCGCCCTCTTGATGAACGCGGACTTGCCCTTCAGCGTGAATTCGCTGTCCCCCTGTTCTACGGCCAGATGGGCCAACTGGAACTTGAGATTTTTGGTTGCCAGCATTCCGTTGAGCCGGCTTTTCATCGCGGTCGCGTAAGGGATGTAGATGTCTAAATCCATGTCAACCGCCCCGGCTAGGCCCAACTTCTTCAGGGCGGGGAACAGCTCCCGCAGATGAGCCAGTTCCAGTTGCCTCGCATTGGCCTCCACATCAACGACAAGGTTTGGCGTTCCAACTCCAAGGATCTTGCCGGAGAGACGAACAGGCGCTTGATTGACTTGCCCTTTGACCTCTTCGGCAGTGATGTTGGTGCCTTTTTTCCGGTTCACCGTCACACGACCCTGAAGATTGTCCATGACCACACCTTCAGGAAAGCTTTCAGCTCTGACTCCCGCAAGAACCAGAGACCCCTCTGCATCCCAGCCTCCTCCCAGGACCTCGTCGAAATCAGCGCGCAGGTCCACGTCGGCCGACACGACAAGGGATTTCAGGCCGTACCTCTTCAAGAGGTCTTCAATCTTTTCGTCACTCGTTGCTGCAAGCTGCACCGGCCCCTTTGCGCGCACAGCCACTTTGGGACTCGCATCCAAGCGGCTGACACGGATGTTCAGATCCGGCAGCGAAAGAGGCCCCATCCTCCCCTGCACGCCCATGGCAGTCAGCACACCGTTTTCAAGGGTTATGCGACCTTTGATTTCCTCAACGCTGGGCAGGATCGAGCTGGGTTCTGCTACAAGATCAGCAAAACGGGCGGCTGCTTTAGCCTTTGGGAGCAGTTCGACCGGACTCTTGGGCAGATTGAAGAGCTCGACTTTGGGCAGGGCCGCCTCCTCGATCGTCACGGTGCCCCCATTGAGAAAAATTTGCTTAACCGGTTCAGCGGATTCGCCAAGTTTCTCCCAGGGCATCAGCGATGCCACGACCGGCAGGGCTACCGGTGACGTTTTCATGCGTTGAAGGGTTACGGCAGGCCGTCGGGACCATTCATCGACACGTGCCTCCAATTGCAGATCGAACCGGCCTCCAGGAGCAGATGGCCCGGCCGGTACTGATACGGCTGTGGACAGATTGGTAATGTTTGCGGCGTCAGGCGCTATCGCCAGATCGGCACGCAGTCCTTCGAGCCGCACAGGGCTGAGAGTGGTTTTTGCCTGCACATTCCGGAGCCCGATGTTTCCCTTGATCTGAACATTCTCCGGCTGAGACGTATCAACCACCACCGCTGCATCAAAATCTGCAGAACCGTTTGCCTCTTCCAGCCCGAAGCGCCGGGAAAAAGCTGCGAGGTCTTCAGGAGGTTGGTTGCTCACCTGCACAGGCCCTTTTACCGTGACGTCAATCAGCGGCGCTTCAAACAGCTTTGCAACCTTTCCAGAAATGCTCGGCAAATCCACTGTGGTGAACTGAGCGCCCAGCACCTGCACCTGGGCAGTGCCCTGCGCCAGCCGCACATTGATATCGATGTTCTTTATTCTCGGCATCCCGGGTGACAGCTCAAGGGACACGCCCGATATCCGCGAGGTCGACTCAATCCCATTCAGCAAAGCGCACCGCAGTGGCCGGGGGCGCCGCAAGGTCAATAGGTGGAAGCACCGCTTGCTCGATCTCGACTTTCCCTCCACCCTCAAAAATCGAGCGGACAAAGGCAGCGCTGTCTCCCAGAACCTTCCATGGAAACAGGGGAACCGAGTCCAGCAAAGGCACGTCAGCGGAAAAGGACGCATTCTTGATCACCGGCCGCTTTTTCAAACCCACCACACTGCCCCTGGCCCGGAAAAAAAACTTGCCGACCTTTACCTCCAGGTTCTCCACCGTGAGATCATCGGACTGAAGGTCCGCCCGATAGGTGATCTTTGTTTCAGCTCCCGGAAGGCTCCCTTCCCATAACGAGGGATCAGAGAAAGCCATCTGGCTAAGGTCTATGCTCCCCTCTGCGCGGTGACGGCTCCCCAGGTCTCCTTCGTAGTTCACTGCCACGGACAGGCTTCCGCTCAGCCGCTGAACCCAGGGAGCGCTTACCGAGATAAGGCTTAAGAGCATCTGTGTGAAGTGATGAGAGGTTTGCATGGACGGTGAGCTTGGGATTTTGAAGGGTGAGAGAATCCGTGAGCCCGCCAAAGGATCCTTGAGCTTTGAACGCCCCGAGGCCCTGCGCTGCTCTGTCTTTCATCGAGATATCAAAAAGCATCTCCCGGCCCAGAGCCAGGTTGGATGCCTTTATCTCTATGTTGCCAAAATCACGCGCCACCGGCTTGCCAGGGAGTATTAGGCTATGTTCCAGGCGGACTCTGCCGTTCGTGACATGCAGATCCTCGATTTCGATGGGCAGAGCAATCCCTGCCCTCTTTGCTCCTGCAGCCGGAGCCTTCTGTTCCTGGCCCGCTTCTCGGGGACCTGGCTCAAGCCGCAATCGGACATCAGGGCTTTCCAGGAGCAGACGGTTCAGGACAATCTTCCTTTTGAGCAATGGGAGAACCGACACGTCGGCATAAATACGGGAGAGCTTGAAGTCCAAGGGAAAGGCGGAGGCGCCGGTGATCTCCACTCCATCGACTTCCAGCCAAAGCCCTTTCAGGAAACCCCAGGAAATGTCGTCGATGCTGACCTTTCCGCCCAGTGCCTTTTCCAGCTCTGAGACAATACGGTTGTGCCAGCGGTCAGGGTCGAGCAGCTTTGGGATAAGGAGACCGGCGATTAACGCTGACAGGACGAGAACCCCCAGGGCGATGGCGAGCTTCTTTCTGGTACCCGGCTTCATGACCTCTCCGTCTTTTTGATGCTCCAGCGGGCCTTATGAACAGTCTCGAAATTGAATCGACATGGCCCCTAAGATCTCCCCTCCCTTTATTAAGGGGAGGTCAGGAGGGATTTATGGAGAGTGTCGTGACAATTATGGGACCATTAATAAGGATGATGCGGAAGTCGTGAATGATGGCGTAGCGGAACCGGGGAAAGAAATTATTGAAGAACCCCGACTCAGGCTTCCACAAAGCGTTAAAGAGTAGGCTTTACAGGCTGAGCTTCATTCTTTAGCCTTGGTGTCCTTCTCTTCCACCTTTTTCCACGAGCTGTCAGGGTTGAAGAGCTTCATTGCCTGAACGCTCTTCTCCGTGTTCCGGCCTAAATCCTTCTCATAGACCACTCCATCCTGATTCACGATGAAGCTCATAACGCCTGAAGAGGCGTACTTGGCAGGATAGGCCACCAGAGCAAACCCTCCAATCATTTTCCCCTTCACCACGTAGTCATAGGCGCCGCCCAGCGCTTCCTTCCCCTGAGCTTTCAGAATGCGATAGTAATAGCCAAGGTAGGGTTCAGGTTTCTCCCTTTTGGTGCTGTAACCCTGTTTCTGCGCCACAGCAGCAAGAGGTCCCAGGGGACTCTGCGCCTCGCCCGCTTTCACATCCCAGTACAAACCATTCTTCTTCCCCGTGTCACTTCTGAATTTCTGGGCATATTCCAGAAGACCATCTGTGTCTCGGTCCTTGAGCGCATATTCCCGCTGGGCATCCACATACGCCAGGCAGAACTGGATGGCACTCAATTCATTCCGTCCGATCCTTCGCGCCAGGATTTCCTCCCTGCCTTGTTTCAAATCAAAGCGCCACAGAGCGTCTTTTTTCACGATGGGGATGGCAAACGGCCATTCTTCGTTTCCGGCATGGAGAATCACCTTGCCGGCACTTTGCTCCAGCCTTGTTTTCTGTTCCAGGTGGTTGACCGTTCTCTCGTACTCTGCGCTGTCCGCCACCGGGTCGCCGGACGAAACAAGATCCTTGCTCCCGGGCCCGAATATCGCCTCCAGGGCCTTGGCGTCCTTGGATTTCAATGCCTCCACCAGGGCTTTGACCGCCTCTTCCGGGGAGGCAAATGTTCGCTGCTTCACCGTCGCGGCCAGAGACGGGCCGGAGAGCACCAAAGCAATCAATGCGGCGGCCATGAGGAGCGCCCCGCAACGTTTAAACCACGAATCTCTTTCTGTCCTATTGATGTGCAGCACCATGGCTTTTTCCTCCGTTCAGAAGTGGTTGTGTGATTCCAGGGCGGCTATCTCCCGCGTCCGCCGCCACCACCACCACCGCCACCTCGGCTCCCACCGCCACCACCGCCGCCTCCACCGCGACTTACGCTGCTTCCACTACCACCGCCGGCTCTGGAGGATGACATGCTTTTATTTCCTCGGTTGCTGGAATCCCTTGTCTGGCTTCCTCGATCAGAACCTCCGAAGGCGCTCTTGTCTGTCCGCTGCTGACCTCCAGCACGATCAATTCCGCCGCTGCTGCTTCTCTGCTGAGCCCCGCCGCGGTCAAGCGACCCTGCGTCCCGGCGAGCCGCAGAGTCCTGCCGGCCGCCCGCTGAGCGGTCTTTCATCTGGTCTGCGCCTCCGCGGGCAATATCCTGTCTTCCTGCTTCGGCACGTCCACGGAAAGCCTCCCGGGACTGCGCATCCCTGGATCCTGCCTTGTCGAACTTCTGAGCCGTCCCCTGGTCCCTGTAGGATACTCCCTTGCGGTGCTCCGGGTTGTGTTTCCACTCGCCCCGGCCGCCCTGACCGGTTGTTACCTTGTTCTGGTGCTTGCTCCGGTCAATATTGTTGTTGATGTTCGTGTTCCGGTTGATATTGACATCCACGTTACCGCGCCCCCAGTTACAGCCTCCCCACGCATAGCCCCAGGCTGCTCCCATGGCGACACCCACTCCGAAGGAAAACAAAGCTCCACCGGCCACGTATCCGGGAGGGTAGTAATAGTAGGGAGGGTACGCAGGATACCACCAGGGACCGTAAACCACCGTCGGATTGTAGGTCGGCACATAGACGACCTGAGGGTTTGCGGGTTCGATGATGATTGTCTTCGTCTCTTTCTCAACCACGACCTTCTGCTGCTCGGTGGTCTTCAGGTTGCCCTCTGCCTCGGCTTTCGCCCGAAGCTTCTGGACCGTGTCCATCACGCCCTTCTGCTGCGCAAGAAACGCATCGCCCAGCTTCTGGGTCCAGTCCAGCTTCTCATTCATCATGTCCAGGACCTGGGGAAAATTCACCAGGGACTTGACGCTCGGGTCCCAGTTCTCCTTTTCAAGAGCCGCGGTGAGAGCATCTCCCTTGAGATTCTGGTTCGCTTTGACCCATCTCCCTGCCTGGACCACCTCAAGAGGATAGGTGGATGCCATGAAGACCTGGGCCAGAAGCGAGTCGGGATAGAGAGCGATGGGCGCCACCAGCTGATCCAGCTCTTCCTGCTTAAAGGTCTTGTCCGCGCCTCCACTCTGCGCGATGAGCCCCTGAGGAGCCACCAGCAAGATTGCCAGAAAGACGGCCAATGCTTTTATCAACAGTCTTTTCTTCTTCATGCTTTCCCTCTCTTCTCTGCACCGGGCTTTTCTAATACAAACGCATTTAGTTATTTGTCATTCTGCCCCCTCACCCCGCCCCTGGTCGCCTTCGGCGCCGCCAAAGGCGGGTAAACCTCTCCCCCAAGCTGGGGGAGAGGGGAAGGGTGAGGGGGTGCCGTCCAGCGTAAAAGGATTTATTGCGTTCGTATTAGTCATGCTCTTGTACCGACCGGCGCGCGCACTGTTGCGGGCTAACTTATTTTCTGGTCCTGATCGCTTCGGCGATTTCGCGGCTGAGGGCTGCAACGGCTCTGCTCTGAGCTGCCACAAGGGCTTCATACGTCGCCGCTCCCGTAGGCTCCTTGAATGAAGACCTCTTTGCCAAGAGTAGCTTCTTACCGTCTGCCTCAAAGAGGCCCCACTTCACGATCAGGACTACCTCGCCCCCCAGGGTTCCGTCAAACTGCACCACCTCGACCCCAACCTGCAACGCCATTGGAAAGCCTGTGCTATCTGCCGTCTTGATGATCTTCGCCGTGTTGAGAAGGCTGGAAAGGTTCTGAACAAGAGCACGAGTGAAGCTCTCTTTGAGAGGCTCAGCCCATCGGCTGAACTCATCGAGCTTCAGTTCGTTCTCGCTCACCCGGGTCACGATCTGAGGCCGGTCCAAGTAATCGGGCATGGCCACGGGGAAGACTCCTATCGTGATACCCTCTGCGGCACTCAGCCCACCTTGCGGCAAAGGACTAAGGACATAGAACTTCGAGGAGGCGCTCTTCCCTGCACATGCGGAAAGGCAGACCACCAAAGCCAAAAGCACGACTACGACCTGTATTAAGGTCTTGGCCCTCGATTTGTTTAAGACATTGGGGTTTTGGTCATTGGAGTTTGTTTCGGATTTCGAGCTTCGTGCTTCAAATTCACTTTCTGCTACTCCGTTCTGTGTTCTCATATCACTTTCCTCCACCATCCCCTTTGCCGCCAAGAAGGGCTTCAGGATGTCTTTCAAGATAATCGGTCAGTGTGCTCAGGGACCGGGCTGCTTTTTCCACTTCGCGCAATGTTTCGGTGAGCCGGTACATGAGCGATGAATCCTCTCTGGCCGTGGACTCCAGTTCTTGAAGCAATTTCTCCGCTTGCTTGAGTGCCGCAGTCGCTGTACTGAGCGTTCCTTCGAGATTGACCTTAATGGATTCCACACTACCGTCAATGTTTCGAATGAGCTTTCGGCCATCCCCAATGGTCTCGTTCAAGTTTGTCCCAAGGGAGGCCACCTGCGAGTCTGCATTCTTAATAAGCTTCTGGGTGTCCCGGATGGTTTCGGACAGTCCCGCGCCCAGCGGCTTGACCTGGGCATCCACATTGCGCACCAGAGTTTGCACGTCTTTCAGCGCAATATTGAGGTTCGCAATACTATCCTTGAGCTCGGGCGATTGGACGAGATTTGCAATCCCAGCCATCGCCGAATTCGCATTATTGAAAATCTCTTCGATGGGGAGGCTTTCGAGCTTCTTGGTCAGTTGCTGAAGAGGCGTGGGGATGGTCGGGATTTCCTCCACCGTTTTAACAATGCCCGTAAAGACAGCCGGCTTGTCAGGGTAGAAATCAAGGGCGATCTGCAACTGGCCTGTCACAATGCTCTGCATTTCGAGCTGGGCACGGAGCCCCCGACTGATAAGTTCTCTCATGTTTGCATATCGATCCTTCTTAGAGAGCCCCTTGGCCGTCGCCTCATCCATATTGACGATTTCCACTTGACTTGGGTCGAAATCCGTAAAAACCAGAACCGTAAAGGTCTTGCTTGCGTAATCAGCGCGCATACGAATGCTGCTCACCATGCCAAGTTTGACTCCCCGAAACACCACCGGCGACCCGACATTCAGCCCCTTGACAGAACCTTCAAAGACCATCACATAAGGAGTGCTCACTTTGAACAACTTTCCTGAGCCCAGGACCCCGATCGCCACCACGACCAGGGCGATCGCCCCTACGACAAAAAGACCAATCATCGTTTTGTTTACCGGTTTACTCATAAATGTCTCCCCAAGGAGTGTTGATGGTACACAGGGTACTTGCTTCCTCTTGCTTCATTGGTTGTCAGAGAAATTATGGAATTCTGGGATTCCGGATTGAGGAATTGGAAATCCCTAAATTCCTTAATTCGCAATTCTCGAATTTCGTTGCTTCGGATTTCGAATTTGCCCTTATCCTTCTCCTCTCGTGAGAAACTTGTGAACACTTGGATTGGGAGAGTCATCACGAAGCTTTTTGGGATCGCCGCTCGCGCTCATGGTTCTCTCGTCCACATCCAGATAAACCGAGTTGTTTCCAATCGCGAAAATGCTTGCCAGTTCGTGGGTCACCACCACAATGGTGGTCCCCAGGCTTTCCCTGAGTTCCAGGATCAGGTCATCCAGCAGGCGAGAGCTTATCGGGTCCAGTCCTGCCGAAGGCTCATCAAAAAAAAGAATATCCGGGTCCATGGCCATGGCTCTCGCCAAGCCCGCTCTCTTCTTCATCCCTCCGCTGATCTCAGAGGGATAGAAATCCTCAAACCCCGCAAGTCCCACCAGGGCAAGCTTTAACGAAACAACCTCCCTGATCTGACTCGGCTTGAGCTCCGTGTACTGCTCAAGCGGGAGAGCAATGTTCTCCGCCAGAGTCATGGAACTCCAGAGAGCCCCGCTCTGATACAGGATCCCGAACCGCCTCTGGATCTTTTCCCTCGTCCCCGGGTCCGCAGCCCAGAAATCCGTGTCGCCATAAAAGACCTGCCCCTGGGAAGGGTTCTTCAGACCCACAAGGATCTTGAGAAGCGTGCTCTTCCCACACCCGCTCCCTCCCATGATGATGAACACGTCTCCCCGGTTCACCGTAAAATTGAGGTTTCGCATGAGCACAAAGTCGCCGTAGCCCATGTCCAGGTCCTTCACAACAATAGCCGGTTGATTATGATTCATAAAGAAACTCGAAAACTAGAGTATTGGAGGACTGAACTATTGGAGTAATGGAGTACTGAAAAAGATGGTTCACGGCACAGGGTGCGCGGTTCACGGCAACACCATTATCCATCAGAGTTGACTCTTTGCCTTCTGTTTCTTGCACCTTTCTCCTTGTACCTTGGACCTTGCACCTTGAACCCTTCTTCTATAGCTTCAGCACCTCACACATAAAGGTGATGATCGCCGTGGCCACAATGATCGAGATAATGCCCGTCACCACCGCCGAAGTCGCCGCATAACCCTACGTCCGAAGCGCTCCTCCCGCACTGCATGCCCCGAAGACACCCGGACAGAGCCACCAGCACGCCGAACACGGCGCTGTGGAAAAGCCCGATACAGAGCGTGGTCAGCGTAAGCGTCTCCTGGGTCCGGTTCAGATACTCGATGGGGTTGATGCCAAGCATGCCCACGCCCACGATCAGTCCCCCCAGGATGCCCATGAGATCCGCGTAGAGGCAGAGCAAGGGCATCATGATGATCAGCGCGATCATCCTCGGAAGCACCAGAAAATCCACAGGACTAATGCCCATGGTCTCGAGCGCATCGATCTCCTCGTTCACCTGCATGGTCCCGATCTGGGCCGCAAACGCCGCTCCGGTCCGGCCCGCCATGATGATCCCTGTCATGATCGCACCCATGACACGCACCATGGCAATAGCCACAATGTCAGCCACGTAAACCTGAGCGCCGAAGAGTTTGAGCTGAATGGCGCCGACAAAAGCCAAAATCAGGCCGACCAAAAGGGTGATGAGAGACACAATGGGAAGAGCCTGCCCTCCACACTCCTGGAGCAGCAGCCATAGGTCTGAGCGGCGAAAGGCGGCTTTGCCTCTCAAGAGCCTTGCGAAAGCGAGGGACGCCTCCCCGAGGAAATCGAGGATCTCTAAGAACGAACGATAGAAGGCAACGGCTTCTCCCCCTACCATGGAGAGAAAGGCTTCTTTCTTGGCCTCTTTTCTCGCCCCTTTTCTTTCGGGAACAGCCGTGGCAAGGCTGATCAGTCTTCGGACCCCTTCAGGCAGCCCGTCTTTGTCGACCTCGATCTTTGTCTTGGAGCACGCCTCAAAGATTTTGATGAGAAAGGTGAGAAGCCCGCTGTCCCAGCCGGCGAGTTCTTTTGTGTCAAAGGTGATGCGCCGGATCGCCTTGGCCGACTCAAGCGCCTTCTCTAAATCAGCTGTAGTGGGGAGCGGCTCAGTGATCTTCCAATCGCCCGAGAGTTTGACGAGAAGCGTATCTGACGTTGGCGTTGTGACGCTCAGATCAGCGGTTGTTGGTTTTGTCTGTTCCGACACTCTCATCCTTTGCTTTCACCAGGTTTCGATAAGGCTTTTGGGGAGAGATTTATTTTTAGCATGTTTTTCCGGTAGCCATCCACTTTTTTCTCAAAGTCAATCTGCAGCATTTGAGCGGGCTCAAAGCGCACCGAGAAAAAAACGCACGGTCCACCGCGATTCCCCTCGTTGAAAACGGGCGTCTTGAGCCGTGCGCACAGCCTTCTCTGTAAATTGCAGCTACTGCTTTTTGTGAAGGTCTCTGATCTCCTGCAGAAGCGCATCGAAATCTTTGATGACCCCTGCATGGGTCATTAGCACTTTGCCGGCCGGTGTTGTTACGATCATAGCCGGGGTCGCCGGGGACTTTAGGGCCGAGTGGATTTCTCCCTTTTGATCAGGCAACAAAGGAAACTGGGCTCTAAACTTAGTCTTGAACGCTTCGAGCTGCTTAGGTGTATTTCCTACGCCAATGCCTATGAGCTTGATGTCTTTCTTGAGGTCGGCGTCTTCCTTGATCACTGTGTATAGCCTGTTAACTACAGGCGCGTTTTCCTGACACGCCGGTCAAAGAGCACTCATGACCTCGATGATGACCATCTTGCCCTGAATCTGCGACAAGCCGAAGGGTTCCATCTTCTGAAGCCCCAGGTAGTTCTGCACCTCGGCCGATGCGGGCTTTTCCAGTATAAACGGGGGAAGATTTGGTCCGATGTCCAGTTTCCCCGCTCCGAAGAGCGGAATAGCAATAAAGATCAGCAGCACTGCCAGCACGAGCACTTTAGCCTTTGTCATAGCACACCTCCGTATTTAGATTTAAAGACACAACCCTGAACCGGGTTTCGCGGAATTATCCGGTAAAACCGCCCTCAAGTCAACTCCTACCTGTCGTTCAGCGCGACAACCCCCGGAAGAGGCTTCCCCTCCGGAAACTCCAGGGAGGCACCGCCTTCGGGGATGACAGCAAGGAACGGAGCAGTATAAGGTAGAAGGGAGACTATCTTGGGGGAATTGAAGCCGCGATGCTCGCGCTATGAGATACTTTTGAAATCAGATATAAGTTGTTGTCACGCCTGTATTTCGGCTTGCTTTCCATGTCTTGCGTTTGTAGAATGCCGAATACGGAAAATAGGCACCAAATTCTTGCGTGTTTCGTTGCCTGATATGGCACTAGGCGGAAAATCTCCCAAGCTATAAACCTGATATCAAGGAAACTTTTCTATCTAACCAAACTGTTCGCCCATAGAAGAACGACATTCAGACTAAAATCAAAAAGGGGAGGAAAAATGAGGGTTGCTATCGTCAGTGCGGTACGAACACCCATCGGGAATTTTGGAGGAAGTTTACGGACTGTTCCGGCCTATGATCTCGCCGCCATCGTGCTGAATGAGGCGGCCAGACGGGCTGATGTCAAACCGGAGTCCGTCGATATTGTTTTCATGGGACAGAACTACCAAAATGGCGAGTATGTGAACATCGCCCGTATGTCTTTACTCACCGCCGGTTGGCCCGTTGAGGTCGTGGGTCTTACCAACGACCGGAGATGCCCGAGCGGTCTTGATGCGATCTGTCTGGCCTCGATGACAATTGAAACGGGGAACGCTGCCATTGCTGTTGCGGGTGGCGTTGAGAGCATGAGCACGGCCGAGCTCTATCTCAAAGGCGATATCAGGTGGGGGTTAGGCGGAGCCGGAGACATGCCGAAGGGACACGGGAGTCTCACCACGTGGGGGATGCCACTTTACGATAGGGCATTGCGAGGCAGGGTCATGTCCCAGCCCGAGAAGAGATTCGGCATTGTCCCGAGCATGATGGCGTGGGCAGAGGCTGCCGCAGCAGAACACGGCATTACCCGTGAGGAAGTCGACAGATGGGCCTTGTTGAGCAATCAGCGGGCATGGGCTGCCATCGAGTCAGGTACGTTCAAAGAGGAAATTATCCCGGTACCGGTCCCCCAGCCCAAGGGAGAACCATTGCAATTCAGTCAGGATGAACGCCCGCGCTCCGATACAAACGCCGCAGCGCTGGCAAAGCTCAAGCCTGTAATGGGTGGTGTCTGCACTGCGGGCAATTCCTGTGGTGAAAACGACGGCGCCTCCGCCTGCGTCGTCATGTCGGAGGAGAAGGCCGAGGAACTGCAAGGTCGACCGCTCGCTTACCTCAAAGGGTTTGCCTTCAGCGGCTCAGATCCTCGTTATGCATGGCGAGCAGCAACAAGCGCGGTGAAGAAAGCACTGCAAAAGACAGGGTTATCAATTAAGGACATAGACCTTATCGAAGTACATGAAGCATTTGCTGCTCAAGCGCTCGCCAATTTCCGGGAGCTTGGTTTGACAGAAAAAGATTACGACAGAATAAACGTTAACGGTTCTTGTGTGTCTCTAGGTCACCCGCTCGGAGCCACCGGGGCCAGGATTGTCACCACGCTGACCCACGAAATGCGGAGGCGCACTGCGCGCTATGGATTGATCGCCATGTGTGGCGGAGGCGGTATGGGTGTGGCTGGCGTTCTGGAGAGGGTATAGGTCTACGGGGATTGCTCTCTTCTCATCGGAAGCATGTCAGAAGCCCCTATTTGGCCAACAACGCGCTGCATGGGATCGCCGATACCTCCGGCTCCCGGTGACCTTCGTGTTGGGCTACTTGCAGTAAACGCCAAGAGGAATGTCGCATCGTGTCTTTTGACGTAATGTTTATTGTATTGTTTGCGGCGTTGCTGCACGCCGCGTGGAACGCTTTCATCAAGTCGGGGGACAACAAGCTTGTCGAGACCACCCTTCTTGTGACGGGTGCAGGTGCGATCGCCGCCGCGGTCCTGCCTTTTGTGCCGGCGCCGGCAGAGGCAAGCCGGCCTTTCTTAGTTGCATCGGTGGCCATTCACTGTGTGTACTTCAGCTTGGTCGCGGTTGCGTATCGAACGGGGGAGTTGAGCTTTGCTTACCCGGTCATGCGAGGTTCCGCCCCCTTGTTTACAGGGGTTCTGACCGCCGTTCTTCTCGACGAACCGATTGGCGGCGGAGGCTGGTTAGGAATCCTGCTTTTGTGCGCGGGCATTCTTTGGTTGGCACGGGATGGCTGGAGATCGGCAAACAGCCAGAAGCACGCATTGGTCTTTGCCCTGCTCAACGCCGTTGTCATCGTTGCGTACACGATCGTGGACGGGCTCGGGGTTCGGGCGTCGGAGAATGCATGGAGCTATGTGCTTTGGCTGTTCTTTTTGAATATGTTTCCTCTCCTCGCTATAGGGCTCGCGAGCAATGCCAGGGCAGTCCTCGCGACACCGCTCCGAGGGTGGCTTAAGGGATGTGTCGGCGGTTTGTGCAGCCTCTGCGCCTATGGTCTCGCTCTCTGGGCCATGACGCAAGCTCCCATCGCGCTGGTGGCGGCGCTGCGTGAAACTTCCGTGCTTTTTGGTACGGCACTCGGGGCGCTCCTATTGAAAGAACGCTTTGGTCTTGGCCGCTGGCTCGCGGCGGCACTTATCACGGCAGGAGCCGTTGCTATGAAAGCCCTATGAACCTGGTATGACAAGCGCATCAGGAGAATAAATCCGAAAACTCGTTGGGGATCTCCATGGAATACACACCCATCCACTTAAAGGAAAAGCTCTCCAAATTCTCGGAACACTGGTCGCCGAAAATCATCGCTCAGATGAACGACTATCATTTCAAGGTTGTGAAATTCAGGGGTGATTTTGTTTGGCATCAGCACCAGGACACCGACGAGGTGTTCGTCGTCCTTGACGGCAAAATGTCTATCCAGTTCCGCGACGGAAAGGTCGACCTGGCCGCCGGAGAACTCTTCGTTGTCCCCAAGGGATTGGAGCACAAACCGTTTGCCGAAAAAGAATGCCACATCCTGCTCGTTGAACCTGCCGGCACGATCAATACCGGCAATGCAGGCGGAAACAGAACCGCTGCGGACAATGTGTGGATTTAAAAGGGGTATCGTAACACCTCATTTAGATAGACTGAAGGTAGTTAGACTGAAGGAAAAGACATGCGCGGTCACACAAAGCCAAGATCGTTTGGATACGCTGGCAGGTGATTGTGTCATGGATGATCCTTATTGCCCTTCAGTCTTCAGCCTTCAGCATAAACACCTGAGCCGTTAGGGGGGATCATGCTTTCCAAATCCGTTTCGCACACTGTGGAATTCGAAATCAACCAACCGGTTCAAGCCCTCTTTCCCCTTTTCAGTCCTGAGGGAGAAAAACAGTGGGCTCCGGGCTGGGAGTATGAGAACATCATGGGAACGACCAGGCTGCATGAGGATTACCTCTTTCTGACCTCAACCCATGACCATGCAGCGACTGACGCGATCTGGATCGTCAAGAAATACGAACCCGAAGCTTATCGAGTCCAGTATTACAAGATCGAGCCGCACGAAAAGGTAGGGATCATTGAAGTGCATTGCGGCCAATCGGGTCCCCGGTCAAGCAAGGTCCAAGTGACTTACAAGTATGTTGGATTGTCTGAGAGCGGGAATCGCTTTGTAGCGCGCTTCACCAAGAAAGACTATAAAGCGTTCATAGAAGACTGGAAAAGGTTGATTGCAGCGTATTTCGCAAAAGGGGCTCACCCATCGATTCAGGCGGACCGATAGCGTGAGGCGGCTGCGAGCCTTCGTGCTGGAAGCGAGATGACCAGGCATCACGATGCAGTGGATGGTGTTTTCACTAAGCCCATCTGGCGCCGGATGCTTCTTTCAAGACCTTCCGCTTCCTCAGGCTGAAGCCCTTTCAGCTTCGCGATCCTGTCCAGGTAAGTCCTTTCCGCAGGCGTGATCTCCTTTGTCGCGAGAAGGCTCAGGCGCAAGAGTTCGGAGTACAGCTCATGAGGGGCGTCTTCTTTAATCGCCAGGGAAAATTCAAGGCAGCTCTGGTGTCTCTTGGCTTGATCCTTTTCCAGAGCCTTCAGGACGGCTTCTTTGATTCTGGGACGAACGGTTCTCACCTGATCCAGTATCCTTACCGGTTCTTCGAGAGATCCCTCCATGTGATATTCCAGGAGATCCATCACTCTTTTTCTCTCTCCAGTGGGCCATTGCCCCGTGAGCGTGAAGAAAAAGGTCACTCCTAGCGAATAGATGTCTGAGCGAGAATCAACGTCTTCATTCAGAAGCTGCTCAGGGGACATGAACTGAAGCGTTCCTCCGGGAAGCATATCTCCTTTCATCTTCTTGCCGGAAGCCAGCGTGAAAGAGAGTCCGAAATCGACAATCTTCACCCTCCCCTGTTGATCGAGTAGGATGTTCGAAGGCTTGATGTCACCGTGGACGATATTGTACTTGTGGGCAAAGCCTATCCCCTCCAGAACCTGAAGAAAAATGTGGATGGCTCTTTCTATGGACAAGGCGCCTTTTTCCTTCCTCTTCTCTCTGATGGATTTTGCTTTCCTGACGATTTTCTCCAGATCGGTCCCCTGAACATGCTGCATAACCAAGCAGGGACACTCCTGGTAGACGAACGCCCGGAAGACCTGGACCAGGTGGGGGCTATCAAGGTTTGCCTGGATCTTGGCCTCTCTCAGGAACTGATTTCTGTACTCCTGCTTCTGATAGAAAGGGTGAGAGAGCACTTTGATGATGACTTTGCGCTTGAGAACAATGTCTCTTGCAAGGTAGAGTTCCGCCATCCCGCCTCTTTCAAGCCGCTGACCAATAATGTAATCTTCGATTTGCTGTCCTGGTTGGAATTCGGGTTCAGCCAAGAAAAGATCCCCCGTGCAGTCGCTATCGGATTTATATCCCCAAATGCGGGCCTGTAGCCGGCACTAAATTCGAATCTCGAAATCCCTGGCCCAGACCCTGGCCTGCAGGAGCCGTCATCAGAACATGAACCGGTGCCACTATGAAGCGCCACCAAGTGCTGATTATGTCGCGCCAGGGCAGGCCGAAACTCGAAACAAATTCAAAACACCAATGTTCCAATGCTCAAAACAGAGACCCCGCGCGCGCGATTTTGGTCATTTGAATTTGGATCATTGGATATTGTTTCGAATTTCGTGCTTCGGATTTCGGATTTTTGGCTTCTCCGCCCCTAGCTGAGAAGCTACCGTCCAAGGCTCTAAAACGCTCAAAGTATATCAGGGGGAAAGGCTTGGTTCAACGGGAATCAGCGGAGCGCAACGGGGTTGACACCGGCGGGCGATTGTTCTAGGGTGGTTTAGAAAATTGCAGGCCGAAGCCTGCAGAGTTTGATCTCCTCTTACTTCAGCAGAACGCCTTAAACCACGAAGGTTCCTGTATCACGAAGATACCCGCATTCGTGGTTTTTTTTTACCCGGAGGAGACTGCGCTCCACCGGACAGAAGGAGAGCCCTCATGCACATGGCCGATGCACTGATCTCGCCTGCAGTGGGCGGCACCCTGTGGGTGGCCACTGCAAGCCTGATTGGTTACAGCTCAAGGAAGCTCAAGCAGGACATGGATGACCGTAGAATCCCTCTCATGGGGGTCCTGGGCGCCTTCATATTCGCTGCCCAGATGATCAATTTCACCATCCCCGGCACCGGCTCCAGCGGCCATCTGGGAGGCGGCATGATCCTCGCCATCTTGCTCGGCCCTCCCGCAGCTTTTCTCACCCTTGCTTCCGTGCTCACGGTCCAGGCCCTTTTTTTTGCGGATGGAGGCCTTTTGGCCCTGGGGTGCAACATTTTCAATCTCGGCTTTTTCCCCTGCTTCGTCGCCTATCCTCTGCTCTACAAGCAGATCGTGCGAGATCGGATCAACCAGAGACGGATTGTCCTCGGGGCCACCTTATCCGCCATCTTGGGGCTTCAACTTGGCGCGCTGGGCGTCGTCTTTCAAACTTTTTTTTCCGGCATTTCTGATCTCCCTCTCGCAACCTTCCTGCTCTTGATGCAACCCATCCATCTCGCGATCGGCATTGTGGAAGGGCTTGTCACCGCTGCGGTCGTTGTCTTTGTGTGGAAGGCAAGACCGGAAATCCTGGAAATGACGACTTCACCAAAGCCCGCAGCAAGCCCTTCTCTCAAGAAAGTGCTTGCAGGGCTGCTCATTGCGGCGGCCGTGACGGGCGGCTTCATCTCCTGGTTTGCTTCAGCCTACCCGGACGGCCTGGAATGGTCCATTTCCCGTACCACAGGCAAAGAAGCGCTTGAGCCGCCCAAGAAGGGTCTCTATGGGTTGCTCGCAGAACTTCAAGAGAAGACGGCTTTTCTGCCTGACTACGCTTTCAAGAAATCCAAAAAGGAAGAGGCTGCAGGAGAGGTGTGGCCTGCTGTGGATTCCGGGACAAGCCTCTCGGGCCTCGTGGGAGGAGCTTTGACCCTTATCACCCTGGTTTTGATAGGCGCTCTGTTGAAGAGAAGAAAGAAACACCCTTGATGATCTGGCAATAAGTCAGAAAACATCATTCCATTCATGGTTCGATACCTCACCATGAACGGAAAAATGAACGGGACTTCTTAGAAGATCATCACCTTTGAGCCAAGAAAAGTAACATGCCCAGCATTGAGTCCACCTTTTTTGACATCGGCACCATGGATGCGATTTCCAGGCAGGACACGTTCGTCCATCGCATGGACCCGCGAATCAAGGTGATGACGACGCTGGTCTTCATCGTGTGTGTGGTCTCCTTCGGCAAGCACGAAATCTCAGCGCTCATTCCCTTTCTGGTCTACCCTGTTTTTCTCATCGTCCTCGGAGACCTGCCGGTCGCCTATCTCTTGAGAAAAGTGATGGTGGCCGCTCCTTTTGCTGTCCTCATCGGGATATTCAATCCCCTGCTGGACCAGGAGGTTCTCCTCCAGGTGGGGCCGGTGGGAATCTCTGGAGGGTGGACCTCCTTTTTCTCGATCATGCTGCGATTCATGATGACCGTTGGAGCTGCCTTGATTCTCATTGCAACCACAGGCTACAATGCGGTTTGCATGGCCCTGGAAAAAATGGGGGTCCCCCAGATCTTTGTGGTTCAGCTCCTTTTCCTTTACCGTTATCTTTTTGTCCTGGTCGACGAGGCTTCCCGAATGGTCAGGGCCCGCTCTCTTCGTTCCTTTCAAGGGAAAGGAATGGGCCTCAGGGTGTTCGGTTCCATGGCAGGGCATCTTCTTCTGCGCACCCTTGAGCGAGCGCAGCGGATTCACCTGGCCATGCTTTGTCGGGGTTTTGACGGGAACCTCCGCTCATTCCGTCCTCTAAAAGTGCACGGATGGGAGGTGATGTTCTTCTTGGGATGGTCGGCCCTTTTCGTTTTTATGCGATCATACAATGTGCCCCAGTTTCTCGGCAGGCTGATCCAGGGGTTTATCTCATGAGTCACCACATCGTTGAAGTCAAGGATCTCAGGTACACCTATCCGGACGGAACGCCCGCCCTTCAGGGAGTGACCTTTCGCGTTGTGCACGGAGAATCGGTCGCGATTGTGGGCGCAAACGGGGCCGGGAAATCGACCCTTCTACTGCATCTGAATGGGTATCTGGCGCCCAAAGGAGGGGAAATCCGTATTGGGGACTATCCTCTGACAAAAAAAACGTTGCAGACCGTGCGACGCACGGTGGGAATGGTCTTTCAGGACCCGGACGATCAGCTCTTCATGCCGACCGTCTATGATGACGTCGCTTTCGGCCCCTTGAACCTGGGGCTCCCCACCGCAGAAGTGGAAAGCCGGGTGCTGAACGCCCTTTCCGTGGTGGATACGCTCCACCTGAAGAACCGCCCCCCCTACAAGCTCTCAAGGGGAGAGAAACGGTCCGTTGCCATTGCCTCGGTCCTGTCCATGTCTCCTGATATCCTGGTGATGGACGAACCGACATCCGATCTGGACCCAAAGGCCAGGCGAAAACTCATCGAACTTCTGAAAACCTTCAAGCACACCAAGATCATCGCCACACACGATCTGGACATGGTTATCGATCTGTGTGAGCGCACCATCGTGATCTACAACGGCCGGGTCACCGCCGACGGCCCCACCCTCAAGATATTTCAGGATGAAGCCCTTCTGGCCGAAAGCCACCTTGAGAAGCCCCTGGGAATGCAGGGCTGTCCGGTGTGCAGGGGCTCTGCGATCTCCGCGAGAGGCCAGGTGGATTAGTAGCTCTCCCGCAAGAACCCTCTAACCTCGGCGTATTTGTCCGGAGCCACAACCAGGAGATGGTCTTCGATCCTTCCTTCCTCCATGTATTCACTCAGGAAGAATTCCTTTCCGTCCATCTTGAAGATCTTCCCTCCCGCCGCCTCGAGGATCACGGCCCCGGCAGCCAGATCTTTGTAGGACTCGCTCCCGAGAACAGCCGCTTCGGCACGCCCCATCGCAACGTAACAGATGTGCGCGGCCGTGCAGCCCAGAGACCGGATCTTTCCCGGAAACCGGCACTGATACCGTTGGTGAAATCGTGAATAGGTCAGGAGAAGGCTCTCATCGTTGATCTCCTCCTGAGAGGACACATGGATCTGCTTGCGGCCCCACATGGCCTTTTGCCCGGCCTGGGCATGGAATAGGTCCCCTGTGACCGGCAGGTGAAAGATGCCGAACACAGGCCAGTAATTTTCAAGAAGAGCGACCGATGTCCCCCAGACCGGGATTCCTGCCTGGAAGTTGGCGACCCCATCCAGAGGATCATAAATCCAGAGGTACCTCCCTGCTCCATGAGTGTATCCGTCATCCCCCCGGTCACTCTTGTAAACCTTGTGATCCGGGAAACGGGCATAAAGCTCGTCCTGAAAGAATTCTCTCAATTGAAGCTCCGCCTCTGTCACGAGCCCTTCATCGAATTTCACATCTTTGTGCCCTTTGCCGTAAAAGGACAGGGCTTTCTCTCCGCAATGATGAATCACGTCGATGGCGAACTTCATCAGATCGTCGATTCCTTCATGTCGCGAACCCACTTTTTCCTTACCTCGTTTTGATGTCACGGCTTTTCCTCTCTCCTCAGGTTGTTTCATGAATGGTCAGAATCTCCCCATCTCGTGCAAGTAGTGATACACGACGATTCCTGCGGCTGTGGAGAGATTCAAACTCCGAACCTTCCCCCACATGGGAATTCGATAGCACGGATAACCCTCCCTGATGAACGAGGGAAGACCGACCGTCTCCCTGCCAAAGAGTAAATAGTCCCCAGGCTGGACTTTCGCCTTCGGGTAATCTTCAGAAGCATGGCTGCTGAAAGCGAGCAACTGGCCCTCTTCCTTGCTCTCCAGGAACGCTTCGAAGCTAGCGTGATGGCGCAGGTCTATTTCAGACCAGTAATCGAGCCCCGCCCGCTTCAAATGCTTGTCATCGACCTTGAAGCCAAGAGGGTGAATCAAATGCAGGCGAAGCCCCGCAGCCCCGCACAGCCTGGCGATGTTGCCTGCGTTTGCCGGTATCTCCGGCTGATGGAGAACCACGTGAAGATAAGGCCTCGTTCGAATCATGAGGACGCTTTCCGGCCTTCAATGAAGTCCCTGATCTCCTGCATGATCGGGCCGTCCTCGCGCCACAGGCTGCAACTGTTTAACAGATAGGACAATCCGTCAATCTCTTTCAAAGAGCGGGGCGGCGTCCCGGGCTTTCTCATCTTGTGGGTCCAGTACCCGTGAAGAGCCTCCTGCACCATGACGGTCAAGAGATGGGTCAGGTGCGCACACCCCTCCACTCCTCCGATGAGCTTGTGGACTTTTTCTCCAAAGCCGCTCTTGATCTTAAGGCCGATGATCTTCTTGACGCTCTCCCGGGTCGTCACACAAATCGGGAGCGGAACGTGGGGCATCTCTGCCTCCGCATCAAGAATCCGGAGAGGAGCCCCACCGACAAGAAGGCGTACGACCATGTGGTGGATAACCCCCTTTTCCCTCTTCTGGCCCGAAAGCTCGTAGATGGGTCGGAAGCGCTCATCCCTTAAGGAGCCTTCCACCACGACCTTTTCATCGTCCAGAGCATAGGTGCTCAGATCCAGGACTCGTTGGTGAATTCGGTTTTCTTTTGCTGTCGCCTCAACAAGGCTCATCGCATTCCTTGTTCCTTTCCTCTGCTTAGACTTTCTCAATCCTCGAAGACTTTTCAACTAGATCCCGCGCGATGGTATGAAAGTGCCGCTCGGATCTTTCTGCCCCGCTGGCGCTCCAACATCTGTCCAAGAACCCTAAGTTCGTGGGCTCCTCAAAAACGGCCAGATACAAGGCGGCCGAAATCCCGAGGAGTGAGACGTACAGTCCAGTACGTCGCAACGACGCGGGATGAGGACAACGCCGTAGATGGGCGTTCTTCAGGAGCCCACTAAAAGGGCCTGAGAGAGCCGCAGTCAGGACACTGCCAGTTGACCCCGCTGCAGGTGAGCCCCCACAGGTTCTCCTCCATGCAGGTGTTGCAAATCTGGAAACCGCAGGAGCAGGTCCAGCAAAAAGGCTGCTCCTTCCCGCAGCAACTGCACCGATAAGGCTCTCTTCTCCGTTCTTTCCTTTGACGGGGTTTCTGTTCCATGGACCGACCCGGAAAGCTCTCAACCAGCCACATCCATCATCGGCAGCACGCAGGCCTGGTCACTGACCAGGACCTTTACCCTGAACCCGGACAGGACCTTTTCCGAAGCCTGAATCGCCTTCTCGGGGTGATTGTTCGTCTCGCTCAGATGGGCCAGGATGACCGTGCTCAGAGCGTCATGACACAGCGTCTTCAACAGCCCCCCGGCCTGCGCATTGGAGAGATGTCCCTCAGGCCCCTTGATCCGCCTTTTCAGTTCCAGGGGATAAGGCCCTTTGTCCAACATTCTCTCATCATGGTTAAACTCCACGACCAGGGCATGGCACCCTTGAAGCCGGTCCTCGACAACGGGCGTGCTCCGCCCGAGATCCGTTATGATCCCAAGCCTTGCGCCGTCCGCATGGACCACGATCCCTACCGGATCTGCTGCATCATGGCACTTGGTAAAGGTCTCAACGCAGAGACCGTGAATGGTGATCGGCTGGCCCGTGTGGAAAACGACGGGTCTTGAAAGGTTCCCCAGGGTTCTCAACGCCCTTCTCAAGGTCAAGCCGTTAATGTAGACGGGCAGGTTCAACCGTCTCGCAAGGGGTCCGGCACCCCGGATGTGATCGAGATGCTCATGGGTCAGGATGAGGGCATCGAGTTTGCCGGGGTCAATCCCGGCCTTTTCCATTCTCCGGATCAACTCCTCGCCGCTCAATCCCGCATCGATCAGAATCCTGGCCTCTGGGGTTTCCACATAACAGGCATTTCCACTGCTACCTGAGGCAAGCACTGAGAATCGCATAGAGCCTGTGTTCAATAGAGCATCTCGGTTCAGAGAATCAGGGTTAGGGATAATATCGACAATAGTCGTCAAATCCGAAATTCGAAGCCCGAAGCACGAAACAAATCAAAAATCCAAATTTGCCAATGACAAGAAGGAGAGCGAGAACGGGGAAAGGGAGCTATTGTTTGGTTCATTGGGATTTCGGTCATTCGAAATTGTTTCGAGCTTCGAATTTCGTGCTTCGGATTTAGAGTTTGTTATGCGCCACATCAGGCTCTTTTGCTCAACTGCGACATCGATGAAAAAGCTGCTTTTTACTCTACTCCGCTGTGCCCGAAACCTCCCTCTCCTCTCTCGGTCGGTTCAAGCCCATCCACCTCCAAGACCTCTGCCCGTGAAACACGGGTGACGATCATCTGGGCTATACGATCGCCCCTCTTGATGACAAAGGGGGCACTGCCCCAGTTGATCAGCACAAGACCGACCTCACCCCGGTAATCCGAATCAATGGTGCCGGGAGAATTGACCATCCCGACCCCGTGCTTGAGAGCCAGTCCGCTTCTCGGCCTGATCTGGGCTTCATAGCCCCGGGGAAGAGAGATCGCCAGCCCGGTCGGGACGAGTTTGATCTCGCCGGGATGAAGCGTCAGTTCACCGTTCACCGCGGCCCGCAGATCGAGGCCGGAGGCACCCTCCGTTTCGTAGGAAGGCAGGGCGATGTCCTGGTTGCCGGCAAGGCGCTTCACCCGGATGGTCACGTGGTCCGGAGAGTCACTCATGCCTTTCTCCCTATGCGAGCCTCTACCCTACCTTCTCTCAATTTTATGCACTGAAGATGAATTGAATATCGAATGTCGAACAGGGAATTTCGAATGACGAAGTTTGACTGCTCTTCCCTCCTTCGGCGTTCGATATTCGTCATTCGTTATTCTGCGGTTCAAAAAGCGTCTAAAACAGGTTCAACTTCTCCGCACCTTAGGAGGAAGTCCCTTTCGAGGAACATAAAAGGCCCGGCAGCTAACCGAACGAAACGTTGTTCAGATCAAGTTGCTCTTTTTCCAGGGGTCCGAAGGTGACCAGCGAAACCGAATGCTTCTTGAACGCCTGAACCGCCACCTCCACGACCTGATCCACCGTGACCTTCTGGAGATCCGCGACGACTTCCTCGTAAGAGATATAGCGGCCGAAGATCCCCTCGTTCTTTGCAAGCCGGATCATCCTCGCGTCCGTGTTTTCGGAACCGAGCAAAATCCCTCCGATGAGATGCTCCAGGGTGGCGTCCAGGTCGGACCGGGAAAGGTCTCCCTTCTGGATCTTCTTGATCTCCTTCTTGATCACTTTGAGAGCCCGGTTCACCTCTTTGGGGTCCGTGGCCACATAGATGCCGAGCATGCCGGCATCGATGTAGGACGACACAAAGGAGTAGACATTGTAGGCCAGGCCTCTTTTCTCCCGGATCTCCTGGAAGAGCCGCGAACTCATGTTGCCTCCCAGGATCGTGTTCAGAACGGCCCCGGCAAACCGGAGGTCGCTTGAAAGGTGCGGGCCGTCGCCTCCCAGGCAGAGGTGCACCTGTTCGAGATCCTTGGGGTGGCAGGAGACGCCGAAATGGCCGCTCGGAGCCACGCGCACCGGATCCTCGGTCGCCGCGGGCAGCGACTCAAAGAGAGGCTCCAAATAGCGGACCAGACCGTCGTGGTCCACATTGCCGGCAGCCGACACAATGATCCGGCCCGGAGTGTAGAAACGCCGGATGTGGCCGAGCACCGTCTGCTTGTTCATGGCCGCAACCGTTGCCGGCGTGCCCATGATGGGCATCCCGAGAGGATGGTTCAACCAGAAGAAGCGGTTGAAGAGCACATGGACCTGCTCGTCCGGTGTGTCCTCCAGCATGTTGATTTCCTGGAGGATGACCTGTCTCTCGCGGCTCATGTCCTGGGGAGCAAAGAGGGAATGGAGAAAAATGTCGAAGAGGATATCGGCCAGCGTCTGAAGGTGTTTGTCCAGGACCCGGGAATGAAAGCAAGTGGACTCCGTGCCGGTGAAGGCATTGGAAAGGCCCCCGATGGCGTCCAGTTCCTTGGCGATCTGGAAGCTGTTCCTAACGCGGGTCCCCTTGAACGTCATGTGCTCGATGAAATGGGAGATCCCGTTTTCCTCCTCCACTTCATCTCTGGAGCCCACATTGACCCAGATGCCTAGAGAGATGGAGCGGAAATGCTCCAGCCTCTCAGAGATGATCCTGATCCCGTTTTTCAGAACCGTCTTATGAACCATCGCTCAGGCTTTCACCCAGCGCGGCTTTCCGGGACAGGGCAATTCTTCCATTCTTGTCAATGTCGAGAACTTTGACCAGGACTTCATCTCCCTCGTTCAGGATGTCCGTCACCTTGTTCACCCGCTCTTTGTCCAACTGGGAAATGTGAATCAGACCGTCGGTCCCAGGCAGGATCTCTACGAACGCCCCGAAATCCATGATCTTCCTGACCTTGCCCCTGTAAAGCTTGCCCACTTCCGCCTCTTGCACGACCCGGCCGACCATGTCTACAGCCACCTTTGACAGTTCCGCATCAGGGGATGCGATCATGACCCGGCCTTCATCATCCACATCAATCTTGGAATCCGTGGCGGCGCTGATTTCCTTGATGATCTTGCCTCCCGGACCGATCAGAAGCCGGACCTTCTCAGGCCTGATCTGGAGGATGGTAATCACCGGCGCATACTGGGAGACATGGGTCCTCGGTTTGCTGATCGCCGTATTCATCTTATCCAGAATGAAGAGCCTCGCCTGTCTCGCCTGCTCCAGGGCGGCTTGCATCACCTCCCGCGTGACCCCTTCAACCTTGATATCCATCTGGAGTCCTGTGATGCCACCCGCGGTCCCGGTCACTTTGAAATCCATATCCCCGTAATGGTCCTCGTCCCCGATAATGTCCGTCAGGATGACCGTCCTGCGGCCGTCGGAAATCAGGCCCATGGCCACGCCGGCCACCGGTTCCTTGATCGGGACGCCCGCATCCATCAGAGACAGAGAGCCTCCGCATACGCTCGCCATGGACGATGAGCCGTTCGACTCCAGAATCTCGGAGACCACACGCACCGCATACTGCCACTCCTCCTTGGGAGGGAAGACCGGCATCAGGGCTCTGAGGGCCAGTGCCCCATGGCCGATGTCCCTGCGGCTAGGGCCTCCCAATCTCTTGGCCTCCCCGACCGAGTAAGGGGGGAAATTGTAGTGGAACATGAAGGTCTTGAACCTGTTCCCGTAGATCGTCTCGATCCTTTGTTCATCCCTCTCTGTGCCGAGCGTGGTAAGCACAAGCGCTTGAGTTTCTCCCCGGGTGAAAAGAGCGGAACCGTGAACGCGAGGAAGGATACCGACCATGCACTCGATGGGCCTCACCTCGATGAAACTCCGGCCGTCGATCCGCCTCCCCTCCTCCAGGATCATGCGGCGAACCAAGCCTCTTTCCAACTCCGAGAGGATCTCCTCGATTTCAGACTCTCTGCCCTCATACTCCACCGCCAGGGCTTTCAGGGCCCTGGTCACGGCGTCCTCCCGTTTTTTCTCCCTTGCTTTTTTGTCTGCAGTCGTCGCGCTCTCCTGGAGCAGGGGAAAAGCGATTTCCCTGACCTTCGCTTCCAGGATCGCATCTTTCGGGGCAGGAGGAATGTCCCTCTTGGGTTTCCCTGCTTCCCTCCGGATTTCCTCCTGCATGTCCAGGATGGGCTGAAGCGCCCCATGTCCGTAAAAGACCGCATCAATCATGTCCGACTCAGAGACAAAGTGACCACCCCCTTCCACCATGACCACGGCGGATCGCGTCCCGGCCACAATCAGATGGATATCGCTCTTCTCCTGTTCAGCAAGCGTCGGGTTCGGCACAAACTTCCCCTCCACTCTCCCTACCCGGACCGCTCCAACCGGTCCCCTGAAAGGAATGTCCGAAACTTCAAGTGCTGCGGAGGCACCGACAAGCGCGAGAACATCCGCCTCATTCCCCCGGTCTGTGGAGAGCACGGTGGCAATAATCTGTGTCTCGTAATGGTAGTTGTCCGGGAAAAGAGGCCTCAGGGGCCTGTCAATGAGCCTGGCGATCAAAGTTTCTCTTTCACTCGGCCTCCCCATGTCCCTTCGAAAATAGTTGCCCGGTATCCTCCCCCCTGCGTAAGACATCTCCTGGTATTCGACCGTGAGAGGTAGAAAATCCACGCCTTCCCTGAGTTCATTGGTTGCCACCGCGGTGACCAGCACCACGGTTTCGCCCAGGGTAACCACGGCAGAGCCACTGGCCTGCTTTGCGATCCGGCCAGTTTCAATATGCATCATCTGCCCATTCATTTCTCTTGATGCACTCTTGATCATATGTCCTTCCGTCCTTTCGATAAAGTGAGACAACGCATCCTTCCACCAGGGCCTGCTTCAGGATCGTCATCTCTGATGAACCGGCCCTATTTCCTCAGGCCGAGTTCCTTGATGATGATCAAATATCTTTTTTCGTCCGTCGTCCGGAGATAGTCGAGCAGGCGTCTTCTCTGGCTGACCAGTTTCAGCAGACCTCTTCGAGAATGGTGGTCCTTTTTGTGGGTCTTGAAATGGTCCGTCAGGCTGTTAATGCGGTTGCTCAGAATAGCCACCTGGACTTCCGGTGAACCCGTGTCTTTTTCGTGCAGTCTAAATTGGTCGATGATTTCTTTCTTGGCTTCTGGTTTCAGCACCACGTTGCATACCTCCTTTTGATATAGATTCCCAATATCAGTTCTCAGCTACTTACTGAGAAGTAAAAAATTCGAAATCCGAAGCACGAAATCCCTGGCCCAGACCTGGCGAAGATTGACAACCTGCTAGGATCAGGAATCCGAGCTCCGATTAGCGTCTATGTACACCCTGAATGTCGCGCCAGGGCAGGCCGAAACAATCTCCAATAATCCAAATTCAAATGACCAAAACCGTCGGTTCAGAATTTCTGTTTTGAACATTGGAGCATTGGTGCTTTGAATTTGTTTCGAATTTCGAATTTCGAGATTCGAGTTTGGTTTTGGCCTCACCCTTCCTCAGACTCCGGCCCTGAGACCACTCGTCCGCCGAAAACTCGCGAAATCCGGAGTCGGCCTTTTGCCCCCGGCTCGAAACGGACAAGAGCGACAAGATCGGGACCGTTGACGAGTTTCACGATTTCTTGAGGGAAAGGCGCTTTCCTTCCGATTTCCTCCCACCCGGGCTGATAACCTCTTCTCACCTGGAGGGCGGTTCTTTCATCCACTTCCACTTCCGTCAAGTGGGGCAGCGCGTGCCGCAAAGGGATAATCTTTTCTCTCACCGTCTCTTCGGACAACCCGGTTCCAAGGTCTCCCGACCGCAGGGCACCCTCAACACGATAAGGGCCGCTGGCCAACCGTCTGAGGGTTTTAAGGTGAGCCCCCACCCCCAGATCCCTACCAAGGTCCGCAGCGAGACTCCGCACATACGTTCCTGAAGAGCAAACCACCCTGAAGGCCACGTCAGGGAGTTCCAGCGACAGGACGGTCCACTCCTTGATCATCACCCGTCGCTTCTCCAGCGTTACCGGGAGCCCTTTTCGCGCCAGCGAATAGGCCCTCTTGCCCTGAACCTTCAAGGCCGAAAAGGAGGGTGGCGTCTGCTCCGACACGCCCACAAAGGCCTTTGCTCTTTCCCTGACAAGGTCCGGATCAAGGTTCGGAACAGGCTTTACCTCCGTGATTCGGCCTGTCCGGTCCAGGGTGTCTGTTTCACTCCCCAGGGTCAGTGTTCCCAGGTACGTTTTATCCCCGGCCATCAGATAGGGTGACAGCTTTGTGCCCTGGCCGACCAGCACAAGCAGCAACCCGGTCGCAAAGGGATCAAGCGTGCCGGCGTGGCCTACTTTGCCGACATCGAGGAGCTTCTTGACTTTCCTCACGACGGTGAAAGAGGTCTCGCCCTCTTCTTTGTCCACGATCAGCACGCCGTCACAAATTCCGACCACACCCCTTTCTCTAGGTCTCGGGACCGGAAGGTTCTTCGCTCCTGAGCCTCTGGAAGATCTTCTCCATGTGGTCCCCTACAGCCAGGGACGGGTCGTGCTTGAAGACGATGTCCGGCACGTACTTGAGATGATCCATGCGGAGCCCGATTTCTCTCTTGATGAACCCCTTCGCGCTCTCCAGCCCCTTCTGGGCCTCCAGGATCTCCTGCTCATCACCGATAAGGCTGTAATACACCCTGGCGTACCGGAGATCCTTGCTGACGGAGATCCCTGTGACCGTTGCCTTCTTCACTCTCGGGTCCTTGACCTTGGTCATCAGTAGATCAGCGACCTCTCTGAGAATCAGGTCACCGACCCTGTTTGCTCTTCTGCCCGGCAACATCCGTGTCTCTCTCCACCCTAATGCAGGCCTAAGGCTGCAAACAAAACGAATATCGAATGTCGAACAAGGTTTACCCGCCTTCGGCGGCGCCACAGGCGACCAGGGAATTTCGAATGACCAAGTCTAACCGCTTCATTCGATTGTCTCCTTCGGACTTCTACATTCATTGTTCGATATTCTGCGGTTCGCTTTTGAACTGCATGGCAAACTGCAGAGAAGTTTGGGTCTCAGACTCTAATAGGGGCCTAAGGCTGCGGCCAAAGCCTACAAGTTTATAACTTCTGTTTCGACGTTAACAATCTCGGCGAGGTAAAGGGATTCGATGAATCCCAGAATATTGCTGAGCGACGAATCGATGTGACCCCGGTCATTGCCCACCGTGCTGACACCGATCTCGATCCTCTGCCAGTTGTCGTTGGACCCTACCTCCGCCGCAGAGGCGTTGAACTTGTGTTTCACCCTGTCCACCATGCTCCGGACGATCTTTCGTTTGCCCTTGAGAGAGTGGTTGTCCTGTATCCGGAATTCGATTTTCAGGGTGCCCACCACCATGGATCAGAGCTCCCGCCTCACCTCTTCAACCTGATACACTTCAAAGACATCCCCCGGCTTGATATCCTGAAAATTCTCAAGACTGATACCGCATTCATAGCCTGTCTGCACTTCTTTGACGTCGTCCTTGAAACGGCGTAGGGAGGCGATCTTCCCGTCAGAGATCACGACTTCATCCCTCAGAAGGCGCGCCCGCGCGTTCCTCTCCACATAGCCGTCCGTCACAGAGCATCCTGCCACAGCCCCCACCTTGGGAATGTGGAACAACTCCTTGACCGTCGCACGGCCGATGACATTCTCCTTGTAAACCGGATCCAGGAGTCCGGCCATGGCCAGCTTGATGTCCTGAATCAGATTGTAGATGACGTCAAAGTATCGGATGTCCACCTTTTCCTTGTCCGCCAGTTCGGTCACCCGGGGGTTGGCTCGAACATTGAAGCCGATAATGATCGCCCCGGAAGCCGAGGCCAGCATGACATCCGTTTCCGAAATGCCCCCCGTGGAGGAGTGGATGATCTTGAGTTTGACTTCCTCGGTAGCGAGCTTGGTCAGGGAATCCGAGATCGCCTCAATGGACCCCTGCACGTCCGCCTTCAAGACGAGGTTGAGCTCCTTGACCTCTCCCTCTTTGATCTTCTGGAAGAGATCATCCAGACTGACGATCCCCCGTTTCTCCCCGTCCCACTTCTTGGACTGGGTCAGGCGATATTCGATCACCTCTTTGGCCGTCTTCTCATCCGGCACGACGATGAACTTATCCCCTGCCATGGGCACTCCCGAGATACCATAGACCTCCACCGGCATCGAGGGGGTCGCGACGATCATCCGCTTGCCCCTGTTGTTGAGCATGGCCCGGACTTTGCCGAAGTGCTCCCCGCAGATGAAAAAGTTGCCCTGCTTGAGGGTTCCGCTTCGGATGAGGACCGTGGCCACGGGTCCTCGGGTTTTGTCCAGCTTGGCTTCAATCACCGTGCCTCTGGCCGCTTTCTCAGGGTTGGCTTTGAGCTCCAGCACCTCCGCCTGCAGGAGAATCAGTTCGAGGAGTTCGTCCACGCCCTGGCCTGTCTTGGCCGAGATGCTGCCGAAAATGGTCTGGCCTCCCCATTCTTCCGGCGCCAGCCCCAGCTCGGCCAGCTCTCTGCGGACTCTCTCCACATTGGCTTCGGGCTTGTCGATTTTGTTGATCGCCACCACGATCGGAATATTGGCGGCGCGGGCGTGATTGATCGCTTCTTTGGTTTGAGGCATCACCCCGTCCTCGGCGGCCACCACCAGCACGATGATGTCCGTCACTTTGGCTCCTCTGGCCCTCATCGCGGTGAACGCTTCATGTCCCGGCGTATCCAGAAAGACAATATCTCCTCCCTTCCTCTCCACGTAGTAAGCCCCGATGTGCTGAGTGATTCCTCCGGACTCGCCTGCAATGATGTTGGATTTCCGAATGTAATCGAGCAAGGACGTCTTCCCGTGATCCACGTGGCCCATAATGGTCACCACCGGAGGCCGTGCCCTCAACTCCTCCAGATTGTCCTCCACCTCCTCCAGACTCTTTTCCAGCTCAAAGCGGGCCTCCTCCAGCTCAAATCCCAAGTCATCGGCGAGAAGTGAAGCCGTCTCATAATCAATCGCCTGATTGATGTTGACCACTATGCCGAGAGCCAGCAACTTCCGGATGAGTGCCGCCGCCTTAATGCTCATCGCTTTTGCCAGGTCTGCGACCGTCACTTTTTCAGGAACCTTGATCTTTTTCTTGGCCGGTTTCGGCACAACGAGCTCGGGCTGTTTCATCCTCTTGGGGATCTCTTTGCCCTGCACTTCCTTCTTCTTGCGTTTGACCATGCGGCCTTCATAGAGATCCGCTCTCTCAAAGACCTCGAATTTGCGAAGGCGAATGGCGCTCCGAGGGGTCTCCTCTTCGCGTGCAATCCCCTTTTTCTCTTTCTTCTTCTTTCCTCTTCTCTCCTTTTCCTCCTCAGGAATCACCGCCTCGGGCTCCCGGGTGGGAGGCTTCGCAGCGACCCTTTCCTTTACCGGAATAACCGCCTCCTTTTTCCTCTCCAAAACCGGTTTGAGAGGACTTTCCTCGGCTCTCCGAATAATCCTGGCAGGCTGATCCAGTTTTTTCTTTTTCGGTTTTCTTAGTTTCTCCTTGATCTTCTCCTTTTCCAAAATCTGGGCTTTGCGGGTCTCTATCGCTTCTTCTGCCTTCATCGGCTCCACAGTCGCAGCTTCTTCCGCCGCCGCAGCAGTCTCCATCTCCACTCCCATCTCCTCCTTTGTCTCAACGACAGGCTCTACCCTCGATTCCCCTTCAGTCTCCTCTTCAATCGCCTCCTCAAAAGCCGCTTCCTTTGCCTCTTGCTGAACCTTCCCCGCAGGTGTCCGCGCTGCTGCTGCAGGCCTCGCCTCGACAGGGGGTTTTGGGGCTTCCACGGCCGGGGCTTTGGGGGCCGCTTCCGCAACCGCCGCTTCCGCCTTTTCGGGGACCTTCTCCGCTTCGACCGTGACGGTTTTCTTTCGACGGCGAATGACCGTAGGACGGATCCTTTTCTCTTCGATGACTTCCGAAACGACGCCGAGAGCGCCTTCCCGGGCCTTTTCCACCACCTGCTCGTCGAGCGTGCTCATGTAGTTCTTGACAAGGATTCCCGCTGCCTTGAGCTTCTCGACAAGCTCTTTGTTATCCATGCTCAGCTCTTTGGCCAACTCGTAGACCCTGACTTTCGCCATTTAAACCCCCAAGATCCTGTGGATTCTTAACCCCGATCGCGCACTCACCGTCTCTGATCGATTTCTCCGCATCGACCCTCTTTTTGAAATCATCCGGTCTCTTGCCTTTGTTCGCGAGGGATCTTGAAAACCTTCTCGAAGCGCCTGCGGTTCATCAGCGTTTCAATGCACGATGAAACCTTGCAGGCATAGGCCCCTCTCCCGGCTCGATGGCCGGAGTCATCTCTGACCAACTGCTTGTCTTGACCGAGAACAAAACGAAGCATTTCCTTCTTGCTCCGCTTTGCCCCGCAGGACACACAGGTCCTCACGGGGATGTGCCCTTTACCCCTGCTCATCCGCGCTCTTTTCCTCGACGACCTCCTCCGTCGTCTCCGGGCTCACCTCAGCGGCACTTCCCTCTTCCCCTCCCACAGGGGCTGCGGTCTTCTCCACTTCTTCGCCTGCCTCCGCCTTCTTTTTCACGAGCTCGATCGCACTCTCAATGATCTTCGCTGCCTTTTCTTCGGCAACGTCCGCCAACTGCATCAGGTCGGAGATCTGAGCGCCGGCCAACTCTTCGGCCGATCGGAATCCTCCCTGGTAGAGGGCCAGCACGGTCTTTTCCCCGACTCCCTCCAGTTGGAGAAGGGAATCGTAGGTTTCTTTTAGGGCTCGGTTGTAATTGGATTCGCTCGTCACATCCAGATGCCATCCCGAGATCTTGGAGGCAAGGCGCACGTTCTGTCCCCTCTTCCCGATGGCCAGCGAGAGCTGATCATCCGGGACGACCACTTCCATGGATTTCTCACCCTCGCGGACAATGACCCTCACAATTTCCGCAGGCGCCAGGGCATTGCAGATAAATTTGGCCGGATCCGTGTCCCAACGAACAATATCGATTTTTTCGCCCCGCAGTTCTTGAACGACCGCCTGGACTCTGCTGCCCTTCATTCCCACACAAGCCCCCACGGGGTCCACGTCGCCAGCCCTTGAGGTGACCGCGATTTTGGAACGGCTCCCCGGTTCTCTGGCCACCTTGGCAACCGAGACAATCCCTTCGGCAATTTCAGGAACTTCATTTCCAAAGAGGGCGGAGAGGAAAGCGGGGTGGGTCCTGGAGAGAATGACCTGAGCTCCCTTGCTGAACTGCTTGACGTCACAAATGTAAGCGCGGATACGATCTCCCTGCTTGTAAGACTCCTTGGGAATCTGCTCTTTGATAGGAAGTTCTGCTTCTGTTCTACCCAGGTTCACGATGATGGCGCCCTTGTCAAATCGCTGCACAATGCCATGGACAATCTCGCCTTTCCTGTCCTTGAAATCCGTGTACACGTTGCCCCGCTCCGCTTCCCTGAGGCGCTGCATGATCACCTGTTTGGCGGACTGGGCGGCGATCCTGCCGAATTCGTCCGTGTCCATTTTGATGCCGAGGCTGTCCCCCGGCTCGGATTCCGGATCAACCTGGTGAGCCTCCTCCATCGAAATCTCCACGTGCTCGTTGGTGACCTTTTCGACAACGGTCTTGAACTCGAACACTTCGATCTCGCCCGCCTCCTCATTGTAAGTCACTTCCATATCGTAATTCGGGCCCCATTTCTTTCTGGCTGCCGCTTTGACAGCCTCCTCCAGAGTCTGGACAAGAACATTCCGGTCAACGCCCTTTTCACGGCTCACCTGGTCGATGACTCTTTTTAGATCTGAAATCATGATCCTTTCTCTCCGACTGATGACTTGAATTCAAACATGAGATTCGCCTTCTCCACATCCGGCCAGGGTAAAGCCACATCTTGGCCGTCCACCTTGAGGTGAAGGGTCCCATCACTGTAATGGACAAGAACACCGGCAAAATTCCGACGCCCGTTCACAGGAGAGGCCAATCGCACCTTGACTCTCTTTCCAACAGCGCGAGACAAGTCTTTCTCCTTCTTGAGGGGTCTGTCAAGACCGGGCGAAGAAACCTCCAGGTAGTACTCGTGCCGAATGAACTCCTTCACATCAATGAGATCGCCAAGCTCTTGACTGATCCGGGCACAGTCCCCTATGGTGACGCCTCCCTCCTTGTCGACAAAGAGCCTTAGGATCCATCTCCCGAAACTTGAGACGTATTCCACGTCAACAAGCTCATAGCCCATCTCTTCGAGGATTGGCTCAACGAGGCTTCCCACTTGCCCCGCAATGCTTAGGGTCTTTCTCTCCATACGGGTCATAAAAAGAAGCGGGCCTTGGGGCCCGCTTCCTGTTTGTGAACTGGATGGTCGCTTGTCTGTTATACCACAAAAAACATGAGACAACACCAACGAAGCGTCCACAATTCGAAGTCCATCACCCTGCTGAGGGGACAACCTCAAAAAGGGAATTAGGCCATGCTTGCAGGATACCATGGAGCGGGCAACGGGGTTCGAACCCGCGACCCCAAGCTTGGGAAGCTTGTGCTCTACCAACTGAGCTATGCCCGCTGATCCCGCCAGTCAGGCTTCCTGGAACTTGTCCAGAGAATTAAAAAAAATGCCTGAAGCAAAATTGTCACTCAAACTAGCACATGCTCCTGCAAAGTCAAGCAGTATTTAGCGGAGGCCAGGTTCGGAATCTCAGTGTTCGGCTTTTGTGCTATTTACGGAGAAATTCCAAAGCGAACCGCAGAATACCCGCCTGCCATGCGAAGCACTTTGCAGCGTAACGGTAGCCGTGACACTCATAGGCATGGCGAATCTGCTTGAAATCAGTTTGAGGGCATAGCGGGCAGGTCGAATGACGAATAAAGAACGCCGAAGGAGAGAACCAAAGTCACTAAACTTCATCATTCGAAATTTCTTGTTCGATATTCGACATTCATTCATCTTATCAACTTGGGTTACTTGCTTGCGACCAAAGGCACCATTATCCCTCCATCTAGGCAACAGCTCTTCCTTCGACTCTCCTTGACAGGAAAGCCGGAGGGACATAAGATAAATTTGCCTGGAAGGACTTTGTCCCGGGCATATCTTTTGGGAGAAAAGAAGGTGAGTTCATTTGGAAGAGGGTTCGGACCAAGGTCTCCTGAGCCGGTTTAAGTCGATTTTCCGGAAAGCAAAGCCCCGTGATGAAAGCGCTGAGCTGACCGAGGAAATCTATGACCTCATGGACGAGGGTCAGGCAAAGGGTCTCATCTCCGGTGAGGTGTCTGAGATGGTCCATGCGGTCCTCGATCTCAAAGAGACCAAGGCCTACGAGATCATGGTGCCGCGAACCCAGGTGGTCTCTGCGCCTTTGACGATTTCCCTTGCAGAGGCCATCAAGCTGATCAGTGACTGCGGCCACACGAGAATCCCGATCTGTAAGGACAACCTCGATGAGATTTTGGGGATTCTCCATGCCAAAGATCTCCTCAAGATGTGTTCCAATGACCCTGGCTCGAGAATTCCTCCTGAGATTCTTAGAAAACCTCATTTCGTTTCTTTCAACCAGAAAGCGAGCGAGGTTCTGAGAGAACTGAAAGAAAGAAAAGCCCATTTGGCGATCGTAACCGATGAGTACGGCGGTACGGCGGGGATCATCACGGTCGAAGATGTCATTGAAGAGATCGTGGGTGAAATCATGGATGAGCACGACAAGGACCGACTTCTGATGAACGTCCTTGATGAAAACACGGTCTCGGTGGACGCCCGCCTTGAGGTCGAAAAGCTGACAGAGCATTTTGACATGCCTGCGCCCGAGGGGGAGTTCGAGTCCGTGGGCGGGCTGGTCATCCACCTTCTGGGAAAAATTCCTAAAGTCAATGACAAGGTCTCCTTTGAAAACCTTGAAATGACCGTTCAATCCGGCGACTCCCGGCGAATCGGAAAAATCCTCGTCAGCCGAAAGACCTCTCCTCCCTCCCTGGCCGAGGCCGGCCGGTCTTGAATGCTTCAACCTTTACTTAAGCAGGATCACTCCGTCATGAACCACAGAAAGGTTGAAAAATTCCTGCTGGCCCTTCTCTCAGGGTTCATGCTGACCGCATCGTTTCCGCCGGGCCCGTTCTACTTCCTGGCGTGGTTCGCCCTGGTTCCCCTTCTGAAGAGTCTCGAAAACGCAACTCCCTCGTTCGCCCTCAGGCTGGGATTGGCCGCAGGACTTGCTCATTATCTGACCCTGATCTACTGGGTCATCATTGTCATGGGACATTACGGCCACCTGCCGCTCCCGGTAAGCGTCGGCATCCTGATCCTTTTCTCTCTCTATCTCTCCATTTACCCGGCTCTCTTCGCCTGGGGCACCTCTTTCATTGGAAGATCCTTTTTGGGCTCCTTTAAGACTGCCGGCCTGTGGGTCGCCCTCGAGTATGTGAGAGCAAACATTCTCACCGGCTTTCCCTGGTGCCTCCTCGGGCATACCCAATATCTGAATCTCGAAGCCATTCAGGTGGCAGACCTTGTCGGCGCCTACGGCACCTCCTTTATGATCGTGCTTTCCAGCACCCTGATCTGCGGGCTGGTCCTTGAGCCAAGCCGCAAGCGCTGGAAACTGGAGGCTCCTCTCGTTCTTCTCACTCTGGTCCTTGCCCTGGGGTACGGGTATTACCGCACATCGGATTCCCGGGTTTCTCAGGGATCCGTCAGGATCGCCGTTGTTCAGGGCAACATCGACCAGTCCATCAAATGGAACCCGGCTTATCAGGAAAAGACGGTTCAGATTTACAGAAACCTGACCCTTCAGTCCCGGCCCTTTGGCCCGGACCTGGTCGTGTGGCCTGAAACAGCGGTTCCTCTCTTTTTTCAAGATGGAGAGCCTCTCGCACGCAGCGTTCTTCTCTTGGCCCGGGAAGCGGGCGCGTACATGATCTTCGGGAGTCCCGCGTACAGAAGGGACAGAGGCTCCGTGTCCTTTTTCAACCGGGCCTTTCTCACCTCCCCGAGCGCAGAAGTCCTCGGGTCTTATGACAAGGTCCATCTGGTTCCCTTTGGCGAGTATGTGCCTATGAAAAGATTCTTGCCCTTTGTTCAGCAACTCGTTGTCTCGGCAGGAGATTTTCTCCCCGGAGAGAAAACGGCGCCGCTGAAGTTCCCCAAGGCTTCTGCAGGAGTCCTGATCTGCTTTGAGAGCATCTTCCCTGAGCTGGGGCGAGCCATGACGAAAAACGGAGCAACCCTCCTCGTCAACCTCACGAATGATGCCTGGTACGGCACGAGCAGCGCGCCCTTTCAGCACTTTTCCATGGCGGTGTTCAGAGCGGTTGAGAACCGAAGGCCGGTGGTCAGGGCCGCCAACACCGGCATCAGCGCTTTTATTCTGCCGAACGGGAAGATCATGGAGCAGAGTGATCTTTTCACCCAAGCGCTTCTCACGAAGGAAATCCCTCTGGCTGATTCCGGATTGACTCTCTACACGCGCCACGGCGATTTTTTCGCCATTGCCTTGACAATCATCAGCGCAGTTAACATTTTTCTCGCTTACTGGTATAGTCGAAGACGATTTCGCAGAACACGCGCACTCGCTTAGATTTTGTAACTTCAACGAAAGTTACCGAGAAGCACAAAACCCGAAGCACGAAATCCGAAACAATATCGAATGATCCAAATTCAAATGACCAAAATGGCGGGTGCTGAGATTCTGTTTTGAACATTGAAATTTTTGTAATTTGAATTTGTTTCGAATTTCGGATTTCGAGATTCGAATTTGGCTTCAACCGGAAGGATGTAGTATAGATATTTGTACACTTGTTTCCCGAGTTTATCTGTCTGGGGAATGTCAGAAAGGAGGAGCATCATGCCTCAAGAAGTCATTGCGAAAATTGAAAGCATCAAGGACCAGCTGCACCTTTTACGAGGTCATCTTTGACTTGGATGAACTGCAAAAGGAACTCGACAAAATTGAGAAAACCATGGCTCAAACGGATTTCTGGAAAAAGAGCCAGGAAGAGATCACCCGGTTGAGCCAGCAAAGGGTTTTCCTCAGAGGGAGCATCGATCAGTGGAACAAGTATTACCACGAGATCGAGGATGCCAAGCTCCTGGCAGAGATGGCCTTTGAAGAGGGTGACCAACCCACCCTCAAGGAAGTTGAAAAAGATGTCTCACGGATCGAGGTTCAGATCAAAGACCTGGAGCTTCAGCTCCTCCTCTCCGAGCCGGATGACAAAAGAAATGCCATTGTGGCCATCAACTCAGGGGCAGGAGGAACCGAAGCCCAGGACTGGGCCGAAATGCTTCTGAGAATGTATCTCCGCTGGTGTGAGTCAAAACGCTTTGAAGTTTCCGTGATCGACTATCTGGCTGGAGAGGAAGCAGGGGTCAAGAACGTGACCTTCACGGTCACGGGTCCTCATGCTTACGGGTATCTGAAGTCGGAAAACGGGATCCACAGGATGGTCAGGGTCTCGCCCTTTGATGCCACCGGAAGGCGTCACACCTCCTTTGCCTCGGTCTCCGTGTATCCTGAGGTCGACACGGACATCCAGATCGAGATTCAGGACAAGGATGTCCGCATCGACACGTTCAGGGCAAGCGGTCCCGGAGGGCAGCACGTCAACAAGACGAGTTCAGCCATACGCATCACCCATTTTCCCACGGGAATCGTGGTCCAGTGCCAGAACGAGAAATCCCAGCACCGCAACAAGGACATGGCTTTCAAAGTCCTCAGGGCAAGGATCTATGAACTCGAGAAGGGCAAGCAGGATGAGAAGAAACAGAAGCTCCACGACAATCAGAAAGACATCTCCTGGGGAAGCCAGATCCGTTCTTATGTCTTCAATCCCTACAGGCTGGTCAAAGACCACCGCACCAACGTAGAGGTGGGGAACCTGGACAAGGTGATGGACGGAGGACTTGATATTTTCATTGATGCGTATCTTCGGATGAAAAAGTAGATCTATCACCCTCTTGTGGATTTGGCCAGGCTTTTAATTTTGGGGCATTGGCGATAGCCTTAGAAAAAGCTTTGGCTTCAGGCTCACCAAGCAGAATAGCGATGAGAGCAGAGGTATCGATAACCATTACTTCGGGACTCCTCTGCTGTCATAGCCGAGAATCTCATCCGGACTCCGCTTATCCAATTCAGGAAGCGCACTGCATCGTTGGGAAATCCTCAAGATCTCTTCTGTCAAGGTCATCGCGGATCGTCGGCCTTTGAGTCGCTCAAGGCGTTCTTCAAGCGCATGAATGATCGCCTCGGTCAGGCTTTCACCACTTTGCTCTGCTACCTTGCGAGCCAACTGCTCAGCCTTGGGGTTTCTTATGCTAATGCCCACCAGAACACCTCAGTATATACTTTGGAAAATAGTATATGATCGAAATAGAACTGTGTCAATGAGTTGTGCCGCGCAGACTACGGCAAAGAAGCCGGCCCTGTGTTTGAAATTTCGATCGCTACCCTCTTGTGGATTTGCCCAGGCTTTTCATGTAGCGCTCGACACCGGCCACAATCCCGTCTGCCAGCGTCTCCAGATACTTCTGGTTCTGCAGGCGTTTTCTTTCCACGGGGTTGGTCATGAAGCCGGTTTCCACCAGGACCGCGGGCATCTCCGCACCGATGAGCACATAGAATGGAGCCTGTTTCACCCCCAGGTCCTTGACGTCTTCGTACTTCTTCTTCACTTGCCCCAGGACTCCTCTCTGGACTTCGTGTGCCAGCTTGCTCGATTCGCTGATCTTGGTGTTGAGCATGAGATCATTCAGAATGGACTGGAGGTCGCTGATGCTTTTCTCTGAAGTGGCATTCTCCCGTGCAGCCACCAGAACCGCCCGCTCATCGGTCGCCATGTTGAGAAAGTAGGTTTCAAAGCCGTGGACATCCGGCTGCTTGTGCGCGTTGATGTGGAGAGAGATAAAGAGATCCGCCTTGTTCACGTTTGCAAAAGCCGTCCTCTTCTCGAGGGGGACGAAGACATCCTTGTCTCTCGTTAGAATGACGTCGATGTCGAACTTCTCTTCCACTTTTTTTTCCACGATCTGAGCGAGCGCAAGAGTGATGTCCTTCTCGATGATCTGGCCCTCAATGTAACAACCGGGGTCTTTGCCTCCGTGACCCGGGTCAATCACGATTCTTTTGACATTAAGGCCCAGTTGTCTTGCAAGGGTAACGGTCTTGTCCGGTTCCTTGGCCTTGGCCACCCCTCTCTTCGGCCGCCTCGGTTCGACCTTGGCGACCGGTTCTTTCTCCTTGCCTATATCTTTGCCTATCTCCTTGGCTATCTCTTTGCCTGCCTCTTTGTCTACCTCCTTATCTGTATCTTTTTCTTTCTCCGGTTCCGGCTCCTTCTCCCTTGCCTTTTCTTTTCCCTTCTCTTTGATTTCTGCGCCGCGCACGTCGATGACGATCCGAAAGGGATCATGAAGGGGGAAGACTTTGAACCCTTCAATGTTGTTAATGTCCAGAACCACGCGAACCGTGTCCTTGGTATACTGCCCTGCCCTGGCTCCCTGAAGCAAACCGTCCCGTATAAGGATCGCACTGTCGATGTCGGTCGGCACATGGGCGCTCTTCAGATCCAGGTACAGTCGCCTCGGTTTCTTCAGTTCCCTGTTTTCAGGGAGAAGGTGGTGCTCGTACTGAACAGGCCTCTCCAGATCAATGACCACACGGGTGTAGTTGGGGGTTGACCAGTGCCGGATGCCCTGGACCTGGGTGAGTCCCGGTGTCTTTGCATTCGCCTCCTTGATCTCCTTCTGGCTCTCCTTCTTGCTGATCATCCCTGAGAGCTTCTCAAGCATCTGCTGTGCCTTGGGCCGCATGTCTCCTTTTGGAAATTTTTTCTCCACTTTCAGGAATTCCAGATAGGCCTGCGTGATGTCGTTCTTTTCCTGATAGTAAATCTCTCCGATCCGGTACTGGGCGTCATCCGCAACCCGATGATTGGGATGCTCGTTGGCCAACCGCCTGTAGAGTTCGACCGCCCCGTCCAGGTCCTGCGCCTTGCCGGAGTACCCGAAGAGGTTCTCCTGCAGCTTGGCTCCCCGGTAAAGAGCCCACCCCGCCTCTTCGCTCTGAGGATGACGGGAAGCCACGTCCCGGTAGGCATCAATGCACTCGATCCATTTGTGGCGAAGCTTTTTCTTGTCTTTAGCCTGAGACAGACTATCCGCGCACCGATCCGCCTTTTCCAGGAGCGCTTTCGCACCGGAAGAGGTCTGGGCAAGCGCTTCATGTCTTGCGAAGAACAGGAGGGTAAGAATAAGCAGGAATCGAATCCAATGGGTGATCATGATGACTGGCGACTCAGGTACTCCTTCATTTTGTTGATCTCGATCAAAGCCTCCAGGGGGCTCATGGAGGAAATATCCAGATTCTGGATCCATTTTTTGAGGCGCTGGTCCTGCGCTCCGAAAAGACTCAACTGCATCGTCTCTTCCTTGTCTCTCTCCCTCTGTTCCATCGCCATTCGCGGGCTTCCCACTTCGTTGCCCTCTCCCCTTTCCAGGTTGTCCAGGATTTCCCTCGCTCTCCGGATCACCTTCTGGGGCAGTCCCGCGATCCTCGCCACCTGGATGCCGTAGCTCCGGCTCGTTCCCCCGGGGACCACTTTTCTTAGAAAAATAATTTGATCATTCCATTCCTTCACGGCAATGTTGAAATTCTTCACCCTCGGCTTCGTGGCCACGAGTTCCGTGAGCTCGTGGTAGTGAGTGGCAAAGAGCGTCCTCACTCCCCTATCGTCTCGGTCGTGAAGCGTCTCCGCAACAGCCCAGGCAATGCTGAGCCCGTCATAGGTGCTCGTTCCTCTCCCGATCTCGTCCAGGATCACGAGACTTCGGGGGGTGGCATGACGCAGGATATTCGCCGTCTCGTTCATCTCGACCATAAACGTGCTCTGGCCCTTCGTCAGATCATCCGATGCACCGATGCGGGTGAAAATGCGATCCACCAGTCCAATCGTCGCTCGGGAGGCAGGCACAAAACTCCCCATCTGCGCCATGAGGACGGTGAGGGCAACCTGTCTCAGGACCGTCGACTTCCCTGCCATGTTGGGTCCTGTGATGATGAGAATCTGCTGTTCCTGATCATCGAGGTGAATGTCGTTGGGCACGAAATCCTCGTCCCGCACCGTCTCTTCGATCACCGGGTGCCTCCCGTCCACAATATCAATGACGGTTTCCTCGTTCACTTCGGGAGAGGTGTATCCTTTCAATTCCGCTGCCTCTGCAAGGCTGGCCAGAGCATCCACCTCCCCGATCCGCTTTCCCGTCTCCCGGATGCGCTGATTCTCGATCGCCACCCGCCTTCTCACCTCTTCAAAAATATCGAACTCCAGGGCGACCTTTTTTTCTTCGGCGCCCAGGACAAGGTCTTCATACTCTTTCAGCTTCTCCGTAACATAGCGCTCGCCGTTCGCCAGGGTCTGCTTGCGGACGTAGTCTGAAGGGACCAGGCGCAGGTTGGCCTTGGAGATTTCGATGTAATACCCGAACACCCGGTTGTAGCCCACTTTGAGACTGGCGATGCCGGTTCGCTTCTGCTCCGTGGCGGCAAGATCAGCGATCCAGGTTTTGCCGTCACGGGTCGCGCGGATGAGGCGGTCCAGTTCTTCGTGATATCCCTCCCGGATGAGTCCTCCCTCCTTCAGTGAAACAGGAGGTTCCTCGCAGATGGCCCGCTCAATGAGCTCTGCCACATCCTGAAGAGGGTCCAGCTTTCCCGCGATCTCATTGAGCAGTTCACTGGGGGAGCCGGCAAGCCTCTCCTTCACGGCGGGCAGTCGACGGCTGGACTCTTTGAGGGCAACCAGATCCCTGGCATTGGCCCGTCCCATGGAGATCCGGGCGTTGAGCCGCTCCATGTCCAGAATCCCTTCGAGATGCTCCCTCATCTCTTCTCTGAAAACCCGGTCGCTCCTGAAACTGGCCACAGCCGCCAACCTTCGGCGGATTTCCCGGAGGTCCAGCAGCGGATACCCGATCCACTTCCGGAGCCGGCGGCTCCCCATGGGAGTCACGGTCCGGTCCAGGATCTGAAACAGGGACCCTCTCACGGACTGTCTTCTCACGGTTCTGAAAAGCTCGAGGTTCGCCGTGGTCGCCTCATCGAGAAACATGAAATCGCCGAGACGATACGTGACCAGATCCTTGATGTGGTCGGGATTTGCTTTCTGCGTGGTCTGCACGTAATGGATGAGCGCTCCGGCCGCCAGGATGCCATGCTCCATGCCCTCGCATCCGAAAGGAGTAAGGGATCGGACCTCGAGCTGCTTCTTCAGAAGGCCCTCTGCGAGGCCTTCGTGGAAAACCTCTTTCGACAGAACCTCCAGACGGTAAGACGAAAGGCCCCTGGCTAGAGTCAGGTCATCCTTTTCAAGGATCAGGAGCTCGGCCGGTTTTATTCTTCCCAGTTCATCCAGAATTTCGTCCCACTCTTCGATCTCCGTCACCCGGAACTCACCGGTCGACAAATCCAGATGGGCCAGACCAAAAGGCTTTTCCCTCCCCGCGAGCGCCGCCATGTAGAGATTCGACTTGCTGTCCACCTCCCCGTCTTCCAGGACAGAGCCAGGGGTCACGACCCGGATCACCTCTCTCTTCACGATGCCTTTGGCCGTTTGCGGGTCTTCCACCTGCTCGCAGACGGCCACCTTGCATCCGTTTTCAATCAGCTTTGCGATGTAGGACTTCGAGGAATGGTGAGGGACACCGCACATGGGGACCTTCTCGCCGTTCAGCGTGCCTCGGGACGTCAGAGTGATCCCGAGAAGGCGGGAAGCCTTTTTCGCATCATCAAAAAACATCTCATAGAAGTCGCCCATGCGGAAGAAGAGAATCGCGTCAGGGACCTCGCTCTTCATCCCCATATATTGTCTGAACATGGGTGTGAGGTCGCTCACGGCCTGTCCTCCGGATCGGTTTCTGCAGACGGGGCGCTCTGGCTTGAAAAGGGATCGTTAGAAACGCCCGCGTCCACCGCCGTGGAATCCATGAGACCGATGGTGTCCCATTTCCTGCACTGAGGGCACTGCCATTGAAGGTCGCCGGGCCTGAACCCGCAGTTGCTGCACTGAAACTTCAGGTAGGGCACATCCAGCCGGGGAATAAGATCCCGGTAAGCACTCAGGGCCTCTTCCTTCATTCCTTGTTTCAGAAGGATTTCTCCCTTGAACTTTCTCGCTTCCCAGAAGGAGGGATCCAGCGCCAGGGCGCTGTCGAGTTCTCGAACCGCTCCCTGATAGTCCTGCTCATTGTAAAGGTACCGGGCCAGGGCCATGTGAGTGAAGGCATCGGAGCTGAATTCTGCGCATTCCTTCAGGAACTCCTCGACCGGTTTGAGGTTCTTCATCTCTCCGTAGGCGCCTTCCAGTCTGCGGTAGGCAAGAAAACTGAACTGAGGGGCAATGCGGACAACTTTCCTCCACGCGGACACCGCCTTTTTGTAGTCTTGCTTCTGGAAGTACAGGTCTCCCAGGTGGAGATGCGCATCCAGGCACTTGTCATCTATGGAGATCGCTTTCTGAAAACAGGATTTTGCTTTTGAGAGATCCCCCTTCTCCTGGCTCGCTTTGCCGAGCTCTGCCTGATAGTGGGCAAGGATGTGCTTGTGGTTTCCCTTGCTCACTCTCGCGATCTTTTGCCTGGTCACAAAGGCGTTTTCCCAGTCCTTCATGTCTTCATGGATCTTTTCCATCCCATCCATGGCTTCCAGGTTTGCAGGCTCCTTTTGAAGGGCTTGGTTCAGGGCTTCAAGGGCCCTGTTCATGAACCCTCCCTTGAGGTAGTCCAGCCCCAGATCAATGAGAGCCCTCAACTTGAGCTGCTCGTCAATGTTGGGCCTCAGAATAATGCTCTGACGGATGCGAATGGCTCGGTCGATATCTCCTTTGGACCTGTAGAGGTTCCCCAGGGCCACATACGTTTCAATGGTGTCGGAGTTGATCTGGACGGACTTGGTGAATTCCTCGATCGCCTGGTCACGGTCGTTGGAAAGGATGTACTGAATCCCCTTGAAGAAGGCCCTGTCGCTTTCCCTTTTCAGAAACCGGATACTCTTCTCCTTCCGGTAGCTGAGAAAACGGCCGGCAAGACCCCCCAGGATGAGGCTGATCAAGATGGTCAGGCAGAGTTTCTGATGGGTGGGCTCCAGAAACCAGTCCCAGAGCGGCTGCATTTAGCTTCCCTCCTCCCCTACGGCCGGCCTCAGGCGGCATCCGGCCGGGACGGAGGGACATGCTCAGAGGTGATGGGCAGGTTTCTAAGGTCGTTCACTTCTTTTTCTTTTACCTCCACCGCTTTGGTTAGAACCTTGATCTTCTTTTTCAACCGGAACCGTTCGGCTATTTCATAGAGGCCGATCGACAGTACTCCCAGGAAATAGGTCACGAGGACGATCTCATAAAGGGTGATGTCCGATGTCATCTTCTCCTGAAAGAAGTAGGGGTTCATCCTGAAATTGACGGTCGTTGAAAGAGCAGCATGGTTCTGAACCACAAGGATAACGACCGCCACGCCGATCAAGATAAAGACAATCGCCTTGAGTTGGGTCATGTTCAACCTCCTTGGGCCTTAAGTGCATTTTTGAAATAACGGAAGTAACTTTCCGTGGGTCGCCTTAATGTGTTCCGGAATCACCCGGACATCTTCGATCACGGTCATGAAATTCGTATCCCCTTTCCAGCGGGGGACGATGTGGAAATGCATGTGGTTTTCCATGCCTGCGCCGGCCACTTGACCAAGGTTGAGCCCCACATTGAAGCCGTCCGGTTTCATCACCTGTTTCAGAATCTCGATGGACTTGCGCACCATGAGCAAAAGATCCAGCGTCTCGTCCTGGTTCAGACGCTCAAGGCTGGAAACGTGTTTGATTGGGGCGACCAGGAGATGGCCGTTATTGTAAGGGAATCGGTTCATCACAATCATGGAGCGCTCTCCCACATAGAGGATCAGTCGCTCCTGATCTCTGCTCCGATCCGCTCCCGGGCAGAAGATGCACCCATCCGCCTTGTTTTCCGCGAGGATATATCCCATCCTCCATGGCGCCCAGAGGACCTTCATGCCGCTCTCTTCGCCCATGTACTCCCACCTCCCGTAACGGCCTCTCAGTCGAGGTCGATGATTTCACCCTTCACGGTGTCCCCGCATTCCAGGATCCCGATACTGTGCACTCCGTACGAACTGTAACCGCTTGCGGTCCCGGGATTGAAGAGAAGCACTCCTTGGACCACGTCATTCATCGGCTTGTGAGAGTGTCCATACACAATCACATCCACATCGGTAAACTGGCCCAGGACCTTTTCCTCCAAACCTGCGGACGAGCCCCAGCCGTGGATGAGCCCGAACCGGAAACCGCCCAACTCAACGATCTTTTTTTCGGGCAGCACGGCTCTGATGCCAAGGGGGTCCATGTTTCCGTAGACCCCGTGAAAATTCTTCGAACTGAGAAACTCCATGACCACCGGAGAGGTATAATCTCCCACATGAAAAAGGACATCTACCTGCGAAAGATGATGATCCAGGATTTCTCTTAAGTCCCTGCTCACCCGGTGAAGGTGTGTGTCGGAAAGGACACCGATTCTCATGTCCGCACGGCCTTTTTCTTATGACGGTTTTTGAAAGTATATCAGCCCCAATGAAAAAGACAAGTCATAATCGGCTCGTTTATGAAAGGATTTGACTCCCCCAGTCATTTTTGCCATAAAAAGGGGCGTCCCGCTCCAGTGCATGCGCGGGATGAAGGTCAATTACAAATAGTTGAGGGGTTGCCATGCCGATCTACGAGTTTTACTGTAAGAAATGCCATACTCTTTTTAGCTTTTTCTCCGCTACCGTCAACACAGACAAGAGACCGCTTTGCCCCAGGTGCCGCAAAGTCAAGCTGGAGCGACAGATGTCTCTTTTCTCCAGGGTGCGCCATCAAGGAGAGGAAGAGGACACCCCAATGCCGGACATTGACGAGGGCAAGATGGCTCAAGCCATGGATCTTCTCTCCCGGGAAGCGGAACACGTGGACGAAAACGACCCGAAGCAGGCGGTCAACCTCATGCGCAAACTCAGCGATATGACCGGCATGAACCTGGGTTCGGGTATGGAGGAAGCTTTACGGAGGATGGAAGCGGGCGAGGATCCGGAACAGATCGAACAGGAAATGGGAGATCTTTTGGAAGGGGAAGACCCCTTTAGTTTCGGGGACAAGAAATCCGGAAAAGGCACTAAGAGGCGACCGCCCGCAAAGGACGAAACGCTTTATGAGCTATAGACGGTCCACGGTGCAAGGCTCAAGGCACTTGGCCACAACCAAATAACCAAAGCCGATCAACTGAATGAATGTCAAATGTCGAACAAGGTTTACCCGCCTTCGGCGGCGCCAGAGGCGACCAGGGAATTTCGAATGATGAAGTGTAATGACTTCTCTTCTTTCCTTCGGCGTTCTTTATTCGTCATTCGACATTCTGCGGTTCGTTCTTGAACTTCCCCTTGGGATGCAGAAAAGCTGCAGGCTAAGATTCTAATTACAGCGCCACGAGTTCGATCTCCCCCCAGGTCGCCATTTTGTCCCCCAGGATCACCAGGGCGGCCAGAATGCCTTTAATGCCTCTCGCCCATTCGTCAATCCTGTTTAAATCCTTTGGACCCTGAATCCTGTTGCACAGGGCTGTGGCCGCCGCGTCCGCGAGAGCGGCTGACGGAGAAAGGATACAGCCCACATCCGCCTTTCCCATGCTGAAGGAGTGCCCTACGGTTCCTGAAGAGGAGGCAACTCCTGCCGGCATGAGTCTTGGCGGGATCACGAGCCCGATCTTCTCGCTCAGAGGCGAAGTTCCCGCGAAAATGGAAACAGTCACAGGCCGGTTGGCCTTCAGAAAGAGGTCTCCCCCGTTTTCGACAATCACTTGATTTGTTTTTTTGAGGAGACGCTTTCCCACGTACTCGGCTATGGCGCCCGCCACGGAGGCCATGGGGCCGACTCCAACTTCTCTGGTGCACTCAATCATTTCTTTGACAAGGGGCGGCGCATAGGGGTCCTCAGGATAGGGTTCAAGGGCGGCAAGGAAGTCGGGATGATGATGTATGTAGCTCTCGATCTGATGCCTCGATTCAAACACAAGATCCCTGGTTTCTTTTTCGAGGTTCTGCTCTGCACTGACAAGAAGATCAGTCTCCTTGACCATCACCTCAAAAGAAACAAGGTCTTCAGATTTGACCCTGTTGCGATAAGATCTTTCCTGTGTACTCCTTCAAGCTTTATCCTCCCCAACGTGTGGGAGTCCCGCCCTGGCGGGACGATACGATCCCCTCGTGTAGGAGCAAGCTCCCGCTTGCGATCTCATCGCGACCGGGAGGTCGCTCCTACAAATCATCGGGAGCGAAGATCCATCCTACATCATCCGTCCAGATCTACAGCGGTCTTGCACTTGTTGCACTGCTTTGCTCCCCTGAAGAGCTTATGGCCGCACGACGGGCATAGGTAACGCGCCTCCTCATCCCCAACCCATTTCTCAGTCCCCACGCTGCGCCAATAGGGAATGGCCCTCAAGATGACTCTTTTCCCTACAGGCATTGGAAAATGTTCAATCAGGGAGCATGGAAAATCCCCACATTCATGGCAGCCGGAATACCCCTTCCTCGTCGTGCAATCCTTGATGTCACATTTCCTGCAGTACATGAACGGCTCCTCTGAAAGACATCCCTTGCACCGGATATCCTCCACGGACAGATTTTGACTCTCGGGGAGCCTATCCTTATATAGCCCGACGAGCCTTTCTTTGAACTTCAAGTTGTTTTCCCGTGTCGCGTAAAGGACAGCGCACACCCCGCAGTAAAGCCCGCAGGGAGCCAAGAACTTAGGATTGATTTCCATGGAGCACCTCCGGTCTGTAGAGATCTTTTCAAGAGAGAAAGGATATGCAAGGGTAGCGAGCTTTACGAGAAAGGTCAACCCTTCGGCTGCCCCGCTCTTCCGAGTGGGGCTTGAGCGCCGTCGAAGGGTCAAGGGCGCCAGCAAGAATGACTTCCCGCGTGCTATAAAGAAAAATTTGTGCTAAGTAATTTTTGAGGAAAAATTTTCTCTACCACTATTGAAACAAATTCGGAGGACTTTCATGGAAATTTTCAATGCTCTTGATAAAGCGCCTGTGAAGATCGAGACCTATCCTTATAAGGGTAAACCCTATAAGGTCAAAGACGTGTGGATTCGGTGGCTCAGCCAGGCCGGCCCAAAGGACTCCCCTGAATATGGTCTCCGCTTTTTCACCCTTGGCCCGGGCGGCGAGATCCCGATTCACAATCACTTTTACTACCAGACCATGTTCATCCTGAGCGGCCGGGTCGCCGTATTTTCCCACGAATCCGAAACAGATCGCATCAAGGAAGACAGGACAGCCGGCCCCTTTGATGTCGTCTTCGTGCCGACCATGGAACCGCACAGCCTCAAGAACCTGAGTCCATCCGACCCTGTGCTTTTCCTCTGCTGTGTCGGGAACGTCTACGAAGACGAGGACAAGTAATCAGTGATCAGTAGTCAGTGACCAGTGATCAGGGGGGCAAATCCCCCTTACCAGGCTATCCGACAACCCATCAGATCCCTCCCCCTTGATGGGGGAGGGTATGGGTGGGGGTGGAAAAGATCGTGAATGTTCTTCAACTTCTTTGTTCCCCCCTCCCCTTCATCCCCTCCCGCCAGGGGAGGGGAAAGTAGTTGTAGGACAGCCTCACAGAGGGGATTTCAGGTAGCAATTGAATCAAGTTTCTTAGGAGTGATCAGTGCTCGTTACCCAGTAGCCGACTACAAACCTTTTGCATGGAGAGCGGCGCCTAGGGCACCGACAATCTGCGGCTCTTTGTGCACATGAATCGGATGCCCGAACTTCTCTTCCAGGAAGGCGACCACGCCCTGGTTCTTGGCCACCCCTCCGCTCATCGTGACTTCCCGCTTTACACCAAGGGTTTTCACCATGCTCCAGACCCTGTTCACTATGGCGCGATGGATGCCGCGGATGATCTCCTCCTTGGGGTGGTTCTGGGCGACCAGGGATATAACCTCGCTTTCAGCAAAAACCGTGCACACACTGCTGATCCGCACCTCTCCTCTCGCTCGCATGGACAGAGAACCCATCTCGTCGAGGGGAACCCTCAGCTTGGCCGCCATCACTTCAAGAAAGCGACCCGTGCCTGCAGCGCATTTGTCGTTCATGGTGAAGTCAAGCACCTTGCCGCCCGGCCCCACCTGAATCACCTTGGAGTCCTGACCTCCGATATCGACAACGGTCCCTGTATCGGGGAAGAGCTTGTACGCGCCGAGACCATGGCATGAGATCTCAGTCACTTTCTTGTTGGCAAAAGGAACCGAGATACGGCCGTAGCCTGTTGCAACAATGCTCTTCAAGGCGTGTCGCTGCAAGGTTGCGCGACTCAGGGCCTCTTCAAGAGACTTTTCAGCCGCTTCGGTGCTGTTTGCGCCTGTTTCCGTAATGCTGTAGGAAAGGATTTCCTCTTTGTCATTAATGATGACGCAGTCTGTGCTTAAAGAACCGACGTCAATTCCGGCGAAGGTGTCCATGGTCAGTTGTCAGTGGTCAGTTGTCAGTGGTCAGTTGTCAGTTGCGTGTCGCAAGTTGCTCGTGGCCGGTCGCTTAAAGATTTTCTCAAAACCCATCACGAAAGCACGAAAGCTGGAAAGCACGAAAAAAAGAAGGTGGGTTTTACTGATACCCGGTAACTGTTCACTGTTCACTGGCTTTCCAACTTTAGACACTTTAGCTCACTTTAGACACTTTAGGCACTCTCTTCAATTTTCCATGGTTTCAAAAAACGCGTCCAGCCGCGTGCGAGCCTGCTCTTCGGAATAGGCCCTGGAGTCTGTGATGTCCCCCTCGATAATCACCGAGGGGACTCCAAGGCGATCCATGAGGAGCCTCTTGAGATCGTACTGACCCACCGAATAGGGCTTGCAGCTCCTCGCCGAATGAATGATCAGACCATCCACCTGGAATTCCTTGATGAGCCTTTCCATCAGATGGAGTCTGTGGTTCAGATTGTTGTTGAGAATGACAAGGCTGTAAGTTCTCGCCATGGAATCAAAAGGGCGCTCCGAATCCATGTGGGGCGTTGTCTCGGCCCAAGCATTCGTATAGGTGGCTGTGACGAAGTTCATACCGTGCTCGGCAAAAAGGTTGGCGTAATCCCTCACCTTGTACCACATGGCAATATTGTCCCACATGAGCCTCTTTCGCTCGTTGGTGATCGCGCTGACTCCTTTTTCCACCCTCTCCTTCAGCTCACTCAGCAAGATTCGATAATAGTCCAGAGCCACAGGCAAACCGCGAAGAGAAACAACGGGGGCCAGGTGGCCGAAGGCATCAAAGATCGTCATGGGCGCAGGCTTGGCTTTCATGGTGGCAAGCACCTCCCCCCAGGCGAGCGAGGTCTCCTTGGCCGTGCGGATCACTTCCTGGAATTTTTCCTCTTTGAAGGGTTTCCCGGAGACGCGCTCGAGCTCAGGGATCATCTCTTCGAACTGGCGCACCATGTAAGCGACGTCCCCCTCCTTGATCTCGCCGAAATTGTAGGGCGTGTCAAAAAGAATCAAGGGGATTTTCCAGTGATGGGCAAGCACCTTGTACCAGTAGGCCACGGTCTGGCAAATGTTGTTGGAAGCAAAAAGAAGATCCGGCTTGGGGAGTTTCCCCACCGGCGTTTTCCCGGTCAAGCAGACGCCGAGGTCCACACGCGCATAGGAGCAAAGATCCTGGCTATACCCCCGCTCCTCGGCAAGAGCGCACAGTTCCGGCGCCACCTTTTGAGCGCCGCATAGGGCTCCATGGTTTTCCGGGTAGATGGTGTAGAAGTCAAAGGGCCGGAGGATTTCAACAGGCGCACCGCTCGTCACCCACGCCACGGGTTTTGCACCCTCGGCATAGCGGGACAGGAAATAGTGCCTCGTGATGATCTCTTTTAGCCGCTCATTGCATCTGAGCGGAGGGCCGAACAAGGGGCTTGCCTTGCCCCGGCGCTTTTTCTTTTTCATGCCGGCCACCTTCATCAGGGCCGGAGCACCGTAGTCTTTCATGAAGGAGTAACGAATTTTCTTGGGAAGAGACATAACGATTCCTTTCGATAAAAGCTCTCAAGGATAAATTCGAAATCCGAAGCACGAAATTCGAAACAATGATAAATAACCCAAATTCAAATGATCAAAACGTAGCCTCTCGATCATGCCCATGTTTGGAAAATTAGGACATTCTGATTTTGAATTTGTTTCGTGCTTCGTGCTTCGAATTTCGGATTTCCTGGAGCGAAGGCTCTAGGAAATCATTTCCACGAACGCTTCCACCCTAGTCCTCATTTGCCCGCTCACACCCTGGTTCAATTCGGTGTCCATCACCAGGGTCGCAAATCCCCTGTTCTTCAGTTCTTCCACAAGCTGCGGGATGTCGAAAAGCTCAGGCTCGCAGAACTTCACCGTGTAGAAAATGACGCCCTTTGCCCCGCTCCTTTCAATCTTTTGCAGAAGGTAGCTCTGTCTTTCCCTGACGGGAAAGTTCTTGGTGGTGCAGGGCGGCAGAGCAAAATAGCCGTCTGCAAGGGCTTCAAAAGGATCCTGGTTGCTGCTGGGTGCTCCAAGGAACCTCCTGCTGCAGCTCAACAGGTCATCGTCCCCGATGCGCACACCCAGTTCATCCAGGAGGCTCAGGATCTCGGGAGGGCTCGGCAGCACACCGCTCATGATCACCACAGGGCCTTTTGCCGTTTCTCCGCTTAAGGTCCCGACAAACTCGGAAAGGAGAGGCAAGAAGTCATCCGGGTGAAGGAATTCACCCTGGCGGAGCACCCTGTAGAACTCCTCGTTCGAACTCCGGAACTTCCCCTCTGCCCTCAGATCATAAGCCTGTTTGATCAGGGAGGATATTTCCCGGCTCTGGCGCACCCTCCTTTTCAACTCATCGAGATTCAGGGGCCCGATTTGCTTTTCCAGGCCGAAGGCGAGGTCTTTGAGCTGGTTCAAATAGTAATCGCGGGAAAAACTCCGGTAGGGAGCCTTGGGATGGTAGAAAAAGTAGCACGGCTTTTTGAGGCCCAGGTAATCGTTCACAATGGAAGCGAGATTCTGAATCGAGTCGCAGGTGTGTGGGAAAAGGAACCCCTCCACCCTATCGCAGTGACCCTGAAGGATAAGTTCCAGACCCAGTCTCACCACCGAGCAGATGTAAGGCTGAAGGTGGGCACTGGCGTGGCTGACCTCTAAGGGAGGATCCCAGATCTCAACGGGCAGCGCATTCATGGCCCAGAAGATCTCTTTCGGATACTGTGCCGGAAACACCCCAAAGATGTGGCGGCCGTATTTTTCTTTTTGTTCCCGGATATATTCCTTTCTTGATTTAGGCTGAAAGCGTGTCATGAAATCCAATCTCCCCTCCTGCCCCCTGACTAATCTACCCGTGCACCGTGTGCCTTGTACCCTGTGCCCTGCCGTGTATATCCCCTTTATGCTAGCCCCCTATCGTGACAAATACAATCGCTAATCCTATTCCCACAGAGCATCCCTCAGTCCGGAGACCCGGGTGGTGCGCCGCGAGACCGCTTCGCAAAACACTTTCTCATGGCCCCATACTTCCACCCCTTCTCGGGCCCGGGTGATCCCCGTGTAGATGAGCTCTCTCGTGAGAACCGGGGAATCCCGATCCGGAAGAATGAGAAGGAGCCGGTCAAACTCAGAGCCCTGGCTCTTGTGGACCGTGAGGGCGTAGACGGTCTCGTGCTCCGGTAACCGGACAGGATGGAAGGCGCGGAGCGTGCCGTCCGGTGCCTGGAAAAAAGCCCGAAGCTCTCCATCCGCTCCAGGATCAGGCAGGACAATCCCGATGTCTCCATTGTAAAGATGCAGGTTGTAGTCGTTCTGAGTGATCAGGATGGGCCGGCCTCTGTACCACCTCCCCCCTCCACGGATAAGCTTTTGTTCCCTGAAAAGGTGCTCCACCACAAGGTTAATTGCGTTTACTCCAAAGGGCCCCTCTCTCAAAGCGCAGAGAATTCTAAACTGGTCCAGGCGCTGGAAAACCTCCTGAGGATCGGTTGTGCTGAAGAGATAATGGAATTCCTCCGCCACCCTGTTCCTCAGAGCCCGAGGCAAAGACTTCGGTGAGGGTGAAGGCTTCCATTGCAGGTCCCCGTGCGCCTCATCCTGTAAGATTTTCAGTGCCCTATCGGCATCGCCCTCATTGACCGAACGGCTGGCAGAGGCAATTCCGCTTTCATCGCTGAAACGATAGCTCCGGGTGAGCTGCACGATGGAGTCGCTCATCGCGGGTGCGTCTTTGACTCCCTTGATCCTATACCCGGTGGCCTCTTGAATCTCTCCACAGAAGCTCTTTGAAAACGGATGGGACTGACCCGTGTCGCAGATATCCCCAAGCACGGCCCCCGCCTCCACAGAGGAAAGCTGATCCTTGTCGCCAAGAAGTATGAACCGAGCCTGAGATGGAAGAGCTTGCACAAGCTTCGACATGAGAGCCAGATCCACCATGGAGGCTTCATCCACCACGACGGCATCTACCGGCAGATGGTTTTGAGCGTTAAAACGAAAATAAGGAGAACCCGTGGCCGTCCCAAGAAGGCGATGAATCGTCGAGGCTTTGTCCGGTATGAGCGCCTTCACATTGTCTCCGCAGGTCAGGTTCTCCCTTGCCTTCTTCATGGCCTCCTGGAGCCGTGCAGCCCCTTTCCCGGTAGGGGAGACGAGGGCTGTGCGGAGTCTCTGTCCTTTGCTCTGCTCCACCAGAAGGGCAAGGATCTTTGCAGCCGTCGTCGTCTTTCCGGTGCCGGGACCACCGGCTATGACACAGAGTCTCCTCCTCGCAGCAGCAAAAGCCGCCACCTTCTGCCAGTCTATCTCAGCCTCTTTGGTTGCAGGAAAAATTTTGATTAACCCCTGCCTCAGGGACTCCATCTCCAAAATCTTGTTTTCATGCCCGACGCGGCTCTTTATTCCCTTTGCAAGTTCCTCTTGATACTCCCAGTACCGATAAAGATAGAGTCTGCCCTTATGGTCAAGGATCAGGGGCCTGTGTTCACCCGGATCCCCAACCACACCGCTTTCCCTGAGCTTTGTCTCCCAAGGACTTCTTTCAGGCAAAAGAAAGCCCTCTCCGATCTCAGAATTGGGGAGGGCATGTTGCGCAGAAAGATCAAGGCAAATGTGGCCTTCTCTCGTAAACCGGCTCACGAGCGCAGCGGCCAGAACAAGCTCCCGGCAAGGACACTTGGAGAGTTTCTCCATGAACCTGGCGAAGTGAAGATCGAGGGGAGAAAGGAAACCGCTGTTTTGCAGGGAATCCAGATCCGTCATCATTCAAACATTCCTCAATCCTTGAGAGAATCCAAATCCGAAATCCGAAGCACGAAGCACGAAACAAATCCGAAATTCGAAACTCCAAATTCAAAACAAGTTCTCATCGCCCCACCGTGCCCTCCCCGTAAAGTGGGAAGACACCAAGGGGTATTATGGGTCTCCTTTTGAGCATTTGAATTTTGATCATTTGATATTGTTTCGTGCTTCGGATTTCGTGCTTCGAATTTTGTTTAACCCACCCCCATCAGTTCTTCACTTAAGGCTTCGATCACGTCCTGAGGAGGCTTGTCCCTGTAGATGCCGAACTCAGATCCTTTGTCCGGGTCTGCGCCACGCAGGAACACATAGAAAACTCCTCCAAAGTGTCTATCGTAATCATAACTCCGGGCTCTGAGCTTCAAGTACCGGTTGAGCGCCAGTGTGTAAAACGTGTACTGAAGGGTGTAGAAGTTCTCTTCCATGGCCCTTGAAAGGTTTTCAAGGCCATAAGCCTCTACGTTCGCTCCCAGGAAATTGGATTTCCAGTCGACCAGGTAGTAACGATCCTCAAACCTGAAAACCATGTCCATGAACCCCTTCATGAATCCCCGGAGAGGCGAGAAATTCAGACGCTCTATGTTCTCAGGGACCTCTTGATCAAGACCTCCTCTTGCCAGGATCCTTCCGACCGTTTCAGGACCCAGGAACTTGAGAGGGAAGTAGAACTCGAGTTCATTCAGGCGATCCTCGTTCCCGACCCCGGAGAAAGAGAAATCGTCACGTTTTGGATCAAGAGGAACGTTGAGGACTTTGTCCACCATGTCACACACGGTCTCCAGCCAGGAAGGATCATACCCGTATTGAGTGAGTTTCCTTGTCACCAGGTCTTGTCTTGACGAAACAGAAGGGTCGCAGAAGTCGAGGTGTTCGAAGACATCGTGAAGAAAAGTGCCTGCCTTAGCCCCTTTTGGAAATGCGAAGATACCAACGGGTTCTTCCAGCACGCGCACAGGATCTTCTGCTCCCCACGAGGTCAAGGCGTCGTAGTCGGTGCCCTCTTCACTGTGAACTCGATCTGAGACCAGGGAAGAGAAACTGGAGATCTTCCACTGTTGGTCGATTTGGGTCACAAAACTCCTTGGGCGATAGATCTGCATCTCCTCGGGCAACGGAGCAAAACGGTTCCCATCTGCCTCAACCTCCTTGATGACCTCCACGGTCGCTGTGGGTTTCTTCATAAGAGACTTCGCCTTAGAAAGGAGCTCCTCGTCCCCAACTCGCTTGAAATCTTCCGCAAGCGCGGCCACCAGGTTGTCTGAGTTTTTCACCGGCGGAGCATGGAGAAGATAGGCTGGAGCAGAGGTCTCAGCACCCTTGAAACGTCCCCACACCAGGTAGGCCCGGCATTTCGCGCGGGTGAGTGCGACGTACAAGAGCCTGAGATTTTCAGCCAACTCTTCTTTTTCCGCGATGGCCCGGTGAGCCTTTTGGTCCTCAGATCCAAGATCGAAGATGAGCTGCATCCTGTTCTGTGGGTCGTGGAAAAAAAACGGATCTTTCTCCTTCTTGGACCTGATGCCGTCCCATGAGAAAGGGCAAAACACAATCGGATACTCAAGCCCTTTGCTTTTGTGAATGGTGACGAGATTCACCGCATTCTCGTCGCTCTCCAGACGGAGCTGATGCTCTTCCGACCGGGGGGCGTTGGGGTCTCGCTGTTCCGAAAGCCACTTCAAAAGGCCTGTCATGTTCAGCTTTCTCTCTATGGAGGCCTGATGCAGGACTTCCATGAGATGGAGAAGATTGGTGTTTCTTCGCTCACCGTCCGTGAAGGCGATCAGGCGGGCCAGGACTTTCTCATCCCGGAGAAAGGAGCGGAACATGCGGAAGAAGCCTCTCTCTTGCCAGAGGTCATGGTAATCCCTGAACTTCACGAGCCATTTCTCCCACCGGGCTTCATCCAGCATCAGACGCTCGAGTTCCTCGCCTGCGATCCCGACCATATCGGATGACAAAGCCGCCTTGAGGAGGGATTCGTCATTGGGCTCCACAACGGCAGCGAGAAATCTCTTTACTTCCAGCGCTTCGTGGGAGTCGAAAAGGTTTTCCGTGCTGTAAAGGACGCTCGGAACGTTTCTCTCAGACAGGGCCTTCTGAATGAAGAGAGCTTCCACGTTTTGTCTCACCAGCACCGCGATATCGTTTGCTCTAAGATCTCTTTTGCCGATGAGAGCCTTCCCTTCTTTGCCCAAGTTGAGGAGACGGGCAATTTCTGCGGCCACCAGACCTGGGAGTTTCGCCTGGGCAACCCCTTTGTTGATAACCCCTTCCTTGTTGCCCCACCTCTGCGCATCCATGAACCACAGGGCAAAGGATTCTCTCTCACCCTCAATGTTGAGCGGCTCAGTCTCTTTTCCCTTGGCGGCCTTTGCCGGCTCAAACGGTATCTTTTCAAAGACAAAGGCTGGTTTAACGTTGCCGAAAAGCGCATTAATGGATTTGATCAATCCGGACTCTGATCGCCAGTTCTCTATAAGGGTGTAGCGGGAATCGACTTTGTCCACCGCCTCCATGTACGCGAAGATATCGGCACCGCGAAAACCATAGATCGACTGCTTCGGATCCCCCACCAGGAACAGGATGCTCCCTCCACTGCCGAAGATGCTATGGAAGATGGTGTATTGCACGGGATCGGTATCCTGAAACTCATCGATCAGGGCGGCCCGGTATTTTCGCCTGATGGCCATCGCCAGATCCCTGCCCCCTTTTCCCGTCAGGGCGGATTGAAGCTTCAGCAGCAAGTCGTCAAAGGTTTGAACGTTCTTCTCCGTCTTCCTCTTGAACAAGTCCTCTCCGACCTCTTTGAATATCCTGACCTTGAGTCCCAGGAGGCGGCGGGCGAAAACGATCTCAAGGTCCTGAGACGCCCGGCAGAGATCTTCACAGAGATCAAAGAAAGGATGCTCCGGCGGAGCAACTCCTTGTTTCAGGTTCTTCTTGTTCTCCACTTCACTTCGTGAAAATCTCTTGAACTCCGGAAAGAGCCCTGGAGCGTTTTCGCCATAGCTGAAGAGATCTTCCAACTCCTTCACCCAGAGTTCCACCTTCGAAGGCTTATATTGGCTCTTGTGAAACCCCTCATACGACGTGAGGATGTGTTTGACTTCGTTCTTGACGGCGGGCCACTGCTCCCGGGCTCTCGAAAAAGCTTCTCTGAACTTCTTTTCCTGCGGGCCGGTGTCAGGTGCCTCTTCCTCTGGAATGATGCGGAGAAAAGGCTGGTTCATCTTGCGCTTCAAAAGCGAAAGGATGGCTCCGGGAGTGAAATGGTTCTCAAGCGCATGATTCACAAAGAGAGGAGAAGCGGTATAGAGGTGCCGCCGCCAGAAATCGTCCACGCTCTCCTGGATCATGGCCGAGGGGTCCGTGACAAGCTCCGTGTCAAAGAGACTGCCGCTCTCAAAAGCGTTTTCATGGAGCATTCTTCTGCAGAACCCGTGAATCGTGAAGATAGCCGCCTCATCAAAGGTCCTCAGAGCTTCCAGCAAAGGGGGTAAGGCTTTGTCCGGAGACGCATGCTGTCTCACCAGCTTATCCAGAAAGGAATCCCTGCTTTTTCCTTTTGAAAAAGCGTCGATGGCTTCACGGATTTTACTCCGGATTCTGTCCTTGAGTTCCTCCGTAGCGGCTTCGGTGAAGGTCACCACGAGGATCTGATGGACCGCGAGGTTCTTTTCCAGCAAAAGGCGCAGGAAAAGACCGGTGATGGTGTAGGTCTTGCCTGTCCCTGCACTGGCCTCTATGAGGTTGGCTCCTTCAAGAGGAGTCTTGAGAGGATCGAAGATTTTGTAGCCTTTGTTCATCGACGCTTCCACGATCGGTCCTTACGAAGAATCCGCTTAATATCTCCTTCTCCTATTGAGGTATTTCAGCAAAGGCTCAAAGACCTCCACGGCAATTTCTTCGAATGCAGTATCTATGGGATCTTCTTCCCCGAAGCAAAGCTGATAATAGGGATCAAGGATCTCTCCCCTGTTCCACTCGGTTCCTTCCCATGCCTTGCGCGCTTGTTCCAGAGCCACCTCTGCAGGCTTGTCTTTTGCGAGCCTCCGCTCCGCGTATTCCCGCGAGGATTCCGGGAAAAAGTGCAAAGGCTCTTTCAATCCCTCCCAGTACCGCTTCAACAATCCTTCGAGAATCTCTTCTCCCTCGTCCACCGGTGCATATTCATAGAAAGCCCTGTTCCTTTCCTTGTTGCTTTTCGCAGACAGACCCGCAATCAGGGTATGCCGCGGGTACCCTTCAGCCCGAACGGCGTTGAGCACCAGGTGATAAATCCAGTTCACCAGGATGTCCTTGCCCTTAAGGCGAGCATAGCGAAAGCGGATCATCTTCTCCTTGAAAACATGGTCCAGCGAACCTGTTAAAGAAAAACCCCCCACATCGATCTGGAAGTCCAGGGTCTCAAGAGCGTTTTCGCCGAGCAGCGGCGACAGATCCTCCGCAAAATGCTCCACTCCAGGACTGAGACCTTCATAGATGCATTGTCCCACCGGCCCGTGAGGAAGTCGGCCGGATGCAACGGCGAAAACGAAGTCCTCCTTCAGGCTTCGACCCTGGAGTCGCCTCCGGAGCATGCTTTCTTCCAGGAGGTACTGCTCCAGGGTTCGCACTTCAAAAGGTTCTTTCTCCTCTGCGAGGGAGGAGCTCTCTTCCAGATAGATGCCCAGTCGCCTGTTGAGCAGGAACTTTGTCGGGTTGGAGAAGAAGGCGCACATCCCATGCAGATCCACTTTCCTCCATGTCTCATCAGGCTCGGACAACCCTGCGCCTAGAAACGGTTCTGGTTCCTTGCGGCCTGACAGCATGGTTCGGGCAACCTCATAGTTCTCCTCCGAGTAAGTGAACAGCCTCTGACGGTTCTTGAAGTATTCAGGGCTGAAAGTCTGGAGCCGGTGCCTGGTGTGCAAGTGCTCACGGATGTTGCGGCCGGGGATCTCGAAACCCTGCTCCACATAATCGATGAGTTCACTCACCAGCACAGAGGGAGGAATCAAGGTATTATCCTGGATGCTCTGCCCCACATAACTGATGTAAAGCCTTTCCCTGGCAGAGAGGATGGCTTCCAGAAAAAGGTACCGGTCATCGTTCCTCCGCGATCGATCTCCTCGCCTGGGATATCTCGCCATATAATCAAACCCCAGGGGTTTGGACTGCCTCGGATAAGCCTCGCCGTCCATACCCAGGAGACAAATCACCCTAAACGGGATGCTTCGCATTGGCAGCATGGCACAGAAGGTCACCCCCCCTCTCATAAAACCGAACCCGAAGCCTGTTTGGTCCAAGCTGCGCTCAAGATAGCTTCTGACGACCCTCAGATGGATCTCTTCATCGAAGAGGGAGGCCGTTCTGGTTTTGACCAGATCATCGAGCATCCGGCGGATCAACTGAATCTCTCGTTCCGTTTCCTCTCCTGGCTCGAAGAAATCGTCCAGGAGGCTCGCAAGCTCCCGTTGCCAGATTTCTAAAGTCCTCAATTGACCGAGAGAGGTTGCTCGTTTGAAAAGCGTTTCAACGAATTCAACGAACGAACCGAGAATCCGAGTCTCTCCCCCTTCGATGGGATCGTAAGGAAGGATTCCTGAAAACAGTCTTTCCTCATGGCCCGGCATCGCGAAGCCAAGAAGAAGTCTGTCGAGGCCCGCTCTCCAGGTGTTTTGAGGGAAGGGAGGCAACTCCAGCTCTGCTTTGTGCCTTTCGTCAATTCCCCAGCGGATCCGTGTTTCAGAAATCCATGTGCGAACCGTTTCCAGATCTTCCTCCGAAAAGCCGAACTTGCGGCGCACCGCTTCACATTCGAGGATGTTCAGGACCTGGCTGACCCCAAAGCGGCTCCCCTGAAGGTCGAGAAGATTGAGGAACGTTTCACCGATCCCTCCCTCTTTTCGGATGCTCCGGTCTGCGATGCTGAAAGGAATTCTCCGGGCGTCCTCTCGTGGCGTGTCGAACACGGCCTGTATGTAGGGGGCATAGCTTTCGATATCCGGCATCATCACCAGAATGTCCTTGGGCTGAAGACCAGGATTTTCTTCGAACATCCGGAGAAGTTGATCCCGGAGAACTTCCACTTCCCGCATGGGACTGTGACACGAATGGATTTGGAGAGAGAGATCGTCTGCCGAAATTTTCTTCTTTTCCTGTCTTTCCTGAAGACTCAGAACATCCATCTGGATGGAGGTCAGGAGACTCCCCTCTTCCGGCTCTTGATAGGATGAAGACTCCTCCATCTCGAACTCCTGGATCATTTCAAAGAAGTCTCTCCCCAGAGCGCCCGTGGAGGCGAGCAGGGAGTTCCCCTTTTCCATGTGGAGTTCCTCTTCGGACGCGGCTTTCTCAGTCATCGCTTTTTTCTTCATTTCCCAGGTTGCAAGAATATCTCCCCAGTACTCCTTACTCGGGTTCATGAGGAAGAGGTTAACCTGGGCAACCCGCGACAGGGAAGCAAACACCTGAACGTGAAAGCGAGGCAGGGCAGAGATGCCGAACACGGAGATCCTCCTGGGAAGTCCGGGCGGAGGCTCGGAACTCCTTTCTATGGCTGTGAAGAGTTCTCCGGTCAGCGCCGCACGGTGTTCATGTTCATGGCCCTCGACCAGCTTCCGCCACAGAAGCGCTTGCCAGTGTCCGGCTTTCCCCTTTTGCCACTGAAACATCATTTCAGGCCGAAAAAGAAGATACTGATCATAGAGATCGGCAATTCTCTGCGAGAGCTGGAAGCGTTTGAGATCGGTTCGCCCGCTCCCAAGATAGATCCGGAGAGTCTCAAATGCAGGCTCCTCAATGAGCGAAGGCAGAACCTTCATGACGCGCCAGGTCATGATTTCAGGATCAAAAAGAGACGGTTTCGGGAGGTTCTTGAGGACGCTCTGGAAGATCTCCTGGACAAAGGTGTTGGGAAAGGGGAAACGGCAGTTGGAGCAGATGCCGTGGCGCTCGGCAAGCTGGAGACATATCCAGCGCTCCATGCCCTTGCTCTGAACAACGATGATCTCCTGGTCAAAGGGAGACGGCAGGGGTTCCCGGAGCACCCCGGCAAGCTGATCAGCCAGGATCTCTAATCGGTTGCTGGTAAAAACTCGGAGATTTCCCATGGAAGTCCAATTGGCAGGCACTGAGGCCTTCCCTACCGCAGGTCTCTCCCGGTAGACCGGGGAGGATCAGGATTTCTCAGTATGGTCATCGGAGTCCGAAATCATCTTAACAAGCCGGCAACTCTTTGGGTAGGGGAAAAGAATCAGGAAGAAGGATGTTCTTGCAGGTTGCTCAAAAGCGGTCAGATACAAGGCACCCCAATAAGAGTAACGAGGCATGAGGACTGGGGACTGAGCAGGAAAAAGAAATGAATGTCTTTTGAAATCTACTCAGTCCTCATTACTCATTGCTCAGTCCTTTCTTTTTATGACGAGGGATGAGGGCAACGCCGTAGATGGCCGCTTTTCAGCAACCTGCTATGCTCTAAGGAACAGAATAGAGATAATCGTAAGTCCGATGCCGAAGAGGCGCATCCTGCTGAGTTTCTCCTTGTAAACGATCACTGACAGAATCACGGCGATCACGAAATGCATCCCTGTAACGGAAACAATGATGGAGAGAGGCCCGACGGAGAGGGCCGCCAGGAACGTGTAGAAGCCGACAAAATTGATCAGGCCCATCAAGAGCCCTATCAGGATCGCTTCCTTGTGGTTCTGTCGGATCCCCTCTTCCCCTGACTTTTTGATCAGGGCCGCTGAAAAGAGGGTCCCCAGAAAATAGGAAAGCGCCATGAAGCCCAGCTTGTTGGAATAGACCGCAGCGAACTTGCTGGAAATCGAGGCCACACTGCCGGAAATCAGAGAAACAAACACCAGGAAAAGCCCCCGCCTCACGCTCCCAAGGGACGCCTTCCCCTCCTCCGCGTCTCTCGTCAGGATGACGATGACCGCTATCGCAAGAAGGATGCCCAGAACCTGTTGCAGCGACACATGGTCATGAAGAAAGAGGACGGAAAAGAGAACCACGACCACCATGTTCAGCCGGATGATGGGATAGACAACGCTGGAGGGAACGTGTTTTAGCGCTTCGATGTGAGTGACCGTGCCGAGGACAAAGGAGGCGCTGTTGATAAGCGCTGTCAGAATGAGCATCCGTGCATCGGAAACCGGTTCTTTCAAAGCAAGGAAAAAGATCGCACTCAAAACCGTGACGGTGGCCATGAATGAAAAGGTTGTCCACGCCGTATTGCACTTTCTCTCGGCAGAGACCTTGTAAAGGAACCTCTGCATCCCCATGAGCACGAGCGCAACAAGGCTGAGGACATACCAGTTTGCCATAACCGCGACCTGTGTCCTTACCGATGATGCTATGGATGAGACTACAATTCCAGCTCCATTTCAAGAACCAAGTCTTACAATGGCGAAAAAAAGCCTCCATCCAATATAGGATACTGGATGGAGGCTTCTTAGAAAATCTCTTGAGGGGTATCAGTTCACCGCATCCTTTAATGCTTTGCCGGCCACGAACTTGGGCACATTCTTGGCCTTGATCTTGATCTCTTCGCCGGTTTGTGGATTTCTTCCCTTTCTCGCCTTCCTCTTGGCGACCTTGAATGTCCCAAAACCCACCAAGGTCACCGCGCCTTTCTTCTTCAGAGCCTGTGTGACGGCAGCAAAAACGCAATCCACCGCTGCCTGAGCCTCTTTCTTGGTGCTGACTGCCTTTACTACCTCGTTGACCAGATCACCCTTATTCATGTTTCAATCTCCTTTCTTAAATAGTGAGTGGGTTGTTTGTTTGCGCTGGAACAGTCTATACAAGTTTCTAGAGATTTCAACTTAAAAGTTAACTACTTCTTTGATTTCCCCTTGGAACCTGATTTATCGCTCTTCTCAGGCTTTTCCGCCTTCTTTTCCTTGTTCCGCTTCTGGGCGAGGTCCGTCTCCACGGAGCTGTCTCTCTTGAGGGCATGAAATGCATCGGACCCCGGTTTGATGCCCAGGTTCTTTGCCATCACCCCCCACCCCTTGTCCTTGTTCACCTCGTATTCTTTAACCACAAAGGAGACAGGCTTCTTCATGGATGAGGCAAGCCATACGCTGACGAACACATCGCCGAAGGGCATCCTCATTTTGTAGACCAGGTCTTCAATCTGAACCTTGGGTATGGTGTAAGAGATGCTCAACTCCGAGACGAACGCATCGACATGCACTCCTGCTTCAACATTCAGGTTGGACAGGACAACATCCAGGTCTTTGTCCCCGCTGTTTGGTGTGTACTTGGGTCCTGCTTTGGCCGCAGCAGGCTGTGCGCTGGTTGCTGATTTGGAGCCGGCCTTGGCATTTGCGGCCATGGCCCATGTGGCGGTCATAAAAGTACCAAGAATGATTAGTCCGAGGATCTTCTTCACCTATTCCCTTTCTCTGGTTCTGATGTCCGAAGCTGGGCAGATCATAAATCATTTCGTGTTCACGGCTTTAGATGACCGAGGTATGACCCGTCAAGTCACCTTCGGCTACCCCTGATTTCCACTCAGGCCGGTTAGCGTCCCTTCTCGACCACTTTGATCAAGCTGTTCATCGGAAGGCTCTCATTGAGTTCCATGCCGTTGAGCAAAGCCATGTCATCCAGATCCTCCTTGGGTATTCCCATGGATCGAAGGCTGCTCTCCACCGTGCCGGCCGCCTTCGTTGTGCGCAGGCGAATCCGATCGGGCTTCACGTTGATCTTCTTCGGGTCGGACAGTTCTTTGAACCCTCGCATGGTCCTCTCAAAGGTGTTCAGGTGTTTGTCAAACGCGGATGGAGCGGAAAGCCCGTGAAAATAGAAGACGGAATTCTCCTTCTGGATGAAATAGGACACAACCCGAATCACGCCGCTCTGGCCTTTAACGTCGCAAACGACACGCTGGGCAGGGAAAACCGCTTACCGTGATCGAATCCGAGGCAAGCACAGAGGCGCCATTCGCCTGTGTGAACTTCCCTGCAGCTTCTTTTGGTGATTGCGCTGTTGCGATCGAAAAAATAATTCCTCCCGTCCTTGTTCTCGCTCATCATCTGGACCTGGGAGTGGGTATTGTTGACCTTCCAGTTGGCAGGGACCGGGAACTGAAACTTCATGTCAGGGTGGTAAAACATTCCCTCATCCACATAGCCCTGCCGCGGATCGTCTCCGTATACAAGACCATCGATGTGCCTCAGGTAAACCTCACGATTCACCTTGGGGTCTCTCATCCCCAGTTTTTTCTGCCATTCCCCGGCCTCTTTACGCACGGCAACGACGCGATCCTCAGGACTTGGGTGAGTGGAGAACCACCCCGGCAAGCCGCTCCGGTCGGAACCAGGGTTCATGCGCTCCAGGGTTTCAAAAAACCCGGCCAGCTCTTTGCCGTCGTAGCCCGCCTTGCTCGCATACTCCACACCCAGTTCGTCCGCCTGCCTCTCGTTGTCCCTGCTGAAACTGAGGAAAAGCATCCCCACCCCGAGCTGAGCCACTCCGCTAACCAGATCGCCCAGGAACAATCCTCCGACGAGCACTCCGAACTGGGCCAGCTGCGCACGGCTGTATTGCTGAGCCGAATGACGGGCCGTGATGTGCCCGATCTCATGCCCCATAACCCCTGCAAGCTCGGCTTCACTGTTGAGATTTGCCAGAATGCCTCTCGTAAAGTAGACATAACCTCCGGGGACGGCAAAGGCGTTGACCGCCGAGGCATCGACCATCTCGAACTTGTAGGGAAGGTTCGGTCGATGAGAAACCTTGGCCAACCGCTGGCACATGTCATTGAGATAGGCGTTCAGCTTTTGATCCTCGTACACGCCGTATTGCTTGCGCACCTGCGCGTCTGTCTGCTTGCCGAGCTTGATCTCATCCGATTCGCTCAAGAGCATGAGTTCAGGCCCCCCGCTCACCGGATTCATGGCACAGGAACCGGACAACAGGAAAAGGATCAAAGCCACTCCCAACAAAATGAACCTGGAGCCTTTACTTTCCATCTTGCCTCTCCACCCCTCTTCGCTCAGCCGCAGCCGAGCCTTTCGATCCCTCCGGATTCATTCGCCACGGCTTGCCGCGTTTGTCGTCGTTCCGGCCCCGCATCCAATGCGGGACTGGAATCCAGCTTATCCTAGGGCAGGGTTTCCGCTAAGTCAAGATCGCTCCCCCGTCCTTCTCCCGTGCTGTCTTCTCTCCGCAGTTCCGCTCCCTCGATGCCCCTCTTCCCTTCAGGCTTTTATGTTGATTGGCACCCCGTTTTTCCGTAATATTCTGGACTGAAAGCAACTCCGGGGAACCAGTGGGGCACGTCCCGCGCCCCTTTAGGAGGATTTATGTCCATTGTTCTGTGGGAAAAGAAAGAGAAGGTTGCCGTCCTCACCATGAACAACAAGGAGAACCGGCAGAACCTCGACTTCGCAAACGCCATGATCAAAGCCCTCGATGAGATCCTGGAGGACAGGGAGATCTTTGCGGTCGTGATCGCATCAAGCGACGAGAAGAACTGGTCGCAGGGTATCGACCTCCAGTGGCTCATGGAGCGACGGGCAGCCGATGATCTCAATGCCATCCGGAGTTTCATATACCGCATGAACGACGTCTTCAAGAAACTGCTTCTCTATCCTATGCCTGTGATCGCGGCAATCAACGGACACGCCTTTGGAAACGGAGCGCTTCTTTCCTGTGCCTGCGACTTCCGCTTCATGCGGTCGGACAAAGGATTCTTTTGCTTTCCTGAAGTGGACGTGAGTATCCCTTTCCTTCCCGGCATGATCGCCTTTGCCAGAAAGGCGATCCCTGATTACAAATATCAAGAGATGGTCTACACGGGTAGACGACTCGCCGCCCCCGAACTCGAAGAGTACCACGTGATCCGGAAGGCTTGCAGAGATCTGGATGAACTCATGAGAGAAGCGATGGATTTCGCCAAGACCTTTGAGAAAAAGCGGGGCATCTTCGGGGAATTAAAAAAACGGATGTACAAATCGATCGTCGAGGTTTTGGACAAGGAAGATCCCAAATTCATAGAACCGCTTTTCATCGTGGTGCAGGATTGAGAGATTTTGGCAAACCCAGCAATTCGGCGGCATTCTTGCCTGTAATTTTCTCTTTTTCTCCTTCGCTGAGAAAAGGCAGCTTCAGCAAGAAACTTAATTCTTCGCTCTGCTCTGTCCAGGGGCTGTCCGACCCGAAGAGAATGCGCTCGACAGGGTGCTTTCTCATGAACCGCTCTAGAAGGTTCGGCGGCATGATCCTGAGCACAAAAGAGGTGTCCATGAAAATGTCCCGGCCGAGCAGATACCTTTCCGTTTCATCGAAGACCTCCTCCCCTCCCATGTGAGCAGCCACCATGCGAAGTGAGGGGAAGTCCCTGTGAACCTTTGCCAGCCTTTCCGGCGTTGAATGAATCGGGCGGGGCAGACCCCGATCAAGACCCGAGTGAAAGAGGATGATCATCCCTGCCGCCTCAGCCGCTTCGTAAAAGGGATAGACTCTCCTATCATCCACAAAGAATCCCTGGTAATCAGGATGGACCTTGAAGCCTTTGAATCCCATTTTCTGGAGAGCCAGCACCTCTTCCGGCACAGCAGGGAGATCCGGATGCATGGTCGCAAAGGGCAGTATCCGGCTATTCTGAATGCTCTCGAACCACTGATGGGTTGATTCCACCATCTCGGGCTTTGTGGCGACGCTGCAGACAACGGAAAGGGCTATCCCGGCCTTGTCCATGGACTTAAGGAGTCCCCGCAGAGTACCGTCGCTAAAGGAAGAGATCCCTGCCCGACTTTGAACAGCCGTCAGGGTCTTTGCAGCCGATGGCTCAGGATAGATATGGGTATGAAAATCAATGATCAAAGGATCTCCCGATTTGGACAAAGGAAACCGGCCCCATGGGAGAATCACAGAAGACCAACAAACCAAGGCAGGTGCTCTGTGCACGGAACACCTGCCCTGATAGAGCGCTGTTTATTTCTCAGGCTCGATAGGAATAACGACAACCGGCACGGGTGAATTCTTCAAGACCTTCTCCGCCACACCGCCGAATCGGAAATGAGCCTTGGCCCCGTGACTAGCCATCACCACCATGTCAATTCGCTCATGCTTGATCAGCTTGAGGATTTCCTGGGCCGGGTCTCCTGAAGCAATGTGTTTGATGTAGAGCGGGCAACCCTGCAGATAATTCTCACAGATCTCATCCAGTCGCTTCTTAGCCGTCTTCTTCTCCCAATCCTGGATTTTGTCAAAATGAGACTTGTCAAAGTCTCCGTACCAGGGGGGGTGCTGGGCCAGTTCCTGAATGACATAGAGCACGTGAACCTCTGTCTGGTATTTTTCAGACAGAGAAGTTACATAATCCAGCGCTTTCTCCGCATTCGGAGAGAAGTCGGTGGGCCAAAGAATCTTCTTCACCTCCATGCTGATGCCTCCTTGCTCAAAAGGATAGACGCTTATGCTTTTAAATGCCAGTCTTGTGGGGAATGTTCCGTCGAATTTAGTGAAACGGAACTTTTCTTGTCAAGGCATTTCTCTTCCCGCACGGACCCGGAAAGTCCCTTATTTGGGCTCCACCGGATTTTTCCCCTTCTCCCACTCGTCCCAGCCGCCTTTGAGGGCGAACACCTTGGAATACCCGGCCTTCACGAAAGGCTGTGCCACACGGGCACTGGTGTACTCATTCGTTCAGGCGCAGTAAAAGACCAGGGTCTTGTCCTTCGGATACTTGTTCATCCAGGTGTCCACCTTTTCCAGGTCTTCCCTGACAGCCCCCTTGATCTTCACCTTGCTGGACTTCCAGTCCCCGTCTCGACGGGCGTCGATAATCACAAGATCAGGATTGCCGAGCATGCCCTTGAGTTCTTCAATGCTCATTCTTTTCACATCCTGAGCAAGGGACGGCGACGCGAAAAACGCCATCACGGCAAAGACCATGATGATTGCCATAAGCACAGTCACTTTCCTCATTTTTTCCCTCCATCTTTGATGTTGAGTGTTATTGAATCTTTGACTCAGCCATGATGGTTTCGCCATCACTTTTCCTTTTCCAGAGCTATGGCCTTTTCGAAGGCACCTTCCATGTCAGGGAGGTGGGTAATCTCGGGAACCACCTGGATAGTACTGAACCACCCCTTGCCTGTCCACAATGACAACAGCCCTCGCAAGCAGTTTCAGGTCATCTACAAGAAGTCCGGTGGCTCTGCCTGAAATCCCCTGTCTTGTAATCGGAAAGATAGCGAATGTCCGTCAGTTTAGCCTACCTCGCGCAAATCGCTTCTGCGCAAAAGGGAGGTCTCTGCTGATGGTGATTCTCTGGATGGCTGCAGGCAGTCTGCCTCCTCTCTTCGCCAAGGAAATGAGTCTGAGCTTCACAGACCTTCGTGTCCACAGAGGGCACGATGCTCAGAAAGAGAACCTTTCCTCTTTCCTGAGAAAGATCCACTTCCTTCATGGTCGTGGCATCGACAAGAAGCACAGAAGGCAAGGGTTTTCCTTTCGGAGATCAGGCGTCCCGAGGAGCGCGAGCGACTTCCCTCCCTCTCGCGACCGACGTTCCCGGCTGAACCGAGTGCCGCTAGTCCACTAGGGGGCTCTTCGGCTGAAGCGTTGCACAGCCGTACCGAATAAGAAACGCAGAAGCACCAGAGTGAAAGCAAATCAGAGTTCAGTCTTCATGGTTCACATCCCTTCTCTTTTCATTAGCTTTTCGAAAGGAATATCATTTAGCTCCTCTTCCACAAGCCACTGGAGCTTTCCCCTTTTAAGACCAATGGCCGCTTCCGGACAGATCTCCATGCAACAGTAGCATCGAATGCACCTGTCATAGTCATAAGAAGGAACGGCGCTTTCGCCCTCCGATGCCCCGATTGCGCCTCCGGGGCATATGGCCTTGCACTGGTAGCACAGAGTGCATCGATCTCTGGACGGGACAGGCTTTTCGATCAGGAGATTTTTGAAGGTTTTTGTGTTCAACGGCCAGCGGGACACGGGAGACCGGCCGCTCGACTTGCTTGGAACATAATCACGGACGTCAAACACATCAAGACTCGCTCCCAGAACATCGATCTTCTCAAGCGCGCCAGTACCAAGCCCCCTCTTCTCTCCGAGCGTGACGGTGAGAGCTGCTCTGAGCTGTAGACCCACCAACCTTGTGGCGACCGCATCCACAGACACAGCGTCGTCGCCTGCCAGAATGGCGCCGATCTTTCTCGGGGTACCGGCTGGTCCCGGCCCTTCGCCCTCCAGGCCCATGACCGCATCCATCAGATGGACAAAGACCTTGGGTTTTTCAAAACCTTTTAGAAGAGCGCTGTAATAATCAAGCAGGAACTCCGAGAACTCCTCCTTGCTGCGCGCCTTCAGGTGCCACTGGGACTTGTTCAGGCCATAGATCAGTCCGAACAGATTCTTCACGGCACCCGTAATGTAGGTGAGCCCGTGAGTTTTGAATTTTGGCAGGTTCACGATGATATCCGCATCAGCCACCGCCGACGAAATCTCGAACCTCTTGTACCGGCAGGGGCCGTCAGAGAACAAGATGGCTGTATCTCTTGGTTCTGCAACCTCACAGCCCTCTTCCTCCACGATCTGATCGTAGCCGGTCTTTTTCATCACCTTAGCGAGCGGCTGAAAGGCCGGGGATTCGCACAGGAGCGGCGTGCCGCCATGGTCTCGGACGATGCGCAGCGCCGCCCGGAAGAACTCAGGATGGGTGACCACGCTTTTTTCCGGCGCTGTGGCGCTCAAAAGATTCGGCTTGACCACCACCCTCTTTCCCTTAAAGATTCCCGGCTCAAGACCGATGAGCTTCAGAGCCTCAACCATCTTTTCTCTGATCAGCAGAGAATCGTAGTCCTCACACTTTAGAAGCGCGACGCGGGTCATGATCTCTCCTTTGTGATTCATTCAAGATGGCTTTTCATTCTAATCGAAAAACGTTACGATGTCGCCCGGAATTTAATTAGAACCTTCGACCAAGAACTTCTGCGCAAGGTGCGTATAAGCTCAAAACGAACCGCAGAATATCGAATAACGAATGATGAACGCCGAAGGAAATAACAGAAGAAATTCAACTTCATCATTCGAAATTCCTTGTTCGACATTCGACATTCGAATTGCGGAGGTCTAATTTGGTTGCAGCCATACGATTGTTTTCTGAAGAACTCGTCGGATAACCTTTGAGGGACCCCATGAAGCGACAGGGTTGCAGCATCCTTTTTGTGAACCAGCAAAGGCAGATTCTTCTTTTCTTGCGTGACGATTTCCCCCACATCCCCTATCCCAACACATGGGATGTGCCGGGAGGCCACGTGGAACAAGGCGAAACCGCCGCCCAATGCATTGTTCGTGAGATGAAAGAAGAGATGGGCCTTGACCTTGAGGGGTTTGAGCTCTTCTCTGTGAGGGAATTCAGCGACAGGATAGAGCACACCTTTTGGAAAGCCGCCGATCTGAATATCGATGAAATTTCGCTGCAGGAAGGTCAGTGTCTCAAATGGTTCGCAGAGGAGGAAGCCAAGGCTACGACACTGGCCTATGGATTCAATGAAATCGTTGCGGACTTCTATGCAAAAGCGCCTTTTCTGAGGCGCTGACTGTCTCTCAATTCCTCGGGTCCCGGTTATTCCATATCGAATTCCTTCATATCAAACCAGTAACCCGTCTTGGTGGCATAGTCGAGCTGCATTTGAACCGCAGCAATGTGCCGATTCTCAATGACCAGGAATCGGGCGAACATGGCCTGGCTTTGCCCGGTCATTTCGCCCACCATTTCCTTGTAAAACTCACTCGTTTCGATTTCAACCTTCAGGGCACGGCTCAGGATTCTCTTTTGGTCTCCCCCGGCTTTCTTGGATATCTCTGACTTGAATCGACCCATCTGCTTGGCAATGCTCTCATCCGAGGGAATCGCCGTCTCCAACTTGGGAAGGGTGAGTTCGCCTGTCTTGTTCCAGTGCTCCAGCCTGTCCAGGAGATAGTCCAGGTGGTGCTGCTCATCCTCGGCCATGGTCTCCAGGAAACTCTTCCCTGCAGGTTCCGAAACCTTTTGCGCTGCAGCCCTGTAAACATCACGAATCTTTGTTTCGTACTGAATAGCTGTTTTGATCGCCTCTTCCAGAGTCATAGTTCTCCCCTTTTGTTAACGGCCAAGAGTCTTGAAGTCCGAAACCGGATTTTCATTTCCTCTTCCAGAAGAATCTTGTACACTTGTCCGAAAAAAAGCAAGGAGTATTGTCATGATTTTGCCTTTGATCCAAAAGCGAAGAAGCATTCGCAAGTACCAAAAAAGAAAGATTGAACCCGACAAAATCCAGGCGCTCATGGAAGCGGCGCTTCGCTCCCCTTCTTCCATGGGTTACAATCCTTGGGAGTTCGTTGTTGTTGACGACCCGGATCTCCTGGATAAAATTTCAAAGGCCAAACCCCAGGGTTCAGCGTTCATCAAAAATGCCCCTCTGGGTATCGTGGTCTGCGCCGACCCGGAAAAAAGCTCCGTCTGGGTTGAAGACGCCTCCATTGCATGCACTTTTATTCAACTCACAGCAGAGTCACTGGGCCTTGGCAGCTGCTGGATCCAGATTCGGGAAAGAATGCATGACCAGACCACTCCTGCAGAAGCGTATGTGGCAGAAGTTCTGGGTATCCCCAGGAAGCTTAAGGTCGAAGCGATGATCGCCTTGGGCTATCCGGACGAACAGAAAGCCCCCCGCGCAAAGGAAGACTTGCAGTACGGCAAGGTCCATCGCAACCTCTACGGGAAACCCCACAAGAGGTGATCGTCCCGCATCGCCCCATTGTTCAATGCAAAACGCATCGTAACTACTCAGGTGTTTAGGCTGAAGACTGAAGGGCAACAATGATCATCCATGACACACTCACCTACCAACGTATCCAAACGATCTTGGCTTTGTGTGCTCGCGCATGTCTTTTCCTTCAGTCTATCTACCTTCAGTCTATCTACCTGGGCAGTTACAATGCATCAAGCGAGGAGTAAGAACAGGCGATGGGTTCGTAGACTCCCTGCTCTCTGCTATCCCCAATTCCTGAATTGACCGAGTGAGAAAAGCATCATGGAGAAAGTCCCACCTCAAGAAATTCATCAAAGAGTAAAGAACTTCCAAGCCGATCTTGCCGCTCACGATTTGGACGGCGCCCTCCTCTTCCAGAACGTGGACATTTTTTATTTTTCGGGTACGATCCAGTCTTCCATCCTCTTCATCCCTAGAGAGAGCGATCCTATTCTCATGGTTCAGAAAGGGTTCCAGAGAGTGAGGGAGGAGTCTCCCCTAAAGAACATTCTCGCCATCAACGGCAAGAGCCATCTCAACGCAACGCTCCACGATTTCGGCATTCGCCGCCTTAAGCGCGCGGGCCTGGAAATGGACGTCCTTCCGGCGCAGCTTTATCTGTGGCTCGGAGATTCCTTTCCCCAGTGCCGCTTTCTGGATGTCTCAGGGCTCATCCGCAAACAGCGGATGATCAAATGCCCCTACGAAGTCAACCAGATCAGGAAGGCTGCGCGCATTCTTCATCAAGGGTACGTGGAGATTCAGGGATTCATTAAAGAAGGAGTGAGCGAGCTGGAAATTGACGGCCATCTGGCCTTTATTGCCAGAAGAGAAGGCCATATGGGAATACTCAGGATGAGGGGATGGAATCAGGAGATGACTTACGCCCATGTCCTTTCAGGCGAGAGCGGCTCCGTGATTTCCTTCTTGAACAGCCCCCACGGCGGAAGTGGCAACACCCCGGCTATGGCTCAGGGCGCAGGGTTTCGCCTGATCAGGAAAAATGAGCCCATCGGCATTGACTACGGGGTCGGAATCAACGGCTACCTGGCCGATCAATTCCGAACCTTTGTGATTGGAGACCTTCCCCCTGATCTTGAAAGGGCACATCATTGCTCAAGGGAAATCCATGATCTCTTTGCCCGAGAAGCCAAGCCGGGTGTCCCCTGCCCTGACCTCTATGCCGCGGCCAAAGACTTTGCTCGGAGTGCCGGTCTCAGCGACAATTTCATGGGGCACGGCGAAGGACAGGTGCGGTTTATCGGCCACGGGATTGGGCTGGAAATCGATGAATTCCCTCTCATCGCCCCCAACTTTGAGGAGAAACTGGCCGAAGGCATGGTCCTGGCCTTCGAACCCAAGTTCGTGTTTCCGGGAAAAGGGGTGGTGGGAATGGAAGATGACTACGTGGTCACCTCTTCGGGAGTTGAAAGACTCACCCTAACAGAGCAGGTCTTGATCAAACTCAAACCTTGAGACAGCTCTCGCAGAGTCCGCTTCTCCTCCTTCTGCATGGGCGGCCTCCTATCCTTTTGGTAACGTTCAAAAGTGTTTACATGGGCTTACACAAAAGGGATCTCTTGCAACGAGCCACCCGTCGGACAGGGATGGGCCTTTTCTGAAGTGACTGGCGGGAGGGCGCCGTCTTTTCACGACTTATCTGTGGGGGAAGCCCCAGCCCCGAGCGCATGCGAGGGGAACGGTGGAGGGGGCAAGTTTCCCTCGCAGATAAGTCGTAGAAAAGACCAGCCCGGGAGACTTGGAACGGAAGAAATGGCCCCAGCCCTGTCCAGGTGTGGCGGTCCCATGTAAACACTTTTGAACGTTACTATCCTTTTAGGAAACGGGAAGACTGCCCACCGTATAGGTATTTGCTGCCCGAGGAAAGCTTCCTGTCCACGGAAAGCGCCCCTCCACCCTTGATGAGGAGAGCAAGACACATCCCAATCACAAGGATGTGATATTCGAATCCTTCTCCCTGTTGTTGCCCGAACCAGTTCATGAAAAAACCATGCTGCACATGGTTGATGAACATGCAAATCGTGATGATCGCGCCGATCCCAATCGCCCAGAGCCTGGTGAGGAAGCCAAAGACGAGCAGGACTGCGCCCAAGGACTCGACACCCATGAGGGCGACGACCGACCACGCAGGAAAACCCATTCCGGCAAAGGCTTGAAGGGTCTTGGTGATTCCAGGCCCCCCGAACCATCCCAGAACCTTCTGCGCCCCATGGGGAAACATAACAACCCCCAGGGCGAGTCGTAGGAAGAGCTGAGCAGGGCTGTTGTCTGTCCTCAACAATTCCTTGAACATGGTTCAGACCCTCCTTTCAAGCACCTCTTTCGTTGTCCGGGTCGTGCGCTGCTTCAATCTCGAAACACATGTGTATCAGATTCTCAACCCATCGACAACCTTTTCAGACCACTGATTTCGGTTTAAAGAAAATACCGGCGCAGGCTAATCAAGAGTTTACATATAGAATTTAGCATGTTAGAATACTGCTCCAATGTTTGAGGGACTCTCTGAAGCTTGGAGAGTCCCAGGTCTTTAGGACACAGGAGGTTTCCCGAATGAAAATCAACTCCCTTTTTTTTCTGCTTCTGATCTTCCTTTTTGCCCTTGGTTCATGTGATTCTAAGAAAGATGAGCAAAAAGCAACGTCCCAGGTCTCCAAAGAGACGCCAAAAGCGAAACCGGCCGAAGCCGTCCCTCTCGATGCCCTGGCCAAAGTTGGGGACAGGTACATCCGGCTTACAGAGTATGAGAAGCAACTGGTCAAGCTGTCGCCCAAGCTTGCTGAATCCGAGCACGGCCGCAAATATGTTGTGAATCAGTATATCGAGAACATCCTGATTGAAAATGAAGCGGAAGCGAGAGGACTGACAAAAGATCCGGCCATTGCTGCCAAAATTGAGGACTACACCCGTAGCCTTTACAGGAACAGCCTTCTCCAGCGCCTGAAAGAAGGACAGAGGTCGGTCTCAGACGAAGAGGCAAAGAAGTACTTCCAGGAGCATGAGGAGGAATTCATTCAGCCGGACAGGGTGCGCCTCAGCCTGATAGAAGTGGACCTGGACAAGGAAAAAGATATCAACGGCATTCAAAAGGATCTCAAAGCAGGCAAGGATTTTGCCCAGCTGGCCATGGCTCACAGCAAACATGTGAGCGGCAAGCGAGGGGGAGACATTGGTTTCATCACTCAAAAGCAGTACAAGTATTTGACCGATGTGGCATTTACAATGAAGCCGGGCGAAATCTCCAAACCCTTCAAATCCCCGACCGGATGGACCATCATCAAGGTGACGGAATATGTGAAGAAGCAGGACATCCCCATGGAAGAAGGGATCAAACGAGCGCGGGCACGCCTTGAGGCAACGGAAACTTCAAAATCTTTTGATACGCTCATGAAGAGTCTGAGAGAAAAAAACCAGGTCGTGCTCTACGAGGACAAAATCAAACAGCTTCAAAAGGAAGCTCCGGCTCAGGAGGTCCCTGCGAAGAAAGGGCCATAGTCAGCCAAGCCTTTTTAACACACGACAAGAAAGATGATGTTCGGAGGCCAGGACGCCCCTGGCCTCTCTTATTTGGAGAGGGCGCAAGGTGCACCGTTCCACTTGGAAGCCGATCTTTTATTGAGGGGCCTTACCGTGTCCCCTGCACCTTGCCCCTTGCACCCTGCTTGAGCTTAGGAATAAACCCCGTGCGTAGCCAAGAAAATGGATGATGGACGACATTCGAGCAATAGGCTTTGACCTTTTCAACACGCTGATCACGGTGGAACCTCAAACTCTCCAGGAAGCCCACCGCAGGCTTTTCAGCAGTTTGAGTGAAAGCGGATTTCAGATCGAGGAGGACGCTTTTAGGCAGGCGCATCGGCAAGCCGCCGTGGACCACCTCGCAGAGTGTCAGAAGGACGGGAGGGAAACCCACAACCGTTTCTGGATCAGCGCAGCTCTCGCAGACCAGGGGTACCAGGTTTCACCTGATGATTTGAGGATCGCCGACGCGGTTGAGCGTTATTTTTCTGCTTTCCTTGAATACTGCCATCTGATCCCCGGCACAGGGTATATGCTCGAAACCGTGAAAAAGAGTTATCGCCTTGGGCTGTTGACCAATTTCACCCATGGTCCTGCAGCAAGAAACATTCTGGATCATCTGGGCATCACTTCCTTTTTCGGCGTCATCCTCATCTCAGGAGAACTCGGGTACCGCAAACCTCATCCATCCGTGTTTCTGAAGCTCATTGAGCAGTTCGGCGTTGAAACAGAACAGATCCTTTATGTTGGAGATGATCCTGAACCGGATATCAAGGGGGCAAGGGCAGTGGGGATTCAACCTGTGTGGACGACCTATGTGATGGATCATCAGATCCCTTATGCCCGCGGTATTCTGACAGGGTTGCCCGAACCTCCAGACCCGCCTGTCCCAAGGATTTCCACCTGGCAGGATCTCCTGTCGCTTTTAGACAGATAAAGGGACAGAGGTACAAAGGGACAAAGGCACAAAGCAGAAAAAGCAAAACCTCCTTTTGTCCCTTCTTGTCTTCTGTTTCTTTGCCTTTTCTTTGACTTTGTGCCTATGTGCCTCTGCTCCTTTGTCCCTTCACTTCTTACGTTTCATGCGGCAGAGAATCACGAGAACGGTTTTCTCCGGCGAGCGGATGCTTTTCTGTTGAGCCTTGAGATCAAAGTGGCGCTGCATCTCCTTGAAGAAATCCAGGCTCGTCCTGCGGATACCCTCGCACAAGATCACCTCGCCTTCCGGCTTCAATAATCGCTCAAAAAGGCGCCGGAGGGGTTCAAAGTCCTTTTCGTGGTAAACGACTTCTGACCCTACAAGGGTGTCAAACCGGCCGTAGAAAGAGGGGCTGTTCCAGTCCAGATCGATGATCTCCATATCTTCGCAGTGATTCATTTCCGCATTCGCCCGGGCAAACTCAATCGCTTCAGGGTTGTGCTCTGTCATGATGACCTTGTGACCGAAGGAGGCTGCAACCACCCCGACAAGGCCGAGGCCGCACCCGATCTCAAGTAAACGCTTTTCAGGCTCAACGGGCATGCCGGCCAGAAAATCAGCCAGAACCCAAGACGCCTCCCACACCTTTGCCCAGAGGGGAAAGTCATGAAGAGGGTCTTGGGAGTCTATGTACCCTTCGATGAACTTAGGCGTGAGAATGGTGAAGCTGCGGCCCCTGATCCCCACCGACTTCTCCTCCGTTTCGCGATTTCGTATTCTCCTCTGTTCTTCCACCGCTACCTTCCCCTTCCATTTAGGAGCAAGCTCTCCTTCGCTTTCTGTAGGAGCAAGCTCCCGCTTGCGAGCTCCCTTTATAAACAAAGCAGGCCGGATAATCAACACTCCAGCCTGCTTTCGGAAGTTCTTCAGTTTTTCTATTTTCTGTTACTTGGAGCCTCCGTTCCCACCTCCGTTGCCACCGCCATGACCTCCGCCATTTCCACCACCGTGTCCGCCTCCCTGACCTCCGCCATGGCCAACACCCTGACCACCGCCGTGACCCTGACCCCCTCCGTGAGCTGCTGCGGATTGTCCATGCTCAGCGCTTGATTTGCCACCTCTTGCTGAGGCCATGGCTGTTTCGCTGTCTGCCTGTCCCTTGCCCTTTCCCAGAGAGGAGGATTGACCGAAGTTGGCATTACCCCCTTTTCCATGGCCAAGACCAAGAACCCCTGCATGAAGACCCAGCGCATGGGCAATCTGCCCCCAGCCCATGTCATCTCCTCGCATGGCAGCAATGTCCGCCAAAGTGGTGCCGGAAGCTGAGGCGAGAGCTGCTGAGGCTTTCCCTTCTGCTGCAATCAGGGCTGCCTGAGCACTGGTAATGTCTCCTTTGGAAGCTATCGCGGCCGCCAGGTTCGCTTCGGCCTGAGCTACCGCTGTCATTGCAGCCGTCACAGTAGGATCACTCTGAGCAGCGGCATTCGCCAGGTTAGCGGCATGCGCTGCCTGCGCAGCGTTCGCAAAAGCTGGAGCCGTGTCGCCTGTTGTGCCGGTGCTGGTCCCGCCGGTCGTCGTGCCTCCAGTTGTCCCTGTACCGGTGCCTGCAGTCGCCGTACCACTGCTGCTTCCAGTACCCGTACCTGTGGTTGCCGTGCCGCTGTCACCAGTCGTCGTACCTGTGCCGCTCGTGGTTTGAGCACCGGCGATATCCGGCTGCATCTGGAAAAGCGCAAACGAGAAAACAACCATGATGACTGTTATGATCTTTGACATATGGACCTTCATCTCCCTTCCATTTAAGGTCCGCCCTGTCACTTATTCAAGGCAGACCGTTTTTCTTGCACCACCGTGATAAAATTCACGGATTCATCCGCTTTGAAACTTTTCTTCTCGGTCTTGATTTGCTCAGAAACTCCGAACCAACTCAGGATGAGACGTGATGAATCTATTTCGGGAAATTTCTTGACGAGATAGGATTTCACGCTCTTTGCCCTTGCCTCGGCAAGTTTTGCATTGTTCTTCTGGTAGGTCACGATGTGGACAGAAACCCTCTGGTTGTTCTTCATTATGTTGCCCAGAATGTCGAGAGATTCACAGGAGCTTTTCTGAATTTCAGGCGACACAGGCTCGAATCTTATGCTTTCCAGAGTGATGTTGCGGCTGCCGATGAGATAGTTCCTGTATTGGAAGTCGCCTATGTCATTCAGGTGGATGGCGGCCTGTCGGGCCATGGGTCCACCCGAGTACATGGAAAGATAATCAATCCACGCTTGCCGCTCTTCGGCGCTCTTTTTGAGTCGGTTCAGAACCAGCGCTCGATTGTACAGGGCCGAAGGATTGTCCGAGTCAAGTTCCAGAACTCTTTTGTAGTTGTCGAGCGCCTTCTGGTACTCGGATTTTTCCAGGTAAACATGTCCCTGATAGGTAAGAGCCTCGACGTGGGTCGGCTTTAATTCAAGGGCACGCTGATAGCTCTTGAATTCGAGATCCTTCTTTCCATTTGCCCCGTAAGCCACGCCCGCCCAGAAATGGTAATCCGCCTCCTGAGGCGAGAGTCTTGCTGCCTTTTCGAGACAGGGCTGCGCCTCTTTGGGGTGGTTGTCGGCAAGCTGCAAGCGCCCCATGTAGTAATTCGCTTCCGGGTTTTCGGGATTGGTTCTAAGCTCTCCCTGAAAAGCCTCAATCCCTTCTTTGTATTTATGATTATCGAGATAGTAAGGACCCTTCAAACCATACTTTACGCTGTAATAGCCGCTCTTCGCAGATTGGGTCACGCTGCTGCAGGAAAGAAACAAAAGCAAGAAAGCTGAAACGGCTACAAGGGAAAACACTCTCACTTTGTTGTTCATCATGGCACCACCCTCAAAGCATGATATTCCACTTTAAGATAAAGCAAGGTCTGTGCCACGCCTGCTCATCTCGTTAATGCCATGATATGAAATGATTTTTTGTTTTTAGGAGAGAATTCTCTATTTCGAAAGGCTTACAAATTGCGATACACCGTTTACAAAAAAACACGCACCCATTCATCAAGGCGTCCCAAGAACCGGACCTCTCGAATGCGGAGTGGGTCGATCCGTATGCCGGACCCGGAAGTCAGCCGGCGTCTTTGTGGGCCGGCCAACGTCCCTACTTCGACTCAGCCATCAACAGGCTGGCGACCCACTCGGCCCCGCCCGGCACTCCCGATCCATGCCAGCCGAGCATACCGAATTTCCAGGATAGTTTTACGACGCCTGGCAACATATATTTTTACGTCTATTACCGCGATTATCAAGGGACGATCCCCACCGACTTGAAGATCTACCGCCCCGACGGGAGTATTCTCAGGTCCTGGCAATACGCCCCCGCCACGGCCTTTGCTCCCGCGTCGAGCTATGCGCAGGTGGTTGCCTTTTCCAACAGCGACCCCGCGGGCACCTGGCGCTTTGAAGCCGCGTACCATGGGCAGGTGTATGAAACATTCTTCAATGTCGATGCACCGCCAGCCGTTCTGATCGCACGGGATGATTCCGCGCTGACCCTTGTCGAACACCCCCGTCACGATTTACGCCCTCGGCAATGACGAGGATTCACGTGGCGACCCGCTGTCGATCACGGCTGTCGGGACGCCTGCCAACGGCACGGCCGGCATCGTCAGCTCGAACCTCGTCTACACACCGGCGCCGGGCTTCGTCGGCACCGATGTCTTTACGTATACGGTGAGCGCGAGCACCCTGCAGGCCGACGCAACGGTGACGGTGCGCGTCGCCGAGGGAACGTCCACACGCTGACCGTCATCAAGGCGGGCAACGGCACGGGGACTGGTGCGGACGGAGCCGGCGGGCGGCGGTATCGACTGCGGCCCGGACTGCACGGAGATGTACGACGCCGGGACGCCGGTGACGCTGCGCGCCGAGGCCGATGGGAGCGCGCTCTTCACGGGCTGGAGCGGGGACTGCACGGGAGCCGGCGACTGCGTGCTGGCGCTGGACGGTCCGAAGAAACGTGACGGCGACGTTCACGTACCTCCCGGTGGAGTTCGAGGTCTGCCCCGCGGGGTGCGCCTACGGCACGATCCAGGAGGCGATCGACGCGGCGATCGACGGGTCGACGCGAGCGACGTGGTGCAGATTGCCGCCGGGACCTACCGCGAGAACCTTCGGATCGGCAAGAGCCTGACCCTGCGCCGGGGGACGGGGCTGGAGATCCCGGCGCTCGATGGTGCGAGCTCCCGGGCGGCCCGGCCTCGTGGCTGGTCATCAACGGCGACCTGGATGCCAACGGCGCCGGTGACGGGAGCGTTGTGACGATCGCGCCGCCCGCCGGGGAGCAGATCTCGGTGCGGCTCGAGAACCTGGTCCTGACGGGCGGCCGGGCCGAGAGCGGCGGCGGCCTGCTCGTCACGGCGGCGGAAGGCGGCACGGCCGAGGTGGCGCTGGTCAACACGGTCGTGGCGCTGAACGACGCGACGCGCGGCGGCGGGATCGCCCTGCGCGCCGACGGCGCCGGGAGCGCCGTCGATCTGCGGCTGCTCAACTCCACCGTCGGGAGGAACGACGCCGGAGCAGGGCGGCGGCATTTTCGCCGAGGGCGTGAACACCGGCGCAGTCACGCTGGATGCCACGAACCAGATCGTCTGGGGCAACCGCTCCGCGTCCGGGGAGGATGTTCACATCGTCCAGGACGGCGGCGGTACGGTGCGGGGGAGCGCCGCCTTCTCGGATATCGGCGGGGTGAGCTTTGGCGCCGCAGACTATCCCGAGAGCTGGAATGCCGCGGCCACGGTCAGCGACGCGGACCCGCTGTATGCCAATCCGAGCCTGCTCGACCTGCGGCTCATCGAAGGATCTCCCGCCATCGACGCCGGGGATGCCGTGGCCGGGCTGACCGAGGACTTCGAGGGGGACGCCAGGCCGCAGGGCGCGGGGTGGACATCGGTGCGGACGAGTACACGGCCGCACCCGCCTACTCCGCGCTGAAACTGACCTCGCTCAACGGCGGGGAGCGGATCGCCGCGGGCGAGCCGTACCTGATCACCTGGGGCGCGCCGGCGGGCACGAGCGACTTCCAGGGTCTGGTACTCCCTCAACGGCGGGTCGAACTGGGTGTCGCTCACGCCGACGCCGCTGCGTCGGACGCGCGCCGGCTCTCCTGGCTGGTGCCGCAGCTCGCCGCGAACGCTACGCGCTGCCTGGTCAAGATCAGCGGGGTGCTCAACGGCCGGGCGGTGATCGACATGTCGGACAAACCCTTCACCGTGGAGGTGGTCCGGCTGATGTCGCCGAACGGGAAGGAGCACTCGTCTCCGGGGATGTGATGCCGATCGTCTGGAAGACCTATGGGACGAGCCAGTCGGTCGCCAAGACGATGGTGCAGTATTCGGGGAACGGCGGGGTGACCTGGATGACGGCGGCGAGCGCTCGCGGGCGAACCCGGGATGGTACGACTGGACCGTGCCGGCCGCCGTGGCGGCGCTCGGGAAGTGCCGGGTGCGGGTGCTCCTGCGCGCTGAACGGGGGCGAGCCTCGGAAGGACGCGAGCGATGCGAACTTCAACGCCGGGAAGGTGCTCGTGCTCGCACCGAACGGCGGGGAGGCGATCGCCGGCGGGGCGCCGACGACGATCACCTGGGCGACGAGTGCCACCATCCGGCCGGTGGCGAAGACGTATGTCGCCACGAGCGTGAACGCAGGCGCATCCTGGGTCAGAACGATGTTGGACGTGAATCCGGGGAAGTACTCCTGGACACCGGTCCGGCCGAAAGCGCCCCTCACCAGGTGCAAAGTCAAAGTCGAACTGCGCGACGCCGCCGGGGTGCTGCTTGGCAGCGACACCTCGGACGCATTCTTTACGGTTCGGCCCTGAGCGATTGCGTCTCGCTTTGCCTGCTTGCTCCGTGACCCCGTTCGGAGTACGGTTGAGTCAACCACGGTGCTGTGGGCGTCCGGTCCGGGGCGCGGCATGGCAATGCGGGAAGGGGGGATCATGAAAAGAATCGCGAGCGCGTTGTTCCTGGCCCTTGCGGCATTCATGGCCGGCTGTTCCGCGTACAGGAGTTTCAGCTACAGCAGCCCGGAAGGGAAGACCTGTCTGACCAAGTGCGAGAATGCCAGGTGGAAGTGCAAAGAGCGTTGCGGCATGGACAACCTCTGTTTGAATGACTGTGAAGAAGCCGCAAAATCCTGCCGGAAGAGCTGTCCGGAAATCTCGGTGACGCAACCTGAATCCGGCTATTGAATGTCAGTGCCGGTTTTGTTCGGGGTTGTTCCGCTTTCACCATGAAAGAGCCGCTCGGCCGCAGGTACTGTTGATTCCCTGAAGAACTCGTTGGTGCGCCCGGAGGGATTCGAACCCCCGACCAACGGATTCGAAGTATACGAGAAGCACATTCTCGGAATATCCGGGAAGTTCCCAACGGTTCGATATCATAGGGATATTCCTACTATCTGTCCTTGCTTCTGCCGGTTCTAAATAATACCGCCGAAATCTATAGTTTTCTTGGCACGATTACACAGGCATTACACAAAGATTTTATACGATCTTACCCCTCTGGGCGGTGGGGCTGAGCTTCATTGTCGGCCGTCTTCGCGCTAAAGAGTCATCACGACCAGTTCGTGGCCCTTCAGCTCCCGGTAGATGGCTTCGACCTGCTCTCGGCTCTCGGCGGCGAAGGTCGCCGTGACGGAGAGGTACTTCCCCCCGCTGCTCTTCCTGGCCTCATACTCGACGACGATGTCACCCAGGTGCTTTCGGACCACCTCTCTCACCGCGCGCTCGAAGGCTCTCGGTGTTAAGGCCGACGACCTTGAGGGGGAACGTGCAGGGGTACGCGAGGAGGTCTCCCTGGTCGCTCATGGCAGGTTGATTATACCCTCGATCCCGCCCTACCGCTCGCGGAGGCTTCGCAATCTTGTACCACCCACCCGTCGATGCTACCGTGCGCCGGTGACTCCCGGATCCCGCGCCACCCTCGCCGCCGTCGGGTCGATCCTGCTCTGGTGCTGGAGCGGCGTCTGTTTCGCCGTCGGCAGCCGCATCGCCGGGGCGATGCCGTACCTCTCCCTGATGACGGCGACCGGGTCCCTGACGGTCGTCGCCCTCCAGGCGGCACGGCGGCGGCCGCTGCTGGCGCTCGTCGCGCTGCCGCCGCGCCTGGCCGTCGCCGGCTTCTTCGGGGTGGCGCTCTACACGGTGATGTTCTGCCAGGCGATGGGGATGGCGGCGCCGGCGGACCTCGGGCAGGTCAACCTGCTCAACTACCTCTGGCCGGTGTGGATGGCGATCCTCGGCCTCGTCCTGCTCGACGAGCCCCGGCGCCCCGCGCCGACCCTGCTCGGGGCCGCGGTCGGCTTCGCGGGCGTGGCCGTGGCCCGCGGCGTGGACCAGTTGCTCGTCGTCCCCGCCAGCGTCATCCCGCACGCGCTCACCGCGGTCGGCGGACTGCTCTGGGCGCTCTACTGCGTGCTGCTGCGGCGCTGGCGGGTGCCGGAGGAGCAGGGCGGGACCGCGCTGCACTTCGCCGTGTGCGCCGCGCTGGCCGCGGCCGTCGCCGGCGCGACCGGCGGCTGGTCGGCCTGGCCGGGGTGGACGCCGCGCCTCGCCTTCTGGGTCGTCTTCGGCGGCGTGGGGCCGGTGGGTCTCGCCTACCACTTCTGGGAGATCGGGGTGAAGCGTGGCAACGTCCGCCTGATCGTCCAGCTCGCCTACTTCATCCCGGTCGGCTCGAGCCTGCTGATCAGCCTGTTCTTCCGCAGCTCGCTCTCCGCCGGCCTCTGGATCGGGGCCGCGCTCATCGCCGCCGGCGCCTGGATCTCCCGCCGCGCC
>CAVPOU010000009.1:5000-96170 GCA_963707125.1 uncultured delta proteobacterium | reverse complement strand
TATATGTGAAAGAACAATGAAGTGTAGACAAGGAGGTCGAGCATGCTTGAAATTCATAAGAAAATTGTTCTCGATGAAAATGAGAAGCCGATAGCCGTTCAGATTCCGATTGAGCAATTTGAACGCATGGAAGAGGTCATTGAGAACTACGGTTTGGCGAAGCTCATTGATGAAGTAAGCGATGATGATCAGCTAACCGTGCACGAGGCCAAAAGTCTCTATCGAACTTTGAAAAAAAATGTGGAACGTTGAATACAAAAAACGTTTTCTGAAAGAGCTCTCGAAATTGCCTGAAGACGTTCAAGGACCGGTCGAGAAGACGGTCTTCGAGGATCTCCTATGCGAGAATCCATTTGATCTCGGATACCTTGAACAAATGAAGGGGTACCGAGGTAAATACAAGATCCGAATTGGTCAATACAGGATCGCCATTACAGTGGATAAGCAGAACAAAATCATAGTTTGCAACCGAATTGCCCATCGAAAGGACATATACAGGGTTTTCCCCTAGCTGGATCACCTACCATCGGGCTGGACGAGGATGCGCGGAAAACACGCCACGCGCCTGCCAGCCCCGGCGCTCGGCGGCCCAGTTCACTCAGACACAACTTTCATACTTCAATCACATCGGAGAGACACGATGAATTCAGTCGTCCACTTTGAGATGCCGTACGACGATCAGGTGCGTATGACAAGGTTCTATGAGCAGGCGTTCGGCTGGCAGACCCAGGCGCTTGGTGAGGAAATGGGGAACTACGTTCTTGCAACCACCACGGAGACTGGTGAACGGCCCCAAGAAGCCTGGCGTGATTAACGGTGGCTTCTTACCAAAGAAACCCGACTGGCCAGCGCAACATCCGTCCCTCGTCATTGCGGTGGACAATGTCAATGAGTCAATCGAAAAGGTGCGTCATGCGGGCGGCACAGTGCTCGGTGAGCCGATGGAGATACCCGGTGTTGGGAAGTACGTCTCGTTCATTGACACAGAGGGCAATCGAGTCAGCATGCTTCAACCTGTACCACGTAATTGGCATGCGCCGAAGGCAAAGTAAGTAGTGCCGTTGCTACGTTCTGCAGACCTGCAAAGCGGCTGGCGCGGCAGGCAGGGAAAGGCGCCGCCGAACAAATAAGGATTGAGACGATCTGAAGGGTCGTTTCAATCCTGGGTTTAAGAAGCCCGGAGCGAGAGAGGGATTGCATATAGGGTACGCCGATAGTCGGACCATGACGCTTATTGGAGAGGCATGATAGGTGACTGGTAGGATGGGTGGGTCTTTAAAAGACGTGTTTCTGATCGAAGTGTCAACAGGCGCGACACCTGCCGCGTACCTGAAGACCTGATGCGTACAATCGACAAAAAGGGTGGTGAGTTAGAACATGCGACGTTGGCACGCAACCCAAAACTACCGCGCGACTTGCTGGACAAATATCTGGCCGACAAACGGGAGGTGGTACGCCTCCACGCACAAATAAATCCGCAGATCGACCCTAGAGGCAAGCGAACCCAGGACGATATGCTGGGTGGCCCGTGATTCATGGATTTCACTCCAATAATGCTGGTGATGTGGTTGCCGCATATTTTGGTCTAACCCGGCATTCGAGCGGGACGTGCCCCAAGTGGCGCGCCCCTCAATTGGAACGTGTGTGCCGGGCATGGCACAGGGCTTGTGGGGTGACCTTCGACCATGCTCAGGTCGAGGCAAGTCCCCACGCCAGGTGAGTTTATCCTGAGCAATGTCGAAGGACCGAGCCGACTTGCCTGGCAGAGGCAAGACGCTAGGAGCTCACCAGAGGCGAGTGAAAAGGGCAAGAGCCTGCCCCGGACCTAATCCGGGGGCGCCGTCGTGCCTGCGCGCTGAAGCGCTACGGAGCGCAAGTGTGACGCGGTGTATGAAGCCCGCCTTCGCAAATGCTACTGGGGGTCTTCGAGAAGCGTGTGGCTGGCCCTCCGTAGCTTGGGCGAAGGAGGGTACGTCCGGGGCGAGCCCCGACCAGAAGTCGGGACGAAGCCCTCCATCGGCAACAGGGGCGTGCTATAAAGAGATAAATATGCTATTAACTCCATAAAAAAGGAGAATAAGAATGCGCATAGCCGATATCCCCGAAATTGACAGTCTGAGTACCTCAGAGAAGATCCTATTGGTTGAGGATCTTTGGGACAGAATCGCTGTCGATGAATCGAGTGTGTCTGTTCCCCAGAGCCATAAGGAAGAATTGGATAGAAGGCTGAGGCGTTACAAATCTCACCCAGGAAATCTATTGTCTCTTGAAGAACTTCAATCAAGGATAGAGCGGAGGAAATGACATACGATCTGCGCTTCCTTCCCGAAGTCGAGGAAGATGTCATTGCTGGGTATTCGTGGTACGAAGAGAAGGCCCGTGGGCTTGGAGAGGAATTCCTCCGCATGTTCTATGCCTGCGCCAATGAACTGCCCCGTAATGCATTGCTTTACCAAAAGGTGTACGGTGACTTCCGGCGGCGTCTTCTCAGACGATTTCCATATGCGACCTACTTTCGAATAGAAGAAAGCGAAATCCTTGTTTTTGGACTCTTCCATTGTGCCCGTGACCCTCGAACTATCAGCTTGAGACTTTCGGAACGAGATATACGAAAAGCCCCTAACAAATAAGGATTGAGACGATCTGTAAGGTCGTTTCAATCCTGGATTCAAGAAGTCCGGAGCGAGAGAGGGATTGCGTATAGGGTAAATCCGCCTGATGCGGACAAATCTGTCATCCCCACGAAGCGTGATCTACGACATGATACTCTCTCCTTCTTGTCCGCCTTTGGTGGATCGTGAACGGATTTGGAGAGGCATAATAGGTGACTGGTAGGATGAGTGGGACTTAAAAAGACGTGGGTCTGATCGAAGCGTCAACAGGCCCGACACCTGCCGCGGAGCGGCTCACTTGAACCACGGCCTGTAGCCGACGGTTGCTACCGGGATTATGAAGAGGCCAATCCGTGTGTATAGGCGCACCCGCGGCTCATTCGGAAACGTTGGGCAGAAAATCAGAAACCGTATTTCCAGGATATGCTGTCATGAAAGTGCGTGATATCGTAAAGATGCTTGAGGATGATGGGTGGTACCGGGTGAAGGCCAAGGGAGGCCATTGGCAGTACAAACACCCCAGCAAGTCAGGGCGGGTGACGATTTCGGGGAAATCCAGTGATGATCTCGCGCCCGGCACCCTGAACAGCATCTTCAAGCAGGCAGGCTTAGTGGATCAAGATATGAAGGAGGTCCATTGAATGAAACGTTTTCTTGTGATCATCGAGAAGGCAACGGGCAACTACTCTGCGTATTCTCCTGATCTTCCCGGGTGTGTTGCTACGGGCAAAACGAAAGACCAAGCTGCAAAGAATATGCACCAGGCGATCAAAATGCACTTGGATGGTCTCAGGGAGGACGGGCTCCCAATTCCAAGATCCCAGTCATCAGCAGAGTATGTTGCAGTGAGTTGATCCAAAAGGGGATCAGCCCAACCTGTCACTCCACCGGGTTCGCTTCGCTCACCGGTGAACTTTGCGTTGAGACTGTCGAAAAAGCCTCCGGGCAGGGTATTCGGGAAGACTCAGAGTTCCGCTCCTTGCAGGGTCCACAATCGATGATCTCCTGGTTCCGAGGGGTGAGGCGACCCCCTAAAATTGGCATCGAGTAGCCAAAATCAGTTTTTCGACAGTCTCGTTGGGAAACAGAATTGGTGCACACACATGAGGCTTTTTGTTACAGGTGTGGGCTGCATTGGAAAGACAACAATCGGCGGAAAACTTGCTGCATTACTCGATTACCCCTTTTTCGACCTTGACGAAGAGATTGAGACTTTCTTTGAGACCTCTATTGAACGATTGCAGGCTAGATTCCTGACCATGTACTCTTTCAGGCAGGAGGCTTCCAAAGCGTTAAAGCATCTTCTTGCCCGTGAAGATAGCAGGGATTCCGTTATCGCCCTTCCGCCAAGTGGACTCATGGACAACTACTGGCGTGTAGTGAGAAAGGCAGGTGGAACTACGATAGTCTTCAAGGACGACCCGGGGAATATACTGGAGAGAATCACGTTCTATGATAAGGATTCCCGACTCATTGATAAGGATCTGACCGCCAAGGAAAAGCGCCTTCACTTGAGGGAGATAAAGAAAGACATCACCTACTTTGGGCGGACATACAAAAGAGCAAACGTCACAGTAGATATAACGGGGCTCGATGCGGATCAGGCAGCGATGAAGGTCAAGGACACAGTCTTCCCGCTATTGAGGGTATCATCGGTGCTGCTATGAAAAGGAGATAAGTAACGAAAAGCAATAGAAAACTCGAACAAGTCGGTCCACCGGATCGCCCAAAAAGCGGGCTTCCGGTGACCTTTCCGTTGTGCAGAGAGATGAGGACGTGAAAATACTGAAGATTCACTCTCTGGAGAATGGCTGGTGTGACAAGGACTATGTCATGCTCCACGCCGTCTTCCAGATTCTTGTCGATTTTGTAGAGCAGGAGAAACCAGATCAGACTGTGGATTGGAATTTCGATCCGGAGCACAAGCACGCCTGGAAGGAGATTCAATCGCTCTATTGTTGGTGGACAAAGACCCGACCCGCCCGGAAGAGTCCACTAGACGAGAAGGATTTGAAGAAGCCGCCCATGCGATGGAAGAAGCTACCCGGAACCGACCACCGCCAACTCGTGGACTACGACAAGAAAAAGTACGCGGCCTATGATCTCGCACTGAAGAAACACTGCCGAGTGGAGAAAAAGCGGAACGAGGAAGACCAGAAAAATCTCCATCGCCTGATTGAGATCAGGCAGTTCCTCTGGATTTAAGACTGCCGAACAAAGCCATCGACACCGACTTTGCAAGCCGCGGCGAGGGCGCGAGTTTCAAGACGCGTCATAGCTCGCGTTCGGCCGAACATTTTTCGGTTGACAAGACTTGCTAGCTGAGGGCTAGGGCTGGGGTCGGACCAAGACAACTCTTTGAAATGCTGAAGTCATGGTGTGAAAACCGCTCTGTTTTAGGGCTTAGAACGCTATTTTTGCCAGGCAAATGGGCCTTCTAAGAAAGGGGCTATGAATGCCAGGGGCTTATCGGCATTACATTCCCGGGTGTGTTTGGCCAATCAACCCGCCGGAGAAGCCAAGGTACCCTGCGATCAAGAAAATTGACAAACCTTATCGAGCACGTTATTGTAATACCAAATAGGATCGATGGAGGTTTTGGCATGCAAACTGTAACCGTATCTCCAAAATATCAAGTCGTTATACCCAAAGCAGTGAGGGAGGCGTTGCACCTTCGCGTCGGTCAAAAAATGCAGGTTATAGAATATGACGGACGGATCGAACTTGTTCCGGAACGGGACATTAAAGAACTCCGCGGGTTTCTGAAAGGCATCAATACGGAGTTCGAACGAGAGGAAGATAGGGTATGAACATCGTCGATTCCTCAGGTTGGCTTGCATACTTTGCGGATGAGCCGAATGCCAAATATTTCTTAGCCCCCTTAAGGGATACAGCTTCGCTTGTTGTTCCAACGGTAACGATCTATGAGGTCTTCAAGGTTGTTCTTCGCGAGTCCAGTGAGAATGAAGCGTTGCAAGCGGCTGTTGCTATGCGAAAGGGAACAGTTGTGGATCTAACCGCTTCACTGGCGATTGCTGCCTCAAAAATAAGTCTGGCGCATAATCTTCCAATGGCTGACAGTATTATTCTCGCAACAGCAAAAGAATTCGGCGCTACCATCTGGACTCAAGATTCAGACTTCAAGAATATGGACAGTGTGAAGTATTTCCCCAAGAAATAAGAGATTCGCCAGACTCTCAGTGCATCGGACCGAGGTTTGGCTGCTCTTCGCAACAGCAGATAGAGAGGGACGCTATTAGGTTCTTAAGTTTTGGAACTACATGACTACATGCCGAAGATGGCCGAACAGTAGTAACCTTATAACCTAACAGCGTGCCCTTTATGAAATGCTTTGTGCTTTATAAGGATACCCCTCATGAAAGAACCGCACATCCTGTATCAGACCGAAGAACACATCGCCAAAATTATTATCAACCGTCCTGAAGCAAAGAACGCCTTCAGCCCTGAAATGATCACGCTCTGGAGGGAGGCCCTGGAGAGATCCCAGGCAGATCAAAACATTCGGGTGATCGTTGTTACAGGAAAAGGCGATACCTTCTGCTCAGGGGGGGATATCCGGGATATGGCAGAGGGGAAACTCCGTTCGTGGGACATGAAGAAATTTCTATGGGATGGTGTTCACAGGATCGTCCTGGCTCTGGAGGACACGGACAAACCCGTGATCGCCGCAATCAATGGAGCGGCCATGGGCGCCGGTTTAGACATGGCCATCATGTGCGACCTCAGGGTCTGCTCCGACAAAGCGAAAATGGCGGAATCCTACATCATGATGGGAGTCGTGCCGGGGGATGGTGGGGCGTACTTCCTCCCCAGGCTTGTGGGAATTGCAAGAGCCCTGGAGCTTCTTCTTACCGGAAAGGTCATCAGCGCGAAGGAGGCCTTGGACATAGGCCTCGTGAACCGCGTTGTCCCACATGAAAAGCTAATGGAAGAGACCCTGTCCTTTGCGCGAGACATCGCGAGCAAGCCGCCTCTTGCAGCGCGGATGATCAAGAGAGCGGTCTACCAGGCCCAGAGGAGTGATCTCCGATCCCACCTGGACTACATTTCCTCTCAGTTGGCCCTTCTTTCAGAAACGCGGGACCACCAGGAAGCGGCCCGCGCCTTCCTCGAAAAGAGAAAACCTCACTTCACAGGTGAATGAAGAAAATCCCTCCCTACCTCCCTTTACCAAAGGGAGGTGACCATACCGAAGCTCCTCGGGTAGGGATCGCTTTACTCAACCTATCCGACGGACTCAATCGCAAGCGGTGGTTCGGCATTGCTCACCGTCCTGAGCCATTCGGTGGTATTCATGGCCCTGAGCACTTCGAAGGGCAAGTCGAAGGAGAGCTTGCTCCTACCCCATCACCCAATCATCAACACAGGGTCTTCGATCATGTCTTTGATCGTTTTCAAGAATCTTGCTGCCGGAGCACCATCGATAATTCGGTGGTCAAAGGTGAGGCTGAGAGCCAGGCGGGCTTCAGGAACCACGGTGTCGTTTTTGACCACCGGCTTCTTCACGATGCGGCCTGTGCCCAGGATGGCGCTTTCAGGGGGACGGAGGATGGGCGTGAAGTGATCGATCTCCGCGAACCCAAGGTTCGTGATGGTGAATGTGCCGTTCACGAGATCATCGGGAGAAAGCCTGTTTTCTCTGAGTTTCTTGACCAGTTCCGCGATTTCATGATCGATCTCCCGAATGGTCTTGAGATCCGGCGTTCTCACCACAGGCACGATGAGAGCTTCATTCGCCTCCATGGCCAGCCCGATATGGATCTGCTTCCACACCTGAATCGCATCATTTCCCACGCTCGCATTGATTTTCGGATGAAGGCGGAGGGCCATGGCTGCCATTTTCACAATAACAGCATTGTATGAAATCTTTTGACCGTCTCTGGTCAAGCGGTCTCTCAAAGCTAAGAGGGCCTCTGCAGAGGCTTCCGTGTGGATCGTGAGTTGGGCCGACTGACTCAGGCTCTGGAACATGTTGTCAAAGATGATTTTTCTCACTCCGCGGATGGGAATGCTCTCGCGGACATCCTTGCGAGAACCGGGGCCTGCCTCCGTGAGTTCTTCGATTCTTCTCGCCGCGACCTTTGCTTTCTCCTCGAGAGCGCGCAGGATGTCGGCCCTGACAATCCTCCCGCCGGGGCCTGTGCCGTTAATTGAAGAAAGGTCGAGGTTGTGCTCGGAGGCCATGGCACGAGCCAAGGGGGAAGCTTTGAAGCGATCCCCGGAGGGCAGATCCGACGGCGGCACGGCTGCCGACTCCTCACCAGCCAGGGTCTCGGCGCCTTCGGCTTCCGGTGAAGGATACTGCTTGACAATCCGTTCGTACTCCTCCTGATCCTTGGCGACATAGCCCACGGTTTCCTCGATAGAGCAGGTCTTCCCTTGAGGGGCAATGGGATGAAGAAAGCCGCTCGCTGGGGCAGGGACTTCATAGGTCACCTTATCTGTTTCGATGACCAGGACAGGCGCCCCTTCCGTCACCTCGTCCCCTGAACGATGAAGCCAGCGCACCACCTTGGCGGTTTCCATGGTCAAGCCCAGTTTAGGGATAGTAATGTCGATCATCTTGATAAGGCCTCCATAGTTTCAAGGCGTTTGTTTTCAACAGGCCCACACAAGCACGAAATTCGAATATCGAAATCCGAAACAAACAGGAAACTCAAATGACAAAAATTCAAAACGAGGGCCGACCGGAGGACAGAGTTGCATTTGTTTTGTTCATTTGAATTTTGAGTTTGCTTCGAATTTCTCACTGGTGTTCTCACCCACGGCTGAGCACCTTCTTGGCACCCTTCACGACATCACTGACCTGAGGAAGAACAAAGTTTTCGAGCACAGGGCTGAAGGGAATGGGAACATCCTTTGCACCGATTCTCACTACAGGCGCATCCAGGTCATCAAAGAGCTCCTCTCCGATTCTGGCCGCGATTTCGGCTCCAAAGCCCCCTGTGACGCATGCTTCGTGGACGACGAGAGCATGATAGGTCTTCTTCACCGATTCGGCGATCAGGTCAAAATCAAGAGGTTTCAGGGTCCTCAGATCGATGACCTCTGCCTCGATTCCTTCTTTGGCCAGCTGATCTGCAGCCTCCAGGGAGATATAGGTCATTCTCGAATAGGTAATGATCGTCAGGTCTTTTCCCTTTCTCTTGATGTCCGCCTTTCCAAGGGGTATCAAGTACTCTCCCTCAGGGACAGGCCCTTTCTGAGCAAAGAGTTTCTTGTGCTGAAAAAAGATGACCGGATCATCATCCCGGATGGCGCTCTTCATCAACCCTTTCACATCCGCCGGTTCCGACGGGATGACGACCTTGAGCCCGGGGGTGTGAACGAACCAGCTTTCCAGGCACTGGGAATGGTGAGCGGCTGCGGACAGTCCTCCCCCATCAGGAGCCCAGATGACCATGGGAATCTTGGCCTGACCGCCGAACATGTAACGAATCTTCGCCGTCTGGTTGGCGATCTCGTCCATGGCCGTGGTGAAGAAATCCGCAAAGTGCATGTCCACCAAGGGCCGCATGCCTGTCAAAGCGGCACCTAGGCCTGCTCCCAGGATGCAGGTTTCGGATATGGGAGTATCAATGACTCTCTCGGGATATCGCTGAGGAAGACCTTTGAATTGCGCGAAGATACCTTCATGGGCACGCAGATCTTCACCAATGATGAATATGGTCTCATCCCTTTCCATTTCTTCGGCAAGCGCCTCAGCGAGGGCTTCTGAACAGGAAAGCATTCGCTCTGTCATGATTGTCTCCTGGAGACTAAGTGCCTAAGGTGTCTAAAGTGAACTAAAGTGTCTAAAGTGCTTGAAACGCCTAAAAGGCCTAAAATACCAGGTCTCCGACCCGTGACCTTTTACCTCTGACCTCCGACCTCTGATTTCTACGGGTTCACAAAAAGATCTTCCAGCGCTTCTTCAGGCCGTGGAAGGGGAGCTCCCTTTGCATAGCTCACCGCTTCCTCAATCTGCAGGGTCACCTCTCCCCTGATCGCCTTCTCCTGCTTATCCGAGAGGATACCTTCTTTCTTAAGGAGGTTTCTGAACCACTGAATCGGGTCTGACTTGTTCTTGAAACTTTCAATTTCTTTCTGGGACCGGTACCGTTGTGGATCTCCTTCAAAATGCCCCCGGTAGCGATAGGTCTTGTTTTCCACGATGCTCGGTCCTTGCCCTTTTCTGGCTCTCTCCACCGCGTCCCCGACAGCTTTTCTAACTTCAAGCACGTCATTACCGTTCACAGAGATGCCGGGAATCCCATATCCGGCGGCACGGCCCGCGACAGAGCCGCCTGCAAGAGCGTAGGATGCGGGAGTCGTGGATGCGTAGAGGTTGTTTTCGCACACGAAAACTACGGGCAGCTTCCATATGGCCGCCATGTTGACGGCTTCATGAAATGGGCCCCGGTTCGCAGCTCCGTCTCCGAAGAAAACGACCGCCGCCTGGTCGGTCTTCCTGAGCTTGATGGAGAGGCCTGCGCCCACGATGATAGGAAATCCTCCGGCGACCACTCCGTTGGCGCCGAGGATTCCGATGCTGAAATCGGCAATGTGCATAGAGCCGCCCTTGCCTTTGCAGTAACCTGTCGCCTTGCCGAAGAGCTCGGCGAACATGAACTTCGGGTCAGCCCCTTTGGCAATGAGGTGGCCATGGCCTCGATGAGTGCTGGCCACGTAGTCCTCTTTTCGGAGCACGGAACAAGTGCCCACAGAGGAAGCCTCTTCGCCGATGGAAAGGTGAATGAAGCCCGGAATCAGATTCTGCTGGAAAAGCTCTCCGGCTTTTTCCTCAAAGGCACGAATCAGAAGCATTCTTCTGAAAAGATCCAGTTTTTCCTGCTTGGTGATTTTCACTCGTCAAATCTCCTTGAAGGGAGGTTGGTCACAACGAATCATCCTGCATATCACATGAACCCGAGGGTCTTCGGAATCCAGAGAGCAATCCATGGGAATGCAATAATGAGAAGCAAGCCGGCGAACATGGAGATAAGCAACCAGAATACCCACTGCACAGTAGCTTCCATGGGCGATCCTGTAAGCCTGCAACTGACCATGAGGTTGACGGCCATGGGAGGTGTGAACTGTCCCAGAGCGATATTATAGGTCATTAAGACTCCGAACCATACAAGATCCCACTGGAATTTCTCTGCCACCGGGACAAACAGGGGGAGGAATATGAGAAAGATGGAGATACCGTCCAGGAACATTCCGACGATCACGAGGAAGAGCATGATAACCGTGATGACCCCGAGCTCACCGCCGCCAAACTCAACAAGGCCCTTGGCAATAGGATCCACGATTCCAAGGGTGCTCGATGCCCACGCAAACACGCTGGCCAGGGCAACGACAATGAGGATGACGGCAGAAGTTTCGGCAGATTCCACCAGAAGCTGGAAAATGTCGCGAAGGGTCAGAGTCCGATAGATGCAGACACCCACAATGAGCCCATAGAATACGGCCATCACCGCAGCCTCTGTAGGAGTGAACCATCCTGTTCGCAGTCCTCCCAGAATGACGATGGGCGCCATCAGGGCCCAGAAGGCCTCCTTGAAGGATTGCCAGAGTTTGGGCCTGGGTTCACGGCTCTGGGCCGTACCGAAATTGTAGTAAAGGCTCAACAGAAGAGCGGGAATAATGAGCATCACACAGGCCAGAATGCCGGGCCCAACGCCTGCGGCGAAAAGGGCCGGAACCGTCGCAGAGGGAACCAGGACACTGTAAATGATAAAAGCGACCGAAGGGGGGATGAGGATATCCGTGGAGCCTGCTGCAGCCGTCACACTCGCTGCAAACGCCGGGGGATAGCCGGCCTTCATCATGGCTGCTATCATGACTCCCCCGACTGCGGCGGTGCAAGCAGGGCCGGAACCGGAAATGCCCCCGATGATCATGGCGACCAGGATCGTAATCACAGCCAGAGAGCCACGGCCTTGGCCGATGATGGCGGTTGCGAAGCGGAGAAGCCGAGCGGCAACACCCGAGCGGTCAAAGATAGCGCCTGCCAGGACGAACATGGGAATGGCAAGAAGAGGGTACTTGGCAATACCCGTGTAAACACTGGTGGGGACGGCCATGATCCCAAGTCCCGCGATTGCGATCACAACGGTCCCTGCGAGGCCAAGGGCAGCGGCAATCGGCACTCCTGCAAAGATGAGAAGAAAAAACAATCCGAAGAGAATATACGCGGGATGCATCAGGTCCTTTCCCTCCAGATGCGAATGAGGACACCCACGGTCCGGCACAAAATGAGGAGTGATAGAATAGGAAGCCACGTGGTGTATAGCCACGTGGGGATTCCAAGGCCTGGGGATGTGACCTCGAAGCGATATTCATCATAGGCCATTCGGGCACCAAGAATTACCAGGAGCGCGAAGGTGATTCCAACAATTGTCGTGGACGCGATCCTGATCTTTTTGCGCATCCGAGAAGGGAATCTATCCACGATGAAACTGATGTTCAGATGCCCGCCCTTTGCCATCACGCTCGATGCGCCGACGAGGGCCATGAAGACCATCAGAAAAATGGAGAACTCCTCGGTAAAAGCGAAGGAGAAATTAGTTGCGTAGCGCACAACCACATTGGAAAAAGTGATGAGAGCGAGGAGACCGATAGTGATCCCTGCGATCGTCTCCTCAATCCGCAACGGCACTTTCACTTTTGGTTTGGAGGGTTGATTGGGTTCTACGGCCATAGGTTAACTGTACAAATCCCCCCTAACCCCCTTTACTCAAGGGGGCTATAGGGGATTGTGTCTGGACTTGTAAAGGGCTGTTATCGTTTTGCGACAGATTCCTCAGCTTTTTTCACGAGCTCAGGACCGATCTGTTTGGCCCATTTGTCGTAAACGTCCTTTGTCGCCTTCTTAAATACCGCCTTTTCTGCATCGGTGAGACGAACGACATTCACCCCAAGCCCCTGCACTTCTTTGATCGTGGTGTCATCGGGCGGGATGAGGCCCTTTCGAGCTTCGGCGATGTTTTCTTTCGCTGCTTGCACAGCCGCTTCGCGTACAAGCTTCTGGTCCTCAGGCTTCCAGCTATCCCACACGGTCTTGCTTACGACGAAGATGAGAGGATCAGCAACGTAACCCCACAGAGTGAGATTTTTCTGGTTCGCTGCAGAGTGGAGCTTTGCAACGGTGAAGATCGTGAGGGGATTTTCCTGTCCGTCCACCGCTCCCGCTGAAAGAGCCGGCACCGCATCCGCCCAGCTCATCTGAGTCGGGTTGGCACCGAGTGCAGTGAAGGTGTCCAGAAAAAGTGGGGATCCCACCACTCTGATCTTGAGACCTTTCAAGTCATCGGGGCTCTTGATGGGGCGCTTGGAATTGCTCAATTCCCTGAAACCATTTTCACCCCAGGCAAGAGGGACCACGTCTTTGCTTGAGAGGATGTTAAAGAGTTCCTTGCCGACCTGGCCCTGGGTGAGCGCATCGATCGCTTTGTAATCAGGCATCAGAAAAGGCATGGAGAAGATGTTCAGCTCTTTGATCTGAGGGGACCAGTTGATGGTGGACCCGATGGAGAGGTCAATGGCTCCCTGCCGGATCGCGGTGAACTCCTTGGTCTGATCCCCGCCGACCAGGCTTGTGCCAGGGTACATCTTGATGTTGATCTTTCCTCCGGTCTTTTCCTTCACGAGTTCAGCCCATCGCTCGCCGGCATTGCCCCAGGGGAAGGGCTTGCCCACGACGGTGGAGAGCTTGTACTCGGCTTTGTAGTCGGCGGCCGCTGCGGAAAGAGGCACCGAAAAGATAAAGGCCATCACGCCAAGAACAATGAGAAGAGCATAGAGTTTTTTCATGATATTCCTCCTTTTCATGAAGTAGGTTTTGCCGTCATCTACCTATAGCGGTTTATTCCCGGAAGCCTATTCTGGTGAATGTTTGGATACTATTAGTCGTCTAAACTCATGTCAAGTCCGATCCGTACAGTGGGATGGATCCAATGCTTTTGACATTTAGCCCTTAAACACATAGATTATCGACCTTCCATATCGCGTTCAAAAAAGTTCAAAGGAGAATCCCGACGTTGATGCGTCTCATTAAGCAAAACTGGTTTCTTATTGCGCTGGCTGGCATCTGTGTCGTCACTCTCATCGACGTAACTGGCACCATTGCAGGCATGGGAAAATGGTTCAAGTCTCACAGCGGAGCGGATGCGGTCATCTGCACAATCTTCTTCTGCTCAGGCCTGATCCTCAAGCGGGAAGAAATCCGGGCAGGGCTGCGGGATACTAGGGGAGCGGTGATTGCCCTGGTGATCATCTTCACCATTGCACCATTGGCGGCTTATGTCATCGGAAAGCTCCCTCTTGACCCGGCCGTGAGGATTGGGTTGTTTCTTGTTTCAGTCATGCCGACCACCATGAGCAGCGGAGTGGTCATGACAGGCGCAGCCGGCGGAAATATCGCCCACGCCTTGCTGATCACAGTGCTCGCAAACAGTTTGAGCATTGTCACGATCCCTTTTTCCCTAGCGCTTCTTCTTCAGACCGTCGACTCCGTGCCCATTGACAAGGCGCGAATGATGATTCAGATGGCCCTTCTTGTGCTCCTGCCCCTGTTGCTCGGGCTTTTTCTGAGACCGAAGAAGGGAGCCCTCCTGACCTTAACCCAGCGGGGCATCCCTGTGCTAAATCAGTGCCTGATCCTGAGCATCGTGTGGATGGGGCTTTCAGAGGCAAAAGACACGGTGCTCAGCGGTGGGGCGCAGATCCTGGTCATCCTTGTGCTCGCTTTTTTCTTCCACGCGATTCTTCTTGCCGCAGGGTTCCTATCGATCCGTTTGTTTCACATCCCGCGGGGACGACTGGAGAGCATCCTGTTCATGGGCGGGCAGAAGACCTTGCCTCTCTCCGTGCTCCTTCAGGTCAAGCTTTTTCCCCAGTTCGGCCTGGCCCTCGCCTTCTGCGTGTTCCATCACTTCATTCACCTGATGATGGACGGGTACTTGGTGGGACGACTGAATAGAACGAGAAAGCCTTAGCAGGTTGCTGAAAAACGCCCATCTACGGCGTTGCCCTCACCCCTCGTCGTTGCGACGTACGTATGAGAGTAAGGACTGAGCGATGAGTAATGAGGACTGAGTCGAGTGCAACAGAAAACCGTTTTGTTTTTTTGCTCAGTCCTCAGTCCTTATGCCTCGTTACTGTTATTAGGGCGCCTTGTATCTGAGCGTTTTTGAGCAACCTGCGAGCAGAATCTTTTTCAGCATCCTGCTAGAGTTCCTATCAACAACGTGTTCAGGATTTGTAGAGAAGTTCAAAAGCGAACCGCAGAATGTCGAATAGCGAATATCGAATGTAGAAGTGAACACTTCGTAATTCTGCGGTTCCTTGTTCGACATTCGATATTCTGTGCTTCCGGTCGATCACTGCCAAACGGTGAATCAATCACTGCGATAAGCGGAAATCGGCGGCCCGAGCCTTTTGTCGCAAGCCGGAGCTTGCTCCTACGTAACCCCTTTGGTGAGGGGCTCTAGCCTATCCTGAGAGCTTTTACGGTGTCTGCCAGGGCGTCGTCGCCGCCTACATTGCCGGGAAAGACAATGTAAGGAATGCCTGCATGCCGGCTCTCGGGGCCAAGCCGCCACACGGGCACGCCCGGAAGAATCTGTCCGAGCACCAAAGCCCGCCTCACGTTCAAACCTTTGGTCGCGACATCGCTTGCGGTGATGCCGCCCTTGGCGATCAGGTAGCGGGGTTTTGCGATGATTTGCTGGAGCGTTGTGATCAGTGCCTCGGACACGCGACTCCCAATAGAAAGATCCCCTTCCGCATGCCCGGCCGTGATCAGTCTCCGACTTGTGTAGATAACTACGTCTCTCTCACTCTGCAGCAAGGTTTCCGCAGTCCGGCTGACACGATCGATTTCAGCGCGGCTCCTGTCTCCGTTCAGAAGCTCTTCGACATCCATCTCAATGCCTGCTATTTGCGGGAGGGCGAGGAGGTTTTGCAACTGGCGCGTTGTTTTGGGCACATAGGAACCGACTAGGGTGAGTCCGCCTCCCTGGGCCGGCATGTCCAAATCCAAAGAGGAGAGAAGGCGGCGAGGAGAGATTCCGGCCCGCACCCGGACAAAAGACGCTGCGCTTCGATACAGGAATCGGCGACCTTGAGCTTCGGCATCCAGCAGCCCTTTTACAAAGACCTCAACATCTCTGTAACCCGCCGCATTCACCACGCATATTTTTAATCCCTCAAGGTTCATCAACCGCTCTGTGATTTCGGCCGGACCTCCCATCCGAACATCCTCGATGGAGATAGAGAGAACGTCTTTGGATGAAACGCGTCCTCCTGTTTTCTCTTCTACCCAGTCACGCAGGTTGGAGGACCTGTAGCCAAAAACGCTGTCGCGGGCAAACTCCGTCTCAGCCGAGGGGACCAGCCATCCCCCTTCATCCACATAGTGGGTGTCCCTGGCGGTGTAACGGCCCCCTTCGAGGAAAAAAGGAATGACGATCCACCCATCGAAGTTTTCTCCTAAGCCAAAAGCCAGGGCTTCCACCTCACCAGGGAAATGACCCCGCAGGGTCGAGTCGCTGCGGCTCACCACGACAAAGGTGCGGTTCGCTCGCCTCCCTGCCTCGACCAGGTTGCGACCGATTTCTGTATTCAAAGACCGGGCAACGGGGAGGGTTAAGCTTCTCGAGTTGGTGAGGATGTAAAAGGCAGGGAAGTCATTTTGGAGTTCAGCCTACGAGCGCTTCCACAGACCATTCGGTGAGCACCGGAATGTTGTAAACGGTTTGGGTGCCGGTGGGGTCATCATCCAGGACGACGATCTTGCGTTGGCTTGCCCTGACCTGTTCGCGAATGAGCGGAAGGAGGTCCTGTGGCCATTCAGGAGGGAGGTGACCAAACAGGTCTTCTTTGTTGATGGCTTTGCTCTTCAAGATAAGTCTCGACTCAAGTTGGATTTACTGAAAACAATCGCTCTAAGGCAGTTCCTTCATCTCATCGTGGAACTCTGCGGTTGTGAAGATTCTCTCGTAATTCCTCTTGTTGAACCAGGTCAGGTACTCCTCTTCGGGCCGTGTTTCTTTGTCCAAGGTATTCCACACGTCTTCAGGCATATCCCAATCAGCCGGCTCCATATCTGTTTCAAGCTGCGACACGTTCTTAACGCCGATGATCACTGAAGCCACGAATTTCCTTCTTAACGGCCACGCAATGGCGAGGTTGGTTTTCGAAATGCCTGACTCTCCGGCTACCCGATCGACGACCTCGGCTATTTTGAAACCGGTTGGGTGCCAAAAGCGAGGGCCGTCGATCTGTGTTCGAAAAGCAAGACGAGTGCCCCCGGCCGGTTGGGGCATCCCCTTGTATTTGCCCGTTAGGAGTCCCCCGCCCAGAGGACTATAGCAGAGGATCCCGACCCCATGATCCACCGCTGCTGGGATGACTTCCCTCTCCAGCTCCCGATGAATAAGGCTATAGATGTACTGTCCGGCTACAAGGTTCTCCAGGTTCATGCGAGCTGCGATGCCCTGGGCTTTGGCGATCTGCCAACCAAAGAGATTGCTGCACCCGAGATGGCGAACCTTTCCCTGTCTGACAAGGTCATCCATCGCGGCCATGGTCTCTTCAAGAGAAGTGAGGGGGTCAGGTCCGTGGAGGTAGTAAAGGTCTATGTAATCGGTCTTCAGTCTTTTGAGGCTCGCTTCGCAGGAAGCCAGGATGTGTTTTCTTGAAAGCCCCTGCCGGTTGGGCAGTTTGCCCATGGGGAAGTAGCACTTGGAGGCAATGATCAGTTCATCGCGATGGATCTGCGGCATAAAGCTTCCGATGATCTCCTCAGCTTTGCCGCCTGCATAGACATCCGCAGAGTCAAGATGATTGCCACCCATGTCGATGTACTTCTTCAGGATGGCATGAGAGGTCTTTTCGTCGCATCCCCAATCAGGAGCACCAAAGGTCATGGTGCCGAGCGTGATCCTTGAAACAACCAAGCCCGAAGAACCGAGAGTTCGATATTTCATTTTGGCTATCCCTTTTTTCTCTTAAGCACTTCTTCCACAGCCTGGGCAATGTGGCCCGCTGAGAGACCATACTTCTTCAATAAGTCCAGGTAGGGAGCGGATTCGGTGAAGATGTCGCGAATGCCGATGCGCTTCATCGGAATGGGGTGGTTCTCGACCAGCACTTCGGCGACAGCGCTTCCCAGCCCACCATAGATCATGTTGTCTTCAGCCGTGACTATGGCGCCTGTTTCTTCGGCAGCCTGAAGCACGGCCTCCACGTCGAGCGGCTTGAGAGTGTGACAATCAATCACCCGGACGCTGATCCTTTTTTTTGCAAGCTGCTCTGCTGCGACCAGGGACTGAACGACCAGGTCCCGGTTCGCGATGATCGTTGCGTCTGCTCCGTCGCGGACAGTGACCGCTTTGCCTATCTTGAAAGGATAGTCCGTCTCGAAAAGAACAGGAACAGGATCGCGGGTGAAGCTCAGATACACCGGGCCGTTCCACTCCGCGGCCGCCCACACAGCGAGTTTCGTTGTCACCGGGTCCGCAGGCGCAATGACCGTGGAATAGGCGATGGCCCGAAGGATAGAGAGATCTTCTTGGCCCTGATGGGTCACACCGTCAGGCCCGGGAGTGATGCCGCTGTGGCTTGCGGCGATCTTCACATTCAAGCGCGGATAGTGGATGCTGTTCCGCACCTGGTCAAGGGCCCGCATGCTGGCGAACACGGCATAAGTGGTCGCAAAGGGGATGAGCCCTGTGGTCGCCATGCCCGCTGCTGCGGCCATCATGTTCTGCTCGGCGATGCCGAAATTGAAAGATCGCTCAGGGAACTTCTGAGCAAATTTGTTTGTGCCAACCGACTTGGATACGTCTGCATCGAGAACCACCACATCAGGATTCTTCTCCCCCAGTTCGAGAAGCGTATCCGCGTAAGCGTAACGGGTCGGCTGTTGCTTTGCTTTTGAAAACAAATCCTCCGACCCCAGGAAAGAGAGGATCTCACTCCGGATGTAGTGGTAGGGGGTCTTCGCATTAGGACTCACAGGCACACCTCCTGATTTCTTCAAGGGCACACTCCGCCTCTTCCTTGCAAGGGGCTTTGCCGTGCCATTCGGCCACGTTCTCCATAAAGGAAACGCCTTTTCCTTTGACGGTATGAGCGAGGATCAGGGTCGGCGCTCCTTTGCAGGTTCCGGTTTCTTCAAAAGCCTCCACGATCTGGTTCATGTCATGCCCGTCAATTTCAACAACGCGCCAGCCAAAGGCTCGCCATTTGTCAGCCAGGGGCTCAATGGGCATCACATCCACGACGCATGCGTCGTTCTGCAAAAGGTTGCGGTCGACAATGGCAGTCAGGTTGTCGAGTTTCCACTTGGCGGCGGACATGGCAGCTTCCCAGACAGAGCCTTCCTGGGTTTCACCATCACCGACGATGACCCACACGTGGTAATCTTTCTTTCGCAGCTTGCCGCTCAAAGCCATGCCCAGGCCTGCGGAGAGTCCATGTCCGAGGGAGCCGGCAGTCATGTCAATGCCCGGGGTCTTTCTCATGTCCGGATGCCCCTGAAGAATGCTGTTCATACGGCGGAGGGTCCCCAGGTGGGACTTGTCGAAATAGCCGCGTTCAGCTAGGGCTGCATACCACACGGGGCAGGCGTGGCCTTTGGAAAGGATGAAACGATCCCGGTCCGGCCATGCTGGATTCTTGGGATCAATGCGCATGATTCGAAAATAAAGGGCCGTGACAAGATCGGCAGAGGAAAGGGATCCGCCCGGATGCCCCGCCTTGGCCGTGGTGATCATATCGATGATGTCACAGCGGATGGCTGCCGCCATTTGCTTCAGTTCTGGGATGGTCATGGGGGTTTCTGACGAATTCAATTTGAGCTCCTATTCGTTCTTTCTTGCTGCGCTTCACCCTCCCCTTTGTCCCCTCCCCTCAAGGGAGGGGAGACCAGGATGCAGAAAGGCGGAGAAAACACGTTCCTTACTTCAAACCAAAAATCCTGCGCTCAATGAACTTCCAGGTCTCCAGGTAATCTCCCTTGGCCATGAGCACGGCGATTTTGCCTCCGTCGATCTCATCGAGCCTCTGCCATATCTTGTTGGACATCCTGCTGTTGGCTTCAAAGGTCCCTTTGATGTCCCACCGTGTCGGGGAGGTGTCGGAGGTCAGATAATCGTTATACTTATACTTCTTCAAGTAATAGAGGAACTCCACATACTCCAGGAAGTGCTTGGTGCCGCAGAAGTAGTCCCAGTCCCACCTGCCGTCGTTATCATTGACGTGGACGTAGTACTTGAAGGGGCTCTCCGCCAGGTGCACCAGGGCCTCGGCAGGGTTTTCATTCCCGTAGGTGGAATGGCCGAAGTCGAGCGTCACGCCCATCTCCTTGACTTGCATGTCGTTGAGTAAACACAACGCCTTGGCCGTTGTGTCCACAAAACAGCGGCCCCGGGTCTCGCTGGGTTTGTATTCGATGAAAAGAGGGATCTTCGGCTTGTAAGCCCCGGCTTCACCGAAACGTCTCGATCAAATGCTTCCAAGCCTTGCCGTAGTCATACTGAAAAGCGAATTCATACCCGTCGCCCAGAGGGCAGCAGGTCACCTTGTTCGCTCCGACGGCAGCCGCGAAATCCTTGGCTTCCTTGATGAAGCGAACGGCCTTGTTGCGAATGCCTTTCCGGAGAGAGGTCAGACCGCCGTTGCGGAATTCCGGTTCGGCCTTGACGTTCACGTTGACGGCTGCCACCTTCAGCTTGTACTTCCGCAGAAGGGCTTTTGTTGCCTTCGCATCGTTCACTTCATAAGGGTAAACGATCTCCACTCCATCACACCCTTCGATCTCGCTCATGAGCTGAAACTTCTGCTCCAGGGACAGAGGTTCGTTGTACTCATGAAAGCGGTCTTTGGTTTTCGATAGAAAACCGGTGATAATTGCCATTTTCAACATAAGAGTCTCCTTGAAAAGCCGTTTCCATAGACAAGATCAAGCAGTTGCTTTTTGTTTCCTATTTCTCAACTTCGCTCTGATCGCGCTAAAAACACCCAGTTGCCCCAGGATGAGAAAAACCGTCGCAAGGGTCAGAGCCAGAGAAATCGGCCTGGTGAAGAAGATGGAGAAATCCCCGCCCGAGGCTTTGAGCGCCCTCCTGAAGTTGGTGTCCACGAGCGGCCCGAGAATGATCCCCAAGACAAGAGGCGCAGGTGGGTATTTCCCTTTCTTGAAAAGGAGCCCGAGCAGGCCCGCAAAGAAAACGAGCACTATGTCAATGAAGCGCAGATCGAGCGAGAAAGATCCGATGGCGCAGAGCACCGCGACGATGGGCATGAGGATTGCGTTTTTGATCTGGAGGATCTTCTGCATGGGCCTGGCGATGAGAACGCTCAGAATAAACATGAATATCGTTGCCACCAGGAGCCAGGACACCGCCTGGTAGGTGAAGGCCGGGAACTCGAAACTCAGCATCGGCCCGGGACGCACCCCGTGGATCAGAAAGGCGCCGAGGAGCACTGCAGCAGGCGGGCTGCCCGGGATTCCGAGAGACAGAAGCGGGATGATAGCGCCTCCGATGCATGAATTGTCTGCGGTCTCGGCAGCTACGAGTCCCTCGATGGAGCCTTTGCCATACTCCTCAGGGTGTTTGCTGGCTTTCTTTGCAACGCCGTAGGATACCCATGACGCCACGTCCTCTCCAACGCCCGGAATGATTCCGATTCCGACACCGATGAGTCCGGCGCGGAGAGCGGTCCACCAGTGCACGAGGATTTCTTTGATTTTCACCCTTGTCTTGTCCAGAACGGCAACCAGCACATCCTGCTCCGACATGAGCGATTCGACGACCTGCGGGATTCCGAAAAAGCCGATCATGATGGGGATAAAAGGCACACCGCCGATGAGCTCAGGACTGCCGAAAGTGAGCCTGTGCCAGGCCGTGAGTTCGTCCATGCCGATCATGCCGATGGTGAGCCCGAAGATGCCTGCGATCCAGCCTTTCATGGGGAGGTCGGCGCCGGTGAGCGTGCCTGAAATCAGAACGCCGAACAACCCGAGGAGACAGAATTCGGCGGAGGTGAATTTCAGGGCGAGGTTCGTCAGAAGGGGGGTAAAAAAGGCAAGGCAAATGATTCCAAACACCGTGCCGATCACGGAGGCGGCGCGAGCAATGAAAATCGCCTGCGCGCCTTGGCCCCGCAGGGCCAATGGAAATCCGTCCAGCGTCGAGGAGGCATTGGCAGGCGTTCCTGGAATTCCGATCAGGATGGCGGAGAGGGAGCCGCCGGAAACGCCGCCCACATAAAGCCCCATGAGCAGGGCGATGGCCGAATGACCTGAGAACTTGAAGGTGATGCCGGTCAGCAAGGCAATCCCCATCGTTGTGGTCAGGCCGGGGAGGGCGCCGACGACCAGCCCGATCAGCGTTCCCATTCCGATCAGAAGAATAAACTCGAGGTTAAGAGTCTTCAGGACCTCGGAAAAAATCTGTTCAAAACCCATGTCGAATCCTTTCCAACGGCGTCAGGGTAGCGGGATCATGGCAAGCACACCGAAGACATACCAGATGATGGCAACGGTGGTGCCGGAAACGATGACGATCTTCCACCACGCCCCGCCTTTGAAGAGGAACATCATGCCTGCAAGAAAAATGAAAGTTGAAAGAACGTAGGGGATGCGGCCCCAGAAAACAAAGAAATAGACGCCGATGCAAGCCATGGCCAAGACACCCTTCAGGAAAGACTTTTTGCGGAGGGTCTCAGGAATGACTTCCGCGGCTTTCAGGAAGGGGTTACCTGCCCCGCGCATGCCGATAAGCGCCAGAACGACTCCGAGCAACGCCAGGAATCCTCCGACGAAGAGCGTGGTGACTCCCGGGTTGACGGACTTCTCCACGGTGACAAGTGCGGGTGATACATAGGCGATGTATCCATCAAACATCACGTAAAGGCCGATGAGCGCAAAGCCTGCTCCCATGAAGAAGTCGAGGGAACGCAATCTCTTCGTTGATTCTTCCATGATCCTTTCCTCATTCCCTCACCCCGTCCCTCTCCCGAGGGGGAGAGGGACAGGGGAGGGGGACAGGAGTTATGGTTTCGGGATGCCGAGTTCTGCCGGGTTCTTCTTTGCCAGATTCAGATCAACGAGCATCCAGCTGAACTTGGACTCAAGGGATTTGGACATGGCGTTGGCCTTGTCGCCGGACCACCCGAAAGGCGCTGCCACCTGGGCTTCCAGGACTTTCTTCACTGCGGCGGACTTCATGGCCGCGTCAAAGGCCTTGGTGATCTCGTCCTTGATCTCCTTGGGAGTGTCCATGGGGATGGCCATGCCGAGCAACTGAGGCATGGGAAGCACTTTCTTGAGGTCAGGATAGAAATCCGTGATGGGCTGGACTTTCCCGACGCCCGGGATGTCCGTGCCCTCCACTTCGCTCGCGACGAGGGGGCGAAGCTTCTTGGCCTGCATGTACTGCAGCGACTCACCGACTGAGACGTGGACGATATCCACCTCGCCGGTCAGGGCCGCGGTGACGGAAGGCGCTGATCCTGCATAGGGAAGCACATTGGTTTTGACGCCCGCAGCGTTCATCATCGTGATCCACCGGATGCTCCACACGCCCGGAAGCACGCTGCACGCCAGCCTTCACCTGGCCGGGGCGGGCCTTTGCGTCGTCAATGATTTCTTTGATGGTTTTGTACTTGGAGTTCTCAGGAACGAGCACCACGCCGGGCGAGCCGCCTGCCCAGAACCACTGCCAGTCTTTAGCCGTGGTGGTGTGCGCGGCGTTGGCCGGAACAAAGAGGCCGGTCTCAGAGATTCCGAGGATGTTCAGGCCGTCACGGGGCTTTTGCCAGACATAGTCCATGGCGACGCCGCCGCCTGCACCGGTCATGTTGATGACATTGACCTGAACGCCGAGGAACTCTTTCATTCCCTCGGCCAGACCCCGGTTGACCTGGTCTGTTCCGCCGCCCGCGGAAAAGGCGCACACGATCGTGACCGGGCGGGTGATGACTTTCGACTGACCCCAGGCCGCTGAAGCCGCCAGGAGCACCACAAGAACCGCTACGATAATCTTTTTCATGAATTCGCCTCCTTGGGTAAATGGTTTAAGCTCTATTCCCTGATCAAACCTGTTCTCTGCTCATTAGAAAAGATCCTTCGCCGCATCCCTCCTTTCTTTCATAGCGCCGTGATTCGATGTTTGCCAGTTGTTTCCTCCAGACTTCTTTGCACCGTTTTCTCTTGCTTCCATGTCTTTTCTCAGCACATCCGAAGATCGCTTCAAGTGAAGACGCATGATTTCTTCGGCTTTTGCGCTGTCCTTGGCCTCCAAAGCCTTGATGATGGCCAGGTGCTCGCGCATGGTCTCATCCGGATGCCGGACCAGCCCACCATAGGAACTCACCTGATAGCTGAACATGACAACGTTGTAGCTCGTCAAAATGCTTTTCAGGAATTCCCTTCCGCCCAACTCGGTGATGAAATTGTGGAAGCGCCTGTCCTCTTTGGCATAGGCATCGTAATCGTCGATGTGCTTGAGGCTCTTGAAAGCTTCGAAAAAGGTCTGGAGCTGTTTGATCTGGGCCGGGTGATCAGGGCGGCGGCACGCCTCGCAGCCAGGCCTTCAAGCACCTCACGCAATTCGAAGATGTAGATCATCTCTTCCTTGGTGAACTGCCGGACAAAGAAGCCTCTTCGGGGGATCGCCTTGATCAGCTTTTCCTGCTCGAGGACTTTGAGGGCGTTGACCAGGGGGGTCCGGCTGACTCCCATTTCCTGAGCCAGCCTGTCCTGAAAAACCTTGTCGCCCGGGACGAGCTTTCCTTCCAGGATCATCGCCTTCAGCCGGTCATAGACCTTGGCGTCGAGGTTCCTGTGGGTGTCTCCTAAGTTTTTCATGCTTGAGCCTCTTTTCCCTGGGATGCTTCCTCGGCGTGCTCAAAGGGAATCCATGCCGGATGACGGAGCGGAATCGAAATCTGAATTTTGAATTTTGAATGCAAAAATAGCCACGGCTGGTCGAACTCCCATGTCAAGAGAAAAGTTTCGTCATTCCGCGGAAGCGGAATCCAGATCCGAGCTCGATCGCTTCCGGACGAGGTGGACTTCTGAGAGAAATGCAAAAGTTGACGATGAGGAAAAACAGAGGAGCACAACACAGAAGCGAAGTGGTGAAGAACCAGCAGGAATTGGCAAGATCGAGGTCCAGGTCGTAGATGGAAGGGGGAATCAAAGCGTTGAATGCAACAGGCATGGACGAGAGGATGATGACCACCTTGAGAGGCAGCCCTTTCTCGATGTTTCCGAAGCCAATGCAGGTATGCCAGTGAAGAGGCGAAGACAGGAACAAGCACAAACTTGATGATCGAGACGGAAATGCATTCCTTCAAATAGTCTCGAACCCTTCTGAATTTCAAGGCCAGTCCGATGGATGTGAGCAGTAGAACGGCTCCAAGAGGAACGAAAGTGGAAACGACGGTTCTGAAAAACTCCGGCCTTTGAACCCCCGCCCAGTTCAGCAAGCCGCCAAGCACGATGCTCGACAAGGCGACCAGGATAAAAGGATCTTTTCCCAGGCTCTTGATTCTCTCCAGCGTCCTTTCCGTCTTTTCACTGCGGCTGTAATACTTGGCGATGGGGAAACCGATTGAATAATAAGACAGCTCCTCGAAGATCTTGTAGATCGGAACCAGGGCGAATCCCTCTTCCCCGAGAAAGATGAAGCACACCAAGGCGCCGATGGACCCGATGTTTGTGAAAGAACCGCAACCATACATCGCCCCCGTCTTCCTGGGCTCCAGTTGAAGCAACTTTGCAGCGCCCAAGGCCAGCGCGCCGCCTGCGAGAATGGAGAAAAGACCGTTGAAGGGCAGAGCAGCAAGGCGGATGCTCCCAATGTTCACAACCCACAGGGCTCCCACGATCGCAACCGGGTTCACGAAGAGAAGAGCGGTTTGCTGGAGCGCTTTCCTGAGACGGTCAAGAGGGATTGGAAGGCAAATGGCGTTCCGGTTCACCAGAACTTGAATCCCGTAACCCAGGGACAGGCCAAACAGAATGATTGCGAATGAAAAGATTAGCTTTGACATGGTTTTCGCTTTTGTTATCAAAATACGCTTGTAGGGGCGGGATTTATCCCCGCCCGTGGCGGGCGCGCGTAAAGCGCGCCCCTACATTTCTGCGCGCGAGAGAGAATCGATACGATTCATGAACGCTCCAAAAAGGGAATATAATAAGGAAATAAACATTGGCAACAAGATTTTATTGGGTGATCATGCGCAGATTGACATTGAGCTGAGGGACAACCTAAAGTGATGGCTTCGTAAACACTCATGACCTCTATGTTGGTCGCCCCCACGCATGAAAATCCCCCTCCATCCCCCTTTGCAAAAGGGGGATGGAGGAAATGGCGACCCAAAGAGGTCTCCCCCCTTTTCGAAAAGGGGGGCCGGGGGGATTTCGAACGACTCAGCAAAAGGACAATTCACTTAACGTGTTTGTATTTGTGTTGGGGAGGTATCCGTGGATCAGACATTCAGAGGAAGAAAAATCATCGAAGTCGTCACCCCGTTGAAAAACGGGGTCCAGGTGTTTTGTAACTTTATAGGAAGACTGGATTCCGGCGCCTGTCCCGACCCTGACCCGCCTGCCAAAGTCTAGTACGGCGGGCAGGTCCGGGATTCGCCGGAATGACAAATAACGGCAGTTTCTTGAATCCCTTCGCGATGTATTCCCCGCCGTTTGCCACCAATTCGTTATACCGGCGAAAGCCTTATCCCGTAAACCCGACTGGATTCCGTGTCAAGCACCGAATGACGGACTAAGAGAGAAGACGATACCCTTCTGCTTGCAGCGGGGTCGTTCATTTCTTACGAACGCATCTAAATTGACGTGGTAAATTCTCGCAAGAGGTCTCGCAGAATGATCACAAGAGCTCAGCAGAAGACGGCACGGGAACGTGCAGCGCAGATGATCGGGCAGTCCGGAATCAGAATCACGGAAGAAGAAAAGAACACGATAGAGGTGGTGGACCTTCGGTCTGAGCCATCTTGACATAGAAGGGGTTCAGGTGCTGACTTTGGTGCAGACCGAAAGGATCAGCGTGAAAGTGCTGGCCATGCTGCCCAACCAGACAGAGCCGGAGCACTGGCATCCGCCTGTAGGAGACGACCCGGGAAAAGAGGAAACCATCCGGGTGGTGGCCGGCACGGTCTACTTCTATGTTCAGGGCGAGAGCACCTTCAATCAAGGCTTCCTGGTGAAGGGCAAAGAAGGATGTTACACCCTGAGGCGCCGATCATTCTCAAGCCCGGGGACCAATCACGTTTCAGCCCGGCGAAAAGCACTGGTTTCAGGCCCGTCATACGGAGCGGTCATGTACAGTTTCTCGAGCGTGGCCAGGGACGCTCTTGATCAGTTCAGGGACCCTAACTTTGTCAAATCGTAAAGGTATTAGAAGAATAGGTTGCTGAAAAATGACCATTTACGACGTTGCCCTCCATCCCTCGTCACAAGCGATGTATTGAAACTGTACGAGTCACTCCTCGGGATTTCGGGCGCCTTGTATCTGAGCATTTTTTAGCAACCTATGAGCAGGGGCGCTTGTCTCAAGCATTTTACAGGGGAGATAAGAATATGGATCAGACATTAAAGGGAAGAAAGATTATCGTTGCAGTGGCGCCGGTGGGGAGGAGCGTTGAACCGCCTTCGCAGAACCCGCTCACTCCGGAACACGTGGCAAAGAGGTATCGGGTGCGCGAAAGCCGGGGCCGGCATGGTCCATCTGCATGTTCGTGACAGGGAAGGGAAGCAGACGGAGAAACTCATTGAATTCTCCAAGACGCTGGATCTTATCCGAGAGAGTTCGGACATCCTGATTCAGGGTTCCACAGGAGGGCTTACGACGCTCACGATCGAAGAGCGATGCGTGTCGCTGAATGATCCGAGAGTCGAGCTGGCTTCACTGAACATGGGTTCGGTGAATTTCGGAGAGGACGTCTACATCAACAGGCTGCCCGACATCCGATACTGGGCCAAGCGGATGGAACAGACCAGAGTTGTCCCGGAGCTGGAGGTCTTCGACGTTGGGATGATGCCTGCAGTGAGACAGCTTGTTCAGGAAGGCGTCCTGAAGCCTCCGTGTCATTTCAATTTCTGCCTGGGTTTTCACTGGGCCTTGCCGGCGGATCCCAAGAGCCTTTTTTTCATGACCTCCCTGCTGAAGGAAAACGAGGAGTGGGGAATGATCCATGACGGCATGAAGGATCTGTCGCTCCTCGCCACAGCCATCGGCATGGGCGCACGAGTCCATTCGTGTCGGATTCGAGGACAGTGTCTTTTATGCGCCCGGAAAAGGGCAAAGACCAACCCGGAGTTGGTTGAAAAGGCCGTGTCCCTGGTTCAGCAGATGGGTTATGAGCTGGCGTCTCCGAAAGAGGCAAGAGAGATGCTGGGCATCGAAAAATACAAAGTAACAGTGAATGAGTGACGAGGACTGAGCAAAACGACAAGACATTCGATGCTCATCTGATCAGTCCTCTGACTCACTGCTCAGTCTGTTAGTAGTGTTCTTTGCCCCTGGCGATGGGATAGCGGCGGCCGTAACCGAAGGCCTTGCTGGTGACCTTGAGGCCGGGAGGCGCCTGCCTTCGCTTGTACTCATTCATCACGATTCGACGCAGCACATCTCTCACCGTGGCCGGATCGTAGCCCAGGGCGACGATGTCGTCGAAGGCGAGGTTCTTTTCTATGGCTGCGTCCAGGATTCCGTCGAGGACGTCATAAGGGGGGAGGCTGTCCTGGTCGGTCTGGTTGGGTCTGAGTTCGGCGGAGGGGGGCCGTGAGATGACCCTCTGCGGAATGATTTCCTGGTCCCTGTTGATGTGCTTTGCGATACGGTAGCAGAGGGTTTTGGGAACATCGGAGATCACAGCCAGTCCGCCGTTCATGTCGCCGTAGATCGTGCAGTAGCCGGTGGCGGTCTCCGATTTGTTGCCCGTGCTCAAGAGAAGAGAACGGAACTTGTTGGAAAGGGCCATGAGAAGGGTCCCGCGAATCCTGGCCTGGATGTTTTCCTCCGCCTCATCCGGCGGAAGGCCTTTGAAGACTTGTCGCAAGACTCTTGGTGTAGGAGCTGAAGATCTCTGTGATCGGGATCTCTATGAATTTGATCCCCAGGTTCTGGGCGAGTGTTCGCGCATCCTCCCGGCTCATCCGGGAGGTGTAAGGGGAGGGCATGCTCACGCCGGTCACGTTTTCAGGGCCAAATGCCTTCCGGGCGATCACGGCGACAAGAGAAGAATCAATGCCACCGCTGAGCCCAATGAGCACGCTCTTGAACCCGCACTTGGTGACATAATCCCTCGTGCCCATCACAAGGCCTTTCAGGATCGACTCTTCCTCTGGCGGCCAGGGACCTGTGAATTCCTCGTAGTGCTTTTCGCTGTCCCACAGGAGAAGGTCCGGCTCAAACTCCTTGCCCTGAAGGATCAAACGGCCGCTCGGATCCACGACCATGCTCGCTCCGTCAAAAAGCAGGTCATCGTTGCCGCCTACCTGGTTGCAGTAGAGGGTCGGTCACCCGATAGTGCGTGGAGATCTTTTCAAGAATCTTCTGGCGGATGGCTCTTTTGTTCAGGGTGTAGGGAGAGGCTGAGATATTCACAAAAATGTCCATGCCCCTTCCCGCGAGCTCCTCAGCCGGATCCATGGCGTACCGGGGAACCCCTTCAACGTCTCCCACGTTCCAGATATCTTCGCAGACCGTCACGCCGATTGTCCGGTCCTGGAGTTGGAAGAGGAGGCTCTGAGGCGCAGGTTCAAAGTACCGGGTTTCGTCAAAAACGTCATAGGTCGGCAGGAGTCTCTTGCCCCCTTTTCTTAGAATCTCACCATCCTTGATAAGGGCCACGCTGTTAACGAGAGCCTTTCCTGTTTCCCGCGGGTTCTTATCCACATATCCACAGAGCACATGAATGCCCCGAACCCTGGCAGCAAGTCGCTCCAGAGCCTTGAGATTTTCTTTTATGAAAGCGGGTCTCTCCAGCAGGTCCTTGGGGGGATAGCCGACCAGGGAAAGTTCAGGAAAGACGGCCAGGGAACACTCGGCCCTCTTGGCCTGCTCTGTAGCGTCCAGAATCAGACCGGTGTTGTGAGGGAAGTCACCGATGATTGGATTGATCTGGCAAAGAGCAATTTTCATTAGAATGCCTAAAGTGAACTAAAATGCTAAATGCCTAAAGTAAAAAAGAAAAACAACAGACCAAATAACCTACAACAACCAACGGACAACGGACAAAGAACAGATCCTAAATGGCCTTTGCCGCTTTTTCGATGGCACTCAGAATCTTCGGAATCTGCTGGTCCATGTGGATGTTGATAGCGATCGAAAGCGTCCTGGACAGGATCTCCGCTGTCTTCGGAAGCGCATCCTTAGCGTAGCTGCGCCTCACCTGGCCGGGCTCTGTTTTGAAAGGGTACCCGGTGCGCATCAGGCTCTTTCCTTCGAGCAGATGCTCCCATTGCTCATAGTAATGCCAATAGTTCTCATGCCAGTAGATAGCGCCTGCTCCGGCCTCAGCCATGGCCTTGTTGAAGGCTCTCGTCTTCTGCGCCGTTGGAAGAAAGAACGTGAGAAAGGTCGCTGTTTCTCCCTCGGGGTCAGGGATATCCCTGAAAGCGATCTGATCTATTTTGGCAAGCGCTTCTTTGATTCTAGCCTTGTTCTTCCTCTGAGCAGGGAGAATGACGGACTCCAACTTTCGAAACTGCGCAAGCGCGACAGCTCCCTGGAGCTCACTCATTCGGTAGTTCATTCCGATGAAGCTCCGTCTTCTCGAGCCCCCTCGGCACCTTGGGATTGTGGTCGTGACCGTGGTCATGATACTCCGCGGCTTTCGTGTAAAGATCCCTGTCGTGGGTAATGACCATTCCTCCCTCTCCGGCCGTCACGGTCTTCACCGCATCAAAGGAGAAGCAGCCCATTTTTCCAAAAGATCCGAGGGCCTTGCCGCGCAGTCTGCCGCCGCACGACTGGGCCGTGTCTTCGATCACCGGGATTCCGTGCTGGTCGGCCAGCTTCACGATTTCCGTGATTCTCGCCTGTGCCCCGCACATGTGCACCGGGATAATGGCTTTTGTGCTTGGCGTGATCTTCTTTGCCACGTCCGCCGGGTCAAGGCAAAGGGTTTCATCGAGCTCCGCAAACACCGGTATCGCACCGGCATCGAGAATCGTCTCCCAGGTGGCTACAAAGGTAAATCCCTGGGTGATCACCTCGTCTCCAGGAGAGATCCCGAGCGCTGCCAGGGCAACCCGCAGCGCGGCTGTTCCTGAGGATACGGCCAGGGCGTGATCCACGCCACAATACCCGGCAAATTCCTTTTCGAAAGCGGCAACCTTGTAAACGCCTTTACGTTCCGCATCGAAGCCATAACGAAAAACAATTTTGTTGGTGAGGACTTCCAGGATTTCCTTCTTTTCTTCTTCTCCAATGATCTCATAGCCGGGCATGGGGAACTCCTTCAAAGAAGTGCCTAGAGTGAGCTAACAGCCAGTAATCAGTTAACAGTTATCGGTTATCAGTAAAAGCGAAAAAAGTCAGCAGTCCCATAAGGATCTCAAATTGAGAAAGCAGAACACAGAATCAAAAGAATGGAGTGTTGGAGTGATGGAGTATTGGTTTTAAACCATTACTCCAGTACTCCATTGCTCCATTACTCCAAGGTCTTGAGGGCTATAACGGTTTATCTCAAGCGATGAGTTATGGCAAGCCATAAAATCGTCAACGCGCGGCTCAAGGGATGATGCGACCGGCCGTTCTTGTCTTTGGAAAATATGGCTAGGAATGATAGAATTTTGTTGAAATGATGTTATAATTAGGGTCAATTGAAAGTTTACGATAGGAGGATAGACGTTTGACTCCCTTTTACAAGAATATTGCGCTCTGGCTCGTCATCTGCCTTATGGTGATTATGCTTTTCCAGGTTTTCAAACAGCCTGAACGAGGAAGTGCGAGCCTGAGCTACAGCGAGTTTCTGAGCATGGTAGAGCGCGGAAACGTGGCCCAGGTGACCATCCAGGGTGAAAACCTTTCAGGGATATCCACCCAGGGACCTTTCAGAACCTATGCTCCCAGGGATCCCGAGCTCATCAAGCTCTTGAGAAGTAAAGACGTGAAAATAACAGCGAAACCGGAGGAGGATTCGAACTGGGTTCAGGTCTTCCTCTCCTGGGTGCCCATGCTTCTTCTGATCGGGGTCTGGGTTTTCTTCATGCGTCAGATGCAGGTGGGTGGAGGGAAAGCCCTTTCCTTCGGCAAAAGCAAGGCCCGCCTCATGACGGATTCCCAGGAAAAGGTTACCTTCAATGATGTGGCGGGCATTGACGAGGCAAAGGAGGAACTCCAGGAGATCATCGAATTTCTGCGTGACCCCAGGAAGTTCACGAGGCTCGGCGGAAGAATTCCCAAAGGGGTCCTTCTTGTAGGAGCCCCTGGGACAGGGAAAACGCTGCTGGCCAGGGCCATCGCAGGAGAAGCCGGAGTCCCTTTTTTCAGCATCAGCGGATCTGATTTTGTGGAAATGTTTGTCGGCGTCGGAGCATCCCGCGTCAGGGACCTTTTCCTTCAAGGGAAAAAGCATGCCCCATGCATCATCTTTATTGATGAAATCGACGCGGTCGGTCGGCATCGCGGGGCCGGCCTGGGCGGCGGGCACGATGAAAGGGAACAGACTCTCAACCAGCTTCTGGTGGAGATGGATGGTTTTGAGTCCAACGAAGGGGTGATTCTCATCTCAGCAACGAACAGGCCCGATGTGCTCGATCCGGCGCTGTTGAGACCGGGTCGATTCGACCGACAGGTGGTCGTCCCGGTTCCGGACGTGAAGGGGAGAGAAGAGATTCTGAGAGTTCACGTGAAAAAGACGGTTCTGGGTGACAATGCCGATATGCAGACCCTGGCCAGGGGAACTCCGGGGTTCACCGGGGCTGACCTTGAGAACATGGTGAATGAAGCGGCGCTCCTGGCGGCCAGGCGCGGCAAGGACCGGGTGGAAATGAACGACTTCGAGGATGCGAAAGACAAGGTCCTGATGGGAACCGAGCGCAGGAGCATGATCATCAGCGACGAAGAAAAAAAGACGACGGCCTACCATGAATCAGGCCACACGCTCGTGGCCAAGCTGCTGCCGAACACAGACCCTATTCACAAGGTCACCATTATCCCCAGAGGTCGCGCGCTCGGCCTCACCCAGCAATTACCTCTTGATGAAAAACATACGTACCCGAAGGATTATCTCCTCAACAGCCTTTGTATCCTCATGGGCGGCAGGGCGGCAGAGGAAATCGTTCTGGGTATGCAGACCACGGGCGCGGGGAATGACATCGAGCGGGCCACAACCCTGGCCAGAAAAATGGTCTGTGACTTTGGAATGAGCGACAGCCTGGGGCCTTTGACCTTCGGGAAAAAAGAGGAGCAGATCTTCCTGGGCAGGGAGATTTCCCAGCACAGGGATTACAGTGAACTGACCGCGCAGAAGATTGATGAGGAAGTGAGAAGGATGGTCATGGACGCCTATGCCAAGACATCGAACCTCATCAAGGATAACCTGGAAGTGCTCCATCAGTTGGCCGGTGCTCTGCTGGAAAAGGAGACCCTCGACGGAAAGCAGATCGAAGAGATCCTGGTCCGCATGAGAAAAACCGCACCATCCCCAGCATGAACCCGACTCCTTCGTTCACATTGAGCTGGCTAGAATACACCCTCAATCTGAGCCGCAGGACCCATGTCATGGGGGTGATCAATGTGACCCCCGATTCCTTTTCGGACGGGGGCCAATTTCTTGAGAAGGACAGAGCCGTTGAACAGGCTCTTCAACTCGCCGGTGACGGGGCTGACCTCATCGACATCGGTGGAGAATCCACTCGGCCTTATTCAAAGGGAATTTCCGCAGACGAGGAGATGAATCGGGTGATCCCGGTGATCGAGGCCCTTAAAAAGGAACTCAGGATACCGATCAGCATTGATACCCTCAAGGCGCAGGTGGCACGGGAAGCCCTCCGCTGCGGCGCGTCCATGGTCAATGACATTAGCGCACTCCGGCTCGACCCGGAAATGGCTTCTGTGGTGGCGCAGGCCGGTGTGCCGGTCATTCTCATGCACATGAAGGGGACCACGGCAGACATGCAGGTCGCTCCCACGTATGACGATGTCGCCTCAGAGATCATCGCTTTCTTGAGAAGCGCCATGGATCAAGCCGTGAGGAGTGGGGTTCGGAGAGATCGGATCATCGTGGATCCCGGGATCGGCTTTGGAAAGAGCTTTGATCACAACCTGGAGATTCTCAAAGAGCTCGGCCGGCTTCAGTGCCTTGAGGCGCCCATCCTGGTCGGAAGCTCGCGAAAGGCTTTCATCGGTCGAATTCTTGACAAAAAGGTTCACGAAAGGGACACGGGAACCATGGCCACGGTCGCCGCAGCGGTCATGAACGGCGCCCACATCGTCAGGGTTCACAATGTGAAGCAGGCGGTTGAGACCGTTAGAGTGATTGATGCCATCAAGCGCGGGAAAATAGAAGGAGCTTAGAATGGGCAGGACAAGGCGAGAGAGCGGCAAGTTGCTGTGCATTGACATTGGCAACACGAACATCGTACTGGGAGTTGCGGAGCAGTCCCGGATTGTCGATCACTGGAGAATCAGAACGGAAAGGGACATCACGGCGGATGAAATGGGCATCCTGATCCAGAATCTCTTCAAAAACTCCGATCTCCAGATGAAGGAGATCAAGCACATGATCGTCTCCTGCGTGGTCCCGCCATTGTTAAACACGATCGAGATGTTCGCGCGTCGGTACTTTCATATAGAACCCATGATTGTGGGCCCGGCCACAAAGACCGGCATGCCCGTCTTCTATGACAACCCGAAGGAGGTCGGTGCAGACCGAATCGTGAACGCCGTGGCGGCCTATGAAAAATACCGAACGGCCATGGTCGTCGTTGATTTCGGGACGGCCACCACATTCGACTACGTGTCGGAGGACGGCGCTTACCAGGGAGGCGCCATTGCTCCGGGGGTCATCATCTCCAGTGAGGCTCTGTTCCAGAAAGCTTCCAAGCTCCCCAGGGTGGAGATCTTTGCAAAGCCTAAAAGCGTTCTTGCAAAGGACACCATCAGCAGTATGAACGTCGGGATTATCTATGGATATGCGGGGCTGGTGGACGGCATCGTGAACCGGATGAAAAAAGAGGTGGGCCGAAACCTCAAGGTGATCGCCACAGGCGGACTCGCTCCCCTGATCTGCGAAATGTCTGAGACCATAGACCATGTCGAAGAATTCCTGACCCTGGAAGGACTCATGATCATCTTTAAGAGGAACCAGTGAAGATCAAACCCCCCCGGCTCAAAGAGGGAGACAGAATCGGGATCATTGCACCGGCGGGGCCTGTCCTTCAGGCTGAAATCCAACCCGGATTGAAGTTCCTCGAATCTCTTGGCTTCGAACCTGTCTGTTCTCCCCACCTCTTTGAGCAGGCCGGGTACCTGGCGGGAGAAGATAGGACTCGCCTCAAAGACCTGCACGCCATGTTCAGGGACAGGAAGATCAGAGCCGTCCTCTGTGCCCGGGGCGGATACGGAACTCACAGGATTCTGAAAAAACTAGACTACAATCTTTTTAGGCAAAACCCCAAGATCCTTGTAGGGTACAGTGACATCACGGCCCTGTTGTGTGCCCTGTTCAAGAAATCGGGGATGGTCACGATTCACGGTCCTGTTCTCAGGGATTTGCTCAAGGGCGACGGCAGAAATGCCGCAATGCTAGTGAAGCTGATGACCTCCGATGAATTGACCACTGTGACCTTTCCGGGCGGGACAGCCATTAAGAAAGGGAGCGTTCAAGGAGTGGTTTTCGGCGGAAACCTTAGCCTGATCTGCCACTTGATCGGCACACCCTTCCTGCCTTCCTTCAAAGGAAAACTCCTTTTCATTGAAGAGAAGGGAGAGCCCCTTTACCGGATCGACCGAATGTTGACCCATCTTCTCCTGAGCGGAGAGATGGAGAAATGTGCAGGTCTGATGGTAGGGACCTTTGAAGAGTGCGGGGATCCGGCCTCTGTGATCGACCTGGTCAGGGAGCGATGCTCAAGGCTGAACATGCCTATCTTGACCGGGCTTCCTGTGGGACACGGGGAGGATAACGTGCCTTTGCCGATCGGTGTCAGGGCGGTCCTCGATACAGAGGCGATGAGCCTGGAAATCAAGGAACCCTGCGTGAGCATGTGATTCTTTTCCTCCTGAATTCGAATTGCTGCAGGAAGACGGCTTTTAGAGTTGAAAGAATCTCCAAAAAATGGTAATAAATATGCGAACATAGACTCGGATGCGGCATGAGGGGCATCAAAGCCTCCGCAAGGGAAGAGAGCTTGGAGTTCATAAGAAAAATCGGAAAAGGGACGTTGCGTCATATCTTGAAGATGGGAAGAATGGGTATCTTTCTTGCCAAGTCCATCTCTTGCTGTGCGACGCCGCCCATTAAGGTTTCGCTTGTTCTCAAGCAGATCCAGTTCATCGGGTACCAATCCCTGCTCGTCATCTTCCTGACAGGCGCGTTCACGGGAATGGTGCTTGGGTACCAGGGTTTTAACACGCTCAGCCGATTCGGGTCGGACGCCTTTCTTGGCCCCATGGTCGGGCTCGCTCTCATCAAAGAAATGGGCCCTGTCATTTCCGCACTCATGGTGACCGGCAGGGCAGGGTCTTCCATTACCGCGGAAATCGGGATCATGCGAATCAGCGAGCAGATTGATGCTCTGCAGTTGATGGGTCTCAGCCCTTACCGGTATCTCGTGGCTCCCAATTTCATCGCAGCTGTCATCTCGGTTCCGCTTCTCACAGCCATTTTTGACGTGGTGGGGATCTTCGGCGGGTACCTGATCGGCGTCAAACTTCTGGGCGTGAGTTCGGGGGTCTACTTCGGCGAGATGATGAGCTATGTGGGAATGGAGGATGTTCTGGAGGGACTGTTCAAGTCCCTGAACTTCGGGCTCATCATTGCGTGGGTCTGCTGTTTTAAGGGATATTACACAGGGTATTACACCGGGTTTGGGGCTGAAGGAGTGAGCACGGCGACGACACAGGCGGTCGTGCTCTCTTCCGTGCTCATTCTCGTGTGGGACTATTTTTTGACTTCCACGCAGCTCTTTGTTTAGGCGGATATGATCAAGGTAGAAGATCTGCATAAGTCTTTCAATGGGGTCGATGTTCTCAAGGGGGTGGACCTTGAGGTCGAAAAAGGAGAGCTCCTTGCCCTAATTGGGAGAAGCGGTTATGGCAAGAGCGTGCTCCTGAAGCACGTGGCGGGCCTGCTGCGTCCTGACCGGGGACGAGTCCTCGTGGATGATCAAGACATGTGCCGCCTCAGGGGAAGAGAACTCATCCGCGTGAGAAACCGCCTCGGGTTCCTTTTTCAAAACGGAGCGCTCTTCGATTCCATGACCGTCCTCGACAACGTCGCGTTCCCTTTGAGAGAGAAGACCCGGCTGAGTGAACAGAAAATCAGGGAAAAGGTGATGGTCGAGCTGGAACAGGTCGGTCTACTCGGCTCTGAAGAAAAACACCCTTCCCAGATCAGCGGCGGCATGGTGAAGAGAGCGTCACTGGCCAGGGCTCTGATCGAGGAACCGGAGATCATGCTGATCGATGAACCCACCACGGGACTGGATCCCTTGACGGGTCACACCATTCTGAACCTCATCGATACGTGCCACAAGAGACTCCGATTCTCAGGGATCGTGGTGACCCATGAGGTGCCGAAGATTTTCGAGATTGTGAACAAGGTGGTCATGCTTCACGAAGGCAGGGTGATTTTCGCCGGGACCCCGGAGGAGATTCTTTCGTCGGAAGATGAAACGGTTCAGACGTTTGTCGCTGCAGGGGCGGAATGGTTAACCCATGATGCCGCGTGCCACCCCTCTATGCTCGATCGGGGAAAGAAGAATATCCATGCTCTTTAATAGGGGGAGCGTCCGGCAAAGTCTGAATCGCAATAGAGGGAAACCATGAGAAAGTTCAATATCGAGTTTGCGGTCGGGTTGTTCGTCATCGCAGGCATCATCTGCCTGGGCTATCTTTCCATAAAACTCGGAGGCATGGAGCTCCTCGGCAGCCAGGGATATGACGTCTATGCTCTATTCTCCAACAGCGGCGGACTCAAACCGGGGTCTTCAGTCATGATTGCGGGAGTTGAGGTGGGACGCATCAGGAACATCAGCCTTGACGACTACCAGGCGCGGATTGTCATGAACCTTAACAACGACGTAAAGGTTCAGGACGACGCCATCGCCGCCATCAAGACCAAAGGGCTCATCGGCGAGAAATTTATTGAAATCACCCCAGGCGGATCAGACAAAATCATCCCTCCAGGGGGAAAGATCCGGGAGACCTTGCCTCCTGTGGATTTTGAGCAGTTGATCTCGAAGTATGTGTTCGGCAAAATCGAATAGCCCTGGAATGAAAAAGCGGAAGCGGAGCTGAGGAGGACGGCATGAAGGGAAAATTCAGGATTGGGATCACGCTTCTTGCAATATGGGCCGTGTGCGGGATTCTTCCCGTGTGGGCGGGTGTGCCCACGGAAAAGGTCAGAGAAACTGCGGACAGGATCATCTCGATTGTCAGCGATCCCTCCCTCAAAGACCCGGCCAAAGCAGCACAGAGGCGGGAGCAGATTCGAAAAGCTGTGGATGAGCTGTGCGATTGGGACGAGATGTCACGCCGGTCCCTCGGGAAACACTGGGCGCAGCGAAGCGAGCACGAAAAAAAGGAGTTTGTTCGCCTTTTCGGGCAGCTGCTCGAGAGAACGTATATTGACAAGGTGGAGGGCTATTCAGGGGAAAAGGTGAATTACGTAGGAGAGAGAATAGATGGCGATTATGCCGAGGTGGGCGTCAAGATCGTGACCAACAAGAACACGGAGATCCCGGTAGTGTACAAGCTGAGAACCAGAGACCAAACGTGGTGGGTCTATGACATCGTGATAGAAGGTGTCAGTTTGGTGAACAACTACCGTACCCAGTTCAGCGACATCCTGGCCAAGTCCTCTTTTGAAGGGCTGGTGACGAAACTGAAAGAAAAAGGGGCCGAATAGGCAGATGAAGGTGTTTAGGCTTATGAAGAGAACTGGCCTTGTGTTTCTGATCGCGATTCTTTCTTTGGTCTCCTTTGGAAGCACCTCCTTAGGTCAGAGCACTGCGACCTATGCGCCGGAAAATCTGTTTGGCGCTCAGAGAGTGGAGCTCGCCTCGATTCAAGTGGCCTCTCTGAAGGAAGCGAGCCCTGAAGAAAATGAGAGTGAGCCGGCCGACTCCTCAGAAGAGACGGTCCCTGACCCGCTTGAGCCCCTCAACCGGGTATTTTTCGAGTTTAATGACAGACTTTATTTCTGGGTGCTGAAGCCTGTTGCTACAGGGTACAAAACGGTGGTCCCTGAAGAGGCTAGAGTGTGCGTCAGGAATTTTTTCAATAATCTGGCGTTTCCTGTGCGGCTCGTGAACAATGTTTTGCAGGGAAAGTTTTTCGGAGCCTTCGAGGAAACGTGTGGGTTCCTTGTGAATTCTACGGTCGGGCTGGGCGGTCTTGCTGACATTGCGACAGCGGTCGACCTCAAAAGACACGATGAGGACCTGGGCCAGACTCTCGCTGTCCATGGTGCTGGACCCGCGTTTTACATCTACTGGCCTTTCTTCGGGCCTTCGACCCTGAGAGATACGATCGGGATGGCAGGAGACATTTTTTTGGACCCCCTCACCTACTTGGGCGATTATTGGTACGCCCCCTACTCAAGGGGGCTCAACGTGGTGAATGAGACGTCTTTAAGAATCGGCGACTATGAGTCCCTCAAAAAGGCCGCGCTGGATCCTTATGTTGCTTTGAGGGATGCCTTTTATCAAAACCGGCTGAGCAAGATCAGAGAATAAGAACAGAGAAACCGCAGAGTCACGGCGATCGCAGAGATTAGAGTCTAGGACCAAAACTTCTTCGCAAGGTGCGTAGAAGTTCAAAACGAACCGCAGAATACCCGCCTGCCCTGCGAGATGCTTTGGATTGTGAGGGTAACCGTAACATTCATCGACATGGCGGATCTCTCATGAATCTGCTTGAGGGCATAGCGGGCAGGTCGAATAACGAATACCGAACGCCGAAGGGAACAACAGAAGAGATTTAACTTCGTCATTCGAAATTCCTTGTTCGACATTCGAGTTTCGGGATTCTAATTTGGTTGCGGCCAAAGACCTGCATTAGGAGGAAGTAAGATGTCAGGATCGTCTCGCATGGATCCGGAACTGTTCAACATGGTTCTGGATACCCTTAGCAAGCTTGAAAAAGAAAGACTGACTCTGGAGGTCAAACTGGAGATGGACAAGGCCGGAGTGTTCCCGTCGGAACTCATCCGGTTTATGCTGGGCCCGGAGGTCGCTCTTCATCTCGTCTTTATCCCTGCAGAGTATGGCGGCCTGGGCGCAGGCGCCCGGGAAATTGCCGTCATTTCAGAAAAGATGGCAAAAATGGACTTGGCTGTCGCCACTTCTTTTCTCGCCATATGCCTGGGCATGGATCCCATCATGGTGGGAGCCACGCCCGCTCAGAAGGAAAAGTGGGTTCGAAAGATCGCGGATGAGGGCCTGATCGTCGCTTATGGAGTGACAGAGCCGGAGGCCGGCTCCAACGTCCAGTCCCTGAAAACCAAGGCACAACGGGTCTTAGACGGCAACGGAAACATCATCGGCTACAAGATCAACGGCCAGAAACAGTTCATCACCAACGGGGGAGTGGCCTCTGTTTACACACTCCTTGCGGACACACCGGGCGGCCCCTCTTTTTTCATTATCGAGGGAGGAACTCCCGGCCTTTTTCCAGGGAAACACGAAGACAAGCACGGAATCAGGGCCTCTGATACGTGTCCTATCAGCCTGGATGACTTGTTCCTCCCTGTGGAGAACCTGATAGGAGGAGTCGAGGGGCAAGGGCTCAAGCAGGCCAACCAGGTGTTTGGGTACACAAGGCTCATGGTGGCCACTTTCGGCCTTGGGGGCGGGATGGCCGCCCTTGAGAAAGCGATTGCATACGGCAAGGAACGAATCCAATTCGGAGGTCCCCTGGTCGAAAAACAGGGGTACACCCATCAGTTGCTCGTTCCCCATGCCGTGCAGTTGGAGGCGGCACGGGCCTACATCGAGAAGACCGCAGTGAGGCTTGATGCAGGGGAGCAGGATCTTCAGGTGGAAGGGTCGATCTCCAAGTACTTTGCCACGGAAGCAGGGGATGCTGCAGCGAACGACGCCATTCAGGCGCTCGGGGGATATGGTTATGTGCGTGAATTCGAGGTCGAAAAGATAAAGAGAGACATCAAGATCACCACCATTTTTGAGGGAACGAGCGAAATCCAGCGAAGCATCATTTCCATCTTCCGTTTGCGGGAAACGGTGCGTTCCAAAGGGCAATTTTACCTGGATCTGGCTGAAGCCCTGGAGAAGCTTCCTCCAGACTGCGGGGCGCAGACTATCGCCCGTTCGATCCGCCTGCTGAACGACGTGGTCTTGAACACGCGCAAGCACAAGCTCACACGATCGCAGTATGTCATGTTCCTCCTGGCGGACATGATGACCTGGTGCGAAGTCGGGGAGGCCCTGTCCCACAAAGCGGCTGTCGATCAAGGCAATGGGCGATCGCCGGATTTCATGAAAGCGGTTGCCCGCCTCTTTGCAAGGGAGGTGGCGACGAAAGTCTGTGTGAACGGCTATAAGATCGCCGAGGGCTGTGGTGAAATCATGGGTGATGTAGTCCCCAGGCTCAAAGAACTCGATCTCGGTGAGATCTCGCGCAACTTCATGGCCGATATGGATAAAGTTGCTGCAGAGATCGTCCTGTAGCGATCTCTTTCAATCCTTATGGTCATGACTACAGGAAATACCCATCATCGTTCGTCCCGCGGAAGCAGGCACAAAAGAAAACGTTCGCCGTTCAAAAGGAGCTTTTGCGAAAAGCCGCGAATCGATCCGCAACTGAGGCGCACGTTTGACAAGATCGGTGTCCCTGAGCCTACCCCTCTCCGGCCGGATCCCTTTCAACTTGAATCCCTTGAGAAGATCGAGGAATGCGATGTGCTCGTCAGCGCGCCCACCGGTTCCGGAAAGACGTGGATCGCCACTCAGGCCATATCACGGAATCTCTCGAAAGGGCTCAAATCATGGTATGCCTCCCCGCTCAAGGCTCTTTCCAACGCCATTTATCAGGAGTTCTGCGAAACCTTTGGAACCGATGTCTGCGGCATCCTGACCGGAGATCGAAAGGAGAACCCCAACGCCTCCATTGTTGTGGGAACCACGGAGATCCTGCGCAATCAGCTCTATGATGCCATGCACCAAGGAGTGAGCCTTTCAACCGACTTGGTCATCCTGGATGAGGCTCACTATCTGAGCGATCCTGAAAGGGGCGTCGTGTGGGAAGAGGTGCTGATCTATCTGCCCTCGAGAGTGAGGCTTCTCCTTCTGTCTGCAACCATCTCCAACGCCGAAGAGATCGCCGCCTGGCTCAGGGGGAACCGTGAGACCAAGACCTGGGTGGTGCGTTCGGAAGAGCGACCGGTCCCGCTGGAGATGCTCTTCCTGTTCCCAGACGGCCTGATATCCCCGCTGACCAGCCGGAGAGGGCTTTCCCCGAAGGTGAGGAGATTTCTACTCGATGAGAAGGAGCGGAGCGGCTTCAGAAGGTTGGATTTCGGTGAGATCATTGCGTGCCTCAGAAAGGTGGACCTGCTGCCGGCCATATTTTTTCTCAAGTCCCGGATGGATTGTGACCGGGCTCTTCAGACATGCAACCGAGCGGACAAACCTGAGGAAGTCAGGGAACACCTCGGAAGCGAGGTCAGGGAATTCCTGAGAAAGTACCCGCACCTTGAAGGGCATCGGCAGAGGAGCGTTCTTTTGGAAGCCATGGTGGGATCTCACCATGCCGGTCAGCTTCCCTACTGGAAAGTCCTGATTGAAAAAATGATGGTTCGGGGATACCTTGATGCGATTTTTTCGACCTCCACCGTTGCGGCAGGAGTGAATTTCCCGGCCAGGACCGTTGCCCTCGTGCAGAGCGATCGATTTGACGGCCGCGAATTCTCCAACCTCACGGCCACGGAGCTTCATCAGATGACCGGCAGGGCAGGGCGAAGAGGGAAAGACAACATCGGTTTCGCTCTGGTCATTCCCGGTGTTCACCAGGATCCTCAGCTGATCGCCGAGTTGAAGGACTCTCCTCCGGAACCCCTGATGAGCCAGATTCACATTAATTTTTCCATGAGCCTGAACCTCCTTCTCTCTCACACACCGGGTGAAGTCAAGGATCTCCTGAATCGATCCTTTGCCTCGCACCAGAAAAGAAAGAGAGGAGCCCCTTTTCAGGTTCGGTGGAAAACGCTCGAGGAAGAACTGAGGAGGCTCCTCCCTGCAGGGAGATGTGACACGAGTGATCCCCTTGAAGTCATGGAGAACATCCTGAAGAGGTCTCAGCTGAGAAGAGAGGAGAAAAGGCTCGCGAAAGAAGTCCGGGCAGAGAAAAAACAGAGGGCTTTCGAAGATCACCTAAGACCAGGGACGCTCTTCCTGCACAAGAACCGGCAGGTCTATGTGGTGTTTCGGACTTTCAGCGAGAAAGGAAGACTGGTCTGCGCAGCCCACAATCTCAGGAGAACGCTTCGTTTCAAGAAAGGAGAGTGGCGGCTAAAAAAAGTCGATGCCCGGGACCTCAGAAGTATTCTTGATTTTCGAGTGGACTTGCGTGAGGAGGATCCGCCTGAGAAACTCAGGGAGCTGCTGGCCTCCATCCCTGTGGAGGAGTTGAAGGAAGTGCGGATCCATGTCCCGGCGGGAGAGGAAGCGGGGATTGGAAAAGAGAGACAGGCGCTTCCCTGCGATGAGTGCGCCCATCGGACATTTTGCCATGGCAGCGACAGGGGGGAACTTGGAAAGCTCCTGAGGGAGTTCCAGATTCTAGTTGGTCAGATGGTCGGGGTGGGGGAAGGGTGGTGGCTTAGCTTCAAGAAGCACGTCCGATTTCTGAAAGAGACAGGCTTTGTGGACGGGAGGGATCGATTGACCCAGGACGGCCTGTGGGCGTCAAAGCTGAGGCTGGACCACCCCCTCCTGATTGCAGAAGCCATCAGGAAAGGAGCTTTTTCAGGAGCTTCGCCTGAGATCGTGGCAGGGTGTCTTGCTCCTTTTGTATGGGACAGGGCGGTTGAGATGGACTTCAGGATCGAAAGCCCTATTGATCTGAGAGGGGTGGAAACGGCATTCCGCAAAATCCTGGACCTGATCGAAGACCTCAGGCATCTCCAAGTCAGCAGGGACTTCAAAAGCCCTCAGATCTTTTTCTGGCCCTGCGTCGCGCTGTTCCTTTGGGCCTCGGGCATACCCTGGAAAAGTCTTCTCAATGTGATTCCGGTGGATGAAGGAGATTTGACATCGCTTATTGCAAGGACGGCAGACCATCTGCGTCAGGTAGCCAATCTCAGCGAGACTCATCCTCACCTGTCTGCCATGGCAGCAAAGGCCATGGATCTAATTCTCAGGGAGCCTGTTTACATCGAATAGGTGACCTGCAAAACAAGATACTCGGTGGTTGGGTTTAAAGGGCAGGCAGGCTCAGGCCGCTTCGATCATCTTTGTAGCAATCACCTTTTCAAGATACTCCAGGTCAACGGGTTTGGTCACGTAGTCGTAAGCACCCATTTCAAAGGTTTTCCATGCCTTCTGATTGTCTGTCACCACGGTGACCATGACAACGCCGACGGCAGGAGCTATTTTCCTTATCTGCTTGAGAACCTCGGAGCCTTCCATCCCTGGCATGATCATATCCAGCAAGACGACCCTGGGCTTCCACTCTTTCACCTTCTTGATGGCCGTAGGGCCGTCGGTGGCCGTCTGAACCGCGTATCCCTTATCCGTCAGAAAATCATACATCGCTCGACAAGCTTCGATTTCGTCATCGACAACCAGCACTTTTCCCATCCGCCTTTTTCCTCCAGGTGTAAAAATACCTATATGCAACTAATCAAGTTCCGTGCCAGAAAAGGAATGGATGCTTGAACTGCCTAAGAAAGGTATGCTCGACACTCCAAATGGTGCCTGATTTCAATGGCAAGCGTCATCTGGAACAGTGCGATTTTTCCGAAAACCGGGGTCTGCAAACAAATGAAGATGGCCAAGAAATGCACAGAAAGATGTGCAGAGGTGCACAATATTCTGTGCACTAAGCGATCTTTACCACTTTCCCTTGTGTGATCTTAAGAAGGTCCGTTGCCGTGAGCTTAAAGACCGCGTGGGGTGTGCCTGCCGCAGCCCAGATCTCTCCATATTTGAAAAGATCTTCATCGACGAAGGTCTCCATGGGCTTGGAATGGCCGGCAGGTGGGATACCGCCTATGTCAAAACCCGTGTGCTCGCGCACAAAGTCCGCATCGGCTTTCTTTACGGGTTCTGAGAGGAGATCACGGAGTTTTTTTTCGTTCACGCGATGGACACCGCTCGCAACGACCAGAATGGGTCTGTTCGTCGTCTTGCCCTGGAACACAAGGGACTTTGCAATTTGCTCCACGCGGCAGCCGATGGCCTGAGCCGCTTCCTGTGCGGTTCGGGTCGAGTCGGGCAACTCAATGACCTCGCAGGTCACCCCGTGATGGTTTAAAGCGTTCTGGACTTTCTGTGCACTTTCACTGAGCGGTTCAGACATGCATGAGACTTTAACATGTAGACTTCTAAAATGGGAATGAGAAAATGTCGTCCGCTTTTCAACAGGCACAAAGTTGCAAAGGCACCTAGGCACAAAGCGGAGAGAGACGCAAAGGCTGACGTGACTCTGCCCCTTTGCTCCTCTGTCCCTTTGTCCCTCAGGCGGTCGGCTTCAGCCGACAGCAGGTTACTTGAAGGCGAATTTGTTTTCAGTGAAAAGGCCGACGCAAGCATCGACTACATCAGGGTCATAAAAGCGGCCCTTCTTGCCTCCGATTTCCTCCAGGGCTTTGTCCAGACCTAGAGAAGGCCGGTAAGGCCGGTGGGAAGCCATGGCCTCCACAACGTCGGCGACGGTCAGGATTCTGGCTTCGAGAAGGATGCGATCCCCTGTGACCCCCTGCGGATATCCGGACCCATCCAGCCTTTCGTGATGCTGAAGCACCATGGTGGCAATATCCCAGGGGAACTCGATGTCCTTGAGGATGTCATAGCCCACCTGGGAGTGGGTTTTGATGAGACTAAATTCAAGCGGAGTCAGCAGGCCCGGTTTGCTTAGGATTTCAGCGGGCACGGAGATTTTGCCGATGTCGTGAATGACTCCTGCCAGTCGAATTCCATCCACCCGATCAGAGGACAGCTTCATCCGGGTGGCTATGGCTCGGGCCAGGTCAGCAACCCTCCTTTGATGGCCTGCCGTGTAAGGGTCTCTCACTTCGACCGTTTGGGCCATGGCCTGGATCGTGGCCCCTGTGATTTTGCGAAGCTTGTCGACACTTTGTCTGAGCTCTTCTTCAGCCTTCTTTTGAATGGTGATGTCTCTCACGAAGTTGAGTGTGGCCGGCTGATCTTCCCACACGATTGGGACAGAGCTGATCTGAGCCCAGAGTTCTTCCCCGGCTCGGGTTCTCACTCTCAAGGTATAGGTGCCTCTCGTCTCTTTCCCGTCGCGCTTTCTCTGATCAGTTTTTTGGACGAGAGCCAGGTCGTCCGGATGGATCAGGTTCGCGTAAGGGATTCTCTCCAGTTCGCCTTCAGAGTAACCGAGAATCTCCAAGGTCTTCGGATTAGGGAACTTGATCAGCCCGTCCTGAGCAATAAAGATGGCATCATTCGCGTTATTGACGAGAAAGCGGTATCTCTCCTCCGACTTTCTGTGTGCGTCTTCGGCTTGTTTAAGTTCCGTGATGTTGTGAACGACCGCTCTCGCGCCTTTGGGGAACCCCTGGTCATAAACAATTTTCGCATTCAGAAGGACCCACAGGTCTTTCCCATCCTTTGTCCTGATGTTGAACTCCGCGGTCTCCGGGACTTTCTGGCCTGCCAGGACCTTGGTGATTCGTTCCATGAAGCGCGCCTTGCTTTCCTCAGAGAGAATATCAAAAGGGCTCATGGAAAGGAGTTCTTCCTTAGTGTACCCCGTGTATTCACACATGACGTCATTGAGCGTCACAAATCGTCGCTGGAGGAAGTCGATTTCATAAAGGCCGGCGGGCGCATGGTTCACAAGCTGCCTGTATTTCTCTTCGCTTGCTCTGAGTGCTTCGTCAGCGAGTTTCTGTTCAGTGATATCTCTAAGAATTCCCCGGAACCCCACGGGCTCTCCGTTTAAGTGCTTGATGGGAGCAACAGAGATTTCGACGGTGCGCCTGGAGCCGTCCTTGCGGATGAGCTCCCAATCGAGGCTCTTAGACGGGATGCCTGTTCGGTGAACCTGGTTGAAGGTTTCAAAAACATGTTTTGCACTGACCTGATTCATGTATTTTCGATTGTTGGTGCCCAAGAGTTCCTCTCTGGGGTAACCAAGGATCTTGCAGAGGTAATCGTTGCAGAAGATGATATTCCCTTTGAGGTCTACTTCATAATAGCCCTCCTCGATATTTTCGAGAATGGTTCGGTACTTCTCTTCGCTCTCCCGCAGGGAAACCTCGTTCATCCTGCGCTCGGTGATATCCTCATAGGTTACAAAGTGATCACCCGTTTCCAAGCCCACGGATCGGAAAAGGATGAGCTTCTCAGTACGATCCTTGCAGGTCACGGTAAAAGTCCTGGGCCGGATTTCGCCTATTAAGTGTTTTCTCAAATCCTCAAGCCATGCGGAGATGATTTCTTTTCTGTATGACGGATCAGGGCAAGCTTTTTCAAACCAATCTTTTCCGCAAGGAATATCTTCGAGGGTGTAACCGAATAGCTCGGTAAATTTAGGGTTGATGTAAGTGTAGTTTCCCTCCGGATCGATGATGGCCACGGCAAAAGGGGATTTTTCAACGAGAAGCTGGAGCTTTTGTTTTTCTCTAGACAGGGCTTCCCAGGGCATGGCCATTTGTTCGGGATTCGGTGTTTCAATCCTCCTGACTCTTGACTTGAAAGGCTGGGAAATCTGTTTTGTGGGCAACACAACATCCTCCGCCGGCTTTGACATGGGGAAACACCGCAAGCGTTGAGGCAACAAGAGTGAGACACAGAGAATCCCCAGATGTCCTATTTGCCAAAACCATGCCAAAAGTGAGGATTAGACCTTTTGCAGGAAAAGGAAAGGAGAGAGGATTTACCTCTCCTCTACGTCACGAGCTGAAGATCCTTGCCCTAAAAGCGTCTTGGCTTTGGAATCACCTATCAATAAAAGGAGTTCATCCAGGATTTCTAAGGAGGTTGGAGGAGAGCAGAATCAGAAAGGAAAAAGGAAAGCACAAAAAATTGTGAAGTTAGTAACAATTTTTGTCAACCCTTCGGCACTGCAACGATGGACGGGCGTACAGGGCATGCTCAGGGTTGACCCTGAGGGGCGCTTCTTGCCCCGCTCTTCCGAGAGGGGCTTGAACGGCGTCGAAGGGTCAAGAAAACCACTTTGTCCTCGATATACCGCATGGAGTCTAAAGCGGCTCGGCCATTCGAGTCAGGTTCTCTGTTACAGTTTTATTCTTTCACGAAAACTGAAGCGAATGCGATTGTCCATGTAGTAAAAAAGATCGGGTTGAAAGCGATAGAGCCTCACTCGAAACCTCTTTGCGAAACCATCAAGATCCAGTGTTTCGCCGGAGTCAAAGAAATCATGCGTGAAAGGGAACTTCCTAAGATAGGCCCGAAGGGCTCTCACGGATTCCAAGCCGAGGGACACTGGATGAAGAGCGCCGGACATTTGGATCCCCCTGATCTCTTTCCACGTGGAGGACGGGTGGAAGATCGCGGCAGCAGCCTGACGGCTTGCCAGGGCCTCCTGAATGTGACGGGAACCGGGATCAGAGAAGAAATAGAGCTTGAAAGCGAGATGAGCGTAATACACGGGAGCGGCCCAAGCCACATCCTTAATGGCTGTGGAAAGGGTCATGGTGTTCTGTTCCCTGATGAGTTCTTCTGCCAGTTTCCTGAGTTCTTCTTGGCTTGGAGGCGGCGTTTCGGTTTTCATTCCAGTCTCCGGACTCGGTCCTTGAGATGGGTCTAAGAAAAGACAAAGGCGATTCTGGCACAGTCGCTCAGGAATTACAACCCGCTCGCCCTACCGGGCAAGGTTTCAATAAATCTCATACTTAACCAGCCGGCCGTCAAGCCCTCCACTCTTTAGGGGCTTTTTCCATGAGGGCTTTAAGCCGATGTGAGAAATCCACTCCCGATTTCCGAAGTACACAAAGGCCGAAGAACCTCTGCATTTCTGCTTCAAGAAGTCTCCCAGCTCTCTGTAAAATGAACTCAGATCAGTGTGCCGGTCGAGCCGTATCCCATAGGGAGGGTTGCAGAGAATGACGCGATCCTGAAGTTCCTGGATGGCCCTGAAGTCCGTGACCCTCAGGGCGACCCGCTCTCCGTGGGGGAGATCCACCATGTTTTTTCTGGCGGACTCAACCGCTGCTCCTGAAAGATCACTTCCCGAGATCAGGCCTTCGGGTGGTTCCCGCATCGCAGCGTCCAGTTCCTGTTTAACGGCTGACCAAAGCGTTTCATCATAATCGGGCAGAAATTGAAAACCGAACCTCTTTCTGAGGTAGCCGCCGGGAATCCTGCAGCAAGTCATCAGCGCCTCACTGAGAAGGGTGCCCGAACCGCACATCAGATCATAGAGAGGCTTGGCGCCATCCCACTCTGAAAGCCTTATCATGGCGGCTGCTGCAATTTCCTGCATAGGGGCTTCGCCGCCTTCTTCCCGATAGCCCCGGCGATGGAGAGATCCCCCCGAGGTGTCCAGACTGATGGTGGCGTTATCGAGTTCGATGTAAAGGCTGATCCACACATCCGGATCGATCTTTTTCACAGAGGGCCTCTTATCAAAACGCTCCCTGAAAGAATCGACCAGGGCATCTTTGAGTCGAAGAGCCGCATACTGGGAGTGATGAATCTTGCTGTGGGTGACGTTCGCAAATATAGCGAAAGTTTGCTCCGGCGAAAGAAACTCCTCCCAGAGGATCTCCTTGGCCTTTCTGTAGAGATAGTCTGCGCTGTGACAGCAGAAGGTGATCAGGGGTGCGAGAACCCTTGTGGGCAGTCGTGCACCGTAGTTGATCCTGTAAAGGTCGGCCTTGCCGGCATCGAAATAAATGCCTCGATAGGAGGTCCGGACACGTTCTGCACCCAGCTCCAAAAGTTCCTGGCCGGCAAGTTCTTCGAGCCCCTCCGGGACCTGAGCAAAAAAGCGATGGTTCAGTTGATACTGGAACATGAGGAACCTTCAAATCGCTCCAACAAGTCATTCGGAAATGGAGAAAGATCCAGGGCTCACCTTGAAAAGGATCTCCAGCGCGCGACCTCGTGATCTTTTGTTGTCAGAGAGACCTCATCTCTTAGGACTTCGCGTAACTGTGCAGCCCTGCAAGGTAGTTGACCCCGAAGTAGGTAAAGAGGACACAGGAGAACCCGATGATCGAAAGGAGGGCCAGCTTGTTCCCTTTCCAGCCTCTGACCATGCGGGAGTGCAGCAAAGCCGCGTACACGAGCCAGGTGATCAGGGACCACGTTTCCTTGGGATCCCAACTCCAGTAGCTGCCCCAGGCGGAATGGGCCCAGACCGAACCGGTAATAATGCCGAGCGTGAGCATCAGGAACCCGATGACCACCATCTGGTAGTTCATGTCGTCCAGGATGGAGGATTCCGGAATGATCCGAATGAAGACATTGCTCCCTTCGGGTTTTTCACGTCGCTTCAAGAGGTACATAAGGCTTAACCCGAAGGCAAGGCCGAAGGCGGCATAACCGAAAAAACAGGTGAGCACATGGGCGATCAGCCAGTTGCTCTTGAGGGCAGGCACCAGAGGCTGAATCTGGCTGCTGATGGTGGGCGAATAGGAGGCGTAGGCCATGGCGAGGAAAGCGATGGGGGTCGCGAATGCGCCGAGACTGCGATTCTTGGTCCGCCACTCGACCAGGAGGTAAAAAAACACGATGGTCCAGGCAAAGAAGATCAGAGATTCATAGAGATTGGACAGGGGGGCGTGCCCGATGCCGAGATCATAGGATTCGACCCAACGAAGAACGATAGCGAGAGACTGGCCTAGAAGACCCACCAGAGTGACGAAGGTCGCCAGGCGGCCGAAGAACTCCTTCCCCATCACCATCATGAGGAGATACAGCATGAAGGATGCGAAATACACAAAAGTGATGTAGCTTAAAATTATCGAATTCACTGCTCACCTCTTGCAATCACAACAGACCTGATCCGCTGAGACGTTTCCCGTCCTTGATTCAAACGGGGGTTTCCTTTTTCACCTTCCTTTTAATCTTGGAAGCAATCCGGTCAAGCTCTCGTTCGATTCCTACCGGGTTTTTGTTGGCTCTTCCGGCAACGCGGACATCCAGGCCACGCTTTGTTTTGGCAATTTGGATCCAGACGCTCCTGTGGGACGTGAAGAAGGTCATAAAGAGCCCGATCATGATAAGAAAGAAGCCGGTCCAAACCAGAAGAACACCCGGGTCCCTGCTCACCTGGAGTCCGGTGTAGTATCTGGCTTCGATGCTTTCCAGGGAAAAGAGATAAGGCTTATAAGCACCGGGGTTGAACTTGGGGAACCTCTCAAAGAAACCCGGAAAACGTTCCTTGATCAGGTCGTTGTTTTTAAATACCCAGAAGCGAACCTCTTCGCCCTCCGGCGGCCTTACGGCCATCTGAACCGCAGGACCCATTTTCATAAAATCCGCCCTTGCTTCGAAGATCATGAATTGACCTCCGCGTCCCGGCAGGTCGTAAGGCCTTTCGATTTCAACCTCCAGAGTCGCATTGGCCGGGTCGCCCTCTCGGCGAATGCTGATTTGTGCTCTGTTGCCAGGCATGGAACCATAGCTGGCCTGGTAGAAAGTAATCCCTTCAAAGGTGATCGGGTGATTGACCCGCAGGGGTCCCTGCAGCGCATCTTTCCCGTCCGCCGTGAAAGCCAAATCCGACCGGTACTCTTTGGGGGCGCCGTTGTCATAAAACTCCACTAAGAATCGATCACACCGAACGTCAAAAGGCAGACTCCTGTCTACTTGGCTCTTGCGGAGCCGGACCTTGTTGATGCTCTCTCCCTCCGGAATGTTCACATACGCCTCAAAGCCGAACAAGGAACCGACGATGCTGCCGATGAGGATGATCAAAACGCTCAGGTGGACCAGATAGACCCCTAAATGCGAGAGTCGGCCCTTTTCGGCGTAGAGCACGATCCCCTCTTCCGATTCTTTCTGATGGATTCGTTTGTATTTGGCTTTCAGAATTCCGACAGTCAGGGTGAGCACTTCGTCGATCTTACCCGCTGCACTGAAATTCCTGTGGGAAGGAAGATCGTCGAAGGGCTTGGACCGGTCAAGTTTCGGTGTGGCTTGAAATCGTTTCAACGCTGCGGGAAAACGATCCAAAGAGCAAATGATGAGGTTCAACGCAAGGGTTCCGATGATCAGCCTGAACCAGATGGAATGATACATGTCGAAAAGCTGGAGAGAACTCAGAAGGCTCACCAAGCCGGGGCTTAGCCGCTCGGCAAGCTCCATGGCTCCCTCTTGCTGAGGGATCACGGTTCCTAATATGGCGGTGATGGCAAGAGCAATAAGCAGTCCCAGGGTTAGTTTGACAGAAGTGAAAAGGTTCCACAGGACATTCGATTTCTTTCCGGTTTCGGATGGGGTCATAAAGGGATTCCAAATTGTTGGTAACTTATGGCTAACATATATCTTTACCGTGATGTGTTCAATACTCACCGAGCAAAATGTTCCGTCTCCAGTTTCTATGTGCTTTTCAAAAAAGTTTGACCCATGGGCCGCATTCGTGATATGAGTCTATCACCATAGATTCTAAGGTTTTTTCATGAGGGTTCTTCATGCTGGATCTTCGGTTCATCAGAGCCAATCTTGATGCGGTCAAACAGATGCTCAAGAACCGGCGCAATGATTTGGATATCTCTGTTTTTGAATCGATCGACAGGCGAAGACGCGAAATCCTTCCTGGTCTTGAAACCCTTCGCCACCGGAGAAACAAGGTGAGCGAAGAGATTGCCCAGATGAAGAAGAAACGGGAAGATGCCTCGGGTCTCATAGGGGAAATGAAGAAAGTCTCCGTCGAGATCAAGGAGATGGAGGCGGCTCTTTCCCAGGTTGATGAGGATCTGAAACCTTTCCTCATGGTCATTCCGAATATTCCTCATGAGTCCGTGCCCGTGGGGGAAGCCAGCGAAGACAACCCTGTGGTCAGGAGCTGGGGTGCCATCCGAGAGATGGATTTTGACGCCCTTCCTCACTGGGATATCGGAGAGAGGCTAGGCATCCTGGACTTTGCGACGGCTTCCAAGCTTGCCGGGTCGAGATTTGCGCTTTACCGGGGCGCTGGAGCATTGCTAGAAAGATCGCTGATCTCCTTCATGCTCGATATCCACACGCGGGAGCACGGATACACAGAGGTTCTGCCCCCGTTTATGGTCAATTCGGCGAGCATGACCGGCACAGGCCAGCTGCCCAAGTTCAAAGAGGACCTCTTCAAGATAGAAGGATGGGACTTGTTCCTGATCCCGACCGCCGAGGTTCCGGTGACCAACATTCATCGTGAGGAAGTCCTGGCTGAAGAGTCCCTTCCCATTTGCTATGTCTCCTACACGCCGTGCTTCAGGTCAGAGGCGGGTTCCTATGGGAAAGACACCAGAGGACTGATCCGCCAGCACCAATTTAACAAAGTGGAACTGGTCAAGTTCTGCAAGCCCGAGGACTCGTACCAGGAGCTGGAGAAGCTGACACAGAATGCGGAAATGATCCTGCAGCGCCTGGAACTGCCTTACCGCGTGGTTTCCCTCTGTACCGGTGACCTTGGTTTTGCGTCTGCCAAAACCTATGATCTGGAGGTCTGGCTTCCGGGGCAAGAACTCTACAGGGAGATTTCTTCGTGCAGCAACTTTGGGGATTTCCAGGCCAGGCGAGCCGTTATCCGGTTCAAGAGAAAGGGTGCGGGCGGCACCGAGCTGGTCCACACCCTGAATGGATCAGGTCTTGCGGTGGGCCGGACCCTAGTCGCTGTGCTGGAGAATTACCAGCAGAAGGACGGCACCGTCCTGATACCGCGAGTTCTTCAATCTTACATGGGAGGAATCGAGGTCATCAAGCCTACAGAGAAATGATGTTGAGCGACGATCGAAGATCCCTTATTGACGATATGCGGAAAGCCGGTTAAGGGAAACCGGCCTTGTCGGGTCGCGCACCCTATCAGCAGAAGCTTCAGGTTAACGAGTGCTAACCGATGTTGATTACGATGGGTCGGTCTACTCTTTGATCATGGCTTGCCAATAATGCCAGCCATTTGGGCTGCCGACTACAAATACACCGCCCTGAGGCCTCCAGCCCTGCTTTATCAATTTATTCACTTGCTCTTCGAGAGTCTTCTCAATATTCCGGGCATATACTATCCGATATTTCATTTCGTCACTCCTCTCTTTGTAGTTCACTCTCACTCAAAGGCGTTGACCTGATCGGACCCCACCTTGAGGTCGTCAAGGGGAAACCGGATCAGGGTTTCCCGCCTTGTCGGCTGGCCTTGCCTATCCCCAAGCTAAATTTATGACTATTTTGTGATATTAAGTGTTTTTATTTGCCTTTTGAATTTATATTAATTATACTTCACCAGATAGTAAAATCAAATAGATAAATGAATCCAAAACCTTACACTAAACCACCCCCACCGAGCGACAATCAACTGTATACCTGGCTGGATTATCAGAAACGATCATACCGAAGAGCCCGAAGAAGAGCCATCGTGACAAAGGGGACATGGCTCGGGGCTTGGCTGTCCGCTTGCGCTCTCGTTCTTGGGCTGACATTCCCCTCAGGCTCTTTGATATCTGCGGTCTTTGAAGAAGGACAGCGACCGTCTCCGGCCAACACGATCGCGGCGGAACCAAAGCCGAAGGCGTTCTCGACAGAAAACCTTCGCGGGTTGCTCGCTGAGGTCAAGCTGACAAACGTCTCTTTCGCAGAGGTTTACCACGTTGAAACCCCTGCAGGCCGGTTCACGCTGGAGACATCCATTGATAGGGATCTCCAGAGGTTTGTCATGGATCTTCTAAACCGTTCCATGACCCAGCATTCCGCCGCAGTGGTCATCCGGCCTGACAACGGTCAGATTCTGGCCATGGCGAGCCATGAAAACAACGGGAACGGGGGCAAGGGGGAAAACCTTTGTCTTCGTGCAGACTTTCCTGCAGCCAGTCTCTTCAAAATCGTCGCAGCCGCTGCGGCCGTTGAAGCCCGCGGCATGAACCCGGAAACGCCTCTGGCTTTCAGAGGGCAGAAGTACACGCTCTACAAAAGTCAGCTCAAGGAGGACAAGGCAAAGAAGGGAAAGAGACTGAACCCCGGCACCAAAACGACGCTCAGGGAGGCCTTCTCCGACTCCATCAATCCCGTCTTCGGCAAGATCGGCATCCACTACCTCGGGAGCGAGTTGATCACAGAGTATGCGGATCGGTTTCTCTTCAATCACGCCATCCCCTTTGATTTTTTCGTGGCGCCGAGCCGTTTCATAAAGCCGACGGATGACTATGCCCTGGCCGAGGTGGCCTCGGGCTTCAACAAGAGGACGCTCATTTCTCCTCTCCATGCGGGGCTGATCACCGCATCGATCGCAAACGGGGGAACCATGATGGCGCCGTGGCTGATCAAAACCGTCACGAACGATGCGGGCGAAGTTCTTTACCAGGCTGCTCCTTCTGTGCTCGCAAACCCGATCAACAAGAAAACGGCAAGCAGGATGATGGTCCTCATGGAAGGGACGGTTGTGGAGGGGACCGCCAGGAGAGCCTTTCAGCCTCTGCAAACGAAGAGGGAGCTCAGATATGTGGACCTGGGGGCCAAGACGGGCACGATCAATGGAGCGACGGACCACTGCAAGTACGAATGGATGACGGCTTACGTTCTTCCTTCGGATGGGGATGGAGGCCTGTGCATTACGGTCATGACGGCCCACGGAGAGAGAATCGGCGTGCGTGCCAAGGATATTGCGAGACTGATTATCGACCGGCATTATTGCTCGTAGGACCTGTAGAAAAATAGCATCAACAAGTCCTGCTTGCAACCGTTCGCCCTGAGGTATCGAAGGGCGAATTATCCGCTCATGCTTCGATACCTCAGCATGAACGGATATCATCATAAATGGTATGGTTTATTTCTTTACAGATCCTTAGGTGAAACTGGGCGCATTGAAGAAGGCCCATGGTACACGGTACACGGCACACAAAAATTCTCTAATTCTATTTGTGCGTGTGCCCTTGTCCCGTGCACCATTTCTTTCTCCATAATTATGCTGAGGAGATGAAACCATGTGTGGCATTGTCTGTTATGTCGGTGAAAGAGAAGCCAAGCCGATCCTTATGGAGGGCTTGAAGCGTCTGGAATATCGCGGGTATGACTCTGCAGGAGTTGCCATACAGGACGGCAAGAACGTCGCCTTTTTCAGGTCCGTGGGAAAAATCGTGGAGTTGGAGAGGAAGATCGGTGAATTGTCGATTCCAGGGTCATCCGGCATCGGCCACACGAGATGGGCAACCCACGGTGAACCTACCGAAAGGAATGCCCACCCTCACAGGGATCAAGCCGAAAACGTCTTCGTGATTCACAACGGCATTATCGAGAACTTCTACAGTCTCAAGAAGAAACTGGAAAAATCAGGGATCTCCTTCCGGTCTGAGACGGATACAGAGGTTCTCGCCCATCTGATTGCCCTCCACTACGACGGAAACCTCGGTGAGGCCGTGAGAAAAACCATGTCCCAGGTGGATGGCACCTTCGGGATTGCCGTTATCCACAGACATTCTCCAGGCCAGATCGTGGTGGCGAGAAGAGGAAGCCCGCTCATCATCGGAGTAGGAGAGGATGGCCATTTTGCCGCATCCGATGTGTCGGCTATGGTGCGATACACGAACAAGGTGGTCCACCTCAGCGACAATGAGATGGCCACGCTGACACGCGGCGGGTTCACTCTGTCCACCGCCCAGGCCAAGACCATCACCAGGGCCACAGAGACGGTGGAATGGCAGCCCGAAGACGCGGAACTGAGCGGTTTCCCTCACTTCATGCTGAAAGAGATCTTTGAACAGCCGGAAACCATCATGAACGCCATGAGGGGGAGGATTGAACCGAGCGAGGGAGTCCCCAAACTGGGTGGCATTATGCCGGTGTGGGAGCAGCTCAAGGAATCACGGCACATCGTCATTGTGGCCTGCGGCACTTCTTTTCACGCCGGCTGCGTGGGTCGATACGTTTTCGAGCGGCTGACGGAGATCGATGTGCAGGTGGAGATCGCCTCGGAGTTTCGGTACAGGAAACTGAATTTCCCGCCCAACACCTTCATCATTGCCATCAGCCAGTCGGGTGAGACAGCGGACACCCTTGCAGCGATCCGGGAGGCTCGGCGCAAAGGGGCCCGACTCCTGGGTATTGTGAATGTCGTGGGAAGCTCGATTTCAAGGGAGACAGAGGCAGGGGTTTACAACCATGCAGGCCCGGAGATCGGAGTGGCCTCCACAAAGATCTTCATCAGCCAGCTCACGATTCTCACCCTTCTGGCTGTTCTCCTGGGCCGGCATCAGAAACTGTCCCTCACCGAGGGAGTGGAGGCGATTCACGCCCTGAGCGCTCTGCCCGATCAGGTCAGAAAAGTTCTATACCAGGACAACCACATCCAGGCGATTGCGGATAAATACTTCAAGTGCAGCAACTGGCTTTTCCTGGGGAGAAAGTATCAGTATCCCATTGCCCTGGAAGGAGCCTTGAAGCTGAAGGAAATCTCTTATATTCATGCAGAGGGTTACGCTGCCGGAGAAATGAAGCATGGGCCCATCGCACTCATCAATCCCGATATGCCCACGGTGGCTGTTGTCCCGAAAGATTCCATGTACGAAAAAATGATCAGCAACATTCAGGAGATCAAGAGCCGCAGAGGGCCTGTGATCGCGATTGCCACAGAAGGCGACGAGAAGGTCAAGGAGATGGCCGATGAGGTGATTGAAGTCCCGGCGACGCTGGAGTACCTTTACCCGATTCTGACGGTTGTTCCCTGTCAGCTTCTGGCTTACCACTGTGCCAGGTTTCTGAACAGGGACATTGACAAGCCCCGGAATCTTGCAAAGAGCGTCACGGTGGAGTAAGGATCACGAGGAAAGGGTTGGAGCGAGCCTCGGTTAATAAGATAAACTCGCTTGTTTGTTTGATCATCAAAGCGGCGGCCAGGGTTTTCCTGGCCCCTTTTTTTGAGGTCCGGGCGGTAGGGCAGGAAAACTTGCCCGAGAGAGGCGCCTTCATCCTTCTTCCGAAACACCAGCGATGGGAGGATCTCCCTCTTCTGGGCCTTGCATCTCCCCTGCCTCTCTATTATGTCGCAAAGAACGAACTCTTCTTGAATCCTCTTTCAAAATGGTTCATGACCTCTCTCGGAGGCATACCCCTAGACCGCCGGCGGCCTCTTGCAAGCCGAGATTCGATCAGAACCATCGTGGAACTCCTGAAAGAGGGAGCGGGACTGGTGGTTTTCCCAGAGGGGACCTACTATCGGAACTGCATGGGCTCAGGCCATGTCGGGCTTATTCGCCTGATTCATTCTCAGATCGAGGTTCCTTTTATTCCTGTGGGAATCCGCTATTCCGTTGAGAGCATGAGGAAACGTGTGGAGATCAAGTTCGGTAAACCGCTTTACTGGGGCGTAGCGACTCATCCGGAGGAATTTCTTGTCCTGGCCATGCGAGAGATCAGAGCCCTTTCAGGATTGTGAGGAGGCAAAGGTCTTTGCGTGCCTCTATCTCGGCGTCTAGTCTTACAGAATCGCTTCATATATTCTGTACTCTGTTTCGCTCATGCCGAGCTTTGAGTAGACAGAGCGGGCAGCCCGATTATTTCTTTCCACATAAAGACGAAATCCGCACACTTCCGAGCTGCTTTTGGCGAGGGCCTTTACGGCATCATACAGGGCTCGATAGATTCCGCGTTTCCGAAACTCGGGGGGGACGTAGACACTCTGGATCCACCAGAAAACACCGTCCCGCCAGTCACTCCATTCTCTGGTCACCAGCAAGGAGCCGGCGATCTGTCCTTCCAGCTCTGCGACCAAATAAAAGCCATGATCAGGGTGCCTGATGACCGCCCTCATCCCCGCTCTCACCTTGACGGGCGACAGAATCTTGTCTTCAGTCTCTCGCGCCATGGCGATATTGAAGCGAACGAGCATATCGATGTCTTGTTCACGGGCATTTCGAACTACGATTTTAAGGGCCATAAAACCAATTCTCTTTGTCCTTAGAATCCTAGACTCTGGCAATCAACACCTTGTCCACACGGCGGCCGTCCATATCCATCACTTCAAAACGAAAATTTTTCCATTCAAAGTGTTGTCCCACGGCAGGAATGCCTCCAAGCTGGGTCATCATGAAACCGCTCACGGTGTGGTAGCGCCCGGATTCCTCATCGGGCAGCGTGTCCATTTCGAGTATTTCTTTGAGCCTGTCGATGTTTAACAGCCCGTCCACAAGCCATGAGCCGTCTTCACGGACGGTCACCTCCGGTTCATGGGGCTCATCCCTGGAAGGGAGTTCCCCGACGATGGCTTCCAGAATGTCCCTGTCCGTGACCAGGCCCTGGATGCCGCCATATTCATCGGTGACGAGCGCAAAGTGAGTGCCTTCTCTTTTGAACAGCTCAAGCGCTCTTAGAGCAGAGGCGGTCTCGGGAACAAAGAGGGGAGGCCCCAAAGCGAGTCTAATGTTGGTGGGTTGGCCGCCAAGAGACTGCTTGAGAATACTTTTTGCCGAGACAATTCCCAGGACGTTGTCGAAGTTTCCTTGAATGACCGGAAAGCGCGAATGCCGGCTGTTCACAATCTTAGCGCGAAGGATTTCCGAGGAATCTCCCACATCGATCCGCACGATCTGGGTCCGCGGCGTCATGAAGGCGCCGATAGGCCGCTCGTTCAATCGCAGAACGCCTTCAATCATATCCTGCTCTGATTCCTCGAAAACACCCAGTGCAGTGCCTTGTTCGACGAGGATTCTAATCTCTTCAGGGCTGACGTGAGGTTCCAATGAGGGCTTGACCTTGAATATCCTTAGCACTAGGTCCGTGGATACACCGAGCAGCCGCACAAGAGGAAAAGCAAGGAAAGACAGAAAACGCATCGGAGCAGCCACCGTGGAGGCGATTCGTTCCGCGTGGACCAAAGCGATTCGCTTGGGTGCGAGTTCACCGAGGACGAGGGAGAAAAACGTGATCCCGACCACGACAACGCCCACGCCGATGATTCCCCCGTAGGGCGCAAGCGCAGGCACCCCGAGGGCAAGCCCCTCGATATCGTGGGCCAAGGTGGCACCTCCGAAAGCCCCTGCCAGGATGCCGACAAGGGTGATCCCGATCTGCCCGGTTGCGAGAAAGCGGTTCGGGTGAGTCGCCAATTCGAGCGCGGCGCGGGCACCGGCATCCCCAGAATTTGCCGACTGTTGTAAACGAGCTTTTCGTGCTGCAATAATGGCGATTTCGGACATGGCAAGAAGGCCGTTGGCGGCGATCAAGACGAAAATCACCAAAGTCTCTAGAACAAAGTTACTCAAGAGATTATTCTCCTTTCCATTTCATGCAAAGCATGCTCTTCGGTGGAGTGTTTCATGAGAGTTAAGGCTCGTAAGCGTAGCTCCACGTCTCCGTGAGGACGTTATCTCCCAGTTTGAGAAAGGCTCGTAGCTCCACGGGGTCCTTTATTTTTGGGAGATCTTTGTCTGTAGAAAGAGCCTCATCCAGCAGGATCTGAAAGACGAGGCGCCAACCGCCGGTGAACCTGTTCTTGTAAACCTGTTGTTCCATGAACTTCGCTCCCGAGCCGACCGTCACGACACCTTCAGCAGGCTTGTCCGCTGGAAGAGAGTCGAGCTGGGTGCCGGCAAAGTCAACCACGAATTTCCTGGCTCCCTCCACCTTGGTCCTGGCGATCCTGGTGGCGACCACTCTTCCGGCTGGAGGTCGCAGGCTGTCCATGGAGTAATGCCAGATCATCTGGTAGGCGAAGGAGAGCGGCTCCCCCTTTTCAGGGAGTTTAGCAGGCACAAAAAAGGCAACCATGTTGTCGTAAAATTCCTTCGCCGTCGGGATCTGGATCAGCTCCACCCGTCCTTCTCCCCAGTTGCCCACGGGACTGATCCAGAGGCTGGGGCGGTTTTCAAAATTGCTCTCAAGGTCCTGGTAATGGTCAAAGTCCAGATCCCTCTGAACCAAGCCGAACCCTGCCGGATTATTAACCTGAAAGGAGTTGACGAGCAGGATATTGGGATTGACCAAGGGACGCCAGATCCACTCCCCTGTGGCAGTGGCAATCATGAGACCATCGGAGTCATGGATCTCAGGTCGGAAATCATCCATGACTCTGGCGTAGGAGTTTTCACCGTACTGGAACATGCTGGTCATGGGGGCGATGCCGAGCTTCGCCACCGGTTTGCGGAGAAACAGCGTGAGGTCGACATCGACGACGGTTTCTTTCCCGGGACGGATGACGAAGTGATAGGCCCCTGCAACGCTCGGGCTGTCCAGAAGGGCGTAAAGGCTGATTTCCTCGGCATCGGGTTGCGGCTCATGGATCCAGAATTTTCTGAAATAGGGGAACTCCTCCCCTGAAGGAAGCACGGTGTCGACGGCTAGGCCCCTGGCCGAAAGACCATAATTCATGCGCCGCCCAATGGCCCGAAAGTAGCTCGCTCCCAAGAATACCGCTACTTCATCGTAATAATCAGGCTTGTTGATCGGGTGATGGATACGGAACCCAGCAAAACCGAGATTATCAGGGACAAGGGGCTCCACCTCTTCCCTGCGATACGTGAAGAGATCCTTTGAAAAAGGAATCGGCCGCACCTCCCCCTTGGGGGTGATCGTATAGAGAGTTACCGTGCGATCATAGAAGAGTCCCGGGTGAAAGAACTGAAGCGTGAATGGGAGTCCTTCTTTGCGCCAGAAGGACTTGTCGGGTTTGAACCGGATGTCGCGCCACTGATCGTAGTTGATGGCCAGAAGGGGGTCAGGAACTTCTCCCTTCTGGCTTTTGTAGGGTTTCTCAGACAGCTTCTTTGCCTCCTGCACAACGCTCTGAAAGGTGAAGGCGCTTTTTGCTGCGAGTGCTTCCCCCTGCGCGAAGCACTCTCCAAAGGCAAAGAGAAAGAGCAAGGAGAAAAGCAGGGCAGCTACGGTAAAAGGCCTCATGATGCGTTCTTTGGTGCAAGTCCCCATAATCTTCTACCCCCAACATTTCAATTTTCGCAGTGACCTCCCGCGCACCCTACCTTATCCTTTTTTTGTAGCTCATGGCAATCCCCGCTTGACTTTCAGGATGAACGCGGGTTTCAAATTCAGGCAGGTCTTTCATGTACTGGTAGTATCGATCCGTGTCGCTCATATATCCTCCTCGAAGCGCAGGGACACGTTCTCCGACGTTATGGGCTGTGATGCATCCTCCTGGTTCAATTTTCGGGATCAAGGCTTTTGCGTAATGGATGTACCAATCCTTATCCGCATCGATGAAAACGAAGTCAAAAGGCCCTGGGAGATCTTTCACCAATTGATGGGCATCGGCGTTCCGCGCCTCGATATAGTCGCTCAGACCTGCCTCCTTGAAGTTGGCCAACGCCTGCCTGTATCGGTCCTCATCAATTTCAATGGTAATCAGCTTTCCGCCGGTTCTGCTCAGGGCCCATGCCATCCAGACGGCTGAATGTCCTGTCGAAGTCCCCACTTCCAGAGCCCGCTTGTATTGATTCTGCAGGATGATGTCATAAAGAATCTTGCCGTCCGCCTCAGGAACGTTAAGATCGCGCCACCGGTTCCGCATTTTATCAAGGAAGGTCTTCACCTTTTCATCAATGGCTCTATCTGCTTCCCGAACCTGTGAGTAAGAGGGCAAGGTTAGCGTAAGCAGAATCGCCAATAACGCCACCATACCCATGAGCAGATGTTTTTTGTTCTTAATCAGTTCCATTCTCATGCGCCACACTCCATACACCGTAAACAGGAAAGAGTTTCCTGTCCTTTTTCATGGCAAAGGTCCTGTGTTTTGTCAACACTTGTCGATGCACATTCTTTTTCGATGAGCCCCTGCATCCATCGGTCGTGCGGGGAACCGGCTTATTGTGCAGCCACATGACCTTGAACATGTTACCCGGGGAAAGCATTCGTACGCCGGTTGCTATGGCCGGCTGACGTGACGAAATTTGTCAGATTTTGCCTTCTTTTCGCAAAAATCAGGGTCAAAGCGACCTGACGAAATTGCTGCTGGATGTGCAGTCAAGACGTAGAGGCGGCAAAGAAAAATCCCAACTTTATGGAAACACTTCGTTGAATCGGAGGTCGAACAGGGTCTATGCTATCGAAGTGGATGCAATTATCTGAAATTAAATGGCTTTTTAAGAGACAGGTTTGCTCTCTATCTAAGAGCCTGTAGAGTGAGCTTCTTCGTAAGACCGAGCTTGATTGACTCTGCCTTCCTTGTCTCTGTCTGTCGGCACATCTCAAGTCTGATTGGTCTAAGAGTTGCATTTTCATTTTCCATCTACAACTAAGGGGCCAAGGTTCATGGCATTCTTGTTTGTTCCCTCCTACGTCTTATCTTGTTGCCAGTACTCACAGGCATGGGTAAAAGAGCGATACCATGAAAGTCAGTACAGTATTCGGCAGAAGGATCTTAACCAGTGAAAAAGGCATTCCTGGCCATGTTCTTTATTATTGCCCTGACTCAAAGCGCATGGGCAGCGAACTTTGAGGAGGATAGGCATGTCCGGGAGTTGGTTGCGCGAATTTCTCATGAAACTTAAACAGCGAATATGACAAGGCATCAGCAGAACCCACGAGCTGATCAGTGCTATCCCAAAGAGCCTTTCCCCGTTTTCTTCTCACCACCATTTACATGTACATTCTCCGTTCTTACTGGGATTTCCCAGCCGATGAGAAGTACGAGATCTACAAAAGAAAATTTTCAAGTGCTGCAGCAGATGCCAAGAAAGTCTGCGATGAATACCCCGTTCAAAATGCCACGATCTATTTCCTGCGCGGAATGGTCTTGGGAACAGAGGGCATGGTTCATCTCCAGGACAAAGAGTATTTGGATTCCTACAGCAAAGGCAAGAGCGCCGTCGCGGCGTTGGAAAAGTCCTTGCAGATCGATCCCACAAACTATGATGCCTACCTCGGTCTTGGCATGTTTGAATACTACTGTTCAAAGCTTACGGGCGCCATCAGGATTCTCGCCTGGCTGATCGGGTTCAGCGGGAACAGCGAGAAAGGGCTCGAGTATGTCACCAAGGCCATGACCCATGGCAAGTATTCGGAAGGAGCGGCCAAGGTTTTTCTCGCCTACGCCTACATTCAGTTTGAAGATAAGGTTGATGAAGGTGTGGAACTGGCCAGGAGCCTTCGCGCGCGATATCCGAAAAATTTCACTTTTATCGAATACGTCTTGCGGGCTGCGGGGAAGCTGCCTCCTGCGAGGGCGACAGAGGGCATCAACTGGATCGAGACCTATGTGAAGATTCCGAATTGGAAAGACCAAGTCATTCTGTTTGTGCCCTTCAACATCGAAAGGGTCGATTACGTCGAAGCCAGTCTTTATCTTGCCCGAAATGACTATGCCGCGGCCAGGAATCTCCTGGAACCTGTCTCAGCGTGCAACAACCATGTCGACGAATTCAGCACGGAGGTTAATCTGGCACTCCTCTATGTTTATGCGAAGACGGACAACCACGACAAGGCCAGGGAAATCTACTCCCTCATCATGAACCACAAGTCCATTAACAATTCTCATTCCAAAGCCAGAGATATCCTAAGAGGTTAAGCCGACAGGAAGGGTTTGACCTTACAGCTTCAGTAGTGGGGGTCGCGTCGCGACTGCAGGCAATGCTTGCCTTCTTGTTTCTCAATGGGTGCATCGAATCTTCAAAACTCATTCAAACGCAAACTTCAAACCTATGTTTTCCGTCAGAAGAAACGACATGCTGTTGAGCCGGCCGAGGATTCTTTGCCGATCAGGGATCATGCCATTTTGTTTCATGAACTCTATGGCCTTGGGTTTGAACTGAGCGCGCAGTTCCGCGTACATGTCTTTTCCCTTAAGCCAATCGACTAAAGCCACAGTCCCCGACATCTTTGAAATGAATTGCAGCGATTCCAGATCGACTGCGAAATCAAGTTCTTTTGCAGGTGGGAGAACGACCATGATCGCATTATCCCGTAATTTGATCGAGTCCCTGGTCAGTTCTTTCATATCGATACCGTAGTACAGTTTTGCCGTTCCGATAAGGTAGCCCTCGCGCTGGCCAAGGAGAATATTGCTTTCAGAAACGGATACGACGATCTGGGAGGCAATTCGATCGGTGACCAGGAACGCCATAGCCTCGCTTTGCAGGATGGTCAGGGTTTGTTTTTCAACCCGTTCCCATTCAAACACTGCCCTCAGTGACTTGAGGAATGGGAGGGCGATGTAAGTCCCCGCACCGCCGATGCACAGGGCGATGACAACAATTAGAGTGGTCTTCAGGGTTTTCATCTTAGGCCCTCATGATTCAGCATGAGATGATCCGCAACAAGATGAAAACCGCGATAATAGCGCCTAAGATTAAGAGAATGATCGGAATGATGCCGGATGAATTATTGATAAACCACATAATAAACGCTCCTGAGTCTTCTGAGTCTTGCCTCCTCAAATAAGGGGTCGCTCAACACTTGATAGGGGATCCGTTGTCTTGTGTCAATTGTTGTGACCCCGATCACATCCACGAACGGGAGGGAAACGGAAAGGCGTGTTTTGGCTGAGCGAGAGGGTGATTGATCACGTTCATGCCACGTCCTTCTGCAGTCTATCCGCAATCCAGACTTTGATGATGGATTGGCGAGTCACTCCAAGACGCCTTGCCTCTTTGTCCAAACGCTCGATCATCCAGGCCGGAAAATCAACATTAACCCGTCTTTGTTCTCGGCCGGGTCTTTTGGCTTGAGACAAATCAAGAAATTTTGAAATATCCTCTCCCTCGTCAAATCTCTTATCTAATTCTTTAGCCTTCATAAATCTCGACCTCCTCTCTCCTAGATCGCCGGACAGAGATGATGCGGATCTTTTCGTCGCGATACGTGATAATTGCAGACCAATGATCGTCACCTATTTTACCGACGAGCAAATATCTAGGTTCATCAACAGTTCTCGCCGGGATTTCTATTCGGTCAGGGTCTTTCCACAGAGCTTGGGCTTCAACAAAATCGATCCCGTGCTTTCGCTTGTTCAATCCATTCTTGTTAATGTCGTATTCGAATTGCATAATTGTATAATAAATATACTTTTATTATACCAGATGTCAACTGAAAAGCAATTCTTGCTTATAGTATCCAATTGAGTGATATTTGCCATCAGCCTACACAAGGAACCCAAATGATATGAGATTTTCGCGCTGTGAGTTTTGATGTGGCGAGCTAAATCTCAAGGTGAGTTTGATAAGATGAAAGGGAAGCAAGAAATGAGAGAAGTCCTCCAGAGAGGACTAGAAGAGAAAGTTTTTCCGGGCGCGGTGGCGCTGGTCGCGCAGGGAGGGGAGATCGTTTTCGCTGAGCATGTCGGACATCGTTCGCTGCTGCCCGAGCGCGTCTCAATGGCAAGAGATACTATCTTCGATCTCGCTTCACTTACCAAGGTGCTTGCTACAACGCCGGCAATCATGAAGCTGGTCGATGGAGAAAAGCTCAACCCGGATCAATCTCTGGCGGAAGTACTTCCCAAGGCAGCGCTCGGGGACAAAAGAGACCTCACACTGCGGCTGCTTCTGACTCACTCTGCGGGACTGGCGGATTGGAAGCCGTTTTATGAGAAGCTTCGTGATCATCCACTGAAAGACCGCAAGAGAATCTTGCGGCAGTTGATCATCGAGGAGCCGTTTGCTTATGAGCCGGCGAAGGGGAATATCTACAGCGACCTCGGATTCATGCTTCTGGAATGGGTGATTGAGGAGAAGACAGGGGAGAACTTGCCGGGCTTTGTGCAAGAGCGCTTCTACGGGCCGCTGGGGTTGAAAAGAACGCTCTTTTCCCCCTCCCCTTTGTCCCCTCCCACAAGGGGAGGGGAGGATGAGAGAAAAGGGGGGAGTGAGCATGAAAGGGCAGGGGAGGGGAGAATTGTGTTAGGGTTGGCAAAGGAGGAATTTGCGGCCACGGAGGATTGTCGGTGGCGAAAGAGGGTGCTGCAAGGGGAAGTGCACGATGACAATGCGTGGACGCTTGGCGGGTACTCAGGGCACGCAGGCCTATTCAGCAGCGCTGAAGAGGTCTACGTGATCGCCAACATGTTGAGAGAGCACTACTTGGGGAAGAGGGACGACTACTTCAAGCCCAAGACGGTGCGGGAGTTCTTCAGAAGGCAGGACATCGTCAAAGGGAGTGATTGGGCGCTCGGATGGGACACAAGGGCGTTGGAAGGAAGCAGTGCAGGAAAGTATTTTTCAAGGGATAGCGTGGGGCATACCGGTTTCACAGGAACGTCCATCTGGATGGACCTTAAAAAAGATGTGATTGCGATACTGCTCACGAACAGAGTGCATCCAAGAAGAGACAACGATAAAATCAAACAGTTCAGACCCGTGTTTCATGATGCGGTGATGGAAGCCTTGGGGATCATAAGTGACTAGAGTGTCTCAAGTTGGAAGAAGAGAATACAGAATACAAGTAGACAGAATCGAAAGGATGGAGTGTTGGAGTAACGGAGAGATGGAGTATTGGATTTAAACCAGTACTCCAGTACTCCAAGTGCTCCATTACTCCCAGTTCTTAAGCACAACTGAAAACGGACTACGGACAAATGGCTGAGATCAAGAGCACACTTGACATTATCATGGAGAAAGCCAAAAGGTTCTCTGTAACCGAAGAAGAAAAGAAGGGCTTCAGGCGCCAGGAACTGGAAGGCAAGATCAAAGGCCTTGTACAGAAAGCTCTCGACGGTATTTTAGACTCTGAGAGATTTCAAGTTGAGGTGACTGCGCTCCGAGCCAAAGACAAAGAACTGGTTGATCAGATTCTCAAAGAAGAGGTGGTGGCTCGACTCGATGTGGAGACAAACAGCGAAGCGCTTCTGAAGACTCTGGAATACATGGCTGGACATGCATCACCATTTCTCAGCAGGGTGTTGGCCGATTTTGAAAAGAATGCGGAGAAACAAAAGGAATCGCGTCGAAAAGCTTTTCTCGATGACTTAAGAAAGAGAGGATTCTCAGGATCTGCTATCGTGCCCAATCTGAATGCGGATCCTCAATGGCTTCGCGCGAGGTCGGAAACGAGGCTGCAACTGCAAGAGGAGATCAGAAAAATATTCTGATTCGACCTCGACTCAAGAAGCCTTTTCCAATGAGAACTACTCGCCGTGTTTGTGGGGGTGGTCCAGGCGATAAAGCCAGTATCCCATTATCCGAAACAGGGAGGTAGGCGTTTGGGCAGATGCATTTTCGCTTGACATCTTCCGGGCAGCCGTATTAGAAAACAGCGCATAGTGTCAATGGCCGTCTGAAGACGGTTCAGTTTAAAATCGCAATTTAATCAAATACGAATCAGAGCCACGAAGGCTTTCGAACGCCCTATTGGAGCGTTGAGCTTTCGTGGCTTTTTTTTGGCCAGTGGAAGAGGACATTTTTGAACAGGATCAAGGAGGAGAACAGTATGGTCAGAAGACAGTTTCGCCAGGTTTTTTGTCTCTTTGGGTTGGTGACGGTCCTCGGTTTTCTGCTCATTTGGGTTGCTCCGTGCCTGGCTGACACGAAGACCTTATTCTATTCGTGGCCTAGCAATGTGGGCCCCCTCAACCCCCATCTCTATTCCCCCAATCAGATGTTTGCCCAAGCCATGGTCTATGAGCCTTTGGTTCGCTACGGGGAAGGGGGACGGATCATGCCCTGGCTGGCGGAAAGTTGGGATATCTCCAAGGATGGAAAGGAATATGTGTTCAAGCTCAGGCAGGGCGTGCTCTTCTCCGATGGAACACCTTTTAGCGCACAAGCGGTGAAAAAGAATTTCGATGCCATCATGGCCAACGCAAAGCGGCACGAGTGGCTCAACATTGCCAGAGAGATCCATGAGACCTTTGCCCTGGATGATCGCACGTTTAAGCTGGTGTTGAAGAATTCGTATTATCCAACATTGCAGGACCTCACCCTTATCAGGCCCTTTCGGTTCCTGTCCCCTTCGGCCTTTCCGGAGGGCGGAAACACCGCGGAGGGTATCCGGAAGCCTGTGGGCACGGGCCCATGGCTGTTTTCAGAGAGCAAGCTGGCAGAATATGACGTGTTTGTTCGCAACGATCGGTACTGGGGGCCTAGACCCAAGGAGGAAAGAATTGTGGTTAAGGTGATCCCGGACCCGCACGGCAGGGCCATTGCCTTCGAGACCGGGCTGATCGACCTGATCTTTGGACCGGGCGGACAGATCGGAGTGGACACATTCAAACGATTTGCAGACTCCGGAAAGTACGAGACTCGTGTCTCTCAACCCCTTGCCACCCGTGCCCTGGCCGTCAATTCGAACCGGGCTCCCACCAAGGAACTCGCCGTGCGCAAGGCGATCCAGCATGCGTTCAATAAGGAGACGATGATCCGAGGTATTTTTGTGAACACGGAGACAAAGGCGGACACCCTGTTTTCGGCGGAGATGCCCTTCTGTAACGTGGGACTCAAGCCCTATGCCTACAGCCCTCAGCAGGCGGAAAGCATCCTGGATGAGGCGGGCTGGAAGCGGCCCGCAGGCAGAGTGGCTCGGGTCAAGACGGGCATGGAATTAGCCCTGGACTTGTGCTTCGTGGGCAACGATGCGTTGGAGAAGTCGATTGCAGAGGCCTTTCAATCCGAGATGAACAAAGTGGGTATGCGAGTGAATCTTGTGGGCGAGGAGAGGGATACTCTCCTAAAGCGTCAGACAACCGGGGAGTTTGGCCTCATATTCAACGACACATGGGGGGCTCCCTACGACCCGCATGCGGTCATGAGTTCCATGAGAGCGCCATCCCATGCGGACTACCAGGCCCAAGCGGGTTTGCCTATGAAGTCTGAAATTGATGCCAAGATCGATGAAGTCCTGGGGAGCGTGGATGAAAACCGAAGGAAGGACCTGTACCGATATCTTCTCACTACTCTGCATGAGCAGGCCGTGTACCTGCCCCTGAGCTTTATCACCAATGTGATCGTTCACCGTGGAAACCTCCAGAATGTGAACTTCGGCTGGACGCGATACGAAATTCCCTTTGAGGGCATGGAGAAACGATAAGGAGACAGGAAGGCGACCGTGGCAAGATTCGTTTTCAAGAGGGTTTTGATTCTCCCGCCCATTTTGCTGGCTGTCTCGATCGTGGTCTTTCTGATCCTGCGCGTAGGAGAAGGAGACCCGGCCATGGCCTACCTTCGTCTTTCTCAGATCCCGCCTACGGACCAGGCTCTGGCGGAGGCTCGTGAGCACCTGGGGCTCAACCTCTCTATTCCTGTTCAGTACTTCAACTGGTTTTCCAAAGCCTTGGCCATGGATTTCGGAACTTCCTATGTTACGCGGAGACCGGTGTTGGATGAACTTCTTTACTACCTGCCGAATACCCTCACCCTGGCGGGGGTTTCCTTGCTCCTCACCCTCCTGCTCAGCTTTCCCCTTGGGATTCTCTCATCCCTTTACCGTGAGCGGTGGATCGATCAGGTGACACGTGCCATCTCTTTCCTGGGCGTCTCCATGCCGAGTTTCTGGTTGGGGTTCCTCCTCATCTACTTCTTTTCAGTGAAATTCGGATGGCTGCCCTCCATGGGAAAAGAGGGTGCGGCCTCTGTGATCATGCCTTCTTTTGCGCTGGCGCTAATGTCCATGTGCATCAATACGCGCCTCATCCGGGCGAGCATGCTTGAACAAATGGGGCACCGGATGGTCGTCTATGCCCGTGCGAGGGGTGTCTTGGAACGGTGGGTCATTGGCCGCCATGTTCTCAAGAATGCGCTGGTCCCAGTAGTCACCGCCATGGGAATGCATGTGGGCGAGCTACTGGGCGGAGCGGTCGTGGTGGAAACCCTCTTTGCCTGGCCGGGAATAGGCCGCTATGCGGTGACAGCGATCTACAACAGGGACTTTCCGGTCATGCAGTGCTTTATTTTGCTCATGACCGTTATTTTTGTGCTCTGCAATCTTTTTGTGGACATTGTTTACGCATGGCTAGATCCCCGCATCCGAATGCAAGGAGAAAATGGATCGTGATGAATCACCGGCTTCTCCTAAAACGCAAACTGGTGGTCTTTAGCCTTGCAGTCCTGGGGCTCATCCTTTCCGTAGCGATCCTTGCTCCATGGCTTGCACACCACGATCCGGCAGAAGTCGATCTGGAGAGAAAGCTCCTTGATCCCAGCCTCAAGCATCCTCTCGGCACCGATCACCTGGGTAGAGACATTCTCTCGCGGTTGATGTACGGCGCACGGGTTTCCATCGGCACGGTCTTGGCCATCGTTCTTTCGATCCTTGTGCTGAGTTTCACTGTGGGCACGGCGGCGGGATACTGGGGAGGGTGGATCGACTCGCTGCTGATGCGTTTTTGCGATGTGTTCCTAACTTTTCCCACGTTTATTCTGGCCATGTTCATGGTGGGAGTCCTGGGCACGGGCTTGACCAACGTCATTCTGGCCATCGTGCTGACCCACTGGGCCTGGTACGCGCGGATCATACGGGGGTTGATCCTGAGCCTGAAAAACCGGGAGTACGTGCTGGCTGCCCGTGTGGCGGGCACGCCTCCTCTGAAGATCGTGCTCCGGCATCTTCTGCCCCCGGTGGCGGCTCAGCTGGTGATTTTGGCCACCCTGGATATGGGCCACATGATTCTTCATGTCTCGGGCCTTTCGTTCCTGGGCCTCGGAGTGCAACCGCCAACGCCTGAATGGGGAGTCATGATCAATGACGCCCGACAGTTCATTTGGACCAAGCCCCATCTCATCATGTTTCCGGGGCTCATGATTTTCCTGACCGTGATGGCATTCAACATCCCCAGCGACGCGCTGAGGGATATGCTGGACCCCAGCATCCGGGCAGAGGGAAACTGATTCATGACTTGCACTCCCGTCCTGACCGTAAAAGACCTGCATATTGCCCTGGAGAAAGGGGAAGCTCTTGATCCCTTGGTGAAAGGGGTGAGTTTTGCCGTTGGGAAAGGGGAGGTTCTAGGGCTGATCGGGCAGAGCGGATGCGGGAAATCGATTACTTGTCTTTCTCTTCTCAATCTCCTGCCGGCAGGGTTGAGACGGACTCGAGGTGAAGTCTGGCTGAATGGCACATCGATCAGTCAGTTGACCGCTGCTGATCTAAGGTCCCATCGCGGGCGAGGAGCCGCCATGATTCTTCAGAACCCCATGAGTTGCTTTGATCCTATTGCGACGATCCGGAGCCACTTTATCGAGACCTTGTCCTCCCACGGTCTTGGGGATTCCGATCGAGTCATGCGGCAGGCCGAGGAGTCGCTCACGGAGGTGGGCTTTCCGAATCCGCATGAAATCCTCGGGCTCTACCCTTTCCAGATGAGCGGCGGCATGCTCCAGCGCGTGATGATTGCTTTGGCTCTCTCTTTGCGGGCGCCTCTTCTAATTGCCGACGAGCCAACGACCGATCTGGATGTCATGTCCCAGGCTAGGGTCCTGGACCTTCTGAGGACCTTGCGAGATAGACATGAGATGGGGATTCTGCTGGTCACTCATGATCTTGGCGTCGTTGCTCGCCTGGCAGACGCAGTCGCGGTCATGGAGGAAGGTGAAATTGTCGAAACCGGCTCGGTGACACAGATTTTTTCAGAGCCGCTCCATCCCTTCACAAAAATGCTTCTGAAAGCCCATTTCGGTCTCTATGGGGTATTTGCCGATATTCCGGATCTGAGAGAGGGGGCGCGCCAGAGATGAATCTTCTCGAACTGAGAGCCATAGACAAATCCTACCGCCGCGGAGGCTGGTTTGGAAACCGGGACCGGGTCCAAGTTCTCAAGAAAGTGAGCCTAACCCTCGGTGAGGGGGCATGCCTGGGACTTCTGGGTCGGAGCGGCTCAGGGAAAAGCACGCTGAGCAGAATCGCTCTGGGCCTGGAACCTACGGACTCAGGACAGGTCCTGTTTCAGGGACGTGAGTTGGCCGGCCTAGGCCGCAGAGAAAGTGCTCTGGCGCGAAGAGACCTTCAGGTTGTCTTTCAGAATTCACTCGGATCCGTGAATCCCAGGATGACTGCAGGGCAGGTGGTGGCTGAGCCTATACGCAATTTCGAATCGGTGACACCGTCGGGACTGAGAAGCTGGGTGAGCCGACTACTGGAAATGGTCGGGCTCAAGGCGTCGGACGCGGAAAAGCTGCCCCATCAATTCAGCGGCGGCCAGTTGCAGAGGGTGTGCATTGCGCGGGCGATTGCTCTGAAACCCAAAGTGATTATCCTGGATGAGGCGGTGAGCAGCCTGGATATGATCGTCCAGACCAGAATCCTTGACCTTCTGGCGGGACTTCGCCACGAACTGGGAACTTCCTATCTTTTCATTTCCCATGACATTCGGGTCATCCTGAGGATGGCCGACAGCCTTGCGGTCCTTCATGAAGGAGAGATCGTAGGGTATGCAGAGAGCATAGAAAGAGTTGGGGCTATCAAGCATCCTGTGTTTACAGCCCTGATGAAGGCAGTGCTCCCTGCGCTCCCATCTGGGATGAGAGATCGAAACGGAGATTGCACAGATCTCCCCCCTTGTTTTGTGTGACAGCCGCTCACAGGGGCGTTAAGAAGAAAAAAACGCAATACGAAATTGCGGGCATAAGAGCGCTTAGGGTTATCAAACAAAACCACGAAGGTTCAGCCGGAGCGAAATCCGGCGGGTCTTCGCGGTTTTTTTGTTGGGAAAGGAACTGGAAATGCTTACAAGCTGCGAACCAGATTCACTGCCTTTACAGCACTTCTTCCTCCCCTCGGCGCAAACGGACTGGAGCGAAATCTGGAAGGCGATGATGGCAAGACGCCACGGAATTGCGCCGGATTGCGCTACCCTATGGGACAACCAAAAGCACGCAAGGCATTACTGGAACACGATTCAGCAACTGGGGGAAAGCTATATCCACAAGACCCTTTCGGGGCTCACACTCACCCCGAATTCCCGTGTGCTCGACATCGGCGCAGGACCGGGGACCTTGGCTTTTCCCCTTTCTAAATCAGTCTCCCAGGTTACAGCCGTGGAGCCCTCTCCAGGTATGATGGCCGTCTTGGAGGAAAACATCGCTCATGAAAAGACTTCCAATATTGCTTGTATTCAAAAACGGTGGGAAGAGGTTGATGTTGACTCAGAATTAAGCGCTCCGTTCGACGCAGTCATTGCGGCCTTCTCTCTGGACATGCCCGACATCCGGAAAGCGGTTGAAAAAATGATCCGCGTTTGCAAAGGCTGGATCTCTCTTTATTGGTTCGCCGGAGTGCCCACGTGGACTTCCAATTACGCGGCCCTATGGCCGATGCTCCACGGAAAACCTTATCACCCCTCTCCGAAATCCAGAGTGCTCATCGGCGTGTTGAAGGAAATGGGCATTGATCCAGCGGTCGAATTCATTCCAATCACTTTTCCCATACGGTTTCGCTCGCTTGATGAGGCAATCGAGGAGACTTCTCCCGAATTCTATGTGCGAACAGACCCACAGAGGGAGACCCTTATACGATTCCTTGAGCGAATCCTTGTCCGAGAGGGCGACTCCCTTGTGCTCTCTCACTTTTACATCGCTGTAAAGGCGAGCTGGAATAATACAGCCTCTTCTTGAAGATCACACTTCCTTGTGATTCCTGCACATCGAGACGGGCTCTGATTCGGGCGCACGGAGGGCCCTCATTATGCGGTTCGTGCGTGTCCTCGCGTCAGGTCAGAAATGAGGCGGCGACTGAAAGAGGAGGTTAGAAAGCAACTGAAATGCCTGCTAAGAGCCTGACGGACGATCTAAATCTGGTTCCCGTTCACTCTTCGATACCTCAGGGTGAACGTTCTCCCGAGTCGGGCAAATCCGCCGGCGGGTAAAAGCTTGCATACACAAGGCTGCCGTGTACCGTGCACCTTGCGCCCGGCACCTTTATTTGCTTGTCACTTCTTATATATTGATCACACTATCGGCTATTTGCATCGCGGTCACGATATCAAGCATGTTGGTGGTCTCACCCACTTTCTTCTTCTCCAGAAGATTGAAGTGATTGAGGCAGGTGCCGCAGAGTAGGATCTTAACGCCTTCGTCTTCGAGTTCCTTAAGGACGGGTAAAGCTTCGGCTCCTTCGATCGCCAGCTTGACCCCATTGTTAACAAAAACAAGCCGCCAGAGGTCAGGACCCATCTCTTTCAAGGTCTTCAGAAAATTGAAAAGCAGTTTGGAGCCGAGCTCATCATCGCCGTGCCCCATGCGGTTGGTTCCCACCATGACCATGATCTTTTTTCGATGGAGCTGGGATTCTTTGGCCAAAGGCTGGTCGGGAGCCTTGGAAGTGCCCGTCTTTCTTCCGTGCACATAGAAATCCGTCCCTTTCTGTTCTATAGCGATTTCGAATTTCTGGTTTTCCAGGAAGCGGGAAACATTTTCCTTTGCAGCCTGGTTGTCCACAATGACGTTGATCTCGGAGAGATTCTCCTTTTCGATTTTCTGCTTTGTTTGTAGCACCGGGGCAGGGCAGGCCAGCCCGCGGCAATCCAACTCGTTCGGCATAAATCACTTCTTTCAGTAACTCACCACGGAGGCACAGAGATCACGGAGTATTTGAGTGCTCAAAATCTCCGCAAAGCGGAGTCTTCCCGCAGAGCGGGAAAGAGCATTGGCAGCGAGTCCTAATGGAATATTGAACGGTGTTCATGATTCCATCATGATCTCGCTGCCAACCATTTTGAGCCCCCTCCCATTCACTTCTGCCGAGAATGGCCGGATGTCTGAGTTCTCTGAGAACTCTGCGTCTCTGTGGTGATAATCTTATTCGACTTTGATTCTTTCTTTGGGTTCGGCCATCACTTCGCCGACCATGGCGGCATCCTGGATGCCTTTCGCTTTGAGGGCATTCAGCAGGTCCGGCGCCCTCTCAGGAGCCACGGAAATCAGCAAGCCACCCGATGTCTGCGGATCAAACAGCACGTCCTGCAGTATCCGGTTTACAGTTGGTGCAAAATCCACCATGAAGAGCCTAAAGTCCCTGTTCCTGTAAGCGCCGGCAGGGACCAATCCCATGGCTGCGTACTCCAGAGCCTCCGGATAGACCGGAACGCTGTCCGCCTTGATCCGAACTCCGAATCCCGAGCCGGACACCATCTCAGCAAGGTGGCCCAGGAGTCCGAAGCCCGTGATATCCGTGCACGCGTGAACGGGATAATCCTGCATGACTTCAGCCGCAACTTTGTTGAGAGTTGCCATCGCGCGAGTCACTCTGTCGATGACCTCCTGGGAGGCAAGGCCGCCTTTGATGGCCGTCGCGACAATCCCGGTGCCGATGAGTTTTGTCAGTATCAATCGATCTCCGGGTTTCAGATTCTTTTTTGTGAGAACCCGGGCAGGATGAATGTAACCGGTGACAGAAAGACCATACTTCAGTTCCGGATCCTCAACCGTGTGGCCACCCACGAGCACCACTCCGGCTTCACGCATCTTGTCCAGTCCGCCTTCAATGATTCGGCGCAGGACGGAGATATCCATGTCTTTAGCAGGGAAGGCAACGAGGTTCATCGCCGTCTTGGGAACACCCCCCATGGCGTAAACATCGCTCAACGCATTGGCTGCGGCAATCTGACCGAACCAATATGGGTCGTCCACAATGGGAGTGAAAAAATCCACGGTCTGAATGAGAGCCAGATCGTCTGAAACCTTGTAGACTCCAGCGTCATCTGCCCGCTCAAGACCCACGATGACATTCGGGTCGGTCGGGATATCCAAACCGCAAAGTGCCTTGTCCAGGTCCCCTGGAGCCAGTTTTGAAGCTCAGCCGGAACCTTTAACCTTTTGTGTAAGACGATAGCTTTCTTGTTCGGTCATCTCAATCCGTCCTTAACCGTGGACCATCAGCCGTAACCTAATGCGAGAAGGGGTTGATTTCAAGAACCAAGTAGGGACAAAGAATCCCGTATTTTCCTACGAGGCATTCCGGGATAGCTCCGACGGCAGCCGATGGGGCTTATTTGTCTTGGACGGCTTTTGATCGCGCGTGGCTTGCCTCATGTTTATTCACCCTTTCTTTCAGAATCTCCGTCATTGCCCTGGGGATATGCTTTATCAACTCAATCACCTGCGTCGCCGGCGTGGGGTTCGCATACAGGCCGGCCAGCCTGTTGACCTTGGCCGCAAGAACGGCAGCCTTCTCCACGTCCATCCCCGAGGCAACCAGGGCCGAGACGATGCCTGTCACCGTGTCGCCTGTGCCACCAACGGGTTCCAGGGCTTCTACCAAGGGCTCATCTACTGTAGCCAGAATTTCCTCACGATTAGCGATGTAGTCTCTTTTCCCTTTCACCAGAAGGCAGCGAGCTGCATTGTCGTGCTCATAAGCTCGGATGATCAGTTCCGGCACCCGGTTCTCTTCGTGGAGGATGAATCCTCTCGTGTAGAAGGGATGGGGCGCCTCTTCGTCCGCGAGAAACGCGATTTCTCCGGCATCCGGGGTGAACAGGTCATAGGCGCCCGCCTGGCCGCTCATTTTGGCCGCATACATGAAACCGGCATCCGCAATGAGAACCGGCTTCGCCCTCATCTCTTCGATGACAAAGAGCACCCGGTTGTGCCAATCTACGTCAGGCTGCAGGTAATGAAAGGTCATCACTTCGAAAGCTTTCTTCGGCAAGTGCCTGGCTAAATGCTCGTAAAGCCTTCGACTTCCCTTCCCGGTCCCTATGTCGCCGACAAGATAGGTGTAGGGCCTGGCGTTTCCCAGGATTTGTCCTGCTACAACAGCAGCGGCAATCAAGGCCGGCGTCCCTCTGTTGACGGGGATTTTTCTCCCCTGAAGGACGAGCATGTCATTTTCAATGAGCACCTGTCCTTCAAGCAGAGGGAATTTCTCGTCAGGAACGGTTCCTACGACGGCGAGCATTGGCGCCTCATCTCGTCGTAAGCCAGTTGCAGGGCATAGCCGCAAAGCGTATGACCGATGGCCCTCGGAGTAGGAGCTTCCGCAAGAGGCTTGCCCACCATCTCCTGCGCGAGAAAGGGGACATCCGGGCAACCCCCTCCGGAGATGTTCACGATCGTCATGGTCTTCTTGTCCACCGTCAGCTTCATGTTGGCCGCCCGGATCATGAGGTATTCCCCGAAGTCCTTTGTGTGGAAAAGGCTGACCGGTTCGAGCAGCGCGCTTTGTACGGGGACCACCTTCAGGGGCTTCAGCCCTGATCCTTCAAGAACTCTGAGCACATTAAGCTCCTCGATCAAAGGGAACTCGATCACCAGATCGCACCCTGTGCGGATCTCAGGAGGGGGTCCTTTGACCTTCACCATCCATCCGGCTGCCTTAAGCGCATTCTCCGCACGGATGACCTCACTGGTGTTCTCAAAAACAAGAATACCTCGATCCCGGTCTTGCTCCTTGGGGTGCCGTCTTTTTTTCAGGAAACTTAGAAAAGACATCAGGCGTCCTTCTTGATGACGATCCGATAGCCGCCGCCTTCCTCCGAAACGTTGTGGATCTGCCAGCCCTGGCATGTGGCGGCCCGTGAAACATTTTCTTTAGAAGTATCGGTATCCACCAGCACTTCGATCTGTCCTTTGCCTGTTTTCTTCATTTCCTGCATGGTCATGAGCACAGGCTGCGGGCAACTGAATCCGCGCGCATCAACGATTTGAGCCATTTTCTCCTCCTTAGTCTTTGCGCTAGAAGCGCACACTGCGGTGAAAAGCCTAAACCGCCTTTCTTCTCATCGTGAAGCCAATAAACAGGCACACCAGCAATCCGATAATCACGGCACCGATGCCGTGAGGCCCGACCCCGGCAGGGGAACTGGCCGTCCCGAAATTGTGGGCGAATCCTGCGCCAACAATCATGCCTAGAACAAAAATGGCTGCATCCCCATCCCCTTCTCCAGCTAAAAAGAGCTGACGGCCGGGACACCCTCCTGCGAGTGCAAAAGCAAGGCCGGCCAGAACCATGCCACCGAAATTCCAGACCGACACGGTGTGGGCCACGGGTTGTTTGGCGAATCCCGGATGGAACTGACCCAAAATAAGGTTTGTTACAAAAGCGAAGACCAGCAGACTGAGGAGGCCCATAAAAAGGTGGGGTTGCCGGAACAGAATCAGGTCACGAAAAGCGCCCATGGTGCAGAAGCGGCTTCTCTGGGCCAGGAAGCCGACAGCAAGGCCGATGATCAAAGAAACGGCGAGTGGGGCGTACATAGAGCCCGGTCCCTTGAGGCTGTAAAAAAGGACCCCGCTTTGCGGCTTGTCCGCCAAGGGAGGATAGATGAATCTCAGGACCAGGAAAAAAATCATGATGAGCGGAAGCATCCATCCCACACTGGCATAGGTCTTCTCCGATCGGCCGAGGTTATAACCTCCCTTGAGGAAGAGCGTCCCCACCCAGATTCCGCCAATGAGTCCCGCTATGCCAAGGATGGCGTTGCCATCTCCTCCTGCAAGACGCAGCAACGCTCGCCAGGGGCAGCCCAAGAACACCAGGGCTCCGATCATTGCGAAAGCGCCCAAGACGAATCGGACTATGGGTGCCGATCCCGCCCTGGGACGGAATTCCTTAAAAAGGTACGCCGCAATCAGCGAGCCCAGCACAAAGCCGATGATTTCCGGCCGCATGTACTGGACGATATCTGCGCGATGGAGCCCTAGCGCTCCGGCGATATCCCTGTCAAAACAGGCCACGCAAATACCCATGTTCCCCGGATTCCCCCACTTCTGCAGGAGCGCGGCAAAGACGCCGATGAACGCTCCTATGCCGATAATCCCCCAACGCGTTGCAAAAAGATTTTTGAAGTTCCCCATGTTCATCCTCCCGTGTTCTGTTTCGTGTTTTCTTCCATCAGATAGCCTGCAAGTTTGAAAAATATCTCCAGCGGTTTTCGACAAAGAGCGGCTTTTCTCAGAACGCGTCGCTCAATGCAGACCTTGATTCTCGCCCTTTGCTACGGTGATTTCGGCAAACCGGCACGGCGCGGTCGATTCCCTGTGCCTTGCCTGCGCCATTGGCGCCTGAGGCATGTGCCAGACAGAAGAGGAATGAAGAAAGGAATGAGGATGTAAGAACATGACTTTCGGTCTGGCCCTTTGCCTACCGATCCCGGGTAGAATTCGTGGGACTATGTCAGGTGAAGCCGAAAAACCGAAACATAAAGGCTCTCTTGGAAACTCTTGGGTTGACCTCGTCCGACTTTTCTGTGTAGGGACAATGTCCCGATTTGTCAAACTGGAAATACCGATAGATGAGGGGCAATTTGATGGGGTTTTCCGATGACGGACTCGGGAGTCATGGAGGAAGTGAGAGAGAAGCGGGAGTAGGAACGAATCTATCGGAATCTCGTCTTTTGAACGTTAGCGGGAATCCGTGCTTTGGCGTGTTCCAGTTTCTTGGGTGCCGCAATGAGGAAATCCATCAGGGTGCGGCAAAGAGGAGAAATCGTCCTCCTCTTGCCGCGGACGAGATAGAAGTGACGGGACATGGAAAGCCCCTTGATCTTGAGTCTCTTGAGCACTCCTGCTTTCAACTCCGTGTCCACGGCCCTTGAGGAGATGATAGACACACCGGCGCTGCCTTTGACCCCCTCCTTGACAGCCGTGGAAGTTCCCAGGCGAGCAACTACCCGAAGCGAACCGATACCCTTTATTCCTGCATTTTGAAGGTATTCCTCCATATTCCACAGGGTTCCGGAACCTAGTTCTCTCAAGATGAAGGGTTCATCGGCCAGTTCTTCCGGTCTTATTTCCTTCCTGGAAGCCCAGCGATGACTGGAGGGCACAATAAGGACCAGGTCATCGTCCCACAGTTCGTGGCTCAAGATCTTCTTGCTCGAACTTCTGCGACCGATGATTCCAAACTCAAAGTGGCCCTGCAGGACTCGGGACTCTATTTCTTCGGAGTCGGCGACCGTTAGGACGACGCGGATGAGCGGATACTCCTTCGCAAAACGCCCGATGACCCCTGGCAGAATATATTCGCCGGGAATGGTGCTCGCTCCGATATGAATTTCTCCCTGCTTTACGCCCAGGAAGTCCTGCATTTCAAAACACGCCGTCTTCTTCATCTCCAGCAGGTGCTGGGCGTGCTGATAAAGGAGCTCACCGGCTTTTGTCGGAGCAACCGTTCGCCCCAATCGGTCCAGGAGCTTTGCTCCAACCATGTTTTCAAGGGTGGCGATCCTTTCACTCACCGAGGCTTGTGCCAGGTGAACGGCTTCTCCTGCCTTGGAGAAGCTTCCCAGTTCTACTACTCTAAGAAAAATTTCGAGCTGGCGAAGATCGAAATCGACGGAAGTCGTGGGAACGGAGAGCGTTTTCTTCATATTGGTATCTCTGAGAACTCAACCCTCATAAGTTTCTGCAAAATGGTGCAAGGTGCACGGCGCACGGCACACGGTACAAGAAAGAGGGTACAAGGTACAAGGCGCACGGTACACGGAAATTCTTTGTTTTTATGTTTTGTCGCCTTGTCCCTTGCACCGTGTACCGTGCACCTTCCTTATATATACTGGAACCACACTCTCTCCACCTCAGAAAAATTCCTTTTCACGAGTTCTCTCCCGGACACAACTTCCCCATGGCCCGGGAGAAGATGTTCCACGTCAAGCCTGGACAAGCTCTTGATGCTTTCTTTCAGGGTCTGCCCGTTTCCGCCAGGAAGATCTGTCCTCCCAATGCCCTGATAGAAGAGGACATCGCCGGTGATGAGGGTTTTCTCCTGAGGCCAGTAAATGCAGATAGACCCCGGAGAATGGCCTGGCGCGTGAATGACTTGGAACTTCATGTCGCCCACCTGGAGTTCTCCTTCTCGCAGAAGAATCTGAGGTTCGAACTTCGTAATGCCCATGGCCGCGCCGTAATGAGGCGCAAGTTTCTTAACGAAATCCAGTTCAGCTTCATGGAGGGCGATGAGCGCCCGGGAATCGGAAAACGCGCGAACAGCCTCCATGTGATCCGGATGGCCGTGGGTCAAGATAATGAGATCAATATCCTGCGGGGTGATGGAGAGTTTTGAAAGGTGATCCTTCACATTCCCGAAAAGGTGGTAGTGTCCGGGGTCAATAAGAATTTTTTTCGATCCGTTGATGAAGTAGGTGTTTGAATTGTTGGAGGCCGGATCCTGCCACACGAAGGCATGAAGATCTTCCGAGATGTTCATATCTAAGCCTGTTCTCTCATCCGAAACCCACGTGCAGGACTGTGACTGGACTTTGTCTTACGCAAATCGGGAAGATTCAGGACATCGAGAAGCGTTGTGTCCTTGAAGATGGTCTTCATTGACTCAAAGGCCTTTCCCCATACAGGGCGGATCGGACAAGTGGGAATGCTGTCACAGCAAGTCTCATCGGTGAGGCAATCCACAAAAGTGAATTTTGATTCGAGGCGAAGAAGAATCTCCCAGAGGTTGATTTCCTGAGGGGCCTTGGCAAGCATGTGTCCGCCCTTAGGACCCCTGACACTGGTGATCAATTTTGCCCTTTTCAGCGGGATAATCAGTTGCTCAAGGTACTTGATGGGGATACTCTGATTCTTCGAGATGTCTGACATGCTGATGGGGCCTTTTCCATATTGCTTGGCGAGCTCCAGCATCAAGCGCGTACCGTAACGTCCTCGGGTAGACAATTTCATGGGGGAATCCCTTTCTTGATGGAAAGTAACTACTCAGGTAGATAGACTGAAGGTAGATAGACTGAAGGAAAAGACATACGCAATCACACAAAGCCAAGATCGTTTGGATACCTCGGCAGTTGAGTGTGTCATGAACATTATTTCCCTTCAGTCTTCAGCCTAAACACCTGAGCAGTTACGATGGAAAAACACAACCATCTGATATTTCGATGAAACTATATACTCCCTCTCCAAAAGTCAAGCATCCGCGACCTGTTGCCCGAATCGCTCTGAAGTGTCGTATATCTGGACGATGGGACCTTTTCTTCCATACCGGGGCTCCCGGCCTGCTCATTTCAAGGAGTTACGGACGGGTGATGCCCGCCCGCTGCGCCTTTCGTTGACAAAACCATGCCGGGGCATTACCTATACCAAAGACGTTGGTGTGAATTTTTATCGACGGAGGATCCATGCCATGGATAACAATCTGGAAGGGAAGACAACTTGTGCTCATAGTTGCAAGAAAATTGATGTACCGACTGAGGAAGAAGTGAACTGCCTTAATGAGCTGAGATGCATTAAAGAGCGAGTAAGGAAACTGAAAAAGAAAATCTCCGATCTGAGTGCCGGGCTCGTGGCTGGAACCCGGGATGACCTAATGGATCTGGAAAAAGAAATGGCAGACCTCAAAGAAGAGTGGCCGGCCTGGGAAGAAAAACGACAACAGGCTGCCAAGGAAAGAATGATTATACTCGGCCATGAAGAACCTGCGGCTAAATAGGGATGGATGGCCTATGAACAATTTCACGCCAGCTGTTCACGTGTTGAGTGTCCGGCCAGGATGAGTCTCTCTTGCTTCCCTCCTTTTTCTCGCTTGTTTCCCGTTGACTTATTGGCCAAATTGCTCTAATAACTAAAAGAATTTTCCTGATCCATGGAGGAATGTGGCATGAGACGTAAAGGGTCGATTCAGTGGATTGGCATTTTTCTCTTCCTTAGTTTGATTTCCTTGCCGACCGTCGCAGCAGCTCAGGAAAGCAAGAATTATTTCACCCTTGATAAAAGCATCTCTCAAGCACTGGACAGCAGCCACAAGATTAAGGCAAGAAATGAGAGGATCGAGCAGGCGAATGATGTCATGAAGCAGTCGAGAGCGGATTTCCTGCCGAAACTTGGGACGACTTACAGTTACAACAGACTGAGTGAACCTCCTATTAGCAGGTCATCAACGCTCCTTGGAACTCCGATCCCGCTGGTAGTGGGGACAGAGGACAACTTCCGGTGGACATGGTTTTTGAGACAGCCGATTTTTACCGGATTTGCTCTCATCAGTTCCTTCCGGCTCTCCGAGTTGGGTATTGACCAATCGCAGCTGGAGATGGACCTGGAAAAACTGGACTTGGTTCTGCGGGTGAAAGAGGTCTATTTCAACATCCTGGGAGCGGACAAAGCGGTCGAAGTCGCACAGACGACGGTGGAATCGCTCACCCAAACGGTGAAGGTCGCTCGCAGCTTTTTCGAAGTGGGCATGATTCCTGTGAATGACGTGCTCAGGGCGGAGGTAGAACTGGCCAATGCAGAGCAGTCACTCGTGAGGGCAAAGAACCTTGCGCAAACGACGCGTTCCACCTTTAACACGGTGCTGGTTAGGCCGGTTACCGAGCCTGTGGAGGTTGAGGATATCCTGGTTTTCAAGCCGGAGGTGGGAGAATTTGACGCCTACGTGAAGACAGCTTTTGAAAACCGTCCGGAGATTAAACTGCTCGACGTCAGCCTTCTTCAGGCCGACCAACAGATCCGGCTTGCAAAAAGCAAATACTACCCTGAAATTGCTTTCACCTATCAGTACATCAGTGAAGGGGACAGCGCCTCGGTCTCAGGCAGCCGTTACGTTGATGCAAACCACTGGGAGGCCCTGATTGTGGCCAACTGGACGTTCTGGGAATGGGGAAAGACTTACTTTGCAGGCAGGGAAAAGGAGAGCGTGCGGCGGCAACTCCTGGAGACCAAAGCGGATGTGGAGGACGGCATTCGCCTGCAGGTTAAACAATCGATGCTGGACCTTGATTCCTCTGCCAAGAACATTCCGACCACTCAGAAAGGGGTTGATGCCGGTGAAGAGAATTTGAGGGTCAACGCGGAGCGGTACAAAGCCCAGGTGTCCACCATTACGGATCTGCTGGATGCTCAAACCCTTCTCGCCCGTTCGCGGCTGGACTACTACCGGGCCCTCTATGATAACAATCAGGCCAAAGCCAGATTGGACCGGGCAATCGGAAATTACTGATCCGTCTTTCTTGCATCATCCATTAGCGTTGTGATCCAGCTATTTCAAGTATCCAAAACTTTTGGGCCCGCTGTGGCTCTTAAAGAGATTGACCTCCGAATCCGCACGGGGGAATTTGTCTTTATCACCGGGCCGAGCGGTGCAGGAAAAACGACTCTTCTCAGGCTGATCTTCGGTGCCGAGCCGCCGACAGAAGGCCAGATTGTCATCAACGGCATCAACCTCAGCCGCATCAGCGGTACCAAACTTGATCTCCTTCGAAGAAAGGTCGGATTCGTATTCCAGGACTTCAAACTTCTGAGCCGCAGATCCGTGTTTCAGAATGTGGCCCTGGCTCTTGAGGTGACCGGCGAAAAGCGATCGGTGGTGCGGAAGAAAACTCACCAGATGCTCCGAGCGGTGGGGCTGGCAGCCAAGGAAGAGGCCTATCCGATTGAGCTCTCCGGAGGGGAACAACAGAGGGTGGCCATCGCACGAGCCATGATCAACGATCCCCTGATCCTGCTCGCGGACGAGCCTACGGGCAATCTCGATCCGGATATTACACGGGAGATCATGGTTCTTTTCCGTAGCATCAATCTGAGAGGGACCACGGTGGTCATTGCGACCCACAGCAGGGAATTGCTCCGGAATACGGACCAGCGCATCATTGTACTCCACGGGGGAAAGGTTCTCGAATAGTAACCCTTTAGCTTTTTGAAATGGATGGCTGAGGCCATGGGGGTCTCTCTAAAAACAGAAAACGAAGAGTATGCGGGAAAGACTGTGCAGATAAGGGGCAGCGAAGGCGGGCGGCGAGGTTTCACCGGCACCTGCCTGCAGGATTGCAGATGGCGAGTTCCCCGGCAGCCCTCCGCCCGCCTCACTCATGGCCTGAAGCCGGACACTTCGATGTGGCTTCTTCGTTGTTCTGTTTTTAGAGAGACCCCCATGGCCTTTTTCTATGATTATTTCAAAAAGCTGAAGGGTTACCTCGGATAAACGCTATGCTCGCGAAGCTCAGGCTCTGGTCAACCTACTTCAAATATGCTCTGTCCAGCATCCTCTATAACCGGCTGATCTATGCCATCAGCGTGGGCACCATTGCCATTTCACTGCTCATCTTCGGAGCGTTTGTTCTTCTGTCCGTGAATGTGAGAACCTGGATTCAGGGGTGGGGGCAGACGCTCTCCATCTCGGTGTATCTCAAGGACGGCATCGATGAAGGAACGCGGGAAAGGATTCGGACGGCCATCAGCACGTTGCAGGGTGCCGAGATCAAAGGGTACATCTCCAAAGAAAAGGCGCTGCAGGACATGAAGGGGATGCTCGGGTCACAAGCCGGTTTGGTGGACGGGCTGACCAAGAACCCGCTTCCCGCCTCCTTTGAAGTCGCCTTCAGAAACGCGGACAGGAAGAAGTTCGAACCGAAAAGAATCAAGGAAGCCCTGGAAAAAGTCCCGGGCGTGGATGAAGTGCAATATAGCGAGCAGTGGCTCGACCAGTTTGAGGGTCTGCTCTATGTGCTCAAGGTGGCCGGGCTCGCCATTGGAGGTCTACTCTGTGTGGCCGTCTTATTCCTCATCACCAACACGATCAAGCTTGCCATCTACTCCCGGCGCAACGAAATAGAGATCTACAAGCTGGTGGGCGCCACGGACTGGTATGTGAAGGCGCCTTTTCTCATTGAAGGAGCTATTCAGGGTGTGCTGGGAGCCTTGATCGCTCTGGGAATTCTCTCGGTCATCCACCTCCTTCTCTCTTTCAAAACGATCCAGGTCTTCGGATTGCCCTTCATGGATTTCATGTTCCTGACACAGAGTCACGCCCTGGGGATCCTGTCTCTGGGTCTGGTTCTGGGGCTGTTGGGGAGCTTTATTGCAATCGGGCGGTTCTTCAAGTTTTGAAATCAAGAGCTGCTGAAAAAAAAGTGACTTATTCCCCCTGGTTCCCGGGCGTCCTTCTGTTTCTGTTGCCGGCCGCATGGCTTTTCCTGTATCCCCCCTTCTTTGGTTCCTCCTTCAGTCACGCACGCGTGGCGACCGACCCGGAAGACAAAAAACAACAGATCGAGAAGATAGAAAAAGATCTTGACCGTGAACGGGAGCAGATGCTCAAATTCGACGAAAAAGAAGAAAGGTTGCTGGAAGAGCTCTCGGAGCTGGAAAAAGAGATTGAGGAAAAAAGGAGGAACCTCAAAGAGCTGGAGGAGAAAGTCTCTTCCATCAAGAAAGATCTGCGGGAGAACCAGGCCAAGGTGAACCAGCTTGAGAAATCGCTGAAGGAGCTCGAGGACCGTTTGGGCAAAAGGCTGGACGCGTTTTATCGTTACGCGAAGAGGGGATATATCCGGCTGCTTGCCACCGCAGACGGTCTTGATACCCTGAGGAAAAGATTCAAGTACCTCCGGGGGCTTTTGGCCGTGGACCTCGGTCTGTTACAGGAGACCGCCAATCTCCAGAGACAGTACCGGGAAGGGATTTCTTCAGTCAAAGAAAAGCTTTTTGCTCTGGACCGACTTGAAAAGGAAGAAAGCGACCGGGTCTCTGCTCTCAAAAAGGATATTGACAAGAAAGTCGTTCTCTTAATGAAAACCCACAAAGAGAAGGAGTTCCATGAGACCGGAGTCAAGGAACTGGAGCTTGCTGCGCAAAAGCTAAAAGAAACTCTTATCCAAATTGAGAAAAGAGACGAAAAGCGGACTGAAATTGCCTCTGAGTTTGCGAACGCAAGAGGTAAACTTCCCATGCCGCTGGAAGGCAGAATATTGAGAGAAGGGGCCTGGTCTCAGAGTGGTCTCAAAGGAATCACCATCGAGGGTCGCCCTGGCGCGGAAGTCAAAGCGGTTTATGCAGGCCGGATCGATTTCTCCGGGAGTCTAAAGGGCTACGGGGAGATCGTCGTGATCAACCATGGGTCTCGATACTTCACGGTTTCCGCCCAGCTTGCTCAGAGAAAGAAGGATGAAGGGGATTCGGTCAAGGCCGGCGAGGTGATCGGATCCCTTGGAAAATCTCCTTCACCAAGGGATGCAAGGCTCTATTTTGAGATCAGAAAGGGGGGCGGGACCCTCGATCCTATCAGGTGGCTAAAAGTTCATTGACCAGGGATGGCCCTGTGGAGTATCATAACTGGTACTTTTCACTGCAAATCAGGAGCAATGCTATGCCTCGAAACAACAAGAGACTTTTTCTGCAAACCATCGTGTTCTGTGTTCTGATCGGGAGCATTCTCTTTTTCAATGGAAATACGGTCGTGGTCAAAGCGGGAACCGGAGAGGCTTACAAGAACCTTGAAGTTCTCACGGAAGTGCTGCGCCAGATTGAAAAAAACTATGTCGAGCCCCAGGATAACCAGAAACTGGTCCAGGGCGCGATCAAGGGAATGGTCCAGAGCCTTGATCCTCATTCGTCATTCCTTTCCAAAGAGGAACACCAAGATCTTCTTACCGAAACAAAGGGTAGTTTTTCAGGGATCGGAGTCGAGATTACGGTGAAGGACAATGTGCTCACAGTCGTTTCTCCCATTGAAGGATCGCCGGCGTACAGAGCAGGAATCCAGGCAGGAGACAAAATCATCAAGATTGATGGGAAACTCGCGGCGGACATGACTCTGCCTGAAGCGGTCAAGAGCATTCGCGGCGAAAAAGGAACGAAAGTCACCTTGACCGTCATGAGAGAGGGCGTTGAAAAACCTCTGGAGCTCACAGTGACCCGGGACGTGATCCCGATCAAGAGCGTCCGGAGCACCCTCCTGAACCCGAAGATCGCCTACGTTCGGGTCTCCAATTTTCAGAGCAAAACGACGAACGACCTGTCCGCCGAGCTGGAAAAGCTCGAAAACGGGCGCAACCTGGAGGGCCTGATTCTGGATCTTCGAAACAATCCAGGGGGCCTGCTTTCTCAGGCCATTGACGTGTCGGATCTCTTCCTTGAGTCAGGGGTGATCGTGAGCACCAAGGGCCGGGAGTCCTCGCAGGATATGAGGGCAACAGCCCACAAGAAGAAGACGGACCGGAACTATCCCATCATTGTTCTGGTGAACGGCGGGAGCGCAAGCGCTGCAGAAATCGTGGCAGGGGCGCTCCAGGACAACAAGAGAGCGCTCATCCTGGGCACCAAGACGTTCGGCAAGGGCTCTGTGCAGACGATCATCCCGTTGAGTGACGGGTCCGGTTTGCGGCTGACCACCGCGATATACTACACGCCGAGCGGCCGTTCGATTCAGGCGAGCGGCATTGAGCCCGATGTGGAGGTGAAATTCCTCCCTCCCTCTGAAGAGGACGCAAAGGAAAAGGCTAGAATGCTCAGGGAAAAGGACCTGAAGGGCCACCTGCCCGGCGAGGGAGGTGAGGAGACAGACGCGGACAAGCGTACGGAGGAGAAGGAGAACGACAAGAGGGCAAAGCAGCTCGTTGAGAAGGACAATCAGATCCGCCAGGCCCTGCAACTCCTGCAGACCTGGAACATCTTCTCGCACATGAAGACCGGGTCGTAGAGCTTGATCCAGAGAGAATCGCTGACGCCGACAGCTTAAGGGACAAAGGCACAGAGGCACAAAGGGACAGAGCAGAAAGGTTTTTCCGCTTGGTGCCTTTGCACCTTTGTCCCTTTGTGCCTGTACCGGGATGAAGAAACAAACTGAAGCCTTCGCCTGAAGGCGGAGAATCACTGGAGGCAGAATAGTGAAAGTTCCGTTGCTGGATTTGAGAGCACAGTATGCCACGCTCAAAGATGAGATGATGGCCGCAACACGGGAGGTCTATGAGTCGCAGCAGTTCATCCTCGGACCCAAAGTGAAAGAGCTCGAGGAGAAGATCGCCGAGTACTGCGGCTGCAAGCACGCTGTCGGCGTGTCTTCGGGAACCGACGCGCTGCTCATTTCTTTAATGACCGCCGGCATCGGCCCCGGGGACCTGGTCGTCACCACGCCCTTTACCTTCTTTGCGACCGTCGGCTCGATCACGCGCGTGGGAGCGGCACCCCTTTTCGTGGACATTGACAGGGCGACCTACAACATGGACCCCTCGAAACTCGAATCAACCATGGCGGGGCTGGGTGCGGCCGAGCGTTCAAGAGTGAAGGCGATCATGCCGGTGCACCTTTTTGGCCAATGCGCGGAGATGGAGCCGATCCTTGAAACGGCCAGGAAGTACCACCTTGTGGTCATCGAGGATGCGGCCCAGGCCATCGGGGCGGAGGTCGCGCTCAGGAGCGGCGCTCCCAAGAGGGCCGGATCCATGGGAGAGTACGGATGCTTTTCCTTTTTTCCATCCAAGAACCTCGGGGCTTTCGGAGATGGAGGAATGGTGACGACAAACTCCCAGGAGCTTTACGAACGCCTGACCATCATGCGCGGACACGGCGCGAAACCGAAGTACTACCACCGGGTGATCGGCGGGAATTTCCGGCTCGATGCGCTCCAGGCGGCCATCCTGATCGTGAAGCTGAAGTATCTGGAGCAGTGGACGGCACGGCGAAGGGAGAATGCCGGGACCTACCGGGAGCTTTTTGAAAAGGCCGGATTGGCCGAGGTTTCGGTGCCTGTTGAAAAAGAAAAAAGACACATTTACAATCAGTTCGTCATCCGGCTGAAAGGCAGGAGGGACGGCCTTCGGGAGTTTCTGAACGCGCAAGGAATCGGCACGGAAGTGTATTACCCCTTGCCGCTTCACGTGCAGGACTGCTTCAAATACCTGGGCCACCGGCCGGAGGATTTCCAGGAATCCGTGGAGGCGGCCGCAACCACGCTGGCCCTTCCGATCTACCCGGAGCTCAAGAGAGGACAGATGGAAGCTGTGGTTCAAAAAATCAAGGAATTCCTGGTGATTGGGGCTTAAGAAAAAATCGTGAAACATACAATAATTTTTCTTGACAGGCGGGAATCAACTAGTTTAGTCTGCCTGTCTGTCCTGAGGAAGTGCCGCAAGGACCTTGACATTTCAAGCTCGGGACCTTAGTGTTGAATGGGTATTTCGTTGCTCTTTGAAAACTAAATAGTGATGCCGCTGTAGGCCGTAATTTCGCAATTAATGGATCAACTAGGATCCAAACTATTTAAGTGGAGAGTTTGATCCTGGCTCAGAATGAACGCTGGCGGCGTGCCTAACACATGCAAGTCGAACGAGAAATTTCCCGCTTGCGGGAGAGAGTAAAGTGGCGAACGGGTGAGTAACGCGTGGGTAACCTGCCCCTGAATCTGGAATAACTTCGCGAAAGCGAGGCTAATACCGGATATTGTCCCAGGGACCGTGGTCCTTGTGATGAAAGGTGACCTCTTCACGAAAGTTGTCGTTCAGGGAGGGGCCCGCGT
>CAVPOU010000009.1:0-2500 GCA_963707125.1 uncultured delta proteobacterium | reverse complement strand
ACTCTGTGTTGCAAGGTTAAGCCGTTAGGTGTAGCCGAAGCGAAAGCGAGTCTGAAAGGGGCGTTGAGTAGCGCGGAGTAGACCCGAAGCCAGGTGATCTATCCATGGACAGGGTGAAGGTCGAGTAACATCGACTGGAGGCCCGAACCGCAGAAGGTTGAAAACTTCCCGGATGAGCTGTGGATAGGAGTGAAAGGCTAATCAAACCTGGAAATAGCTGGTTCTCCCCGAAATATATTTAGGTATAGCCTCACAAATTAAGTAACGGGGGTAGAGCACTGGATGGGCTAGGGGTCCTACCAGATTACCAAACCCAACCAAACTTCGAATACCGTTAACTTCTATTGTGGGAGTCAGACAGCGGGAGATAAGTTTCGTTGTCAAAAGGGAAAGAGCCCAGACCGCCAGCTAAGGTCCCTAAATATGTGCTAAGTGGTAAAGGATGTGGAAACGCAGAGACAGCCAGGATGTTGGCTTAGAAGCAGCCATCATTTAAAGAAAGCGTAACAGCTCACTGGTCAAGTGATTCTGCGCCGAAAATTCAACGGGGCTTAAGCATATTACCGAAGCTGCGGATTTCTCCGCTTCGGCGGAGGAGTGGTAGGGGAGCATTCCATTCAGGAGTGAAGCCAGACCGTGAGGACTGGTGGACCGGATGGAAGAGATTATGCTGACATGAGTAGCGATAAAGCGGGTGAGAAACCCGCTCGCCGTAAGCCTAAGGGTTCCTGAGTAAAGCTAATCTTCTCAGGGTTAGTCGGTCCCTAAGCTGAGGCCGAAAGGCGTAGGCGATGGAAAACAGGTTAATATTCCTGTACCACCAAACTGGCGTTTGAGCGATGGGGGGACGCAGAAGGGTAGGCCATTCCGGCGATGGTTGTCCGGATTCAAGCTCGTAGGTGGAGAGGGCAGGTAAATCCACCCTCTCGTTAACACCGAGAAGTGATGAGGAGGGAGTAATCCCACAAACTGGCTGATCCCATGCTGCCAAGAAAAGCCTCTAGCAAGTCAGATTGGTGACCGTACCGCAAACCGACTCAGGTAGGCGGGGTGAGTATCCTAAGGCGCTCGGGAGAACTCTGGTTAAGGAACTCGGCATATTAACACCGTAACTTCGGAAGAAGGTGTGCCTCCGTTAGGTGAAGAAATTTACTTTTGGAGCCGAAGGAGGTTGCAGAGAAATGGGGGTAGCGACTGTTTACTAAAAACACAGGACTCTGCTAAGTCGCAAGACGACGTATAGGGTCTGATGCCTGCCCGGTGCTGGAAGGTTAAGGGGACTTGTTATTCACCCTCGGGTGGAGAAGCATCGAACCGAAGCCCCAGTAAACGGCGGCCGTAACTATAACGGTCCTAAGGTAGCGAAATTCCTTGTCGGGTAAGTTCCGACCTGCACGAATGGTATAACGACTTCCCCACTGTCTCGACCAGGGACCCGGTGAAATTGAATTGAGGGTGCAGATGCCCTCTACCCGCAGAAAGACGGAAAGACCCCGTGAACCTTTACTATAACTTGACATTGGACTTTGGGCTCGTATGTGTAGGATAGGTGGGAGACAGTGAAATCTCGACGCTAGTCGGGGTGGAGTCGACCTTGAAATACCACCCTTATCGGTCTAGGGTTCTAACCTTGACCCGTGATCCGGGCCGGGGACATTGTCTGGTGGGTAGTTTGACTGGGGCGGTCGCCTCCCAAAGTGTAACGGAGGCGCGCGAAGGTTCCCTCAGGCTGATTGGAAACCAGCCGTAGAGTGTAAAGGCATAAGGGAGCTTGACTGTGAGACAGACATGTCGAACAGGTACGAAAGTAGGTCTTAGTGATCCGGCGGTCCCGTATGGAAGGGCCGTCGCTCAACGGATAAAAGGTACTCCGGGGATAACAGGCTTATCACGTCCAAGAGTTCATATCGACGACGTGGTTTGGCACCTCGATGTCGGCTCATCGCATCCTGGGGCTGAAGCAGGTCCCAAGGGTTTGGCTGTTCGCCAATTAAAGCGGTACGTGAGCTGGGTTTAGAACGTCGTGAGACAGTTCGGTCCCTATCTTCTGTGGGCGCAGGATATTTGAGAGGATCTTTCCCTAGTACGAGAGGACCGGGATGGACGGACCTCTGGTGTACCAGTTGTCGCGCCAGCGGCATCGCTGGGTAGCTATGTTCGGATCGGATAACCGCTGAAAGCATCTAAGCGGGAAGCCAACCTCAAGATAAGATATCCCTTCCCGTGGAGACACGGGAACTGAAGACCCCTCGTAGACTACGAGGTTGATAGGCCGGATGTGTAAGCGCGGTAACGCGTTGAGCTAACCGGTACTAATAGGTCGTGAGGCTTGGCCATAATTTTCTTTTCCCCTTGCTGGGAACGTGCTTCCTGTATTCTTTACTTTTATATAGTTTTCGGTGGCTATGGCGAGGAGGAAACACCCGTTCCCATCCCGAACACGGAAGTTAAGCTCTTCAGCGCCGATGGTACTGCGTGGGGGACTGCGTGGGAGAGTAGG
>CAVPOU010000008.1:0-83073 GCA_963707125.1 uncultured delta proteobacterium | reverse complement strand
GGGCGGTGATGATCTCAAACAGTGTGCCCGAGGGGAGGTGACGACTTCCAATGGCAGTGGAAAAGATCAAGAGAATCATTCCCTATGTCATCATCCTGCTGGTCAGCCTTTACTTTTATTGTCTGGCGGGACAATTCCGGTTTTCCGTCAAGCCGGGTAACTTGGGGCCTGACTTCTGGCCCAAACTGCTGCTTGCCCTCACTATGGTCGCATGCCTTTACGAAATCATTAAGACGGCATTCTTTTTAGGAATCACCCCTCCACAGGCGCCGGCAGAGGAGCAATCCGCAAAGGCGCAAAGCAAAAAGAAAACTTACCCCGGGCTTCTGATCATCGGCATTGCGATGACCGTGGCTTATGCTTACTTCGTGACAATTCTTGGATTCATCATCTGCACATTTCTTTACTTTGCTCTATTCATGATCGTCGGCCGGTATCGGAAAGTCTGGGCCATCCTGGCAAACAGCGTGGTCGGGACCCTTGTCCTTGTGGTTGTTTTCATGAAGATCGCCTATGTTTCCCTGCCCCTAGGACAAGAGCCTTTCTCAGGCGTGACCTTCTTTGTTCTGAGAATGTTGGGAATCAAATAGTCCGGAGGCCATTGGAAGGAGTTCCTATGGGCGATATTCTCTACAATCTGTTGCTCGGTTTTGTGGGCTGTTTCCAGCCGATGAATCTCATTCTTCTTGTGGCAGGAACGATCATCGGGTTGGTGGTGGGCGTCCTGCCGGGCCTCACCTTGGTGATGGGCGTGGTTCTGGCCTTGCCCTTCACCTATCCCATGGAGGTCACGCCGGCGATTGTTCTCCTCACGGCCATGTATGTCACAGGGACCTATGGCGGAGCGTTCACGTCCATCCTTTTCCGGATCCCGGGCGAACCGATTCATGTCCCTCTTCTCTGGGATGGTTACGCCATGGCGCGGAAGGGACAGCCGGCCAAAGCCCTTGGATGGACTCTGTATGCCGCGCTTTTCGGAGGTCTCCTGTCTGCCGCCATCATGGTGACCCTGTCGCAACCTGTGGCCAAGTTCGCTTTGACCTTCTCCACTCCGGAATATTTTGCCATCGTGCTTTTCGGCCTCACGAGCGTTGTGTCCCTGGGAAGCGGATCCATGACCAATGCCTTTATCAGCCTCTTCCTGGGCCTTCTCATTTCAACCGTGGGCGTTGATTCTACTTACGGGACAGCGAGGTTCGCTTTCGGCTATCCCATCCTCATGGACGGCATCGAATTCCTGACGGTGATGGTGGGCGCCTATGGGGTAGGGGAGGTCTTAACCCGCCTCGGAGAAGGATTTACCACGGTTCCGGTGGAAAAGGTGGCCTCTATGAAAACCAGCCTGCCCGGGTGGAAGGAATTGCGGGGCCTGAAGGCGATGTTTCTCAGGAGTTCCATCCTGGGCCACATCGTGGGAATTGTCCCCGGAGCAGGAGCAACCATCGCATCCTTTGTGACTTACGGGGTTGAAGGGCAGTACGGCAAAAGAAGAAAGGAACTGGGCACAGGTATCCCTGAAGGCATTGTCGCCCCTCAAGCAGCAGCGACCGCTTCCGTGGGAGGTGCCATGATTCCTTTGCTGACCATGGGTATCCCGGGCAGCGGCGCCACGGCAGTGATCCTCGGAGCCTTCCTGCTCCACGGGATCCAGCCGGGCCCGCAGGTCTTCATCACATCGGCGAACATGGTCTACACGGTGTTCGCATCCCTTTTTCTGGGGATTATTTTGATGTGCATTCTAGGCTATTTCGCCATCAAACCTCTAGTCAAGATTCTCGATTTTCCGGAAGCAGTCGTCTCCGTTTTCATCATGCTTCTCTGCTTTATCGGAGCCCTCTCCATCCGGAACAGTATTTCGGACCTGTGGCTCATGGTAGCCTTTGGCGCGGTGGGGTACTTCTTCGACAGAATCAAGTTTCCCATTGCACCGCTGGTGCTGGGCACCATTCTGGGGCCTCTTGCGGAGACCTCGTTTTACACAACCATGATCAGTTTCCAGAATGATTGGACCATCTTTTTCCGGAGGCCTATCAGCGGCGTCTTGATGGCTCTGACGATCGTTGCCCTTGTTTTGCCCATGCTCAAGTCATTCCGGACAGTGGCAAGAAAAAGACAATGAATATAGATAATCTCGCAAAAAGTCAGAACACCTCATTCCATTCATGGTTCGATACCTCACCATGATCGGACAGCCCGTTCGTCCTGAGGTATCGAAGGACGAGCGGGAGGGAGATCTTGGGGTCCTCTGTGGTGAGAGATTGACTGAACTGTTGAAGGGATCTGAAGCGATGAGAACCATCAGATATTACATCGACATGAGGGCCAAGGAGCAACCTGACGACGTGTTCATGATCGCTCCTGAACCAGGGCTTAGCCTCACCTATGCACAACTGAGGGAAGATTCCATTGAGTTCGGGAAGCAGTTGCTGAAAAAGGGGCTGAATAAGGGCGACAAGATCTCCTACATGCTGAGCAACGGGTACCAGACGACCAAGATCTTTCTGGGCGCCATGTACTCAGGATTTGTGATTGCCCCTCTCAACCTGCTGGCCCAGCCTTCTCAGCTTGAATATGTGCTGGAGCACTCGGACACCAGGCTGGTTTTCTTCACAGAGGACCAGCGAGAGGGCTCGAAAAGGCTTGTAGGGCGCTCGCCCGGGAAATAGAACTCATCGAAATCGACAATGATGCTCCATCCATTTTTCCAAAAGATGGAAACCTCTCTGCCTTGCCGCTCCCCGAGGTTGGAGAAGAGGATGATGCGCTCCTGCTTTACACCTCCGGCACAACAGGCGTTCCGAAAGGCGCCATCCTCTCCCACAAGAACATGGTGTCCGGCGGGATTTACACTGCCATGGCCCATGAGCTCAAACCTGTAGACAGGGCGCTTTGTTCCTTGCCCCTCTACCACATCAACGGAGAGGTGGTGACGGCGATCTCTCCTCTGGTGAGCGGGGGGAGCGTGGTCATGCCCCACAAGTTCAGCACCTCCAATTTCTGGGAACTCCTTTCAAAGTACCGGTGCACCTGGTTCAGCGTGGTTCCTACGATCATATCCTACTTGGCGAATGGGACCGAAATAGAGGGGAAGGGTTTTCATCTTGAACAACTGCGTTTCGGCCGATCTGCCTCTGCGCCTCTGCCTCCGGCGCTCCAGAAAGCCTTTGAGGAGAAGTTCAAGATAGGTATTGTGGAGACCATGGGGCTCACAGAAACGGCAGCACCGGTTTTTTCCAATCCCCTGGATCCTTCGAAGAGGAAGTGCGGTTCACCAGGACAGGCTGTGGGCAATGAGGCAAAAATCGTGGATCGCAATGGAAAAGAGGCGCCTCGCGGGACCCAGGGCGAGATCATGATCCGCGGCGACAACGTCATGAAAGGATACTACAAGGCTCCTGACCAAACGGTCAAAGCGGTCGAACCGGACGGGTGGTTTCACACAGGCGACCTCGGGCTCATGGACAGGGACGGATTCGTTTATGTGACCGGAAGACTCAAGGAGCTCATCATCAAGGGCGGGGAGAACATCGCTCCCAAGGAAATTGATGAAGTCTGCTACAAGCACCCTGCCATTCTCCAGGCTGCAGCCGTAGGCATTCCCGACGAGAAATACGGGGAGGAAATCATGCTCTGCTGCACCCTGAAGCCGGGCCATTCGCTGACCGAAGATGAACTTCGCATTCACTGTGAAGTGCACCTGGGCAAGTTCAAAACCCCGAAGGTCATCAAGTTCCTGGAGGACCTTCCAAAGGGGCCTTCAGGAAAAATCCAGCGCCTCAAGTTAAAGGAGATTATAAAAGAATAGCTTTCCTTCCGTCCCTTTTTTTGCTCTTTTGATTCCCTGATATCTGTGATAAAAAAACGCTTGCGAAAGATTGGGGTATACCCTATCTTATGGTATTGTTTAAAAGCGAGGGGGGAGGCAGTGCCCGCCGAATCGCGAGCCGTGAGGCGAAGCGGGCAGGCATCACCCGTCCATAACTCCTTGAAATGAGCAGGCCGGGAGCCCTTGGAACGCAAGAAAAGGCCCCAGCTCTGTCCGGGGTGTAGCAGCCCCATGCAAACAATTTTGAACGATTCTCATCTTTAAATCTTATCCGTCATTTCGATTCTGCTCGGCATTTCAAGTTCAGAATTCCTCGTCCTGATTAAGGGGGGACTCGGAATGACGGTACTGTATCGTTTCAAAGTGGAGGGGAGGGAAATGAGTGAAACAGCTAAGCTAGTCATTGACGGGAAAACCTACGAGTTCCCGGTTATTATCGGCACAGAGGGAGAGCGGGCCCTCGATATCTCGAAGCTGCGCCAGCAGACAGGCTTGATCACCTATGATCCGGGTCTTGCAAACTCAGGGACCTGCAAAAGCAGCATCACCTTCATGGACGGTGAGAAAGGGATTCTACGCTACCGGGGCTACCCGGTGGAAGAACTCGCGGAACACTCCACGTTCGTCGAGACAGCCTATTTGCTGATCAACGGGGAGCTCCCCAGCCGCAAAGAGTTGACCCGTTTTTCCGTCATGCTCAATGACCATTCTCTGGTCCACGAGGACATGCGGGAGTTCTTCCAGAACTTTCCTCGAAGGGCGCATCCCATGGGCATCCTTTCGTCCATGGTGAACGCTCTGCGTTTCTTTTATCCGGAAATTTCCGACCATGACGAAGAAATCAACATGACCACGACGAGGCTGCTGTCCAAGGTGCGGACCATGGCAGCCCTCTCTTACAAGATCTCAAGAGGGCACAAGGTGGTCTATCCTCGGCCGGATCTTTTGTATGCGGCGAATTTCCTCAACATGATGTTTGACTCCCCTGTGATGCCGTATCAGCTTGACCGGGATGTGGTGCATGCCCTGAACGTGTTCTGGATCCTCCATGCGGACCATGAGCAGAACAGTTCAACCGCTGCGGTTCGATTGGTGGGAAGTTCAAGGGTGAATCTTTATGCCGCCATCTCCGCAGGCGTCAATGCCCTGTGGGGACCTCTCCACGGCGGGGCGAACCAGGCCGTGGTCGAGATGCTCACGGCTATTCAAGAGAGCGGTGGGGACGTGGCCCCGTTCATCGCCAGGGCAAAGGACAAGAATGATTCCTTCAGGCTTTCAGGATTCGGGCACAGGGTCTATAAGACCTATGACCCAAGGGCCAAGATCATTAAAAAAGTCTGTGACAAGGTGCTGGCCAAGTTGAAGGTCCATGACCCCTTGCTCGACATCGCCATGAAGCTGGAGCAGGTCGCCCTGAAAGATCCCTATTTCACTGATCACCACCTCTACCCGAATGTGGACTTCTACAGCGGGATCGTCCTGCGAGCCATGGGAATCCCGGTGAACATGTTCACCGTCATGTTCGCCATCGGACGTCTGCCCGGGTGGATCAGCCAGTGGAAAGAAAGCACTGACGATCCCGAGGGCAAGCTCCACCGGCCACGCCAGATTTACACCGGCCCCGGCACGAGGCGCTATGTGCCCATTGAGGACAGAGGGTAGAGAAGATGGATCTCACAGTCTTTGAAACAATGAAGGAACCGGTTCTCAGGAAATACATCGAGTTTCTTCTCTGGCACTACCGTGTCATGGATGCTTTCTGGTTCATTAAGGTTGGTGAGCGATTCGGTCAAACCACGGCGGAGCGAGTTAATGAAGAGGTCTGGGGCCGGATTGCAGGAATGGCGGCCAAGGACCTTGTCGCCCGGTTTGACATCAAGGAGAAGGGGCTTTCAGGATTCGTCAAGGCGCTCCGGTTCTGGCCCTGGTGCATCCATATCGGGTACCAGATCAAGGAGTCGCCTGATGAGGTCATCGTCACGGTACCTTCCTGTGCCACGCAGGAAGCCAGAATCAAGCGGAACCTGGGAGAGTATGACTGCAAGGAAATGCACAGGCGTGAATTCGACTTCTTTGCCAAGGAAGTAGATCCGCGCATTCAGACTCAGTGTGTCTTTGCTCCTCCTGATCCCCATCCTCCGGACATGTTCTGCAAGTGGCGGTTCTATCTTTCCCCTTGATCCCCTCCCCATTGACGGGATGGTAAGGGCGTAAGCGCTAACTTAGGCCGTCACCCCGGTGAAAACCGGGGTCCAGAAATGTCTGAAACCGCTGGATTCCGGCTTCCGCCGGAATGACGAAATATCAAATGTGGCTCTCGCCTTTTTAGGTTGCTTCCCCTCCGCTCGGTGGGAGGGGCAAGGGGAGGGGGAACCGCAAGGAGTTTGGCAACGCATTTATGGCAGAGAATACTAGATCGGCCAGAACAGCAGAGTCTTTCAACGGCAATGCAAAAGAAAGACTTGAAGCTCTCTATTCCGCATACAATCGTCGCTGCTATGTCCACCCGGACCCGCTCGAATTCCTCTACGATTTCCAGGATCCATTAGATATAGAGGTCGTGGGATTCATTGCTTCATCTTTAGCCTACGGAAACGTAAAACAGATTCTCAGAAGCGTCTCTCTGGTCCTGAGCAAAATGGGTCCATCCCCTTCAGCTTTTCTACTCAGCTCGCCGTTCAACCGGATTGCTAACACCTTCTCGGACTTCAAACATCGCTTCACTGCCGGGGAGGACCTTGCCCGCTTGCTCTGGGGGGTGAGGCGGGTCATTGAGAGGCATGGTTCCCTTCAAAAATGTTTCATGTCCCGACTCCGCCATGATGACGGCACGGTGATCCCGGCGCTTTCAGCCTTTGTGAAGGATATCTTTCCGGAAGGGTGTGATTTCCTGATTCCAACTCCGGGCAAGGGCAGTGCCTGCAAAAGGCTCAACCTTTTCCTGCGCTGGATGGTCAGAAGGGACGACGTTGATCCCGGCGGATGGGATGGTGTGCCTCTCTCCAAACTGCTTGTCCCGTTGGACACGCACATGCATCGTATCGCAATGACGCTGGGGCTCACAAAGCGCAAGCAGGCGGATTTGCGAACCGCTATAGAAATCACAGAGGCATTCAGGGAACTTTCCCCCAACGACCCTGTGCGCTACGATTTCGTCCTGACGCGCTTCGGGATCCGAAAAGACCTGGACCGCGCAGCTCTTTTCTGTAACTGACTTGATGGTCAGCTATAATGATTGTGCCACCTCAAGAACTTCCCCTCCCCTGCCCAGCGTGGAAGGTAGGCCTTCTCTGGACCCCGTTTTCACGGGTTGAAAACAAATCTTCAGATGCATCAATGATGAGAAGGATCTGCCCATGAAAGTCTTTATCACCGGAGGAACAGGTTTTGTGGGGACCACCCTCACCCAGAAACTCGCTCATGAGGGTCACGAGGTCACCCTGCTGACTCGCAGCATCAAGAGCCACCCGGTTCCACCCCAGGGGGTCTCCTATGTCGAGGGAGACCCGAGTCAGAAAGGTCCGTGGCAGGAAAAGGTTGCAGACCAGGACGTAGCGATCAACCTTGCAGGAGCATCTATTTTCAGGCGATGGAGTGATTCAGCCAAGAAGCTCATTGGGGACAGCCGGATTCAGACAACACAAAACCTGGTTGAAGCTCTCTCGGCAAGGCAAGGCAAAGAGGTCAAGCTCCTAAGCACATCGGCTGTCGGCTATTACGGCTTCCATGAAGATGAGGTGCTTGATGAAGGCAGGCCCTCGGGAGAAGGTTTCCTGGCTGACCTGTCAAAGGAATGGGAATCCGCAGCCGTGAAAGCTGAGGAATTCGGCGCCCGGGTGATCCTCCTGCGATTCGGGATTGTGCTGGGCAGGCACGGAGGGGCATTGCAGCAAATGATTCCTGCCTTTAAATGGTGGATGGGGAGCCCTCTGGGAAGCGGGAATCAGTGGTCTTCATGGATTCACGAGCAGGACCTTGTCGATATTTTCCTCTATCTCATCAAGGAGAAGAAAATCTCCGGCGCGGTGAACTGCACTGCCCCCAATCCCGTAACAAACCGGGAGTTGACGCACGTTCTCGGTGAGGTGCTGGGCAAGCCCACTTTCATGCCCGCTGTACCGGGTTTTGTGATGAGCCTCATCCTTGGGGAATTCGGTTCCGTGCTCTTGAAGGGGCAGAGGGTTGTGCCGAAAAAACTTCTGGATGCAGGGTTCCGCTTCTCTTTCCCGGATCTCCGAAGCGCTTTAAAGGATCTGCTTGGATAGCCGGCACTTCTAAAACTTAAGCTTGATGCGTTTGTAAACGCTCATGACCGGTACGATGCTCGCCCCATAAATCCCTCCCCAGCCTCCCTTTATAAAAGGGAGGGGAACAGTATCCCCCCTTTGGTAAAGAGGGGATGGGGGGATTTGGGTTTTAAATTTCCCTCCCCTGGTGGGAGGGTATAGGGGAGGGGCTTAGGGTGATTCGTTACCCCTTCGACCTGCTCAGGGCGGTGAGCTAAGTCGAACCGCTCACCACGAACGGAACATCAGACACTTACGGTCGGTTTCATCCGTTCGTCCTGAGGTATCGAAGGACGAACGGGGGTGAACGGGACTTTTTGCCGTCAATGACAAATGCGCAATGCTAAATGATAAATGATTGGGATGGAAACTATGGAAAACGAGTTCGTGCATTCTGGTAGCTTTGCCTGCCCCGGGTGCGGGTTGACTATTGCCTTTCGGCACGTGGTCAAGGCTCTGGGCAAGAACACCGTGATCATCACCACCGCAGGCTGCGGATCCGTGGTGGCAGGATACTACCCCATGACCACCTCGAAACTGCCCTTCTTCCACTGCTCTTTCGGCACCGTAGGCGCCACGGCGGCCGGCCTCAGAGCCGGCCTGGACATGCTGGGCAAGCCAAAAACCCAGGTTCTTGCATGGGCCGGCGACGGCGGAACCTTTGATATCGGGCTCCAGTCTCTGTCCGGGGCAGCAGAGCGGAACGACGACATGGTCTATGTCTGCTATGACAACGAAGCGTACATGAACACCGGTGTGCAAAGGAGTTCAAGTACCCCCCTCGGGGCCTGGACCACCACGACCCCCTTCCAGGCCCCCGAGGATCGCCCCAAAAAACGCATCGCGGCCATTGTCGCTGCGCACGAGATCCCTTACATGGCCACCGCGTCCATCTCCGATCCCCAGGATCTGGAGCAGAAAGTGCGAATTGCCAAAGGCATCAAGGGGTTTCGTTTCATTCACATCCTGATCCCCTGCCCCACAGGGTGGCTTTACGCCACGAAAGACAGTGTCAAGCTGGGACGATTGGCCGTGCTGTCCCGGATTTTCCCTCTTTATGAAGTGTTCGACGGCAAACAGTATCGCCTGAGCCCGATGGGTGAGAAGGTCCCCGTCCATGAGTACGTCGCTTCACAAGGCCGCTTCAAAGGTCTCTCCGAGGAAGCGATTCAGGGCATTCAGGGAAATGTGGATCAGGACTGGACAGAGCTCCAGGACCTGGCGGCTCGCAGCAAGGAGTGGCGATCATGATCGAGGTGAAAATTTCCGGGCGGGGAGGGCAGGGAGCCGTGCTTGCATCACAAGTTCTTGCGACGGCTTTCTTTGAAAAGGGGTTCTATGTCCAGTCCTTTCCATCCTTTGGTGCAGAGAGAAGGGGCGCTCCCGTATCCGCATTTCTGAGAGTGGATTCAAAAGAGATTACCCTTCGATACAGCGTCCAGTCCCCGGACTGGATCGTTCTCTTTGATGCCAACCTTTTGAAGAACCCCATGGGGATGGCCGGCATGACCGGGAAGACATCCCTCCTCGTGAACAGCGAAGTCAGCCGGGGTTTGGATGTCCGGGAGTGCAAAGGCTTCTATGTGGTGGATGCGACCTCGATTGCCGAGGAGCTCAAGCTCAGGACCACCTCCTTCAGCATGGTGAACACCGCGATGGTAGGGGCTTTTGCGAAAGCCTCGGGGTTGCTCGATCTGGAGAGCATCGAAAGAGTGATCGGGGAAATGGCGCCTGTAAAAAGAGAATCCAATGTGGCTGCGGCAAGAAAGGCTTTTGAGAAGGTTAAAGAGGTTTCCCGATGAAAAGAAATTCTAAACCGCCCATGGCGGCAGCAAAAGAACCGACCACGGCGATTCACACCGGAACCTGGCGGTTTGAGCGGCCTGTTTTTGTGAGCCGGCTTGCCCCTTGCAGTGAAGCTTGCCCGCTCGGCGAAGACATTCCGGCTATCATGGCTTTGAACGGGAAGGCTGATTTTGCTGGAGCGTACAGCAAGATTGTAGAGGAAAACCCTTTCCCCGGAATCTGCGGCAGGATTTGCTTCCATCCTTGCGAGAGAGTCTGCAATCGGGGACGGTTTGATGAGGCCGTATCCGTCAAAGATCTTGAATGGTCCGTCTTTAAGGAGGTGCAAGCACGAGAGCCTTCTACCGGAGCTCGTGAGCCGAAAAAGGATCGCAAGGTTGCTGTGGTCGGTGGGGGGCCTGCAGCGCTTTCCTGCGCGTATTTTCTTGCCCTCTTAGGGCATGAGATCACGATCCTGGAGGAAGGGGAAGAGCTCGAAATCTATCGCGCTCAGCCTTCATGAGGGCTCGCCTGAAAGAATGGATCTTGAATGGGAAGTGAAACGGATTCTGAGTTTAGGAGTGGGTATGGGGAACCATGGTACGCATCAACACCAGGGGTATGAGGATCTGGCAAAGGACTTTGACGCCGTTTATGTGTCTCCGAAGCTGGATAGTGATCCGCCTCGAAAGGAGAGCGCTCCCGTGAAGCTGCGGTCCGGATTGGCGGTTCTTGATGAAAGGGGAACAGCGACATCGGGGCCTCCTGGTAAAGAGAGCGAAACCACGCGGGCCGTGGTTCGCCAGATCGCGGCCGGTAAAATGGCGGCCCTTCAGCTCGATCTTCACTTGCGCGGCGCTCCTTCAGGTCAGATCCGGCCTTTTGCCGTAGGCCGTTTGGGAGCCGTTTCCTTCGAAGTGTTCAAGCTGGGCGTGACAGGGCGCATCCCGCGGCCTCTGCAAGGGGTTGTTCGGTTTGAGGACCTAAACTTCGCTCATTTCAAGAAAACGCCCAGAATTCGTCCGGCTTCTCCTCAGGGACCCCTGGACAAACCGCAGAGGATCGCCTCAGCCCGGCGCTGCTTTCAGTGCGGAACCTGCACTTTTTGCATGAGGTGTTATGACTACTGTCCTGATCTGGCCATCCGGATCGACGGGAAAGCCAAAGAGAGAGCCATCGATTACGATCACTGCAAAGGCTGCGGAATCTGCGCTGAAGAATGTCCGCGAGGGGCGATCTCCTGGGTCCACGAGTGAGGCAGAGCAGACTGATGAAAAACGCCCATCTGTCCCGCTCGCGAAACGGAATCCCCTCAATCCTCATTCTATTCAGTTGTCACTAAACCCTCCACCGCTGGAAGACCGGGATGGGTTTTACGGATCCAGGGTGCAAAAAAGCTACGACAACGATTTCCCCTCCCTTGGTGGGAGGGGTTAGGGGAGGGGGTTGTGGTGATTGGAGTGGATGTCCCTTTTTGTCACCCCCACCTTACCTCCCCCATCAAGGGGGAGGAAGTGTTGTGTAAGTCTCGGCAAGATGAGCGATCAAGTGCCGCTTTCAAGGGGCTTCCTGAGGCCACCTGCTCTGCGGGTAAAGCCTCACACCGCAGAGCAACCGACCTTTGATCTTGACACATAAGTTTCTTCATCCCTATACTGACCGGGTTCAATCGCTTCAGGCGAGCCAAAGGAAAGGCCGGGCTCTTAGTACACCCGGTAAGAGAAGCCATGGGTTTCAGGCAAAGCATCACCCGCTACACCGCAAGCATTCTGATCGCTCTGTGTGCCGTGATTATAGCATTCACGGGAAGCCTGGGCTTTGCCGTTGCCGGAATCTTCCTTGCCTTTGTCACCTTCATGAACACACGACAGCTTCTTCAAAAGCTTGCCGCAGCGAACGAGCAGACATGCTTCCTCGATGAGAAACTGGTTCAGTCCCAGAAACTCGCCTCCATCGGTGAGCTTTCAGCAGGGATTGGGCATGAGATCAACAATCCCCTTGCCATCATCTCCCAGGAGACGGAGTGGATGCAGCACCTCCTGAAACAGATCGGCGAAAGAGATCCAAAGGAGGTTGCGGAGCTGCAGGATTCCTTGAAAGAAGTCCTGCGCCAGGTGGACCGATGTCGGGAGATCACTCAGAACCTGCTGGACTTTGCTCGGAAGAAAGAGCCTGTTTTTCAAGAAGTGAATGTCAACAAGCTGATTGATGATCTCTCGAGGCTTGTGGAGAAAGAAACGATACGATACCACATTGAAATCCGGAAAGACTTCCAGCAAGACTTGCCTCTTGTGCACACCGATGCTCCTTCTCTGAGACAAGTGGTTCTCAATCTTCTGACGAATGCCACCCATGCCATTGAGAAGGATGGGAGAATTCGAATTGCCACCCAGAGATCGGAAAACGGATCCGTGGACATCATCGTGGAGGACACGGGGTGCGGCATTCCGAAAGACCATTTGATCAAAATCTTTGATCCCTTTTTTACAACCAAACCCGAAGGAAAAGGGACCGGGCTCGGGCTTTCCATCTGTCACGGGATCGTGGACAAACTGGGCGGCCGCATCTCCGTGAGCAGCGAAGTGGGCAAAGGGTCCACCTTTGTGGTTACCCTGCCCATTAACCAGCGAAAAGGAATGAGACCATCATGAGTGCAAAACCCAGGGTTTTGATTGTGGATGACGAGGAAAGATTCAGAACGACCATGGCCAAGCTGCTGACGGTCAACGGCCTGGAGGTCACGGCGGTGGGCAGCGGGAAAGCCGCGCTGGAAGAACTGAAGGCAAAGCCCTACGATGTGATCACCCTGGATATCCGGATGCCTGGAATGAGCGGCCTGGAAGCCCTTGCTGAAATCAAGAAGGTCAATCCGGGGATAGAGGTGATCATCCTGACCGGACATGCCTCGGTGGACACGGCCGTAGAGATCATGAAGCTCGGGGGATACGAATACCTTCTCAAGCCCACGTCCACCGAAGAGCTGATGAACAAGATTGACGCCGCCTTCGAAAGAAAACTGACCCGCGAGCAGAAGGTGCGGTGAAGCCAAAAATCCGAAATCCGAAGCCGGGGATTTCGGTATTCGGATTTAGCTGCGCCAAAAGCCTTTGAAGAGGCAGAAGGCTTTCAGGGAGCCTCAGTTAGGTCACAGTGGTAGTTCCCGTCTAGAAAACACTTTGCCACAAACTCCACGCTACTCTCGTTGGCCATGAGCATGTCCATCTGCCGGGTGAACTGGAGCAAACGGCCCACCATCTCCAGCTTTTCCTCAGTGGCGGCCTGGTTGAATTTCTGGAACCGTCCGCTCACCATGTCCCCCTTCACTTCCACGGTAAAGTCGAGCTCTTCAAGAACTCTGGAAATGGCACGGGCGCGGCGATTTCTTCGAAGGTCATCCGCTGCGCCGCCCTTGAAGGAGAAAGTGATGTAGTTCTTGCTCACCGTCTCCCCGCAATAGGAATCCAGAACGCTGTAGTGATAGCCGACCCGGGAGCTGAAATTCATGTACCTGTCGGAAATGAGTGCGTAGCTGCGGTCTCCGAAACGCTCTGCCGAGAGCGGGTTTGAAAACATCTGCTCGCTCATCACGGAGAACAGCCCCTTGAACTCAATGGGTCGGGGTGCCTGACTCCGCAATTCCTCATGCATCATGCCTTTGAGAACAGCCCGGAAGGGGATCGAGGCGATCTGCTCCACCTTGACCTTCCTGCTTTTTTCGGAGAGAGCTGAGAGGCCCTCCCCCAGATCAACGACAAAGAGGTCCAGAGGAATCGGCGCATCCACCTTCAGGGCGGCCCCGGCTTGCGCGGAGACGATATCGCTGATCTTGAACATCTCGAAGTAGGACAACTCGTGGACAAACCGCATGATGTCATGAAGGGTCTTGCAGGATTGGGGGGCAAAGGCGGGCGATTGAGGGTCGACAAGGGTGAGGGGCACAATCCACCTGGCGACTTGGTTGAGCGTCTCATACACAGGGGTGCCCTGCATATGAGATTCCCTGGGTTTCTGAAGATCCAGAAGTTCTCGGACTTTTCCCAAGTAGACCCTTCCGGAATAGGCATCCACTGTAATCCATTCGCCGTCCGGTATCCTGGTGGTTCCCTGTTTTGCATCCAACACAGAGGGCACGGCAAACTCCCGTGCCAGGGAAGCCATGTGGCCGGTGACACTGCCTGAGTCCGTAACAATGGCCTGGGCTTTTTGCATGGCCATGACAAACTTAGGAGACGCTTGCTTGGCCACCAGAACAGCGCCGTCCGGGAAATGGAGCAGGTCGTCCTCTGAACGGACATGAAAGGCGGGGCCGCAGCCGACGCCGGGATACGCAACGGCTCCGTTCTCGACGAGAAGGGAATATCCTGTCAGCCTGGGCATGACTTTCTCCGAGCCGCTCTCCTGAAGGGTATTCAGTCGAAGGGGGCGGCTCTGAAGAATAAGGAGCCGTCCTTCTTTGTCGAGGGCCCACTCGATATCCTGGGGGCATTTGAAATGCTCCTCCAGCTTGAGGGTACACTCAGCAAGGGCCCTCACTTGTTCCGGAGTCAAACAGGGCTTGTCCTGCAATTCCTGAGGCACCGGAATATCCAGGAGTCCACCGTCAGGATTGCAAATAAGCTGAACAGGTTTCCTGGAGATTTTGCTTTCGAGAATGCGGAATTCGTTGTTCTTAGAAACCCTGTAGGTGTCCGGTGTGATGACACCACCCACCGCGTAAGGCCCTAGACCCCACACCGCGGAAATCATGATGTTGTCATCCAGCATGTTGAAAGGATGCCGGGAGTAGGCGATGCCGCTGGCCGTGGACTCCACCATCCGGAGACAGGCCACGCTCATGACCACATCTTCTTCCCGGATGCCCTTCGCCAGCCGGTAAGATATGGCCCGAGGAGTATAAAGGCTTGCCACGATAAACTTATAGGTCTGCAAGAGCTTGTCCGCGGACACGTTCAGCATGGAAAGATACTGGCCGGCATGGGACAACTCAGCGTCCTCCCCGATGGCGCTGCTCCTCATGGATATCTTCGGGAAAGGTTTTGATGCATGCCCACCGGCTTTTTCTCGCAGGCCGTCATAGGCGGACAAAATGGCCACTTCCAGTTCAGAAGGGACCTGAGCCAGGATAATGAGTCTCTGGATTTCCTCGCTCACAAGGGCAATCGTGTTGGGGTCATTGGGGTCCAGGTCCATTTTCCTCTTGTTGACTTCATCCACAAGGTCATTGTGAGCGAAAAAAGCATCGAAGGCACGGACCGTGATCGCAAATCCTTCCGGGATGGGAAGATGGACTCTGGTGAGCACCTCGCCGAGGTTGGCGCTCTTGCCTCCCACCCAGTCCACTTTTTCCTTGTTGATCTGAGAATAAGGCAGGACGAATTCTGTAACGGGAAGTTCCTTCTTTTTTTCCAGCTCGGCCTTGATACTGGAATTGATACTTTCGAGAGCCTCGAAAAGCGGAAGGTACCGGTTTCCCGAGAGGGCATTCAAGCTCTTGATCATCCGAAGCGTATGAAAGACCGTGCGGGCGGACACGGTTCTCACATAAGCCATTCCGAAGATCTGCTGGCCCAGGAGCTTTTGCTCGATGTCCGTGATGATGTTGAGATTGTCCTCATTGGAGGAGAGCAGGTCCTTGAAGCAGGAGTACTTGAATCGAAAGACCTCGTTGAGGTCCTCTTTTGAGGGCCGATCTTTAGGCGCTATCCATTTTCGAAATATGTCGATTATTTTCAGCATGATGGGGAAACAGGGGGGGATCTTCCTTGATCTCTTCCGCCCGAAGGCATCCTAGTCAAGTTTAGCCGGAAAATCAAATGGCTTTCCGTTTTGCCTGACTCTCCATTTTTATTTGGACTTTTTGAGTTCAGTTTTGTATACGACAATATCCACAAATCAACGATTAAGTACACCCGAGTCAAATAGAAAACTAAAACGAGTTCTTGGGAAGGAGGAGCCGTGCAATGAGGAGCTTGCTCAAAAGAGTGCTATGCTTTATTGCGGGCATCGGTCTGTGCTTACCTCACCTTGCCTGGGCGAGCGGTGAAGCGGCAACCAATTTGGTCGTCGTGGCAGACACGAGACGGGTTTCAGGCATTTTGAAGTACATTGCGAATGTCTACAACACCGATCCATGGTTGTTTGCGGTGTGGGCTGTGGCGATCACCGCCGTGTGGGGAGGCATCCTTGGATTCTTGATGGACTTCATCATGGAGCGCAGCGGGCTGGATCTGAAATCGAGAAAGATTCTGGAACACTAATTCTGGAGGGGATTCACGATGGACTGGCTATACATGTACATGCCCATTGCCGGGGTCAACATATTCTGGCCCGGCTTGGTTTTGATCGGTTTCTCCGTGGGGGTCATCGGGGGCTTCTTCGGAATGGGAGGAGCGTGGATGGTGACTCCCGGCCTGAACATTCTTGGTTTTCCCATGGCCTTTGCCATAGGCACGGACATGGCCCACATTGCCGGCAAATCCATGATTTCCACCATGAGGCACGCCAAATTCGGGAACGTGGATTACAAGCTCGGTTTCATCATGGTGGCGGGGACCTTTATAGGGATTGAATGCGGGGCGCAGATGGTGATGTACCTCGAGCGCCTCGGCCGGATCGACGCGGTGGTTCGTTATGTCTATGTTCTGTTTCTAGCTCTTATCGCCTTCATGGTCTTCTACGATTATGCAAAAGCGGTGAAGAAAAAGAAGGCAGGGGCCGTGGAGGGTGAGCGGGGAACGGAAGGGGTGACATGGTACAAAACATTTCACAAAATCAATATCCCTCCCATGGTGCACTTCAAAACCGCGGGGTTCACCTGTTCGGCATGGCTTCCCTGTGGGGTGAGCTTCCTCACCGGCGTGCTTGCAGGATTCCTGGGCATTGGGGGCGGGCTTTTCCGCATGCCGGCCCTGGTGTATCTGATCGGTTGCCCGACCCATATCGCCGTGGGAACGGATCTCTTCGAGGTCATGATTTCAGGGCTTTATGGGGCCTTTACCTTTTCCCTCAAAGGCAGGATCGAACTGGTAGCGGTTTTTGTGATGCTCACGGGCGCAGCCATTGGAGCGCAAATCGGGACGGTTGCTACGAAGTATGCCAAGGGCTACGGTATCCGGGTGGCCTTCGGCATCGCCGTCATCTGCTGCATGATTTCCATTATTCTGAAGCAATTCGGGTTTTCTAACAGCTCTGCGGCCCTGATCCTGACCACGATCGGTCTAATGTGTGTCTATATCACGGTGATCATGTTCAAGGGAGCGGCTGCGGAGCTTCGTGAAAAAAAGGCTGCAAAACAAGCCAGCCATCCCCTTTCATGAGAGGAGTGATTCTATATGAAAAGACATCTCCTGGTTAGTCTGGCGACCATTGTGGCTGTTCTATGCTGTGTGTCCCTCTCCTTGGGAGCAGAAGTGGCGCAGGGTAAATGCGTGAAAATCGAAAAGGACGGGACTCTCGTCACGATTGAAGAATACGACATCCAGTTCAGCAAAGAGCATCCTTACGGCCGTCCTACGGGTGTGAAATCCGTTTACAACCTTTCCAAGGCTGAAACGGGGGTTCCTGCGGCCGTGGGGGATATCCTGCGAATTGCCTTTGTAGTCAAAGGGAACGAGAAGCTCGCCGTTAAGGTCATGAATGTGAGCAAACAGGATCTGATGAAGAAGTAAAGCATGTTTCAGCAGCAGGACCCTCCTCGTTACGAGGGCATGAATTTCAAACAAAAACTGGTTGTCATCTTTGCCAATGTTTTTATCCTTGCAGAGCTGACAACCAGTATTTATCTCAGCCATCACGACCAGGAGAACATGGCCCGAAACTTCCTTGTGAGCTTTATTCCCATGGTCATCCTCACCATCGTATCCGCTCGTATTCTCCTCAAGAGACTTCGCTAATTTCCAAGAAGCTGCCCGACAACCGGTGTTGATGCGCTAGCGAGAAAGAGAACCGCATTCGGGTCATCGGACACGCTTAAAAGTGCTTTTCCGTTCTAACTCCCCTTTTTCTCCTTGATCGTTTTTCTTTCAAAAGCGGCTTCAATCTTGGAGAGGAGCTCTGCAATCTCAACCGGCTTGGTGACGTAGTCATAGGCGCCGAGCTGGATGGCTTCCAGCGCCGTGTCAATCGAACCGTGACCCGTGAGGATCAGGATTTCGGTGAAAAGCCCAAGCTTTCTCATTTCCTGCATGGTCGCAATTCCATCCATGCCCGGCATCTTCAGATCAAGCACCATCACATCAAAGGGGTTGTCCATGAGAGCCCGGAGGGCTTCATCCCCGCTGTTGACCGCCTTGACCTGGTACCCTCTCCTGGTCAGGAGTTTGGACATGTTGTTGGCGAACACGACCTCGTCATCGACCAGCAGGATTCTAGCGTCTTTCATACAAGAACCTCCCTCGTGAGGATCTTCCCCTTTGAAGGGCCTTTCAGAGCAAGGGGAATCGCTGCCTCATCTATTTCAGCAACTTAGTGACCTGCGGGGCACGAAGCCTGTGCGGTTGAGGCATACCGCTTCCCAGGAGGGGCCTTGCATAAGCATAGAAGGCTTCGGTCACATCGTTCGCTTCCTCGCTGATGAACTCGTCAGGCATGGTCTTTGTTCTGGCGGCAATTTCCGAAAGAGCGGACAGCTGATAGTCCACAGAGTAATTCCCTGTCCGATGGATGGTCACGGACCCGTCCGCATCATGCCAGAGGGCGTACTGCGCAGCCCTTTCTCCCACCTCGCGAGCTTCATTCTGGTCCACGTCGGAGACAACGCCCATGTAGCAGCGCTGAAGATATCCGTAAGTGTCGGCACGGACGCGGCTGATTTTCAGCTTCTTTTTGACTTCATCTGCGAGAAGATCGCCGAGAGCCCCAGTGCCTGAGAGCTGGATATTTCCGTGCGCATCTTTTTCCTGGGATTTGGTCAGCTTGGTGACGATCGGTGTAGCCTTCTCGTCTGTGATCCCTTCGCACACGGCGACAACGCACCTCCCAAGCTTCTTGTAAACCCGATCCACATCTCCCAGGAACTTGTCGGGATCAAAGGGTCGTTCGGGAAGATAAATCAAATGAGGTCCGTCATCCGGGTAAGCGCGGCCGAGCGACGATGCGGCCGTGAGGAAGCCGGCGTGTCGGCCCATCACGACGGCGATGTAAACACCGGGCAGAGAACGGTTGTCGAGATTCGCCCCCATAAAAGCGAGGGCGACGAACCGGGCCGCAGAGGGGTACCCGGGGGTGTGGTCATTGAACACCAGGTCGTTGTCAATCGTCTTGGGGATGTGAACGGATCTCATGTCATAGCCGGCCTGCTCGGCGTTTCGGTTGACGATGTTGACCGTGTCGGCGCTGTCATTCCCGCCGATGTAAAAGAAGTAGCGCACGTCATGGACCTTGAGGACTTTGAAGATGCGCGAGCAATACTCCTCGTCGGGTTTGTCCCGCGTGCTCAGCAATGCCGATGAAGGCGTTAGGGCCACCTTTTCGAGGTTGTTCGTCGTCTCTTGGGTCAGATCAATAAAATCCTCATTGGTGATGCCGCGGACCCCGTTGATAGCCCCGTAGATCCGTGTCACCTGGGGAAATTTGCGCGCCTCCACGGCAACACCGATGAGCGACTGATTGATGACCGCCGTCGGCCCGCCGCCCTGGGCAATCAAAACCTTTCCTTCGAGTTTGGCCATGATTCATTCTCCTTGCTGTAGAAGAATATCTCTTCGAATGTCTTAGAGTTTATTCTCGAAGGCACTATAGGGAGAACCGTTCTTCACTGTCAAGAGGGAATCCCTCGTCACAATCTTGCGCGGAGAATAGCCTTGACCTCATTCAGCCCAAGCTGGACCGGGTTGCTTTTTTGACCGGCTTGGGCTGCAAGGGCATCAAGATCAGACTCGGCGACTCCATATCGCCCCAGGCGAGGGATGGAAAGCCTTTCTGTCCATTGATCGAGCTTTTGGACGAGCAGGTCACAGGAAGTCGGAACGTCGGCATCAGGCGTACAGGAGAGCGCCTGCCCTGCCCTGGCATACTTGATAAGCATCGTGTCTTCAGGGCCTCGGAGTTCTCGAAGGCGCTTTATGTTCATGCGGGAGGCTTCAGCCACCAGGGTCGCACAAACGATGCCATGGGGAATAGGGACCAGTCCCCCAAGGGGTGCAGCAAGGCCGTGGATGATTCCCAGCCCTGCATTTGCCAATGTGACCCCGGACAGAAAAGCCGCATAGGCGAGGGATGAACGAAGTTCGATATCATCTCCCCGATCGATCGATGCCGGCACCAGAGCAGAAGCGATGTGCTCGATCCCGCTCAAAGCAAGGGCGTCTGTGACCGGCGAGGCCTGCGGTGAGACATAGGATTCGAGAAGCTGCGTGAAGGCATCCATGCCGCAGGCGGCAGTGACCTGTGGAGGACAGGTGAGAGTCAGTTCAGGATCAACAATTGCACAGACAGGAGTGAAGTTGTCGTGACGGAGAGATTTCTTGAAGCCCTTCCTTCCCACCTTGCTGATGACCGCGTTTTTTGTCGCTTCAGTTCCAGTGCCTGCAGTGGTGGGAACGGCGATGAAGGGTAAGGTGGTGCCAGGGTGTGCTCTGATCCCCACGCCTTCGAGATAGGGTGTGACGGGTTCGCCTAGAGTCAGCATGGCGGCGATGGCCTTTGCACAGTCGATGACGCTTCCGCCTCCAATGGCGACAACAGCGTCCACGGACAGGGGGGTGAACTCCTTCACAGCGGTATCCACCAGTTCAGGAGAGGGTTCCCCGCTAAAGCTGTAGCGATGGAATCTGATGGACGTTTGTTTCAAAGACTCCTCGCATCTCTTCCAGCTGCCTGTCCGATCAAGAGAGTCACTGCCCGTGACCACAAGCACCTCAGAGCCGTAAGAGGCTACGATCTGGCCGAGTTCTTTAACTCGGCCCGGCCCAAAAACCAGCCTTGGGGTTCTGTAGAAGTCAAAAGCCTTAAAGGTCATGCTCCATCCGCAGAAGATGTTTGTAGGAGGCAGGCCGCCATGCTGCCGGACCCTGAGACCGCAGAGAAGCCCCGAAGGGGCGCTACATGAAATCCGCCCGGGCGGATTTCATCACGGACAAATCACCCGGTAAGGCACTCCCTTTCTTGGCACAGCCATCCACGGAGCGACTGTGTCTCTCCACTTCAAGTAGTGCGGGGTGTTCTTGTGCGCTGCAGCGCCCTCTTCTGAGTTGTAGGCTTCGTAGAGCAGGAAAAAGGAGGGGTCTTGGGGCGACTGGAGCACGTCGAAGCGCATATTCTTCCGTTCTCTGACCGAGGCCTTGTGGTTCTCGATTGTCGCACCGATGAATTGCTCGACGTTCTCCGGTTTCACGTGGACTTCAACGATTGTAACAACCATGGACTCAACTCCTTTCCAAACTCCTCTAGGAATAGGCGGACTGCTTCGCAGGAAGGCGGCCGGGTCGTTCGCAGAGATAGGCGGCGCCCACCATAAGACCGAATCCGATGAAAAGCCTCAAATAGTCGGTACTTTCACCGAGGAGAATCAGGGAGGCGATGATTCCCAAGGGAATCTTGAGGTTATTCATGATAGCGAGCATGCCTTCGTTAACAAACCGTGCCCCCTTGTTCCAGAGAAAGAAACAGACTCCCGAGGCGATGATGCCGAGGTAAACAAGAACAAGAACCTGCGGAGCGGTGACTTGAATCCGGGAGAACTGGGTCGTGAACATTGAGAAGAGAGCCGTGATGATGACCGCCCCGAGATAAAGGAAGCCGAAGACGGAGCGATCATTCCATGAGGTGTGCTTTGCTGAAAGCTGTTTGTAGTAAAGCTGGCCAAAGGCAAAGGCGATGTTTGAGATCTGCACCAGGAAAATACCCATGAGGCTGGCACGGAGAGGTTGATCAGGGTACTTGATGACGGCTCCTCCCATGAAGGCCATTAAGGCGGCCACAAAGAAGAGGACATTGAATTTGCGGGAGTGAACATCATTGAAGAGGGTGATGAAGAGGGGCGTCGTTGTTGTCAGCAGGACGATGGTGTGGGCCGGAAGAAACTGGAACGAGGTGATGTAAGCGATGTACATGAGACCGAATTGAACGGCGCCCATAAGGGCCAGCTTCAGCCCCATGGGCTTTTCAACACCCCGGAGCCTCAGAAACGGCAAAAACACGAGGAGAGATAGAAGCATCCGCGCAAAGGAGACAAAATTCGGGTCAAGACCAGTGAGATATCCCTTGATGAGAGGGAAGGAAAAAGCCCAGACAAAAGAGACAAGGATCAGGTAGGTCACGACACCTTCTCCATGTTTTCGCAAACTAGATCGGCGAACCGGGAGCAGGAGACCTCTTCAGCGCCCTCCATCAAGCGAGCGAGATCATAGGTGACCTTCTTGGAAGCAAAGGTTTTCTCAAGACCTCTCTCAATCCGCGTTGCAGCTTCCCGCCACCCCATATAATCCAGCATCATGGCCCCGCTCAAGATTAGGGAGGAGGGATTGACCTTGTCGAGGTTCGCATATTTTGGAGCAGTGCCATGGGTTGCTTCAAACAGCGCATAGCCGGTTTCATAGTTGATGTTGCCGCCGGGAGCCATGCCGATGCCGCCGACCTGCGCCGCAAGAGCATCCGACATGTAGTCTCCGTTGAGGTTCATGGTGGCGATCACGTCGAATTCCTCAGGCCTCAGCAAGGTTTGCTGGAAGAATATATCGGCAATCGCATCCTTGATGAGGATCTTTCCTGCTGGTGGATTACCGTTGCACTCCTCCCAGGTGACGACCTGATTGCGGTAAGCCTCTTGCGCAAGCTCGTATCCCCATTTCCGGAAAGCCCCTTCGGTAAATTTCTGAATGTTCCCTTTGTGGACCAGGGTGACGCTCTTTCGCCCTTTTGCGAGAGCATAGTCAATCGCGGCTTTGATCAGTCTCCGGCTTCCGGATTTGCTGATCGGTTTTATTCCTATTCCCGAATCAGGCCGGATCCGCCAGCCATATTTTTTGAAAAGGTGCTCCAAGAGATCTTTTGTTTCTTCCTTCCCTGATTCCAGTTCAAAGCCCACATAGACGTCTTCCGTGTTCTCTCTGAAAACGACCATGTCCACCTTTTGAGGTTCTTTTACAGGGCTGGGAACACCGGGGAAATAGCGGATTGGCCTGAGACAGGCGTACAGGTCGAGGAGCATTCTCAACGCCACATTGAGACTTCTAATCCCTTCACCTACCGGTGTGGTCAGCGGTCCTTTTATTCCCACCCGGTACTCTTTGAAGGTTTGAATTGTTTCCGGAGGCAGCCAGGTTCCCCTTTCCTTGAAGGCCTTTTCACCGGCAAGCACTTCTTTCCAGAGGACCTTTCTTTTTCCCGGCCAGCAAAGATCAACAGCCCGGTCCAGCACGCGTACGGCGGCTCTCCAGATGTCCGGCCCTGTGCCGTCGCCCTCGATGTAAGGAATGATGGGTCGATCAGGAACAACTAGTTTATGGTTTTCAAAAACAATTTTTCCGCCTGAGCCCAAACTGGTATTCTCCTTTCACATGTGCAACCTAAGATCTGAATTCCCTATGTACCCAAGACTCCGGGAAAAATCGAGGCAAATCTCATCAAGATCCTTCAATCGCTTTTCTCAATGGGGCGTAACCTGAAAAAATCAGCTGCGCTTTTGCCTAAAATCCATTCCAGCTTTTCCTGAGGCAGCCCGGAGTTTCTCAGCCATTTGAGTTCCCTGTCCCAGGCATAAGGGATGTTCGGGAAATCCGATCCGTACATGACTCTATCCGCCCTGTAAGTAATCAGTTCGACAGGCTCGTGAATAGGGAAGTAGTCCGCCAGCATCATCGTTGTGTCCAGCCAGAGGGTGTCGTATTTCTCAATCAGATTTCTGTAAACGCCGATTTCATCAAATCCCAGGTGAGGCACGCAAATCCTTAGCTTGGGAAAGTTCTTTATAACGTGCTCCAGCTTTTCAGCGCTGCAAATCTCATAGGGATCGCAGCGGTAGGCGACGCTCTTGGGCTCTCTGCCCACGTGCATCACCATCGGCTTCTGCTCCGACTCACAGACATCATAAATCACGTCCATTTCTTTGGCGTTCATGTCGAAACACTGGACGTGGGCGTGCAGTTTCACTCCCATGAGCCCATGGCCAAAGGCTTCCTTGAGGATTCCCTCGGCATTTTCCTCGCCCGGAAACACGGCGGCCATGCCGATCACTTTGCCGGGAAAGTCCCTGCAACTCTCCACCATGTGCTGATTCAGCATCCGCGAAATGCCGGGTTTGTGGGCATATTGGAGCGCTATGACATGACTCTCGCCATGGGAGAGCAGATAGGCCAGCACATCCGAGCTGCTTAACCGATATCGAATGGGCCAGGCGTTTTCGTCAAACCAGGCCCAGATTGCAGAAAATATATTGCTGGGAAAGATGTGGACATGGGCGTCGACCGCGAGCGGAAGTCCTTCAGGAACCTTTGCCCCTTCCACATCGTCAATGCCCGGAGAATTGGGGCTTAGCATAGTAGGCATATTCTCCCTTTTCATGATGCTCTCCTGTCAACGATGGGCCTTCTTCCAGTTCTGTATCTCGACAATATTCCCTTCAGGATCGGCGAGATACTGAAAGGTCAGCAAACCCACTCCGGGCACCTCTCGCACCGTAAGCTCACCGACGGCAGATGCGCCTTGGTCAAAGGCAGCCTGTATTACGGCCTGAACGTCATCTACCGCAAAGGCGATGTGCGCAAATCCTGGGGTGTTGGGTTTCACGGAAGGGTGCTCCGGCATGGAGCTGTACGCAAAGAGTTCGAGGGTCGGACCGCCCTCTCCGTAGCCGGGAAGGCGGAGGTGCATCCCCACGAGGTGGGCCCCGCTGATACCTGTTGCCTTGTCGAGCCACTCCCCGGACATATCCCGCCCGGGCAGGACAGGCAAGCAGCCGAATACTTCCTGGTAGAAGGCTGCGAGGCGCTTCCAGTCTTTCGCGATCAGGTTAGTATGTGCGTATTTCGTTGGCATATTAATATCCCTCAGTGCTTCGATGCACAACTACGGTTACGCATTTTCAGACCCAGACCCGGTAGGTGGCTCCCTCAGCACTAAGTCCTGAGGAAATAAATTCGTCACCGAATTTATGCCTCGATGGACTTAGGAGCCGGCGTTCGACATCGACTTTGAGGATACATCCAACAGTTTGACCGGCTTATCGAAGGTCTTCCAACCATGGCGCTTGCCTGAAGGTATAAAATAGCACTCATTTGCATTTAGTAATTGGCGCTCTTGACCTACAAACATCTCTATTTGGCCTTCGAGGACAATACCACACTGGTCAAAGGAATGTTCATGTCCGGTATCTTCCTTTCCGGGATCGATTTGCATGCACACCATAATCAAGTTATCCCCAATTTCTGCCTTGCTCATAATACCCGGCCTGAACTCTTCCAATTGCAAGGTGGCCAAGTTCCAAAAAGCCATGGTGCCTCCTTTTCGCTGAGCGGTGGTTGCAGCGGGTTTTTGAGGGGCGTTGCTGCCTCCTTTCGATTGTCAGCGGATCACAACAATGAATTATAGGACGTTCCCGCGTTCCTATTCTTCGAAAGCCTTCAAAAAGGCTTCTCGGGAAATTCCAGATTGAGTCAGGACAGTACGGAAGGTTGATTTCTTAAGGGTGGGGTGATTAGGGATTGTCAAAGGGGTTTTCGTCCCATCAGGATTCTAACTGACCATGGAGATATGGCTACCCTCCCTTACTAACCTGAATCCCAGGCGCTCCAAAGTCGCAATAACCTTCCGGATTGGTACGTCTACAGGAAATTTGGGCATCAGATCGTCAGCCTTGTCTCTGCAACGAAGGCCTCCAGAATAGGTGGATCAACCTCTAAGGCTTCCGGGCCAAAAGTCTCAAGGTGGAACTGAATGGCAGACTTTACATCCGCCAAAGCGGCCTCATAGGTATCACCCTGTCCAACCACAACCCCCTTCAGACCAAGAGGATAAGCCACATAGACATCGGGATGTTTTTCGACAACGATCTTGATGTGTTTCATTTTGTTATGACCTCCAAAGGACTCCCATGCAGAATGATGAGCATTATAACACGGTTTTGCCAAAGCACAAAACAGGCGCAATGCTCTGGGACGGGAAGGTCGCAACCATGGCTGCAGACAGTCCATGCGATGAAATCGCCGCCGGCAGCGTGCAGGATGTGGAACATCGGGCCGGGCGGCCCGTTGAGCCGTTCGCTACCCTGCGGATCTCGAACCAACGAACGATCAAATTCCGCGAAAGGAAAGGCTGTTAGGTTTTAAGGTTTCTGGCGTTCGACGCCCCACGGTATCTCATGGTCCTGTAAAAGTTAAGAACCTAACAGCCTCAGAAAAGGAGAGACTTGCTCACCAGAAGAGTTCTAGTCCGTATTCTTGGTATGCGCCGAAGTGGCGATCTGCGGAGATGAGAAAGAAATCCCTTTGAATGGCCTGCCAGATAATCAAGCGGTCAAAAGGGTCCTTGTGGCCAATCCTTGGCAGCTTGTGGAAACTGGCGGCCTCCCTTGGCTCCAGTTCGATCGTCTCAAAATACGCCTCTTTTGCTGCAGCGGGCAGGTCCTCAGGATTGAGGCCCTTAATTTCTATTTTCCCCAAAGCATACTTCAGGGAGATCTCCCAGAAGCTCACGACGCTCACGAAGACGTCATTCTCAGGATCTAGGATAGCGGTTCGGGCTCTCTTGCTCAGCCTATCGGGAGAAAAGAGGGCCCAAATCAGACCGTGCGTGTCGAGAAGAAATCTCATGATGCCAGGATCTCTTCATCACTTAGCTTGAAGTCATCACGGATGCGGTAAGAAGCGCGGCCTTTCAGTAATCCAAGCTTCCTCTGCGGCCTATGCTTGAGCTGGCTGTAGGGCATGAGAACGGCAACCTTTTTTCGCTGTTTTCCAAAACTGATGACGATCTCCTGCCCCTTCTTTACCTGGTTCAATATTTCTGAAAACCGAGCCTTAAGATCGCCTACGCTGATGACCTGCATATGGACCTCCCATTCTGGCGGCAGAATAGCCGGTTTCTGGACAACTTGTCAAGAACTTTCCCCCGCTGCAGTCAGGGAGCAGCAGGTTGAATGTTGAAAGGGCACGCTGTTAGGTTTTAGGGTTTCCGGCGTTCTACACGGCATGGTATCTCATGATCCTATTATCAAAGTAAAAAACCTAATAGCGTATCCGTCGACACTTCAACGGCGCTGCGTGGCCGGGTCATCATGCACGTCTTCGCGCCCTAAGAAGCGCTAGGGCTTGTGCCAGGGACAGAACGAGTGTGGCCAACAGAAGCACTAGCGAGGCGGGCAGCCTGAAGGCTTCGCTTCCCTTGAGAATAAAGTACGTGTGAATGACCACAGCGAAGAAGCCTCCAGCCACCAAAACCCACGAGAAAATGATCCCGGACGAGCGCCCCGTGACCAGGGCTTGAAGGCCATAGAGCACCATAATCACGAGAAGGAAGTTGAGGACCAGAAAGGCCTGGATCCCTCCCGGGATACCGAAAAGTTCCCACTCGTGCCAATACGCAGAATCGATTTCATGCGTGATAAGCACCGCCGCATTGAGGAGGTATAGGCAGCACAGCCTTGATTGCATTTTCTCCAAATCCTTCTCGTTACTTCTCCTGCGGCACATTCGGGCAGGACGTTCGTGATATATTGATATTCCTCTTTCGTATCATGATGCGGTCTTCACTCCTATTGAATCCATTCGCAGCCCTTGCTAGAATGTCAATATTTCAGGATGTCCCGCTCTTCCACTCAATTGCTGGAGGCAGTTTCATGTTTCAAGGCCCGATGGGCATACGCTTGCCGGGCATTTCTTGCGCATATGCCATAACCAAGGCCACAGCGACAGCCACTTCCAGCCTCTCCACGCAAGCCCTTCAGGAAGGCCGGAAATGGCTCCGCCTGAAAAAGCGCCAGGAACGTACGCCGCCTTGCGCTGCTCCACATCTAAATATATGGTGCCGCCGAACGATTGGGGACTTCCAAACAGGCGCTGTCTAATGTAAAACGGCGTAACCACGCAGAACCTCTCTCCGATCCACTGCACAGTTGTGTCATTGTGCCAGACAAAGCACTTGAGACCCCAAGGGCGGAGTAGCAGCCGGGGTGAATCCGGTGGTCCAGCGAATAGGGCGAACAACCCGACTTCCTTGTATATATCCACTTCGCCACACGAATAAACGACCGCGACGTATCCACCTTCAGGGCTTTCCTGAATAACGTCACGCAAGCCAGGCCATTTCTTGCGGTCGGGTCCGGGCCACTCCTCAATGTCCAAGTGCCATTTCCTCATTTTGATATCCAATAATAAAATCAGCCGCTTTAGGGTTGCCCGGCTTGCTGCACCGTCGCCTCGATGATTCCTTCGGCTTCCTCCAGGAATTTTCTAAGCACAGCTTCTTTGCGCGGAAGGGAAAGGTCGTCCTCAATTTCTATGACCACCAAGTTGCAGTTAATCTCCACAAATGGCCGGCCAAATTCTTCAAGCCGCAAGATGGCATCCGAAATTACCGAGCTCAGCAGTTTTTCGGCAAATTCGGTATCTGTGCCCGACACCTTGAAGTTCCGGCTGAAATCACTCTCAGGGAACGGGATGGTCTCCTTGTCAGACCACCCGATGACCTTATTGAGTAAGCTGTTCCTGCTGATTGTCAGTGAGCCCATCGAATGTTTTGTTATGGCATCCAGACGGGTGAAGGCGTTTTTATGCTCGCTGCCTTCCCTAAAGCTGACCTTTCCGATCCATCTTTCTCTGGCATAGAACAGCGACGGAGATGATCGCTTTATGACCAGGAAAGCCCCTGGTCTTAGATCAGCTATACGTTTTAGCAAAGGGCACATTCTCACGCGTCGGTGGTATTCCCGGAAACTCATCATGATGAGAAACAAAACAAGAAACACGAAAAAAAGACGATCAGTGCGGTAAGCGAAACGGGGAAATGGGTCTCGTTGTATTGATATCCATAATAGCACCAGTAGGCCAAGGCAGTAATAAAGGCAAGATAAACCGGTAGCGCCGGCACCTTGAGTTGGGGGATGGGTGCGCTTTTTTGTTCCATTTTCTGGCGGAACGTCTCAGGTCGCTGGAACTCCTCGGGCAGAACGGACTCATACGGTCCGCTCTTATTCTTCTTCGATTTGTTTTTCTCTTTCATCCATGTCTTATTTGTTTTCTGCGTCGCATTTTGCAGTCTTTCACTGTCCAGTGACTCCCCCATGGCGTTTGCAACCCGCATGACTTCTAAGGAGGTCGGGCCTCCCCGGTCAATGCGCCATTTCATTTCTTTTTGATATTGTCTTCAAAATGAGAAGGAAACTCTTCTTTTGTGATGGCTATTCGTTCTGCTTTCTTTCTCTCAGCCAATAGTTTTTTCAGAAGTTCATCTACAGAACTCCCCCTGCAGTAAATTTTCTCCTGTTGCGGCATATGGTCCAGTTCATGCCCTGTGGCCGCGTTTGAAACGGTGAGGCTCCCTCCATCCGTATATTGGATATAGAAATCAACCCATATACCGCTGGTTGGATGATCGTAAATGACACCGGTTGTCGATTCGGATGGTCGGACAAAACCTGATATAACCAGGGAGGGGATTTCCCAAATATTATAGTTGCCAACCAGCTCAAAACCATTGCGCAGAAATGAATCGACCAGGTCTTTGATCTTCTGTATGTCCGACCATCTCGGATTTCAAGCGGTGAGAGATTGATTTCCAGAATGGGTTTACGATAGAGGTTTATGAGAAACTTGAAAATAAGGCATGCTGCTATAACAACAGTTCCAGTTATGATAAGAAGAAGTGTAATATTTGTCATGCCCTCATTTCCAACAAGGAATTAAGTTGTTTTCGGTTATCTCCAATGAATGTAGCCACCTTGTGAAATAGCACTGACAAAAGGGCTTGGTTTTGCGCATTGAAATAGTCAGTTAACACCCCAAATGGAAAGAATACACCCTTTCCGGTCATTACCCCATGCTCAATATGTACTGACACTTTAAGGGGCAGTAACGCGCTTCGAATCGCCCGTGGGGGCGCCCCTTCTGATGACCCACTTGCTACTTGAATCCTTGGCGTACAGCGTCGCAGCACTTATTATCGGCTGAACACTAATCAACGTGTCTTGAAGATGGGTGATTTGAACCGAGCGTTGGTTTTCGGTTGGCTATTTTGGGTACGCTGATAAGTTGCCCAGGTTACCCGCCTTCGCAGACAGCCCCGTACGGAGGGGCGGGGATGAATGCGAAAAGTGTATCCACCGTAGCCTTGGTGAAGGTAGATCCGCTTCGGCGGGTTCCGCCGAAGATGTGAAGATGCCCCGTGCGGCAGCACGGGAAGCTCCACTTATCGAGCAAAAGAACCTTGTCGGTCTCGTAAAAAGTTCAGTAGCGCCTTTCCGTTCATGGTTCGATACCCTCACCACGAACGGATCAAACTTGAGTTAGAAGCAAACCCTGTTGATCAAGGGTTTGTTTCAGGCATAGTAAAGACAAGTCAGCGGGAAATCAAGGTAAAAGCTTTATGGGGCGCGGGACAATGCACCCCCAAAGAAGCTAAGAGGATAATGTATTCCCGCCTGCGCGGGAATGACAGATGGTTGCCTCTGTCCACTTGTTTGGAATCGAGGGAGGGGAGTAGGGACGGGTGACGGAAGGGTGATAATGTGGTAAGAAGTGCGGGAATGGCGCGAAAGGGCCAAAGCGAGAAAGAGGGAAAGAGCAAAGCATGAAATCATGGAACGACTTTCTCGATTTCACCGGCCTATCAGGCCAGGTATCCCGGCGTTGGGTTTGGGCTGACGCTCATCGCAGGCTGCAAGCCTGTGACCGATCAGCAGGGATATGAGCAGTACAGGAGAAAACTGCTCCGCAAAATGCGGAAGAGGGAGACTCTTGCGGAGATCACGGAGCGAATCAATATCTACGACAACTTCTTCCAGAGCTTCGGATTTGAATGCCCCCTGCCCAAACATCTCAAGAGAACTGTGAACAGCGGGTTCCCCCAGTACAATCTCATGGTGGATGCCCATTTCATGGCGGAGATGTGCGCAGGCATCTTGGTCGCCGTCACCGACTATGATCGCTTTGATGGCAAGCTCATGCTGGACGTGGCTGAAGGGGGCGAGATCTCGAAAGGCATGGGCCAGAGGGACTTCGTGACCAAAGAAGGGGAGATCGTCTTGAGAGACGAGAAAGACATTGTGTGCGTCCTCTGCCAGGGAGCGGATGAGAAGACCAGAGTGGAGGAAGGCACGAAAAACGTCTTCTTTTATGCCTATGCGGTTCCGGGGATCGACTCGGTCTACCTGAAAGACGGGTTGACCGTTGCAGCGGAGACTATGGCGGAGTTTGGAGGAGGCAAGGTAAAAGGAATAGAAGTATATTAATGGTACATGGTACACGGCGCACGGTACACGGAAGGAGGAATACACGGGGCACGGTGCACGGCACACGGTGAAGGTGCAGGGAAGAGAGAAACTTTCAAATCTGGATTCCCGCCTGCGCGGGAATGACACTTTCTGGGCTTTGGGGGGCGTCAGGGAAAAGAAATTCAGTGGAACAAAGAAAAAAGCTTGACACGAAGAAAGCACTCATCTAAGCTACAACTTCGCGTTAAGGAAAGCCAAATAGAATTATGATGTACCTATTCAACAACATTATCGTTATTACCACCGCAATAGGGGGTTTGCTATCCCTATTGCTACTTGTTGGGGTCGTTTATCTAAAACGCCCGGGTCTGGTGATGACGAAATGATGTAAATAAGCCCTTTAGAAAAACCGTTATCAGGCCCTCCTGATAACGGTTTTTTTTTGGCCGATACGAACGCATTCAGTTGTTGGCCATTAAGCCCCCTCACCCCGCCCCTGGTCGCCTTCTGCGCCGCCACTGGCGGGGGAACCTCTCCCCGTGGGGTGTTTTCGCAAGCAGGAGCTTGCTCCTACAGGTGAGGGGGGATGAGCAACGGAGAAAGACATGAACAAGCAGATCACCCTCTATGACACAACGCTCAGGGACGGAAGCCAGGGAGAAGAAGTGACCCTGTCCGCAGAGGATAAACTCAAGCTTGCCCAAAAGCTTGATGAGTTCGGAGTACATTATGTGGAGGGGGGATGGCCGGGATCCAATCCCAAGGACGCGCGGTTCTTCGAGATGGCGCGGAAAGCCTCCTTTAAAACCGCTCGCCTCACCGCCTTTGGAAGCACCCGCCGCAGCCAGATCCGACCGGAAGATGACCAAAGCATTCAAGCCCTCTTAAGAACAGAACTGGAAACCATCACCATTTTCGGCAAGAGCTGGGATCTTCACGCCACCGAGATCTTGGGCGTGTCTCTGGATGAAAACGTGGCGCTCATCGAAGACTCCGTATCCTATTTGAAGAAGCAGGGCCGCCAGGTGATCTATGATGCGGAGCATTTCTTCGACGGATACAAGAGGAATCCGGACTACGCCCTCAGAACAGTGAATGCAGCCGTTCGCGGCGGGGCAGACGTGGTCGTGTTTTGCGATACCAACGGAGGCTCCCTGCCCAACGAGGTGCACCGCATCGTGTCGGATGCAATGAGAGATCTTCCAGTGCCTGCGGGGATCCATGCCCACAATGACTGCGGTCTGGCTCTTGCGAACAGCCTGGCTGCTGTGCAGGCAGGTGTGATCATGGTGCAGGGGACCATCAATGGATATGGCGAGAGATGCGGGAACACGGATCTTGTTGCAGCCATTGGGAACCTGCAGATCAAGATGGGATATGACTGTGTGGATCAAGAAAAGCTCAAGAAGCTCAGGGAACTCTCGCGTTACGTCAGTGAAGTGGCGAATGTGCCGCCGTACAAGCAGGCCCCTTTCGTGGGAAAGAGCGCTTTTGCCCACAAGGGAGGCGTTCATGTGAGTGCCATCGTTAGAAACCCTGCAGCCTACGAGCATATCGATCCCGAACTCGTGGGTAACCGGAGGCGTGTGCTTGTATCGGACCTCGCAGGGAAGAGCAACATTGAGTACAAGGCCCGGGAGATGGGGATCAACCTGGGGGGCAACGGCTTTGGCAGCGAGAAGATCGTAAAAGAGATCAAGAGGCTGGAAGATCAGGGCTTCCAGTTTGACGCGGCAGAAGGGTCTCTCGAACTCCTCATGAAGAAGGTGACCGGTCAGTTTGAGGAGCCTTTCAATCTGGAATCGCTCAGAGTCACGATGGAAAAGAACCGGTCGGGGCCCAGCACTTCCCATGCGACCATCAAGATCTCTGTAGCCAATGAGCATGAAATCACCGCTGCGGAAGGCGACGGTCCGGTAAATGCTCTCGACAATGCTCTGCGAAAAGCTCTCAATAAGTTCTACCCCCAGGTCGAGGAAATGAGGCTGGTGGACTTCAAGGTTCGTGTCATTGACGGGAAGGATGGGACAGCGGCCAAGGTTAGAGTACAAATCGAATCCAGAGACTCGAGTGAGATCTGGTCAACCATAGGTGTTTCTGAGAACGTGATCGAGGCAAGCTGGCAAGCGCTGGTAGACAGCGTCCAGTACAAACTTTCAAAAGTGTTGAACGGGAAATGATTATGAAAGCGCAAGGCATGGAGATATTTGCCGCGGATTCCTGCAAGACCGGGAATCTGCGGAGGGTCCTAGGGATGTAACCGCCCGAGAAAGCAGCAATTCAAGCAGAAACTGTTCCAAATGACAAAATTCAAAAAGGATTTGGGAGATTCTGTGACTTGGGAGTCAATAAGATTTTGAATTCACATTCGAATTTTCTGTATCAATCCGACAATGAGTATGGAAGGAGGTTACATCATGACAGAACAAGTCATTATTTTTGATACCACGCTGAGAGACGGGGAGCAGTCCCCCGGAGCGAGCATGAATGTGGCCGAAAAGGTCCGTCTGGCCATTCAGCTCGAAAGGCTCGGTGTGGATGTGATCGAGGCAGGTTTCCCCGCAGCTTCAAGCGGGGACTATGACGCGGTCAGGGCGGTTGCAGCGAAGATCCGAAACTCCGAGATCGCAGCTCTGGCCAGAGCAACTAAGGAGGACATCGACCGTGCGTGGGCCTCTGTGCGCGAGGCCGCGCATCCCAGGATTCACACCTTCATTGCGACCTCTGACATTCACCTGGAGCACAAGTTGAAAATGACCCGCGATCAAGTGCTCGCCGCAGCCGTGAAGGCTGTGAAGTATGCAAAAAGCTTTACCGATAATGTGGAGTTCTCATCCGAGGACGGGTCCAGGAGCGATGCGGATTTTCTGTGCCAGGTCTTCGGCGCGGCCATTGAGGCCGGCGCAACCACGGTCAATCTCCCGGACACGGTAGGCTATGCCATGCCCGGCGAGTTTGGTCAGCTCGTCGCCTACGTGCGAAAGAACACGCCCGGGATCGACCGCGTTATTCTCAGCGTCCACTGCCACAATGATCTGGGGCTTGCCACAGCCAACAGCCTGGCGGGGCTCCAAAACGGCGCTCGGCAGGTAGAAGTTACGATCAACGGGATCGGCGAAAGGGCAGGCAACACCTCTTTAGAGGAGGTGGTGATGTCCCTTTACACGAGGAAGGAACATCTGGGGCTCTTGACGCGCATCAACACCAGGGAAATCCATCCGGCCAGCAGGCTGGTCAGCATGATTACCGGCATAGTGGTGCAGCCCAACAAAGCGGTGGTCGGAGCGAACGCTTTCGCCCATGAGGCGGGCATCCACCAGGACGGTGTGCTGAAAAACAGGATGACCTATGAAATCATGGAGCCGGAGATCGTTGGTCTGTCTACCAACCGCCTTGTTTTGGGTAAACACTCGGGAAGGCATGCGTTCAAACGCAAACTGGCGGATTTGGGCTATGACCTTACTGAAGAAGATCTGAACCGGCTTTTCGAAAAGTTTAAGGAACTGGCCGACAAGCGGAAAGAAATTCTCGACGAGGACATCGAGGTTCTTGTGGCGGAAGAGATCTTTCGAGTGCCGGACCGATTTCAGCTCAGCTATCTGAACGTCATCAGCGGTACCGTGGCTGTGCCTACGGCCATCGTCAAACTGCAGATCGATGGGGTTGAAGCGCAGGGCGCAGGGTTCGGTGTGGGACCGATTGATGCCACGTATAACACGATCGCAAAGATGACCGGGACAAAGTCCAAACTCATCCGGTTCTCCATCAATGCGATCAGCAGCGGAACAGATGCCCAGGGAGAAGTGACGGTGCGGCTCCAGGAAAACGGGCTGGTGGCCCTTGGAAAAGGGGCTGACCCGGACATCTTTATAGCCAGCGCAAAGGCTTATATCAACGGGCTCAACCGGCTGGAGTACTTGAAGAAGAATCCATCGCTCTTGGCGGAAGAAAGATCGCTGTGAACAGTGATAGTAAGCAGTAAACAGTAAGCAGTAGACAGAAGAAGGAAAGGGAATGATGGAAGAATGGAGTGATGGAGTATTGGAGTAATGCAACAATCAAAAATCATTGCTTATGCTCCATTACTCCAACACTCCAGTGCTCCAATACTCCATTACTCCAGTTCTTCAGGTGCCCCGTTCTGATGACGGAGGCGATTAGATTAAGTCTGAAACTGTTTTAGAAAGGGTAACTCGCTCATGTCACATCCTATGACCATTACTGAGAAGATTCTCGCGGCTCATGCCGGAGTCGAATACGTGGTTCCGGGGGATCTGATCAAGGTGAACGTCGATCTTGCCCTGGCCAATGACATTACTGCCCCTTTGGCGATTCGTGTTTTCAGAGAAATCGGCAGGGAAAAGGTGTTTGACCGGGACAAGATCGCCCTCGTTGCAGATCACTTTGTTCCCAACAAGGACATTCTCTCGGCTCAGCAGGCGAAACTCATGAGAGAATTTGCACGGGAACAGAACATCCGGCACTACTATGAACTTGGAGACGGGGGGGTCGAACACGTCATCCTTCCAGAAAAGGGATTGGTTGTGCCGGGTGACCTGGTGATGGGTGCGGACAGCCACACCTGCACGTATGGTGCTCTTGGCGCCTTCTCTACAGGTGTGGGAAGCACGGACCTTGGAGCGGTCATGGCCACCGGCATGGCTTGGCTTAAGGTGCCTCCCACGATCCGGGTGGAATATGAAGGGGAACTGCAGCCGTGGGTGGGTGGAAAGGATTTGATTCTTTTTACCCTGGGACAGATCGGAGTGGAAGGGGCCAATTACAAATCCCTGGAGTTTGCGGGTGAGGTGATCCGAAATCTCCCCATGGACCACCGGCTCACCATGGCCAACATGGCTGTGGAAGGCGGGGCAAAGAACGGAATCGTGGAGCCCGATGACATGACCATCAACTATGTCTCCATGACGACGACGAGAGAGCCTCGGATGCTGAAGAGCGACGAGGGGGCGGCCTATGACAGGGTGCTCAAGGTCAGGGTGGATGAGATGGAACCTCAGGTTGCGTTCCCCCATTCTCCTGACAATGTGCGACCCATCTCGGGTGTGGGGCTTGTGCAGCTGGATCAGGTGTTCATCGGATCCTGCACCAATGGTCGCCTCGACGACCTGAGGGTGGCAGCAGCCATTTTGAAGAACAAAAGGGTAGCCAAAGGAACAAGGCTGATCGTGCTTCCCGGTTCGCAGCTCATTTACAAAACGGCGATTCAGGAAGGACTCCTGGAGACATTCGTGGATGCAGGCGCCGTGGTGGGGCCGCCCTCCTGCGGCCCCTGTCTGGGAGGACATCTGGGGATCCTGGCGGAAGGGGAAAAAGCCCTTTCCACGACCAACAGAAATTTCCTGGGCCGCATGGGACATCCAAACAGTGAAGTGTATCTGGCGAGTCCGGCTGTGGCAGCAGCCTCCGCGGTGATGGGGAGAATCGGATCGCCCGAAGAATTGTGATGATTCCAAATCCGAAATTCGAAGCACGAAGCACGAAACAAATTCAAATGACCCAAATCCAAATGACAAAAACGTATCGCTCATCTGTCATGGTTGGATCTTGTTTTGATCATTGGAACATTTTATATTTGTGCTTGTTTCGAATTTCGGATTTCGGGATTCGAATTTTAGAGATTGGCATTTTTCCTAGATCTCTCCGTAAGGGTGCGTTTCGAAACTAGGTATGGAGTAAAGCCATGAAGCTGAAAGGTCGTGTTTGGAAATTCGGCGACAATGTGGACACGGATGTGATCATCCCTGCGCGATTCCTGAATGTGTCGGATCAGGAACTGCTCGCCAAGAACTGCTTTGTGGATTTGAGACCGGATTTCTCAAAAACCGTTCATCCTGGGGACGTGATCGTGGCCGGGAACAACTTCGGTTGCGGGTCTTCGCGTGAGCACGCTCCTCTGGCCATCAAGGCGGCGGGTGTGAGTGTGGTGATTGCGAAGAGCTTTGCGCGCATCTTCTACAGAAATGCCTTTAACATCGGCCTGCCTATCCTGGAGTCCGAGGACGCATATAGGAGCTTCAGTGAGGGATCTCCGATCCAGGTCGATCTCGAGTCAGGGGAGATCAGGGGAGGGGATAATGGAGTCCATGTCATGGCAAAGCCTATCCCGCCTTTCATGAGAGAAATCGTGCAGGCAGGGGGATTGGTGGCTTACATCAAGAAAAGAGGATCTTTGTGATGCAAAGAAAAAAGGAGTCCGAGATGAGAAGCGATGCAGTAAGAAAAGGAATAGACCGGGCGCCGCACCGGTCCCTCTTCAAGGCCATGGGCTACACAGACTACGAACTGGGCAGACCCCTTGTGGGTATTGCGAATTCAGCAAACGAGATTATCCCGGGACATATTCACCTGGACAAGCTCGTGGAGGCGGTCAAGGCGGGGGTCTATATGGCGGGAGGCGTGCCGATCGAGTTCGGGGGCATCGGGGTGTGCGATGGGATCGCCATGAATCACGAGGGGATGAAATACTCTCTCGCAAGCCGGGAGCTCATTGCCGATTCCGTGGAAGTGATGGCAAGAGCCCACGCGTTTGATGCGCTTGTTCTCGTTCCAAACTGCGACAAGATTATCCCCGGAATGCTCATGGCGGCTGCTCGGCTGGATGTCCCTGCAATCATTGTCAGCGGAGGCCCCATGCTTGCAGGGAGACACCCTGAGAGACCACAGCAGAAGATCGATCTCATCACGGTGTTTGAAGCGGTGGGGGCTGTTCACTCCGGTAAGATGTCGGAAGAGGAGCTTTGTTTGATCGAGGATCAGGCCTGCCCGACGTGCGGGTCGTGCGCCGGCATGTTCACGGCCAATTCCATGAATTGCCTCTGTGAGGCTATCGGCATGGCTCTTCCCGGGAACGGGACCATTCCTGCGGTGATGGCTGCGCGTCTTCGATTGGCCAAAGAGACAGGAATGAAGATCATGACGCTGCTTAAGAAAAACATCACTCCGAGAACCATCATGACCGAAAAGGCTTTTGCAAACGCGCTCACCGTGGACATGGCCCTGGGCTGTTCGACGAACACGGTCCTTCACCTTTCCGCCATAGCCAGGGAAGCAGGCTTGTCCCTGCCTCTGGAGAGAGTCAACGAGATCAGCAAAAGGACACCCAATCTCTGTTCTCTGAGTCCCGGTGGAAAAGATCACATGGAGGATTTGGATCGAGCAGGGGGCATCGGCGCTGTCATGAGGGAATTAAGCCGTGCCGGATTGATTCACCAGGACTGCGTCACGGTGACGACGAAGAGCGTGGGACAAAACGTCAAGGGATCCTTGATCCGGGACGCGCAAGTCATTCGGACGGTCAAGAATCCGCTCCGGCCTCAAGGCGGGCTTGCCGTGCTCTATGGGAATCTGGCCCCTCAGGGATGCGTGGTGAAGCAGTCTGCGGTCCGGGAGGAGATGCTCCGGCACCAGGGGCCTGCCCGTGTCTTCGACTCAGAGGACGAGGCGACCAAAGCGATTATGGGCGGCCGGATTCGCAAAGGGGAAGTGATCATCATTCGCTATGAGGGCCCCAAAGGCGGTCCCGGCATGCGCGAGATGCTCACACCTACCTCGGCGATCGCGGGCATGGGCCTGGATGCCCACGTGGCCTTGATTACAGACGGGCGATTTTCAGGAGGAACGCGGGGAGCGGCGATCGGGCACGTTTCGCCTGAAGCCATGGAAGGCGGACCCATCGCGGCTGTCAAAACCGGGGACATCATAGAGATCGACATCAAAAAGAAGACAGTTAACGTCCAACTCACAAAAGGCGAGATCAAGCAGCGTCTTTCGAAGTGGAAAATGCCGGCGCCGAAGGTGACCTCCGGGTATCTTTCCCGTTACGCTCAGAGGGTTTCGTCGGCGAATGAAGGAGCTATCCTAAGGTAAACTCGAAATCCAAATTTCGAAATCCGAAACAAATTCAAAATCCAAATGCTCCAATGACTAAAACAAAACCTATATCGAGAGCACGGAACGTTTGTAATATTTGAATTTGGGTCATTGATGATTGTTTCGAGTTTCGTGCTTCGGATTTCGGATTTTCAATGGAAAGGGGTGATGACCATTAAACTCACGGGTGCACAGATTATTATCAAGGCATTGCAGGAAGAAGGCGTGGACACCATCTTCGGATATCCGGGGGGTGCGATCATCGACCTTTATGATCAGCTGGTGAAGACGGACATCCGGCATATCATGGTTCGTCACGAGCAAGGGGCGGTCCACGCGGCAGACGGCTATGCCCGGGCAGCGGGTAAGGTCGGCGTGTGTCTTGTCACGTCAGGACCGGGCGCCACCAACACCGTGTCGGGGATTGCATCCGCGTATATGGATTCGATTCCAGTGGTGGTTCTCACCGGCCAGGTGCCCACCTCTCTCATCGGGAATGACGCTTTCCAGGAAGTGGACATTGTAGGGATCACGAGACCCTGCACCAAGCACAACTACCTTGTGAAGAACGTGGAAGATCTGTCAAGGGTCATCAAGGAGGCCTTTCACATCGCCCGGTCCGGACGTCCGGGCCCTGTCCTGGTGGACCTTCCCAAAGACCTGTTCAAGGCCACGGCCCAGTACAAACCGCTCAAAGAAGTGAGCCTGAAATCCTACAATCCAACCTATGAGCCGAACGTCAAACAACTGCCCAAGGTCATCGAGTTGATCAAGGAGGCGAGCAGGCCGGCCATTTTATCCGGTGGGGGGGTGATTCTTTCCAGGGGCTGGAAGGAACTGAGAGAGTTTGCAAGAAAGATCCAGGCGCCCGTGACCTCCACCCTCATGGGCCTTGGGGCTTTCCCGGCGTCAGACCCGCTCTGGCTGGGCATGATCGGCATGCACGGCACCTATCGCGCCAACATGTCCACGTCCGAGTGTGATCTCCTGATCGCCGTGGGCGTGCGCTTCGACGATCGCGTCACAGGCAAGATCGATGCCTTTGCGCCAAAGGCTCAGATTGTTCACATTGACATTGACCCCACGTCCATCAGGAAAAATATCCGTGTGTCTGTTCCCATCGTGGGGGACTGCAGGATTACCCTTCATAAACTAAACAGGATGCTGGAGGCAGAGGACCCGGGCAATCTGAAAGAACGAAGAGAACCGTGGCTGAGGCAGATAGAAGAATGGAAGAGAACGAAACCGCTCGCCTATACCATGGATGATCGCGTCATCAAGCCCCAGTATGTGATCGAGAAACTCTTCGAAATGACCAAGGGAAAAGCCATCATTACCACCGAAGTGGGTCAGAACCAGATGTGGACCGCCCAGTATTTCCACTTTGATCATCCCAATTCTTTTATCACGTCAGGAGGACTGGGCTGCATGGGTTTCGGGCTTCCGGCTGCCATAGGCGCACAGGTTGCCTGCCCTGACAAGCTCGTGGTCGACATCGCAGGCGACGGAAGCATTCAGATGAACATTCAGGAGATGGCCACGGCCACGCAGTACAATCTCCCCGTGAAGATCGTCATCCTGAACAACGGCTTCCTCGGCATGGTCCGGCAGTGGCAAGAGCTTTTCTGCGACAGACGGTATGCATGCACTGAATTGAACGGTGGGCCGGACTTTGTCAAACTGGCTGATGCCTACGGCGCGGTGGGGTTGCGTGCCACAAAACCCGAAGAGGTGGAAACGGTTCTGGAGAAGGCGCTGTCCGTCGACAGGCCTGTGATGATGGATTTTGTGGTGGAAAGGGAGGAGTGCGTTTACCCCATGGTGCCTTCAGGGGCACCGATCACGGAGATGTTGCTGGTGTAATAGACGGTGCATGGCGCACGGTGCACGGCTCACGGTATATGGGACATGGCACCTAGCACACGGCGAGCGCTATCGAGCGCAAGGGAACCTGTAAGGCGAGGGAGATGAAGTTGAGCGTTTTTGTAGGGGCGGGCTTTACGCCCGCCCGCGGGAGGGGGTAAACCCCTCCCCTACAAGATCCGCGAGTGTGGCTTAACCATATTCTGATGATCAATGCAGGGAAACAACGATGAACAACGGACAATCCAAGAAACACATTCTTTCCATGCTGGTGGACAATGAGCCGGGGGTCCTTTCCCGGGTTGCAGGGCTCTTCAGCGGTCGCGGGTTCAACATCGACAGCCTGTGCGTGTCTGAAACCACGGACCCTCTTGTTTCGAGAATCACCCTTGTCGCCGTGGGCGACATGAGCATTCTCGAACAGATCAAAAAGCAGTTGAACAAGCTGGTCAACGTGATCAAGGTGATGGATTTCACTGAGGCGGATTTTGTCCAGAGGGAGACGGCTCTTGTCAAAGTGCGGGCGAAACCTGAAAACCGCGCTGAGATCCTGAGGATGGCGGATATTTTCCGCTCCACCGTCGTTGACGTGGGAACGGAGTACTACACCCTGGAGGTGACCGGAGATGATGGAAAGATCAGCGCTTTCCTGAAACTCCTTAAACCCATGGGAATCAAGGAAATCGCAAGAACAGGGCCGGTGGCCCTTGCGCGAGAAAAAAAATAGAAAGGAGCGAATATGGCAAAGATTGATTTTGGCGGCACGATGGAAGAGGTGATTACTTCCGAGGAATACCCCCTTTCTAAGGCAAAAGGGGTTTTGAAAAATGAGAAGATCGCGATCCTCGGCTACGGCGTCCAGGGGCCAGGCCAGGCGCTGAATTTGAGAGACAATGGATTCTCTGTCATCATCGGTCAGCGTGAAGAAGAACCTTTTTACTGGAACAAGGCGATTCAGGATGGATTTGTTCCGGGGAAAACTCTTTTCCCGATTGAAGAGGCTGCAGAGAGAGGAACCGTCATCCTGTTCCTGCTCTCCGACGCAGGCCAGATGGCGGCGTGGCCAAAGGTGAAGCCGCACCTCAAGGAGGGAGACGCCCTATACTTCTCTCATGGATTTTCGATCGTCTACAAGAAACAGTCCAAGGTGATCCCCCCCAAGAACATCGATGTGATCATGGTCGCCCCAAAAGGATCGGGCCGTTCCGTGCGGATGAATTTCCTGGATGGCAGCGGCATCAACTCCAGTTTCGCCGTGTTTCAGGATTTTACAGGCAGGGCAAAGGAGAGAACCGTGGCCCTTGGGATCGCGATAGGCTCAGGGTATCTCTTCTCCACGACCTTTGAAAAAGAGGTTTACAGCGATCTCACGGGAGAAAGGGGTGTCCTCATGGGTTGCCTCGCAGGCGTGATGGAAGCCCAGTACGATCTTTTGCGGAAAAAGGGCCATTCTCCGAGCGAGGCATTCAATGAGACCGTTGAAGAGCTGACCCAGAGCCTGATCCGCCTCGTTGGTGAAAACGGCATGGATTGGATGTATGCCAACTGCAGCACCACCGCCCAGAGAGGGGCGCTGGACTGGAAGAAAAAATTTCGTGATGCAGTGGCCCCTGTTTTCCGTGAGCTTTACACGAGGGTCAAGCAGGGTAAGGAGACGGAAATCGTTCTCAGGGCGAACAGCGCACCGGATTACAGGGAAAAGCTGGAGAAGGAACTGTCCCAGATGAGAAACTCTGAAATGTGGAGAGCAGGAGCAGCCGTTCGCGGACTGAGGCCAGAGAATCGGAAAAAGTAAAGAAAGGTATCACCATGTCCAAACATTATAAGATTGCAGTGATTCCCGGTGACGGCACCGGGCCGGAAGTTGTGGCGGAAGGGATCAAAGCGTTGAAGGCCCTATCGAAAAGATGCGGGCTGCAGTTTGAGTTTGAAGAATTCCCTCTTGGAGGGGAGCAGTATCTCAAGAAGGGAACCTTGCTGCCCGAGGACGTCCTTGAAGAACTAAAAGGCACGGATGCTATTTACCTGGGGGCTATCGGCCACCCTGAAGTGAAACCCGGCATCCTTGAAAGAGACATCCTGCTGAAAATGCGCTTTGCCCTCGATCTCTATATCAACCTGAGACCGGTCGTCCTCTATCCTGGGGTGGATACGCCCCTCAAGAACAAAGGCCCGGAGGATATCGATTTCTTGGTCGTCCGGGAGAACACCGAGGGCATGTACGCGGGGGGAGGAGGCTTCTTCAAGAAGGGAACGCCGGATGAAGTGGCCATCCAGGAGTCCGTGAACACGAGGAAGGGGGTGGAGCGCTGTGTTCGTTTTGCCTTTGAAACATGCAGAAAGAGAAACAAGAAAAAGCGCCTCACCCTTTGTGGCAAAACCAATGTGCTGATCTATGAGTCTGATCTCTGGTCCAGGGTCTTTGAGGAGGTTCGAAAGAGCTATCCGGATGTGGAAACCAACTACCAACACGTGGATGCTCTCTGCATGTGGATGATCAAGAACCCGGAGCAGTTTGACGTGATCGTGACCACCAATCTGTTCGGCGACATCATCACGGATCTCGGAGCTATTATCCAGGGTGGGTTGGGCATTGCTGCAGGAGGGAACATCAATCCCGAGGGGACATCCATGTTCGAGCCTATGGGAGGGTCAGCGCCCAAATACACGGGACTCAACGTGATCAACCCCATGGCGGCTATTGCAGCCGCCCAGATGATGGTGGACTACCTGGGCGAGAAAGAGGCGGCCGAAAATTTCCAGTTTGCCATTAAGGCGGTCCTCAAGAACCATCTCAAGAGCCTGGAAGCAGGGAAGATGGGCTACGGCACAAAGGAAGTAGGAGATTTGGTGGTGAAGTACATAGAATCACGAGAGTGATGGAAGGTTGGAATATTGGGAGCGGGCCATGCAACCGGGAGGTTGCTCCTACAGAAAAGACACCCCTGTCCCACCCAGGGCTTTTAAGCAAGGGTTCTCGGAACGAAAAACAAGAAGGGCACACGAGGATTACTTCCACGTGTGCCCTTGATTGTCTCTTCTGATTAGAAATGAACTATGTCTAGACGCAACCGGTCGGCTTGGGCAAACCAGCCATCTTGCAAGCTCCTTTGCCCGGTCCCGATGGAAACAGCTCATAGATGTATTTCAGCTTGTAACCTGTAACCTTGGAAAGAATTCGCACCATGGGAGCAATACCGTTCTTCTTATAATAATCCTGAAGCACACTGATCACTTTCCAGTGCTCATCGGTCAGTTCCTCAATCCCTTCCGAGTGCTTCACGTAGCTGACCCATGACTTATTCCAGTTGTTGAAATCGTCGATGAACCCGTCCTCATCCACGTTAAAGTTGTTTCCTTCAAAATCTACTGTTGGCATACCGTGAATCCTCCTTTTATTAATTATCTTGATGGGTTAGGTGTTTTCGCAGGATGATCAAAATTGTATAACTTAAATTATGGGGGATGTCAACCCTTCTTTTTCGAGTTGTCGGAAAAATTCCTTTCCCTGCTGCTCACAGCGACTCTCAAGAAACGTCTGGCCCACTCCGGATTGCCGCCGGCATGGATGTGGGTGTACGTTGCAAGCATATTCTTCCTGCAGAGGCCGTCTTTCTGTCCGTCGATCCCCTCACCACGGAGTACCTTGAACACGGCCCTGGTGTCGTCAGAAGGGTGGAGCACAGCTTTCGAATAGTGGAACTCATGCCCTTTTAGTTTTTCTCCGATAGAATAAAACGGATTCCTCTCCTTGACCTCCAGGATCGTGTAGCCATGACCCTGCGGTTTTTTCTCAAGGATTAAAGACAAGGGAAGAGCTCCCACCATGGGAAATTCTTTGCCGTCAACAACAAGAGCTTTTCCGAGGACCATCAGGCCGCCACACTCCGCGTAGACCGGAAGACCCTCTTCAATTCTCTCCTTGAGAGAGGCTCTGAATGTGACGTTATCCGCAAGAGCCTGTGCCTGGGTTTCCGGGAAGCCTCCTCCTATGTATAAGGCATCAATCGCCGGGAGTTCTCTGTCTTCCAAGGAGTTGATTTCTACGAGGTGGGCTCCTAGCTTCTTCATCTGATCCAGGTTCTCGGGATAGTAAAACCAGAAGGATTTGTCCCTGATCACGCCGATCCGGGGCGGCGACTCAGGTAAGACCAGGCCGCTTTCTTCTTTCTTCCCCTCCGGCGGGTGGTCGAGAGGGGGTGCCTCGTGCGCCAGGTTCCAGAGAGCCTTCAAGTCCAGGTGCTTCTCCGCGATGTCCCTAGCCCAGGCAATCGCCTTTTCAGCATAGTCGCTTTCAAGATGGGGGACGAGCCCCATGTGCCTTTCAGGAAAAATATTTTGCTTCAGTTTGGGAACCGCGCCAACCACGGGAAGCCCGCAGTACTGCTCGACAGCATTCTTTGCCAGCGATTCCTGTCGAAGCCCGGCGACGCGGTTCAGGATCACTCCGCTGATCCTCAATTCAGGGTCAAATTTCTGACATCCCATCACAAGGGCTGCCACTGTCCGGGTGGCCATGGTCACATCCACAATAAGGACGACCGGGCTCTTGATGATCTTTCCGAGCTCCCCTGTGCTGCAACACCCGTCAAGGTCAAGTCCGTCGAAAAGCCCGCGATTGCCCTCGATCACGGAAATGTCCGCACCGGCTGAGTTTAGGAGCAGGGAGTTGACGATCTGCTCGGGATTCATGAGAAAAGGATCAAGGTTATAGCAGGGCCGCCCCGCTGCAAAAGAAAGCCATCCCGAGTCAATGAAATCAGGGCCTTTCTTGAAAGCGGCGACCCTGTGTCCCATTCCTCTCCAGGCGGAAGTCAGGCCTAGAGACAGGATCGTCTTGCCGGATCCCCCCTTGAGGGCGGCTACAATGATTCGTGGCGGATTGAAAATCATGGGAAATTACAACGGATAAGTAAAATCAAAATGCTAAGAGGCCCTGTACGTGCCTGTCAACAGGTCCTTCAGGCGTATAGATCCTCCACCGAAGATTGTCAATAAAATAGGGTGTTCCGGGCCGGAAAGTGTCTGCGCCTCAACGATTTTTGTTGACATTGAAGGGACTTTATCTTTATAAGCGTTTGTCTATTCTTTCAATAGGTTGGGCTTTTTCGAGAACCTTGGACTTGCCGCAAACAGTTACAGCGAATCCCTGATTTCGAAAGCTTGGACCGTCCACACACTCCATCCGGTTCATATTCAGGAAGTTGGAGACGGAAAGATATTTCTCGTCCCCAAGTTTTTCTTTAAACGGGGATGAGCACAGAGGTTAGACTATTGAGGGAGGAGGTGAACAGAGGAGCAGCGTAGCTTTACAGGGTTGCGCCCTTGCTGAGAGTGGCTAGAACATTTTATTTTTCAAGAGGAGGCGTTGATAATGGCTTTTGAACCAAAAGAACCGCAAAAAGAAATAAAATATAAGGAAGCCAGAATTTATTCTGACGCGGAATTACACAACTACACAGAAGAAGAACTCAAAAAATTCAAGATCAAACACAGCATCCCCTTGTGCGATGATTTGGAAAAAGGACCCTGGCCAAGCTTTGTGGCAGATGCCAAGCGGCTGGCCCTTCACCGACGAAAGCTTCCCGACAACCGCATGATGATCGATCGTAACGTGGTCGAAGATCTGCTTGGCCAGCTGGAACTTTCGTACGTCCATGGCGAGACCCACTGGAAGCACGGCGGCATCGTCGGCGTGTTCGGTTACGGCGGCGGCGTCATCGGGCGGTATTCCGATCTCCAGGAGCAGTTTCCGTCCATTGCCCATTTCCACACCGTCCGGGTCAATCAGCCGGGAAGCTATTTTTACAACACGGACTATCTCAGAACCCTGTGTGATCTCTGGGAGTACCGGGGAAGCGGAATGATGAACCTCCACGGATCAACGGGCGATATCATTTTCCTCGGCACCTTTACCGACCAACTGGAGCCCATCTTTTTTGAGCTGACCCATGTGCTTCAGCAGGATCTGGGTGGGTCGGGTTCAAACCTCCGGACGCCTTCCTGCTGCATCGGCAAGGCCCGCTGCGAGTGGTCCTGCTATGATACACAGGACATGTGCTATGAAATGACCACCCACTACCAGGATGAATTGCACCGTCCTCAATTCCCCTACAAGTTCAAATTCAAGTTCGACGGCTGCCCGAACTGCTGTGTCGCTTCCATTGCCCGTGCGGACATGTCCTTCATTGGAACCTGGAAAGACGACATCCGGATCGATCAAAAGGCGGTGAAAGCATACATCGGCGGTGACATCAAGCCCAACGCCGGAGCCCACGCAGGAAAAGACTGGGGCAAGTTTGACATTGAGAAGGAAGTGATCGGCCTTTGCCCGACAGGATGCATGTGGATGGAGGGCGGAAAGCTGATGATTGACGACAAGGAGTGCAACCGCTGCATGCACTGCATCAACGTGATGCCGCAAGCGTTGTGGCCGGGGAAAGATACCGGTGTGTCCATCCTCTTGGGTGCCAAGGCACCCATTCTGGAAGGCGCGCAGATGTCCCTTTTGACCGTTCCCTTTATAAAGGCCGAGGCTCCTTATGACAACATCAAGGAGAAGGTGATAGAGCCGGTTTGGGAGTGGTGGATGGAGGAAGGGAAGAACCGAGAGCGGTTGGGTGAACTCATCCAGAGACAGGGTATTCGGAGGCTCCTTGAGATCCTGAAAATCCCGGCGATGCCTCAGGTGGTTAAGGAACCCCGGTCCAACCCCTACATCTTCTGGAAAGAGGAAGATGTTCCCGGCGGGTTCAAGAGAGACATCAAAGATTACCGATCGAGACACAAGAGATAGTTCCAGAGAGGAGGTAAGCAATCATGGCATTGTCTACAGATAAATTAGGACGGTTTAATCCCCAAAAACCCATGGAGAACAGGATCACGGACCTTGGGCCGCGGCACTTTTGGCAATACTTTCCGCCCATCATTCAGAAAAACTACGGGAAGTGGAAATATCATGAGATTCTTGAACCCGGAATCCTGGTTCACGTCGCAGAAAGCGGGGACAAGGTGTTCACCATCAGGGCCGGCGGTGCCCGGCTCATGTCGGTCGAGAACGTGCGGGAACTCTGCGACATTGCAGATAAGTACTGCAACGGCTATTTCCGTTTCACCACACGCAATAACATTGAATTCATGGTCGATAGCCTGGATAAAGTTCAGGCCCTGAAAAAGGACCTGGTCAGCAGGAAACACGTTTCCGGAAGCTATAAATTCCCCATCGGTGGAACAGGCGCCGGCGTGACCAACATGGTTCACACCCAGGGATACATCCACTGCCACACTCCGGCAACGGATGCTTCCGCCATGGTCAAGGCGGTAATGGATGAACTCTTTGAGTACTTCCAGACCATGACGCTTCCCGCTCAGGTGAGGGTCTCCATGGCGTGCTGCCTCAACATGTGCGGAGCGGTCCATTGTTCCGACATCGCGCTTCTGGGCTACCACAGGAAGCCTCCGATCGTTGACAGCGAGGTTCTGGAGAACGTCTGCGAGATTCCGCTGGTCATCGCCGCTTGCCCGACAGCAGCCATCTCGCCGTCCAAGACGGACGAGGGCAAGAAAACCGTCAAGATCAAAGAAGAGCGCTGCATGTTCTGCGGCAACTGCTACACCATGTGCTCGGCTCTTCCCCTGACGGACAAGGAAGGGGACTGCGTCACGATCATGGCAGGAGGCAAAGTCTCCAACCGGATCTCGCCTCCCAAGTTCTCGAAGGTCGTCGTGGCCGGTGTGGCCAACACCCATCCGCGGTATCCGGAAGCGGTCAAGGTGGTCAAGCAGATCATCGAGGCCTATGCGAAGGACGCCAAGAAGTATGAGCGTATTGGTGACTGGGCGGAGAGGATCGGCTGGGAGAGATTCTTTGACAAGTGCGATATCCCATTCACCCAGCACCTGATCGATGACTATCGGTTGGCCTACGATACGTATCGGACCTCGACGCAGTTCAAGTTCACCGATGCGTCCTGGGCGGTGACCGAAGCGCTAGGGGGTTAGTAAACCCATCACATAGAGGAGTAATCCAATGGACGATTATAGACAGGCAATCCTCGAGTTTGCCGAATCCAGCAAGAAGAGCAAGTTCTACTTCAGCGACATCGAGCAAGCTGTCAAAGCGAAGTTCCCTGACGCGAAAACGAGGGAAATCAAGAAGGCGGCTACCGAGCTGGTCAATACGGAGAAGATGATCTACTTCTCTACCGGAAGCACGACCATGTATGGCCTCAAAGGCCGCGGTCAAACCGAGGATCATTAGAATCAGCTGAAAGGCAGTGGTTCAAGAAGGTCAAGGGGTCGCTATCCCTTTCGGATGGCGACCCCGGTCATTTTACACCAAAGAACTGGAGTACTGGAGAATTGGAGTATTGGAGTGTTGGGGGAAAAACAAAGCACGTTTCCCGCTTTTTCCATTACTCCGTCACTCCACTACTCCGTTACTCCAAGGTAGTTGTTAAGAGGCGCCTCATGAAAGAACCGCAAAGCTTTAATGAGTTCATTACAGAGCAGAAAAGAAGATTGGCCGACAACCCGGAATGCGCCACCTCCTCTTACAATCTGGGCGTCACCCTCATGCAGCAAGGGAAACTGGACGAAGCTATTGATGCCTTCAGAGAGGCGATACAAAACAGTGCTCGTATGTTCGAGGCCTGGGTCAATCTTGGCTACATCTTCTTCAAGAAAGGAGATCTGGAACAAGTCGTTTTCGCAAACCAAAAGGCCGTCGAGGTCGAGCCCAGATATGCAAGAGGATATGCCAATCTAGGATTCGCCTATCTGCAGTTGGGAAGGACCGAGGAGGCGATCGAGGCGCTTGAGAAAGCTCTCGAACTGAACCCGGACATCGTTCAAGCCTGGAATAACCTAGCCAATGCGTATCTCCAGAAAGGGGATTTCGACAAAGCCATTGAAACGAATCTGAAACTCCTGAACCTTGCACCGACCTTTGGACTCGGTCACAACAACCTGGCCGTGGCCTACTACCACAAAGGAGAGTATGACAAGGCCATTGAGCATGTGGACAAAGCCAAAGAACAGGGCTTTGAGGTCCATCCGGATTTTCTCAAGGAGCTGGAGCCCTATCGGAACTCATGAAAAAAGCCAACGATCTTTTCAGAAGCTACGAACTGCTGGTAGACAAAGCAGAGGCAGCCTTCCAGGGGATGCAAAAGGATCACAGCTCCTGCATCAAATGTGAACCGCATTGCTCCGATTGCTGCCATGCGATTTTTGGACTCTTTCTCATTGAGGCGGGGTATCTCAAAGAGCACCTCGACGAACTAACCAACGAGGAGAAAAGGGCGGCTCTCTTGAGATGTGAGGAAGCAGAGAAAAGCCTGGAGAGGCTTCAGAAAATGCTCCAGGCCCATGAGGGCGATCCTCAGATGCAAGCCTATATCATGTCCCGGGAAAGAATCCCATGCCCCCTGCTGAACGAGAACCAGGATTGCATCCTTTATCCGTACCGTCCCATCACTTGCCGTGTTTACGGGATTCCAACGAAGGTTCAAGGCAAGGCCCGCGTGTGCTGGAAAGCGGAATTCAAGAAAGATGAACGCTATCCGGTCTTCGATCTGGACGGTGTTTATCGGGATCTCTATTTTCTGTCTACAGAGCTGCTCAAGAGTGCGGGGAAGGACGACCCTGAAAAGGCATCCCTCTTATTCTCGGTCTCCAAAGCTATTACAACGTCCCTGGAAGACCTGACAGGTTGCTGAAAAACGCCCATCTACTGCGTTGCCCTCACCCCTCGTCATTGCGACGTACTTTTGTGTACGTCTCACTCCTCGGATGAGTTTATCCTGAGCTTGTCGAAGGAGGCGCCTTGTATCTGAACGTTTTTGAGCAACCTGCATGCAGGGTCTTTCTCACTATTTCTCTAGTTCATCAAAAACCTGCAGAGCAGTTCCAAAGCGTAGCAATGTGGCCCTCAAGATTCCTCTCAACGACTTTGAAGTCTTCAGGTTTTTCTTCCCGATAGGATTCCACGAGGGGATCATAGAGGGTGTGAAGCTCCTCTTTGGAAAATTTCTTTAGCAAGGTCAGCAGATCAGGCCCTTCGCCCAACTCACCCCTTCCTTCCCCCCTCATGATCCGCAGAGCGTCGAAGAAACCCTCCAGGGTTGCTTGTACCGCCTGGTCTTGAGCCCAAACCGGCTCACCCACACCGTCAACCCTGTCCATCCTCATCTGCACGGCCATATTAAGGAGAAAGGCGACAAGGGCGGTAACGCGGTTTGTATCGGCTTCCCTAGGAAAGGAAATGAGAGACAGGTAATTTCGTGCCGTGATGAGTTTGACTTCTGTGGCTCCACCGGAGCTTTTCAAAACAAAATCCCCGGCCGCATGATGCCAGGGGTAGATCTGCCGGTAGGTCGTGGTGTCATAGTAAAGAGTCAGAATCCTCGAAGCTTCCCTGAAGAGGGCATGGCTTTCTTCTCTAGAGGCAGTTCGATTTCCCTTTTCCATGTCCCAGACAAGAAGAGACTGCTTTCCGTCTTGATCCACCGTGAGATGCCACTCGTGGTATCCTTCCAGCCACTCTGACACGCACATCACAACGGTTTCATTTCCTTTGGGGTTGGAACACAGCACCTCAGAAGCCAAATAAACTTTCGGGATGTAGTCATAGGAGAAATGCTGATTGAGAAACCTCATGGTCTCATACTCATGCAGGAGGTCTTCCATTCTTGGTTCTGAGAATGCGGTGCTGATCGCGACTTTCCTTCTGGTCCCATCGCCTGCGATTTCGACACTCGCCACATGGTAGAGGGTGCCGTGCTTTTCGCTCCGGATCAGGATCTCGCTGATCCGATCCGGAGACAGGGCAGCCTTGCTTTTCGCACCAAGGTCCTCAACTCGGTCCAGGATGAAACGTTCGATACTCTGAAAGTAATCTCTCAGGGTGAGGAAGGGATGGGCTTCGAAGGGGCTCAGCAAAAAGGCTCGGTCCAGAGTTTTATCGTCAAGGGGAACATCCCCTTCAGAGGATGAGAAAAGGTATTGGATCCTCATAGCCTTGCCAGAGACTCGGTAGCGATCCGCTCTAGGGTGGTCTTTTCGAGTTGCCCTGTCCGGTAAATCTCTATCGCCGTTATGTCTTCCTTGATTTTTATCAGGTCCTCTTTTGCCTCATAGGCCTTGAGATGACCGAGAAGGATAGCCGCATACCCCCGAACCTCTGAGTCGGAATCACGGAGAAGAGGAATCATTGAATACGAAAATCTTCGGAGCAGGTCAGGTCGTGTCTCACCGATTTTTCCCATGGCGCGGAGGACTTCCGGAAGCAACGAGTGGTCTCTTGAAAGCTGGACAAGCTGAGGAATGAGCCCGGCAAAATGGTCCGGGAGACTGCCGATGATTTCGCCGATCGCATCCACCGATCCCCAGCTGGATGCTGCCGTATCGGAGACCGAAGTGAAAAGCCCCTGCAGCAGTTTGGAGATGGCCCCGGGGTCTTTTTGAGCAATCACTGCGGACACTTTTCCAAGAGCTTCCGCTGCTCTCCATCGGAGGAGCTTATCCGCAGAATAAAGCATTCTTTTCAAATCCCTCAGAAGCCGTTTGTCCTGGGCGGCCATTTCAAGGAGAGGCTTCAAGTCATAACTCCTGATCAGATCTTCCACCTCCTGCTTTGCAGAAGACCTTCTGGGGGTTCTGTTGGATGAAGTCTCGGAGCCGGGGGAAACCGGCGTGTCGGATCGAGCAGGGAGAGCCTTTTCCGCAATGGGTTTATTCAATCTTATGAAGTATAAAACCCCGGTGATTCGTCTCCCCTCGTAGACTCCACCGTGAATAATGTGGTGCGTTTCAAAATCGTAGTTCTTGACCTGTTTATCCAGGTAATCCTGGTCCGGCGTGAGATCCCATGCGCAGTCCCAGTCGCCGCCGCAGGCATAAACAAGCGCTTCGATCATTGCTGAGCCGAGGTTATGGCCAGTCACGTCACAGGCATAAACCGCTCCGCAGGAGCAGGACCCGAGAGGCATTTCTCTTGAAGGGATTTCTTGTGGCCTTGGGATCAGCATGCCGCAGAAAGGGCACGGGGGTTTTACCATGATGTCTTTTCCAAAGAATCGTCCTACCATTATTGTCCCCCCCGGGAATGGGAGAAAAACCCTCGACTTCAGGCGAAGACTTCAGTTTGGTTCTTGCACCACGATGCAGGCACAAAGCTGCAAAGGCACATAGGCACAAAGAAAAAAGGGACAAAGTGACAAAGGTGCAAAGGCACAGAGCAGAAAAAACCCGTCCGCTCTGTCCCTTTGTGCCTGTCTTCATCCATCCCTTTGTCCCTCACACATCAAGATCAATTCCTGCGCCCTCCTCGTCATACTCGAAATCCACAATTTCGAAATCCTCGCCTCTTGACCTGAATTGAATCATCCAGCTCTCGTACTGAGGGCCAGCAAACCCGCAACTGATCGTCCCAAGCCGGGCGCTGAGTTTCTTGAGCTTTGGCACAATCTCCACCGAAAAGATCTCCTGTATCTCGATTTTCTCCTCGTCCGTCAGTTCGGCGTTCATGGCATCTGACACCATTCCCCCTCCCAAAGCGGCCATTGGTATCTTTTCTTTCGTTCCAAGGGCTCCCGGCCTGCTCATTTCAGAAAAGACACCAATGCCCCATTAGGAACTTCTCCGCAGCTTGCGAAGAAGTTACAATCAAAGAGTCTAAACACATGGGTCGCACGCCCAGAAGCCATCTTTCAGTGACCATTGTTGGCAACTTAAATTCCCCTCCCCATGTGGGAGGGGCTCGCCCTGTTAAATTCCGCCCATGGCGGACCCCGCAAAGCGGGGATTTAACAGGGCAGGGGGAGGGGGAAAGTGGGGGCTGAATTGAATTCTATTTCGTCGGCCCTGGAACATCGAGGGTGTAACATGAATTGCCGGAGCCGCAGGATTTGGTCGTGAGCTGTGGTTTTTCCCCGGCGCCTTTTGCCATCACATGGCTCGTCTTGCTCAGAACTCGTTCGAAAGATTCGCACTTGCACTCCGGGCACTGCATTTCAACGGACTCGTCCGATTTCACAACAATCTTCTCAAAAAAACTACCGCACTCAAGGCATCGAAACTCAAAGATGGGCATATAGAACGCTCCCAAAATGCACGTTTTCATGATAATAATACAAACGAATTTTCTTTTGACATTTGAAAGCTCCCCCTCACCCTTCCCCTCTACCCCAGTTTGGGGGAGAGGGCGGGGTGAGGGGGCTCGATGACGATCAAATAAATTCGCACGTATTAGTATCAAACTATAGTGACTGTAGCTGGTAAAGTCAAAGGAAAGCCCCTTTTTCAGAAACGGACCCATGATCCTTTCTTTTCACCCCTGTTTTGTTGCCGATGCTCAGATCATCCTCGCGGATCGTAAGCTCAGCGCGGATGACCGACGCTTGATCCAAACTGCGGATGCGATCATCCTTCCCCAGAGCTGTTCCGCGGAACTCTATCGGGCATGCAAAAGCTCCTCGTCTCTTTTGTTTCCCGACTATGGCATTCGATTCAAATACCCGGGCAAGGTCGGTCAAAGTATTCTTTTCGAGAAGCGGAGAATTCCTCACCCGGCGACAAAGCGTTGGTCTTCCGTGAAGAAATTCAGGGATCGCCAAAAGCAACAAAGCGCACCACCCCATGATATGCCGTTCTTTCTCAAGGCCGACAAAAGCCACGAAGGGGAAGGCGTTTATTTCGTTGATGGTAGAAATAATTTTGAGAAGCTGTCCGATAGCCTCTTGAATCCCTCCCCCTTGATGGGGGAGGGTAAGGGTGGGGGTGGAAAAGACGGTGGACATTCATTAACTTCCTTGTTTCCCCCTCCCCTTTATCCCCTCCCACCTGGGGAGGGGAAACCATTTGTTGGCCAGTCTCTCGAGACCGCATTGGGGCGTTTGGAAAAGGCCGGCCCGGAGGGCTTCATTTCTCAGAAAGCGATTCTCTGTGGGGGAAATGTCCTTCGGGCTGTCGTGCTTCACAAGAGAATCATCACTTATTGGAAACGACCCGGCAAGCCTGATGGGGTCATCACTACCGTGAGCCATGGGGCACGGGTGGACAAAGACTGGAAACCTGAGCTTCAGGAAAAAGGAAGGGCCCAGGCTCAGTGGATTTCGGAAAAGACAGGAATCAATCTGGCGGCCTTTGATTTTGTCTTCGATCCGGGCAATCCAGATCCGCAACCTTTTATTTTGGAAATCAATTACTATTTTGGAAGACGAGGGTTGGGGGGCTCACTCAGGTATTATCGTCTTCTCCTAAAAGCAATTCGGGAGTGGCTGAAAGAAAAAGGATTCGACGCTAGCCCCATAAAGCTTGTTTGATGTGCACGCATTATAATACTAAATTGAGATTTCTCTGCGGTTTACGGAAAAGTTTAAAATCCGAAATCCGAAGCACGAAATCCGAAATAATATCCAATGTTCCAAATTCAAATGACCAAAACTTGACCACGCCGGCTTTTTGTTTTGGACATTGGAGCTTTTGAATTTTGAATTTGTTTCGAATTTCGGATTTCGATATTCGGATTTAGCTGCGGCCAATGGCCTGCATTAGGGAGCTCAGACTTAAAGAAATGACAAATTATAGCCAGATCCACCGATTCTTCCCCTTTCTGCCCTGGCTCCAAGGATACAACCGGTCCAAGTTCCGCCGTGATCTTGTCGCAGGGGTCACGGTCGCCGTGGTTCTGATTCCCCAGTCCATGGCCTATGCCATGCTCGCCGGGCTGCCGCCGGTTTATGGGCTATATGCTGCAGTACTGGCTCCTCTCATCGCTTCGATGTGGGGGAGCTTGCAGCAGCTTTCCACGGGCCCATCGCCATCCTGAGCCTTCTGGTGCTTACCACCCTGTCGCCTCTCGCAGAACCGGGGACCGCGCGTTACATCGAGCTTGCCCTTCTTCTCTCGTTCATGGTCGGGATCCTCTATCTGGCCATAGGGGTTTTTCGACTGGGCGCGGTGATGTCTTTTATTTCCCACTCAACGGTCAGGGGCTTCACTTCTGCCGCAGCGCTCATCATTTGTGCCACTCAAATTCCCAGCCTTCTCGGCATCAACGTACACCGGCATGAGTACTTGTTTCCCATGCTTTATGATATCGTGACGGGGCTGCCCGCCACCCATGTGCCCACTCTCATCGTGGGTCTTCTTGCCTTTGCTATTATCTTAGTGGCCAGGAAGTATCGAGCCACTTTCCCCGGCGGCCTGGTCGCCCTGGTTCTAACCACGGTTCCCCTTGTGCTTTTTGAATGGCATGAACGCGGAATCGCTCTCATAGGGCCCACGCCGGCAGGGCTGCCTCATTTTCAGGTTCCGTCCCTTGACTTCAATACGATGAGCATGCTTCTCGGATCGGCGATCGTCGTCGCGTTGGTCAGCTTTGCAGAAACGTATTCGGTGGGCAAGGCAATCTCCAGCGGGACGAAGCAGAAAGTGGACGTCAATCAGGAGTTCATTGGCCAGGGCCTCGCTAATCTTGTCGGGTCTTTTTTTCAAAGCTACCCCGTGAGCGGCTCCTTTTCGAGAACAGCGATCAATTTCACTTCCGGAGCTAAAACCTGGATATCCAGCGTGGTCGCCGCGTTCGGCGTCATCATTGCGCTCCTCTTCTTGACCCCTTTCATCGCCTATGTTCCCAGGGCGGCGCTTTCCGCCCTGGTGATCAGCGCGGTGATCCTTCTGTTTAACCCGGGGCAGGTCTTTTCGCTTTGGAAAAAGAACCGCCACGACGGCGTTGTTGCATTCACCGTGTTTGCCCTGGCCCTTCTGACAAAGCCGGACTACGCGCTGCTCATCGGGGTTGTCTTATCCCTGATCCTGTTCCTGTGGAAGACCATGCACCCGCGGATCGTTCGGATCACCAAAGACCCTGAGCTCAACATGTTCTTGAACGCAGATGTGTACCGCAAGCCGAGCTGCCCTCAAATTCTCGAGCTGCGGCCCGACAACTGCATCTTCTTCGGGAACGCCGAATACACAATGGAGCAATTGTTGGGCCGCCTCGAGGAGCAGAGAACTCCCATCAAGTTCCTCCTTCTCGATTTCGAGTCGATCGCCTTTATTGATATCAGCGGTGTGGATGAACTTTTTGGACTGCTGGATGAACTCAAGGCTAGAAAAGTCGAGATGGCTTTCTTATATGTTCATCTGCCTGTAAAGAAGGTGCTTGAAAGCACCAACTTCGTGGACATGGTGGGCCGGGATCGAATGCTCGAAAAAATGGGAGAAGCGATTGCCTACCTTTTCGAGCGTCTGGACCACGATTATTGCCGCAATGTCTGCCCCTACAAACTTTTCCACGAATGCTCAACAGTGAAGTGAGAGGGAAATAGAGAAGAGAAATCTGCCTCCGCAGACTGTCCGACTCCCCCTTTTAGAACTACTCCATCGATGGACGCAAGTGGACGAAAATTTCCTCTGTCATTCCCGCGAAGGCGGGAATCCAGGGTTAGTCAGCTTTTCTGGACTCCCGCCTCCGCGGGAGTGACGACCGCGATGACTTTCCGCCTCCATTTTTGACAAGAAATGCAAGCTGTCGGGATCCCTGCCTATCCAGATTTGCGAAGGGGAGCAGGAACATTTTGCTGATAGGCCATCAAAGATGAAAAGGAACGGCCCGGGTTCAAAGCCTAATGTGGACTTTTCGGGACCTAGGGCCGTCGAATTCGCAGAAAAAGATCTTTTGCCAGGTGCCGAGAACAAGGCGGCCGTTTTCAACGATGACCGAAACAGAACTTCCCATCAGTGAAGCCTTGATGTGACTGTCCGCGTTTCCTTCTGTGTGGCGATATCCTCTGTGTGGCGGAACGAGTTCACTGAGCTTCGCAAGGATATCGGAGCAAACATCCGGATCAGCCCCTTCATTGATGGTGATCCCCGCAGTGGTGTGGGGAACATAAACCACACCTATCCCGTCCTGCACACCGGCTTTGGTTATCTCCTTCTGCACTGAGGAGGTGATGTCGACCATTTCTGTCCGGGAATTGGTTTTGACGCTGATGCTGGTAGGCATGATTTGCTCCTGGGGCCGGAACTGCAGGCTGGAAATCCCCTCCGCCTCCCTCGTGCGACGAGTTCACGTCAAGCCGCTCTGCAAGAGACGGAGGCACAGGCGGAGTGCCCATTGTCAGAAACTGGAGGCGGGCATAAAGCCCGCCCCTACGTTTTCGGCAAAGCATTGGCCTCGTCCGGGCTCCATGACACCGCCCGATAAAGCTAGTCCATTCAAATCATAGGACTTTGCTGCGGAGTTCCTTCCCGGCAAGAGGGTTGTAGAGCTTGATAATTGCGACTTTCATGCAGTCCACAGTTTTCGATGTGGTGATGATGTCCATCAGAGCCTTTGTCGCCGGATCAGGGAGCACACAAGCGTCAGAAGAGTCAAACTGCAGGTCCGGAAAGGCCTTCAGGAGCTTCTTATGCTCTTTGTCGCCAATAGGAACTTTGACGGCCTTCTTACCCTCTACCTGGATAATCTGGTCGCCCAGCCCGGCTTCCTGGATTCTTTTTTCCTGCGCCTCATCCAGAAAAACATTTACACAGTAATTTCCCATCACTTCACCTCCAAAAAGAATAATTTAGACTCAATGCCAGTCTCATTGCGTTTGCTCTTATATTATGGCGGTACGCAGATTGTCAATATGTCAAAACCTTTTCATTCCTAATGCAGGCCTTTGGCCGCAACCAAAGTCCGTTTGAGCCAGGGCCGGGGGGTATGGTCTCTGGCGAGTCCGCCTTTTCAAGTCAGCTCGCCAAATCCCCCTTACTCCCCTTTACGAAAGGGGAAAACCAGCACGAGTCCTCCCCTTTGTAAAGGGGAGACAGAGGGGATTTTAGATGGCTGAAACAGGCGGTTTGTTGGGAGTAAGCATTGGGGAACGTGCCCATAGGACTACTGTTCACTGCTTACTGCCTACTGTTTACTGGGCCTTTGCGGACCAGGAGGGTCAGTATGTTGGCATCGCCCTGCCTGCGATAGTGCACCTCGTCGGCCATCTTCCGGATGAGATAACATCCCAATCCTCCGATCTTTCGATCAGGGAGCGGGCAGGATAGGTCGGGCTCAGAGAGTGAAAGAATGTCGAAAGGGATGCCGGTGTCGAAAATGCGAATGTTCAGTTCGGAATCGCTCTTCATTTCGCAGGTTAGTTCGACCTCTCCCTTGTGCTCGCCCGGATAGGCATACTGGAAGATATTGAGGAGAGCCTCCTCAGTGGCAAGCTGGATCTCAGAGATCCTGTTTTTTGAAAACCCATGATCTCCAGCAAAGCCTGACACGAAGTGCATCAGCTTTTCAAGAGAGTCTAATCTTGCCGGTGCTTTCATTCCATCCAGACGCTAAACAGCGATCACCCTCCCGTCCCAGGCGATGCTCACCTTGAGGCGGCCGCCCTCTGTGACCAGGGGAACTATTTCTTCCGTATCCTTCAGGAGTTTGTCAAGGTCTTTGTCGCTGGTGGCAGGGTCGTTGTGGAAAAGGCACAGATGTTTGACTCGGGCCTTCATGGCCAGTTCAACGCCCTGCAGGTTATTGGAATGCCCCCAGTCCTCCTTGACCGTGACAGCGTCCATAAATGTGTACTGGGCATCGAAGATGAGCAAATCAGCTCGATCAAAAAACCGGATGAAGGGGCGCTCCTCCTCATCTGTTTCAAACTTGTGCTCAGCATCCGTTGAGTAAACGATGCTTCGGCCGTCCCTCTCAAAGCGATATCCGTAAGATAGGCCTGGGTGGTTCTGGCCTTTAGCCAGGACCTCGAAGCCTTCAATTTCATACCGCTCGTCGGGATCTAGGGAAATGAAACGGATCTCCGCGGGGAGATCCTTGAGGCGCACAGGGAAGAAGGGAGGGTCCTGCTGAAGGGTCAGGGCCTTTTTCAATTCCTCATGACAACCGTAAAAGGTGATCCGGTTCCCTTTGATGTAAGCCGGAACAAAAAAAGGAAAGCCCTGGATATGGTCCCAATGAAAGTGAGTCAGGAAGATATGAAAGTCTCCAGGTGAGTTGGGACCATAAGTTCGAATGTGTTCGTTGCCGAAATCCCTCAGGCCTGTGCCTGCATCACAGAGAAGGAATCTCTCTCCATCTCGTATTTCGATACATGGCGTGTTCGTCCCATAGGTAGCCTTTGCCCAGAAGGGAAGCTGTTCCTCCATGAAGGTCTCAATATCGGTGCCTGCGCCAAACTTCTTGTCCCTGGCAATCTCAAGTGCATGCCGGACTTTTTCCCACACGTTTTCTGCGGTCAATGATGCGGGAATGGATCCACGGGTTCCCCAGAAACGGATTTCCATCGGCGTTCTGTGTTCTTCCTCCAACTCCATCTTGTCAGCGACTTTGGTTGTGAGTTCAACGCAGTATAGGTAAAGGGGCGCGATGTGTCAAAGTGAAATGCTGGAGGTTCTATCAGTATAACGCATCCTGATAAGGCTGTATTATTTGGTACTATAAGTAATATTTTGTAGGATTTTTTACTTGACACAAAAGCTTCAGCCATTTATGACATAACGGTTATTTTAGGGAGGCGTTATGTCCGAAGAGATGATGAGCACCAAGGAGGTGGCCCGGTATTTGGGGGTTCATGAGAAGCAGGTTTATGCCCTGGTCAAGGCCAAGAGAATCCCCTCCACCAGGATCACCGGGAAGTGGGTTTTTCCAAAGAGGCTGATTGACGAATGGATTGAAACGCACGCCAAGCAGGGGCTTGAAAAGGCAAGGGAGAAGAGCGCGCATATGGGCGGGGCCTTGCTCGCATGCGGCAGCAATGACCCGATCCTCGACATGCTCCAGACCTACCTGAAAAAGACGTATCCCGAGTTCCTGATTCTGTCTGCGAATACGGGAAGCACTGAAGGATTAAAGGCTCTGAACAGCGGCTACACGGACCTGGCGTGGTCTCACCTTCTCGATCCCAAGAGCGGGCAGTACAATATCCCCTTTCTCCCCACCTATCTCCCTGATGTGAAGGCGGTGGTTGTGAACCTCTTTCACAGGGAACTGGGATTGATCATGGCTCCTAAGAACCCTTTCAGCATCAAGGGCTTTGAAGATCTGAGCAAGAAGGGGGTCCGATTGGTGAACCGCCAGAAGGGGTCGGGCACAAGGGTACTACTGGATCATCATCTCAAACAGTTGAAGATCCCCTCTTCCAAGATCGAGGGATATGAGCGAGAGGTTTACACCCACTTTGAGGTAGGCCTTTCCATACTCTCAAAGGAGGCGGATGCAGGAATTGCCACAATCGCAGTCGCCAAACTCCTCGGCCTACCTTTTATTCCCATCGCCAAGGAAAGCTTCGACATGATCCTCGAACAGAACACATTTTTCCACAAAGGGATTCAGACCTTTATTGAGGTTTTGAATTCAAAGGAGTTCCGACAAAGGGTCGAACCCATTGGGGCCTATGATTTCAAAGACTCAGGGAAGATCGTTCATTCCACCAACTGATGAAAGGAGGTTATTGATGAGAAAATGGCTTAGTTTGGGATTCTTGTGTTTGCTGTGTGCCTGCGCTATGTCGTCCAGCCATGAGGGAGGCACCAAATTCATTCTGCTTGCCAGCACCATCGGCCCAGTCGATGCGGGCATTGTGGACGCTCTGGAGACGGCTTTTGAGAAGGACAAAGGGATCCGGGTGCGCCATGTGGGAGCGGGTACCGGTGCGACCCTTGATCTGGCCCGCAAAGGGGAGTTCGATCTTGTCATGGTTCATGCCAAGTCCCTGGAAGAGAAATTCGTGGCAGAGGGGTTTGGGACCGAGCGGATCGATCTCATGTACAATGACTTTGTCATCGTCGGTCCGGCCAATGATCCTGCAGGCATCAAGGGGATGAAGCTTGCCGTAGACGCCTTGAAGCGGATCTCGGAAAAGGGAGTGCTCTTCATCAGCCGCGGGGACAACTCGGGGACCCATGTGGCCGAGATGGAGCTTTGGAAAGCGGCGGGCATCAAGCCGTCAGGGTCCTGGTACCAAGTTTATGAGAAAGGGTCTACCGGAAACGCACCGACCTTACAATACACTGACCAGAAGGCAGCCCATACAGTGATCGATCGGGCTACCTATCTCACCCTGAAGGACAAGATAAAGCTGGTCGTGCTTGTTGAGAAGGACGAGGCCCTGTTGAACTTCATCACTCTGATCCCCGTAAACCCGAAGAAGTTCCCAAAGGTGAACTACCAGGACACCATGATCTTCGTGAAGTGGCTGACAGCTCCGGACAAGGGGCAGTTAATCATCCGCGACTTTGGAAAGGACAAATTCGGAAGCCCGCTCTTTTTCCCCAACTCGAAGGAGTGGAGACAGGCGCAGGGCGGAAAAAGCTAATTGAAGGAGGAATTCAGATGAAGAAACTTTGTTATGCAGCTGTTTATATTCTTGGGAATCCTTGGTCTCCTTACCGGCTGGGGCTCTGTGACCCAGGCCCAGGAGAAGACTCTCATCCTGGCCACCACGACCAGCACCCAGGACACAGGACTACTGGATGTCCTGATCCCCATCTTCGAAAAGAACACAGGCTACTTTGTAAAGACCATTGCCGTGGGTTCCGGTCAGGCCATGACCATGGGGCAGAAAGGCGAGGCGGACGTGCTGCTGGTGCATTCTCCTGCGGCAGAGAAGAAGTTCATGGAGGACGGTTTCGGGGTCAGCCGAAGGCTTGTCATGCACAATGATTTTATCATCGTTGGGCCAGCAGAAGACCCTGCCAAAATCAAAGGGTTGAAATCCGCAGCAGAGGCATTCAAGAAAATCGCTGCAGCCCAGGCCCTGTTCATCTCGAGGGGGGACAACTCCGGTACCCATGCAAAAGAGAAAGACATCTGGAAAGCAGCAGATGCGAAGGTCGAAGGAGAGAAGTGGTATCAGCAGACCGGTCTCGGGATGGGGCAGACCCTGAATGTGGCGGCCGAAAAGAAAGGCTACACCCTCGCCGATCGGGGGACCTATCTGGCTATGGCAAAAACCTTAAAATTGGGCATTCTGGTTGAAGGGGACGCCATGCTGCTCAACATCTACCACGTGATGGAGGTCAATCCGCAGAAGTGGCCCAAGGTGAACTTTGCCGCGGCAAAGGCTTTTGCGGACTTCATGGTCTCCAAGGAGACTCAGGAGATCATCAGAACGTTCGGCGTGGACAAGTTCGGCTCTCCTCTTTTCTTCCCCGATGCAGGCAAGAAGGTGGAGGATTTGGGGAAGTAGATGGATCTCATTCTTGAAGGGATAAAAAAAGCTTTCTGGCTCCTGATTACCTTTGATCCGGAGGTGATGGGGATCACTTTTCTTTCCATCAAGGTTTCGGGAAGCGCCACATTGATCAGCCTGATCATAGGGATATCGGTGGGGGCCGGTGTGGCCCTCACCCGATTTCCGGGCAGGAGGATTGTGGTGAGCCTGATCAACACGGGCATGGCGCTTCCGCCGGTGGTGGTAGGTCTCTTCGTCACGATTTCCCTGTGGAGAAACGGGCCCCTGGGATTTATGGGGATACTCTACACGCCTCTGGCCATGATTGTCGCCCAGACGGTTATCGCAACGCCTATCGTGACGGGCATCACTCTGGCTGCGGTCCAACAGCTTCCGGCGAAACTCCGTCTTCAGATTCTCGCCCTCGGCGCCACCCGCCTCCAGATGCTCTGGATCCTGGTCAAGGAGGCCAAGCTGTCCCTCCTTGCGGCCGTCATGGCAGGATTCGGAGGCGTGATCTCAGAGGTCGGAGCATCCATCATGGTCGGTGGCAACATCAAGGGATACTCCAGGGTCCTCACCACAGCAACCGTCATGGAAACAGGGCGGGGCAACTTTGATGTGGCTATCGCGCTATCCATCATCCTCCTTCTGCTGGCCTATCTGATCAACCTGGCGCTCACTCAGGTGCAGCAGCGGGAGAGGCGACGATGAATACTCCGCCGTCGCCTGTGTTTGAGGCCAGGAACCTTCAGGTCATCAGGGGAGGGTCCCTGATCCTGAATGTTCCATCCTTTCTTGTCTTAGAGGGGGAAATCCTGGTCCTCATCGGCCCGAACGGCGCCGGCAAAAGCACACTTCTTCAAACTCTCTCCGCTCTGGCGAAACCTTCTCGAGGAGAGATCCTTTTTAGAGGGCAGAGGATCGGCGCGGATATTCCTGTACTTCAATATCGAAGAAGGCTTGCCATGGTCCTCCAGGAACCTCTGCTCTTTGACACGACGGTGTATCACAATGTCGCGAGCGGCCTGAAGATCCGGGGGATGAAGAGGGATGAGATTGAACCGATCGTAGGGAAGGCTTTGGAGCGTTTCGGAATTGCTCACCTGAGAGATCGTTCGGCGCGAACCCTTTCGGGTGGCGAGGCCCGAAGGACAAGCATTGCCCGGGCCTTTGCCACGAATCCTGAGGTCCTCCTTCTGGATGAACCCTTTTCAGCACTTGATCCGATCATGAGGGAAACTCTGATCGAAGACCTGGAACAGGTTCTTCGGGAAACCCGAATCACCACGATTTTTGTCACCCACGACCGCATGGAGGCTCTTCGGCTTGCCACTCGGCTTGGGGTTATGAATGCCGGGGAGATCCTCCAGACCGGATCATCCGACGAGGTAATGAATCGCCCTGTTAACGAGTTTGTGGCATCTCTGGTAGGGGTCGAAAATATCCTCAGGGGAAAGGTGATCCGGAAGAACAGCAGGACTTTCATCGCCTCTGTGGCAGGACAGGAAATCGAAGCGATCGGAGATGTGGGTTTAGGGCAACAGGTTTCTCTTTGCATCCGGCCTGAGAATGTGACCCTCTCGGCCATTGCGTCAGGAAACTCGACGAGGGAGACAGACACGTTCCCAGGGACGGTCGAGAAGATCACCCCGATCGGTCATTACAGAAAGGTTCAGCTCAACTGCGGATTCACGCTGGTGGCCTATGTCACCAACCATTCTTTCTCCGATCTCTCGCTGAAGGAAGGGACAGAAGTGCTCGCCTCTTTCGATGCCATGGCCATTCATGTGATCAGAAAAGGGCCCCCTGTTGACCCTTGACGAAGCGGCCAGTTCGCCTCCGACCTGAATGGATCAAGCAACAGCAATGAGTCACACGCAAGGGGATGGGCGAAGCACTGAGCAAAGATCAGGACTCCGGCTGAATTGTATTGTGAGGGAAAATAATGCGAATTTACATTGGATTTGATGATACGGATAACATTACGGCTGATCGCGGGACTGGGAAGCTGGCTCGATGGTTTGAAAATGAATTGCCTGAAGGCTGTCGTGTGGAAGGTGTCGTAAGACAGCAGCTCCTGGTCGATGACAGAATTCCTTACACTTCTCACAACAGTTCGGCATGTGTCATGGTCGATGCGCCGGATCCTTCTTTGGTTACGGCGCTGGCTGCTAGGGCAATTGAACACTTAAAGCGCCACTCGCTGGAGGGAAGCGATCCGGGTTTGTGCGTGGCCTCTGAGGGCGATGCCGCATTGCCCCGGCTCATCGCTTTCGGCCGCGCCTGTACGGCCAGGATAGTCACTCAGAAGGAAGCTCTCGATGCTTCATCGAGTTCGCACCTCTCCGGCCACGGGGGCACAAATGATGGGATCATCGGAGCGGCTGCAGCCGTTGGTTTAACGGCTTCAGGGTGGACCGGCCGGTTCATCGAGTATGGAAAACTGCGGAGGTTTCCAGATCCGATTCGCGTATTGGAATTGGAGCGATCTAATATCGTCGTTGTATCCGGTGATCGCGACGCCAGAGTCCCTGCTCCTGAGGATCTCGTTTACACGAAAGGCTGGCTTCGACCCAGGCTCTGGGGCACGCGGGCAGTCCTTCTCGTGGCCCCAAGAAAGGAAGGCGTTTGGGAGTCCATTGGCGAAAGGAGGAACAAGGGGAAAGAAGGAATGGCTACTTATCCTGCTTCTTGAGTTTCTTGTAAGCCCCTATGAAATCGTTGAGGGTACTTGCCTGCTTTTTCATGTAATCAGTCCAAATGGCAAGGACCTCTTTCCCTTCCTCCGTGATCGTGTACATCCGCTTGGCCGGCCCCGTGCCTTTTGTCTCCCATTTGGATGAAACCAGGCCGTCTTCCTCCAACTGGCGCAAATGCCGATAGATCATTCCCGGCGGTGCCTGACCCTCCACGAACCCGAACTTCTGAATATTCTGAATGAGTTCATATCCATAGGAAGCTTTGAGCAGCAGGCCCAGCAGGATGGACGGCTGCGTGTAGCGTTCCTGTTTTCCTTGCGGGCGTTTCGGTTGCTTTTTTTGGGGGGGCACTATTTCCCTCTTGACAATATATCCTTGCAGGATATATAAGTATTAAGTAGTTATAGCTTCGTCGTAAATATCTTTCCCCGTCAACCTTTCATTCGGAAAGGAGGAGGACCATGGCAGGCAAACTTTTTGTGCGCGAAAGGCGCAAAGTCGAAAAGGGTGAAAAGAAACCCCGCTTCAGAATCGTAGGCGTGAGCGGAAGCAATCTCAAAATCTACGTGACACACATCCGTAAAAAGGAAATTGACCAGCTCGCCAAAAGTGCGGGAGCTGAGGTCGTTTACATTAAGGCCGAAAAAAAAGCGAAGAGTAAATAATTCCACCCCGATTCATCAAGTCATGACAAGAATGTTTATGCACCCTTGCATCACCCTTGATAGATGATGGTGCCCACATGCTTGCCTTCTAAGGCGTCAAGGATATGCTCGGGGTGGTGCAAGGCGTCGATGATCTGGAGCTCCTTGAGACACTTGGCCCTTTGAAGCAGGGTCAGGATCGGGCGCTCAATGATCAGGTCGTCCAGGTCCAGATCCATAAGTTCCTTTGCGGAAATCCTGCCGAAAAACTTGATATCTTTTGTCCCCTTTTTGCTGACCTTCTTGGGATCCCTGTCAAAAAGCCCCTTCTCGTCTTTAAGGTAAATGAGTGACCGCGCGCCGATGTTCTCGGCGAGCAAAAAGGCGCCGCAATCGGTCCGGTGCGGAGGGATGGATCCATGTTCCGCAGGATGCTCAAAATAACCATAAGGGGGTATGCCGTAAGTGATAGGAAGATACCCAAGCCGACAGAACATGGTCAACTGCTCCAAATTGTCGCCATGTCCAATCTTGACGCCACCGTGCTTGGCCAGCAGGACGGTGAGCATCTCGGCGTTCTGCCAGGATACCTTATCCCCCAACTTTGAGAGAACACCGGTTGGCATGCCCAGGTCGACCCCGATGCTGTAGACATGTCGGGCGCGGGTACCGCCACCGGTCATCAAGAGGATTTTGTACTTTTCTTTGGCCTGTATCAAGACATCCAGTATCGGGAGAACCGCTTTGCGGCCCCGATCAATGATGCTTTGTCCTCCGATCTTGAGCACATTGATGTCAGGCTGCATGCGGAAGTATTCTTTGGATTCGGTTCTCTTTAGGAACTCCTTGCTGACGAGGGATTCACCCATTAGAGGCGTGTCGATGTGGAGCCTCCCCTTCGCGCCTTTTTCTTTAATCAGTTTGGTCACGTTGCCGATACCCTCCTCGGTGAATTGATTAGAGAGAATGACTCCATTTCCCTCGCGTTTTCAGAGCAGCAATATAGAAGGACCGGCCTTGTTTGTCAATCATCAAGCAACCCCGCCATACGGTCCATCCCTTGAGGTTTTTTCTCTTGACTCCACTGACCGCGGCATATATCGTTGTTGACATATATCAAAATTGATATACCACGATGATTTCAGGGTAGAATTCTGAAATCTCAGAACGTTTTTATTTATCCTTGTCGTTCTCTAATGAGGATGCATGTTGCACCGGGAGATAAATGGGTAAGAAAAGAGAATTCAAAAGGGTCCCGGCCGTAGACAAATGCTTCGGTGTGCTGGAGCTTTTTGCGGGCTGTGAGAGGCCGCTCTTCATCAGCGAGATAGCTAGAACTCTCAAATACAATAAAAGCACGGTGTATAACATCCTCCACACGCTGGCTGATCTAGACGTGCTGGAACACGCAAAGGAAAACACGTTTCGGTTCGGAACGACACTCTATGCTTTGGGTAAATCGGCGAGCAATGGATCGGAATTGATTTCCACCGTGCATCCCTATTTGGAGGAGATCAACCAGAGGACAAGGCTCTCGGTATTCTTGGGGATCCGTTCGGACGGGCATGCCGTGGTTCTTGATAAAGTGGATTCACCCGAAGACATCAAGGTTTCCTCGGAAACAGGTATGAGAATACCTCTGTTGGCCGGAGCGGGAGGGAAGGTGTTGCTCTCCCTGCTTCCGGACTCCGAACTCGATGACATCCTCTCCGAGAACAAGCCGAAAAAATTCACTCCCAAATCCTGCGCGGATAAGAAGGGATACAAAGAGCTGATCAAGAAGGCCCGCCAGGATGGGTTTGCCTTCGATGACGAGGAATACATCGAAGGGGTGAGGGCTCTTGCCGTACCTCTGCATCTCCACCGAGACCATTTGCAGGCCGCCCTATGGATTGTGGGGCTGAAGAGTCAGATCAAGATCGAGACCCTTCACTCGCTCAGATCCATTCTTAAGGAAACGACCAAAAGGATCGAATCTCGGTTCTTCTTGGCACCGGCCTTGCCTTAGATCTGAGACCTTACCGTAGCGCGAAACTCGAAAAACAACCGCAGGTACAGGAGGTGATCTGTGAGACTGCCAAAGTTTGAATACGTGGAGCCAAAGGATCTGAAGGAAGCTTCCTCCATCTTGAGCAAGGAGGTTGGAGCCAGGATCCTTGCGGGAGGAACGGATTTGCTGGTGAACATGAAGCACAGGGTGGAAACCCCTGCCGTGATCGTGAATCTCAAGAAGATTCCGGAACTGAGCTTCGTCCGGACGGAGAACGGGGTGGTTCGAATCGGCGCTTTGACCTCACTGAAAAAAATCTACAACCATCCCTACGTCGCTGAAAAACTGCCTGGTCTCGCTTCAGCAGCTTCATCGGTGGGCTCCTATCATCACCAGACCATGGGAACCATCGGTGGCAACCTCTGCCAGCAGAATCGCTGCAAGTATTTCAACCAGTCCAGGTGGTGGCGCAGTTCAAGAGAGTTGTGCTTTAAAGCAGGCGGAGAGCTGTGCCACGTGGTGAAGAAGAAAAGCATCTGTTATTCCTCCTATTGCGGAGATATTGCCCCCGCGCTTCTGGTGATGAATGCAAAAGCTGTATTGGAGAGCAAGGAAGGCAGGAGAGAAGTGGACCTGGAGAGCCTTTTCACCGGAGATGGGAAAAGGCCCCTGAGTTTTATGACGGGGGAGATCCTGACGGAAATCAGAATACCCAAAGAGGCCCATGAGGGCTTCTCCATGTATACGAAGTTTGCGAACCGGGAAAGCATTGATTTTCCGATTGTGGGGGCCTCTTTGTGGGCGTCCCCGGACAGAAAGAACATCCGATTGGCTTTCACTGCGGTGGACCGAAAACCCCTTCGAGCAAAGAAAGCAGAGCAAAGCCTGAGGGGCGGCTTCCATGAGGAGTCACTCGAAGAAGCGGTTCGCCTCGTCCTGGAGGAAGTCAAGCCGGTCAACACATCCCTCTACTCATCCTCTTACAAGAGGGAGGTAATGGGTTTTCTAGTTAAATCCATGATCACAAAGGTTATGGGGAGGTGAAAACCATGAAGCATGCGGTGGCCTTGTCTGTGAATGGAGATTCCTATGATGTTCTGATTTCACCGAATGAGACTCTGCTGGACGTGCTGAGAGAAAAACTGGGCCTCATGGGTACAAAAAAAGGATGCGATCTTGGCGCCTGCGGAGCCTGCACGGTGCTTGTGGACGGGGAAGCACACCTCTCATGCCTCATGCTCGCCGCAGATGCCGCCGGCAGGGTGGTCGTCACCATCGAGGGCCTAGCACAGGGGGGTGAACTTCATCCTCTGCAAAGGGCTTTTGTTGAGAAGGGGGCACTTCAGTGCGGCTTCTGCACTCCAGGTATGATCTTGACGGCCAAGGCTGCCCTGGATGAGGAAGCAAAGCCGACAGAGGCAAGCATCAAGAAAAAAATGGCAGGTAATCTATGCCGCTGCACAGGGTACAAGAAGATCATTGAAGCGGTCTCAAGTGTTGCCGCTCTGAGCGGAAAGGAGGGATGAAATGGGGAAAGAATGGTCGGTGGTGGGCGCTAGACTGCCCATGCTGGATGCAGGAGCCAAAGTCAAGGGAACCGCTCAGTTCACGGATGATCTCGTTCTCCCGGGCATGCTTCACGGAAGGATTCTGCGAAGCCCGTTGCCCCATGCGAAAATCCTCCACATCGACACATCAAAGGCAGAGAAGTTGACGGGTGTAAAAGGCGTCATTACCGGCAAGGATATACCCGACCGGAAGTTCGGTATCGTGCCCAAGGCCAAAGACGAATATGCGCTGGCAAAACAGAAGGTGCGTTATGTGGGGGATGCCGTGGCGGCGGTTTGCGCCGTGGATCCTGAAACCGCCGAGGAAGCCCTTGAATTGATTCGAGTCGAATATGAGGAACTGCCGGCGGTGTTTGATCCCCTTGAAGCGATGAAGGAAGGGGCTCCTCTGGTTCACGAGGATGTGCCGAACAATGTTTCTATCTCCATCCGGAAGGAATTCGGGGAGGGGGAGAAAGCTTTTGAGAAATGCGATTTTGTTTTTGAAGACACCTTCTACTCTCAGGCAGTCAATCATGCGCCCCTCGAGCCTCATGCGGCGGTCGCGCAATTCGATCCCCTGAGGGGAGAGATCGTGATCTGGTCTTCCACCCAGATTCCTTTCTTTTTGCGACGCAACCTGGCCACCACCCTTCTCGTGCCGGAGAGCAAGATTCGGGTCATCAAACCAAAAGTGGGGGGAGGCTTTGGCGGGAAGATCGACATGTTCGCAAAAGATTTCTGCGCATGCTGGTTTGCCATGAAGCTCGGCCGGCCGGTCAAGTTCGTTTACGAAAGGGAGGAGGTCTTCATTGCAACGCGGCAAAGGCATCCTATGTACGTGACCGTGAAGACTGGAATGAAGAAAGACGGCACCATTCATGCTCAGCGATTTTGGGCCTATGCGGATGGCGGAGCTTACAACAGCACGGCACCGCTGATGATCACTCTGTCATGCTATTTTCTCATGGTGCCCTATCGTGTCCCCAATCTCATCTACGAGGGCCACCATGTCTATACGAACAAGCCCGTGGGAGGAGCCATGAGAGGCCACGGGATTCCACAGGCCCGGTTTGCCGTTGAGCGCCAACTGGACAAGATCGCAGTCCGCATGGGCATAGACCCGGCCGAACTTCGGATAAAGAACAGCATCCATGCCGGCGAGGACCACCCAGGGGGGTTCATTATCAACACCTGCGGTTTTGCCGAGAGCGTCAAGAAGGCGGCGGAAGCCATAGGATGGAAAGAAAAGAGAGGCAAACTGCCCTTTGGACGCGGGGTGGGCATGGGCGGAGCATCTTTCCCGAGCGGAGTGAGCAACATGAGCCATCTGGCTTCCGGCGCCGTGGTTCAGCTCGGTCAGGATGGGGCTGTGACGGTTCTCACGGGCGCAGCAGATATCGGCCAAGGGGCTGAAACCGTCATTGCCCAGATTGTCGCGGAAGAACTCGGGGTTCCTCTTGAAGACATCAGGGTAACGGCGGCAGACACGGGCATCACCCCGCTGGACCCAGGGACCTTCGGGAGCGGCGTTACAGTGAGAGCGGGCAATGCCGCAAAGCTGGCCGCCATCTCTCTCAGGAACAAACTGTTCGAGTTTGTGGCTCAGAAACTGGAGGCCAATTCTGCAGACCTTGTCGCAAAGGACAGGAAGATCTATGTCAAAGGTTCTCCCGATCGGGGGTTGACCCTGCTAGACGCTGTAAAGGCATACCGTTATGCGGACTTGCCCATGCCCATCATCGGGAGAGGTTCCTGGATGGCGCCTGCCCAAGAGCCCACGACCCTGCTCAAAGGGGATGGGAATTTTGCGCCCAACTATTCCTTTATGACGCAGGCCGCTGAGGTGGAGGTCGATACCCAGACGGGAAAGGTCAAAGTCGTGAAGATGGTGACGGCCCACGATTGCGGAACCCCCATTAATCCTCTTCTGGTGGAAGGCCAACTGGAGGGCTCCATCATCGGAGGCATGGGGCAGGCCCTCTATGAAAACGTCATTGTGGAAAACGGGCAGGTGATGAATCCCTCCTTCCTCGACTACGGGTTTCCCACGGCGATGGAGATGCCCGAGATGGAAGGGATCCAGGTCATTACGGATGACCCACTCGGGCCTTTTGGAGCCAAGGAGTCCGGAGAGGGGACGCAGCTTGCCCCTGCTCCTGCGATTGTTAACGCCATCTATGATGCGATTGGCATCGACTTCAACGAGCTTCCCGTGACGCCTGAGCACATCCTCAAGGCGCTCCGAAACAAACATGGTAAAGCGGGGAGCCGGGAAAAGGCCTAGAAGGCACCGGACCATCGAGCATAAGACCGTAAAGCCGTGCGGGAGATGATTCATGACACACAGGGCCATTTGTCTGGCACTCAGAAGGTCTCTGAACGCGGCATTTCGCGGCGAGGCCTTTGAAGGGCCGGAGATTTTGGGCTCTTGGGGTTTAGACTTTGTCACTGCATTAAGAGAAGGTTATCCCAAATACCGCCCTCTGAGAGATGCCCTTTGGGATATCGCAGGCAACATACTTGATGACCTGGCATGCCGTTTCGACGGGGATGATATGACGGCCCATGTCTTGCGCAACCCCTATGCTTTTCTGAGAACGGTTATCCTGATTGCGCGTCAGCGCGGTTTGAAGACGCCCGGACCTTCTGGACTGCCCTCAGATCTGCACTAGTCTTTGGCTGCCCGCCAGCCACCCCTTCTCACTACCCTCTTAAATGAACCCCTCTGCATGACCTATTCTTGAACGCTGCGAATGGAAATCTGCATCCATGCTGGGGACTCCTCAAAGACGCAGGAGCAGGCGCTTTGCGGCCGGGTTTTCACTTGACTTCACTGTCGACTTTATATATCGATATTGATATATATCTGAATTGATATAATTTTTTGCCGGTCCTGTGGAAATGAATCCTCCCAAAGAGATCATCTTCTTGTATCGACGACGGAGAAACTGTGATGAATGAGCAACAACTCGTGTTGAACGGCAAAACGATCTCTTTTCGCTCAGGGAAGACGATTCTTGAGGTCGCGCATGAGAACGGTGTTCACATCCCCACCTTGTGCTACCTGAAAGATGCGACGCCCACCGGCGCTTGCCGGATCTGTCTGGTGGAAGTGGAGGGGGCAAGAAACCTTGCGGCAGCCTGCGCCACGCCGGCATCTCCCAACATGGTGATCAGGACCGAGAGCCCGAAAGTCATGAGGGCAAGGCGTCTGAACATCGAGCTTCTGCTGGCTTCAGGAAACCACAACTGCCTGGTCCAGGATATGGATCTCGACTCCTGGACCGACTTTCAGCTTGCGACCATGAGTAAGGAGGAACATCAAGACCTCTGCCCCGCCTATGGCGATTGCCGCTTGCAGGAGCTGGCCATTCAGTATCAGGTCAAGGGAGGCCGTTTCAAACCAACGGAAACCAGCTATCCCACCGAAAGCATCAATCCTTTCATTGTGAGGGATTTTTCCCGTTGTATCTTGTGTGGGCGGTGTGTTCAAGCCTGCAACGAAGTGGCGGTCAATCGGGCGATCAGCTACGGCTACCGGGGATCCAAGAGCAAGATCGTCGCTACGGGCGACAGGGCTTACCACGAGAGCGACTGCGTCTTCTGCGGGCAATGCGTTGAGGTTTGTCCTGTGGGGGCGCTCGTGGAAAAGAAGTCGGTGGGGCTGGCGCGAGCCAATGAATGCAAGAAAGTTCGCACCACCTGTCCCTACTGCGGAGTCGGATGCCAGATGTGGCTCCACGTGAAAGCCGGGAAGATCGTCAAGGTTACGGCAGTGGAAGATGCGGCACCGAATCGGGGAAGGCTTTGCGTCAAAGGCCGCTTCGGTTATGACTTCATCTATTCCGAAGAAAGGCTCAAGACTCCACTTATCAGGGAGAAAGGCGATTTCCGTGAGGCTTCATGGGACGAAGCCCTGGATCTTGTGGCAAACCGCTTCAGGGAGATCATTGCGACGCAGGGCCCGGACGCCATTGCCGGGGTGAGCTGTGCACGGAGCATTAATGAAGATTCCTATCAAATGCAGAAGCTCTTTCGCGCGGTGATCGGCACGAACAATATCGATCACTGCGCGCGCACCTGACACGCCCCCACGGTCGCCGGTCTGGCGGCAACTTTCGGTTCAGGGGCCATGACCAACTCCTTCGAAGAGTTCTCAAGAGCGAAAATGTTCTTTGTCATCGGTTCCAACATGATCGAAGCTCACCCTGTGGCGGCGACTTTCCTCAAGAATGCCGTAGAGAAAGGCGCCCGGTTGATCGTGATGGATCCAAGAAGGCATGCCCTCGTTGATTTTGCGTCGCTTCACGTCCCCATCCGGGTTGGACAGACATTGCTTTTCTCAATGGCGTGATGAACGTCCTCATCAGCGAAGAGCTTTACGACAAGGCCTTCGTCGGCTCCTGCTGTGTAGGGTTTGAGGATCTCAAGGCGAAGATGATGGAATACCCGCCGGAGAGAGCGGCCGAGATCGCGGGCGTGCCCGTAGAGATGGTGAAGGACGTAGCGCGGCAATTGGCCGCCACCAAACCGGCCATGGTCTGCTACACCTTGGGGATCACCGAGCACACCTGCGGAAAAAACAACGTGATGACCATTGCTAATCTCCAGATGCTTTTGGGCAATGTGGGGGTCGAATGCGGGGGTGAATCCCCTCAGAGGCCAGAACAATGTGCAGGGGGCTTGCGACATGGGCGCTCTCCCCAATGTCTTTCCCGGTACCAGAGGGTGACAGACCCTGCGCTCCGCGAGAAATTCCAAAAAGCCTGGGGGGTTCAGAAGCTGCCTGAGAAAGCCGGTCTTATGATCCCGCAGATGATGGACGGTCTTCTCAAAGGCTCCCTCAAAGCGTTCTATGTCTTTGGAGAAAACCTGGCCAACACCGAGCCGGACATCCACCATGTGGAGCGCTGCCTGCAATCCGCTGAGTTCATGGTCTGTCAGGACCTCTTTCCCACGGAGACCACTCGATTCGCCCACGTCATCTTTCCCTCCGCAGGTTGGAGCGAGGACGACGGGACCTTTACCAACAGCGAGCGTCGAGTGAGCCGGGTTCGAAAAGTGAGCGAACCCCCGGGAGAGTCGAAGCCCAATTGGTGGATCTTCAGGGAACTTGCCAAACGCATGGGACAGTCGTGGCCTTCCGCGAGCGCCCAGGAAATCTGGGACAACGAGGTCTCCCGGCTTGCCCCGTCTCTGGCGGGGATCAAGTATAACCGGATCGAACACAACGGCCTTCAGTGGCCGTGTACAGATGAATCTCATCCCGGCACCTGCTTCCTGCACAAGGACGGAGAGTTCAGCTGCGGTCTCGGGGTTTTCGTTCCGGTGGACTGGACGCCTCCTGCAGAAGTCCCTGATCAGGAGTACCCCTTTGTGCTGAGCACCGGTCGAAGGCTCTACCACTACCACACGCGAACGCAAACAGGTCGCGTCCAAGGTTTGAATGTGCTCCTGTCCGAAGAGACGGCGGACGTCTCCCCTGCAGATGCAGTGAAACTGGGAATCAAGCACGGCGAACGGGTGAGGGTGCGATCCCGAAGGGGGGAGGTGACGCTCAAAGCCAACGTTTCGGACCGGATACCTCCCGGCATGGTCTGGATGGCCTTTCACTTTCGGGATGCCTGCGCCAACTGGCTTACCAACCCGGCCTATGATCCGGAAACCTTGACTGCAGAATACAAAGCCTGCGCGGTCCAGATAGAAAAGCTTTGACGGGAAATATCAGAAGGTGCCTCTGCAAGAGGTCATACGGCCCCTCGACTCGGGCCACGGCCTCTGGCTGCGCGGATCTAAAACTTTTGCAACGTTCGAAAGTGTTTGGGCATCGAGAGAAGGCCACTCATAATACAAATTTTTCACAACCCGGAAGGAGGTCCTGACATGATTAAGAAAACTCTTAGAATCAATGGCGTCGACAAGGTCATTGTTGCTCGTTCCGATGATACCCTGGCCAATGTTCTGCGTGAGCAATTGGGGCTTACGGGGACCAAAGTCGGCTGCGGCGAAGGCCAGTGCGGCTCGTGCAACGTCATTATGGACCAGAAGTTGGTCCGCTCCTGCGTCACCAAAATGGCGAAAGTGCCTGACGGCGCATCCGTTGTCACCATCGAGGGCATGGGCACACCAGCCAACCTTCATCCTATCCAGCTCTCCTGGATGGTGCACGGAGGATCTCAGTGCGGTTTCTGCACTCCCGGCTTCATCGTCTCGGCCAAAGCTCTGCTGGACCAAAACCCCAAACCCGACCGCGCCCAGGTGAGGGACTGGTTTCAGACGCACCGCAATGCCTGCCGTTGCACCGGTTACAAACAACTCGTTGATGCGGTGATGGATGCGGCCAAAGTGATGCGTGGGGAGATGAAGATTGGGGATTTGGCATACAAGCTCCCCAAAGACGGCCAAATCTGGGGAGGCAAGTACCCGAGGCCGTCTGCCGTTGCCAAGGCCACTGGAACCCTGGACTATGGGGCCGATCTAGGTCTCAAAATGCCCCCTGAAACGCTCCGTCTTGCCTTGGTTCAGGCCAAGGTCTCCCATGCCAACATCCGCGGGATGGATACCTCGGAAGCGGAGAAGATGCCGGGTGTTTACAAGATCGTCACCCACAAGGACGTGAAGGGAAAGAACCGGATTACGGGGCTCATCACCTTCCCCGGCAACAAAGGGGACGGCTGGGATCGTCCCATTCTGTGCGACACCAAAGTGTTTCAGTTCGGCGACGCCATCGCGATCGTTTGTGCCGACACGGAAGAGAACGCTAGGGCTGCGGCTGAAAAGGTCAAGGTCGACCTGGAAGCGCTCCCCGCATACATGAGCGCTCCGGAAGCCATGGCTGAGGATGCCATGGAGATCCATCCGGGAACGCCGAACGTCTATTTCGAACTCCCCATCGTGAAGGGCAAGGATACCAAGCCCCTCATGAACTCGGCGGCCCACGTGGTGGAAGGGGAGTATTATTTGCAGCGCCAGCCCCACCTCACCATGGAACCGGACGTGGGGCTTGCCTATTTTGATGATGATGGACGATTGACGATCCACTCCAAGAGCATCGCCCTCTTTCTTCACCACGCCATGATTGCCCCGGGCCTCGGCATAGAGCCCGAGAAGCTGCGCCTGGTCCAGAACCCGGCGGGCGGCACTTTCGGGTACAAGTTCAGTCCTACCATGGAAGCCTTGCTGGGGGTTGCCTGCATGGCCACGGGCAGGCCTGTTTCCCTGAGGTACAATTACTACCAGCACATCACCTACACCGGAAAGCGATCTCCTTTTCTGGATGAAAATCAAGTATGGCGCCGACAAGGACGGAAAGATCATGGCCATGGAGACCGACTGGAGCGTGGACCATGGGCCGTACTCGGAATTCGGGGACTTGCTCACTCTGCGCGGGGCACAGTTCACGGGCGCCGGCTACGGCATTCCCAACATCCGGGGCAAGGGACGTACCGTTTGCACCAACCACGCTTGGGGTTCGGCCTTCCGCGCCTACGGTTCCCCGCAAAGCTTCTTGGCCTCCGAAAGCCTGATGGATGAGCTCGCCGTGAAAATGGGAGTAGATCCTCTGGAGCTGCGGGCCAGAAATGTTTACCGCACCGGCGATACAACGCCGACCGGCCAGGCGCCCGAGGTCTACAGCTTCCCTGAGATGATCGATAAGCTGAGGCCCCTCTACAAGGCCGCGAAGGAGAAAGCCCGCAAGGAATCCACCCCTGAGATCAAAAAGGGTGTGGGCATCTGCCTCGGCATTTATGGCTGCGGAATTGACGGCGCTGATTCTTCGGAGGTCTGGGTGGACCTGACGAAGGATGGAGTGACCTTGGCCTCCACGTGGGAAGACCACGGGCAGGGAGCGGATATGGGTGCTCTGGGTACCGCGCATAAGGCCCTGAGCCCCCTGGGAATCACGCCGGAAAAGATCAGGCAGGTGATGAACGACACGGCCATGGCTCCGAACAGCGGCCCTTCGGGCGGCAGTCGGCAACAGGTCATCACCGGCAACGCCATCAAGAACGGGTGTGATCTGCTGCTCGCGGCGATGCGCAAGCCGAACGGGTCTTACCGAACCTATGACGAGATGGTGGCCGAAAAGATCCCGTTGCGCTATTCGGGAAAGTGGACCGCCTCCATGAACACCAACTGTGATCTCCAGACGTCTCAGGGATCTCCCTTTGCCGTATACATGTATGGCCTTTTCATGGCCGAAGTGGCTGTAAACACCAAGACCGGGAAAACCACGGTCGAAGGGTACACGGTGATCGCAGACATAGGGAAGATCAACAACAAACTGGTTGTGGACGGCCAGATTTACGGAGGCGTTGCTCAGGGCATCGGCCTGGCCTTGTCCGAGGATTTTGAAAAGCTCGACAAGCACACATCTCTGCTGGCATGCGGTATCCCTTATCCAAAGGACATTCCGGACAGGTTCGACATTCACTATGTCGAAACGCCCAGGGAAAATGGGCCTTTTGGTGCTGCCGGCGTAGGGGAACTGCCCCTGACCTCGTCTCATGTGGCGGTCGTCAATGCCATTCATGACGCCACGGGGGTCCGGATTCGCCGTTTGCCGGCACTCCCTGAGAAAGTCCTGGCCGGTCTCAAGGCCCTGAAGTAGTCACTCGGCCATCCATGCCGCTCCTGTGGCCGACAGGAAGAAATTGCTGAGGCGAACTGAAGGGTCTTGCCCTTGGTTCGCCTTTGCTTTAAAGTTTTTTCCGGAAGACCTGAGCCATGGACCAACATGAATTGCGAAAACTGGAAGAGCGATGTATCCAGGAATACGCACCGGAATGCACAGCAGCATGCCCCCTTCATGTGGATGCGAGGGCGTTCGTCGGCTGCATTGCCCGGGGCGACTGGATCGAGGCTTTGAAACTCCTGAACAAACCCATGCCTTTTCCGGGCATTCTTGGCCGGATCTGCGATGCTCCCTGCGAGAAGAAATGCCTCCGCGGCAAGGTCGGGGATCCCATTCGGATCGGCGCCCTCGAACGGGCCTGCGTCACGTCAACGAATCAGGAACAACGAGTTCAGTCTCTTCCCAGACGGGACAAAAAAGTAGCTGTTCTGGGCAGCGGATTGAGTAGTTTGACAGCAGCCCATGATCTGACTCGCAAGGGATATCCGGTCACCTTGTTTGAACCCACCGATCAAATCGGGGGTCGGCTCCTGGAAATAGACGAGGCCCGATTGCCCCGCCAGGTATTGGAGGACGAGGTCACCCGTCTGAGCAAACTGGGTGTGGTCTTCCGGATGAAAACCGATCTCAGCCGCCTCGAAGACCTAGAGGAACTCTTTCAACACTATAATGCCGTCTACATGGGCCTGGACGGGAGACTTGCTTCTGATTGGTTAGCGGCAAATCAGAAAGGAGATGGACTTGGTATTCAGCCACTGACCCAGACAACCGACCGGGAAGGTTTTTTCGCGGGGGGGGCGCCCCGGCCTGGCGGGACTATTTCTTCGGTCTGGGAAGCTGCAGAAGGCCGATGGGCGGCCACGAGCATGGATCGATTTCTCCAGAAAGTCTCCCTTTCAGCCGGCCGCGAAAAGGAGGGCCCTTACGAGACAAGACTCTTCACCAGCCTGGAGGGGGTTTCGTTTCTTCCCGCGGTTCCCACGGAAGGCCTCCAATACAGCCGGCAAGAGGCCGAGCAGGAGGCCAAGCGCTGTCTTCAGTGCCAGTGCCTGGAGTGTGTGAAGGTCTGCACGTACCTCGAGCGCTTCGGAGCCTACCCGAAGAGATACGCCCGGGACATCTACAACAACGAATCCATTGTCATGGGCACGAGGCATGCCACAAACTGATCAACTCCTGCAGCCTATGCGGCCTTTGCGAAGAAGTCTGTCCCCACGACTTCGCTTGCAGGATCTCTGCCTCGAAGCAAGGCGCAGCATGGTACGCCGGGGAAAGATGCCACCCTCTGCCCACGAATTCACACTCCTGGATATGAAGTTCAGCCGGAGCGACCGGTTTGCCCTCGCTCGGCACCAACCGGGTCGCACAGCCGGCGCCTGGGTTTTCTTCCCGGGCTGCCAGCTTTGCGCTTCGGCGCCCAGGCAGGTCCGCCGGGCCTATGACCACCTGTGCCGGTCTTTCCCAGACGGCGTCGGTTTGATCCTTGGCTGCTGCGGCGCCCCTGCTTACTGGGCCGGTGAGGAAGCAGGCTTTCAAAGGGAGGTTGACACGTTACGGGACAAGTGGATCGGGTTAGACCGACCTACCGTCATCCTGGCCTGCTCCACCTGCTACCGGATGTTCAAAGAAAACCTTACGGAGATCCCGATTTTCTCCCTGTGGAATGTCCTGGCGGACATCGGTTTGCCCGAAGGGGAGAGGCACTTCGCCTCGGCCCCGCTAGCGGTTCATGACCCGTGCACGACCCGCCGTGAGCCTGAGATCCAGGAATCCGTCCGAAGACTCCTTGCGCGTTTGAAGATGCCGGTTGAAGAACTGAGGCTCAGCCGGGAGAAAACAGAATGCTGCGGTTACGGAGGGCTCATGCAGGATTCAAACCCTGCGCTGGCCAGGGAAGTCGTGGCGCAAAGAGCAAAGGAAAGCGCTCTGGATTATGTCACTTACTGCGCCGTTTGCAGGGACAACCTGGCCTCGGCGGGCAAGCGAACCGTGCACCTTCTGGATTTGATTTTTCCTGATCCTGCGGAAAAAGATCCTGCCTCGCGCAAACGTCCGGGCTGGTCGCAGCGACAGGAGAATCGAGCCAGGCTTAAGGACGGCTTGCTGAATGAACTTTGGGGCGAGGGAGGTGAAGAAATGGAGAACCATCGAAAGATCGTGCTCCATGTAGCGCCGGAGGTTCAAAACCTTCTGGAAGAGAGAAGAATTCTGATCGAGGACCTGCAGAAGGTTATTCGTCATGCTGAAACAACGGGCGGCAAACTGGTTCACCCTAAAACCGGGCACTTCAAAGCTTCATTCAAGCCGTACAAAGTGACCTTCTGGGTCGAGTACTCTCCATCGGATGACGGCTACATCGTCCACAACGCTTACACCCACCGCATGGAAGTCTCCGGAGGGACCTCCTCATGAAAAGCCAATACACGCATCCCCAAGATGTGGAGTGGAAGTGCGCCAGATGCAACCAGAAGCTTGTGGTGGGACAGGCCAGGGTGGAATACCTGGGGAATCGATTTACCACGGAACTCGCCAAGTGCCCACGCTGCGGCTTCGTTCTTGTTTCAGAGGAACTGGCCCTCGGCAAGATGGCCGAGGTGGAGCAGATGCTTGAGGACAAATAGACCTCACCATGGAATCCCTATACGAATCCAATGCGATGCGGGCTGTGACCGGACCAGCCATTCGCCCGGGTGGACTGGCCCTGACCGAGCGGGCTCTGACCTTCTGCCGTCTCCCTGCCGCAGCAAGGACGCTCGATGTGGGATGCGGGGTCGGAGCGACCGTTGAATACCTCTGTCAGGAGCACCGCTATGCGGCCTTCGGTGTTGACACGTCTTCCCTGCTTCTTAAAGAGGGTATTGAAAGAAGGCCGAATCTGGCACTCCTTCAGGGGACAGCGGAAAGTCTGTCTTTCCCTGATGGGTCTTTCGGCGCCCTATTTTGCGAATGTGTGCTTTCTCTGTTGCATGATCCGCTTTCGGCGCTCAAAGAGTTTGCCCGTGTCCTTAACCCGGGAGGATTTCTCATCCTCTCCGACGTTTATGCTCGCCAGCCTGACGAGGCGTCGGCTTTACAGCACTTGCCCCTCCGCTGTTGCATCAAGGGGGCCGTCGGCCGGAAGCAGATCATGGCCTGGGTAGAAGATAGCGGCCTCACAGCGGTCATATGGGAGGATCATTCAGCCTTGCTGAGACAATTGGCAGCCCAACTCATTTTTAGCTTCGGGTCTCTGAATGCGTTCTGGACTGCCACTTGCAGCGAAGGAGTGTCCGAGGCGATCCAGGAGACCGTAAGCCGCGCGAAACCCGGATACTATCTGCTCATTGCGCAAAGAAAGGAAAGAGACCGCGACCTGACACCATGATCCAGATGATGCGGCTGGCGCAAAAGGGCTACACCTGCAGCCAGATCCTTATCCTGCTCGCTCTGGAAGCGAGGGGAGAACAAAACTCCGCTCTTGTCCGGGCCGCTGCGGGACTTGCCTACGGGTGCGGAACAGGCAAAGGGAGCTGCGGGGTTTTGACGGGCGGAAGCTGCGTGATCGCCTTGTTTGCAGGCAAAGGAAGTGATGAGGAACAGGAATCGGAGAAGTTCCGATGATGCTCCAGGATCTATCCGACTGGTTCTCTGAACACGTGGGAGGTCAGTATGGAGGGATCGAGTGCCATGCCATTGTAGGGGAGGAGGGACCGGCCGCGGCGAGGCAAAGGTGCGGCGCGATCCTGGCGGAAACCTATGGCAAGCTCATGGAGATCCTGATATCCAACGAGTTCGATCCATCAACCCTGATAGATCCGTAATAAGTCGTCACCCCGGTGAAAACCGGGGTCCAGAGAATTCATTACGACATCAAGAAACTGGATTCCGAGCTTCCGCCGGAATGACGGAAAGAGGGCTTTTTGGACTCTTTGCTAATGCGTCAATCTTCTCCTGAGGGTTTTCTTTTGGAGAGAGACAAAACAGAAAGCTTGTGTCCCGTATGTTTTGACCGCATTCCCGCTCAGAGGGAATTCGTGGGAGAAGATGTATTCCTGGTCAAAACGTGCCCCGCGCACGGGGAGTTCAAGACGCTTATCTGGAGAGGTCCCCCTTCTTTTGAAAAGTGGGCGCGACCCAAAGTTCCTGCGACGCCTCCCGTGACTCACACGGAAGTGCTTCGGGGTTGCCCCTTTGATTGCGGCCTTTGTCCCGATCACAGGCAGAGGTCCTGCACGGTGATTATGGAAGTCACTCAGCGCTGTGATCTTCACTGTTCTTTCTGCTATGCGGATTCCGAAAGCGGCAGCAAAGAGGATCCCCCCCCCTTGATCTCATTTCAACGTGGTATCAAGCCATCGCCGGACCGGGAGGACCTGTA
>CAVPOU010000007.1:0-122124 GCA_963707125.1 uncultured delta proteobacterium | reverse complement strand
TGTTTGCGGTAAGAAGGGGTGGCCGCGTAAAGTTTGAGAGATATCAGTGCCTGACGGCTGATCAAACCGATCTTGAGATTGTCGCTCACTTCAAGAGTGCGAGAAATCTCACTAAAGTATTTGGGCAACTTGACCGAGCGTGCCGATGTCGAAAGCATGTTTGCGAGGCTCGTGTTGAGCCACTCAGCTCCAAGTCTTTTCGCTCTGCCGACGTGGGCTATGCCCTTCCTGATAGAATCAGGCAAGACTTTAGGACTCAGCAGATCGATGTCCGTTGTCTGACCCTTGAAGCCCTCCAGCGTCATGGCCGCGCCACCGGCCACAATTAGCTCGAAATGCTCTCCCGGATACTTCACTCGGAGCCAATCAGCGAGCAGCTTCAGGTTCTCCACAATCTCGTTCTCTTTGAGCGGCTTTACCATTTCATTTGGTTCCCGTATAATCCCTCACAGCGGATGGACAACATAGATAGCATGAAATTGCGTTAATTGCAAGTTTTTTTGCGATTAACGCAAGATGTTGCAAATCCTTTTGACTTTCAATTGGCCTGCGCAGGAGGGATGCTATGCCAAGGGGCGATCAACTGGCGAGGCAATGGAAGATCATTCAGACCCTGATCACTTCCAGAAGGGGAAAGTCGGCGGCCGAACTAGCTGAAGAACTTGAACCTGACGCTGCCGGTTACATCAAAGAGAAGATACGGCATGACACCCAGGAAATTATCTCGCAAAAGGACGGCTCAATCGTCTTCGAAGCGGAGGTGGCTGGGACAGAGGAGATCAAGTTCTGGGTCATGAGCTGGGGCTCATAAGCCGAGGTTCTTGAACCGCAATCCCTGAGGGATGAGATTAGAGTGGAAGCGGAGGTAGCGGTTGAAAAGTACAGCAGAAGAGCTGCATCGCAGGAAGAGTCGGCCACGGCTTAGTTTGATTAGCAGGACATCATCAATGAGAAAGCTCCGCCTTGATTTTAGTGGGCGGGACGATCCCGCTTTGCGCGGGACGACCTTCCGGCGTCCAAAAGTGCATATGTAGGTTAAAAGAAAAGCACTTGGCTGGCTTCGCCAAGTGCTTTGTGATTAGTGGTCGGGACGACTGGATTTGAACCAGCGACCCTCTGAACCCCATTTTGCCCAAAGGCGGCTCAGTTAAAAACATAACCCATTCAAATAACTACGCATTCCGGACAACCTGATACCTTCAAAGATGGCTAAAAGATTGAGTTAGAGTTGCATAGAGTTGCCCTTATTGCATGGTGTCGGCAGAAAAAGCTATACATAAGCCACACAGAATCCCTTCCTATCGACCCACCGGCAGGCGCATTAACCGGCCAAGATCCAAGACCTTTTCACATGGGACAAAAGCACTTCCCGCGTGGTCATACCCAATCAGACGAATTGCTTGACAAGGGAAAATTATCCGGATATATTTCCCTCGAAATGAAAATCATCAAAAGACTGCTTCAGATCAATCTCCCTCGGGGGAAATCCGCTTTTCTGTGGGGACCGCGCAAGGTCGGCAAGACCTATTGGATTTCCCATACCCTTAAGGGCGTTGAAGTCATCGATTTCTTGAAAACAGACGTTCTTGCCGAATACATCTCGCGGCCGGCCCTGCTAAGGGAACGCTATCAGAATCACCGGGGCCTGATCGTTATCGATGAGGTTCAGAAAATCCCCGCGATCCTGGACGAAGTCCATTGGCTTATTGAGAACCGGGATCTCTCGTTTCTATTAACAGGTTCCAGCGCGCGCAAACTGCGCCGAGGGCATGCCAACCTTCTGGGCGGTCGCGCCTGGCGCAGAACCATGACCCCGCTGTCCTATATTGAAGTCACCGATTTTGACATCGAAAGGATTATGGTTTCCGGACTGCTTCCCCCTCACTACCTTTCACCGGATCCGATTGAGGACTTGCGTGCATATATCGCCGACTATCTTAAGGAGGAAGTTATCTCTGAGGCGCTTACTCAAAACATTCCGGCCTTCAGCGAGTTCTTGCGGGTGGCCGCCGTCACCTCCAGCGAGCTCATCAACTACGCCAATATCGCAAGAGAAACCGGAGTCTCGCACAAAGTGGTGCGCACCTATTTCGATATTCTTGAGGACACTTATCTGGGTTTCAGAATTCCGCCCTGGAAGAAATCAAAAGACCGGCGAATGATTCTGGCGGAAAAATTCTATCTATTTGATGTGGGTGTGGCCAATTATCTGTCCAGGCGCCAGCCAAAGATCGGCAGCCCGGAATTCGGCAAAGCCTTCGAGCATTATATCTTGATGGAATTGAAAGCCTATCAGGCCTACCGCAATCCGGAGATGCCAATCGCTTTCTGGCGGACATCCACGGGTCGTGAGGTCGATTTCATTGTCGGCGACAAAGAACTGGCGATAGAAGTCAAGGGCTCATCCCGCGTCCATGAAGGCGATATCAGGTCGCTGAAGGCGCTTGTGGAAGACGGTCCCGTCAAGAGGTGCTGTATCGTGTGCATGGAGAAACAACCACGGCAGCTCGCAACGGATATTGAAGCCATACCATGGAAAATGTTTGTCGAGCAGTTGTGGGCCGGCACAATGGTATAGCCTCAGAATTCCACCACCACCTCGGGTATTTGAGGAGATCAGCCAGCCGGTCGTGAAAACTGAATCAGGCTAATGCCTTGTCTTTGGGCAAAACTGGCCCGACGCACACCAAAGAAAAGGATAATGGCGTCCCCAAAGGTGCTCGCTATTCACTCGGGCTTCTACATCCGCATCTAAAGGTTTGGAAAACACTGCGAATTCTACCCCTCCAAGCGACATAAAACACCCATCACGGTTCGTATGAAATGCGATGGCGCCGAAGAATAGCAGCCGATTTCTTTGTCTCGAATCGCTTCGAGATTTGGCTGAAATTCTGTGTGCGCGTGTAAAAGGCCCCCTGCGGTTTCCTTTCAATCAGCGGCAAATTTGCACAAAAATGCCCAAAGTTAGTGATGCATGCTACCACCGAAGAAGAATGGACCCACTTGGAGTGGATAGGGTGGACCCCCCCACGTAATTCCCTGTTTTGAAGTATGAGGTGGGAGATGTAACGGTAAGTGGACCCACCTTCAGAGGCGATGGGATGTGGGGATTATGCGGAATCAGCTGTTTTGGCGTGTCTGTTTTTGGATGAAGCGTTGAGTTTTTTTGATTCGTTCATTCTCCAGCTGGGTCCCTGGATGTTGATGATGATGGAGTGATGGACCATGCGATCCACGATGGCGGTTGTGATCACGGGGTCTCCGAGGTAATCGCCCAACGCTTTAAAATCAATGTTCGTTGTCAAAAGTGTGGACGCCTTGCAGTAGCGCTGGTCAATGACCTTGAAGAACAGCGATGCGTTTCTTGCCGATTCCTGCTCCAGGCGGTCAAAGCCGACCTCATCAATCAAGAGGATATCGGGTCGGGTATAGAGTTTGAGTTTTTGCTCCAGGGTGCCGTCTGCCAAAGAGGCCAGGAGATCCTTGAGCATGTTGGCGGCGGTGGTATAGCGACAGCGATAGAGCTTGGTGCATCCGATGAGGAGCAGGGCCTTGGCGATATGGCTCTTTGCCGGTGCCTGAGCTTCCAGCCAGGATGAGGCCCTGTTTGCGCTCCACAAAAGACAGGGTGGCCAGGTCCATGATCTGGTGTTGATCGATGCCTTTTTGGAAGGCGAAGTCAAAATCAGAGAGGAGCTTACGCTCCGGGAGTCTGGAGTCTTTGATTTTTCGTTCAATGCGTCGCTCGATCAAAGAGTCTGCTTCGATGGCCAGGAGGCGCTCGAGGATTTTGGATACGGGCAGGTTTTCTCTGGCGCCGTAGGAGAGCTCCTCATCAAGGGCTTTTTCCATCTTACGAAGCTTCAAGTGTGTTGAGGTAGGTTCTGATCTGGGTCAGAGCCTGATCCTGGGTGTTCTGAGTCTTTGCCATCCTCTTTCTCCTCCCTGCAAAGTAATGTGCAATACTCATCGAGGGGACGTTGCTCGATGCGGGGCAGTGTTTTCTCCAGCTCTTTTCTGGCCTGTTCGTTTCGAACGGATTCCAGGGTCCTGGGTTTGGCCTTGGCCAGGAGGATGCGTTCGATGGCCTTGGCATCAAAGGCTTGGTAACGAAGGGCATGGTGAAGGGCCATGTTGATGTCATCGGCGTGGTAGGTTTCTTTGAGGTGAAGGATGAAGCGGGCATGGAAGCCGGCGTTTCTGGGGTAGGTTGCTTTGAGCCCGGAAAGGAAGGGGTCTGCATGGTTGCCAAGGGCGAGGAAAGCGTCTCGGACAGGTTCAAGACCATAGCGGATCTTTTTGGAGCCCCGGTGCTCGGGTTTTTCAGAGGTTTTCCCGGCCCCCTGAGGGAGACGCTCATGATGGGCCACCAACTCGATCTCAGGGCTATAGATGAACACTTCCTGCTCGGTGGCTTTCAGGGTGAGGATATCGGCCACGTACTCATAGGGGACGGAGTAGCGATTGGTTTCAAAATCCAGGAACCCATCGATGCTGCAAACCCTCAAGGCCACTTCGGAGGAATCGTAATCGTGAAGGGGCAGGGGCTGAAGAGCGCTTCTTTCCTGCTCCATGAAGAGCTCAAGAGGCGGGCGATGGGTCGTTTCATGGACATGCTTGTCGGATCTTTCCCTGAGCCACCACTGAGCCGTGGCCTTCAAGTCATCGAGATCCTGGAACGTGCGTGCGTTGAGGAGATTTTTCTCTACATACTGGAAGGGCGCCTCGATCTTTCCCTTTGGTTTCCGGCCTGGCGGACGCCGATGGGCTTGCAGTGATAATGGGTAATGAAGGCGATGAAGGCAGGGTTGTAGACCGGGCGGCCGGCTTCCCATCGCAAAAGGACCGTTTTCTCCCCGTCGTACAGACACTGCTTCGGCACTCCCTCAAAATAGCGGAAGGCGTCCTGATGCCGGCGGATCAGGGTGAAGAACTTGCGGTTGGGGGTAAAGTCGATATATTGCCTCCTGGAAAAGCCCAGGATATAGGAAAAACAGAGAACCTCGGCCTTGCCGGTTCGGGTGAAGGGGATGGTGTAGGGGCTCCAATCCATTTGCCCTTGGACCCCGGGATCTGTCTCAAATCGCATGACCGGATCGCGTTTGGGTTTGGGGTGCAACTTCCTGAATCGGTCCCTGAGGATGCTGATCCCGCCCTCATAGCCTTGCACGCTGAGCTCCTCGTACAACCTCTTTCCGGTCATCTCGGGGTATTTCTCCAATAACTCTTTCATGGCAGGAAGAAAGGGATCCAGCTTGCTTTTTCGGGGGGCTTGCCTTCTTTTCTGCGCCAGGATGTCGTGGCCCTCGTTTCGCTCCGAGTCTTTTTTCCTCAGAATGCGCCGCAGGGTGTTTCGCCCCATTTGAAAGTGCCTGCAGAGAGCCTCGGATGGTCCACCCCTCAGCGCGCATGGTGATGATCAGGTGCTCCAGTTCCTCTCGGTTCCTGACATACAAAGTCATCGTTCACTCAGCCCTCATCGCGGATCTCATCGATCCGGTGTTTGAAGCGCATGGAAGACCTCATCAATCCCTTCCAGGGTATGAGCAGATAGGGACCCACTCTTCCCTCGTAAAGCTCCAAGAGCACTTCTTCAGCGTATTGGTCGGCTATGGATAAAAAGACGCTCTTTCACATCCAGGAGCTTTCTCCGTGAGACGATCGGCCATTGGGGCAGTGTTCCCTCCTGCGTGGACGCATCCGGGACCCTTTCGGAGAGAATCTCTATGGGGAAGTTCAACAGGTTCTGCCAACCCCACCTGGGCCGTTGCAGCAGCACAGAAACGAGACGTGCACTTTCCCTGCGAGCATAAGCGATACTTCAGGATGGTGTGAAGGGCGGCCTGCTGGTTGCCACGTGGCAACCGACACAGCTCCCGACCAATGCTCGTAGGAATGAGCCCCAGCCGGATATGCTCCAGCGCTTCATCACACAAACGCTCAATCAGGGAAAGACGGCGACACACCCAACTCTTGTGCCGGCCCAGCAAAAGGGCCACTTCCACCTGGCTGAGGCCATCCTCGCGGCAAAGGGAGTGAACCACCATCCCCTCTTCCAGATCCGAGATAGCCCCTTTCCGGCGGTTCAGAGCAATCATGGCCGCTTTCAGAGCGTGAACGCCCAGGTTCACCACGCTTGCCTTCACGCGCTCATAACCCAGGTGCTTCAGGGCTCGAAGCCGTTTAAATCCATCCACCAGCTCATAGCGCTCTGCCAAGGGGACAACCACTACCGGAAAGATCTGGCCAAACTGACGAAGGGAGTCCATCATCCCGGCATCGGCCTGCGGGTGAACCAGGCGCAGCCTTGCGTAGCTCTGCCCGATCTCTGAGAGGGCAATCTCCACAAAGGGTTCTTGCGGTGAAGCAATCATGGCCCCTCATAGCCCCGCTCCCACATCCATGTCCATTGGATCTTGAAAACCCATTCCGGAGTAGTCGGCCCATTTATCCTGTCCTTACAGCCACTTTGACCCTGATCAGCTCTTGAAAACGCCTCAAGAGTAGTTGGACCAAATACTCCAGGATGACAAGGTGTTGGACCCCCATCACCTCTTGAACTTTCCCCTGGGGTAGTCCTGAAGGAGAGCGACTCCTCACAGGACAAACCCCGGCAACCCCTTTACGCTCGCTAAGAGCGTCCAGTTTCTTCTGCAGATAGTTTGCCCTGAAATACTCCGCGTTCTTCCTGTTCCACTGGGCACACTTCTTGCGGTGCCACTCCTTTTTGCAGCGGGGGTCTCCACAGGTTCTCTGACGATCTCCAAGTCGAGGATCTGGGCTGAACCAACGACGGCAAATGCGGCAAGGACGTTTTTCCATCATTTCCTCTCCGATCTGGGTGGTTGAGAGAAAACGATTTTAAAGCAGGTTCAGCAGATGCGCTCTTCAAAGAAAAAGAGACACGATCGGGTGGGTCCAAAAATCGGTGGGCAAAATCAGCAGAACAACGATGAACTGGGTCCGGTTTTCACCGGTGGGCGGGTCCATTTTTCATCGGGGGTGACATCATGGTAATAAACATAAGCCCAGATGCCCACAGGGCGGAGAGCGTCAGTTATTTTTATACCGCCTACAATTTCGCTCTTGCAATTGCCCCTTCTGTTGGCATGTACATGATAAACTTCTTGGATTTCCCCTCCCTGTTCCTCCTTTGCACGGCCCTCTCCCTGCTTTCCCTCATTTTTGTACTCCGCCTGCCGAAGAAATCTCATCAGGCTTCTGAAAGTGAGCCTGCTCGGAGCTGGGGATTTCTGGATCTTAGGACACTTCACCCGGCGGTCATGGCTTTTGCGGGCAACTTCCTCTGGGGAGGTGTGTGCGCTTTTTTCCCTCTTTATGCAGTGAGCCAGGGGGTTACAAACCCCGGATTCTTCTTTGGAGCATGTGCCCTGACACTCATCGTGGCCCGGATGTTTGGTGGAAGGATTTTGGATCGTTACAGCAGGGAGAAAGTCATTCTGCCCTGTCTAATAGTATTCATTGCGTCTATGATCCTGCTCTCATTGTCGAAGACCCTTCCCTTATTTATTTTTGTTGCTGTCATATATGGGTTAGGGATTGCTTTCTTCTTTCCCACCATGGTCGTTTTCACGGTTGACCGAGCGGGAGCAGCCCGAGGACCTGCGATGGGAACCTTTACAGCCGCCAGTGATCTAGGAGTGGGACTTGGGGCAGTGATCATGGGAGTAGTCCTCCGACTGACGACCTATCCTATCATGTTTCTTTGTCTGGCCTTTGTTGCAGCCATAAGCCTTGGGTATTTTCACTACTTCATGATGAACAGCAACAGAGTCCCTTCATGAGTATGCCCTTTCTCCCAGAAGCCATAACAGAAAGCGGTGAACCTTTTCAGTCTGGTTCACCCCTTGGGCGTCCCCGAGGTCACCCAACAAGTCAAGCCATGCTCCCCATGACAGTGACTTTTTACCGAGAACCGGCGATATTAATCTTTTGGAAAAGCTCTTAGAACTATCTTGAGCTCTTGGCGTTCAGTGAGCAAAGACTCTGTTCATGGCCCATCCGCTCTTCCTTCAGATTCTTCGATTCGGTACCATTTCCACAAGTTCTACATTATAAGAGATTCTTATGCTTTCAATGAGGTCCTGATCGGGTTTTTCGAGTTGTCTCTTTGAGCGACTGTCGAGCTCGTCTTACACCTGACCGGCGGAACGCAATCAGGACGGTAGGCAGCCCCATAGGGTATCTTTGCTCTTCTCAACCGGTCCTCAACGTCTCCGTAAAGGGCGAGTTCCTGTGTCTCGAAGTTCTCGAAACGCTTGCTTATCGGGCCGAGTCGCCGCGGAGAGAAGATACTTCTCAGTGCGCAGCACATCGAAGGTATCTCCCACAAAAACCAACTTGATTTCTTTCATCTTATTACCTGGCTTGCCTGCAAAGTCTTTACGGGATGCCCCAAGTAAGTTCATGCTTCGAAGGTTTAATCCCTGGACTGCCTTTGCACCTACTAAGAAATGCTATTCCCGGATATTAAACAGGATCCTCGTGCGCGGACCTGTAGGAATTCTATGTATGACCCGTGCGATGCATGCTTATGCTTTCCGTAGGATTGGAAGAAATGGGTGAAAAACGATATGGTTGTGTATGGGGCAGAGGTCGAGCGGGCGTGAACCTACCATCGGAGGGGCATCATGGGCGATTTGGAGAAGGAGCTAAGGAAGATCTCGAGGACTTTGAATGACCTAGCGAAAAGACTTGACCGGTTTGCGATAACGGCAGCGGGCAGGACTAAAGCCGTAGCTAAAGCAGCAAAGAAACCCCTAAGGAAGGCGCAGCCGCGAAAGAGCGGCCCAGAACTGATCATGGCTCTCATCAAGGCAAAGAAGAATGGAGTGGATACAGCTACGCTCAGAGCCAAGACAGGCTTTAGCGGTCAGAAGGTTCGTAGTATCGTCTGGGACTTGTCCAAGAAGGGCAAGATCAAGAGAGTTGCCAAGGGGCTTTACAAGATAGGGAAATAGAAGCGGGCAGATCATTCAGCCCGTTTATCGGCAACTTCCGTTTCAGTGAGGAGCTTGAATTCGAGTAGCCCGCTTGAGTGCGTCAGGCCACCAGGCATCAAGCGGTCTGAAATAGACTTCTTTATCACAGAGGTCATATTGGTATTCTGCGAGGTCGGCATAGAGTCTGAGGTCATGGATTTCATGGTCATCGGCAGAGATGACGTTCCCACGCCTTTTCCCTGCTTTGATTTCCTGCACAGTCAGCTGATGTTTTTCGGCTAACTGTTCGACGCGTTCCCGATTCAGCGTGTCGAGTAGCGAGGCGTCAGCAGAGTCAATCGTATGCGCTTTAGCAACATCAACGACCGCTTCGATTGATTTGTCGCAATGGAGCAGATCCGCCCCGAGCGATGCGGGATATCCGTCCCAGTGTGTGGCGAGCATCAGCTTGCCTTCGATTGAAATGATAGCTCTCGTTCCAATTTTGACCGCCTCCTAGATTATAAGGCCAGCATCAGCGGGCTTTCCTTTCTCCTTTTCCCGCCGCTCTTCCAGCCATGATTCGTACAGGTGGTCCTCCCAGTCGAAGGGCTCAATTTCCTGTTCGCCGAGGATAGTTTCATCAACGACGACTTCTTCTTCTGGCTCCATTTTACAACCTCCGGGTATGATCCGCTTTTGAGACCAACCACGTAAGTGGGGTTGGTCTCAGGATAACCATTTCGAAGCACCCGGATAGAACTCATTTACTCCTCTCGACGTGTTTGATAGTCTGTGGGGGTTATGATGGGCAGAAAAGGGAAATCCCTTTCCAAAAGACACATCAGACTGCATAAGGGAGACTGAGCGAGTTGTCGCAGAAGAAATTCACAGTCAAGCAGGGCCAATATCTGGCGTACATCTACCACTACACCAAGGTAAACGGTGTTGCGCCTGCCGAGGCGGACATTCAAAGATACTTCCGGGTTTCACCGCCATCGGTGCATCAGATGATCCTCACGCTTGAAAAAGGGGGACTGATAACCAGGGTTCCGGGACAACCAAGGTCCGTCCAGGTGCTTCTTCCTTCCTGGGACCTGCCTCCGTTGGAATAGCCCATGCAGGCCAGCCCATGGGGGATTTCTCTGTACTCCCCTGCTATCGGAAGCGAGTTCGCCCTACACGCGGATCCTGACCGCAGGATGCAAGGGCTTCTAGGATGAGTAGGGTGAGTTGGGATCATTTGCGGGCCAGGATTTGGCATGGCTTTGTTCCGTTGATATTAGTAATACATAAAGGTCCATTATGAGTCACCGCTACATCCCTCCCACCGGCTACGAATCCATGAAGCAGTGCTTGCCCGCGCTCAGGAAGGTTGTGCCAGACCTGCTTGCGAAGGTACGCCCTGAGCTCAGGGCCAAGGGCCTCGACTACCTTCCACGATCGATCCCTGCACCAGAGGTCATATTGAAGGCGGTTGAAGGCTATGCGTACAAGCTCTACGCATATGATGGGGTATCGAAGGAACAAGCTATCGCGGATAGCAATTTCTTGGGGCAACATCTCGCGTATATGCTCAACTTCGAACTCCTTGGCCGCAAAGTCTTCTGGGTGGATGAGACCCTGGCTTATATGCTTGCCCAAACCGACCTTGATATCGATGGGGAGTTGCTTCGCTTGCCGTTTCGTGCCTGCGCCTTCGTCTTCGTCGATTGCTACACCTTGTCCCTAGCCGAAGACTTGCTACGGCGACATGGCACAGAATCAAGCCATTCTACCCGGCCGCTTACCATTATTACGGCCCATCTATTCGAGGAGGATGCCCCTGATGGGAGACGATTTCTGCGCTTTGATCTCCTCTTTGATTCCAAGAATGACGACCGAACCTGGCCATATCTCATCTCGCGCGATATTGTCTTTAGCTCCAAGGATAACCTGGAGGTTATGCTTGAAAGTCGCTTCCACGACGTCGATCCGGCTACCCGTGATCCCATTTTTACCTCGCCGGAGCTTAAGCGGCTACTGAAGGTAATTATCAACGCTATTCTCTATGCTACCTCTGCCGGAGTTACCCCGGTCACGATGGAGTCTCCGATCGCCGACCTGCGTCGCAAGAAGAACAAACTCGGCAAATCTAAGCAGACTAAGATGATGGGACGTATCGTCGAGATGAAACGCCAATTCTCCGAGGAGCGAGTGTTCTATTTACCAGGCAAAATAACCATATCCCAGCTTAAGCATTTCACGAAAATGGAGAAGAGCCATGATGGGCGGACGATCATGAAACGCTTTATGGTCCGAGGCCACTGGCGCCGCGCTAACCCCTCTTGGCAGGACCAGGCGCTCCGCTGGATCGAACCGTATTGGAAAGGGCCGGAGATGGCAGCAGTGATCGAGAAAGAGTACAAGATGGTGCCATAGGGCTATTCAAACACCTCGGTTTTTCGGAGATGAACCCCCGCCCACCACCCTGGATGGCCAAAGCCTAGTCTGTGTCTACCGAGCCCCATGTCGATTATTCAGACTTGCAGATCCCCTTTGCGATAGTGGTTTCTTTCTAGACTCACAATACCCGGATGACTCTCCAGCCTGATATTGAAATCGAGATGCGGCATTGATGGCCATCTTTGTCCGTTTTCGCTCAAAAGGTCGCGTCTCAGCGAATCTCGAGCTCGCTCGCCCTTGCGTTCAAAGCGGGATATACCACCCCGGTGAATCTGTCGTTGATTGTGTGTTGGCTGGCAGGGGTTGGTCTCAGGCATTTGAGGCTTGCTTTGATAAGACGAAAGGGTGGGCGTGAGTCAAGTCACAGTCCTTATCCGGAGATTTATGTTCGCGAGCGATCCTGAAGGGGAAGGGTAGTCGGTTTGAACCGAAAGCCTTATATAGATGCCTTCCTTTTATCCCAGGCACAATGTCGATTTTGGACGTATTCCGGAAAGAGTATGTGGACGGCAAGGTAGTGGACAAATACCGGCTCGAAAACGGCAACCTAGGCTTGATTGTAGAAGATGCAGCCACTCACAGACGCTACCACGTCGAGTTCAGAGACAATTACAAAGGGCCATCGACTGAAAACCTCTTTGGGTTGCTGAAGGAGCCGTTCGCTGGGAAAACTGAGTACCTCGATAAGCTCGTTGAGGAGGGTGACAATATCGACCTCACCCTGAGCTACTCTCGTGGCCCTTTCAGGGAGGCGTATTATGTTCACTCGGTTTCGAGACTAAACCCTGGGAAAACGGCGTATGATGGCTCCAGAAAACTCATCGAGCTGCCGTACAGAGCTGGCCGAGCCCATGGGTACTTATGAGCGCTATGCGGTGCGGTTAAACGGGGTGCTTTTGCGCAGGCTAAGGGTTGAATTCTCCAGTTCTTTTTCGATCGCATAGCAATGGATTAGGGGGTCAAAAGGCCAAAGTTGATGTGGTATATGGCCCTTTCAAGGTCATAGATCGACTCGCAACATGGTAGGAGCATCCGACATTCCCACCAAGGGGTCACGTATTGAAGTATTCCGTTGGCATAGCACAAAGGTGAGTATACTACATTCGCCCTCTGTATAACAGAATATCAAACCCACGCGGGAGTTTCAGGTTTCGTAGTGGAAAGCGGACGGGTGGTGATTCAGGCGCGCGATTAGCGACTCAAGTCATAAAGCCGCTTGAAAAGAAAAGGTGTACCGATACACTACTCCGTCTCAAGTACGAATCGGCTGTTTTAAACTAAGGTGAGGTGATAAAGCCTGTTATCGTAGGGTGGGACTTGCGAGTCTGAGTAATCGATATAGGGCTCGGTGCAAAGGGGTTGCTCTTTGGCCTTTCGGGGTGGTGGCCTGGGCTTGACATCCCGGAGACTCTTTGATGCCACGAGATTGATCTCATCGACCGGGTAAGGAAAGTGAAACGTGAAGACAGCCTTACACTTGCTCATCTTTTCCCGATGGCATCTGCCTCGGAAATCGCCTCCAAGCCCTCAGCCAAAACCGGTGTGAGCCGGTATCGACAGAGGCGGTCAGGCCTCGGGTACCATGTACCGGTGAGGGATAGCCCCTGTTCACTGATGCGGCTCTGATACTGCGTGCGCTCGGGGTCTCCGGTCTGCTTTGAAGACCTGGATACCCCTTCATAGGGGATTTTGAGCACAGCATGGCGCGTCGCCCTGACCCGTATGCTCCCTTGCTCTGGTTGAATCGCCAGACTTCTGCCGCCAAGGCGAACCTTGAGAATACGGAGTCCACCCGTCTGCAGCGTTAACTCCTCTCCTGTCTTCAGATTCACCCATGCAATGCCGTTGATGTTCGATGACAAGACGTTAACGGAAACCAGTAACCAGTAGTCGAGTGGCTCGTCATAACTGAAAGCCTGCACAGAGTGACCCAGGGCCAACAAAAGAATGATGAAAGACAGAACCCGCTCCGTGGACCTGGCTAGAAACAAATGTAATGTTTGGCAGCGGGTTTGGCCACGCTCGGAGTTTATGGGAAATGCCTATTTGACCAAACTGGTTTCTCTTGACCTCTTGAACCCTATTACCTGCGTAGTCTGGTTGCCGTCCGTGCTTGACAAGGTGCCCGTGCGAGATTTACACTTTAAATTATCCCCTTAAGGCTAGGGGTCTAAGGACGTGTGTATTCCGTCCAACTTCTGGAGGATCTATTGGATTACACGCTAAAGATAGGCGGTGAGGCAGGGCAGGGCATCGACACGATCGGCGCCGTTCTCTCGCGGATTTTCACCAGGGCCGGCTACTTTGTGTTTAGCCATCGGGACTATGAGTCACGCATTAGAGGCGGACACAATTTTTTCCAGATACGCCTTTCGGATAAACCAATCGGGGCATCCCGTGACGCGATAGATATCCTGGTCGCGCTTGACAGGGAGAGCATCGAGTTACATGAAAGAGACCTTTCTGAAGAAGGTGTCATCGTCTATGATTCGGCCGCTATAAAAGAAAAGTTTAACGGACCTGCCCTCCTCGATGTGCCCTTCACAGAGACGGCCATCAAGCAGGGCGGCAGCAAAATCATGTCAAACACGGTTGCTACAGGGGCGGTGCTGGGCATGCTGGGCATGGACCTCGGCATTTCTTATGACGTGATTAAAGAAGAACTGAAAAAGAAAGATGAACAGGTTATCAACGCGAACCTTGATGCGGTCAGGGCGGGCCATGAGTTTGCGGTGCGGGAGTGCATCCGTTGTTCGTTCACTCTGGCGCCCCTCGGGAAGAAGAAACTGCTTATTACCGGGAATGATGCCATAGGGCTCGGTGCTGTGTTATCTGGCTGTAGGTTTTACTCAGCCTATCCCATGACCCCTTCGACGGGAATTTTTAATTTCATAGCAGGCAAGGCCCTTGAGCTTGGAATCGTGGTGGAGCAAGCAGAGGATGAGATTGCGGCCATTAATATGGCCATCGGTGCGTCCTTTGGGGGCGTGAGGTCTATGACCGCAAGTTCCGGCGGTGGATTTTCCCTGATGGTAGAGGGCTTGTCCCTTGCCGGCATGACCGAGACCCCGATCGTGATCGCGCTTGCACAAAGGCCGGGCCCTGCAACAGGTCTTCCCACACGCACGGAACAGGGTGAGTTGCTCTTTGCTTTGCATGCGGGTCATGGCGAGTTTCCCCGGATCATCTTCGCACCGGGCACGCCTGAACAGGCCGTCCACCTTACGAATAAGGCCTTTGATCTGGCGGAGAAGTACCAGATTCCGGCCTTCGTGCTCACGGACCAATATCTCGCTGATTCCGGCTGGTCTTATGAGACGCTCGATCTCGAGAAGATCAGGAATGTGGATTACAGGGTGCGAGGCGAAGTTTTTCGAGCGTTGCCGACGTACAAGAGACATGCCTTTACGGAGAGCGGTATCTCGCCGTTTGGGGTTCCGGGAGATGCTCCCCACCTTGTGGTTACGGATAGCGACGAGCATGATGAGGAGGGGCACATCATAGAGGACGGTGAAACGCGACGCAGGATGGTCGAAAAACGGCTTCTGAAAAAACTCCCGCTCATTAAGGCTGAGATAAACCCACCCTCTCTCTGCGGGGGTGATACCCCGGACGCTATCATCGTTGGTTGGGGATCAACCTACGGCGTGATGAAAGAGGCTGTAGACCGGCTATCGGCGCACAACATAGCAATGCTTCACTTCAGCGAACTCTATCCCTTTCCAGACACCACAAAATTTGATTACCTCGCTTTCCTTCGGAACGCGAAATTGACCATCTGCATCGAAAACAACGCCACGGGCAAGTTCGCATCGCTCATGCGGTCAGAGACCGGTTACTCGTTTGGTGCACAGATTCTCAAGTATGACGGACGTCCGTGGACCGTTGACACGTTACGAGGAGAGATTGATGCCCACCTTGCAAGAATATGAAGGACAGGCGCCGGCGTGGTGTCCGGGCTGCGGCAACTTCGGCATCCGCAAGGCCTTTCAGCAAGCCGTGGTGGAACTGGGGTTGGAACCATACCAATTCACCATCGTCTCCGGGATCGGCCAATCAGGAAAGTTTCCCCACTATGTGCGATGCAACACTTTCAACGGCTTGCATGGCCGAAGCCTTCCCGTTGCAACAGGGTTGAGACTTTCAAACCACGATATGCCCGTATTCGTATTTTGCGGCGACGGTGATTGCTACGGCGAGGGAGGCAACCACCTCCTCAATGCGATGAGGAGAAACATCAACGTGAAGGTCTTTGTCCATGACAACCAGATATACGGGCTCACCAAGGGACAGGCTTCACCAACGAGCCTGGAGGGCACAGTTTCCAAGACACAACCCTTTGGCGCTCTGGCGCAGTCCTTCAATCCGATGGTGCTGGCGGTAGCTATGGACAGCAGCTTCGTTGCCCGCGGCTTTGTGGGTGAGATTGATCATCTCAAGGAGCTTATGAAAGAGGCTATTAACCATCGGGGTTTCTCACTGGTTGATATCTTCCAACCGTGCGTTACCTTTAACCGGGTGAATACGTACGATTGGTACAGAAAGCGATGTTACAAGATCGAGGCTGAGTATAATCCGGAGGACCGCATTCAGGCATTCCAGAAGGCGCTTGAATTTGGGGAGCGTATACCGCTCGGCGTTCTGTACAAGCATCAGCGCTCCGTATTTGAGGAGAAGGTACCGGTGATACGTGAAAAAGCCCTCGTCCGGCAGGAGCCTCGGTTCCCGCTCACCCACGGCATGCTCGACGAGTTCTATTAAATCGGTCACAACGATTCCCGCTCGGTGAGGTGACAGAACTCGCTTCCAATGGGGAGGAGGGTAGGCTATTTGGTCTTGTGTGTCAGAACAAAGAGGACCCATGACACTGTGGCCGGTCGGGTATGGTACGAAGACCAATTCGCCATGGACGGCCATGTTGCATAGGCAAGGTTCAGTTGGAACTGTTTTCGGTTCAAGGATACCCTTTGATGGTGCTGGTGGGACAGACCTATCGCACGAAGCCCTGGGCATGCTACTGATCAGGCGGGTAATTCTGCGGTATATACGGGGTCGACATAAAGGCCATCATCTGAAGGGGCATCCTGCGAGTATGAATAATCAAATTCTTTAGAGAATATCATAGATGCGCCGTATAGGAAAAAGTCAAGACTGCGTATCGCACTTCGGGAGTGTGAGAGAGAAGAACAAATGAAGCATCGCGATTTCCAGATCCACCGACTTTCTGATGCTTAAAGCGTCAAAATTCTCAATCCGGCAGCACTGTATCAGTAAAGATCGTCGCAGACAGGCCATACATAGAAATGCGCTCCCGATTTCATCCCGACCCCGACCGCGCCTTTGGTGAGGTAGAGAGCCCAGGCCCAGTTTGGCTCGAACATGCTCGTCGTAGACGACCAGTAAGCCTCTTTGACATCAGTGAACGGATGACCTTCAGGCAGGGCAGGGCTGTGCATGCCGCTGTCGACTAGCGACTCCAGTTCATTGATATTCGGCAGTCTCCACGGTATGCCCTGTGAGCCCCGGTTCAGTTCAGCAACGCTACTAAGCGCCCCTTCCCATGTCTTGGTCCTGCGGGTTATGCCCGCCTCCTGCAGCCAGCAAAGCCCGGTGAGGTTGTCTCGCGCCATATCACCGAGAAGGGTGAAACGGGGATTTGGCCACGCCACCCCGAGACGCAACGCCCCGTCCTGGCCGGTATTGCTACAGGGGATGGTCCCTCCTGATGCTGCATAGCAGAGTGATTGGCCGGTTGCTGGCAGGATATTACTCCTGCCGCGGACAGGCCAGACGAGATAAAACTGGTCTTTCCGTCCGTAAAACATGCGGGCTCCTTCCATATGCAGATACCAGGCATAGGCTGTATTGATCGCTGCAGTGGTTGATGTCCAGTACCAGTTGAGAAAAATGTTCAGGAAGGGGTGGTCTTCAGGCAGGGCAGGCTTTCGCGTCTGGCAGCCTATGAGGCTCCTCAGCTCCCTCCGGTTCGGCAGCCGCCAGTCCTTAAATCCAAAGACCTCCTCCTCATTCATTGTTTTGGTATAATCCAGCGCTTCCTGCCAGGTCATCGGGAATGTGGCAGGATTGGCGGACCGTGTCCATTCCAGCCCTGTCAGGTTATCAATGACTGTATCAGCCTTTTCAGTAAACCTAGGTTCTGGCCACGGGATTCCTCTTTTGAACTCCGCGTCCTGGCCACTGCCAGCGCAGGGAACCTCCTGACCGGATGTGTCATGGCAGGTCTGCTGGCCGGTCCATACATAATGGGGCTGGTTCATTTTCCTCATTTAGGGTATCATAAATGATTTTAAAGGAAAAGAGGGAGCGCATAAGTGCGTTCCCTCTTTGTTAATCGAGTGGCTATCTCTGCTAATGTCATTGCTTTGCAGGTGCCATGCCTTCGGCATAAACGATGTGCGCTTTGCTTTTAAGTTCTGCAACATATTTTGCTGCAGCCTCCTGCAGTTTTTTCTGCTGGAGGTCATTTGCTATAGCATTTCTTACTTCTGGCAGAGATTTGGTTTTTGGCTGACTGCGCTCAAGCACCTGTATGATATGGTAACCAAACTGCGTTTCTACTACCGGACCGATGGCGTTAATTTGCTGGCTTAGGGCAGCGTCTTCAAATGGCTTTACCGTTTGTCCCTTCTGAAAGGGCTCAAGCTCACCGCCCTCTGCCTTGCTGGGGCAGTCAGAGCTTTCCTTTGCTATGGTGGCAAAGTCGGCGCCTGCCGCAAGCTTCTTCTGCAAATCCTCGGCTTTTGCTTTCTTGGCATCCTTGGTCTTTTGGTCATCCTTCTCGTCTGACTTTATGAGAACATGACGTGCATGCACGGTCTCGGGAACCTCAAACATTTGTTTGTTGGCAGTATAATAATCCTCTATTTCTTTGTCAGAAGGTGCTTTTGTGTCCGGGTTCTGCGCGATTACCACCTTCCTGATCTGCAGGTTAAACTTAATCTCTGAGCGTAGCTTGTCTTCTGTGATGCTGTTGCTCTGTAAGGCTTGCTCCAGCGTTATCCCCTGGGGTAGATTTGCCTTGATTTTGTCTATCTCAGCATTGATCTCTGCATCGCTTACCGTAACCCCTTCTTTTACAGCAGCTTCGGTGAGCAGTGTGCGGGGAACAAAGTCATCAACTATTTCTTTCAGCATCTTCTCCCGGATCTGAGCAAGCTGTTCCTCGGGGATCTGCCCCATGTACATCGCAAGACTTTTGTTTATTTCAGCATCTGCCTCACCCTGGGTAAACTGTTTACCATCTACCTCCACCAGCACCTTGCCGGGGTCAGTGGCGGCCTTGGACTCTTTTTGTGGTGTGTTCCCCTTCTTTGCTTCAGGGGTTAGGCTTGGCAAGCTGTCACTATCCTTCTTATTACATCCGGCTATTACCAGCATTGCGGCAATTGTGCAGACAATTAACGCAGTAATTATTCTCCATTTCATAAACGATAGAACCATTACTTTTCTCCTTTAAAAATTTGATATAATTTGAGCGGCAGAGTATCGGGCAATAGCCTCCCAGTGTCAAGAAAAAGCATGCGTGCTGTCCGGTTTTGCAATCGATCTGCCCTGGTCGTTAAGAAACCTGTTTTTACTATTCCCAGTGTGCTCAGTTTATCTCTGTGTATTTTGCGATTTAAAGAGACTCTGCGAGATCCTTGCGATCGGCGGTACCCTATCCGTGAAAACGGACGACAGATCTCCTTTTGAAGATATGGAGGGCCTGCTTCCAACGCGCTTTGAACCTTCCCCCGCTTCAGTGAACCCATCAGCAGAAGCATCGGTCCTGACCGAGTGGGAGCATGAGCGCAGGAGAAGACCCATGCCGATTTTTTGCAATGATTACCGCCTAACCAAAGACGGCGCCCGGCTTGAGGCGTGTGAATACCGGCGGCCGGGCGCTCAGCCTAACCCTAACCCTTGGCCGGCGTTAGGGCAGCAAAAAGTGTGTTTTCACCCCTCTGGATGAGAAGGAGAATGGTTTCCTGATCTTTTGTATTTTCGATTTTCTGCTTGAAATCCTCTACGTCTTTCACCGGCTTCTTGTTGACTTGTTGAATCACATCACCTGAACGGATGTCCGCGTTCGCAGCCGGGCTTCCCGGGATAACGCTTGCAACCACCACCCCTGTTTCGCTTTTCAAGCCCAGACCTTTTGCGATTTCAGGAGTAATATTCTGCACGGTCATGCCTAAGGGCTTGCGGGTTAAAGCAGTTGCGACTTCCTCTTTCTGCTCTTCCAGTTGCCCGACTTTTACCTCACGATCGACCCCATTGCCGCCTCTCAGAACCTTAACAGAGACTGTCTTGCCCACCGGGAGGGGTGCAACCATTCGAGGCAGTTCATTTAAATCAGAGACCTTGTTCCCGTCGAACTCAACGATCACATCTCCACTCTCAATTCCACCTTTGTCGGCAGGGCCCCCCTTGACGACTTGAGAAACAAGGGCCCCTTTCTCGTCTTTCAGCCCAAAGGATTTTGCAAGCTCAGGAGTTATTTTCTGGATTCCAACACCGAGCCATCCACGGGTGACATGACCTTTGTCCTTGAGCTGGGGCACGATCTCTTTAGCCATGTTGACGGGAATGGCAAAGCCGATCCCAACGTTCCCCCCACTCTGAGAGAAAATGGCCGTGTTAATCCCGATGACTTGCCCTTCGGTGTTCAGCAAAGGTCCACCGCTGTTTCCGGGGTTGATGGAAGCATCGGTCTGGATGAAGTCGTCGTAAGGCCCAGACCCAATGACTCTCCCCTTGGCACTCACAATTCCTGCCGTGACAGTCTGCTCGAGGCCAAATGGACTTCCGACTGCCACCACCCAGTTTCCCACCTTCAAGGAGTCCGAATCACCCAATTGAAGAGCATGAAGATCCGAGACCCCCTCCGCTTTTAAGAGCGCCAGGTCCGTCTTGGGGTCCCGGCCCACCACTTTGGCGTCATACTCTTTGCCGTCGGCAAGCTTGATCTTAATCTGGTTCGCATCATCGACCACATGGTTATTGGTGAGAATGTAACCGTCGGAACTGATCACGAAGCCCGATCCCACCCCCTGCTGCTCAGGGCCGCGATGAGGGTTTTCATCGGAGAAGGGGCCAAAGAAATTGCCAAAAGGGTTCATAGAAGAATGAGGGAATCCGAAATCCGCGTTCTTTACCGTCTTTACCACCTGGATGTTGACCACACCCGGCCGAACTTTTTCTGCGAGTTCACTGAAGTTCGCCGGAATCATGGGAGTATCCGAGCTCTTTACAACCGCAGGTGCAGGAACGTCGTTGCTTTTTAACGCGGGAGCAATCCCGTAACCTAGTCCCACTAGTGCAGCCGCCATGACCAGGGCGAGCAGTGCTTTCATGATGCGTTTCTTTTTTTCCATGTTCTTGTCCTCCTTTATGAAAGGTTTTCGCCACGAGTGGCACTGATTTGCCTTTCAACGTACAGCATGAACATGACGAGAACATGGGTGGATCATTACAAGTTGGTCATCTTTTTGAGCTTGGGTAAGTTCTGTGCAAATTGCGAAGAAGTTCAAAAGCAAACCGTAGAAAAACGAATGGTGAATAAAGAAGGCCGAAGGAGAGGATCAAAGGAATCAAATTTGATACGTTCGTAAAAATAGGCTCTTCCCCCAGGAAAGTCCCATGAAAGGACAAGGAGGAAGAACCTATGCGTGAATGGCAAAGCCTATCCCATGTGCGGTCGGAATGACAATACCATGTTTTACTAAAGCTACCAAGATCTCGAACAGTTCATCAGTCCTTTTTCTTCTTGTCATTCTTGAAGAAATTCGTGGACACCCATTTCCAATTCAACATGAGATGAACTGCAGCCAATACGACTAGCAGGATACCCCCGCCGATATGTAGGCTCTCGAAGGTGTCCCAATCCGTCACCGAGTATAACAGGCCTGAAAATGGTTGGTTCAGCATAAGGATTGCCAAAACCGGATTCACTACTTTCAACGCGAAGTTTTTATTCATCCAATTCTCCTTCTAACGCGTGAAGTCTCCAGAAACCGCATTCGGTACTTTGCTTACTGAAAAATCCAGTAAAGACGTGGTCCGACCTTCCACCTCCTTCACGTGTATTGCAGACAGTCTTGCATCCGCACGTTACAGAGTGTCTAATCTTATACCCTCAACTCTCTTCAATTAAAATAGGGTTCAATTCCAAGTACTGCCCCCTGTTTTGCTTGAGACGACAGTCAGGAGCAGTCGGTAGAGGCAGGTCCGACTACCAGACAGTCATGAGGATGCGGATAGCCACTAGCAGTAAGGCGAGAGCAAGGCTGCGAATAATCCAAGTCCCGCGAATACTTTGTGAAAAATGGGCCCCAAATTGCGCTCCCACAGCAACGCCAATTGCCAGAGCAATGGTTCTGTGCACCCCATGGGTGAAGGTCCCCGTGAGAATAGGAACGACCGTACCGGTGAGCGCCATAATGGCAAGGACAAAATGGGAAGTAGCCGTAGCCACATGAACCGGAAAGTGTAAGAAATAACCGAGAACTGGAACATGGATGATCCCCCCTCCAATCCCCAAGAAGCTTGAAGCATATCCAACAAAGATACTCAGTCCGATACCCAAAAGGGGATTGAAAGAGTAATCATACTGATGGCCGTGAGCATCAATCAGGTGTCGGGTGATACGATATCGGGAATGGGAGGGTTGTTTTGAAGTTGCCTTTGGTGCCCCGGGGCGAAAAAGAAGAAAGACTGCTACGGCCACCATCAGGACGCTGAAAATGATGTCAAAATGATACCTAGGGACATGAGAGGTGTTCATGGCTCCAACTACCGCTCCAGGCACTGTTGCGGCTGCAAACATCAAACCAGATCTGTAATCGATCCGCTTCATCAAACCTTACGCTTCAGAGCCGGACAGGGCATTGAAGAAAACGACGGCGAGGGAGATGCTCGTTAGAATCTCGGGACTTTCTTTCGGATAAAGGATGAGCAGGAGGGGCATCAGGACAAAGCCACCGCCGGCACCAATCAGTGTTCCATAAGCGCCAAGTATTTTTCAGCAGCAAATATCGCTGATTGGCTTTTAATTAGACCCACCTGGAGACCCTCCTTTCTTTTTTGCCGCTAGTGAAAGGGGACGTTGTTTCTCAATGAAATTATAGTCGGCTTCCAATCTTTGGCCATTCCTCGGAATTGGCGGCACGCACTACGGCCGAAGTGGTCACACCAAGAAACAAACACCTCGGTCTATGGGAGCTCACGCCCAGGCCCACGCCACGGATGGCCAAATCACAGCCCCGATAGACCGAGTCCCAGATGGATTGCTCACGCTTGCAGCCGCCCTCTTATAGCGGCCCTGATCACCTCACCTTGATTTAAAACAGGCCAGCTGTCCTTGAGACGGGGTGGTATATCGCCACGAGTTTTCCTTTCAGCCGACATTATGACTCGTGTTGGTAATCACGCGCTGATGTCCCCGACCAAGAGTTAAAGCTTATGATACGGATGGTGAAAATACAAAAGAGCCAAAAACTCCGCGGAATAGAAGCCATTCCCTAGACAGGTCGCCGATTGGGATTAGCGTTTGTAATCGTCTTCGCAGAAATAGTCTTTTGCCGTCATTATCATGCTGATTCCGTTTTCGTCTTCTCCAGCTTCATAATCACCGCCTCTCCCTCAACGAATAGATCAAACGGCGAGATGTAGAAAAGCCCCACCTTGTAGTCGGCGTAATCCACTGTTCGCTTTTGATCATAGACCTTCACGTTGCTTTGGTCTTTTGTCCTCCACTCCACGTAGAAAACCTTGTCTTTCCAGGGGTGCTCTAGCCTGTATTTTTCTTCATCAGGAATTTGAAGGCTGTCCCAAATGAGGTGGCCAGGGAGGAACTCGATGTAGGGGCCTCTCCCCCCGATCACGACCCTCGTGTAGCCGGTCGCTATGTGCAAGCCCGTGCTGGTTTCAAAACGGGTGTAGTCATCCCCTGAGAGAGGAATTCGCAGTCTTTTTTCGTAGCTTGTTCCCACTTGTTTTCACGCGAATCAATTCGTTACGCTTCGACGCTCACCACTGGAAGATCGAGAGGAAGTACAAGCCCCCCAAGAACCTTGGAAAGGTGAGGCAGCAGTATCTCGAATTCAAGCGTAGATTCACCGGCAACGTCATCTTTTTCCAGGTGCGGGCCTTCTGCGATCTCTACCATGCCGGGGACAAGAGCACAGCTGACTTGTTGGGGCTATCCACGATTGGGGAGAACCGCAGGGGCGCGAGATATGGTTTCCCCATGAACAAGGGGAAGCAGTATCTCCACCAGCTTCTGGAGAAGAGGATTCCGGCAATGATGGTCCTTGAGCAAGACAGATACTGCACGAGGATAAGGGAACGGCTCCCTGCGTTTCGATTCGCGCCGTTTGAGAGGGGAGAAGAAGAGGCAAACGAATCAAGCTCTGGCGCGCTGTCTCACCTGCTCTGAGATTTCCTCCAGGACTTCTTCGAAAAGCGGTCTCATGGCCGGCGACAACCCATCTACTGCATGTCGGTGTTCTGGGTACGAAGACAGGCCCCTTGCCATCGGATCCAAGGCATTGTCGTAGCGGAAGATGAGATCACCCTCCTTGTCCAAATAGTTGTAGCCATACTTGACAATTCTGGCTCCAGTCGAGTCAAACAGGATGAACTCTTTGATATGCAGCTGGGAACCATCGATAAAAACGACCAGCCCGGACAAATAGGCGCCATCAGGGGGGCGCTCTTGGCAGGAAATACTCTGGGATTCTACGTAGGGATTCGCGGAGATGCTGGAGAGGATCCGGCCAACATATTCCTTTATCTGCATATTTCGAGGGTTTCCAGTTCGCTTAATTCGCTTTCAAGATGTCTGAGAAGCTCCGTCTCTCCCTCAAGCTCCAAAAGCCTCATGTCACGGGTCTCATCGTGATCAACCTCGCCCCGCATCAGCTTGCCGACATCGACACCCATCTCTTTTGCAAGGGACTCGACCCGCTGACGGGTCGTCCGCAGGCTGTCCATCACAATACGCTTTTCCCGCTCGATCGCGTTTGTGAGCAAGGGGATCGTCTTCTCAGGGGAGCGGCTCTTAATGGAGATAGTCTGCATGAGCGGACCCTTTCGTGAACTGTATTGAAAAATAAAGTAACAGAGAAAAGCCTGTATTGCAAGCGGAAGGATCCGATGGGATCAAGAATCCATGATTCGACCACTTCACAGATCTGGAAATCACTCCGTCTGGGGTGATGACTACGATAAGCACCTCGATCGCCAATCGATCTCTGGGCATTGATCCGGAATACTTCACCCGGGCCCCCAAGCAAGCAGACCCACCCTAATCACGAACAGGGCCGCCGCAGAAAAGGTATCTGCTCTCATCAAGATCCCACATGCCATCATCAGCATCACCGACACGGATTCAGATTATCCCACTTTTTCACCAAACGAAAATCAGCTCGGCGTCCACTTTCTTCAGTTCTACGACCTGGTCGACATCAACGACCAACTGGAAACCAAGGACGCAGAAGAATATATACTGGAGTGCATCCAGCGCTTCTTTAAATAACCAGTGGCATGATTTGAATGAAACCATGGATTCCGTCGGAAAAACTGGATTCCGGGTCAAGCCCGGAATGACGGACAAAGGAATTTACGACGCACTACAATAGCTCAATTCGGAGACGGGCTTTTCAAAGATGACCAGGCTGCTGAGATCGTGGAATTCGTGGAGGGGATCAGAGACAGAGCCAAAGGGATTCTTGTGCATTGCGAAGCTGGGGTTTCTCGTAGCGCCGCCGTTTCCGCCGTGAAAGAGCATTGCTCAACGGCTCTGACGAGAGAGTGTTCAATGAGCGCTGATCTACCTCTAAAGCGAGGGTTTTAGCTTGTCCCGACCGCAATGTTTCGTGCAAATCGTCAGAAAGGTTTCGGGCATATTCATGGAAGCTGGCAACGGGCATTTTCCAGCTCTTTCAGCTCTGCTTCGAGTCTGTTCAAGAGTTGGGCCTCACCAGCCCATTGGACGTATTCCAGATCGCCTCCAGCAAGATCTTCGGCAGCCATATGGGCGAGGAAATGAGCAGTGCTCACGCCGTAAGTTTTCTCAAAGCCGGCCAAGAGTCGATGCGTGCGATCAATGCTTGAACGCAGACGATCCTTGTAACTTTGTAATGCGTTCATGACCACCTGAGCACCGTCCCGGTCATGTAACTCAATAACTATTTCAGAACCCATGATGCTATTCTCCTGGAACCTTATGAGATGGAATGCTTTCTTAACTTATAAGTGAATATACATGAACTTTCGAACCGAGTCAACCATCAGTGGTTGATAGCCACGGCCATACAAGGCAAAAGGATCTCGCGAGGTTTTATGCGAACTCCAAATGAACAAAAAAGTCGAGTTAGCCATACAGAAGCTACACAGAAGGGTAAAATGGGGGTTTTGGACGAAAATAGGGTATGTCGGCATCTCGCTAACATACCCTATTCACTTGACTTACTGGTCGGGACGACTGGATTTGAACCAGCGACCCTCTGAACCCCATTCAGATGCGCTACCAGACTGCGCTACGTCCCGACAAATCATTTTAGATTCTATAGAGATTCCGCTCTTTGTCAAGGTGAAAAATAGCGGAATGCCCAATGTAGCTCTCCGGTCAGAGCAAGTCGCACACCCTCAGAAAAAATCTTCATCATCAGATCCGCCGCCCGGCATCTGGCCGTGCTCCTGGAGGTACTTCTGAATCAGCTCGCTTTCTCGTTTCGAGTACATCTTGTCCTCCTCGAAGTCGAACCACGCCGCCTTGTCATTGTCCTCGAGCGCCCTCACGAGTTCCTGCCGGAGATTCGCCGTGCCCTTGATCGAAAGCACGTTATGGTCCCCGTCGTAGAGTTGGAAAACACCCTCGTCCTCCGGGACCTGCTGAACATTGTCTTCGTTGAAGGGCAGCCACTTCTCAGGAGGTGAGGGATTGCACGCCATGTAAAGCCGCAGATCGCACTGGAGGCATCGTTTTGCCTCTTTAACAGCCTGCTCATCCGTGTATCCGAGGGCCACTTCCTGGAAGCTTTCGTGCCGTTTCTGCACCTCTGTCTCCGGGACTCTTTCTCTGGGCCAAGCTGCAAATCCTTCATTCCGACCCACATTGGGGTGGGGAGTTCCTTTTTCAAAAAGGACCTCCTCGATATCGCCCGTTCCTCCCAGGGCTTTGTCTATGGCGGAAGCCGCCTTTCGGCCGGCGGCAATCGCATGGATAATAGCTCCTGGAACTGCCGCCACATCGCCTCCTGCGTAAACCCCTTTCATTCCTGTTTCAAGAGTGGCCTCATCCACCGTGATTAACCCTCTCTTGGCCTCGATGGAGGGCGTGCTCTGCAGGAAAGAGAGATCCGAAGCCTGACCGATGGCCAGGATCACCTGTTCTCCCTGAATGCTCTGCGTTGTCTCATCGAACTTGGGGTCAAAAACGCACTGGTCATCAAAGACGGAAGTGCAGTGGGCCAGTTCTATGCCTTTGATGCGACCGCTGTCGCTCAGGATTTTGTGAGGTCCCCAGGAAGTCATGAGCTTCACTCCCTCAGCCAGGGCCCCTTCCACTTCCCAGGAGTGAGCCGGCATTTCCTCACGTTTCTCCAGGCAACCCATGGTCACGTCTTTCGCCCCGCACCGCTTCGCCGTCAAAGCCACATCCACGGCCACATTGCCGCCGCCGATGACAATGACCCTCTCCTTGAGGCGAATTTTTTCTCCTTCAGCGACCTTTGAAAGAAAATCCACTCCCCAGAGCACCTCCGGGGAATCGGAACCCATCAGGGGGATCCGGCGGCTGAGCTGTGCGCCGACTCCCAGAAACACAGCTTCATAGCCTTCCTTCTTCAGCTGGTCCAGTGTGATTTTTTTCCCCAGGGCCTGATTGGGTTTGAACTCGACACCAAGATCAAAGATGTCCTTGATCTCTTTGTCGAGGAGATCTTCCGGCAGCCGGTATCTTGGAATTCCGTACCGCATCATGCCGCCCGCTTTGCTTCTTGCTTCGAAGACCGTGACCTTGTGTCCTTTCTTGCGGAGATAAAAAGCTGCCGTGAGGCCTGCAGGCCCAGAGCCGATGATCGCTGCTTTCTTTCCCGAGTCTCCGGCGGCTTTTGCGCTCTTCTTCCAGAGCCCCTTGTCCCCGTCCGCCGCGTATCTCTTGAGCGCGCAGATGGAGATCGGTTCGTTCACTTCCCTCCTCCGGCACGCCTCTTCGCACGGATGAATGCAGACCCGTCCCAGGATTCCCGGCAAAGGCACCTTCTCACGGATCACCGCATTCGCTTCATCCCTCTTCCCCGCTGCGATGAGCCTGAGGTACCAGGGCACGTCAATGTGAGCCGGGCAGGCATTCTTGCAGGAAACCAGATCTTCTTCCTTTTTCCCGGGCCGCACCGATTTGTCCATCAACGCTCCCGTGGGGCACACCTCTACGCAGGCCGTGCAGAACTTGCAGTCCGATGCTTCCAGAGTCGGCCCCAGAGAACCGATCTGGACCTGGCCGTTCCCGTCATACACAAAGCCGATGGCCTCGACGCCCCTGAGATCACGGCAGGCTCGCACACACCGGGTGCACCCGATGCACAGGTTGTAATCCCGGATGAAAAGAGCGTGTTGGTCCAGAATCGGGAGATTCGTGGGAACCCACTTGGGCGTTGTAGGCGAGCTCCCAACATAGTTCACCACATTCTGAAGCTCACAGTGTCCGAACTGCGTGCAGCACCGTTCGTTCTGAGGCACGTTGGAGGAACACTGGCTCCGGCTGCACCCTTCCTGTTGGGCGCAGGTCAAACAGGCGTGACGATGCCGGGTCATGATGGGAAGAAGATTTTCCCGTCTTTTGGCGCGAATGGCTTCGTTGTCCGTGATGACGACCATCCCCGGCTTGACTTCCGTGGCACAGGATCCCACAAGTTCCTTTTCTCCCTGAATCTCCACCACGCAGAGACCGCAGCCCTTGCCGCTCTCCTCGGGCTTGGCGTTCTCGATTTTCCGATCCCCTTGAAAGATGACTTTCGCTGCCTGACTTCCTTCAGCCGGCGGCAAATCCGAATGATAGCAGAGAGCGGGGATGTAAATTCCGGCGCCGCGCGCTGCCGCCAGAATCGATGTTCCCGAAAGAACTTCAACCTGCTGACCGTCAATCGTCAACTTCACCATACTCATGACACCTGACTCCGATCCCTTACCAGGAGTGCGAAATGGCGCCGGCCTTGCAGGCCTGTACGCAGGGAAGGGGCGGCCGGTCAACCGAAGGCTTGCACGGATTGCACTCGTACTTGACCTTCTTCTTTTTGTCCAGGGCCACCATGGCCACCGGCTCTTCCCTCATGGGATCGTTTGGATCCTCATCGATCACGGCAAACACCTTGGCCGGACAGATCTCCACGCAATCGCCGCAGCCATTGCATTTTTCTGTATCGATGGTGATGAAAAAATCGCCTGATGCATCTTTATAACCATAATTCGCCAGCATTCTTCCACCGCCAATCTCAGACCGATCGAAAGCACGGGGACCCCTGGATCTCCCCGTCTGCCTTATTTTTTCTCTCTTCCCTTTCCTTTCTGGCAAAGAGCATATCCGAAGAGAGCGGCACCCACGCCGCCGGCAATCTGGGTGTCCCATTTGGTTTTCGCCTGTTCGAGACCGATCATGGGCATGAGCCGCCCGATGACGCCTCTGTTCTTGGCCATGCCCCCGGTGATGGCAAATTCCGGTGTCACGCCCACCCTCTCCACAAGGGAGTAGATTCTCTCGGCCATGGCCCTGCAGTAGGCCGCCAGCACCTCTCCCGTGGTCCAGCCCTTGCGGAGAAGGCCTGTGGCCTCGGACTTGGCATACACGACGCAGGTGCTTGAAACCGCAGGCGGTTCCTGTTTCACCTCGTATGAACGCTCGCCGACCTCGATGATCGGGACGCCGAGAAGGTCTGAGAAGACTTCCATGCCGCGGCCTGTCCCGGCGGCACACTTGTCGTTCATCAGGAAGTTGGTGACCTTGCCCTTGTCATCGCACTGGATGGCCTTAATGTCCTGACCACCAACGTCCAGAACGGTGCGGACCTGAGGCCCGTAGATGAAATTCGCGCCCCGCGCATGGCAGGCGATCTCGGTGATGGATCGGTCCGCCATGGGAACATTGACGCGGCCGTAACCGGTGCCGATGCAGTAATCAATCCGGCTCTCCGGCATGCCGGTCTTCTCCAGGGCGAAGTTGAGGCCGTTCCTGGCGCTGTTGGGGCTGTCAGAGCCCGTCCGCATGTTGCCATAAGCAAAGATTTCGCCGTCCGCCACAATCACGGCCTGCGTGCTAACGGAACCGACATCAATACCCACGGTGATGTATTTTGCTTTTTTCCACTCTACCTCAGGGTTGACCCAGTTGGTTTCGGTCCACCTCCAGAATTCCGGTTTCTTTTCTTCAGCCATGCTTATATCCTTCAATATCAAAACCTGGTTCTTACTCTACGCAAAGAGGCCTGTCTTAATCCTCTTCGGCAGCCACAACCGCAGCGCCCACCGCCATCCCGAACTCCGGCTCCTCGGGGATGAAGAGCTTCGGAATGCTCAACTGCCGCCTCATCGCTTCTACAAAGCCCGGGTTGTAGCCCACGCCGCCAAGCATGACTACCTCTTCGTTGACACCGATCCGCCGGATCATGGAAATAATCCGGCTGGCCATAGCGTCATGGATCGACTTGCTGATATCCTGCTTTGCCGTTTTGGCGTGGATCAAGCCGACCACTTCGGATTCAGCAAAAATGGCGCACTGGGCGTTCATAGGGATTTCTTTGTCCGATTTCAGAGCAAGAAGGCCCATCTGTTCCAGAGGGGTCTCCAGGGCCCGGCCCATGGCCTCGATAAAAGCACCGGCACCGGCCGCGCATTTCTCATTGATCGCAAAGTCCAGGGCATTTCCCTTATCATCCAGCTTGGCCGCCCTTCCCTCTTCGGCGCCCACATCCGCCACGGTTCTGGCTTTTGGAAATAAAAAATTGGCCCCTTTTCCCATGGCCTTGATGTCGTTGACCAGGTCCCGGGTACTGGGAAAGCAGCTCTTCACCGCATTCTTGCCCGATCCCGTGCCGCAGATTTGCTTCACGTCACCGGCAGAAACCTTTGCGTTATTCAATGCCAGATCCCAAGCGTCCATGATCGCTTTGTTCTGGTCAAAGCCGGTGAGCACTTTTGCCTTGCCGACGATCTTGCCGTCTTTCATGACGACGACTTTAGTGGTTTTTGCACCACAATCAATCCCTGCGCTGATCATTGTCCTCAGCCTCCCTGTGACTATTACCATCCTTGACCGGCCATGGACAAACACGGGATTCGGGCTCGTCCATAGCCAATATTTCTCAAACGATTAGCGAGGCTTCTTCAGGCCCAGACTCTCCAGGGTGTCCTAACTACCAGATGATGAGATAAAGGAGAAGAGAGAATTGGGTGACACTCCTGAGAGGGAGATAAGGAGTGTACCCATGGAGAGTGTAGGTGGAGTTAAGAAGAAGAGCAAGACTAAAGAAAGTAAAGATGTCCCCTCTTTCTACAGGGCCTTTCGAAGGTTGAAAAAATCGCTCCTTTCAAAACCCAGGGTCTTGAAAAAAGACAAGATGTCCGTCGAATCCCAACTCACAGAGGTGTAGATTTTTTTGATGCCCTTTTCCTTGTAGTAGTCGAAGATCTCCTTGGCCAGGCTCTTTCCAATCTCTTGACCCATGTATTTGGGATCCACGCCGAACATCGCAATCCACGCAATTTGAGCGGCGCCGAAATTTCCAGCCGTGATGGTGCTGACCATGAAGCCGACCACTTTGCCCCTGATTTCTGCAACAAAACTGGCGTTTCGATTTTTCTTGGCCGCTTCCGCCACGACGCGTTTGAAATCAAGACGAGAGGGAGATTTCGTGATAGCCGCATCAATACGGCTCACGTCGTCCGCATCTTCTTTTCTCATTTTTCTGATCAGGATCTTCCCCACTGTACGGATCCTTTCTTGCCCCGGGAGAATCCGCGAGGTCAGTCGATTCGGATGATCTTCACATGATGGTCGACCCAGTCGGGTGGAAGATAAACCCTGCCGCTGTTTCCGCTCAGCCTGACCCTCTTCTCGATCATCTCTTCCCCATAAACCTCAAACTTCACTTTGCCTTCAGGGAGGGTGGCGGCGGAATATTTTTCATTCTTGGATTTCTTTTCCCTTGGCACGGCTGTCACCTCTTCTCCTGGTAGAATGAGAACCTGGGTTGCTTTCTTGTTGCCCTCTCAGGGTTCTTGTTCTTTTTTCGTAACATCACTGGGATACCTTGGCCTGCCTGCACCACTTAACTTTTTGATTCTTCTTCAGATTACCCCGATATTCCGCCTGTAACGACCGTTTACGATTTAACTACATTTTAGCTACAAAGTGACTATAAGAAAAACACGAAAATGAAGTCAAGAAAAAAATGAAACCCCCTAAATCATGGGTGGGGATTACTCTTCTTTGACGAAGAAACGCGATCTTTGATAAAGTGCCCAATAGAGCCTGTCCGATAACCCGGATGCGGTCTCCCTTCACCCTTCGATACCGCAGGGCGAACGGAGACAGTGTTCTGTAAGTGTTTGATTTTCCGTTCGTGGTGAGGTATCGAACCATGAACGGAAGGACTGTTTGGCTTATTGCCAGGGTGCCCATCCCAGTTGTCGGACAGCCTCAATAGAGGCCTTTGGCCGCAACCAAGAACTGTTTGAGCCCAGGCCAGGGGGTGTGGTGTCTGGCCTGGGCTCGAAAACTTCTCCGCATAATGCAGAGAAGTTGCAGGCTAAAACCCTAAACTCCTTCACGATCGGACCGGACAACCTCTTTCCAAAAGGATCACCCATGAAGCAGCCCGCTGACAGCATCTATCTCTTGCCTACATCCATCATTGACAGCGACCATGAATCCATCATCGAGTTCGCAAGGATGACGATCGGGAAAGGCGAGAAAGACGCCGTCGCAAAAGCAGTGAAGCTCTATCACGCCGTGAGAGACGGCATCTGGTATGACCCGTACTATCCTTTCTATTTGCCAGAGCATTATCGCGCAAGCAACGTGCTCAAGAGCGGCAGGGGTTATTGCGTTTGCAAAGCCTCTCTTCTTTGCGCTCTGGGAAGAGCCTGCGGAATTCCCTCCCGGGTGGGATTTGCGGATGTCCGGAACCATCTCGCCTCCGCGCAACTTCTTGAGATGATGGGCACGGATCTCTTTGTCTATCACGGTTTCACGGAGTTCTACCTGGAAGGCAAGTGGGTCATGGCCACCCCGGCCTTCAACAAAGAACTCTGCGAGAAGCACAAGGTCGTCCCTCTGGAGTTCAACGGCCGAGAGGACTCGATCTTTCAACCTCACAATCTTGAGAAAAAAAAGTTCATGGAATACGTGACCTACCACGGCTCCTTTGCGGATATTCCTGTAGCGAGGATTGTGGAGGCGTGGGAAGAAGCGTACGGCAGGGATAAGGTGAGGTTGTGGATCGACGCCTTCGAGCAATCGGGCGGAAAATCCATGCGCGAGTTCTTCACCGAAGAACCGCTGGAGAGCTGACGCTCCCTTTCACGATCGCTTTTTCAATCCCCGCTTTACGAGGGTGCCCTGGAGGTGGTCTCTGGAGAGCCGCAACCACGGTTTCTTCGGAGCCGGCTCAAGGCGAGCAAGCTCGCTAACTCCAGCCCCGAAGGTGCCCCAGAGAACTGCCTTTGCGACAACCGAAAAATCTCGGGGTCTTTTCGGAATCCCTGGCAGAATATTGGGGGCGGTTACAGAGGGAAAGAGAAATGTCGCGGCTTGTAAGAGAGTCCCTTTAGGGCACCCTCGTAGTGATGACTGGATCGGCCTTTATATAGGCCCTTGGTCACTCTCCAACGGTCCCGCAGAGGATTCCGGAATCAGTGGGCCCTTTGAACGGCAGGCGGCGAATGTTGCGCACCCCTGCATTCAACAGCATGTCCTTGATCTCTCCTTCGGAGTAGGACCGCCCCTCTTCCGTGTTCACGAGCATATTCAGCGCAAAAAGCGATGGAAAGAGCGGGCCATCGTGGGCGTCATTCAGCAGAAAATCGTGAACCAGAAGGAGTCCGCCCGGCTCAAGCACGGAAACCGCCTTTTCGATGACGGTCCGACAGGGCTCCGGGCCCATGCTGTGAAGAATCTGTGAAAGCCACGCCACGTCGTAGGTCCCCTGGACGGCATCGCGGAGATAATCTCCAGCCTGGAAGTCGATCCTGGAGCCCAGTCCAAATCTTCTGATCGTCTTTTGGGCGAAGGGAGCTGTCGTGGGGAGATCGAACACGGTGGCCCTGAGGTTTGGGTTGGCCTGACAGAAGTGAATCGCGTAGGTTCCTGGGCCTCCCCCCAGATCGAGAAGATGTCGCCTTTGAGAAAGATCGATCTCCCCGGTGATCCTCGGCGCGAGACCTGACGCGTTGTTGTACATGGCCATAAGAAAGCTTTCGAGCTCGGAGCGGGTTCTCCTCTTCTTTCTCACCGGCTTTCCTGTTTTGACGGCCTGCGAAAGCTTTGACCAAGCCGAGACCAGATGATGGTGGTGTTTGATTGCAAATCCTATGTAGCCTGGAGAGGTCTTAATCAGGAAAGTTTTGGCCGCTTCGGTGTTGGAGTATTGGTCAGCCTTTTTTTCCAGGAGGCCCATGGCAGCAACCGCGTCGAGCAGAGCCCGCGCCGATCTCGCGTTTCCTCTCCATCTCGCTGCGATCTCTTCTCCGCTCAGCGAACCCTCCCCGATCAGTGTGAACACATCGAGGTCCACGGCCACGTGAAGCGGGAAAGATTCCCAGTAGGCTCCTGATGTCTTCATCAATTTTCCGGAATTCCACTGCTCCTCAGCCATGACCTTACCTCCATGGAATACCTATTGGCTTTCGGCCGCAAACAAGCTGGATAAGTGGGGCCTTGGTCTCTTTTCTTTCGTTCCAAGGGCTCACGGCCTGCTCATTTCAAGGAGTTACGGACGGGTGATGCCCGCCCGCTTCGCCTCACGGCTCGCGATTCGGCGGGCACTGCCTCCCCCCTCGCTGTTCCCCTCGCCTTCGCTCGGGGCCATCGGGTCCCCCATTCCGTAACTCCATGAAATGAGGAAGGCCTCCCGCCAGTCACTTCAGAAAAGAGACCAAGGCCCCACTAATGACATCTCCGCAGCTTGCGAAGACGCTGCAGGCTGAAATTCTAATCTCTCACTTTCAGCGTGAGGAAAACCGTGGCGCCTCGCCTCTTGGCCAGAACGAGAACCGTGTCTCCGGCCTTGTAAGACTCGATTTTGCCGCCAAAGTCCTTTACGTCTTTGACAGGAGACTGGTCGATTTCAAGGATGACATCTCCTGCTCTCAGCCCTGCTTCGGCCGCAGAAGAGCCGTCCTCCACCTGAACGACCACAACCCCCTTCGCCTCTGAAAGCCCGAAATTCTTGGCCAGTTCAGGAGTGAGGTCTTCAACGGTCATTCCGAGCCTCGGTTTCGCTTCTGTCACAACCGGAGCTTCCTTTTCATCTTTGAGCTCGGCAATCTTGACTTCCAAGCTCTTTTTTCTGCCCTTTCCGGAGAACCTCTACGGTCGCGCTCTTTCCCACCGGCGTGGAGGCCACCACATAGGGCAGCTCGTTCATCTCCTTGATCTCCTTCCCGTTAAAGGAGACAATCACGTCCCCCCGCTGGATTCCAGCCTTCTCGGCAGGGCCGCCCGGAGTCACATCCGCCACGAGCGCGCCCTTCTCGTCCTTAAGATCCAGCTTCTGTTTCAGTTCAGGGGTGATCTTCTGAATCATCACTCCAAGCCAGCCCCTGACCACTTTGCCTTTCTTCAGCTGGGGAAGCAGGTCCTTGGCCATGTTGATGGGAACGGCAAAACCGATACCAACGTTTCCTCCGCTTTGAGAGAAAATGGCGGTGTTGATTGCGACCACCTCGCCGCTTGTGTTGAGAAGCGGTCCACCGCTATTTCCCGGGTTGATGGAAGCATCCGTCTGGATATAGTTGTCGTAAGAGCTCTGCCCGATCTGCCGGTACTTCGCGCTCACAATACCGGCAGTGACCGTATTGCCCAGACCAAAGGGGTTCCCGATCGCGACCACCCACTCCCCGACCTCCAGCTTGTCGGAATCCCCCAGGGGCAGCGGGCTCAAAGGCTTGTCCGAATCAATCTTGATGAGAGCCAGGTCCGTCTTCTGGTCGCGGCCGATGATCTTTGCAATGTATTCTCTTTCATCGGCGAGCTTCACCTTGATCTCATCCGCCATTTCAACCACGTGATTGTTCGTAAGAATGAACCCTTCTTTGTCGATGATCACGCCCGTTCCCAAACTCTGCTGTCTGAAGTCTTTCGGAATCTGGTCCCTGAAGAAGCGCTCGAAGAAATCCCTGAAGGGATCATTTGGACCGAACGGCATCGGCGCTTGCCCCCTTCCCTTGATCACTTTCAAGGTACTGATGTTCACCACGGAATTCTTCGCTTTCTTGGCAAGATCCGCAAAGGACAAAGGGACACCCGACGGAGATAGTGGGGTCTGTGCCGCTGGATTTGAAATCGGATCCAGAAGCGTCGCCATTCCAAAGCCTGCAATCAGGCAAATCACGGTCCACCCGATCAAGGTTGTTTTTCTGAATATTCCTTTCTTTCTCGACATCTCATACACCATCCCTTCTTTAAGGCTCATAATAAGCTCAACCCTTCATTGAAGCGGCAACCAGCGCCGCACGGCACATTATTTATCAATAGTGGTAATTGTTTTCAAGCATTTCAAGCTCCCCTCCGCATTTTCAAAGGCAAGTTTGCGCCGGTCCACGGTTCTGCCGATCCCCGGCCCGGCTGTCATTCGTCATTTTCTTTTGGGCCTTTGGCAAACAATTTCGGAAGCTTCCAGATGGAGGACGTCTTCCTTGAGGTTTTTTCCAGGTATTCCGTAGTCTTTCTTTCTATTTCGGTTCCCTCTAAGTCATCAGTAGGGACGATCTCTTGAATCGGGATCGCTCTGATCTTTTTCAGACAGTCTGTCAAAGCATCTTTTTTGGTGTCCCCTACGCCGAAAAACTTCTCCTCTGATTCCTTGAGCAGGAGATTCGGGACGGCAATGAATTTGTGGGGAGGCTTTCCGAGGACCGCTTCATAGACATCCATGTAAAGATTGCCCTCATTCCGAAAAAGTTTGAACCTGTGCACTCTTGCAAGGATCTCATCGTCGCCGAGAATAGCCATAATCAAAGTCTCCTCACCGCAGGTTCGATTGAATTTCCGGATCACCTTTTCTTTTTCAGTGCAGAGAGAAGCTGCTTTGTTTCCTTGCTCCACTCCCCTACCTGTTCTGTCTTGGAAATGAACTTGGTCATGATTTCCTGCGAACCTGAGAAGGTGACGTAGGACTGTCTGACCTTGATGGAGTTTCCTTTTCGAACATACAGAGCCAGTCCGGCGAAAAGGCTCATGACCAGCTCTTCGTCATCAATGCCCACATCGAGCGTAAAAAATCGGTCATGGATGGCTACCCCGACATCTCTTGGTTCCTTCATGTTCGTATGCCTCTTTTCTCTTTTTCCCAATGCAGGCCTTTGGCCTCAACCAACTCAAGCCTTTTGAACGGCCGCGAACTCTTCTCATTGTGCAGAGGTGCTGCAGGCCTGTGTAGTAACAGGTTTCAGCAAAAGACTCTCGTTGCAGGTTGCTCAAAAACGCTCAGATACAAGGCGACCGAAATCACGAGGAGTGAGACGTACATGGAAGTACGTCGCAATGACGAAGGATGAGGGCAACGCGGTAGATGGGCGTTTTTCAGCAACCTGCCACTTATATTTACGCCACTTTCATCTTCATGGCAAGAGGCCGCTCAGAAATGTTCTTGCCTGCTGTTTCCTTTACCTTTGTAGTATAGCACTTTTCTGGGGCTTTGGTGATGGATGAAAACAAAAAGGGGGTGAATGATGAAAAGCGTGAAAGAAGTCTTGAAGGATAAGAAAAAGGAGGTCTGGTCGATTTTGCCATATGTCGCGGTCTATGATGCGCTGAAATTGATGGGAGAAAAGCAAATCGGTGCGCTCATGGTCATCGACGATCATGGCAAAGTGGCCGGGATTATTTCAGAGAGGGACTACGCTAGAAAGGTGATCCTCAAGGGAAAAACTTCCAAAGAGACCAAGGTGGAAGAAATCATGACCCCGGCATCTGAAAGGTATGCGGTCAAACCGGATAACAGTGTCGAGGAGTGCATGATCCTGATGACAGGGAAGCACGTGAGGCACCTCCCTGTGTTTGAAAACAACCAGTTCGTCGGCGTGGTGTCGATCGGTGACGTGGTGAAATCCATTGTCTCCGAACAGGAAGCGCTCATCGAACAGTTGAGCAATTACATCGCAGGCAAGTACCCCTCCTAATCTCCCGAGTCACAAGTTCTTTGCCGAACCCAGAACCTGAGCAAGCGACTTGGCCATATTGTTGAGAACAGATTCGTCCGGTAGGGTGATGGTCATTTTCAGGTGGCCATCCTCGCCTCTTTCCATACACTCGGAAAGGCGCTTCCTGAAAAGGTCAGCCATCTGAGCGGCCTCTTCAGTCTCCTCCTTCTGTGAGAATATTTCCCCGATAAAGGCAAACGCTGCTCCAAAGAGCTGTCCGCCGGCTGCTGCTACCTTCTCTTTCCGGGCAAGTCCTTCGGCCTCCTTTTCCACTTCCCTTTTCCTGCTTTCGTCGAGAGCTGCATCCGGTTTGGTCCCCAGAAGAACTTCCAGTCGTCTTTTCAATTCCTCCATGCCGCTCGCAAGGTCCACCGCCTTCACCTTCGAATCAGGGTCAAGAGCGGCCATGGCGAGCGCATGCTTAGCGGAAAGGGTCCCCAGGAGTTTTTCTTCCAGAGTCTCTTCCGTCACCAGGAGAAAAGCCTGGACCGGTTTCTTCTGACCCATCCGATGGACACGGGAGATCCTCTGCTCCAGAACGGCGGGATTCCACGGAAGATCGACGTTGATCACTGTGTTTGCAGCCTGAAGATTGAGCCCCACTGAACCGGCATTGGTCGTGATAAAGAGCTTGCAGTTGCGTTCTCTCTGAAACTGGGAAATCAATCCCTGTCTTTTCTTCTGCGGGACGGAACCATCGAGTCTCACGAAGTTGAGCCTTCGTTTTGAAAGGATCGGCTCGATCAGATTCAACATGGTCGTCCATTCGGAAAAGAGAACGATCTTTCGATCTTCCTCCTCGATCAACTGGTCGATGAGATTCTCAAATTCCACGAGCTTGCTCGAATATCCGGGCGCAACCTTATCGACCAGAAAGGTGCTGTTCGCCGCCATCCGGCAGAGCAAAAGGGCTTTTTGCAGACGGAGAAGATCCATCTCGGAGATATATCGCTTTGAGATGATCTTGCTGATGATCTTCATCTGGCCATGATGAAGGTCGAGTTGCTCCTCTGTGGGAGGGATTCTTCTGACCTCGGTTGTCCTCGAAGGCAATTCCGTCATCACCGTCTTTCGTGTCCGGCGAAGAAGCACAGGCTTCAATCTTTCTCTGAGGTCATCCAAATTCTTATACCCAAGCACTTTCCCTTTCTCATCCACGACCCTGTAGCGGTTGTAGAAGCGGAAGGCAGGCCCGAGACGCCGATCATCGATAAACTCGACAACGGAAAAGAGTTCATCCAATCGGTTTTCAAGGGGGGTTCCGGAAAGAACCAGTGCAAAGGGAGACTTTAGGGCCTTGATCACCTGGCTTGTCTTGGCCTCCCAGTTCTTGATCCTCTGTCCCTCATCCAGGATGATGAGATCCCACTTCGTCCTTTCAATGGCGAGAAGATCCCTGAGGACCTGTTCATAGTTACAGATGGTGAAAAAACAGTCGTTCCCATATTGAGCGGTCCTTTCCTTTGCTGATCCGAGAACGAGCTGACAGCTCCGACCTGAAAAGCGCTCGATCTCCTGCTGCCAGTGAGATTTCAGGGACGCAGGACAAATGACAAGAACTCTCGAAATTCCCGCCTCCAGGCAGAGCATCTCGGCGACCCCGATTCCCTGGATCGTCTTGCCGAGGCCCATATCATCGGCAAGCACCGCCCTTCCGGCGCCAACCGCAAAAGCGACACCATCAAGCTGGTAGGGGAGGAGTTCGGCCTTGAGAAGGGTCTTTCGCAGATCATGAATTTTAGGATCTCTCCGGATTTCCGCCACCTTCTTCTCTATCCGATCCCGGTAGAGGGCCCGGTGGATGTATTCCTCGGCATCCGGATAAACCGTGACGTCGTGCTCCAGGAATTCGATTTGCCTGATACATTCGACAAGATCTCTCACCTTCTTGATCGGACGATTCATGAAAGGATGGAGAAGGGCCATGACTTGACTGTCAAGCCCATCCGGGACGAGGACGCGGAGCTCCGTCTCTTCGCCATAGCGGAGGTGAACGGCGAGGGCTGTGACCTGATAGGGTTTCTCCAGGGCGGATTTCCGGAACCTTTTCTTCACCGCTGAGAGAGCATAGAGAATATGTTTACAGGTGCCCAGGGTGCTCTTTCGAAAATCCGGACACGAACAGTACGAGTCTCCCCTCTCCCATCCTCTCAGAGCGACGCGATAGGTCTTTCCTGAAGAACGATTGGTCACCGTATAGTCCGCCCACAGCTCGTGTCCATCTGTGGGTCTCAGAGACATCTTTTCCGTCTTCGCCCGCTCAGCCCTGTCCTCGATGGCCAGACTGACAAGCTCCTCGTCGCTGAGGCTTTCGACGGGCACTTTTTCAGGAGGAGGAGCGGAAAGCCCCAGCGCCAGTTTTTCCTCAAGAATGAGAGAAAAGGCGGCCCCAAGATGTTCGCACGCCTTGGTGCATTTGCTGCATGTGAAATCAAGGGTTCTGGGTCTTCCCGGTGTCATGGAGAAGGTGACCAGGGCGTCTCCCAGATTGATCCTCAAGAGATCCTCTCCCCAGGCGACCTGCTCCTCGATGTTGAAGTCATATTTTCCGCCCTGCCTGATCAGCTGCTCTCCTTCGGGCCCAAGGAGCTTACTGGCTTGGCGGTAGGTGAGATGCGAAAGCCTATCTCTTAAAGGAATCATGTTGTCTTCTCCCGGCAGGATTTGATGATAAGAAGGTGCTTCAGGCGAAGGCGAGTGTAGGGATTTTGGAGTGGTGTGTCAAAGGGAAAAAGAGGGCAACATGGCGTGGGGCTTCGGTGATGGATGAAAACAAAAAGGGGGTGAATGATGAAAAGCGAGAAAGAGGTCTTGAAGGACAAGAAAAAGGAGATCTGGTCGATTTTGCCATATGTCGCGGTCTATGACGCGCTGAAATTGATGGGAGAAAAGCAAATCGGTGCGCTCATGGTCATCGACGATCATGGCAAAGTGGCCGGGATTATTTCAGAGAGAGACTACGCTAGAAAGGTGATCCTCAAGGGAAAGACTTCCAAAGAGACCAAGGTAGAAGAAATCATGACCCCGGCATCTGAAATGTATGCGGTCAAACCGGATAACAGTGTCGAGGAGTGCATGATCCTGATGACAGGGAAACACGTGAGGCACCTCCCTGTGTTTGAAAACAACCAGTTCGTCGGCGTGGTGTCGATCGGTGACGTGGTGAAATCCATTGTCTCCGAGCAGGAAGAGCTCATCAAACAGTTGAGCAATTACATCGCAGGCAAGTACCCCTCCTGATCTCCCGAGTCAAAGAAAAGTCGCATAAGACCCAATGCGCCGGAGAGTCTCTGCCTTTCCGGTAGGACGGGCTCGTCCGCCCCGCGATCGCCACGACAAAAAAAGCCGCAATCGCCTTGATCTCTGCCTGAATTTTCGGTGGTGCGGAAGGGGGGACTTGAACCCCCATGTGATTGCTCACACTAGACCCTGAACCTAGCGCGTCTACCAGTTCCGCCACTTCCGCACAAAATTGATTGATATTTCAAACTAATTATCTATATTAGCCACCAACACGTGTCAACTCTTTAATTTTATCCTGCTGCGGTTTAAACGTGAGACCTTTGGCGATCTTGTTGCCCAACTCATCCAATCAGACTGGAGAGGCTCTCCGACAACTTGACTTCTTTGTCAAAGTGAGAGAAGGAAATGCACCACCGTCGCTCCCGCGCAGGCGGGAGTCCAGAAGAACCGGAGATCACTGGATTCCCGCCTCCGCGGGAATGACAGGGCAAATAAACTGTAGCCGTTTTTTTGTTGAGCCATGCGCCCAACACGATTGTTACCAGACAGGTTGTCGGCAGGGCGCCGTCTGTGGGGAAAGGGAGTCTTTCCGATTCATGCGTGTGATCTTCAACCTCAAAGAGATCAGAAAACCGCTCACCGATCCTGTTCTGACGATCGGCAACTTTGACGGAGTCCACAAAGGACACCTTGCTCTTTTTGACAAGGTCAAGGAAAGAGCAAAAGCCATCGGCGGACAGTCCGTGGTCCTAACCTTTGAACCCCACCCCCTGAAAATCATGAGACCGGCCAACGGCCTTCAGTTGATCACTCATACCGGCCAGAAACTTGAACTCATTGAAAAGGCGGGCATCGATATCATCGTCTGCGTCTCCTTTGACCGCGAATTCGCCGCGATCTCGGCTCGGGACTTCGTCAACAAAATCCTGGTTCAGAAAATCGGGATCAAGGAGATTGTGGTGGGATATGACTACACCTTCGGTCACAACCGAGAGGGCGATATGAATCTTCTGACGGAAATGGGAAACGAACTCGGTTTTATCGTCCACCTTGTCGGGCCTGTTCAGATAGATCACACCCTCGTTTCCAGCACATCGATCAGAAGGCTGGTTCAGGAAGGCAGACTTGGGGAAGCCAAGGTGCTCCTCGGAAGGGATTTCGAGGTGCAGGGGATCGTTGTGAAGGGTCAAGACAGGGGAGGTCGCCTGCTGGGTTTCCCTACCGCCAACTTGAACCCCCATGGGGAACTGCTTCCCAAAAGGGGGGTCTATGCCGTCCAGTTGGTCATCGATGATGCCTTCTACAACGGAGTGACCAATGTCGGGTATAACCCGACCTTCGGGGACACCGGTCTAACGGTCGAAACTCACGTCCTGAATTACTCGGGCGATCTTTTGGGGAAAACGATCAAAGTGCATTTCATCAAGCGCCTGAGAGATGAAAAGACCTTCAAAACTTTTGAGGAACTCTCTGCTCAGATCGCCCACGACATCACACAAGCCAAAGAAGTCTTCAGTGAAACCCCGAAGCGGTAAAGCCAAATCCGTCAACTGGAGAGTATGGGTCGGACTCCTGATCAGCGCTCTTTTCGTTTACCTTGCTCTCCGGCAGGTGGATCCTGCGAGGATGTGGCTTGTCATCCGTGCGGCGGATCCTGCTTTGTTTGCCCTGGTCATCCTGCTCAACCTCTTCCAGTACGTGATCCGAGCGTGGCGCTGGAGCATCCTGATCGAGCCGATCAAGAAGACGGCATTTTCCAGCCGCCTCTACGCTCTGCTGATCGGTTTTGCCGCCAACTGTATTCTTCCAGCCAGGCTCGGAGAAATCATTAGGGCCAACTATCTGGGACAGAGAGAGCACATCAGCGCCAGCTCGACCTTCGGGACGATCGTGGTGGAAAGGATTTTTGATGGGCTTACGCTGCTCCTCTTCCTGATGATCGGCCTCATGGGAACAAGCTTTTCGGGTGAGTGGCAGTCCATAGGCGTCAGCCTCCGGGCAACCGGGGTCTTCCTGCTTGTCGCCTACCTGTTGCTGATCTCCTTTCTTGTCGGTTTCAAGTACAAAGCGAAGCTCTTCCTCAATCTACTCGACCGGCTTCTCTTCCTGGTCCCCGGGGCCTTTCGTTCAAGAATCATCAACGTCGTGTGGAACTTCAGCCTGGGTCTTGCCATGACCAAAAACCCCTTCCGATGGGTCCTGATCATTTTCTATTCCCTCCTGCTCTGGGTCGCATCCCTTTGCCAGATCAAGCTGGTCGAGCTTTCCATCCATCTTCAGATGCCTCTGATTGCCCCCTTTCTGGTCATGGCCATGGCCTCTTTCGGCGTCATGATCCCTTCTGCTCCAGGTTTTATCGGGACCTTTCACCTCGCTGTTCAATATGCCTATCTCTTTTACGGGATCGGCAAGGAGGAAGGCTTGAGCGCCGCCATCTTGTGGCATGCCTCCTTCTTTTTCCCTACCCTGATCCTCGGTCTCTTTGCCTTTTTCCTGTTGCACGTTTCTCCGGCGGCCCTTGCCTCGCAGCCAGAAAAAAAACAGGAATGATAAGAAACGAAAATTTTGTTGGACATTCGAAAGATCTTTTTTTATATAAGCATTTTCAGTCACGAGGCAGACAACGCTTCAAACTCTGAAAGCACGATAAGATTTTCTCATGCAAGAGATGTTGCTCACATTTCCTAAAGGCGGGGTTCATCCTTCGGAGTCCAAGTCCCTCTCCGAGCATCTTGCCATTGAAACTCTCCCAATCCCTGAAGAGGTGGATATTCTTCTCCAGCAGCATTTTGGGGCTCCCTGCAAGCCTCTCGTGGACAAAAAGGCCAAGGTCCGCGAGGGGGACCTGATCGGGGAAGTGGCCGGCGGTCTTGGAGCCAGCATCCATGCGAGTGTCACGGGAACGGTCAAAGGCATCGGTGCTTCCACCAATCCCGTTTCGATCACCTCCGCCTCCGTGACGATCCAGACGGATCGGGATGCCCCACCCAGAAGCTACACCATCGAGGATTGGCGAAGCCTGCCCCCTGAAGAACTGAGGAAAAAAGTCAAGGCGGCGGGCATTGTCGGCATTGGAGGAGCCGGCTTTCCGACCCATGTAAAGCTTTCTCCTCCCCCTGAGGCCAAGGTCGATGTGCTCATCATCAATGGGGTCGAATGCGAACCCTATCTGACCACCGATCATCGTCTCATGCTGGAGCACCCCGAGGACATCATCGAAGGGGCAAAAATCATTCTGGCCATGCTCGGAATCAAGGAATGCCGCATCGGGATCGAAGCCAACAAGATGGATGCCGTTGAAGCGTTGAGGAAGGCGGCTGCGGACAAAGCCTCCGACAGCTTCAAGGTCTTTGTCGATGCTCTGAAAGTCAAGTATCCCCAGGGGTCGGAGAAACAGCTCATCGAGAGCATTACCAAACGCCGCGTGCCGGGGTTCGGGCTCCCCTTTGACGTGGGCGTGATCGTTCAGAATGTCGGTACCACCAAGGCCCTCTATGAGGCTGTAGCCCTGAACAAGCCTCTCTACGAAAAGGTGATCACCCTCACGGGAAAGGGGATCTCCAGACCGGCCAACCTGAAGGTGAGAATCGGCACGAGATTGAGTGACATCGTCTCTTATCTCGGAGGGACAACGGCGGACCTGGCACGAATCGTCATGGGCGGGCCCATGATGGGATTCCCCGTCTCCACACTGGACGTCCCTGTGACGAAGACAACCTCCGGCGTGCTCTTCCTCACCGAGGAGGAGATCGACAGCCGGGCGCATAGCCAATGCATTCGCTGCGGCTGGTGCCTTGATGCCTGCCCCATGGGTCTTCAGCCCAATGAAATCGGCGTCTATGTGGAGGCAGGCCGGGCTCAGGACACGGCGAAATTCGGTTTGTTCGAATGCTTCGAGTGCGGGTGCTGCGCCTTTGTCTGCCCGGCCAAGAGACCCCTGGTGCAGTTCATCCGTCTTGCTAAGTTGAAGGCGAAGCGTTAGGTGGAAGGAGCGGAGCCATCGAAGAGCAAGTCAAAGAGGTCCAGGACATGACGGTGAAGGAGGCCGAACTCTGGTCGGTCGCCGTGTCCCCGCACGTCAAGAGCCACGAGTCGGTGGAAAAGATCATGTGGACGGTGGTGGCCTGTCTCATGCCCTCTCTGATCCTCTCCATCTTTGTTTTCGGCTTTCAAACCCTCATCATCACCGCGGTGAGCGTGGGCAGCTGCCTGGCCACGGAAGCCATCTCGCAGAAATGCCTGCGTAGGCCCGTGACGATCAAAGACGGCAGCGCCGTCATCACAGGCGTGTTGCTCGCCTACGTGATCCCTCCCGGTGTTCCTTACTGGATGCCGGTACTCGGCGGGGTGATCGCCGTCTTTGTCACCAAGCAGCTCATGGGTGGGATCGGGTACAATATTTTCAATCCTGCTCTCATCGGCCGGGCTTTTCTGGTGGCCACCTACCCCGTGGCCATGACCTCCGCCTGGCTTCCTCCCCTTCGGGACGCTTCGATCTTCAAGTACATGGCGCCCGGGGTCGATGCGGTGAGCACGGCGACCCCTCTCTATGTTCTCAAACATTACGGCCTGGACACGCTCATCGAAAAATTCGGATCCCTCTCCACCATGTACGGAAATTTCTTCATCGGGTTGAGGCCGGGCTGTATCGGTGAAACCTCTGTTCTCCTGCTCATGCTCGGCGGCCTCTACCTCATCTACAAGGGTTACATCACCTGGCACATTCCTGTTTCGGTCTTCGCCTCCGTCGCCTTCTTCACCTGGATTTTCGGCGGAGAGGAATTTTTCACAGGCAACCCCCTGCTCGCGATTCTCTCAGGGGGCGTACCGCTCGGCGCCATATACATGGCCACAGATTATGTGACGTCCCCGAATCAGAAAACAGGGCAGATCCTTTTTGGAATCGGTGTCGGAGCCCTCACGGTCCTGATCCGCCTCAAGGGAGGTTATCCTGAGGGCGTGGCCTATGCCATCCTCCTCATGAACTCCCTGACCCCTGCTCTGGACGGGTGGTTCAAGCCCAAGCGTTTTGCTCCAGCAAAAGGTGCCGTGAAATGAAACAGATTCTGCGAATCACCATTGGACTCATCATATCCTGTCTGGCTGCCGGCACCATCATGGGAAGCGCCTATGTGTTCACGGCCAAAGCAAAAAAGCATAACGAACACCAGAAAGAGCAGGACACCATGCTCGGGCTTCTGGGCTATGGGAAAGCGAATCCGGCCCCTTCGGCGCTCAAGCTCTACAGCATTTACCGCTATGTCATCGATGAAAAAGACGCAAAGTACCTGGGCTACATGGTTCCCTGTCAATAAAGGAAACGACCTCGGGTATGCCCTTCTCGTGCTCACCCTGGACGGGAAATTTCACGCCTCCTACGAGCTGAAGCTGAGCCTGGAACAAGCGCTCGATGCTCCGGAGAGGGGGAAAGCGCTTTCAGCGGTCCTCAAAGGGCCGGCCGGTTTTGTTTACGCGGATGAAACCATCGTGGCCCGCATGGATGGAAAACGTTTGGCCTATCTTCTTCCGGGGCACTTCCAGGGTTACAAGACTTTTATCAAAGTGATGCTCGCCGTGGATCCCGGCTTTAACATCCTGGGGCTGGAGATCATGGAACACGAAGAAGACCCGGGCCTGGGCGGGGACATCGTGCAGGATTTTTTCAAGAACCAGTTCAGGAACAAGCCCTTCCAGAAACTCAAAGAGCTCGATGTGGTGAAGCAGCCTCTTCCTGAAGAGTACCGGAAGGTCCTGGAGGTCAAGAAAGGCTCCATGTCCCAGGAAGAACTCCAGCGCGTTCGGGCCAAGTACCAGGACAGTGACATTTATGCCCTCACAGGGGCGACTATTTCGAGCAAGGCGGTGACCGACGGCGTCAAAGGCATGGTCAAGCGGTTCGCTTACCGGGTCGAGGTGCTGGACCGCGTGGTTAGCTCGCAGAAGCTTCCGGTGGCTTTCTAGGGCGAGGCAGGAGGAGAAAGACCTTGGCACACACAAAGAAAAGCAATTCCCAGTTGGTGTTCAACGGCCTCCTGGCGGAAAACCCCATTTTCCGGCTGGCCCTGTCCATGTGCCCGGCCGTTGGAATCAGCACAAGTGTCATGAACGGCATTCTTCTGGGCGTGGGGGTCCTTTTTGTCCAGGTCTTCTCGAGCTGCACCATTTCCGCCATCAAAAACCACATTCACCCTCGCATTCGCATTCCCACTTACACCCTCACGATTGCCACCTGGGTGACGGTGATTGACCTTGTTCTTGCGGCTTATATGCCGGCGGCCTACAAGGAGATGGGAATTTTCGTGAAACTCATTGTCGCCTTCGCGATCATCACCATGCGGCTGGAGATGTTTGCAGCCAAGAACCCGATCATCCCTTCTTTCTGGGATGCGATCGGCATGGGCCTCGGATTTCTGTTCGGGATGGTGACCCTCGGAGCCATCCGAGAAGTCCTGGGGTCAGGGACTCTTCTGGGCTTTGACCTGGTGGGAGACAAACCGCTTCTTTTCTTTATTCTCCCTGCAGCAGGGTTCTTCGTTGTTGGGTTCATGATGGCCATGTTCAATTATATGGACCTTGTCTTCAAGAGAATGAAAGAGAAAAAAGGATAGGAATGAAGAAGGTTCAGAGACAGAGCGTCTTCTTGGCATGTTTCCTCCTGGCAGGGCTTTTCCTTTTGACCGGTTGCGACTCCGAGCACCGTTTTGTGAAACGGACGGCCTTCAAGGGGACCAATCAAATCGTGATCACCTTTGCCGGACCTGTGGATGAACCCTGGGCCAAGAAATTGGATCACTATACGGTTTATGAGAAATCAGACCCGGACATCCTCCTGGGCCTTGCGGGAGTGGCCTTGAGCCAGGACAAGACCACGGTCACTCTCACATTCCAGGGAGACCCTAAACCAGGAGCAACCCCATGTGCTCGCCGTCAAAGAAATCATGAGCCAAGGAACGTCCCAGGGGACCGCCCTTCTGACCGTCAAGAAAGCCTACCTCGGGTACCTTCTTTCGGTCCTCCTGGGGGCCATGATCATCAAGAACTTTGTGTTTACGAAATACCTCGGCCTGTGCGTTTTCTTCGGCACCTCCCAGAAGAAGTCCACGGCCGTGGGCATGGGCGTGACGTTCACGCTCGTGATGGTGGTGAGCGCCATGATGTCCTGGTTCATGTACCAGTTCGTGCTCAAGCCGTTCAGGCTGGACTTCCTGCAGATCGTGGTGTTCATCGGTCTGGTTTCCCTTTCCGTGCAGGCGGTGGACACGATCCTTCGAAAGGTGAACCCGGCTCTGTTCAAGGCCTTCGGCGTGTACCTTGTGCTGGTGATTGCCAACTGCATCATTCTCGCCGTGCCCCTGATCCTGGCCAACAGCGAGTACAATGCCCTGGAAAGCCTGATGCTGGCCGTCGGTGCAGGAGGAGGGTTCCTGATCGCGCTCTTCCTGATGTCTTCCGTGCGGGAAAGGCTGGAAGTGGCCAATGTGCCGCCCACCTACCGGGGACTGCCCATCGCGTTTATTACCGCAGGCCTCTTCGCGCTGGCCTTCATGGGTTTTTCCGGAATGTCTCTCTTTTAAGAGGTGTTATTTTCAATGGATCCCATTCTGGTGACATCAGCCCTCATTGCTCTTGCCGTGCTCGGGTGCATCGGCCTCCTCTTCGGTATTGGATTAGCCCTTGCGGCCCAGAAATTTGCGGTCAAAGCCAATCCGAAAGTGGAAGAAGTCCTGGAAGTCCTTGCCGGCGCCCAGTGAGGCGGGTGCGGCTACGCCGGGTGCGAAGCCTACGCCGAAGCGGTGGTGAATGATCCGGAAGTCAAGCCCAGCCTCTGTTTCCCGGGCAAGTCCGAAGTGGCCAAGGAGGTGGCTGAAATCACGGGAAAGAAAATGGCCGCCATCGAAGATGTGGTCGCAGGGGTGCGGTGCTCCAGGCCGGAGGGAAAGGTTCCCAAGAAATACCATTACATCGGTTACCAGACCTGTACCGGAGCCAATCTTGCCTTTGGCGGGCCTCAGGAATGCCAGTATGCTTGTGTCGGCTTCGGAGACTGCGCAACCGCCTGTCCCTTTGATGCCATCGAGATGGTCGGTGAGTTCCCGGTTGTTGACCCGGTGGCCTGTGTGGGCTGCGGGACCTGCGTGCGCACCTGCCCGAAGAAGATCATCGAACTTCTGCCTCGGGGGGCAAGGGTCTGGGTTCCTTGCAGCACCAAGGATTCCGGCAAGAGGGTCAAGGAAATTTGTCAGGCCGGGTGTATCTCCTGCAAGATGTGCGTCAAGGTCTGCCCGGCCAAAGCGGTACGCATGGAAGACAACGTGGTGGCCATCGATCACAAAGCCTGCATCGCCTATGGGCCGGAGTGCAAGGAAGTGTGCGTCGAGAAGTGCCCGAGGAAGATTTTCCGCATTCATCCGTCTGCAGCGGAACAGAAGCAGGCTGCAGCCGCATCGTAGAGTCTTAGGCAAATACTTCCTCGCAAGGTGCGTAGAAGTCTTTGAGCCCGGACCGGGGGGTGTGGTCTCTTTAGAGCCGCCGAGTTTTAGTAGGAAGTAGGCAGTAAGCAGTAGACAGTAGTTTTTTTTCTGCATACTCCTTACTGCGTACTGCTTACTTGTAATGTTGCGGCCAGAAGCGTGCATTGGAATATTTGATTGCCACGCCTGAGTGAGGGTGGTAGATTCATTGGCGATTTTTCATGTGGAGGCACGAAATGAAAGGAACCGATCATCTCGAGAGGGGTATGGACCGACGGTCTTTCTTGAAACTATCCGGCTTGCTCGGGTTGGGCATTGCCTCGGCAGCCACCCTTCCTGTTGCAGCAGAAGCGGTCTCCTTCAACAAGAAAACGATGAAGGTGTCCAAGACCCGGCTTGCCATGGGAACCTTTGTTTCCATGACCCTGATGCATCCCTCAAAAGACCAGGCCGAAGAGGCAATGGAAGCGTCCTTCAGCGAAATCGATCGATTGTCCGGGTTGCTCAGCCGCTACGATCACGCCTCCGCGATCCATGATCTCAACACCCAGGGACACCTCAAGGACCTTCCGCCTGAAGTGGCCCGAGTGGTTGCGAGCTCTCTTGACTACCACCAACTGACTGGCGGCTGTTTTGACGTCACGGTGAAGCCTGTGGTGGATCTTTTCCAGCAAAAGCTGGGCGGCGAAAAGAAGGTCTGGCCTACTGAGACGGAAATCAAAGATCTCCTCAAGCTGGTGGACGCTCGGAACATCGATCTTAAGGAGAAATCCTTGTCCTTCAGGACTCCTGGGATGGGCATCACCCTGGACGGGATTGCCAAGGGCTTCATTGTGGACCGCGCCTCCGAGGTTCTGAGCAGCTGCGGCATCCGGAATCATCTGATCAATGCCGGCGGAGATATTCGGACCAGAGGCTCCAAGGAAGACGGAAAACCCTGGACCGTGGCGATCCAGGATCCTTGGAAGCGGCAGACCTACCCGGATGTGATCCAGATCGGCGATGGGTCCATCGCGACCTCCGGGAATTACGAGATCTTCTATGACCGGGAGAAAATGTTTCACCACATCGTGAATCCGAAAACAGGGTTTTCTCCGGATCTGACCACCAGCGTTTCGATCATGGCGAAGACGACCATGGAAGCGGACGCGCTTGCGACCTCCCTGTGCGTCATGACGCCCTCTCAGGGCACGGAGTTTGTGAATGGTCTTGCCGCCTGCGAGTCCCTGGTCATTGGGAAGGATGGGGCTCTGTGGAAGTCAAAGGGCTGGAAGAGCGCGGCCATATGAGCCGCTCCATCTCCTGAAGCAGGCCTGAAAAGGTCCTGGGATGGAGGGCTGAAACCGGAATGCCCTTCAAGTTTTTCGATAAATCGGCCGTCTGGCCAGGATCCAGACGGTCGATTTTGTTTAGAACCAGGACCACGGGAATCCTGTCCAGGTCGAGTTGTCTCAGGATCCCTTCCACGGTTTTGATCTGGTCTTCCATGCGCGGGCTGCTTGCGTCCACCACGTGGAGGAGGAGATCCGCGTCGTGGAGTTCCTCCAGGGTGGCTGCAAAGGCTTCCATGAGGTCTTCAGGCAGGTCACGGATGAACCCTACCGTATCGGTGATGATCACATCTCTTTCCCGGGGGAACCGGAGCCTCCGGCTGCTCGGATCCAGGGTTGCAAAAAGACGGTCTTCCACCGCCACATGGCTCCGGGTCAGGCTGTTGAGCAAGGTGGATTTGCCGGCGTTGGTATAGCCCACGATGGAGATCACCGGCAGCCCCCTCACGTTGCGCAACCGTCGTCGGTCCTCCCTCTGCTGCCGGATCTGTTCAATCTCCCGGTTCAACCGGGTGATCCGCTCTCTGACTCGCCTGCGGTTGATCTCCAGCTTTGTCTCTCCGGGGCCTCTTCCTCCAATGCCTCCTGTCAACCGGGACATGGCCGTGTTCTTTGTGGCAAGCCTTGGAAGAAGATACTTCAACTGGGCCAGTTCCACCTGGATCTTCCCCTCCCGTGTGACCGCCCTCCGGGCAAAGATATCCAGGATGAGCTGGCTCCGGTCAATGATCTTGAGCTCCGTGGCATCCGTGAGGCTTCGCACCTGGGCCGGGGTGAGTTCGTGATCGAAAACAAGAAGGGTCGATCCGGTTTGAAGGCACCTCAGCACCAGCTCGATCAGTTTGCCCTTTCCAATCAGGAACCGGGTGTTCCCCTGCTTGAGGCGCTGCATCACCGCATCCGCGACCTCCACACCGCTGGACAGAGCCAGGTCGCGAAGTTCCTCCAGCGACTCCTTGATCTGCCACACAGGGCCTGCACTCACTCCCACGAGGACAGCCCTTTCCCTTTGCTGCAGAGGCCGCGCTTCCCTGCTCCGGCTGAGTTCATCTTCCAGGGACTCGATCAGTTCCTGAAAATCCGTGTGGAGCTGGCCCACATCAGGGACCCTTTGAAGACTCCATTTTTCTCCCCGGCTGTTCTCAGGAAGAATGTGGGCATAGGCAATGGGCCCTGGAGAGCCGTCCTCTCCCACCTCAATGCACACCATCAGGTCAAGACCCAGGAGAACGAGATCCGTGAGATCTTCCCTGGACAGGGGCTCGCCGTGGATGTGCGTGTGAAGGCACCTCAGGCCCTTAAGCCTGCCCAAGCCGAGCCTGAATCTCCCCAGATCAGGGATGACGATATTCTTGTCGTCCCCGACGATGACGGAAAGGACCTCTCCTTTTCGGCTCACCAGAAGCGCAACCTGTCTTTGAATCTCGAAAGAAATGGAGGAAAGCTGGCGGGTCAGTTCATGGGTGACGATTTCGTGGCCGGATACACGGCGACGGTAAAGGTTCTGGAGAAACTTCATCTGGCCGGCTTTTAAGCCGCCTGTTTTGCCATAAACTCGATCGATATGTCAAACCTCAAGACTAAGAATGGTGCACGGCGCACAACAAGGTAACGAGGCATGAGGACTGAGGACTGAGCAAAACAAAAAACGGTTTTCGATGCCTTCCGACTGAATCCGTCATCGTCATCCTAGTCCTTTCTTACAATTGCTCGCTACGGAAAGGAGGCCAACGCAGGTGCTGGGCGTTTTTCACCAATTCCTCTAAGCGGTACCATACTCCTCTTCGCCTGCATAGTCCCTGAACCGGGTCAATTCCTTTTGGAAGGTCATTTTGAAAAATCCGGTCGGCCCGTTTCTCTGTTTGGCAATAATGATCTCCGCCATGTTCCGGTTCTCATCCGACTCAGGATGATAGAGTTCGTCACGGTAAATGAAGGCAATCACATCGGCATCCTGCTCGATCGCGCCGCTTTCGCGAAGATCAGCCAGCTGGGGTCTCTTGTTCGGCCGGTCCTCCACTTTCCTGTTCAGCTGGGACAGAGCCATGACCGGAACATTCAAGTCCTTGGCAAGGGCTTTCAGGGAACGCGATATTTCCGATATCTCCATCTGCCGCGATTCCACGTTCCTTCTCCCCTGCATCAGCTGGAGATAGTCAATGATCACCAGGGCCAGGTCACGCCTCTTCAAGAGCCTTCGGCACTTGGCCTTCATCTCAAGGACGGTCAAATTGGAAGTGTCATCAATGTACATGGGGAGTTCTGAAAGCTGATTGGCCGATTCGGTCAGCTTGTGCCAGTCCGAGTCCCTCAAAAATCCTGTCCTCAGCTTGGTCGCATCGATTCCTGAGTGAAAACCGAGAAGTCTCATGCCGAGCTGCAGTTTTGCCATTTCCAGGGAAAAGACCGCTACCCCCTTTTTGGTCTCCACAGCCGCGTTGTAACCGATGTTGAGAGCCAGAGCCGTTTTTCCTGTGCTCGGCCTGCCGGCAAGGATGATGAGATCCGACGGCTGCAGCCCTGCGGTGTAACGATCGAAGTCTTTGAAGCCCGTCGGCACTCCGGTAATGAACCCCTCGTGTTCCGCCACGCTCTCGAGCTTCCTGAAACTCCCCTTGATCACCTGCTCCAGGGTGGAGAAGCTCTCTCCAATCTTGTCTTCGGCAATGTCGAAGATCGACTGCTCCGCCATCTCCAGGAGATCTTCCGTGGGCTTCCAGTTCTGAAAACACGCCTCAGAGATGACCGAGCACTGGCTGATCAGCTTTCTTCGAACCGAGAGGTCCCGAACGATCTGAGCGTGGAAGAGAATCCCGGCAGAAGTGGATACCGCGTCGACAAGGGAAGCAAGGTAGTCCATGCCTCCCGCTTTCTCCAGCAGACCTTTTTCCCTCAGAAACTGGGGAAGGGTGATGAGATCAATGGGCTCGTTCTTGTTGTAGAGCTCGATCATCCCTTCGAAAAGGTGGGCATGTCCCTCTCGGTAAAAATCCTCCGGAGACAGCACGTCGACGATCTGGTTGAGGGCATCGTTGTTGATGAGAACCCCTGCCAGGATCGTCTGTTCAGCCTCCACGTTCTGGGGAGGAACTTTGAGGGGAGAAGGAACCCCTTTCTCTTTGGCCTGCTGAGCCATGCCCGACCTCACTCCTGCACCTGTTCTCGATCCTACGCTTCAGGAACAACGACCACCTTGATGGACGCGCTCACGTCCGGATGGAGCTTCACCGTCACGGTAAAGTCCCCTAGGGTCTTGATGGGTTTGTCCAGAACCATTCTTCTCCGCTCCACGGTGATTCCTTGTTTCTCAAGCTGCTCGGCAATATCCATGGTCGTCACCGACCCGTAGAGCTTGTCTTCTTCTCCGACTTTCTGCGCGATGGTCACGGAAATTCCGGAGAGCCTTTCTTTCACTTTCAAAGCCTCCTCTTTGGCTTTGATTCTCTTGATCTCAATGTTCTTCCTTTGCCTCTCCGTGAGCTTGATGTTCTGTTCCGTGGCCTCAAGGGCCATCCCTCGGGGGATCAGATAGTTTCTCGCATATCCTTTCGCCACATTGACGATCTCGCCTCCGAGGCCCAAGGATTCCATATCCTGCGTCAGAACAACCTTCATGAATTTCTCCTCCCTAGCTGGGTTTTTTCTGATGAATTCGCCTGAGGTCTATCCACTGGTCAAACAGACCGGCCATCGTCACCCCGACCACGAGAATCTGCTGAAGCACGATGAGCGCGTAGACTCCGACTCTCATCCACGGGGGAACTCGGTATTTGTTCAAATAGAACAAGAGAACAGAGAGGCCGTGAAAAAAATAAATGGCCAGCATGATCACAAGAGCATTGACGGCCACCAATCTTAAAGGAGAAAAGGACAAAAATAAAGAAAAACCCGCAGCGATCAACCCCCAGACCATGAGTTCTGGGCTCTTCCACCGATCCAGCGCCCCGAAATCAGGGACCTCCAGGTTCCTTTTGATAAACAGGGGCCGGCTCATGATCACGTTCAGCCAGACCACAAAAGCGCTCCCCACAATCATGAGAGACGGGTAGATCAGGGCAACCACTTCCTTCAAGGCTTTGAGGGTTTCCTGAAATGCACCGGCCTTCTCGGGATCCGCGCCCACCTGGCTGTAGAGTCGAGCGGTCTCCTCAAGACTCTCCAGCAAATAGGCATAAACCATTTCCAGGGGCCCCAAGTTCTTCCTCAGGCCCGCTACGGCAAGCACGAGGAGGCCCATCAAGAGCAGAAGGCAGGTCCCCAGCAGGACAGAGGTGCCAATGCTCATTTTTCTTCTGAAGATTTCCGACAGGATCAAACCGAGCACGCTGAATTCAAAGCACAGGAAAATGAGCTGAGACTGCCTCGTGATCGCCGCGATCAAGCCTGTAACGAGGATGCTGACACAGGTGAGCTTCACCGCTTGAGAAACGCCGAGCTTCGCTGAATAGTAGAGAAAGGGCAGAGGGGTGAGCAAGCTGAAGAATGGACCCGCGATAGGAATCCAGACTGAGGCAAGGAGCAGCACCATCGCTGTTCCAACACACCCCAGGACATGATGCGCTTTCATCGGTTCTTCGGACAGGCGACCCCTCTAGCCGAGAGGAGAGGCTTTGCGTTCAGGGATTTTCTCCTGCCCTTATCTCACTTGACGGTAGCCGTCGTGTAGGGCAGAAGGGCGATGTTACGAGCCCTCTTGACGGCAAGGCTGATCCTTCGCTGATGCTTGGCACAGTTACCGGAAATTCGACGAGGGATGATCTTGCCGCGCTCCGTGGTGAACAACCTCAGGGTCCTCGGGTCCTTATAATCAATCGCCAGGCTGCTGTCCGCACAGTAGCGACAAACCTTTCGCCTATGATAGGGCATTTTGCGTCTACCTTTATCCATCATGGTCGCTCACCTCTTTCTCGGGTTGGGTTCCCTGATCCTGAACCGCAGCTTCGCTCTGGGCAGGGACTTCCTGCTTCACGGCCGGCTCTTTCTTCTTCTCTTTTTCTTTCAGGATCAGTTCCTGGGGATCGACGTCCTCGGCAATCTTGACCGTCTGGAATCTGAAAATCCGGTCATCCAGTTTGAGATCCCTCTCCAGCTCTGACGTGACACTCGACGGACCACAGTAATTCATGAGGACAAAGGCACCCTTGTCAAACTTCTTAACCGCGTGGGCGAGCCTCTGGACCCCCCATTCTTCAATTCTGACAATGAGTCCCTTCTGCCTCTCCACCAGGGTACTGTACTTCTTGAGGACCTCTTTGTAGTCCTCTTCCCCTAGGGTCGGGTTGATGATAATAATGGTTTCGTAATTTCTCATTCTTCCCTTCTCCCTTCGGACAATTTCCCCGTTCAGGGGGTTAGGTCCCGCTCCCTGGGCTAAGAAATCCTTGAGCGGAACAAGGAGACAAAAGTCTTAAAATGTTATTTATTAACCCCAAAGGATTTCCTTGTCAAGCGATTTCCGCCGTGATAACCAAAACGAAAAAACGCGGAGCTATCGGATCCGAAGTTAGCTTTTGCAAAAGGCTTCCATGGCCTCCTTCCGGATCTCTTCTTCCAGATCACTGTAGCGAGGAGAGAAATGGAAAAGGGTCATTTGCTTGACCCCGGCTTTTTTGGCAACAGTCCCCGCCTCTTTAGCCGTCAGGTGACACTTTGTCATTGCGGTTTCCCTGTCCCGGTCCAGAAACGCGGCTTCCACAAAAAGGTGGTCTGCATTGCGGGCGAGTTGCACGGCCTTTTCAAGGTTCTCCGGACTGCCCAAAAGGTCTGTGAGGTAGGTCACCTTCCGGCCCGGAGAGATTCGGGCGATCTTTCCTGCGAGTTCACCAAAGGGGAATGTTTTTTCTCCTAGGATCTTGCCTTCCTCCTCCCAGACCACTGAAAAAGCTTCGCCCGGATCCTTTTTCTCGCGCACCGCCTTCTTGAATGAAGTCAGCCAAGGCCCGACAGGAAGATCCAGAGTTTTCAGAGCTTCCTTGTCGATGTTGACTGAGAAGTCCTCGATCAGGGAAAGCCCCAGACAGGGAATGCGGTGATTCAGTAAAGCCGCTTCTATGCGAAAGGCGGGTTCTTTTATGAGGAGGCGGGTAAAAGGAGCTTCCTCCTCCTTCCCTGCCGGGAGGAAACGGTCTCTACACAGGTAAACTCTTGTCCTGCATCGTTCCTCGTCAACCTCCGTTACCCTCAGTTGGAGGCTATAAGGATATTCGCCTACCAGGTTCCAGGTGTAGCCCGCGAGCTTTCCTTCCACGCGTTCAAAAAAACCCTCAGGCCCGAAAAGATGAAGCTCCTTTTCACGACCCAGAGAAACCCGGAGCAGGGTGTCGAACCCCACGAAATGATCCATGTGCGTGTGAGTCACAAAAACAAGGTCGACCTTGAGGAGTTCTTTCGCAGAAAGGGCGTGGAGGTCTCCGAGATCAAAGAGGATGGCTCTTCGCTGAAACAGGAAGGAAATGAAAAGGCCCGGATCGTAAAAGGGAGGATTCACGAGCCGTGCAGTGAAGGATGGCTTGGCCATAGACTGATCAATTTCTCTCAGTTGTTTCTTAGATAGCATCAAGAAATCACAATAGTCGATTGACAAAATCTAGCAGATGTGTCATTTATTTCCAATAACTAATCAGAATCAAAGACATTTTCGAGTGCGAGGCTGCGATGGCGCTGACCAAAGAGGACCTCTCAAAGAGTGTGATGGAAACGGTTCGCCTCAAACAAACCAGGAAGGACAAACAGCAGCTTCTCTTCCCTGAGTTTGGTTACACGCAACTCTCCAAGAAGCGGGCTACAGAACTTGTAGACGCCACTGTTGAAATCATCAAAAAAGCCCTTGAAAGAGGAGACCAGGTGCTGGTCTCCGGCTTCGGGAAATTCAAAGTCAAGTTCAAATGGGCGAGGAAAGGAAGAAACCCCAAGACAGGAGAACAAATCGTTTTAGAATCACGCAGGATCGTGACTTTCCAATGTTCTCTGAAGCTGAGAGACAAACTGCAGAGAGGGCTTGAGCCTTCACAAGAGGTAGAAGCTTTCGGCAAACCGAAGTTTGAGAGGCTTTTCTGCTCGCCTTTGCACCTTTGCCTGCCCCTTTCTTCCTATTTCGTTCTGAAAACCATTTCTCCTTTTTCCACATCCACCGTGATCCGGTCCCCATCTTTAGTGCTTCCGTTCAGAACCTTGACGGCAAGAGGGTTCTGGATCATGTGCTGGATCGTTCTCTTGAGAGGTCTTGCGCCGTAAACAGGATCAAAGCCCGTCTTTGCCAGAAACTCCCTGGCCCGGTCCGTCAGGGCAAGGGTCATCTTGTTAGCCTCCAGTCGCTTGGACAAATAGGCGATCTGAATGTCAACGATCTTCTTGATCTCTTCGGTTCCGAGCGAATTGAAGATCACAATCTCGTCAATGCGGTTTAGAAATTCGGGTCTGAAGGTGCTTCGCAGGGCGTCCATGACCCGGCTCTCCAGCTCCTTGTTGTCTTTTCCGGCCAGCTCATAGATCCACTGACTCCCCACATTGGAAGTCATGATGATCACGGTGTTCTTGAAATCCACGGTGCGGCCTTTCCCGTCCGTCATTCTCCCATCATCCAGAATCTGGAGGAGCGCATTGAACACGTCGGGGTGCGCCTTCTCGATTTCGTCAAAAAGCACCACCGAGTAAGGATGCCGTCGCACGGCCTCGGTGAGCTGCCCTCCTTCCTCATACCCCACGTAGCCCGGAGGAGCGCCGATTAACCTGGCCACCGAGTGCTTCTCCATGTATTCGGACATGTCCAGGCGGATCATGGTCTTCTCGTCGTCAAAGAGAAACTCCGCAAGAGCCCTGCCCAGTTCCGTCTTTCCGACCCCCGTGGGTCCCATGAAGATAAAGGAACCCATGGGACGGTTGGGATCCTGGAGACCGGAGCGGGCTCTTCGCACGGCATTGGCCACAGCGATGATCCCTTGCTTCTGACCGATCACACGCCGCTCAAGACGATCTTCCATGTTGAGGAGTTTTTCCCTCTCTCCTTCCATCAGCCGGCTCACAGGGATGCCTGTCCATTTTCCAACCACCTCGGCGATGTCCTCAGAGTCCACTTCTTCTTTCAGCATTTTCAGGTCTACCTGGAGTTGCTCCAGCTTCTTTTTCTCCTGCTCCAGGCTCTTTTCCAGGGCAATCAGTGTTCCGTACTTCAGTTCCGCAGCCCTTGAGAGATCTCCCTGTCGCTCGGCCAGCTGGGCCTCGATCCGCGTGGATTCGAGCTTCTCCTTGATCTCTCTGATCTTAGCGATCGCTTCTTTCTCCTTTTTCCAGTGCCCTCCCATTTCTTCCTTTTCAGCCTTCAGGTCCGTGAGTTCCTTTTCCAGTTTTTCGAGCCTTTCACGGGAAGCAGGGTCCTTCTCCTTCTTCAGGGCCTCTCTTTCGATTTCGAGCTGGGTGATCTTTCTCTGAATCGCGTCGATCTCCGCAGGCATGCTGTCGATTTCTATCCTCAGCCTGGACGTGGCCTCATCGATGAGATCAATCGCCTTGTCCGGCAGGAAACGATCCGTGATGTAACGATGAGACAGGGTAGCCGCCGCCACCAGCGCGGAATCCTTGATGCGCACCCCATGGTGCACTTCATATTTTTCTTTGAGCCCCCGCAGGATGGAAATGGTGTCCTCCACGCTCGGTTCCTCCACCACGACGGGCTGGAAACGCCTTTCCAGAGCCGCGTCTTTCTCAATGTGCTTTCTGTACTCCTTGATCGTGGTGGCGCCCACACACCGGAGCTCGCCCCTGGCAAGAGCCGGCTTAAGCATGTTGGAAGCATCCACCGCTCCTTCCGCTGCTCCGGCACCCACCAGGGTGTGCATTTCGTCGATGAAAAGGATGATCCCACCGTGAGCATCGGTAATTTCCTTGAGGACGGCTTTCAGCCTGTCTTCAAATTCCCCGCGATACTTGGCTCCGGCAATGAGGGCTCCCATGTCAAGAGCCACGACCCGCTTGCCTTTGAGAGTCTCAGGCACGTCTCCCTGGATGATTCTTTGGGCCAGCCCCTCCACAATGGCGGTCTTGCCTACGCCGGGTTCTCCGATCAGCACGGGGTTGTTCTTGGTCCTCCTGGAAAGGACCTGAATCACACGGCGTATCTCGTCGTCTCGCCCGATGACCGGATCAAGATTCCCCTTAGAGGCAATGGCCGTAAGGTCCCGGCTGAATCGCTCAAGGGCCTGGTATTTGTCTTCAGGATTCTGATCCGTGATTCTCTGACCTCCCCGGATCTCCACGAGCGCATTCAGGACAGCCTCCCTTGTCACTCCGGCGGCGGCAAAGACTCTCGTTGCCTTCCCGTCTTTTTCTTCGAGCACTGCAAGAAGGATGTGTTCCAGGCTCACATATTCATCCTTCATCTGCTTCGCTTCCTCGAAGGCTCTGTCCACAACGGCCTTTGCCCGGGGAGACAGGTAAACCTGTCCTGTCCCCGAGCCGGATACGCTCGGCATCTGCTCCAGACTTGACTCGAGTTCCTTGATGAGCTGGTTCTGATTGGCCCCGATCTTTCCGAGAAGAGGCGGGATCACTCCCTCCTTTTGTTCCAGGAGGGCTCTTGCAAGGTGCTCGGGCTCGATCTGCTGGTGCCCGAAACGCTCGGCAAGATGCTGGGCATTCTGGATCATTTCCTGTGATTTGAGTGTAAACTTATCAAAACGCATCTCTAAATCCTCCGCGATCTAAATTTGCGATATATTTTAAATTTCAGTAACTAATCAGGTAGACAGACTGAAGGTAGATAGACTGAAGGAAAGCACATGCGCGATCACACAAAGCCAAGATCGTTTGGATACCTTGGCAGGTGATTGTGTCATGGATGATCATTATTGCCCTTCATTCTTCAGCCTTCAGCCTAAACGCCTGAGCAGTTACAAATTTCAGCCGTTCAGCTTGGTTTCAATCGCACAAATTCAAAATAAGCCGACTCCGGTTCATGTCAACCCTTCGGCTACCTCTGCTTGCCCCTGGGTCTGATCAGGGTTTTAGATGATTGATTTCATTTCCGTCCTGGGGTATGGTTGGATCCGTTTCTCTTTCTTTTTTCTCGCCTCCTCAGGAGAATATCATGCGCCTTGTTGTGCCGGTCCTTCTGCTGGCCTTTCACCTCCTCTGGTGTTCTCCTGCCGTGGCTCAGCATGCCCTGTAAGGAGAATAGAGTTGGGAACATGTTCAGAACATTGGGACCCTGTACCTGGATTACAGGCATTCTCTTGCCCGGGTGAAACAGAAGCTCCTCTTCTACCGGGCAAAGCTCGATCCCGAGGTTGATGAAAGGCTGAACGATGCGGCCTGCAGCCGCTTGATGGATAAACTGCTTGCAGATTAATACCGGAAAGAGCTGCTCCAGTCCTCCACCGATGATCGCCTCAATGCTTCACTGGCCATGGAATATGGCCTCAAGTATTTTCTGCGCCTGATGAAGGACCACAAGGGGGATTTAAGCCTCGCCCTCGCGGCTTACAATGCCGGACCTCAGAGGATCAAAGAGCACAAGGGCATCCCGCCCTTTGGAGAGACGGTCCGTTTCAGGAATCGAACCCTGGAATTCTATCGGGAATACATCAAGAAGCTGAAAGACCAGAAGAGGCCGTAATGGTCAGCCCTGTGGAGATTTGGTATCCTGCGCTTTTTCACGCACGCCCTGTTGAAACTCCTCCGCCCACCGGACCCATATTCTCTTGCGGTTCTGAAATTTGTAGAGGACCCTGTCAAGCTGTTTGGAGAGCTCCAGGTCGAATATTTTCCGCCGTGAGAAAAAAAGAAGTTCTCTTTCAAGATGCTCGTAGTCCGGCATTCGCGGATCAAGTCCCTGGCAGTATTTCTGAAATTCGAGGTGCATCTCCTCGATCCTTTTCTCGAAATCGAGTATTTTGTTCCTGGTCTCCTGAATCTCCTTTGAAATAAGCATGTCTCATCCTCTTCGCAACGGGGCTGTGTGTGTACAGAGGAGGGCTTTCCTCTTCGGAACGAATTTGTATTTTACATCGATCCCGGGTGATCTTTCAACCTAAGAATTACAGAATCTTGACATTCACTTTCGGATAGTCAATGATACCGCTTCCCAAATAGGCGCTTTGGCGAGGAGGAGATAGTGATGTCTGAGCCGGTTCTTCTGAAGTCGGATTTCCCAGATCTCAAACTGGTCAAACGGGGTAAGGTGAGAGATGTCTACGAAGTGGACGACAAGCTCCTGATCGTGGCCAGTGACAGGATGTCCGCCTTTGATGTCGTTATGGACGACCCTATCCCGGACAAAGGAAAGATCCTGACCCGCATCTCACTTTTCTGGTTCAAGCTTCTGGAAGGCCTTGTTGAAAATCACCTTCTCAGTGCGGACCCCCGTGATTACCCTGAACCCTGCCGCAAGTACCAAGAAGTCCTCAGAGGCAGGAGCATGCTGGTAAAAAAGGCGATTCCTCTTACGGTGGAATGTATTGTTCGGGGCTATCTTTCAGGCTCCGGGTGGAGCGATTACCGGTCCACGGGCAGCGTGTGCGGAATTTCCCTGCCCAAAGGTCTCAAAGAGTCCCAGAAACTCCCTCAACCCGTCTTCACGCCTTCCACCAAAGCGGAAGCAGGCATTCATGATGAGAACATCTCCTTTGCCAAAGTGATTGAAATCCTGGGGCAGCGACAAGCCGAGCTGATCAAAGACCTGAGCCTCAAGATCTATCAGAAAGGGAGCGAATTCGCGTCCGAGAAAGGCATTATCATCGCGGACACGAAGTTTGAGTTCGGCTTTAAAGACAGGCGCCTTATTCTCATTGACGAAGTCCTTACGCCGGACTCCTCAAGATTCTGGCCCATGGACACCTACAAGCCCGGTGGACCGCAGCAGAGTTTTGACAAGCAGTTCCTGAGGGATTACCTAAACAGCCTGGGCTGGTCAAAGCAACCGCCCCCACCTAAGCTTCCCCAAGAAATCATTTCCAAGACCCTAAAGAGGTATATCGAGGCCCTTGAACGCTTGACAGGACAGCCCCTGTAAAGGCGCAAGGCACACGGCGCAGGGTTCACGGGAATCTATATCCGTAGGATTTCTCGGCCTTGCACCTTGCGCCTTGAGCCTTGTGCCGGCTTTCCAAAACCTCCTTTCCCTTGCCTTGACAAAGCCAACCCAGATGCTTACTGTTAAGTTGTTTTTTGCTCCCTATCTTTTTGAAATTACTTGGATTCGAGCTCAAATTCAAAGCAAAGGAGTCGTGATTTTAGAGACATGAATGATCAGAGTCTTGAACGCCAATCAGAGGAATCGCTCCATCAAGACAAGAGGGACGGAGAGGTTGTATCAGAGCCAGTGGACAAGTTCCTGGGCAACATGACGAAAGAAGAATTGGTGGAAAAAATCCAGGAACTTCAGAAGGAGTCGCAGAGAAATTATGATCTCTACTTGCGGTCGCAGGCAGAGATGGAAAACATGAAGAAAAGGAATAGGAAAGACAAAGAGGACTGGCTTAAATTCGCCAGCGAAACTCTGATCAAAGAGATGCTGCCTGTATTAGACAATCTCGAAAAGGCATTATCTCATTCCAACAATGAAAACACCGTCCATGCGCTGAAGGAAGGTATCCATCTGACTCTCAAGGGGCTGAAGGACTCCTTGTCAAAATCCGGCCTTGAGGAAGTGAAGGCTCTGGGTGAGAGCTTTGATCCCTGCTTTCATGAAGCGGTTTCCGAGATGGATGATCCAAAAGCAAAACCGGGGATCGTCATCACGGAACTGCAAAAGGGATATGTTTTGAACAGTCGTTTGATTCGGCCTGCCATGGTCGTCGTGAACAGGAAAAAGGCGGGCCAACAGGCTGACCAGGATAAGAATTCCGAAAGGGAATGCGATAGAAATTAATTCGGTTAGAACATATTAGGAGGAAAAAATGGGAAAAGTTATTGGTATTGATCTTGGAACGACCAATTCGTGCGTGGCCATCATGGAGGGTGGGGACCCGGTCGTTATCGCCAATGCGGAGGGAAGCCGAACCACTCCCTCCATTGTCGCCTTCACCGATAAGGGAGAAAGACTCGTCGGGCAGATAGCCAAAAGGCAGGCCATCACCAATCCTGACCACACGGTTTCCGCAGTCAAGAGATTGATCGGCCGCAAATTTGACTCAGGAGAAGTTCAGCAAGACATCAAAGTCCTTCCCTACAAAATCGTGAAGGCGCAGAACGGCGATGCTCACGTGACGGCCAGAGGGCAAGCGTACAGCCCTTCGGAGATATCCTCGATGATCCTCACCAAGATGAAACAGACGGCAGAGGATTATCTCGGTGAGAAGGTGACGGAAGCGGTCATCACGGTACCCGCCTACTTCAATGACAGCCAGAGGCAGGCGACCAAGGATGCGGGCCGGATCGCCGGCCTGAATGTGTTGAGAATCATCAATGAGCCGACGGCTGCCTCTCTTGCTTTCGGTGTGGACAAGAAGGGTGACAAGAAGATCGCCGTCTTTGATCTGGGCGGCGGGACCTTTGATATCTCCATCCTGGAGATCGGAGAAGGGGTCTTTGAAGTCAAGTCGACCAACGGGGACACCCACCTGGGAGGTGAAGATTTTGACTTGCGGGTGGTGGATTATCTGGCCAATGAATTCAAGAAGGACCAGGGCATTGATCTGAGGACAGACAAAATGGCTTTGCAGCGGCTGAAGGAAGCCGCTGAGAAAGCAAAAATGGAGCTCTCCTCTTCCCAGGAAACAGACATCAATCTGCCTTTTATCACTGCGGACGCTACAGGGCCCAAGCATCTCAACATAAAGCTCACCCGGGCCAAGCTGGAAGCCCTGGTGGATGACCTCATTGAAAAAATGGTTGGGCCCTGCAACATCGCCATCAAAGACTCAGGGCTCAAACTCTCTGACCTTGATGAAGTCATTCTGGTCGGAGGCATGACCCGGATGCCCAAGGTTCAGCAGAAAGTGAAGGAGCTCTTCGGCAAAGAGCCCAGCAAGAACGTGAACCCTGATGAGGTCGTCGCTGCGGGCGCCGCGATTCAGGCCGGTGTTTTGAAAGGGGAGGTCAAGGACGTCCTTCTTCTCGACGTGACGCCTCTCTCTCTGGGGATTGAGACTCTCGGCGGCGTTTTCACCAAATTGATCGACAAGAACACCACCATTCCGACGAGAAAAAGCCAGATCTTTTCCACGGCGGCCGACAATCAGCCGGCTGTGGAAATCCACGTGCTTCAGGGAGAACGGGAGATGGCGGCAAGCAACAAGACGCTCGGCCGCTTCCAGCTCGTCGGAATTCCAGCAGCGCCGAGAGGGCTCCCCCAGATTGAGGTGACCTTTGACATCGATGCAAACGGCATCGTCAATGTCTCGGCCAAGGATCTGGGAACCAGCAAAGAACAGTCCATCCGCATCACGGCATCCAGCGGCCTTTCCGAGGAAGAGATTAAGAACCTTGTGAAGGACGCGGAGCTTCACGCTGAAGAGGACAAGAAGAAAAGGGAGCTGGTGGATGCGCGCAACATGGCGGATTCCATGATCTACTCCACCGAGAAATCCATTAAGGAACTCGGGGACAAGGTCGATGCGACGACCAAGGGCGACGTGGACCGGGGCATCGAAAAGCTCAAGAAGGCCATGGAGGGGGATAATACGGAGGAGATCAAGCGCCTCTCCGACGAGCTCACCCAGACCTCCCATAAGCTCGCAGAGATGATGTACTCCCGCGCCTCCCAGCAGGCACACGCAGGCGCCGGAGGCGGCGAACCGCAGGGCGGCGGCGCCTCAAAGAAGGACGAGGATGTGGTCGATGCGGATTTCGAAGAAGTGAAGAAATGATCAACGGGTTGCAGTTAGGCCGAAAGGCTATCCCCATCCTCGCGGTGGGGATAGCCTTTTTATGTTTTATCTTCTGATTCTTTCTTTTTCTTTCCGGCAACCTTTGCGATGAGAATGCTGATTTCGTAGAGGGCCATGAGGGGCACCGCCATCATAAACTGGGTGATCACGTCGGGCGGGGTCAGGACTGCGGCAATAATGAAGATGAGGAGGATGGCATAGCGGCGCTTCTGCTTCAGGAAATCTGAGGTCACCACTCCCATTCGGCTGAGAAAGAAAACGACCACGGGAAGCTCAAAGACAAAACCGAAAGCAAAGAGCAGTTTAACGGCCAGGGAGAAATACTGCCTCACCGAAGGAAGGGCGCGGATGGACTCGTTGGAGAAGGCCAGAAAGAATTTGAACCCGGAAGGAAAGACCACAAAGTAGCCGAAAAGAGCTCCTCCCACAAAAAGCACGGTAGAGCACAGCACAAAGGGGATGAGGGTTCTTTGCTCTTTCTGATAAAGCCCTGGAGCGACCAGGAGGTAAATCTGGTAGAAGACATAGGGCGCCGCGAGAAGAAGGCCGGCAACGAGTGCTGTCTTGATGTAGATGAAGAACATCTCGGGGAGGCTGGTGTAGACCAGCCGGTCCCCGGGAGGCATGTTGGCTTTCAGAGGGTAGGCGAGGATTCCGAAAAGCTTCTCGGAAAACGCGTAGGTGATGGCAAACCCGACGCCCACGGCAATCGCGGAGCGAGCGAGCCTTTTCCGGATCTCCCCCAGATGACTCAGGAGAGGCGACTTTTCATCCCTCTCCATCTTTCTTCGCCTCCCCAGCAGGGGGCTCTCCGGGTGAAGCCGTCCCCTCCATCTGGGGCTGATCGGGGCTTGCCTGCGTCTCGCTCCCAGTCTTCTCTTCCGCTTTGAGCGCTTCTGATCCTTCCAGTTCCACCTGCCTTTGAATGCCGCTGATCGAGTCGGCCAGGTCCTTTTTCGCCTCCTTGAGCGTTTCGTCCACCTCCAGGCTCTCTTTGACGTCTTCCGTGGCTTTCTTTAGCTCCGCCATGCCTTTGGCCAGGCTTTTAGCCAGGTCCGGCAGTTTCTTGGGGCCGAAAACAATCAGAGCGATCACCATGATGACAATCAGCTCCGGCATTCCTATTCCGAACATGAGGCTATCCCCCCATTAATGGAGAATACAGAAGACAGTAGACAGAAGACAGTAGACAGAATTCAAAAAGCTGTATCCCCGCTTCCGCGAGAATGGCATAAACCCAATCGAAGGCTTTGTTGAGGAACCTCCCGGGGCAACCCTTTCGTTTGCCGTCATCTCCCGGCAAACGAAAGAGATACCCCCCTTCTTTGCGCCCTTAGCGTCTTTGCGGTGAATCCTCACAGGTCCAGGACCATCGCCGTTTCATCACACTCCGGGAACTTCGAACACTTCAAACAGTCGGACCACACTTTGTGAGGCAATTGGGATTTCTCCACCGTCTTGAAACCCATCTTGGCAAAGAACCTGTCCACGTAGGTCAGCACAAACACCCGCTTGATACCGAGCGATCTTGCTTCGCGGAGACAGGTTTCGACAAGCCGGGTCGCGTGCTTGTTCCCCTGCTGGTCCTCCAGAACGGCGAGAGAACGAATCTCCGCCAGATCTTCCCAGCAAATGCCCAGGGCACAGGTCCCAATAATCTTCTGCTCCCGGTCCTCAGTGACCAGGACAAAAAAATCCCTCAAGTGATCATACAGCTCGCTCAGGGGTCTTGCCAGCAGCAAACCCTGATCGCCGTAATGGCTGAGCAGTTTGTGAATCGTTTTAATGTCCTCTATAACCGCTTTTCTGATCATGCTTTACTCGATGTTGACGACCCGCCAGGCCGTCCCCGCTTCCTTAGGAAGTTTCAAGGCGTAGTTGTTGGCTTCTTCTTTGGTCACAAATTTCCCGCATCTCACTCTGTGGTAAGTCTTGCCTTTGACAACCATCTCCTGGAGATAGGCTTCCACACCGCGTTCGGACAACTTTCCGACCATGGCCTCCGCTTTGGCTCTTTCATCCAGGGCGGCGATCTGGATAACGTATCGAAAGGGGCCCAGGGCTTTTTCCGCCGCTTTGACGGGCTCCGGGACCGTCTCCTTCACTTTTTTCTCAGGCCCTGCGCTCTTGGCGATGTTCTGTTTCTTGGACAGGGATTCCTTCTTGGCGATGTCCGCCTTCACCTCGGCCAGAGCCGTGTCAGGGGGTTTGACCGCTTTTTCGCTCTTTGGAGGCTCGGGAGGCGATTCCGGAAACGGCTTTCTCTTATCCTCCTTTTTGCTTTCCAGCTTATCATAAAATCCAAGTTTGGAATCGATATCCTCTTTTGCCTGAGGCTTCTGATCCACCCGCTTGTTACGCGACACCATCTCCTGCAGCTTGGTCACCTGCGATTTCAGGTCAGCGATGGCCGTGTTGGCGCCGGGAAGAAAGCCCCGTCCTACCAGAATTCCCAGCACAAAGATCCAGCCCATGAAAAAAAGAATACACACGACCCAGAAAACAAGAGATATGGAGGAGAGCTCCAGCTGGTATTTTTTCTTTTTCGATGGGGTAATTTTCTTGGTCATACCCGAACTCACATTCGCTCCGGCGCGTGAATGCCGAGAAGACGAAGTCCGTTCAACAGGACAATCCGGATCCCTTCCGCCAGACACAGTCTCGCCTGGCTCAAGGCCTGATCCTGGCCTACAATCCGCTTTTCCGACTCCTTGGTCCCCAGATTGAAATACTTGTGAAAGAGCGATGCCAGTTCCGCCAGATAATAGGTGAGACGGTGCGGCTCCAGGGTCCGGCTAATGTCTTCCAGGAGAGAGGGGAAATCGGCCATGAGCCGGATCAGCGCCATCTCCTCATCCAGCACAATTTGCCCTAGAACCGTATCGGGCGCGCTCGGCAAGGAGAGGTCTTCGGATGCCGCCTTTCTGAAAATACTGGAGATCCTTGCATGAGCGTACTGGACGTAATACACAGGATTGTCTGCATCCTGTTTTTTCACCAGGTCAATGTCAAAATCAAGTGCGGAATCGTGATTCTTGGTCAGGAACACGAACCTCGCCGAATCCACGCCGACCTCCTCGACCAACTCTTTTAGGGTCACGTAGAGCCCTGCCCGCTTGGACATCTTCACCTCTTCCCCGCCCCTCCACAGTTTCACTAACTGGAGGAGGAGGACGGAGAGCCACTCTTCTTGGATCCCGTTGGTCTTCAGAGCCGCCTTCATTCTCTGAACGTAGCCGTGGTGGTCCGCTCCCCAGATGTTGATGGCCTTGGTGAAGCCCCTCTTCCACTTCTCGATGTGATAGGCGATATCCGGGGCAAAGTAGGTGTACTGGCCGTCGCTCTTTCTGATCACACGGTCCTTGTCATCCCCGAAGGAGGAGGTCTTGATCCAGAGGGCTCCCTCCTCCTCATAGAGGTCCCCTTTCTCCCTCAACGACTCCAAGGTCTTTTCGATGAGCCCGGAAGCGTAGAGGTCGCTTTCATTGGACCAGAGGTCAAAGGCCACACGGAAATCAGCCAGATCTCTTTTGATTTCCTCAAGCATTCTCCCCTTGGCGAATTGAGCGCAGCGGGCCATGGCTTCATCGGGCTTCAGAGTTCCAAGATCCACTTCGCGGGAGATCTCCTTGGCCAGATCAACAATGTACTCGGCGTGATAACCGTTTTCCGGAAACGGGTATCCGGGATCAGACCGCTGCTTCCACCGGCTGTAAACCGATTCTCCGAGAAGGCGAACCTGCTGCCCTGCGTCATTGATGTAGAACTCGCGTGCCACCTCGTGGCCTGTGAAGTCCAGGATCCTGCAAAGCGTGTCGCCCAGGGCTGCTCCGCGGCCGTGTCCCAGGTGTAAAGGTCCGGTGGGATTGGCACTCACGAACTCCACGAGGACCTTCTGACCTGCGCCCATGGCGCTTCGCCCGTAGTCGGCCCCCAGAGCCAGGATATCGCCCAGGAGCTTTTGCCACTGATGCAACGTGATGGTGAAGTTGATGAAACCGGGTCCTGCAATATCCACCTTTTCAATCAGCTTTTCCCTGTCCTCCAGGTTGTCTACGATCACGGTGGCCAGATCTCTCGGTCGCTTTCTCTGGGAGGAGGCCAGCACAAGGGGGAGATTGGTGGCGAAATGGCCGTGGTTCGAGTTGTTCGGGACTTCGATGACGTATTCCGGCAAAGAGGTCTCTTTGAGCTTTCCGGTCTTGAAGCATTTCCCCAGAGCTTCATTGAGGAGGTTATCCAGCTTTTTTTTCATCAAACATATTCCTTCGGATTCCGTTGGCCTGCGGAACACAGGATCTCATAGGAAATCGTTCCGGTCCAGGAAGCCAGATCATCGGCGCTGATCCTCTCCCCTTCCTGAGTTCCCAGGAAAACCGCTTCATCCCCGGCCCGGATATCCCCCAGCCCTGTCACATCCACCATGGTCATATCCATGCACACCCTTCCGGTAATCGGCGCTTTTTTCCCCCGGACCAAGACCGTTCCCCTATTGGACAAATTCCTGGGGAGTCCCTCTCCATAGCCCGCGGAAAGAACAGCGATTCTCCTGGGCCCCCGGGTGTAGTAGGTCCGGCTGTAGCTCACCGGAGTATGGTCCGGAAACTCCCTGACCTGGATGACCTCTCCACTGAACCGCATGACCGGCTTGAGCGGCAGAGGGGGATTGAAATCAGGCGACGGAAGGCCGCCGTAGAGCATGATGCCCGGTCTCACCATGTTAAAATGAGCGTCCTTGAACTTCATCAGCCCGGCGCTGTTCGCCAGATTATTGAGTGGGAGATCAAGTCCCATCGTGCGCCCCGCTTCAATCGCCTTCCTGAAGCTGCGGATTTGAGCTTCCGTGAACTCGGGCTCCGAATCATCCGCAGAGGAAAGATGCGAGGTCAATCCCTCTATCCGGATTTCTTTGAACCGGGTCATCCTTTGCAGAAAGGACACAAGTTCTGAAGAGAGCAGTCCCAGACGGCCCATGCCCGTGTCCACCTTGACGTAAGCACTCGCATGGGTGCTCTTCCTTGCGCATTCCTCTGCGAGCACTTCAACGACTGCAAGGTCAAAAAGCATGGGGCTCAGCCCATGGTGAACCGCGGCTTCCGCTTCTTCTCTCGTCCGGATTCCACAAAGAATCACAATGGGAAGAGAAACCCCGCGGTTTCTGAGTTCCATGGCTTCGTGGAATTGGGCGACCCCCAGACAGTGGACTCTGTTTTTCTCAAGGACCCTGGCCACAGCCACCAGACCGTGACCATAGGCATCGGCCTTGACCACTCCCATCACCCTGGTGTGTTCACCCACAATCGCTTTAACCTGGTTGAGATTATGGGCGAGAGCCGAAAGATCAATCGTCAGGTGGTTCATCCTCTAGGAGTTCCTATCATCTAAAAATTATTAAAACTTAGCCAATATTAAGACATATATCAAGGCAAAAACGGGATGACAAAATCGTTTGACATTATCTCCCATATCCTATAGGCATTCTTCTTTGGTATTTTCCATCGATGTTCGACATTGAAGACTATGACTACAACCTGCCTGACGAACTGATCGCTCAGGTCCCTCTTCCGGACCGGGATAAGTCTCGCCTCCTGGTTGTGGACCGGTCCACCGGGTCTTTGAAAGACCGGCACTTTTTTGACCTTCCTGAGCTGCTCACCCCCGGCGACCTCCTGGTGGTGAACAATACCAGGGTGATTCCGGCCAGGCTCTTCGGCCGCAAAGAAAGCGGCGGCCGCATTGAAATACTGGTCCTGGAGCATCGCAACGAGGAAAGCAGGAAGCCCGATACCCGCTGGTGCCTCCTCAGGTCCTCCAAGCGGCCCAGGAAGGGAGGTCACCTGTTCTTTGAAAAAGACCTCTCAGGTGTCGTTGAAAACCTGGGAGAGGACGGCTTGATTCAGATCACCTTCGAAGGCCCTCAGTCCATTGATTCGCTTCTGGAAGAAAGGGGGATGATGCCGCTTCCTCCCTACATCAGACGACAGGAGAAGGACCGTCTCTCTGAACTGGATCGAGAACGATACCAGACCGTGTTTGCCGAGAGAAGAGGCGCTGTAGCCGCTCCAACAGCCAGTCTTCATTTCACCAGGGAGTTGCTGGCCAGGCTGGAACAAGCAGGCATTTCCATCGTCTATGTCACCCTTCACGTCGGGCACGGGACTTTTCGGCCGGTCAGAACTCGGGACATACGGGATCACCAGCTGGGGTACGAGGAGTATGACCTTGATCCGGAAACCGCGCAGGCGATCGAGCGTTCGAAGAGCGAGGGGAGACGGGTGGTTGCCGTGGGAACGACCGTTGTCAGAACCCTAGAAAGTGTGGCCGGGTCAAAGGGAGCGCTGAAGAGCGGCAGAGGGAAAACCGATCTTCTCATTACGCCGGGGTTTCCCTTCAAGGTCGTGGATGCCCTGATCACCAACTTTCACCTGCCCCGCTCTTCCCTGCTTTTCCTGGTATCCGCCTTTGCCGGGCTGGACCTGATCAAAAAGGCATACCAGACGGCGATCACGAAGGCATATCGTTTCTACAGTTATGGGGATGCCATGTTGATCCTGTAGCAGGTCAAGAAAGGACTGAGGTTTGAGTGATGAGGGATGAGTATAATTTTCAGAAGAAATCATTCCTTTCTTTTACTCAGTCCTTATGGCTCATCACTGTCGTTTTGGGCGCCTTGTATCTGGCCGTTTTTGAGCGACCTGTCCATTGGCAATTTGTCAGCGTAATACTCAGCGGAGGTAACTACTCAGGTAGATAGACTGAAGGTAGACAGCCTAAAGGAAAAGACATGCGCAATCCCACAAAGCCAAGATCGTTTGGATACGTTGGCAGGTGAGTGTGTCATGGATGATCATTATTGCCCTTCAGTCTTCAGCCTAAACACCTGAGCAGTTACCAACGGAGGTTCCTTTTGTCGAGGGCGTAAGTGCTTTGGAGTTCAAGGTCACCCATCAATGTCCTACCAGTGGAGCGAGACGAGGTGAAGTCACCACGCCTCATGGCCGTTTTGAAACCCCCGTGTTTATGCCTGTCGGCACCCAGGGGTCGGTCAAGGCCCTCTCCCCGGAAGACCTGGAGCAGGCCGGGGTAAGCATTCTCCTCGCCAACACGTATCATCTCTATTTGCGCCCCGGTCACGGGTTGATTGAGAAATTCGGGGGTCTTCACCGCTTCATGAGCTGGAAAGGAGCCATCCTCACCGACAGCGGCGGGTTTCAGGTCTACAGCCTTTCCAATCTGAGAAAGATCTCCGAGCAAGGGGTCACCTTTCAGTCCCATCTCGATGGATCCACCCACTTCATCGGTCCTCGTGAGGCCATGGAGATCCAGAAAGCTCTGGGCGCGGACGTGATCATGGCCTTTGATGAATGTGCGCCTTATCCTGCGGACTACGACTACGTTCGGAACTCGGTCCGGCTGACGAGTCAGTGGGCTGGGATTTGTCTGCAATGCATTAAGAACGACTCCCAGGCCCTTTTCGGGATTGTCCAGGGAGGAATGTACTCAGACTTGAGAGAGCAGAGCGCCAGGGAGCTTGTGGCTATGGGTTTTGACGGCTATGCTTTGGGGGGCCTCTCTGTGGGTGAGGACAGGGCAACCCGGCAACAGGTCGTGCAGGAAACCGTGCGGTTTCTTCCTGCCGAGAGACCGCGCTATCTCATGGGCGTCGGCAAACCCGAAGATATCCTGGATGGTGTCATAGCCGGAATCGATATGTTCGACTGTGTCCTGCCCACACGCAATGCAAGGAACGGCGCTCTTTTTACAAAACAAGGCCCGCTGGCTATTAAGAATGCCTGTTACGCGGATGACGATCGACCGGTGGATGAGAACTGCTCCTGCTACACCTGCACTCATTTTTCGAGGGCTTATTTGAGACACCTGTTCATGGCCAAGGAACTCCTGGCTTACCGGTTGAACACGATCCACAATCTGCACTATTACATGGGCTTCATGGCCGACATCAGGCAAGCTATTCAGGAGGATCGCTTTACGGACTTTCGCCGAACTTTTCTTCAGCGTTCCGAAGCTTGAATCTTTGGTTGTTTTGCTTGAGACGGAATGGTATAAGAACAAGATTAGCACAAAAAGAGGTTGTTCAAAAATGAGTGCTTTGAATTTGAAAGAGGAGGTTTCAGGATGGATTCTTTAGCTTACGCCATGGGAACTGGAGGCTTGGGGGGCGGCGACGGGGGAGGAATGGGTGCCTTCATCCCTCTGATCCTGATGTTTGCGATCTTCTACTTTTTGCTCATCAGGCCCCAGCAGAAAAAATCGAAACAGCACAAGGCCTTGCTGTCCTCCATCAAGAAAGGGGACAGAATCGTAACCTCCGGAGGACTTCATGGAGTTATCACTGGGGTCGACACGGATGTGGTGACCATGGAGATTGCGCCCAAAATCAGAGTGAAGGTTTCACGAGGTTCTGTGGCGGGTATTCTCAGAAGAGACGAATCCGTGTCTACGCAAGAATGACGTCGAAGGAGTAGACCTTAATGAAAAAACTTGGCTGGCGCGCGGGCATAGCCGCAGCATTGTTGGTAATCGCATTTGTATTCCTGGTCCCTTCGCTGAGCCAGGAGCTCCCGCCCTGGTGGTCGGGGCTCCTGCCCAAGGACAGGATTCATCTGGGCCTTGACCTTCAAGGGGGAGTGCACTTGATCCTTGAAGTCGAAGTGAAGAAGGCTGCAGAAAGCTATCTGGAAAGGGTCGTCGAGGATCTGAAGCCGGATTTTCGGAAAAACAAGATCAGGGTTCTGGATTTGAAACGGCGAGGGACCGAGGGAATTGAGCTGACCCTTGCTCCGGATCAGGAGACAAAGGATCTCGAAACCCTTGTGGGAACAACCTATCCGAGCTTCAAGCTGGAGCCCGGTGTGAGAGATGAGAAAGGCCGGACCTACTTTCTCTCGCTGATCGACCAGGAAAAAACTCAGATCTTCAAGATGGCGGCGGATCAAGCTCTCGAGACCATCCGGAACCGGGTCGATCAGTTCGGTGTCTCCGAGCCGGACATCCGCCCCCAAGCCGGCTACAGGATCCTCATCCAGCTGCCTGGCGTCAAAGATCCCAAGAGAGCCATCGATCTCATCGGCAAGACCGCACGTTTGGAATTCAAGCTGGTGGACGAGGAAAACAGCATCGAGGAAGCTCTGAAAGGCAACGTGCCTGCGGGAAGCGAGGTTCTTCAAGAGGCTGCCGTGGATCGGAAGACGGGCCGAAAAACAAATGTTCCCTATCTTCTCAAGAAGAGAGCGCCCCTTACCGGAGAATCCATTACGGATGCCAGGGTCCAGCTCGACAATCAGATGGGCGAGCCTTATGTCTCCCTTTCCTTTGATTCCAGGGGGGCGAGAGTTTTTGAACGGATCACCGGAGATAACGTCGGGAAGCGGTTGGCGATCGTTCTGGATGATAAGATCTATTCCGCTCCCGTGATCAGGGACAAGATCTCCGGCGGAAAAGCCCAGATCACCGGTGCGTTCAGCATGGATGACGCCAAGGATCTGGCCATCGTGTTAAGGGCCGGTGCCCTTCCTGCTCCCGTGAAAATCATCGAAGAGAGAACCGTCGGTCCTTCCCTCGGAAAGGATTCCATCGATCAGGGCTTCACATCCATGGTCATCGGACTCAGTATCATTCTCATCTTGGTCGCCTTCTATTACCGTCTTTCCGGGATCATTGCCGACATCGCCCTGCTGCTGAATATTCCTTTTATCATGGGAGGTCTGGCCCTTTTCGGCGCCACATTAACTCTCCCGGGCATTGCAGGGATCATTCTTTCGATTGCCATGTCTGTGGATGCCAATGTTCTCATCTATGAGCGGATCCGAGAGGAGCTAAGGCTGGGGAAACCAGCCCGGGCAGCCATGGAAGCGGGATTTACCAGAGCTTTTGTGACCATCCTGGATTCGAACCTTACGACGGCTATCGCCGCCCTCGTGTTACTGCAATTCGGAACCGGCCCGGTGAGAGGGTTTGCGGTGACCCTGCTCATCGGTCTTGTTTCAAATGTTCTTACTGCCGTGTATCTGTCCCGGATCGCTTTCGATTACCTGTACGTGGTCAAGAGGTGGAAAACTATCAGCATCTGATCGTTTCATTCTTTCGCGAAAATGTCGAGATTTGTTCTTCTGAACAGTCTCGAATTTGAATTGACATGGTTTGCAAAATCTCCCCTTACCCCTCTTTTCCCTCCGGGCCAGAAGCCCTATGGGCCAGCGGCCAAAGAGGGGTGATTCCTCCCTTTGTTAAAGAGCCTGCCCTGAGCCTGTCGAAGGAGAGGTCAGGAGGGATTTAGGGAGAACGTCCTTATAATTGTGAGCCCATTCATAGGGGTTTGACCGGATACGGAGTGATCGCATGGAAATTTTCAAAGGTAAACTCAACATTGACTTTGTGGGCAAGAGGTACATTGCTTTTGCCATTTCAGGGATATGCATTCTGGCAACCGTCGTGCTTCTGGTGATAAGAGGTGGGCCAAATTATGGAGTTGATTTCGCCGGCGGTGTTGTTATTCAAGTCAAACTGGAAAAGAAACATGCCCCTGCAGAAATCAGAGACGCCCTGAAATCCACCGAGATCGAGGACAGTATCATTCAGGAGTTTGGCGAGAAAAACGCCTTTGAATATCTGATCAGACTTACAAACCCTGATGTCCGGGTTGCAGGCCTCGGGGACAACGTTCAGAAAGCCCTGAATTCAAAACTCGGAGAGAAGGTGGATATCCGCCAGGTGGAGATGGTGGGGCCTCAGATTGGAGAGGAGCTTAGAAAAAAGGCGCTTTACGCCATCTTCTACGCGATGCTGATGATGGCGGTCTATATCTCTGGCCGCTTCGAGCAGAAGTGGCTCATGAGTGCCATCATGGCAGGGTCTCTCATCGCGGCCACGTCTCTGGCCGCCCTCTTTGGAATCGGCGTGACGTGGCTCATCTTCATTGCCTTGGCTTTAAGCGTTGCCCTGTGCTGGTTCATGAAATTGAAATACGCCATGGGAGCGATTGTCTCTCTAATGCATGATGTTTTCGTCATCATAGGAGCCTTTGCTCTCACAGACCGAGAAGTATCCCTTTCGACGGTTGCAGCACTGCTGACCGTCGTCGGTTATTCGTTGAATGATAACATCGTGGTCTTTGACCGGATCAGGGAGAACCTGGGCCGTCTCCGCAAAAAGCCCTTCATGGAGATCATCAATGTGAGCATCAATGAGACCCTGAGCAGAACGATTCTAACAGGCACGACGACCCTGATTGTCTTGATCGTTCTGCTTATCTTCGGCGGCCCGGTTATTCACGATTTTGCGTTCGCCTTACTCGTAGGGGTTGTCACAGGGACCTATTCTTCCATTTATGTGGCGAGCCCCATCTTGCTCCTCTGGGAGGGCAAGAACACCCAGTCCGGCAAGAATTCCCGGCCCCAAGGTTAGGATTTGGAGAAGCGAAAAGGCAAGCGTCCTCGGAGGAACAGGACGGCCTTTGCGGTCACCCTGCTTCTGGTGGTGGGCGCTTTTTGCTTTATCTGGTGGGTCTGGCCGGGCCTTTACGATGTCTCGCCTCAGTTCAACTTCATCCTCCTGGAAAAGAACGACCAGCCGCTGAAACTCCTCAAGGGAGAAACCCTTCGTCTCCATCCCCAGGATCACGTCAAAATCCTCACCGTCTCCACCAACATCACCTTTAATGTCGGGATCAGGTTAGTCGCGAGCGACATGGATATCGAAGCCTTGACCTACGAGAAAATCCAACTGGCAACCCTCTTCCCAAAGGAAACCCTGTTTCAGCAGCACAGCATCAGGGTCTTTGTGAAAGAAAAAAACCGGGACATGGGCTATGTGGATCTGGTGATTGAACCGTACGTGGAGGACTGGCTCGATAAAGTGGAAAGGACCATCGACCCTGAGCGGCGGATCGCCATTCTGGAAGAAGCGCGGCACATGGCTCCCCAGGACAACAAGATCAGGGAGCGACTGATCCGGGAGTACCGGTCCCTCAAAAGATGGCCTCAGGCCGCGAAACTGCTTGAAGAGATGGTGAAGGAGAAGCCCGAGGAACAGAAGTTCTTCGAACTCTTCGAAGTCTACGAGAGCATGAATGACTCAAACGGGGCCGTGTCCGTCTTGAGGCGTTTGCTCCAGAAAACCCCTGATGACGCGGAACTCCGGCTGAGGCTTGCAAGAACTCTTGAAAAAGCGAAAAAGCTCCCGGACGCAATCCGCGAATACGAGGCTGTTATGAGCCGGCTTGATCCGAAAGAGAAGCTGGCTGTGTATAAGACTCTCGGGTTCCTCTACACGGAAACAGGTGATCCGGACAAGGCCGTCGCCTCTTACTTGAAGGCCACGGAACTGGACAAGAAGGACGTGAACCTCTACTACAACTTGGCCACTCTCTATGAGAAGACAGGGGACAAAGAAAAAGCCGATCAGTTTCTGGCCCAGGCTGTGGCGCTTCAACCCGAGGACATTGAGAGCCGCCTGAACCTGGCGGAGAGCTTATTCAATAAAGGCAACCCGGATGAGGCACAAACCTATCTGGATGAGGTGCTCAGGCGAAAGCCCGACTCCCTCAGAGCCCTGTTGCTTCATGCCCAGATCGCGGACAAGAAAGGGGACAAGAAGAGGCTGAAGGAGCTCTATGAAAAGGTATACGCCCTTGCTCCTGATAACGAAATCGTGCTCTACAATCTCGGCATCCTTGAATATGAGGCAGGGAACTGGGGAAAGAGCCTTTCCTATTTTGAAACATACCTGAAAAATCATCCAAAGGATGTTGAAACCCTTCGGTTCCTGTTAGATCTCTATAAGAAGGAGAAAAAAGAAGATTCCGCCTTTGCAGCAGCCAGGGCTCTGCTCTCCCTGAATGCCGGTGACCCAGCGCCCTACCCTTTTGTCTTCGAGTACCTCAATGCCCGCAGCGATTTTAGGCAGATGGCTGAGATCATGGAAACAGGCATTCAGGCCCGGCCTGAGAATGTCGAGTTGAGGCAATACATGGTCTTTGCTCTTCTCAAGCTGGAAAAGGAAGAGGCTGCTGCCGCGCAGCTCGGCCAGATTGCAAAGCTCAAACCCAAGGACGTGAATCTGCTCCTCCAGCTCGGCCGGCTCCAGGAAAAGCTGGGCAACGTGAAGGAAGCCATGGAGACCTATAAGAAGGTGGTTGAGATTTCGCCCGGCCATCAGGAGGCCGAAGAAGCTTACCTCAGGCTGCGGCTCAAGGAACTCCGATAATAAACATGAGCAAGCCCCATTTTCATGTGACCGCAGGTCTGGTCTGGAAAGACGGAAAGCTCCTCATCACGAGACGGCCTGAAGGAAGCCATCTTGCCGGGTACTGGGAGTTCCCGGGCGGAAAGCAGGAACCCGGGGAGAGCCTGGAAGCCTGTCTTGAAAGAGAGATCCAGGAAGAACTGGGCATGAAGGTGAAGGCCGTCAAACACCTGCTTCAAATCGATCACGACTATGAGACCAAGTCCATAACCCTTCACCTGTTTCAATGTTCGTGGCTGAACGGTGCGCCAACGCCTATTGGTTGTGATGAACTCCGATGGGTGAAGCCTGGGGAACTAGCCAACTATCAACTTCCACCCCCTGATGTTCAACTCCTTCCACTCATTCAAAACCTCGCTCGAACCTCAGGCACTCCTCAGAACCCGCAACATTGACAAGCTTCAACTCGAAACCTTTCTGGCCTCTTCTGCTGTGGCAAGAACCCTTCCAACTCCGACCTGCTGCATTTCTTTCCGATGAAGGAGACATCCTGCAATCCCGCCAAGGGCATCACGTATTGAAGTATGCGTATCGTTATGTGGCGAGTTTGTTTATGTTGCGGATTGGTATTCCTTATAGTTCTTCTTATTCCAGTTCATTCTTGGGATTCTAAATGCTTTGACTGCGAGAGGTACCGATCAATGAGTTCCTGATCAAACCCGGGAGATGTCTGTGCAAATTCGGCCGCCTTGCGATAGTATTGCGCGGCCTTTTTTTCTCACCCCGAGCTTCATAGACTTCCGCCAGCCTTTCCGTGCCATCGATCTGGTCAGGATAGCGTGACAAGAGCTCATGGCAAACGGCTTCTGCCTCATCCAGGCGCCCCTCTTCGATGAGATCCACCACCCTGTTGGATAAGCGGTCAAGCTCAGTGAACCCGGGTACTAAAGTGAAAGGTCCTGCACTCTGCTGCTGGGCACTTGACTCTTGGTGGAGGGGCAGGCCACACTTCTTGTACTTCTGGCCGTGGAGCAGTCCCTGGGGCAAGTCCATGCCTCCATGGCCTCCATCAAGTCGCTGCGCCACTCTCTTGTCTTTACCCACTTGCCGGGCTCCCGTAGAAACGTGACCGGCGCTCCGACCCATGCGAGCCTCAGGCCGCCATGGTCCAGCACATCACCCTTCACCGCCGACTCCGGGAGGCAACCGCCCAGGGGATCCAAAACGCCTTCTGCCTTGAAGCCGCTGCCGCGCCGGCCAGCGGAACCTATGACGTCACCTTCCTGGCCCAAGACAGAGCCGGACTGTTTTTTGACGTCACGGGCGTCATGGCTCTCAACAACATCAACATCCTCTCCGCCCGCATTTACACCTGGTGCGACGGCACGGCGGTGGACATTTTCACGGTGACCCCTCCGCTGGACCCTCTCCATCCCGAGGAAATCTGGGGAAGGATCAAAGACGATCTCGCCGCAACCCTTGACGCCACGCTCTCCCTCTCAGAGCGTCTGGAGCAGAAAGCCGAACCCTCCCTTCTCTTCCGCAGGAAAGCCCCGGCCCGTCACACTCGTGTGCTCGTAGACAACGGCTCCTCCGACTTCTTCACTCTCATCGAGGGGTTCGCCGACGACCGCATCGGGCTCCTCTACCGGATCACCCGCGCCCTCTTCACCCTCGGCATCGACATCCGGATCGCCAAGATCGCCACCAAGGGCGACCAGGTGGCCGACGTCTTCTACGTGCTGGATCTGGAAGGCCAGAAGATTCTGGAACAGGAAAGAACAGAGAGAACCACGAGCGTCCTGCTCCAGAAACTTTCAGCGGGATGAGGGGCGGGAACGGGAACAGTTCTCTCCGGCTAGAGGGATTGCGCCTTCATGAGCATCCACCAGGACCATTTCCTCGCGTCAGCCAGATCTCCCTCATCCGGGTGTCCGGCCGCACTTTGAGCCTCCATGGCCCAATACCGGTCCTGAGGCCGTTTCATCAGTTTTTCCAGAACCCGCGGTTTCACCTCTCCACGGCATCCAAAGGTTCCGAGGAGCTTCTGTTTGACCGTGAGGCTCATCGCGTAATAGAAGGCCGTCATGGCGAACTCCCCGCCTCGAAACGAGCCATGGGTAGCGAATAAAGCGATTTTCTTTCCAGCAGGGATTTTTTTCAGGAACTTTTCAACCCCCACCGGAATGCTGTGGTTCTGAACCGGAAAACCCAGAAATAGGACATCGCAGTCGCTCACAGGGTCTTGCTCCTTGATGGAGGTCAGCCTCTTTTCCACAAAACTGAGCTCCTCGTAAATGGCTTTGGCCACTTTCTCTGTGTTTCCACTGTCCGAATAATAAGCCACCAGTACTTTCATCTCTGCACTCCTCTGTAAGAATGTGCTTTCTCTTTAAGGGAATCCGGGACTCTATGCAAGGCTTTTCGGCGACGGTGCGCTCGCCTCGATGCGTTTAAGCCCAGGGCAGTCTGTCAGTGAGGTGAGGTGATAAGAACTTGCTTCAGTTGTGGCGGAGTATAGGGGAATCCGCCGTTGTGTGTCAAGCGCACACTTGGCACAGCATGTTGAGGACTGGAGGATTGCGGTGGACGAGGGCGTCCGAGCTGGTATGGTGTGCCGTGAACGTAAGGAGGAGCAAGCCCGAGATTTGTTGAGAGGTGGCGTTTTGAGCGAAAAAAGGCGGAGGTCACCATCCAGGTGGCATCTCTCGATTTCCATTTCTTGGCTCATGGGAGCAGGTCAGATGGGTATATGGGGTCGCTCAAGAACGAGCGATTACTGATCCAAGTCCGTTGCAGATCGGGGCGATCATCCACCGACGATAACCAAATGAAGTCAGTCCAGCGGGCAGGTAGAGGGTCGATTGCGATTTACCATGGCATGCGAAAGCGCCCCTGGCACGACAAAGAGTCTAGAATGGATACCATGTCATGGAGTCTCAATTGCAACCCAGGGCCCTTCATCCGGGCACCACTGAGGACGAGTTTTGCACAGTATGCCCCGCCTCCGACGGTCTTTTCGGTTCGCGTGACGCCCAGCGCGCGGGGGCGCAGGAGCATCACCTTCGCCAAAGGCTTCAACCCATTGCGCTGGGATAGCCTGTTCGGCCGAAGTGGGACAGCGCGGAACTCCCCTTTTCACAAGACATTTTGGCATTGATACCGCCATTTTTTTATATAAAATGGCGGCATGTACGCCAGAATTATATCCTACCCAAAGGCCACAGCCTTTCTGCTCTATGGCGGTGCCGATCGCTATGATGAGGACCAGATACATTTCACCCCGATCACCGACTTCTTCAGAGATGCGATTCATCTCCTCTTTCAACAGTCATGAGGTCGGCAATCTGCTGTTCTGCCTCCCTTTCCTTGGGGTCGCTTTCGACGCCATCGAAAACGGCGAACAACTCTCCTCGCTCCTGCCCTGATTTCTCATGGCGCAGGCTCCATTTTTTCTCCTTCCTATGGTGCGTCCCATTTGGGATCGGGGTTTGACGGGTCATGATGATACCATATCGTGGAGTCTGAACTGGAACCCAGGTATCTTCGTCCGGGCACCACGGATGGATGAGTCACCTGCCCTTCTGACCGCTCGTTTTGTGTATTCTTCTTAAGGAAGTCCTTTGATCAGGTGGCGCGGGACTGGCGGTAGTACCAATCGATTTGACCGGCGCTGCTCTCTTCGTCCACGTTGTCTTCAGTGACCATCTTCTTTCCACGTGCAGGCGGCAGCACCTCCTTCAGGTTCCACCGGGCGGTTACCGGTCACTGCGAAGCTTCCTCAAAGAACTTGTCAATAAGTATAATTACGATTATACTAATCGCGATTATACTCTAAGGTGGGATGATGAGATTCGTGGACAGAAAAAGTGAACTTGCCGTGATGGAAAGGGCCTTCAAAGGTGTTGGATTTCAGTTCATCCCTGTGTATGGGCGGAGGCGTGTCGGAAAGACAAGGCTCGTTCAAGAATTTATCGAGGGCAAGGAAGCGATTTACTTCCTGGCCGACAGCATTGCCGAAACCGAGCAGCTGAAAAGCCTTGGCCGCGTCATTGGGGAGCATTTCCGTGACACCATCCTGATGGATTCCGGATTCAAGGATTGGGAGCAGGTTTTTCGTTATATGAAGGAGAAAGAAAGGGGCAGATTGGTGGTCATTATCGATGAATTCCCCTATCTTGTGAACTCCAACAGGGCCGTGTCGTCCATCTTCCAGAAAGGAATCGACGAACAACTGAAGCACAGCAACATTTTTCTTATTTTGATGGGTTCCAGCATCGGCATGATGGAGAAGGAGGTGCTCCTCTACAAGGCCCCCCTCTACGGGAGGAGAACAGGCTCCCTGGAAGTCAGGGAAATGCCCTTTGACAGCCTCAACGAGTTCTTCCCCAGGAAATCCTTTGATGAGCTGATGGCGATCTATGCAGTCTTTGGTATGATTCCAGCTTACCTGGAGAAGGTCAATCCTGAACTTGACATCCTGGAAAACATTCGCTTGCTCGTACTCGAAAAGGGAACCTTTTTCTCAAACGAGGTGGACTATGTGCTGATGGAGGAACTGCGGGAGCCGAGAAACTACTTTGCCCTCCTTAAGGCAATCTCCCAGGGAAAAAGAAAGATCTCGGAGATGATTAACGAAACGGGGTTTGAGAAGAGCCACGTGTCACGCTATGTGGATATTCTCAGAAGCCTCGGTTTCGTGAAAAAGGAGATACCCGTAACTGAAAAAAATCCTGAAAAGAGCAAGCAAGGGCTTTATGGTATCCAGGACAAGTTCTTCACTTTTTGGTTCAAGTACGTGTTCCCCAACAAAAGCCGCATTGAAATAGGCAAGGTCGACTATGTCCTAAAGCTCATCAGGGGATCTCTGGAACAGCACCTATCGCAGGCTTACGAGGCTGCCTGCAGGGAGATATGCACCCGCATGATGGAAGAGGGGCAAATGCAGTTCACGGTCATAGGCAAGTGGTGGTCAAGAAATGAGGAAGTAGACCTGGTGGCGTTGGATGAGGAAACAAAGACTGTGTACTTCGGAGAGTGCAAATGGAGCAAAAAGAGAGTTGGTGTGAATGTGTATGAAGAGCTCGTAAGGAAATCGCATCTGGTTGACTGGCATAATGGTGACCGCACAAGCCGTTTCATGCTGTTCAGCAAGGGCGGTTTTACCGATGGGATGCTGGAACTGGGGAAGGAAGAGGATGTGCTCCTGCTCCACGGGGACCAACTCCATTCGTGAACTTTGTTCCCTTCCCACTGACCCGGAAAGACCGTTCCTATCAAGTAGGGGGGCAGACCTCGAACTGGGCATGGAGGTGAAGGCCGTTAAACACCTGCTTCAAATCGATCACGACTATGAGACCAAGTCCATAACCCTTCACCTGCTTCAATGTTCGTGGCTGAACGGTGCGCCAACGCCAAACTTCCACCCCCTGATGTTCAACTCCTTCCACTCATTCAAAACCTCGCTGGAAGCTCCAGCAATCCTTAGAACCAGTAACATGGATAAGCTTCAACTTGAAACCTTTCTGGCCTCTTCTGCTGTGGCGAGAACCGTTCCAACTCCGACCTGCTGCATTTCTTTCCGATGAGTGTCGTATTGGAAAGCGCGCGGGTGGTGCTTCAGAGGCCCGATTGCAACTCAAATCTTCTATCAGGCGTGTCGGAGTAGACAAATCTGGGTACCTAATGACAACCATTCCAAAATCATCTATACTGCGGCTCCGAAAAGGGACTTTGTATCACACCAACTAAAATCAAAAAACGAACCACAGAAGGGATCCCATGGATAAGGACCTCAACAGAGTCAAGAGAGACCTCAGGAAGCTTTTGAACTCCCAACCACTGGCCGTGCTGGCCACCCAGGACCGGGGGCAGCCTTATGCCAGCCTGGTAGCCTTCGCCTCCAGCGATGACCTGAAGAGTCTTTATTTCGCCACCACCCGGTCCACGCGCAAATATGGTAACCTCTCGGGTGATTCGAGGGTGGCGATGCTCGTGGACAACCGATCCAACAAGGCATCCGACTTCCGCTGGGCCATGGCCGCAACGGCAACGGGCAAAGCCGAAGAGGTGAATGCCCGCAAGAGGAAAAAGGCATTGGAGCTTTATCTTGCCAAACATCCCCATCTGAGGGAGTTCGTCCACTCGCCCACGTGCGCCTTCTGCGAAATCAAGGTCCAGACCTTTTTCGTTGTCACTCGGTTTCAGAGCGTGGTGGAGGTCCACGTCAAAGCATGAAGCTAGCCCTCCCCCTTCATGAAGTCACCCAAAGCGACCGCTCGCGTGTCGGCGGCAAGGGCTTTGCCCTGGCTGCCATGCAAAAAAGCGGAATGCAGATTCCTGAGGCAATCTGCATAAGCACGGAAGCCTATCACGAGTACGTAACATCAACGGGCCTGCGGGATCAGATGCACATGGAGCTCTACCGCAAGCCATTTGAAGAGATGCGATGGGAGGAGATCTGGGACACGGCCCTTCGCATCCGAAACATGTTTATCAAGACACCTCTACCGAGCGAACTCCGGAAACAACTGAGGCCCCTCCTCGCCTCTCGGTTTTCCCGGCGGCCAGTCTCAGTCAGGTCCTCGGCTCCCGGCGAGGACTCTTCCAAGACATCCTTCGCAGGCCTCCATGAATCCTTTGTCAATATCCGGGGCCTGGAATCCATTTTGGAGAACATCAAGCTCGTGTGGGCTTCCCTGTGGTCTGATCGGGCTCTTCTCTACCGGCAGGAGTTGGGCCTTGATGTGGAGAAAAGCACCATGGCGGTGGTGGTCCAGGAGATGGTCTTTGGGGAACGCTCAGGGGTCGTCTTCGGCATGAGCCCGATCCATGAGAAGCAATCCGCCGTAGAGGCCGTCTACGGGCTCAATCAGGGACTGGTAGACGGGACAGTGGAACCGGACCGATGGATCTTGAATCGGGACAGCGGGAAGATCCTGTCTCATCATCCTGCCCGCAGAGAAAAGATCCTGGTGCCTGGGCCGCAGGGTGTCCGATTAGAGAATCTCCAGGGCACCCTTCGTCATCGCGCCCCTCTCAGGGATAGGGAAGTCAAAGAGGTCTATGGGCTTGTCATGAAGGCAGAGGCATTGTTCGGCTCCCCTCAGGACGTTGAGTGGACCTATTGCAAGGAAATCCTCCATGCGCTTCAGGCTCGACCCATTACGACTCCTGCCCCATCATCAGAGGACCAGCGCCCCTGGTATCTCAGTCTTCACAGGAGCTTTGACAATCTGAGAGGTCTTCGGACAAAAATCGAGAAGGAACTCATACCCGGAATGGAAACGGTGGCCCGTGAGATGGGCATGGTGAATCTCCCTGCCCTTTCGGATTCAGTCCTCGCACAGGAGATAGGTCAGCGAAGCCGTATCCACAAAGAGTGGCTGGAGACTTACAGGCGCGACTGTATTCCCTTTGCCCACGGCATGAGGCTGTTTGGCAAGATCTACAATGACCTCATGAAACCCAAGGATCCCTTTCAGTTCGTATCGCTCTTAGCAGGCTCCGGCATGGTCAGTGTGCGGAGAAATCAAATGCTGGTGGACCTCGCTGAGCTGATCAGAAAAGACCCGAGCAACAAGGCCTGCATCCTGGAAGGTAAAGGGGATGATTGCAAACCGGAGGTCAAGAAAGGGCTGAAGCGGGTTCTGGATCAATTCGGAGACCTGGCATGGGAGAAGGGTCGATTGGGCGAGGACAGGGACAGACTTCTGAAACTGGTTCTGCAAATGGCCTCCCGCCCTGAGCGGGGAACATCCGCAAGAGCCGGAGATCCAGGAGAATTGGAAAAGGACTTCTTATCTCGTTTTGACGAAGAGCAGAAGTCTTATGCCCTTGAACTCCTCGATCTGGCCCGGGCCAGCTATCGGCTAAGGGATGATGACAACATCTACCTGGACAAGATCCAGGGCCAGGTGCTGGCCGCAGTGGAGGAAGGCCGCCGGCGCACCCAGGGAAGGTCCATGCGTGATAGCAAGGCCGTAGAAATCGACGACCTGTTCAAGGCTGTGCAAAGCGAGTCGCCGGCCCACAAGGGCGATCAAGACGCGCAGCAACCCGCTAAAAAGAAAACTTTCTCGCTCAAGTCGAGACAGATTCTGGGTCAGCCTGCCGGACCCGGAATGGCTATGGGAAAAGCGAGGGTCGTGCTCGACTCCTCAGACCTTTTTAGTTTTCAAAAGGGGGAGATCCTCGTGTGTGATGCAGTAGATCCCGGAATGACTTTCGTGGTTCCCCTTGCCGCGGCAATCGTTGAGAGGCGGGGGGGCATGCTCATCCATGGGGCCATCATCGCACGGGAGTACGGTATCCCCTGTGTGACAGGAGTCCCGGACGCGGTCAACCAGATAAAGACAGGGGACTTCATCACCGTGGACGGGCATCTGGGGATCGTCATCATCGGAGAGGCCACGATTCATTGAACATTGAGCATTGGACATTGATCATTGATCATTGATCATTGGAGACGAAGCGCTGGATTTTGACATAAAGTTCAATGTTAATTGATCAATGTTAAATGACCAATCTTCCGGCCCACCTCATGAAAGGCTTTTTGGACTGATGCGCTCCCCTTTCACGAGGATATCCCTGACTATTCTGTACACTTCCTGATCCTTTTTCTTTCGACTTGCCCCTCGTTTGCGAAGGAAGGCCATGGGCATCGTGAGACGGGGATTGTTTTTGAGCGCCGCTTCGTGTCTTGCCAGAAATGCCCAGTAGAGCGAGGCGAATGGGCAATCGGTCTTGGGATCAAAAGCGCAGAGGCCGCAGTAATCGCTCATCCTGTTGATGTAAGCCGCGCCCGACACATAGGGTTTCGTGGTCATGAGACCGGCCAAGGCATAGGTACCCATGCCAAGGACATTGGGCTCCACCACCCAATCATAGGCATCGGTGTATGCGACCCAGAACCAGTCCGTGAGTTCCCTTGGGCTCACGTCAAGCAGGGTCGCCAGGTTGGAAAGGATCATGAGCCGCGTGATGTGGTGGCTGTATCCTTCGGTCCAAACATCCGAAACCACGGTGTCCAGGCAGGCCAGCCCTGACCGCTCCCCCCAATACGCAGGAGGCAGCGGAGTGTCACAGCTAAGGGCACATGGGGCTGCGCCCCCATCCGGTCCCTTGGCCTTTTTCCCAAGTCCCCAGATTTCTCCAGCCCACTTCTGATAGCCCCCATCGCCGGGCGCTTTTTCAACCGGGGTCCTGCCTTCAGGCAGTTTGCGAAAACCATCGGTGGCCTCATGAACATGGCGGACAAACTCCCGCCACCCCAGGATCTGTCGGATGAAACCCTCCTTGCTTTCCTAGTGGCAAACTCATGCCCGCCACATCAGAGATTACGCGGGATGGCAACAGCCTGTGGATGTTCAGAAGGGATGAGATGCGGGTGTGGAAAAGGCTCCCGGACCTATGGGACATGGCGTCTTCGTAGGGACCGAAAAGGGGCAGGCACTCTGCCTTGGCCCAAGACCAGAGTTTTTCAGCATCCTTTCTGGTGGCGGGGAGAGCATCCAGGTCCAGTTGGCCTGGATGACGGGCGAAGAACTTCCTAACAAGTTCTCCAACCTCCTCCTTGATGGGATCTCTCGGAAAGGAAGGTGGCTCGGGCGAAGCCGGTTTACCATGCCATGGGAGCCTGTTCTCCACATCAAAACTGTATCTTCCCCCAACCGGTTTCTCACCCTCCATGAGCACGCCGGTGGCACGCCGTATAAAACGATAAAACTTGTCCATCTTCCAGGGAGGGGCTTTAGTATCGCTTTCTCTGAACTGTTCGGAGGTTGAAAGCCATCCCTCATGGGGAAGGAACTGGAGAGATCCTTGGTTCGCGAGTCTCGCGAGATCCGACCTGAGTTCCCTTTCTGCAGGCACCATGACTCTCAGTGTGCCCAACTCGGGAATGAGGGATTCGAGAGCTTTGGCATAGGGACCTTCAGCAATCACGCGCCGGACGGCCACGCCCCTATCGGCCTGCTCAAGGGCGAAATGGCGGAGGTTGGAAATAACAAGAGCGAGTTTCTGTTTGTGATAGGGCCGCCGGGCCGCCTTCCACGGATTCTCCACGAGGACGATGCCTAGGCTCCTTGGGTCCTCCCGGGAGAGAGGCCCAATCTCATCAGTCAGTTGATCATAGGGGACAAAAAGCCAGCGCCGGCCGCCTGCCTTCACCTGCCGTCTCGCCAGCTCTTTCCTGAAATAACTCATAGAGCGCACGCCCTAAATGGATATATTATCATGTTTGCTATTGCCGCACCAATACACAAATGATAGCTATCAGTTTTAGCGGAACCATGAAACTCTTTATTTTATCCTGAGTCTACCGCGATTCATCAGCATATTCGGCAGCATCGAAGCCATCTGCGAGAAACTGGTCTGGTTGCCGACCTGGCACCAGGCCCGGCTGCTCTGCCGGCGCCTGGAAATTGAGGACAAGGAGATCGCTGCCATCTGGAGCCCCGACCGCTCGATGAACCCGGGGGACGAGCTGCTGGTCATCTATCAAAAGCTGGCCGATGCCCTTCGGCATGCGCGCTCTTGAGCTGTCGGTTGTTTTGTTATAAGAATTCTTTTTCAAGGCGATTCAATCTTTTAGGAGGAGGTCGTTTAAGGTGCCGAATTTGCTGCTCACGACCGTTTGCCGTCCCTTTGGGGGAAATGGCGAAGGGGATTCCGTGGGCGCTGAACTCTTTCACGCTCAGGTGACACGCAGCCAGGGCATCTTCAGCTATCGCCAGGTGATCCGCTGTTGGGGGCTTGACTATATCGCAGAGAACATCGACGCCCCGTCTGTGGTTCTCCACTATCCCTCGGAGCACGAATTCCTCCGTGAAGTCCAGACCGGAAACTACGACTACATTGGCATCAATTTCGTCGTTGCCACCTTCCACAAACTCCGACGCATGGCAGACCTCATACGGAAGTACTCACCCCGATCGAAGATCGTCCTCGGCGGATATGGCACGGTCCTTCCTGATGATGAGCTTGCTCCTTTCGGGAATTTCATCTGCAGGGAAGAAGGCATCGGCTTTATGCGAAGGCTCCTGGGCGAGAACCCTGAACGCCCCATCCGCCACCCCTACGCACCCATCCAATCGCCGCGGGTCTTTTCCTACCCTCTGAACACGAAAGTGGCTCATATCACGGGCGGTCTCGGGTGCCCCAATGGATGCGACTTCTGCTGCACGTCCCACTTTTTCAATCGCAAATACGTTCCCTTTGTTTCAAGCGGCCGGCAGCTCTATGAAACCATCCTTCTCATGGAACAAAAGGCAAGGGATGCCGGTGATGAATTGAGCGGCTTCATCATCATCGACGAAGACTTCTTCATCCACGCCAAAAGAGCGAGGGAATTTCTTGCCTGCGTGCGGGAAGGCGGCAAGCCCCTTTCAATCATGGGGTTTGGGAGTGTGAGAGGTCTGTCCCAGTTCACGGCAGACGAAATAGCGGAAATGGGATTTGACATTCTGTGGACTGCCTTCGAGGGGTCTGGATCCGGATATGACAAGTTGAAGGGAGAGGACCTCGACGCACTCTATCAAGGCCTGCAATCGCGCGGTGTGGCGATCCTCACCTCCATGATCGTCGGGTTTCCCTTCCAGGACCGGTCACGGGTCTTGGAGGATTTCAGAAAGCTCACGGAGCTCGGTCCGGCTCTATGGCAAATCCTCATCTATTTCGCTTTTCCGGGCACGCCCCTTCACCGCCAGGTCGTTGCCGAGGGGCGCTATCTTCCAGAATACCTTGACCACCCTGACTACCGAACCTTCGATGGGTTCTCCATGCACTTCAAGCACCCTCATTTCACTCCAACAGAGCTTGAGAATCTTCAGCGTGAGCTCTACCGGAAGGCCTTTGAACTCCTGGGTCCCTCCCTCATCCGCGTGGTGCGAACATGGTTCGAAGGCTACCGCAACCTGAAAAATTCTTTTAATCCCCTGCTGCACGGTCGTGCAGAGCGGATGAAAGGATATGTCCGCAGCGCCCTTCCAGGGCTCTATCCTGCGATCCTCTTTGGACCTAATGGGGACCGGAGGAGAGAGGCCAGAGTGTTCTTGAAGGACATTGAAAAGGAGCTCGGCCCTGTCTCCGCCAAGGAACGTTTGTTCGGATGGGCAACCGTCCCTTTTTCAGCCTGGACCTGGCTTGCCGGACGGCTCAATGTGTTCCAGCAGCCTAGGCTATTGAGGATCGAGCACAGGATGAGGACGTAGTTCTGAATCTCTCAAACGGGTTATTTTTTCCTGCTCTCCATTTCCTGCTGGCGCATGGGCATGCTGTCAATGAGACCGAAAATGTCCTTCACCGAAACCGGTTCTGAGGAACGGAGCTTGACGCCACCGTCTTTTCCGATCAACAAAACCTGAAAAGGCCCTGCCTGCACCCCGAGTCTCCTGCGGATATTCTGAACAGATTTTTGCGACAGGAGCTGATTGCCGGCCCTGCTCTGCCCTTGTTCTATAATTTCCAGGACCATGAGTTCACGATCGAGCACCCCTTCTGTGCTCGAAGCCAAACCCTGCTTTTGCAATTGAAATGAAACGTCGGATTCCGAAGGAGAAAAAAGAACAAGAACACGGTTCTTCCAGCGCAGCGCGTCGAGATCAAGATCTGCGACAGAACCCTTTTCACCTGCTTGCGCCATGGAAAAACCGCTATAAAGAAAAGGAGAATACAAATCGAACACATGGACTTCATTATCATCCGGCAACCTCCCTTTCTTTCCGGCTTCATGGTTCTGAAGTTCCAGCCGCAGTTTGTATTCCGGAGATAAGTTGTCATTTCGACCGAAGGGAGAGATCTTTTAACTGTGCTGAACGCCAAGATTTCTCGCATTCGCTCGAAATGACACACTTGCAGAGGCATAATTGAGACACTGCCTTTAAATCTACTTGGGGAATCAAAAAAAACAGGGTCTTAGAGACCCTGTCCATGGTTTTTGACCCGACTTCCAGGTGGACCTTTAACTAGTCGCCTATGTTGATCGCTCTCGAAGCATCATCGACGCAGTTCTTGAGGTCCTCCTTGTCTACCTTCTTCGGGTCCTTCAGGTCGTCGATTCGGCACACAAACTCATTTCCGGACTTGTCCTTTACCCAAACAAATCTTTGCTTATGCACATCCTTCTTCGCCATCTTACACCCTCCTTTTGAAGTTTACGTTAATAAGATAAAGATAATATAAGCGCCGGAAGTGCATGTCAAGTGTAACCCAGAAGAATTTTGAAATATTGTCCGGTCCCTTGGCAGACCAGGCAAACTCCACTACCATCAAGGGAAGGCTCTTGATACTAGAAAACCTTTGTGGCAAGTAGAAAGGTGATCGCGCTGACGAGGCTGGAGAGCACCATTCCCCACGCGATGTCCACGATCACTACGATGAGAGGCCAGTCTTTCACCAGCGCGTAGTTCGTCAGCTCATAGGTCTGGTAAGTGATGAAACCAAAAAACAGACCCAAGAAAATCGCCTTTGCAAGAGATCCGGATTCGACTGCAGGGGCTATGACAAACACAACCAGGCCGAGGAGGAAGAAGAGATAGAACAGAATCGCAGCCGTCCAAAGGACTTGGCTTCGAAGGATGTACCCTAAGTGCCTGTCATAAAAAGGTTTAGCGATCAAGCCGAGCCAAAGGAAATCGATCAGGAAAAAAACAGGCACGGATATGGCGTAAAGTTTTAGGAATTGAGCAAATCCTAGTTGCATGACTGCCTCCACGTCCATTACATTTAAACTCACTTTAAGATGAGATTCAGTATAAGTCCAGTGCCTTTTTGTGAATCAATGCACCGGCTCACATGCGATAGGATTGGCGTAAGTATTCAATAGATCTCTCTTGCTTTATCGTTTAAGGGCTTTAAATTAGTCAAAAATCTTAAGAGGAGGACAAGCCAATGGAAATGCCCGATGAAATCGTAAGGAAAAAAGTATTTGAAGGGTGGAAATCATTCGTAGAGAATCTTGAGCAGTCTCTGGGATTACTCGAAAAAGAAATCGATTTCACATCAAAGATGGTCAATGCCTGTACCCTAGAATGGTGTGAGGCCAGCGAGCGCGCTCTTGACGACATCAGTAACTCCCTCTTTTCCATCAGCGAACCTTCATGGCTTTCTAAAGAGGATTCGAAAAAGCTCAAAGCCCTCAAGCGAAAAGTCCACGACGTGTACGCCAAGTACAAGTCGGCTGCGAGCCAGCGATAAGTCGGGAGACTTAGCAGGCCTAATGGATAGAGCTCTTTTGTGAATGCTTGATTCCATGGAGGAGACGACGATGAGCTGAGAAAATGCGGATCATGACCGAGAGGCCTTTGAATGCAGAAACCCCTATTTCCCATCTTCGCTCCTGGATCACATCAAATGCCGTTTTTTTCGATCGGAACCAGGGAGAAATCCCTCAGGAACCCGTCTCTACGGCTGAGTGGCGACTCCACATCGATGGGCTGGTGGAAGATCCCATTCGACTTTCTTATGATCAGATCACCCGCATGCCAAAGGCCATAGTCTCCAACACCCTGGAGTGTTCCGGAAACGGTCGCTCTCTTCTCGCAGAAAAAGCATCCGGCAATCCCTGGACCATAGGGGGAGCGGGCAATGCCGTATGGGGAGGCGTTTGGCTTCGGGACATCCTCGTAAGGGCGCGTCCCATGCCGGACGCAAAGCACGTCGCCTTTCAGGGAATGGACAAGCCTCTCGGAAGCTCCGGCATCCCTTTTATCCGGAGCATTCCCCTTGAAAAAGCCATGTCCTCCACCCTCCTGGCCTACGAGATGAACGGCGAACCTCTGCCCCTTAAACACGGATATCCTCTGCGGGCTTTGGCTCTGGGGTGGACCGGCGCGAACAGCGCCAAATGGCTGCACAAGATCACGCTCATGGACCGGCCTTACGAAGGTTTTTTCATGGACAAGGTCTATCGCGTGTTTCAAAAGGACCAGGACCCCAAGAGCGGATCGGTTGTGACAGCCATCAAACTGAACTCGATTATCACTCAACCCCTTCAGGGCGAAAGCCTGCCCGTGGGACCTATAACGATCCTGGGGGCAGCCTACGCCGGGGAGGGGGAAGTTGAGCGGGTGGAGGTTTCAGTCGATAACGGCAGCAGTTGGGAGCCCGCCACGTTTATAGGCCCACAGGAGAAATTCGCTTGGAGGCAGTGGCAATTTGTCTGGGAGGCAAAAGGCAAAGGGGATTTCAAGATCATGGCGCGGGCAACCGACGACAACGGTCGGATGCAGCCCATGAGCGCCTCCTGGAATGTGCTCGGGTACGGGAACAACGGGGTGGAAGAGCACGCCATTGTCGTTCACATCGTGTAGCCGTGGGCTGATTCCGGCCGGTCCTACGACACTCTGGGATCAAAGGTGCAGACATGGTGGCGTCGTGGTGCGAAACGGTCCGGCCCCTGGACGACAGGTCTTCCCACTGCCTTGGCAATGCCCCTGAGCATCCCCCGGAAGACCCACTCGTGGAAGGGGTAGAGGATGTACCAGTAAAGGAGTCCTGAGAGCCCCTTTGGGACATATCGAGACAGCTGCTGGAGCTCAGTTCGGCCATCCTTCATGGGGTGGAGCCTGAATTCAAGAGAGGCTTCGCCCGGGAATTTCATCTCAGCCAAGAGGTGGAGGTGATAAGGCTCCTCCACCTCGAGAACCCGGAAAAAATCCACAGCGTCCCCTGCATAAAGCCGAGCCGGATCCCGGCGACCCCTGCGCAAGCCGATGCCGCCCGCCAGGCGGTCGATCAGACCTCTCAGGAACCACAGAGCGTTTGCCGAGTACCAGCCTGTTTAGCCTCCGATTCTCACGATCGGTTTCCACACATCCTCGGGTGTGGCGTCCAAAACGATCCGGTAACCGGACTCCAGAATGTCGCCTCCGCTATAGGAGGCATCCCCGCAGTGGATCCACTCAGGGATGGAGGGCTGTCCTGCGTCCGTCCAGCAGGTTTCCACGCACTGGTTGCGGATGCGGCCCAGGGCAAGACGGATGGTATCGCGGCAGGTCATCAATTCCTGAGGAATGAGAGCCCTTATTCGATCCTCCCGGCAGACAACAGGATTTTGGAGTCCCTCTGTCAGAGGCCTGGCAATGTAAGAAGGGACAGGTGTTATCAGGTGGATCCACAAGGAACTCAGTCGTGGTGTGAGCACCGGGACCGGTATGATCCAGCGTTTTGCAAGACCCGCCTCTTCCGCGTAAATCTCCAGGAGGCGCCGGTAGGTCAGGACGTCCGGACCGCCGATGTCGAATGTCCCACCGGTGGTTTCCGCATTCTCCAGGCAACCCTGAAGATAGTTCAGCACATTGCGAATGGCGATGGGCTGCACAGGATTTTTTACCCACCGGGGTGTGATCATGACGGGAAGGCGCTCCGCCAGGTAGCGAAGGATCTCAAAGGAGGCGCTGCCCGAGCCCAGGAGCATGGCGGCTCTCAGAAAGGTGGTGGGAACCCTCCCGGACTGCAGTATCCTGGCCACCTCTATGCGGGACTTGAGGTGCTTGCTGAGGGAATCCGACTCCTCGCCGAGCCCACCGAGGTAGATGATCCTTTCCACTCCCTCTTCACTTGCAGCCTTGGCCATATTGACTGCGGCTTTGCGGTCTGCTGCGGCAAAGTCCTTGTGGCGCGCGCTCATGGAGTGAACAAGGTAGAAAGCAGCCCAGCACCCCCGGCAGGCCTTTTTCAGGGATTCCAGATCCATCACATCGGCCTGAACCATTTCCAGGAGAGGGCGAGTTGCCCATGGACGGGCCTGGAGTTTCGCTACAGACCGGCCCAGGACGCGCACCCGGTGCCCCGAGGACAAAAGCTGCGGTACCAGCCTCCCACCCACGTACCCTGTGGAGCCCGTGACCAGCACAGGCTGTGAACGCACGCTATCCATCGATCTTCCCTCCGCTGACTCAGAGGTTTACGCTGTCTCTTCAGAAGTCCACAGCAGTCTGGACGAGATCCGTTCAGCCTTCTGTTCTGCTCTTCCTGGGGTGCCCCTGCCTCCGCGCTTTCAAGCGCGAGATTCAGGGCGGTTCGGTATTTGGCCTCCAGCTTGCGCAGTTCGTCGGTGAGCACGATGCCATCCCCAAGTTCTGCCGCCAGATCAGACAAAACGCGATTCAGGATGTAGGCGCTCAAAATCCTTTCGGGATCAGTCTCCTCACGGCAGTGTTTTGCCATTTCGACGAGGTTATCATAATGAAACCCCTCGCTGGTCAATTGCCTGGCCTGCTTCAGTCCGCCCTCGCTCATGAGTTTCTCCCACCGGGCAATGAATGGCCCGTTTTTTTGAAGTACTGCGGTGAGTCAAATATCTTCTTCGCTTTCTCTTCCTTTTCTTCGTACTCTTTGAAACTCTTCACATCAACCACTTGTATTCCTTAGGGCTCCTATCATTCAAGAACTGCCGGACCTCATCCGGGGGCCAGGTATCCACCGGCTTGAAATAATCCAGAATTCCCATTTTTTGCCTCCTCCACAACAAAGCAAGAACAAAAGAGTTGACAATAAAACAGGCTCCGGATGCCGGCCGAAACAGCGCAAAGTCACACTTCACTCAAAGTAAAACCGGTTGATCCTTTCCTTGATCTTTCCAAGGGTTTGCTCATCATACCCGCAAGACCCCCAGCCCTGTGAGTTCACCCATGAACCGGTGGAACCCTTCATCGTCCAGCTGAAAGCGCTTGCCCAGAATCTCCTGACTCAGGAAGCCGCCTGAGTAGACCACCCTGGGGTTTTCTGAAAGAACAGCCTCCAGAATGAGATCGGCAATCGAGCCGGGACCGGGCACGGTCGCATTCACAAACAGCTTTCCGACTCCCGTGGCCGCCGTCTGATAAAGAATCTTATAGTCAGGGTCTGTCTTTGCCATGAGGTCCCCCGTGATACGATTGGCCGCATCGTTGAACTCCGTGGCAACAAAGCCTGGGCGAATGGCCACAACCTTGATCCCGAAAGGGGCGACTTCGAGGCGCAGCGCGTCCGTAACAGCCTCCAGCGCATGCTTCGTTGCCGCATAAACTCCGCTCATGGGGAAGACGAACTTACCTGCCATAGAGCTGACGTTCACGATCCTGCCCTTTCTCTGTTTACGCATCGCAGGCAAGCACGCCTGGGTAATTTGAATCAAAGAAAACAGATTGACCTGAAAGACCCGTCTGACTGCCTCCGGCGGCACATCCTCTAAGGCGCCCCGGATGCTGTACCCTGCATTATTGATCAGGACGGATACAGGTCCGGGCAAAGTCGAAAGGTATTCACAAAAAGTCTTCACCTTTGCCTGCTTCGAGAGATCCAGCTCTCTGGGGGTGATGCTTTTGTATTGAGAGGCAAGTTCTTCGAGGCGTTCCTTGCGCCTTGCCGCAACGATCACGTCAAATCCTTTCTCAGCCAGTCGCTTCGCGGTTTCTCGTCCCGTACCGCTGCTCGCTCCCGTAACCAGTGCCAGCCCTCTCCTTTTATCCATACAAAACACCTCCCTCAATGGTTAGCTACTTGTACCACAAATCCCCTGGGATGGGGAGTCAGGCCCCGCAGGGGACGAGCCCGCAAGGATTTAGTGGGGCGGGATAAACCTCGCCGCTGAAAAAAGCAAGAAGGAGGATGGGGTTGTCCGGCCGGTTCTCAGATTTATATTCTTTTATAATCGCCGGTGCACATTGAGCCAAAGAAACGAACTGTACCTGGAAACTCTCTCGTCACAGCATACGTTCTCTACCTGGCAGGTATTACTAGAACCGGCGCCGGAGAGTGCCTTACGATCTTTTCAGCCACGCTTCCGAAATCAAAGTGGCTCTTCCGGCCGCGGCTGGCAATCACCACCAAATCCGCTCTTTCCTTCTCAACGAGCTTAAGGATTTCGTTGGCAGGGTCCCCCACAGCCGTGTGCCGAATGTAGAGTGGGCAACGGTCCAGATGAAGCATGCAGATTTCGTCTAGCTTCTCCTCGGCCTGTTTCCTCTCCAGTTCCTGCATCTTTTCGATCTCAGTTCGATCGAATTCGCCGTACCAGGCGCCGAAATGCCCAAACTCCTCCAAGACATATACCACGTGGACTTCCGTCTGGTATCTCTCGGAAAGGGACGTAACCAGAGGTAGCGCCTTGCCGGCATTCTCTGAGAGGTCTGTTGCCCAGAGTATCTTTTTAATTTCCATGATCCACCCTCCATCAAATGAATTTCGGGTTCCGAGACATTCAGCGTTTCCCGTTGTTTCTGTTATCATGTTTTAAGCCTATGGAACCACTTTTGAACGCTACCAATCTTTTTGAAGACCGGCGGTAAGCCGCTTCAGGTGGTTTCTCTCCTGATTGGACAGGGCCTGAAAAACCTCTTTCGCGTCTTCTCCCTCCACTTTGCGCTCCATCTTGATGTAGAGATCTGTGGCGTTCACCTCCAGAGAAACAGAAAAGTCCAGGATGTCTTTCAGCTCTTGACCCTGAGCCCACTCCAGGGCCTTGTTCAAGACCACCCCGCCCTCCAGATAATCGACCCCTGATTCTAGGGAGAGGAGTGAACGCGGAAATCCAGGGTCCGCATCCTTGCCGGTCCGTCTCTGGTAGATTTTGAAAAGGGAGGATTTGTGTTTCTCTTCATCATCCGACAGTTCCCGGAAAAGCGCTGCTTCATCCGGACCCTTGTGCCTTTTCCCCATTTCCCTGTAGAACCTGCAAGCCCCCTCCTCCAGCATCCACGCGAGGGCGATCATCTCCTCCGGCTTCTTGGCCGGATCGAAATAGGCCATCCCGGCCTCCGGAGGACCGGCCGCTCTAAGACCGTTCCAGGCACGAATCCCGCCCTCCATGCTGTAGGCCTCCTTGAAACCCTCCCGCGAAAGGACTGCGGCAGCGGCCCGGCTGCGTACGCCGGCCGCTCAGTAAGTGATCGTGGGCTTGGTCCTGTCCAGCTCCTTCAACCGGGATTCCAGTTCTCCCACGGGAATCAGCTGTGCCCCGGGCAGGTGCCCCTCTTCGTATTCTTTCGGGGTCCTCACATCCACCAGGTTGTAGTCCTGGGGGCTCTCTTCATTTAAGAACTGCCGGACCTTGTCCGGGGACCAGGTATCTACCGGCTTGAAGTAATCCATAATTCCCATGTGCTTCCCTCCTACAACAACCAACCGAAAAAATGATTTCCTAGCGCTTCCTTTCTTCCCCTGCCCAGCGAAACGGAATATAATTTGTATCATATCACAGATTGAAGTCCTGGAGACCCCCAATGCTTCTTTTTGTGCCGGGTTTTACGCCCATCCCGTGCCTTTTCTATGGCTTCGCACGATTCGGCACTGCCATGAATGGATGAACGTCAAGGATCTTCTCCTTATGACCATGCTTGCACGCGCCACCCTTGTCCTGGCCGAACACCGACCTGAAACGGTTCCCCATGCAGCGGCCTTGATGCGAGACCACGAAGCCGTTTTCCTGGAAGAGCCTCCCGACGCCTCTTTTCAGCAAATGCTCAGAGGCGATCTTCCCGTTGAGGAATACGTCCTGACATTGGACGCCGAATACCCGGCCTTCATTCACTCCATGTGCCTCGCGCTCCGTGAACTGAGCGTTATGGGCATTTCCATTTACCAGGTGGAGCCTTACCTGGAGCATCTTGTAGCCATTCATGAGTTCTTCTCTTCAGGCGGCTCCCCGGAAAAGCTTGATCCTCATCACGTCCAGTACGAGGTTTACCTTGCAGAAAAACAGGCGACCGCCGCACTTCTGGATTTTTACAAAACCGCGACCGCCGGTTCATTCGAAGAAACCCTGGAGAGCGTCAAACGTTTTGCCCGGGTCGACAGCCGGAGATTCCTGGTTCGGGATCAGATGCGCGCCGAAGCCCTGGCGCCCATGATTCGTCGCTTCAAGAAATCATACATTGAGGCGGGGCAGATCCATTACGTTCTCTGGCGCATGCTCCGCCAAAATGTAGGAAATTCGGTTACTGTAAGGCCGCATTTCCTCATGGGCGGTACCGTGAAGTCCATGAGAATCTCCCGTCACCTTTACGGGCCAGGAGATATCCTGACCCTGCGCTACATTCTCCGCCCCGACCTCCCTGACCCAATGGAAGATTTGCTTGCGGCTCGTGCCCTGATTTACAATAAGCTCATTCGTAAAGACGAAACGGTTTCTCCCAATGAGCCCTATCCTCATATCAGGGATGAACTGGAGGTGATCGAAGTCGTGAAACAGCTTACCCTGAAAAACTGTGCCGATCTCTTTTCCCTTGTCAGGAAAGTCACGACGGAGGAGGCTCGGGCCGTGGTCACGCAGTACCTCAGGTCGGCGGGAAGAAAAGCTTTTCCATGTCCGGAGTGAAACAGCACAGCATCCTATAGGGGAAAACCCGGCAAGGGTTGAGTTAATGCATGGACTTATTAATCGTCTCAAAATAGTATTGACGGAGCGATCCCCCTCACCCCGCCCTCTCCCCCAATCTGGGGGAGAGGGGAAGGGTGAGGGGGCTCCTGGGTGTTTGTACAATTATGGAACCATTAATAACCTTTGCGATCATTGGTTGCGGTTTGACCGGCACTTCCGCGCTTTGCCAGTTTGTCCGCACCCTCAAAGAGAGAATCGGACCGAGCCCTTGCGGATCACCAGGCATCCGGATCGTGGTTATCGAAAAGCAGGACTCTTTCGGACCTGGCTTTCCCCACAACGACCAGTTCGTGATGCCCTGCCACATGTCAAACACGTGTGCAGAAGATATGGGCATCCTGTCCGGAGGTCCTCGCGATTTCAAAGAATGGGTGGAGGCTGAGTCCGCGCGGCTCGCGCCACGATTCAATGCTCTTTTCGAAAACCGGGTGCCTTGGGCCGAGTCGCTGCACCTATTACCCGCGGGTTGTGCTGGGGGAGTATTTGAAGGCACGATTCTGCTGAATCCGTGCAAACGGCACAAGGCCTTGGCTGTGAAATGGTCCTCTACCCCCGGTGCGAAGTCCTGGACGCCGCTGAGAAAGGGGAAAAGCTCACGCTGCTGATCAAGGAGCTTGAGGGCGGGGAAATCGTTTTCCCTGGAGGCAGACCGTGTGCTGCTTGCCACCGGGCATTGGTTCAATCAATCGAACAATGCCGGCTGGTTTTCCTCTCCATGGCCTGCGCGGGCACTCCTCGAAGGCATCCCCAACGGGGCAAGCGTTGCGGTTCTCGGGTCAAGCCTCTCCGCTGTGGATGCCGTGCTCACCCTCACCGCGGAAGACGAATTTTACCGTGATCCGTCGGGCGAACTGAAATACAGGCGCCCTTCTCCCCCCAGAAAAATAGCTTTGTTCTCTCGCAAAGGAATACTTCCTAAAGTCCGAGGCAAATTGGGAGACTACAAGAATCGGTTCCTGACGCAGGGCAACGTGGAGCATCTCCTTAAAGGCTGCGGCGAGGAGCCGGCCCTGGAAGGTCTGTTCCGTTTACTCCGTTTGGATCTGGAGGCTGTGTACGGACACCCCATGCCCTGGGCCGAGGTGATGAACCCTTCTGTTTCCCCCTTCGAAATCCTTGAGCAGGACCTGAGGAAGCAAGGAGGGAGACGGCCCACAGGGTGAAATGCTCTGGCAAACGGTACTTCACCAAAGCTTTTCCATGGTCAGGGAAATTTACCTGCATCTCTCAGCAGGCGACAAAGATCGTTTCGAGAAGCAGCACAGCACCCTCTTCTTCTCTTACGCAGCCCCGATGCCCCCTATAGTCGCTGAGAAACTCCTGGCTATCATGAAGTCCGGAACGGTTGAGGTCATAAAACTCGCTAAGAGCTACAGCCTCCAAAGGGACGCTTCAGGGAGGGGTTATATGTTCCTGTACGGAGAACCCCACGGAGGAATGAGGAAAGATCATTACGCCTATTGGTCGACGCCAGGGGCCAAGAGCGGTCCTACGCAAATGACCCATCGGAACTGGCCAGAAATCTGCTCCGCTCTGGACTAGTCCATGTCGAAAGGCTCAGCCTGCGGCCCCGGCGCGAACCTGCTGGGGAAAAGGAAAGCGAAGCCGCCAAAATTGCATACGATTCCGGCAGTCTGCGGATCGATCCTGAAACCCACCAGGTTTTAAGGATGAAGGCCGATAGGGGCATGACACCCTCCCGATGCCTTTATGCCGCCGGCATCATGACCCGCGGGCAAATCCTGGATGCCAGCACAGCTCGCGGATGTGCCTTGTCAGCCTCCAGGGTGGCCTCACAGTGGGCGAACCTGGTGGACTAGTAGAGCGTTCCGGAAATAACGCTGCAATCCTGTCATTTCGAGCGCAGCGAGAAATCTTACCGATCCCAGGCGCATACAAAGATCTCTCCCTCCGGTCGAGATGACATCTTAATTCGGGAACGCTCTACTAGCTCTTTGAAAGGGTTATCGGCTTGGCTCAGGAGTGTTGCCCTCAAAGCTTTCGTTTCACCCTTTCCAGGAACTTGTTCGCCGACACGACCAGCAATTCGTTCACCCCTTCAGCAATCTTTTCGTTCGGGTCGTACACAACAACGTCAAATGTCAGCTTCCGCCCGCTGATCTCTGTCAAGCGAGATTCGGCCCTCACTTTGAGTCCTTTTGGAACAGCCGCCAGATGTCGAATGCCGATCCATGTTCCCACGACCATCTGGCCCTTTTCCAAGAGGCTTTCCACAGCGTTTCTGGATGCAAGCTCCATGAGCAGCACCACACAATGCGTGGACAGGACTTCTACGCCCACATTCCCCATGACGCTGGCCAGATGTTGATCTTCAACCACCATTTCTTTCTGGCCTAAAAGACCGGGGCTCAGCAGATCCATCGCCGATTCCTCCGCCACAAGTCTTTAAATGCAGAGGTCCCTGGAAAACTTCCTTCAGCCGGGGCCGTATCAGTAGTTCTCGGCATAGAGTTCAAAAAAAGCTTGTGGGTGCGCACAGGTCGGGCATTTAAGAGGCGCTTCGAAAGCCTCGACAACACGACCGCATTCCCTGCATTTCCAAAGGACTTTATGGGGCTTATTGAAGACGCTTTTGTTCTGCAACGCCTCGGCCAGCTTATTGTACCGTCTTTCGTGCCATTCCTCGACGGCACCGACCTGCTTAAAAGTCTCTGCCGCACTCTTGAACCCTTCTTGGATGGCCTCTTCCGCAAAGCCCGTGTAGAGAACAGTCCACTCGTGTCGTTCGCCGGCAGCGGCAGCTTTCAGTTGAGCCAGGGTGTCCCCACCGACGCCTGCCGGGTAGCCCGCGGTGATCGTCGCCTCGCCCCCCTGAAGGTGTTTGAAGAAAAGCTTGGCATGTTGTTTCTCGTCATCCGAGGTTTCGAGAAAAAGGCTGCTGATCTGCTCATAACCCTCTTTTCGAGCTATGCTTGCTGCGAAGGAATAACGGTTACGCGCCTGAGACTCGCCGGCAAAAGCAGCGAGCAGATTGTGTTCTGTCTTGGATCCTTTTAGCGTCGGCATGCTTGCACTCCTTTTCTGCATATGGGTCTATAATAATTTATCGGATAAGACACGCTCTATTCGTCATGGTCACCCACGGCAAAACCAGGTTCCACCACCTTACGCAAATCTTCCCAGAACTTGGTTCTTTTCGCCGAGTCCGCAGGCGAAAGGGCAGGAAACTCCAAAAAAGGAATCTGGATGCTTTCCTTGGCGAACTCTTCCATGAGTATTTCAGCCATTATTCCTGCAAGCACCGGATCACCGGGCTCAGGATGATCAACCGGATTCGGCGATTCGGTTTGATACTTATTCACCTTGTGTTTTCCCCAATGGATGCCGCATGTAGGGCTATTCTCTAAACCAATAAAACAGACAAGGCGATACTTGTTCTTAATAAATTCCTTGACCATGAGAATTGGGGCCTTGATAAGCTCCTTGCAGTGATTTCTGAAAAAAACATTATCATACTGCTGGCGGCCTTGCGGGTTACGCATGAGGCCCATGGCACTCGTTTCAGGACAAAGGTATTGGATGATCCCCACATGCTTTTCCATAAGGTAGTTAGTCAACTCCTTGGAGAGGGGGAAATTTTGGCCTAAAATATGAACCCTGCAATAAGGATTAACCAGACACTGCGCTATGAGTACAATCCTCCTATCTTTTTTGCTCATTTTGAATTCCTTCCTTACAGTTTTCCAATATCTTAGGCCGAGTGAAGTATGATGAACTCGTAAAAAGTCCTGCGGTGTGAGTCTGTCATTTCGACCGCAGGGAGAAATCTTTCCTTTCAGCGTGTTAGTAATTCAAGATTTCTCGCTACGCTCGAAATGACATGGAAATGGACTTCTACGAGACCGTCAAGTATGATGAACTCGTAAACACTCGTCAGTCCGGTTCCCGGCTTTTGCCGGGACAGGGTCACCGGGGTCCAGTGAATACGTAACAATGTAAACTACTTGATTCCAGCTGCCTGCCGGGATGACAGAAAAGGGGGTTTTCTGACTTTTCACGAGACCGTCAAAGACGTATCTGCCACGCTTTGTTAACTCCTCCTTGCTAGCTCATTTCTTCCCCAATAAGGGCAGAACCGACTGGACGGAAAAAGTGACGAGGAAGGTTTTCTTCAGGTAACGCGGCTCACAGATCGATCCGGCGTATTCGATTTTGCAGGTCTCGGCGATGAGCCCCTGGTCTTCGGTTTCACTCAGTTTTTTGAGATACAGCCGCTGACCTTTATAACCGGACCCCTCTTCCTTAAACAGGAATATGGCATAGGGGTTCTTGTTCGTGTTGGCGTGAGTCAGTCTGTCCGCCATGATAAAGGCAACGTGTTTGTCGTCAATCACGTGGGGTTTTGAATAAACCGCAGCGTTGACTTTGCCCTTTTCGTCTGCCGTGCTCAACACGCCAAGTCCTTTCTTGCTTTCAAAATATTTCTTTAAATCCATAGCGCTAGCTCCTTTCTTGTGTGAATCCTGTGATAATTACTTGCGTCTGATCGGCCTTATTGTGGGGGGCTGCCCCAAGTAAACGCTGGGTGGCCGAATCAACGACAGAAAAACGTGTCCACCTTCGCCATTATCGAAATCTCTACATCAAGAACGCCGGAATCCTAAGGGCGCAACTCACGCTAAGACTAAAGATCCTGAAAGGAGTCCCAAATCTCGCCTTTCAATTCGCCGGGGATTCCAACGCTTCCAGAATCCTCGTAGTCACTGACCGTGCTCTTGAAAATCTTCGTGCTTTTTTTGTTTGATGGATTCGTTATTTCGTAAGAGCCGGTGTGCGCATCGCCCTGTTCCTTAATTTGAAGAACGACCGCCGGCTTTCCGTGGAATTTGCAGAAATCGTTAAACCAATTTTGAATGATCACTCTTGCTCTCTCAAAAGGCACTGCTGATTTCATTCTATTCTCCTTCGTCTTTTCGAACAATATATGTCCATATCAATTCAAGTCAATGTGCGCTGCACAATATGAAAATATCTTCTTGTGAACTCTCTGACCCCCAAGGTGGTGTTGGGGAATTGTACATACTTTTACCGCAGTAGGACCTTCGGATGGCTGAAAGGAGAGCCTTGACAGCAATGGATTCGTGGTAAACTTAGGCATCATTCTCTGTTGGAAGGCAACTCAACCGACACACCATTTACCATTCCTTCAGTGTAGGCATGAAAAAAACAAATGGAGGGCTTATGAACATTACCCAAGCACTCGTGGATCATCATGGAGTTCTGAGACAGCTCTTTGAGCAGTCCAAGACAAACATCGCTGCAGCCGACGATTTCATTCGTCACCTGACTGTGCACCATACCATGGAGGAAAAATATTTTTATGACCTCCTCGAAGGGGAGCCCCAGGCACACAAGAAGGCCTTGGAGGCTGTAAACGAGCACCACATCATCGAGATGATCATCAAGGACCTGCAGAGATTCCCGAGGGATCATGAAAACTTTGCCATTAAGGTGGAGTCTCTCGGCGAATACACCACCCACCACCTCGATGAAGAAGAAACGGTTATTTTCCCTATGGCGGAGCAATTGCTCCCTCCGGAAAACCAGGCAACCCTCGGGACCCTGTTCGCCCAAGCCAAAACCATGCTTCTTGGAATCACCTTGCCTCCGGTGCCGGGAAAAGCCGGCGCCAAGGCAGGAAAAGCCCTTATCGGTGCGAAAAAGAAAGAAGCTCCGGTCAAACCTGCTGCGGTTGAGACCAGAACCCTCCCGCCGGATCTTGGCATCGGGAGCCTAAGGAAATAACCGTAATAGTAAACGCTTAAGTAAAGGAGAATGACTATGGATATTCTGAAAAGAGAATTAGCGCCTATCACGTTGCAAGCATGGGCTGAAATCGACGCGCAGGCCACGCGAAGCCTGACAGCGGCCCTCTCGGCTCGTAAGGTCCTCGATGTCAAAGGTCCTATGGGAACGGACTTTGCGGGCGTTCCCGAAGGCCGTCTCGAATACCCTGCAGGCCAGAAGCCCGCAGACGTTTCTTACGGTATTTATAAAGTGCATCACCTTGTTGAAACCCGGATTCCTTTCGATCTGAATATCACAGAGCTCGACAATGTCGTGCGCGGGGCCAGAGACATCAATCTGACGAATCTTCAAGAGGCTGCAAAGAAAATCGCCCTCTTCGAGGAGAAAGTCATTTACCACGGCCTGCCTGAAGCCAATATCAAGGGTCTCAAGATGTGTGCGGGGGCAACCTGTTTGAGCATGGGTTCGGGTCCCGAGCAGTTGCTCACGGCTATTGCAGAAGGGATCACGACCTTTGCGGAGAGGTCCATGGAAGGGCCTTACGCTTTCGTGGTCGGTCCTAAAATTTGGAGCAGCATGTCCGCCCATGTCCAGGGGTATCCGGTCAAGATGCAGGCGGAAAACGTTCTCGGCGGCTCCGTCCTCCTAAGCCCTTATCTCAGCGGACCCTATGAAAACGAAGCCTACATGGTTTCCCAGCGTGGTGGGGACCTGGAACTGATTCTTGGACAGGATCTGTCCATAGGGTACGAGAAGCATGCACAGACGAGCGTCACCCTTTACATCACGGAATCCTTCACCTTCCGGATTCTGGAGCCGGCAGCCGTGATACATTACACTGCCCGGTAGAACCCCTGCGCGAAAATCCGCTTTTCAGGCATGAACGATAAAAGGGCCCTCGCAAAGGGCCCTTTTTGTAATCTCCTGCAACAATACAAAACCTTCCCTTGCTCTCCACACGGACCTGGGAGGAACCAAGGATGCGGCTGGCAGGATGAAGGGACACGATGACGCCGTTCAGGGAACTCGAAAAGATCAAAGCTTCTCAGGCTCGCAGAGATTAACCGAGTTCTCTGCCACTCGGCCGCAGCTCTTGCAAACGAACTTCGGATTTCTGACCAGCCTCTTGTACTCCTCCAGGTTTTTCTCAACATAGCCCACATTCTGCAGAAAGCAGAGATGTTGCTCATGCTTGGAATGAGGCATTTCAAAGCCCGGGATTTCAATAACGTAGGACATAGGGAAACCTCCTTTGTAAAATAATACCTAATTTATATCTCCCTGTTCTCCTGTTCAAGCTCCCTGCCCTTGACTTCTTCTCATTGGGTTAATAAATTCAAGCCACTCTAGTATCGTGTACCTTTAATTTCTTAACTTAAGTGTCATTTCGAACGAAGTGAGAAATCCAATGCGGAGCATTGTCCCGATCAAAGAGAGGGATGGGACAATTATCATTAGATCCTTCGCCTTGCTCAGGATGACTCGCCAAGGCGAGTCAGATCTCTCCCTGTGGTCGAGATGACAACCTTTTTCTGGTATACGACACTAGGACCTTAATTGTGAAGGGGGTTCTTAGATGGCTGACAAAGATGCCCATCGGAAAAAGTACGTTCGGCTCAAGGATAAGACAGGCAGCGAGTTCCTTTGCCCTCTGGACGCTTTGAAGAGCATTAAAGACGCAACAGAAGAGGACCTAGCGGAGTGCGTAGAGGAGGACGTGGTTGGAAGGTACTCCGGAGACATTGAAATTGTCAAATAGGCAACCCCTATCGGATGAATCACGTTGCCGGGGGGCAATCTACGGGCTTTTCATCGGTGACGCCCTGGCTATGCCCGTGCACTGGTATTACGACACCCTTGCTCTCCAGAGGGACTATGGTCACGTGACCGATTTTGTTGCCCCTAAGAATCCCCATCCGGACAGCATCCTGTGGCGCTCTTCCTACAGTCCTCTCAATGAAAAGGCCAATATTCTGCACGACCAGGCCCAGTACTGGGGCAAACGAGGCATCCATTATCACCAGTTCCTGGAGGCCGGGGAGAACACGCTTAACTTGAAACTCTGTGCCCTCCTGATGGAATCCCTCAATGCCCACAGGGGATACTCCTCGGACGACTACCTGAAACGATACATCGCCTTTCATGACAACGCCGGGAAATCCCACCGCGACACTTACGTGGAAGAATACCACCGCCACTTCTTCACGAACTATGCGGCAGGCAAGCCCGCCCATCAATGCGGGGTCATGGAGAAGCACATCGGCGGGCTTGGTCGGTCTGGTGCCCATTGTTGTCTTCTACAGGCATTCGCCCAACCGGGCGAGGGAAGCGGCGATCGAGCACCTCTCCCTCACCCATTTGGGCCAAAAGATGGTAACGGCTGCCGAGCTTCTCGTCAACCTCCTCCTTGAGGTGATTTCAGGCAAGCCCTTTCGCGATGTTCTTGTGCAGCAGATCCGGGGCCAGAAAAACCCTCTATATGGTTTTCCTTATTTGCAGTGGCTTGATGACCCCGACGAAGCGGTTGTGGGCCGGCGCCTGAGCACGGCCTGTTACGTGGAGGACTCGGTGCCTTCCGTGATCTACCTTGCTTTGAAATACCACAACCGGCCGGAGCAGGGGCTGGTTGCAAACACCAATCTGGGCGGCGACAATGTGCATCGGGGCACTGTGCTCGGGGCTCTCCTGGGTGCAGAGAACGGCTTGGAGGCTTTCCCTGCGCGATGGGTCAAGGGCCTGCGCCATCGCCCCTCCGGACATGGATTTGAGGGGCCCGGTGAAATGAAGACAGGCACAAAGGCACAGAGGGACAAAGGGACAAAGCGTAATGGTTTTTCTGCTTTGTGCCTTTGCACCTTCGTCCCTTTGTTTGTGCCTTCACAGTGGTGCAGAAAGCGAAATTAATGGTGCTTAAAGGGAGAATGAAAATGGTGGCCTTGTTTCTCATTGTAATGAGCGCCGTCGCGTGCGCCGGCCATGCCCAGGACAGCCGCAGCGCAACACCGGCTGACCTTGCGCCGTGCCCTGATTCCCCCAATTGCGTGTCCACGAAAAACAAAGATCCGGACCGCGCGATGACTCCCCTGCCCTACATCAAGTCAGGCGAGGAAAGCATGAACCGCCTGGTTGCCCTTGTGCGGGAGATGAAACGGGCCACTATCGTCTCCGCCACCCCCTCCTACCTTCATGTGGAATTCCGCTCGGCCCTTTTCCAATTCGTCGATGACGTGGAGTTTGTCCTGGAGGATTCGGCCGCGTCTTATTCACTTTCGCTCCGCCTCCAGAGCAGGCTATTATGACTTCGGCGTGAACCGGAAACGGATGAAACAGATCTCCGATCACTACCTGCGCGCAGCCGAAAAAACGAATTAAGGCAATACATACGGACGCCTTAAATGAGTTGCCATCACCCCCACCCTTCCCTCCCCCCTCGAGGGGGAGGGAAGGGTGGGGGGGTAAAAAGAGTTAATGCGTTTGCTTTAGTTAAGTTGCCACTGCTTCGAATCCGGGGGTATAGCCGATGAAGATCGCAATTGTCGGAACAGGCATCTCAGGGATGGTGACCGCCTGCCTTTTATCGAACTCCCACGACATCACCGTGTTCGAAAAAAATGACTACATCGGCGGGCACACCCACACCCACGATGTGGAGGCGCAAGGCAGGACTTTTGCCGTGGACACGGGCTTCATCGTGTTCAACGAGGTCACCTACCCCAACTTCCTCAAGTTGCTCCGTCGGCTCGGCGTGACCTGGAAGCCTTCGCGGATGAGCTTCAGCCTGCAATGCGAGCAAACGGGTTTGGAGTTCAGCCCCAGTTCCCTGGACACCCTCTTTGCCCAGCGCCGCAATCTTCTCAGACCGGCGTTCTATCGCATGGTCATGGACATCTTCCGTTTTAGAAAGGAAGCGTTAAAGCTGCTCGAAGCCCGTGACGACCAGGTGACCCTGGCGGGCTACCTGGAAAGAGAAAAATACTCTCCCCTGTTCATCGAGAAGTTTATCCTGCCCATGGGCGCTGCGGTTTGGTCTGCAGATCCGATCCGGTTTCGGCAGTTCCCTGCCCGTTATTTCGTGGAGTTCTTTCACAATCACGGGTTCCTGAAAGTGCGCAACCAGCCCCAGTGGCTGGTGGTCCAGGGAGGTTCCAGGCAGTATGTGGAAAAGCTGATCAAGCCCTTTGCCGACCGAATCCGCCTCAACTGCCCTGTGGAGTCCATCGCCCGTAGAGACGATTACGTGGAAGTCCGCTCCCGAGACGGAGGGACTGAACGCTTCGACGCCGTCGTCCTGGCTGTCCACAGCGACGAAGCTCTTGCCCTGCTCTCTGACCCCTCAGAGGCGGAAAAGGATGTGCTGGGAGCCCTTCCCTATCAGGAAAACCTGACGGTTCTCCACACCGACTCCTCCCTCCTGCCGCGCCACAGAAAATGTTGGGCCGCCTGGAACTACCATGTGCCGCGCGAGAGCCTGGGACGCGTGGCCCTCACTTACGACATGAATATCCTCCAGGGCCTGGACGCGCCGGTGGAATTCTGCGTGACCCTGAACCGGCCGGCCGAGATTGACCCGTCAAAGATTGTGCGAAAACTTTTTTACGCTCATCCGGTTTTGACACCTGCCGGTGTCACGGCCCAGGGGAGAAGAGAGGAGATCAGCGGGGTGCGGCGCACCTACTACTGCGGCGCTTACTGGAGTTACGGGTTCCACGAGGATGGGGTGAAGAGCGCTCTGGCCGTGTGCAAGCACTTTGGGAAAGGCCTTTGATCATGCACAGCGCCATCTACGAGGGGAAGGTGCGGCACCGTCGTTTCAGCCCGGTTCAGAACGCTTTTCATTACCGCCTCTTTCTCATGTATGTGGATCTCTCGGAACTCCCGACCCTCTTTGCAGGCCGATGGTTCTGGTCAAGCCGTCAGGTCAATCTCGCCTACCTGCGGAGGAGGGACCACCTCGGTGATCCCCTGGTTCCCCTGGACCGCGCCGCGCGGGATTTAGTCGAGAAAGAGACGGGTAATCGCCCTGCCGGCCCTATACGGCTTTTGACCCATTTCCGGTATTTCGGTCACTGTTTCAATCCCGCGAGCTTTTACTTCTGTTATGATCGGGAAGATCGTCGTGTGGAAACCATCGTGGCGGAGGTCCACAACACGCCCTGGGGTGAGGAGCACTGCTATGTGCTGGATGACGCCTTGAACGAGCACCCGAGCCAGGACTGGAGACGCTACCGCTTTTCCAAAGCGTTCCACGTTTCTCCCTTCATGGAAATGGAGATTCACTACGACTGGAGGTTCAGGGTGCCGGGTGAAAGCATTCAAGTGCACTTCGTCAACATGACCCAAGAGGGGAAACGGCGCTTCGATGCGACCCTGTCTCTCCGGCGAAGGGAGATGTCAGGTCCCGCCCTTGCCCGCAGTCTTCTCCGGTACCCTCTGATGACGGTCAAGATCGTGGCCATGATCTATTGGCAGGCCCTGCGGCTCATCGTCAAGGGTGCACCCATCCACGTTCATCCGGCAAAAAGGAGACAAACATGAGCGAGTCCATCCTTCCTGCAGAAAGGCCATTGGCGCAATCCACCCTGCTCACAAAACTGGATGAATGGGCAAAACGGACTCTCCTTTCCCTCCTTCGGAGGATTCATCTTGGAGAGATCGTTCTGAGAGACGGAGTGGAGCAGCATGTCTTTGGCCGCAGGGCTGAAGAGTGCGACCTCCGTGCCTCGCTCGCCGTGCGCCATCCCCGCTTCTACAGCCAGGTCCTTTTCGGGGGCAGCATCGGCGCCGGTGAGGCCTACATGGCGGGTCACTGGTCCTCCGACGACCTGACGGCCCTCCTCAGGATCATTCTCCTCAACCAGAGCGTTTTCACGGGACTCGACAGGGGCCTGTCAAGGCTGAAGGCGCCTCTTTACAAGGCCTATCACTTCCTCCACAAGGACTCCAGGAAGGGCAGCCGGATCAATATCGCCGCTCATTATGACCTGGGCAATGACTTCTACGCCCTGTTCCTGGATGAAACCCTGACCTATTCGTGCGGCATTTTCGAGCGGCCCGAATGCTCCCTCCAAGAGGCTTCAGTGGCGAAGTACGACCGCATCTGCAAAAAGCTCGATCTTTCCGAAAAAGACCACGTGCTGGAGATCGGCACAGGGTGGGGAGGGTTTGCCATTTATGCGGCCGGCCGGTACGGGTGCCGTGTGACGACCACGACGATCTCCAGGGCGCAGCACGATCTCGCCTTGGAACGGATCCACAGCGCGGGAGTGGGAGACCGGGTTCACGTCCTCTTCAAGGACTATCGGGACCTAAAAGGCCGCTTCGACAAGCTGGTCTCCATCGAAATGATCGAGGCCGTGGGCCACCACTACCTGGAGACTTTTTTCCGCTGCTGCAGCAACCTTCTGACGGAGCGGGGTGTGATGGCTCTCCAGGCCATCACCGTTGCGGACCACGTTTTTGAAAAGCACAAGAAGGAAGTGGACTTCATCAAGCGCTACATTTTTCCCGGAAGTTGCATCCCTTCGGTGACAGCCATGGGGGACGCCGTTGCCGCAGCCACGGATCTGCGTCTCGTGCACCTGGAAGACATCACTCCACACTATGCGCGAACTCTGAGAACTTGGAGGGAGCGCTTCTTCGACAACATCGCACAGGTTAAGGCCCTCGGCTACTCGGAGACCTTTGTCCGCATGTGGGAATTCTATCTGTGCTACTGCGAAGCCGGTTTTCAGGAGCGCTACCTGGGCGACGTGCAAATGCTCTTCGCCAAGCCCCTCAGCAGGCGCGAGCCCCTCTTGCCGTCTCTTTCCTGATACAAGGAAGGTATCGGTCCAGATTTATGCCATACCGGATGAGCCGGTCTGGAATCACGCCCTGTTCCGCCAGGTCAATGAGGGATTTCATGGGTTCCCCCTTTTCGGGAACCAGGGGATGAAGGCGCTCGTCCTCTCCTGATACTCCCGGTACTCCGGCCGCGTCTCCACAATGGTCCGTTCCAAGAGGGTGACCCCGGAGACCTTCAAGAGCAAGAAGGTGATGGTGAGAGGGCTGACGATTGTCCAGAGGGAACCAGGCGTGGCCAGGGTGACGAGGAAGATCCCCCACCACATCAGGCATTCCCCGAAGTAGTTGGGATGCCGCGTGTAACGCCAGAGGCCTTGGGCCATCACCCTTCCCCTGTTGGCCGGATTCGCCTTAAAGGCCGCCAGTTGCCAGTCGCCCACGGCTTCGAAAAAGAACCCAACAGCCCAGAGCAGAAAACCCACCCCGTCAAGCCAGACCAACCCGGCCGGCTTTGGGGACCACTGACCCACCTGGGCGACCAAGGAAATCACCCACAGGAGCACTCCCTGGAGAAGGAAAACCGTGAAGAGGCTGACCCACCAGAACCGCTCTCCATACTGCCGCCGCCAAGCCTGATAGCGGCGATCCTCGACTTTGCCCCAGCTCCGTATGCCGATATGCAACGCAAGTCTCAGTCCCCATGCCGTGACGATGAGGGTGATGAGCAGCCTGCGACTCAGGTAGCCCTCTGCCCCGAGAAAGGTGATCCAGGCCACCAGCACAAATCCCAGTCCCCAGAACGTGTCGGCAATGCCTGCGTTCTTGATCACCACGCTAAGCGCCCAGACAGCGATCATGAAACCCATGACCGCAACAAAGTTCCACAAAAGCAGAGACCATTCTATAGGCATAGGATTTCCTCCATTGAAGACCTGTGTCCGTAACGCCCTAAGTAAGCAGTATGCAGTAAGAAGTAAGCAGAGAACAACCGCTGCCCGCTCCTTACTCCCTACTGCCTACTCCATACTGTAACTCACCGGTTTCCGCTAATCCCTGCTAGCACCCTTTTAGGCCTCAGAGGGATCCCGCACTGTTTCCCCTGCCCGCCTCTTTTGGATGGCCGCCAGGATCTCCCGGTGCGCCACTGTGTGTATCGGGTAGAAGAAGGCGATCATTAGGCCCAGCAGATTAAAGAGGGACGGGATAAGGGCATACAGGACCCTCAACGTCATTTTCACCCCCTCCGTCTGCTCCACGTTGGGCGTGTATCCCGCATAGGAGAGGAGGCTCAGAGAAAGGCCCACGCCCAGGGCTGCGGAAAGCTTCTTCGCGAGCGACCACAAACCGATGTACTGGCCTTCCCTTCGCTCTCCGGTGAGGAGTTCGTCGTAATCGATCACGTCCGCCTGCATGGCGGAGGGAAGGGCAATGGTAGCCCCCAACCCAATGCCGGAAAAAAAGACCAGAACCCCGTACATTGGCGCATCCCCGGGCCCCAGAAAGAACACCCCCACGAAGGAACCGGTGTTGATGGCCATGGAAGCGATCCAGGCCCACTTCTTGCCGATCCTCCGCGAGAGCAGGACCCACCCCGGCAAAAACACAATGCCCGTGACAAAATAGAGGACCAGGAAGAAGTCTGCCTGTTTGCTTCCCAGGACATACTCCACGTAGTAGAGGATCAGGGTGGCCGGGAGATTGCTCCCAAAGGCGGCAATCGTGTAAGAGCCCAGGAGCAGGAGGAACGGCCTGTTCTGCACGACGGCGCGCAATCCCTGCAGCAGGGGCTGCATGGATCGGTGTTCTGTCCCAGCCCTTTCCTGAATGGCCAGCACACACCACCAAGAACAGAGAATGAGCATGGGGCCCCAGGTGGCCGCGATCCAGAAGAACTTGATTCGCTCCCCCTCTGCATCCTGGGAAAGGCCGAGTACCTGGCTCACGATCATGGGGGAGCTTGCTGCGACCAGGGTTCCCGCAAGCATCGCACCGTCCCTCATGCTGAAGAGGCCGGTCCGCTCGTGATAGTCGAAGGTGAGTTCCGGTCCCAAAGACTCGTAGGGGACCACCACCGTGGTCCAGAATAAGAAAAGGGAGAAGATGCAGATGCCGAACCACCACGTCTCGAAGGTGGGTGACGCCTCCGGAGGATTGAACAGGAGATAGAGTGACACGGCAAGGGCAAGGGAGCCCACGGCGATGTAAGGCCGCCGTCTTCCAAAAGGGGTTCGGGTCCTGTCGGAAATATACCCGAACAAGGGGTCGGTAACCCCGTCGAAGATGCGCACGGCCAGAAGGAGAAAACCGAGCATCCCGATGTGCACGCCTACCACATCGGTGTAGAACTTGGGAATATATACATACACTGGGATGCCTACCACTGCCAGAGTGAAGGCAGGGGCCGCGTAAGCGACTTTTCCGGGAAAAGCAAGACTCATGGCGCAACCATTCGCCCTTATCCCCTTCTGCAGAGCCATGGGCAACCCCAGGGAATAGGGCTGATCCCTTCTTGATAGATCACACAATAGGAGAGTTTTTCAGACACCTGCCTTCTGACCGCTCGTTTTTTGTATTCTTCTTAAGGAAGTCCTTTGATCAGGTCGCGCGGGACTGGCGGTAGTACCAATCGATTTGACCGGCGCTGCTCTCTTCGTCCACGTTGTCTTCAGTGACCATCTTCTTTCCACGTGCAGGCGGCAGCACCTCCTTCAGCTTCCACCGGTCATCCTGACGACCGAAGGTCCAGTACTCCTCAAAGGGAGTCACATATTTTTGTTCGCTGAACATCCGATCTCCCCGGCTACGATCTTCTGCGCATGGGCATCCATCCTTACCGTGAACTCGTCTTTGGATGGATCGGTGAAGTTTCTCACAAGAATGAATTCCGCTTTTCGCACACAGAGGTTTCTGTACTCCACCTTCAGCCCGTCTGATTGCCACTGCCGGATTTGCTGCCGCAGATTTTGCGCCACCTCCGGGAAGAGATCCGCTTCAGGCACCTGAGCAGGATCCCCTGATTCCCTCGCCAGGTAAACGCTCAGGAACACCTGCCTCGCCCGCTCCAGCATCTGCTGCCGGCTCCAGAGCTTGTCCGTCTGAACCAGGAAGTTGAGGAGCCGCTCGATGCGAGTCGCTTTTTTTTCTTCTCCTTTTGCAAGCCATGGCCCGGCAACCCCTTCTTTGGCCGCTTCCTGGTAAATTCCCTGGACCGTCTCGTCCGTCAACATCTCTGCGAAGTTCTCGTCCTTGAGAATGTCCGACTCCCCTGCCTGTTCGATCTCCCTCAGGAGCCACTGGCCATTGACGAAATGGAAAGTCCAGAATTCCTGAAACCGCGCCGGCTTCTGATCGCCCCGCAGAAACTTTCCGGTCCGGTCATCTGTGTAGGTGTCCCTGGCTGAAGCCGTGATTAGAGCGGTAAACTCGCGTTGATCTTTTTTCTCCGTGTAGCGGACATGGACCAGGTCTACCCGCTCCACCTTCAGGTCTTCCAAGCGATTGATCTCGTGGTTGCGAACCATGCCCATGACCTGGCCCTGATGCTGAGTGAAAAGAGCCGGCATCAGAAGCGGCTTCATCGGAGTGTAATCCCTGGCCTGCCAGCACTCCTGGAGTTTGAGGAACGTAGACTCCACCAGGTTCCTCACTGCTTCAGGCGAGAGGGTCGAATCCTGCTGACTGATGAAGGCCAGCAGTTTTTCCGTCTTCTCAGCTTTGCGTGCTATCTCCTTCCGGTCGTACACAAAATCGAGGTTCTCGCTTTTCCTGCCCTTCTGCGAACGGATGACATGAACGATGACGATGATAAAGACAATTAGAAAAACAACAAAAAAAACAGCCCCGGCATCATCGCCGCCGGCGCCTGATCTACTGCTGCTGCTCCTGCTTGAACCCGAACTCCTGGAGCTTCCTCCGCCCCCTCCTCCCCCTCCTTTGTTGTGTACCGCAATATGGCCGGCGAAAAAAGTGTTGGGATGATCGGTCTGGAGGTTGAAGACCGGAACCCGGTCCTGCACCTTCTGGAGGGAAACGATCTTTTGCTCTGTCAGGGACCGGCCGTCCCATGCCATGATCGTATCCCCGGGTTTGAGGACTTCGAGGGTCTTGAAGGTGCCCAGGCCGACGTAGAAAGGATGATCTTCCGTCACTCGCAGGGTCACGCGATCGGTTTGGAGGATGACATATTGATCCACCTGCTGTGCGGACCACATCCCGAACCTGCGTGCGCACCAGGCGGCCTTCCGTAGTGAACGCCAGAACCTGGTCTCCGGGTTGCGCCGAGCTGATGGGCATCTCTGTGCCGTCGGCCTTCAGGATTTGGCTTTCCGGAAGAAAACAACCCTTGTTGTGGACGACCAGGCCGCCGGCCACGAAGGTTCCTCCGGGGCTGACCTGGAGATTGTAGGCATGCGATGTAGTGGTAGTTCTTTGGATGGACCGGATGGGCATTGATCTGAGGATGCCGTCTCGAACCAGGTAGACTGTGTCGCCTGTCTTAAGGCGATTCGCCATTCGGTATTGCCCAGGGCCGGTCATCACCGGGTGCTCCGGGGTGAGTCTTAGCTTCTCGCCTCCGGCGGAGATTTCCAAAATCTCCTGCGCAACGATTTCGGTTTGGACATGAACCTGCGATTCTCTAAGCCTCCCCTCTTGCAGGCTCCACACTCTGTCCCCGGCCTGGAGCCTCTCAATAGGCACAGGACCGGAAGGCGTCAGCACCGGAGTGCCCTCCACCAGGCATCCTCCACCGCCCCTGGCCCAGGAAAGGGAGGGAAGCAAGAAGGCGACCATCGCCAGCATCAGCAGGACAATCTTCTTCATCTTACTGCAACTGATCTCCGTCTCACCAATTCGCAATGTCACTGAAAACTTAATGCGTTGACAAGCTGATTAAAAACGTCCAGATCCCCTTGGCACCCGAAATTCCGAGGAGTGAGGCGTACTAAATGCAGTACGCCGCAATGACGAAGAAATGAGGGTAACGCAGGCAGATTGTTAAGGCGTTTTTCATCAGCCTGCTAATGCAAGGCTGCGATGACCCCGCCCAGCACAGCAGCAGCCACCACAATGCTCACCCCGAGGATCGCAGCGCTCACCAGCCTGCCGTAGTACTCGGCCACGGCGCTGTTTCCGCGAACGATTTCCTTTTGTTCGTCGATGTTCGGGGTGAAGCGGTCAATGAGCCTGGGCACGATGACTGAAGCCAGAAGCACAAGCATCATGCCCACGAGTCCGCCCACCACCGAGAAAACAATGGCCCAGCCGATATTGTGAATGACATCCATCATAAGATGCCCCTCCATTCACCGCAGAGACGCTAAGGACGCAAAGAAAAGTTCTAAGAATATTCTGTCCCTAGAACTGTGCGCCTTGCGGCAGTAAACCGCCAAATGTCACGCTTCCATGAATTTGATTTCGCGGGTATTATTCGCGTCTATCTTCGGTATCTACCCCCGATAGACGAAAAAATAAAGACCCCTCTCTGTGCGCTCTGTGCCTCTGTGGTGAGGTCCAATGGAGCGCTCCTCGCCACGCTCTTGAAAACGCCTATTAGAACTTGACCTGAGGAACGGCCCTCTCTCCAGGCTCTTCCACCTGGAAGAAAGGCTCAGGCTGGAAATTGAACATCCCTGCAATCACGTTGCTGGGGAACATCTCGATGCGGTTCTTGTACCTCATGGTCGCATCATTGTAGTACTGGCGGGCGAAACCGATCTTGTTCTCTGTCCCGGACAGCTCTTCCTGCAGCTTGATGAAGTTCTGGTTTGCCTTGAGGTCCGGGTAAGCCTCGGCCACCGCAAACAGCGACCGCAGGGATTGGGTGAGCATGTTCTCCACCTTGCCCCGTTCCTCCACGCTCCCTGTGAAGGAAACGGCCTGCTGCCTGGCCTTGACCACCGCATCCAGAGTCCCGCGCTCATGGGCGGCATAGCCCTTGACCGTTTCCAGCAGGTTCGGAATCAGGTCATGCCTCCTCTTGAGCTGAACATCTATGGAACTCCACGCGTTCTTCACCTCGTTCCGGGCGCGGACCAGCCCATTGTAAACGCTGACCACAAAGAGGCCAAGACCAACCACAATCACCAGGATGACAATTAAGGTCACCTTCGCACCTCCTGAAAAAGGTTAAGTTCGGGATTCCAGTCTGTTTCTTTAAATTCCTCCCTTGCCCCCCTTTTATAAAGGGGTTGGGAGGATTTTCGCAGAACTCGTATCCAGGAAAGCACGCCAGCTCACATATCCACCTGTGAATCTCGCTAACCATAGTCGCCGCGAGCATAAGAGGGCTGAGCGCCTGAGTACTCAAGCGGCCGGGGCGGAGGACAGTGTTCATGCTCCTTTGCGCCGGATAGCGTTTATCGCTTCGTCGAGCTGATGGAGAAAGCGGGAGCGGTCGCGTTTGGCAAACGGCGGAGGTCCACCCATGACCTCACCGAAGTCGCGCAACGCGGAGAGCAGGTCGCGAGTTGCCAGGGCCGAGCCAATGTTCTCTTGGGTAAATGGTTTACCCGTAGGACCCAGCGCGTAGGCCGCTTTCTCAAGGCATCGAGCCGCGAGCGGTATGTCCCCAGTGATCACGATATCATCGACCTCCAGGTGCTCGACGATCCAGTCGTCTGCTGCGTCCATGCCTTCGCCAACAACCTTGAGGGCTAGGTTGTCCTCCTCCGGGACCCGCATCCACGATCCCGCCACCAGAGTGACGCCAAGGTCGTAGCGCTTTGCCACTCGATAGACTTCCTGTTTCACAGGACAGGCATCGGCATCTACAAAGATGTGGAGCAAGGAGCAACCTCCCGCAAACTCTGTGGAGCATCAAGCGAGGCCGGCCTGCCACCCAACGTTCCGGATGGGGTATGGCTCTCGGTCGCACGCGAAACAAAAGCCTTTACGAAAAAACCTGCCGGCTTTTTTCTTCTCGATGGTTGGCCTGCCATGCGAACGTTTACTCCCAAATGGAAAGACGTCCTTATAGACCACAGCATTTTTTATATTTCTTCCCGCTGCCACATGGACAGGGTTCATTGCGCCCAACCTTGTTTTCGGCGATCATTGGTTTGGGTGGATTCAGCAATATTTCTAAATCGGTGATGTCCTCTGGTTTATCCGGCTCCAATCCAATGACATATTTCCACCCCTTCGCTTCAAATATTGAGCCTACTTCTTTCAATCTTTCTTCTGTTTGAACATGGACAACGGCGGGCTTCTTTTCAGTCCCCAGTTTTGCCGTCCTCTCCCCATCAAAAACTTTTGTCGTCTTTTCGCCATCAAAAGCTTTTTCTCTCTTGTCACCAACAAAGATTCGTTTCCCCATCTTTTCCTCATTAAAAACATTTTGAACGTTGACCGCTGGGTCCTAAAAGGGTCTTTAAGAACGATCGGATCCTATCACAGAACTACTGCGCATACCAGATTACTAGAAGCATGATCAAGGCGATACGGCGAAATCCCAACCCATTTCAATCGCCAGCCCTTGCGGGAGAAGTGTCATGGATCGGGAGTAATCCAAACCTGCCTTTTCGATATGATCCTTTATGGCCATTGAAAAGGGATTGGTCACCGTCACAACGAGTTCGATCACCAGCGGCGACTCTTCTGCGGATTCCGGATCGTTTGCCGCGTGGCAGGATAAAGGATGGGAAGAGACAAAATGGGCCCGACACACGACCGGCCGCACACCATAGGCACTGCATGCGCCGTTGACCAGCAAGGGGCAGCATGGGTCGTAATGGGAGGGATCTGTCTGCCTGGCCATGTCGGCCGACGCGCCCCTGCCCCGCAAGATATCGTTCCATTCGTGCCATCGCTGAGTTCGCATCCGGAGGTCCTTTCTCTGTTCCGGGGAGAATTCCCGCTTGACATATTGCGCCAGGGTACGGGCCTCTGCAATGTTCATGACGATGTGATACCGGCAACAGTGGCAACACCCCAATTTGCAGTTTGGAACAATGCCATCTTCGCTGCGCAGACGATCCAGCACGCGTGCAATCGCTTCATCCACTGAAGAATACACGGCCTTGACGAAGTTCTCTTCCGGTGTCATCGGGAGATCGGCTCCGAATTCCTCAGTGCCCATCCTGGACTTGCCATGGTCAATCCGCTTCATCATTTTCCCTTTTCTCGAAACGCGCTTCAGGCATCCTCAGCTAACCAGTTAGGGCCTGCTCATAACGAGCGCGCCCGTCGTGCAGACTTTGACACACTGAGGGGTTCCTCCGCAAAGGTCGCAGTGATAGGACTTGCCCCCGAAGAGATTCAAGGCTTGGAAGGGGCATTTGCTCGATCTTTGCCCGGCCCAGATGAACTTCTTTCTTTCTGCTTCCGAAGCGGCCTTTTCTCCTTCAAGACATTTCATGTTCTTGCACTGGCGGCAAATGAAGGGCGAGTTCATGCTGGTGTCGAGATCGTCCTTCTCGATGCGAACGGCCGACTTCTCCGTATTCACAAATCCGAGATGAAAAAGAGAGCACATGGTTTCACAGAGCCGGCAGCCGCTGCACTTTTTCTTGTTCACCTTAATTCTCATTTGAAAGCCCCAGTCTCTTGAGCGTCTTCTTTCTTGGGAGGCCCTCATCATCCCAACCGTGGAGTCTGTAATACTCATCCAGCATCCTGCTGAACTCTTCTCTGGACACCACTTCCCCTTTGGAAGGACCCTCAGGAATGGGCTCTTCGAAATACCTTTCGGGAAGGGTGTCCTCGCTCCTGGAGATCCCTTCGCCAGTGATCATCAGTCTTTCCAGGGTGTAGACTCTTTCCCCTGTTTTCTTGATCTCTGCAGGAGTGAGGTGAAGGCCTGTAGCGAGAGCTATGAGACGTGAGAAATGGTTGTACCCGAGTCCGTGAGGGCTTGAAACACGCTTTGAAAACGACAAATCCCGAGAGAGTCGGACACTGCATTCATGAGTTCATGCCACAGACCATCTGCCTCCCCAATACGAAGACAGGCTATCGCTCACAGGTCCGCCATACATTTTCTTCAGAACCGCCTCCGGAAGGCCAACTGCATCAATCGATGGACGGCTTCTCATGTGACAGGCCCCCCTTGTGGAAGTGGCCATGCCCAGGGCGAAGCTCTTGGGAAGCCTCATCCGTCATCTCAATGGGAAAGTCTTTCACTTCCAGAAGATAGTGGCGGGATGCTTGCCCAAACACTCCTCTAGCAAAAGAGCCCTCTGCCAGAATATCTCCGAATCCTCTCCGGTGAGCGATCTGGTCGATAAGCTCGACAATCGTTTTCCCGTCACCCCATTTCAAGGGCATCTTTGTGACCTTTTTGTTGATGATTCCCCTCTGGTACAGCTCCATAGCCCAGGCAATATAAGAACCTGT